>NZ_VWRN01000031.1 GCF_008632125.1 Cupriavidus cauae
GGCCAGCAGCGCCTCGGCGCAGCCCTCGCGCAGCCGGAACCGCTCGGTGCGCGCGCGCGCCGCCAGCCGGGGCCAGGCCTGCGCGTCGCGCAAACCGGGCGGCAAGGCGGGCAGGATCACCTCGCCCAGACGCCGGTGGTAATAGGCGGCCGCAAAAGAGGCCAGCGCCAGCCAGTGCGCATTGAGGGGCGGCAGCCAGCCCAGCCGCTGCGATACCGGACGCAGCCGGTCGGCGGGCACCTCGCTGCGATCGGTACCCGCAATCGCGACCCCCACCATCTCGCGCCGGCCGAACGGCACGGCAACGAGCTCGCCCGGACGGACGTGCCTGCCGTCGAGCTCGGCGTTCAGATAATCGAAGCGGTCGTCTGCGGGCGTGTCCAGCGCGATCTGCACCAGCGGCGACGCAGCGCCGCCGACTTCGTTCTGCGGCGGCGGGCTTGCCAGGGATGAGGACGGGGACGACACGATCAGCGGGGGCGGGGGCGAGGACGGCCGGCAAATTCCGCCGGCACCGAAGTGTGCACCATACACGACACTTCGTTGCCAAGACTCTGCATCGGCGGGGCGAGGCCGGGAGTACGAGGACGGCGTGCCGGTCGTTGGGTGCGGTGCAGCATCAACTTAAAGTAAAACTTCAAATGTGGGGCTAAGTCGATGATAGATGACCAGTTTTCCCCTCTCTCCACATCGCCTGTGGATAACTTTGTTGAAAACTCGGGCCAACTTGCCGTAAAGGCGCGCGAAACAAGGCTTTCGGGACCATGACCATGCTCCAGCGCCTGCTGTCAAGCCATTAAAAATCAATGACTTAGCAATATCCCCCGATTGTGTTAAGTGATAACCCCGTCGTGCACTGCGGAAAGCCCATTTGTGTGCATAAGTCAAGCCTTGACAGGCACCGATTCATCGCCGAAGCGCCACGATGGCGCCCCGCATGCACACGATTCGGCAGCGCAGACGCACCGGCACCGGCGTGCGCGGGCCTATGCCTGGGCGCCGTCGCGCTGCCGCAGCGCACGGCTGTGGCGGTGCACTTCGTCGACCAGCACCGTTACGCTCTCGGGCGGCGTGAATTGCGAGATTCCATGTCCGAGGTTGAAGACGTGGCCATCGCTGCCGCCGCCGGCCGCGTAATCGTCCAGCACCCTGCGGGCCTGTTCGCGGATGCCGGCCTCGTCGGCGAACAGCACGGTCGGGTCCAGATTGCCCTGCAGGGCCACGCGGCCTCCGGTACGCCGGCGCGCGGCGGCCAGATTGACCGTCCAGTCCAGGCCGATGGCATCGGCGCCGCTGTCGGCCAGCTGCTCCAGCCACAGGCCGCCGCCCTTGGTAAAGACGATCACCGGCACGTTCTCGCCCTGATGCTCGCGGCGCAGGCCCGCGATGACCTTGCGCATGTAGTCGAGCGAAAAGCGCTGGTACATGCCGTCGGCCAGCGTGCCGCCCCAGGTATCGAACAGCATCACGGCCTGGGCGCCCGCCTCGATCTGCGCGTTCAGATAGGCGGACACGGCCTGCGCATTGATCTCCAGGATCCGGTGCATCAGGTCCGGGCGGGCGTACATCATGCCCTTGACCAGCCGGAAGTCGTCCGAGCCGCCGCCTTCGACCATATAGCAGGCCAGCGTCCAGGGGCTGCCGGAGAAGCCGATCAGCGGCACGCGCTGGCGTCCGTCCTGTACCAGGGCACGCCGGATCGACGCGACCGCATCGAACACGTACTGCAGTTCGCCCATATCCGGCGCCGCCAGCCTGGCGACATCGGCCTCGGTGCGCAGCGGCCGCGCGAAGCGCGGGCCTTCGCCCTGGGCAAACGACAGGCCGAGGCCCATCGCGTCGGGTACGGTCAGGATGTCCGAGAACAGGATTGCGGCGTCGAGCGGAAAGCGGTCGAGCGGCTGCAGGGTGACTTCGGTGGCAAACGCCGGATTCTTGGCCAGCCCAAGGAAGCTGCCGGCCCGTGCGCGTGTGGCGTTGTATTCGGGCAGATAGCGCCCGGCCTGGCGCATCAGCCACAGCGGCGTGTATTCGGTCGGCTGGCGGCGCAGCGCGCGCAGGAAGATGTCGTTCTGCAGTGCGGTCATGGTGGTCCTCGTCAGCCCGCCATTCTACGGGATCGCCACACCGCCGCCGGCAGTATTACGGGCATGGCGCCCCGGTGATTCCGCGCGCCGGTGCGCCCGGCTTCATTGCTTGTTCTGCCTCATTCTTTTCAGACCGCCCTCCTCGTCCAGCCTCGATCCCGTCGAGCGTCATTCCTCGTCCAGCAACTGGGCGAAGGCCTGGGCGCCGCGCCGCATCCATTCCCGGGCCCGCGGCGATTCGCCCTGCAGGCGGGCGAAGCCATGGGTCATGCCGCTCGCCTCGATGGTGATCACGGCGGCGCCCTCGCGCACCAGATAATCGGCGTAGGCGAGGCCGTCGTCGCGCAGCACGTCATGCGCCGCCACCAGCACCACCGTCGCCGGCGGGACCGCGGTGGAGCGGCCGGGGAGCGCGGCCATCAGATGCAGGCGAGGATCGTCCATTGCCGTACCGTCGGCGAGCCGGGCTTCGCCGATGAACTGCGTCCAGTACCACGTCATTTCGTCGCGCGTCAGGCCAGGGCCGGCGGCAAAGGCGCGATAGCTCTCGCTGGCGAAGCGGGGTGCGGTGACGGGATAGATCAGGAACTGCGCGCGCACCAGGCCCGGCGTATCGGCATTGGCAAGCGCGGCGGCCTGCGCCGCCAGGTGGCCGCCGGCGCTGTCGCCAGCGACCGCCAGAAAGCGCGGATCGACTTCGAGGGCGTTGCGCCGCTGCGCCAGCCATCGCAAGGCGTCGAGCGCATCGTCGCAGGGCGCGGGATAGGGATGCTCGGGCGCGAGCCGGTAGTCGACGCTGACGACCGCACAGCCGGTATCGAGCGCCAGTGCCGCGGCGACGCCGTGGTGGGTCTCGTGCGAGCCGACGACCCAGCCGCCGCCGTGGAAATAGACCAGCAGACGCGGCCTCGCCACCGCGATGGGCCGGAACAGGCGTGCGTTCAGCGTCCTGCCCTCCAGTGCGATAGGCAGCTCGGACACGGCGAGCCCTTCCGGATCGGGACGATACGACAGCGCCGCAACCTCGCGGAAGCGGGCGCGCCGCTCGAGCGCATCGGCGGGCACCGGCGCGCCGGCATAGCGCTCGGCGAGTCCGCGATAGTAGGCAAGCAGGTCGGGGTCGATGGCCATGGCGTCCCTGGGCGAATTCGTGGGAGGTGAGGATGGAAGACGGAAAGCGAAGGGGGTCGAATGATACGCGGCGACGCCGCTCAACCGCGCGTCGTTTCTATCTTGCTGCAGCGGTCCTGTACCGCCATCAGCCCGGCGTCCTTCGCGCGGGCCAACGCCTCGTCGTTGACGATGCCCAGTTGCAGCCAGACGCCTCGCGCACCGATCGCGATCGCCTCCTCTACGACCGGCGGCACATCGGGCGAGCGCCGGAAGATATCGACCCACTCGATGCGCGCGCCCTCCGCCGCCAACACTTGCGCGGCGTCGTGCAGCGAGGCATGGCAGCGCTCGCCCAGGATCGATTCGCCGGCGTGGTTCGGGTTGATGGGGACGATGCGGTGACCGTGCCGCTGCAGGAAGGCGGCCACCTCGTGACTCGCGCGCTCGGGCTTGTCGGACAGCCCAACCACGGCGACCGTGCGCAGCTTCAGCATGCCCTCAATATCGGCCTGCATGGTATCCATTCAGTGCTCCTTGGCAGGCGGGCAAGACACCCGCAGCGATGGAACACTGCCGGTGCACGCACCGGGCGTCAACCCCGACGAGGTGATCCGGCGAGCAGTGCCGAAACGGAAATAGTCATGCACCAGAACGATGCCAGCGTGCGATAGCCAACAGAGTGTGCCTATTTTTGTGGCTATTGCGGCCAATTTGCCGTCTTTTCGCTTTCAACTACTTGCAAACCGATACACTTTGTTACTGCCATAGGGGGAAGTTTCCCCCACAATGCTTTGACACATTGTGAACTTTGTGACGGCGCCGCAAGCCAGAGAGCCGCAGGCGCCCTGAAGAAAGCCCAGCAGCAGAATGTATTGCCGGTGTCCCGATAAACGGCGCCAATAGTAGTCGAGTATGCGCCAGATCGGATGCCGGTGCTGTGGCGAACGGTAGCGAAGCCTGCGAGACAGGCTGTCCCTGCAACAGGACGCGCTACACGTCGCCCGACCGAACCCGTTCCTTCGAATTGACCCCTCGAAGGGATTTTCCCGTCCGCGCGGCGCCTCCCCGGCCCGCGCGCTTTTTTTTGTGTTTTTAGTTTTTTGTCAGTGTTTGTCTGACTTCAGCCAACAGCATAGCTCGCATCATGAAAAAAGGCAGCCTCGCGGCTGCCTTTTTCCTTCGCGCTGACGAAAAAGCAACGCCTGGACGGGGTCCTGCTTACTTCTTCCGGCGCAGGCGGGCGATGGCCGCCAGCTGGGCGGCCGCAACCGCCAGCTCGCTCTGCGCACGCGCCAGGTCGAACTCGCTGCTCTGGTTCTGCAGAAGTTCCTCGGCGGCACGCTTTGCTTCCTGCGCCTTGGCCTCGTCGAGGTCGGTGCCACGGATCGCGGTGTCGGCCAGCACGGTCACGTGCTTGGGCTGGACTTCCAGAATGCCGCCGGCGACGAACACGAACTCTTCGCTGCCGTCTTCCTTCTCGATCCGCACCGCACCCGGATGGATGCGCGTGATCAGCGGCGTGTGCCCGGGCAGGATGCCCAGCTCACCCGACTCGCCCGGCAGCGCCACGAACTTCGCCTGGCCGGAGAAGATCGAGGCTTCCGCGCTGACGACGTCTACAAGAATGGTTGCCATGTGAATTCCTTTGTCCAGTCGCTTCGCTTGGAACGGCGGCGCGCCTGCGCACGGAAACCGTGCCGGCGCGCCGTCGCCTGGCGAGGCTTACTGGAGCTTCTTGGCCTTCTCGAAGGCTTCGTCGATCGAGCCGACCATGTAGAACGCCTGCTCGGGCAGGTGATCGCACTCGCCGTCCACCAGCATCTTGAAGCCGCGGATGGTTTCCTTCAGCGGCACGTACTTGCCCGGCGAACCCGTGAACACTTCCGCGACGTGGAAGGGCTGCGACAGGAAACGCTGGATCTTCCGTGCACGCGCCACCGCCAGCTTGTCTTCCGGCGACAGTTCGTCCATGCCCAGAATCGCGATGATGTCGCGCAGTTCCTTGTAGCGCTGCAGCGTCTGCTGGACGCGGCGGGCCACTTCGTAGTGCTCGGTACCGACGATCTGCGGATCCAGCTGGCGCGAGGTCGAGTCGAGCGGATCGACGGCGGGGTAGATACCCAGCGCGGCGATGTCACGCGACAGCACGACGGTCGAGTCCAGGTGCAGGAAGGTGGTAGCGGGCGACGGGTCGGTCAGGTCATCCGCCGGCACGTACACGGCCTGGATCGAGGTGATCGAGCCGGTCTTGGTCGACGTGATGCGCTCCTGCAGCTTGCCCATTTCTTCAGCCAGCGTCGGCTGATAGCCCACGGCGGAAGGCATACGGCCCAGCAGTGCCGACACTTCGGTACCGGCCAGCGTGTAGCGGTAGATGTTGTCGACGAAGAACAGGATGTCGCGGCCTTCGTCGCGGAAACGCTCGGCCATCGTCAGGCCGGTCAGCGCCACGCGCAGACGGTTGCCCGGCGGCTCGTTCATCTGGCCGAACACCATGGCCACCTTGTCGAGCACGTTCGAGTCCTTCATTTCGTGGTAGAAGTCGTTCCCTTCACGGGTACGCTCGCCCACGCCGGCGAACACCGACAAGCCGCTGTGCTGCTTGGCGATGTTGTTGATCAGTTCCATCATGTTGACGGTCTTGCCGACGCCGGCGCCGCCGAACAGGCCAACCTTGCCGCCCTTGGCGAACGGGCAGACCAGGTCGATCACCTTGATGCCGGTTTCGAGCAGGTCCACCGAAGGCGACAGTTCGTCGAACTGCGGGGCCTTCTGGTGAATCGCGCGCACTTCGTCCGCGGCGATCGGGCCGGCTTCGTCGATGGGACGACCCAGCACGTCCATGATGCGGCCCAGCGTGCCGTGACCGACCGGCACCGAAATCGGCGCGCCGGTGTTCTTCACGGCCATGCCGCGGCGCAGGCCGTCGGACGAGCCCAGC
Source organism: Cupriavidus cauae (assembly GCF_008632125.1). Lineage (GTDB taxonomy): Bacteria > Pseudomonadota > Gammaproteobacteria > Burkholderiales > Burkholderiaceae > Cupriavidus > Cupriavidus cauae. The sequence goes on from NZ_VWRN01000031.1 coordinate 6,142, forward strand.
GCGATGGTACGGACGACGCCGTCACCGAGCTGCTGCTGCACTTCGAAGGTCAGGCCCTTCTCGGCGAACGACGCTTCGTTGCTCTCTTCCAGCACCAGCGCGTCGTACACCTTCGGCAGCGCGTCGCGGGGGAACTCGATGTCCACCACGGCGCCAATACACTGCACAATATTTCCGATACTCATTTCGTATCTCCGATAGCTTGAATTCTTGACGCCCAGTCTCGTCAGTTACACGGCTGCCGCACCGCTGACGATTTCCGACAATTCCTTGGTGATCGCTGCCTGGCGGGTCTTGTTGTAGTCCAGCTGCAGTTCTGCAATCACGTTCTTGGCGTTGTCGGACGCCGCCTTCATGGCCACCATGCGCGCCGACTGCTCGGACGCCATGTTCTCGGCCACGGCTTGGTACACCAGCGCTTCGACGTAGCGGACCAGCAGGTCTTCCACCACCGTCTGGGCGTCGGGCTCGTAGATGTAATCCCACGAGTAAGCGCGCTTTTCCTCTTCGGTCTGCGCCATCCGCTCGGCGGACAGCGGCAGCAGCTGCTCGACCATCGGCTCCTGCTTCATGGTGTTGACGAACTTCGTGTACGCCAGGTACACGGCGTCCACCTCACCATTGGTGAAGGCGTCGAGCTGGACCTTGATCGCGCCGATCAGCTTTTCCAGATGCGGCGTATCGCCCAGATGCACCACGTGCGAGACCACCTTGGCACCAACGCGGCCCAGGAACTGCATCCCCTTGGTGCCGATCGCGGTGGTTTGCACCTGCACACCGCGGTTCTGCCAGTCGCGCAGCTCGTTGGTGACGGCGCGCAGCACGTTGGTGTTCAGGCCGCCGCACAGCCCCTTGTCGGTCGTCACCACGATCAAGCCGGCGCGCTTGACGTCGCGCGCCTGCAGGAACGGATGCTTGAACTCCGGGTTGGCCGTGGCCAGGTGCGCGGCAATGTTGCGCACCTTCTCGGCGTACGGGCGGGCAGCACGCATCCGCTCCTGCGCCTTGCGCATCTTGGATGCGGCGACCATTTCCATCGCCTTGGTGATCTTGCGCGTGTTCTGCACGCTCTTGATCTTGGTTCGAATCTCTTTCGTTCCGGCCATATCTTCCTCTCCAGTCGTGCCGCGCGCCCGGCCGTCGCCCTTTTTCAGGCCGACGCCGGTTGCGCGGTCCGTGGAATCACGCGGTTAGAACGCGGCGGACTTCTTGAAATCCTCGATCGCGGCACGCAGGGCAGCTTCGTCGTCCTTCGACAGATCCTTGGTGTCTTCGATACGGTTGACGAGATCGGCGTACTTGGTCTTCAGGTGGTCGTGCAGGCCCTTTTCGAACGGCAGGATGTCCTTCACTTCCACGTTGTCGAGGAAGCCATTGTTGGCGGCGTACAGCGACGCGGCCAGCTGCCACACCTGCAGCGGCTGGTACTGCGGCTGCTTGAGCAGTTCCATCACGCGGCGGCCGCGCTCGAGCTGCTTGCGGGTGGCATCGTCCAGGTCCGAGGCGAACTGCGCGAACGCAGCCAGTTCACGGTACTGGGCCAGGTCGGTACGGATACCGCCGGACAGCTTCTTGACGACCTTGGTCTGCGCAGCGCCACCGACGCGCGACACCGAGATACCGGCGTTGATCGCGGGACGGATACCGGCGTTGAACAGGTCGGTTTCCAGGAAGATCTGGCCGTCGGTAATCGAGATCACGTTGGTCGGCACGAACGCGGACACGTCGCCGGCCTGCGTTTCGATCACGGGCAGCGCGGTCAGCGAACCGGTCTTGCCCTTGACTTCGCCATTGGTGAACTTCTCGACGTAGTCGGCGTTGACGCGGGCGGCGCGCTCCAGCAGGCGCGAGTGCAGGTAGAACACGTCGCCCGGGTAGGCTTCGCGGCCCGGCGGGCGGCGCAGCAGCAGCGACACCTGGCGATAGGCCCAGGCCTGCTTGGTCAGGTCGTCATAGACGATCAGCGCGTCTTCGCCGCGGTCGCGGAAGTACTCGCCCATCGTGCAGCCGGCGTAGGCGGCCAGGTACTGCATGGCGGCCGAGTCCGAAGCGGCGGCGGCCACCACGACGGTGTATTCCATCGCGCCGGTCTCTTCCAGCTTGCGCACCACGTTGGCGATCGTCGAAGCCTTCTGGCCGATTGCCACGTAGACGCAATAGACGCCCTTGCCCTTCTGGTTGATGATCGCGTCGACGGCGACGGCGGTCTTGCCGGTCTGGCGGTCGCCGATGATCAGCTCGCGCTGGCCGCGGCCGATCGGCACCATCGCGTCGATCGACTTCAGGCCGGTCTGCACCGGCTGGCTCACCGACTGGCGCGCGATCACGCCCGGGGCGACCTTCTCGATCACGTCGGTCAGCTTGGCGTTGATCGGACCCTTGCCGTCGATCGGCTGGCCCAGCGTGTTGACCACGCGGCCCAGCAGTTCCTTGCCCACCGGCACTTCCAGAATGCGGCCGGTGCACTTGACCTGGTCGCCTTCCGAGATGTGTTCGTAGTCGCCCAGCACCACGGCGCCGACAGAGTCGCGCTCGAGGTTCAGCGCCAGGCCGAAGGTGTTGCCGGGGAATTCCAGCATCTCGCCCTGCATCACGCCGGACAGGCCGTGCACGCGGCAGATGCCATCGGTCACGGAAATCACCGTGCCGGTGTTGCGCACTTCAGCTTCGGCGCCAAGGCCCGAGATGCGGGACTTGATCAGCTCGCTGATTTCTGAGGGGTTCAGTTGCATCACAATGCTCCTAATTCTTCAATCCGTCGGCTGTCCGCACATCAGGCGGTCAGCGCGGCTTGCATGGCGGCCAGGCGCGCGCGCACCGAGGTATCCAGCACTTCGTCGCCCACCTTGACGCGAACGCCGCCGATCAGCGAGGGGTCGACCGTCACGGTCGGCACCAGCTTGCGCCCGAACTTGCGTTCGAGCGAGGCGACCAGATCGGTCAGCGGCGCGCCGTCGAGCGGGAACGCGCTGGTGATTTCGACGTCGGCCGAACCTTCTTGGGCGTTCTTCAGCGCATGGAACTGCTCGGCAATCTCCGGCAGCACGGTCAGGCGGTCGTTGTCCACCAGCAACTGCACGAAGCGGCGCGCCTCGTCGTTGACCGGAGACTTCAGCACCGACAGGAACAGTTCGGCCAGCTTGTCGCCGGGAACGTTCGGATCGTCGGCCAGCGCCTTGATCTCCGGGGTGGCCGCGACCTGCCCCATTTCCGAAACCAGCTCGGACCATGCACCCAGATTGCCGGCGTTGGCCTCGCTGGCGACGCGGAACAGCGCCTCGGCGTAGGGACGGGCAATGGTTGCGGTTTCTGCCATGATTAGAGCTCGGCCTTCAGTTGGTTGAGCAGGTCGGCGTGGACCTGCGCATTCACTTCACGCTTGAGGATCTGCTCTGCACCCTTGACGGCCAGCACGGCGACCTGGTCGCGCAGCTGCTCGCGTGCCTTGGTGACCTGCTGTTCGGCATCGGCCTTCGCTTGCGCGATGATGCGTGCGGCTTCGGCCTGGGCGTTGCGCTTGATCTCTTCGGCGACCATCTGGGCGCGCTTCTCCGCGTCGGCGACGCGTTGCGCACCTTCGGCGCGGGCTTCGGCCAGGGCCACGTCCACGCGCTTGTTGGCCAGCTCGAGTTCGGCCTTGCCCTTTTCGGCAGCCGCGAGACCGTCGGCGATTTTCTTTGCGCGTTCGTCGAGCGCCTTCACCAGCGGCGGCCAAATGAATTTGGCGACAACCCACCACAGGATGAAGAACACGACCATCTGCGCAAAAAACGTTGCGTTCAGATTCATGGTGTGTTCCTTTCGGTAAACAAACTACAGATAAATGCGCAAAGGCGGCCAGGCTAGTGGCCTGCGCCGCCCGTCAGCATCATGCAGACCGAAAAGATTTACTGAATGACGGCCAGCAGCGGGTTGGCGAACGCGAACAGCATGGCCACGCCCACACCGATCAGGAATGCCGCGTCGATCAGGCCGGCCAGCAGGAACATCTTGGTCTGCAGCGGGTTCATCAGTTCCGGCTGACGCGCGCAGGCTTCGATGTACTTGCCACCCATCAGAGCGATACCCAGGCAGGCACCGATCGCGCCCAGGCCGATGATGATGCCGATACCGATGGCGGTCAGACCCTGGATGTTGGCGAGAAATTCTTGCATGACGACTCCTTTAATTTGAGAAGAGACTTAGAACCAAAAAAACCAAAAACCAAAAAACCGGAAATCAGTGCTTGTCGTGTGCCTGGCCGAGATACACCAGCGTCAGCATCATGAAAATGAAGGCCTGCAGCAGCACGATCAGGATGTGGAAGATCGCCCAGACCGCGCCGGCAATCACGTGGCCGACGAAGCCCAGAGCCGACAGGTCGGCGCCGAAGGTCCACATCGAGCCCAGCAGCGCGATCAGCAGGAACACGAGTTCGCCGGCGTACATATTGCCGAACAGTCGCATGCCGAGCGAAACGGCCTTGGCCAGGAATTCGATGACGTTCAGCACCAGGTTGAACGGGGCCAGGTACCACTTGCCGCCGAACGGTGCCGACAGCAGCTCGTGCACGAAGCCGCCCGCGCCCTTGATCTTGAAGCTGTAGTAGATCATCAGGATCAGCACGGCGAACGACATGCCCAGCGTGCCGTTCAGGTCGGCGGTCGCCACGGCCTTGTGGTGCGGCAGGTGGACGCCGAACACGCCCAGCAGGTGGTTCAGGCCGTGGACCCAGTCAACCGGGATCAGGTCGATCGCGTTCATCATGGTGATCCAGCAGAACACCATCAGCGCCAGCGGCGCGATCCACGAACGGTCGCCGTGGATGATGCCCTTGGCCTGGTCGTCGACCATCTCGACGATCATTTCGACGAAGGCCTGGAAGCGGCCCGGCACGCCGGCGGTAACGCGACGCGCGGCCAGGTACAGGAATAGCACGGCGATCGCGCCGCACAGCACCGACCAGAAGACGGTGTCGTAATTGATCACGCCGAAGTCGACCACGGAGGCCTGCTTGCCGCCGATCGAATTCAGGTTCTGCAAATGTTCGGCGATATAGCCGGATGGGGTGAGCGCGTTTTCAGCGCCTTGAGCAGTTGCCATGTCGAATCGAACCGTATATTGCGAAACCTGTTTGACCTGCATTCGCCATCGCGAACGCTCGGTATGCTTCTTGCACCGCCTTCGGCTCGTCGGCCGGTCACCGCAATGCAAGTCGCTTCGTAACTTCCCGATGCCGCGCGCGATTCGAAATCGGCGTGGCATCCCAATCTTGTTTTCTCGAATCCGGCCCTCAATTGCCCTGAATCAGAACAACGCGGCACCGGTTCGGGGCATGGCGATCCGTAATTCGGCAATTCGAAAATCTATCGAATCGCCAGCGCCACCCAGTACGTCTTCAACGCAAGCAGGAACGTGACCAGCATCGGCACCCAACGCAGATCGCGGTACAGCACCACCACCAGCACGAACAGCGCGACGGTGGCCATCACCTTGATCGCCTCGCCGACCACCAGCCCGCCGATCGACGCGCGGTCCCGTGCGAGCCAAAGCCGGAAGGCGAAGAACGCGCTCGGCACGCAGCACACCGCGCCGCCGAACAGCGCCGACCAGCCGTACGGTCCGGCCTCGGGGCCGAACACCGCCCAGCCGATCGCCGACAGCAGCGTCACCGCGACTTGCGCCAGCACCACCTTGCCCGGCGTCATCCGCGAGGGCCGTAGCGCGCGTTCGCCGAACAGCGACACCGCGTCGTCGTGCGACAGCGGCTGGATCGGCGCGGCGGGGCCGTCGTCGGACGCGTCATCGCGCCAGTCGTCACGGTCCCAAGCGTCGCGATCCCACTCGTCGGCCTGACGCCCGGAAGTCCGCTCGGTGCGGTCGGTATTCGATCCCGCGCGAGGCGGCTTTGGGTCTGTCGCCACTACAACTTGTCGGTCTGCCTGCTTGCAGTTCTGGCCGGGAACTTTTCGTCCTCGGCCAGTATTCAAACCGCACGATTTTACGGGGAATGCGGATAACGAGTCAATCTGCTTACAGTTGCCTTGCAAGGCAAAACACCACAACTCTTGCTATCTCGCTTCGATCATGCTTGCGCGGATATTGCGCGGCAATGACCTGACACGTAATCGGATTGCGTAGCAAAAAAATGGCGCCGGGGGAAGAACCCGGCGCCATTCGCGCTGTTCCATTGGGCGATCATCGCCCAACCGCGCTCATGCGACCTGCCGTCCCGCGGCGGGGTCGCGCAAGCGGGCCAGCACCCCGTCGAGCGCATCGTTGCTGGAAAACTGAATCGTCAGCTGACCCTTGCCGCGCGCGCCGAGCTTGATCTGCACCGGCATGCCGAGCGCGTCGGACAGTTCCTCCTCCAGCCGCGCGACGTCGCGCGCGCCCTGCCCGGTCTTCTGCTTCAGCGACTTCAGATCGAAGGGCTTCAGCGTCGAGGTCACCAGCTTCTCGGTCTCACGCACCGACAGCCGCTTGTTGACGATCTGGTTGGCCAGCGTGATCTGGTGCGCGCCGTCCACCGCGAGCAGCGCGCGCGCATGGCCCATGTCGAGATCGCCGGCCATCAGCATGGTCTGCACCGGCTGCGCCAGGTTCAGCAGGCGCAGCAGATTCGACACCGCGCTGCGCGAGCGGCCGACCGACTCGGCGGCCTGCTCGTGGGTGAACTTGAATTCGCGGATCAGGCGCATGATGCCTTGCGCCTCTTCCAGCGGGTTCAGGTCCTCGCGCTGGATGTTCTCGATCAGCGCCATCGCCGCCGCGGCCTCGTCGGCCACGTCCTTGATCAGCACCGGCACCTTGTCCAGCCCCGCCAGCTTGGAGGCGCGGAAACGGCGCTCGCCGGCAATGATCTCGTAGCGATCGGGCTCGGCCACGCGCCGCACCAGGATTGGCTGCATCAGGCCCTGCGCGCGGATGCTCGCTGCGAGCTCCTGCAGCGCACCCTCGTCCATCCGCGTGCGCGGCTGGTACTTGCCGGGCTGCAGCTGATCCACGCGCAGCACGGTGGGCGAACCGTCCTGGCGCGCCGCCTCGACGATCTCCGCCGGGCCGCCCAGCAGGGCTTCCAGCCCACGGCCCAGGCCCTTCTTCTTCGCGGTACTCATGGTGGTGGCTCCTTGCTTGCTGCCGCTCGCCGGCTCAGGCGATCTGGCCGAGTTGCTTGACGCGCGCGATCATCTCGGCGCCGAAATCGAGATAGGCCTTGGCGCCCTTCGACGCCGGATCGAAGGCCACGCCCGGCATGCCGTACGACGGCGCCTCCGCCAGCCGCACATTGCGCGGGATCATCGTCTTGAAGACCTTGTCGCCGAAATGCGCTTCCAGCTGGGCGGAAACCTGCTGCTGCAGCGTCACGCGCGGATCGAACATCACACGCAGCAGGCCGATGACCTTCAGGTCCTTGTTCAGGTTGGCGTGCACCTGCTTGATCGTATTGACCAGGTCGGACAGCCCCTCCAGCGCGAAGTACTCGCACTGCATCGGCACGATGACGCCATGCGCCGCACACAGGCCGTTCAGCGTCAGCAGCGACAGCGACGGCGGGCAGTCGATCAGCACGAAATCGTACTCGCCCTCGACCTCGGCCAGCGCCTGGCGCAGCCGGCGCTCGCGATGCTCGAGCTCGACCAGTTCGACCTCGGCACCGGCCAGCTCGCGGTTGGCCGGCAGCACGTCGTACTTGCCCGACTCCGAGCGCTGGCGTGCCTGCGGGATCGTCGCGAAGCCGACCAGCACCTGATAGACGCTGTGCTCCAGCCCCTGCTTGTCGATGCCCGAACCCATCGATGCATTGCCTTGCGGATCGAGATCGACCAGCAGCACGCGCTGCCCTTGCGCGGCAAGGCCAGCGGCGAGGTTCACCGTGGTGGTGGTCTTGCCCACCCCGCCCTTCTGGTTTGCGATCACGAATACCTTTGCCATGGGTTCTGCAGCTCCTCGCTTGTATTCAGTCGGCGCGCGCATCGCTGCGCTCGCCACGGCGCGACAGCACCACCAGGTGGCGCTGCGCGTCCAGTTCGGGCACCGCGAGCTGCGGCACCGCTTCGACCTGCCAGGCCGACATCAGTCCGGCCTGCTCCATCCGCTCCAGTTCGGCGTGCGGATAGACCCCTTTCATTGCGATCATGCGTCCGCCCGGGGCCAGCAGGTGGCCGGCAAGCGTGACGAAATCGGTCAGCTCGGCGAAGGCCCGCGACGTGATCACGGCGAAACCGTCGGCGTCGGCCAGCTTCTCCACCGGTCCCCAATGCGCCGCCGCATTGCCGAGCCTCAGCTGGGCGCGGCACTGGGTCAGGAAGGCGGTCTTCTTCTGCACGATGTCCACCATCAGCACTGACACGTCGGGACAGGCGATGGCCAGCGGCAAGCCCGGCATGCCGCCACCCGAGCCGACGTCCAGCACCCTGCCCCGCGCGCCGGGCCCGACCTCGGGCCGACGCGCCGCCTCGGCCAGCGCCGGCACGGCGGCCAGCGAGTCCAGCAGATGATGCGTCAGCATCTCATCCGGATGGCGGATCGCGGTCAGGTTATAAGTGGCGTTCCATTTGCGCAGCAGGGCCAGATAGGCGAGCAGCGTCTCGATACGGGCGTCGTCGAGCGGCAGGCCGATGGCGGCCAGGCCAGCTTCGAGGCGGCGGCGCTGCGCGGCCTCGTCGACCGCGCCGTGGCGCCGCGCCTGGGATGCGTGCGAACCGCTCACTCAGGCCGCCTCACGGCCCGAGCCGGCCAACTTGCCGCGGCCCATGCCCTTCTTCTTCAGGTGTACCAGCAGCAGCGAGATCGCCGCCGGCGTGACGCCCGAGATGCGTGAAGCCTGGCCAAGCGTCTGCGGACGATGCTGGTTCAGCTTCTGGCTGACCTCGAAGCCGAGGCCGCGCACTTCGGTGTAGTCGAAGTCGTCCGGTAGCCGGGTCGACTCGTTGGCTTCCAGCTTGTCGACCTCGGCCGCCTGGCGGGCGATATAGCCGTGGTACTTGATGCCGATCTCGATCTGCTCGCGGATCTGTTCGGCCTGCAGCGGGTCCTCGGCCAGCGGCTCGGACGGCGCATGGCGGCCGGCCTGCAGCGCCATCAGCGCGTCGTAGCCGACGCCCGGGCGCCGCAGCAGGTCCGCCAGGCTGTATTCACGCTCGATCGGCTTGCCCAGCAGCGGCACGGCGTCCTCGGCGGGGAGACTTGCCGGGTTGACCCAGGTGCTCTTCAGACGCTCTGTTTCACGTGAAACAGCGTCGCGCTTGCGATTGAATGCGTCCCAGCGGACGTCGTCGACGACGCCAAGCTCGCGGCCGATCTCGGTCAGCCGCATGTCGGCGTTGTCCTCCCGCAGGCTCAGGCGGAATTCGGCGCGGCTGGTGAACATCCGGTACGGCTCGGTCACGCCGCGCGTGATCAGGTCGTCGACCAGCACGCCAAGGTAAGCCTGGTCGCGGCGCGGCGCCCAGGCCTCGCGCTCCTGCGCGTAGCGGCCGGCGTTGATGCCCGCCAGCAGCCCTTGGGCCGCGGCCTCTTCGTAACCCGTGGTGCCATTGATCTGGCCGGCGAAGAACAGCCCGCCGATTGCCTTGCTCTCCAGCGAGGCCTTCAGCGCACGCGGGTCGAAGTAGTCGTACTCGATCGCATAGCCGGGACGCAGGATATGGGCGTGCTCGAGGCCACGGATCGAATGCACCAGCTCCAGCTGCACGTCGAACGGCAGGCTGGTCGAGATGCCATTGGGATAGAACTCGTTCGTCGTCAGCCCTTCCGGTTCCAGGAAGATCTGGTGGCTTTCCTTGCTGGCAAAGCGATGGATCTTGTCCTCGATGCTCGGGCAGTAACGCGGGCCTACCCCTTCGATCACGCCGGTGTACATCGGCGAGCGGTCCAGCCCACCCCGGATGATCTCGTGGGTACGGGCGTTGGTGTGGGTGATCCAGCACGGCAGCTGCTGCGGATGCTGCTCCGGACTGCCCAGGAAGGAGAACACCGGGACCGGATCCAGGTCACCGGGCTGCTCTTCCATCACCGAGAAGTCGATGGTGCGGCCGTCGATACGCGGCGGCGTGCCCGTCTTCAGGCGCCCCTGCGGCAGCTTCAGCTCCTTGAGGCGGGCCGACAGCGTGACCGCGGCCGGATCGCCGGCACGGCCGCCGGTGTAGTTGTCCAGGCCGACGTGGATCTTGCCATCCAGAAAGGTGCCGGCGGTCAACACCACCGCGCGGGCGCGGAAGCGGACGCCGACCTGGGTCACGGCGCCAACCACGCGGTCGCCCTCGACCATCAGGTCGTCGACGGCCTGCTGGAACAGCATCAGATTGGGTTGATTCTCCAGCCGGGTGCGGATCGCCTTGCGATACAGCACGCGGTCGGCCTGGGCGCGGGTGGCGCGCACAGCCGGGCCCTTGCTGGAGTTCAGGATACGGAACTGGATGCCGGCCTCGTCGGTGGCGGCCGCCATGGCACCGCCAAGCGCGTCGACTTCCTTGACCAGATGCCCCTTGCCGATGCCGCCGATCGACGGATTGCAGCTCATCTGCCCCAGCGTCTCGATGCTATGGGTCAGCAGCAGCGTCTGGCAGCCCATGCGGGCCGCGGCCAAGGCCGCTTCGGTGCCGGCATGGCCACCGCCGACGACAATGACATCGAACTCTTTCGGGTAAAGCATGGGGGCACCTCCTCCGGGAGGCTGGAGAGGGAAAAACGGGATGCGGAATTATACCGGCATTCACTTGGGCATTCGGGACAGACTCCCGTTCCACGTGAAACATTGTGCTTCCGCCGCGACCGTGTTTCACGTGGAACAACGCAATCGCCACACGGCTTCGCCCTGTTTCACGTGAAACGTCGAGCCATCACCGCTGCCAGAGGCGGTGTTCCACGTGAAACAAAGAAGGCCGGGCCATCGGCCCGGCCTTCTCCACTGCCTCACTACGCTGCGGCGCCCCTACCCCGCCAGTTGGGGCGCCGAAGAATCACCGCTGCTGTCGCAAGTACTCCGCCACCCGCTCCAGCAGCCGTCCCATATCCCGCTGCACCGTACCGAAATTGGCATTGCGCTCCCGAGTCCGCTCGTCCATGTAGAGGGGACGGCGGATCTCGATCTGCAGGCTGTGGCGGCGCTCCGCCGGCCGGCCGATCTGGGCGATCAACTGCACCCCCTTGTACGGGTCGTTGCGCGCAACGGTATAGCCCATGTCGCGCAGTCCCAATTCGATCAGTCCGACGAACTCCGGATCGCAGGTCGTGCCGTCGCGGTCGCCCAGCACAAAGTCCGCCAGCGGGTGCGGGCTGACCTTCTTCAGCCGCTCGTAGGCATTGTTCGGCATCGAGTGCAGGTTCAGATGCCATACGGCGCCGAAGCGGCGATAGGTCGTGTCCACCGCTTCCGCCAGCGCCGCATGGTACGGGCGGTAGTAATGCTCGATGCGGTTGCGCACCTCGGCCACGCCGAGCTTGCGGGCGTAGATCGGCGTATTCGCGTCGATGTTGCGCCACACCAGGCCGAAGCCCAGCTGCGTCTTCTCGCCCGGGGCCAGCGGCTCGGGCCAAGGCCCGTCCAGCAGCGCCGGGTCGAGGTCGTCCGGCATCCGGTTCGGATCGATATAGACGCGCGGGAAGTTCGCCGCGATCAGCGTGCCGCCGACCGCAGGCACCGCCTCCCACAGCGCCTCGACGTGGGTGTCCTCGCCTTCGCGCAGCCTCGCCATCGGCACGGCCGCGCCGAAGTCGTCGGGATAGCGCGTGCCGCTGTGGGGCGAATCGCAGACCAGCGGCAGCGCTTCGCCCTCGGGCAGGCGGCGGACGATGGGTTCGAACGCCGCCGCCATCAGTTCAGCTCGATCTTGGCGGTCTTGGCCACGCGCGCGTAGCGGGCCATCGCCTGCTCGATCTGCGCCTTGAACTGCTCGGGCGTGGTCGGCACCAGCGTCCCGCCGGATTCCTCGACCTTGCGCTTGAAGTCCGGGTTCTGCATCGCCTTGTGGATCGCGGCGTTCAGCTTGGCGACCACCGGTGCGGGCGTGCCCGCCGGCGCCACGATGCCGAACCAGCCGCCCTCGCCCATGTCCTTGAAGCCGAGCTCGGCATAGGTCGGTACGTCCGGCAGTTGCGACGAGCGGCCGGCACCCAGCACGGCGAGTGCGCGCAGGCGGCCACCCTTGACGTGCGGCAGCGTCGACGACAGGTTGTCGGTGATCGCGTTGACCTGTCCGGCGACCGCATCGTTCAGCGCCAGGCCGGCGCCCTTGTACGGGACATGCAGCAGATCGATACCGGACAGCATCATGAAGTTCTCGATATTCACGTGCCCGAGCGAGCCGGCGCCCGGCGACGCGAAGCTGTACTTGCCGGGGTTGGCCTTGGCCAGCGCGATGAACTCCTTCATGGTCTTGGCCGGCACGCTCGGATGGACGGCAAACACGCTGGGGATCGCCACCACATTGGTGACCGGCACGAAGTCCTTGATCGGGTCATAGCTCAGCTTCGGATAGACCGCCGGGTTCGAGCCGTGCGTGCTGACCGTGGCCATGCCGATCGTGTAGCCGTCCGGCGCCGAGCGGGCGACTTCGCCCATGCCGAGCGAGCCGCCTGCCCCGCCCTTGTTCTCGACCACGATCGACTGGCCCAGCTCGCGGCCAGCGTACTCGGCGACCAGGCGCGCCGACAGATCGGTGGAGCCGCCGGCGGCGAAGGGCACGATCAGGCGGATCGGACGGCTGGGATAGTTGGCCGGCGCGGCGCTGGCCGCGGCGGGCAGCAGCACGGCGGCGGCGAGGGCGGAAGTGACGGCGGTAGTCACGGCGGACAGCACAAAGCGACGACGCGTGGTCACGGCTCGGTTCATGGCGATGTTCTCCTTGGAATTGCCTTGTCTTTTACGTGGCGGACGATGCCGATTCGGGGCCAAAGATGCCCACGACGCGTCAAGTGTCGGCCAGTTTACCGAGCGTGCACAAACGACTATATTGCACGCTTCCATTACCTCAGTTCATCCTCGCCGCGCCCATCCGCCGATGAGCGCAGAAGCCCCGCATGCGCCTGCGATCGCCGTCGATGTCCGAGCTGCACGCCTTCGCCACCGCGGCGCGGCTGGGCAGCTTCACGCGCGCTGCGCAGGAGCTATGTGTGACCCAAGGCGCGATCAGCCGGGCGATCGCCAGGCTGGAGGCGCACTTCGGCCAGCCACTGATCCAGCGCAACGCGCATCGGCTGGTGCTGACCGCCGCGGGCCGCGGCTTCCTCGAGGCGGTGGCCCAGCCGCTGGCCGCGATCGAATCGGCCAGCGCCGCGCTGCTCGCCGGCGACCGGCAACACCATCTGACGCTGTCCGCCCTGCCCACGCTGGCCAGCGTCTGGCTGGTGCCGCGCCTGCCGGACTTCCATCGGCGCCATCCCGATATCCGCCTCGACTTCGTGCCATACCGGCGCGACGAGGATTTCTCGGGGCCCGCACCCGATGCGGCGCTGCTGGCGGGCACCGCCAACAGCTGGCCCAATCTGCAGGTGGACTACGTAATCGGCAGCGAGATGGTGCCGGTCTGCCATCCGGAGCGTGCACGGCTGCGGCGGGAGGCTGGTCAATGGCGGACGCCGGCGGATCTGCTGCGGGAGTCCCTGCTCTTTCACACCGGCGCGCCCGCCAACTGGCAGCACTGGTTCGTTGCGGCGGGCGTACCCAACGCTGCGCCCACGCTGGCCACGGGGTTCGACCAGGTGTCGATTCTGGTGCAGGCGGTCAAGGCCGATATCGGCATCGCGGTGTTGCAGCGCTGCCTGGTACGCGACGAGATCGTGGCCGGCCGCGTGGTGGCGCCCTTCGATTTGCCGATCCGTCTGACGCGGGGCTACTTCCTGTGCGCGCCGCGGGAGCGGCGCGACCATCCGGCGCTGAACCGTTTCCGCCAGTGGCTGCTGGAAACGGCGGCGCAGGACCCGGATGTGGTCCGCGTCAGGGGTAACGATTCACCGGATAGATGACAAAGAGATATCCAACGCAAGAAACATTAATCATGCTAATTGAACGTTGCCGAACATAAGAGCGACAAATGATAACGGCGCACCGAAGCGCGCCGTTATTCTTTCGTAGCATGGAAGGGTCAGACAAGGCTGTCCGGCCACGCTTTCAAGCCAGCCTTCAAGCGGCCTTCTTCGCCAGCCCCAGATAGGTCTCGATGACGCGCGGATCGGCGGCCAGCTCGTCGGCCGGTCCGGCCATCGCGATCTCTCCGGTCTCGATCACATAGCCGTAGTCGGCCACCTGCAGCGCCGCGCGCGCGTTCTGCTCGATCAGCAGCGTCGCCACGCCGGTGCGGCGCAGGTCGTTGATGATGTGGAAGATCTCCTTGACGATCAGCGGCGCGAGACCAAGGCTGGGCTCGTCCAGCATCAGCAGCTCGGGCTTGGCCATCAGCGCGCGGCCGACGGCCAGCATCTGGCGCTCGCCGCCGGACAGCGTGCCGGCATCCTGGCGCGCGCGCTCGCGCAGCCGGGGGAACAGCTCGTAGACCACGTCCATCTGGTCGAGGAAGTTCTTCTCGCCCGCGCGCTTGCGGCGGAAGGCGCCGAGCCGCAGGTTGTCCTCGACGCTCATCGAGCCGAACAGCTCGCGCTTCTCCGGCACCAGGCACATGCCGCGCGCGACCCGGCCCTCGACCGGAATGCCCGCCATGTCGTGGCCAAGGTAGGACACCATGCCGCTGGCCGAGCCGGTCGGCGGCAGCGCCCCCATGATCGCGTTCAGCATGGTGGACTTGCCCGCGCCATTGGGGCCGATCACCGTGACGATCTTGCCGGCCTCGACCGACAGGCTGGCCCCGTGCACCGCCTCGACCTTGCCGTAGCGGACATGCAGGTCCTTCACTTCGAGAATCACGCTCACCGCTCGCTCCCTTATTCCACGCCGCCCAGATAGGCCTCGAGCACCGCGGGGTTCTTCTGCACTTCCTCGGGCACGCCCTCGGCGATGCGCGTGCCGAACTCCATCACCACCAGCCGGTCGGTCAGGTTCATCACGAAGTCCATGTCGTGCTCGACCAGCAGCACGCTCATGCCCTCGCCCTTGAGCTTGCGCAGCAGCTCGGCCAGCGCCTGCTTCTCCTTGTAGCGCAGGCCCGCGGCCGGCTCGTCGAGCAGCAGCAGCGCGGGATCGCAGCACAGCGCGCGGGCGATCTCGAGAATGCGCTGCTGGCCCAGCGCCAGGCTGCCGGCCTCCATGTACATGCAGTCGGCAAGGCCCACGCGCTCGAGCTGGCGCTTCGCCTCGAACAGCAGCTTGGCCTCCTCGCCGCGGTTCATGCGCAGGATCGCCGCCGACACGCCGCCCTGCGGCCGGTAGTCGCCGCGCAGATGCGCGCCGATCGCGACGTTCTCCAGCACCGTCATCGTCGGCAGCAGATGCACGTGCTGGAAGGTCCGGCCGATACCGCGCTTGACGATCTCGCGCGACGGCAGATTGGTGATGGCCTCGCCGCGATAGCGCACCTCGCCGCGCGTCAGCGGCAGCACGCCGGTGACCAGATTGAAGGTGGTCGACTTGCCGGCGCCATTGGGCCCGATCAGTCCGACGATCTCGCCGGCGCGGACCTGGAAGCTGACGTCGTTGACCGCCACCAGTCCGCCGAACTCCTTGCGCGCCGCGCGCACGTCGAGGATCAGTTCGCCGGCCTGCGGCTTTTGCCGTACGGGCAGCGCGGCGGCCTGTTCGGGCGCGCGCACCGGCGGCCCGCTCGGCCATGCCTTGCGCAGGAAGGGCCAGAGCCCGTCGCGCGCATACTGCAGCAGCAGCACCAGCAGCACGCCGAACACGATGATCTCGAAGTTGCCGTTGGCGCCCAGCAGCTTCGGCAGCACGCCCTGCAGCATGTCCTTCAGGATGGTCAGGATGCCCGCGCCCAGCACCGCGCCCCACACGTGGCCGACACCGCCGACCACCGCCATGAACAGGTACTCGATGCCATAGTTCAGGCCGAACGGCGTCGGGTTCACCGCGCGCTGCAGATGCGCGTACAGAAAGCCCGAGATACAGGCCAGCACCGCGGCGACGACGAACACCACCACCTTCATCCACGCGGTATTGACGCCCATCGCCTCGGCCATCACGCCGCCGCCCTTCAGCGCGCGGATCGCCCGGCCAGGACGCGAATCGAGCAGGTTCTGCATCGCCACCACCGCGAGCAGCACCACCACCCAGATCAGATAGAACATCGAGCGGCCCGACTGCAGCTCGAAGCCCAGCAGCGACAGCACCGGGATGCCGTTCAGGCCGTCGTACTTGCCGAGGAATTCGAGATTGCCGAACAGGAAGAACAGCGACAGCCCCCAGGCGATCGTCGCCAGCGGCAGGTAATGCCCCGACATCCGCATCGTGATCAGGCCGATCACATAGGCCGAGGCCATCGTGATCACCAGCCCGACCAGCAGGCCGAACCAGGGCGACAGCCCGTACTGCGTGGTCAGGTAGGCGGTGCTGTAGGCGCCCAGGCCCACGAAGGCCGCCTGCCCGAACGAGGTCATGCCGCCGACGCCGGTCAGCAGCACCAGGCCGATCGCGACGATGCTGTACAGGCCGATGTAGTTGCCCAGCGTGATCCAGAACTCAGGCGTCGGCAGCACCGGCAGCAGGGCCAGGATCGCCGCGAACGCGATCAGCAGAAGCCGGTTGCGCAGGTTGGCGCTGCCGGAGGCCGGGGCCGGGGTCGTCGCCGGCGCCGTCGCCGGGAGCGTCGGCGTTGCGGCCGCCGCCGTGTCGGACGCCTGCTGCGTCCCGGTTGTGCGTGTGGCTTGCCGTTGCATCATTCCTCGTCTTCCACATGTTTGCTGGTCAGCGAGCGCCACAGCAGCACCGGAATGATCAGCGTGAACACGATGACCTCCTTGAACGCACTGGCCCAGAAGGACGAATAGGATTCGAGCAGCCCCACCAGCAGCGCGCCGGCGGCCGCCACCGGATAGCTGACCAGCCCGCCGACGATGGCGCCGACGAAGCCCTTCAGGCCGATCAGGAAGCCCGACTCGTAGTAGACCGTGGTCAGCGGCGCGATCAGGATGCCGCACAGCGCGCCCATCGCGGCGGCCAGCGTGAACGACAGCCGGCCCGCCTGCGTGGTGCCGATGCCGACCAGGCGCGCGCCCAGCCGGTTGACCGCGGTGGCGCGCAGCGCCTTGCCGGTCAGCGTGCGGTCGAAATAGAAGTACAGGCCGGCGATCAAGAGCCCGGACACGCCGATCACCCACAGGCTCTGGCCCGACACCGACAGCGCACCAACATCGAAGCGCGCATCGGAGAAGGCGGTGGTGCGCGAGCCCTCGGCGCCGAACATCACCAGTCCCAGTCCGACCAGCGCGAAGTGCACGCCGACCGAGACGATCAGCAGCACCAGCGTGCTGGCCTCGGCCAGCGGCTGGTAGGCGATGCGATACAGCATCGGGCCCATCGGCACCACGATCAGCAGCGTCAGCGCGATCTGCGCCAGCATCGGCAGCGGCTGCGCGCCATAGGCCTGCGTCAGCCAGTGCACCGCGAACGGAAAGACCAGGTACTTGCCGGCCAGCACCGCCAGCCGGCGGCCGGCGCTGCGGCGCAGTTCGGCGCTGCGCAGCACGGTGGCGCCCTCGTAGACGAAGGTCAGCACCCCCATCGCCACCAGCAGCCACGAGGTCTGCGGCGCATGGCCCGCCTGCATCACCGCCAGCGTCAGCGCGCCGTAGGCGACGAACTCCCCTTGCGGGATGAAGATGACGCGGGTCACCGAAAACACCAGCACCAGGGCCAGCGCCAACAGCGCGTAGATCGCGCCGGAGGTGATGCCGTCCTGTGCCAGGATGGCCGCAATCGAGAGGTCCATGATCTCCTCGGGGGTTGCCGCGATGCAGCGAATTACGAAATAGTAAAGGTCTTACGCTTCGAGGAAATCCGCGCGAACCCTAGCGCCCGGTTCCGCTTGACCGGTTTTGCCTCACCGGTTTTGCCTCACCGGTTCTGCCTCACCGGTTCTGCCTCACCGGTTCCCCTTCCCCGGGGCCGCAAAACAAAAAAGGCGCATGGTGCGTCCATGCGCCCTGCCGCGCGGCGAAGCTGCCAGGCGTTCCTACTTCTGCAGCTTCCACTTGCCGTCGACGATCTGCACCATCACGCGCGAGCGCTGGTCCAGGCCCAGATGGTCGGTCGGGCTCATCGTCATGATGCCGTGCGAGACCGGCAGCTCCTTGGTCTGCTCCAGCGCATCGCGCAGCGCCTTGCGGAATTCCGGCGTGCCCGGCTGCGCCTTCTTCAGCGCGACCGGAATCGCGCGCTCGAGCAGCAGGCCGGCGTCCCAGGCATGGCCGCCGAAGGTCGACACCTGGCCGCCGAAGGCCTTCTCGTAGGCGGTCTTGTAGGTCATCGCCGGCTTCTTGACCGGATTGCTGTCGGGCAGCTGCTCGGCGACCAGCAGCGGACCGGCCGGCAGCAGCGCGCCTTCGCAGTCCTTGCCGCAGACGCGCAGGAAGTCGGGGTTGGCGACGCCGTGGGTCTGGTAGATCTTGCCCTTGTAGCCGCGCTCCTTCAGCGCCTTGGCGGGCAGCGCCGACGGCGTGCCGGAACCGGCGATCAGCACCGCGTCCGGATTGCTGGCCATGATCTTCAGCACCTGGCCGGTGACCGAGGTATCGGTGCGGGCGAAGCGCTCGTTGGCGACGACCTTGATCTTGCGGATGTCCGCCACCTTGGCGAACTCCTGCGACCAGCTCTCGCCGTAGGCATCCGCGAAGCCGATGAAGGCCACCGTCTTCACGTTGTTGTTGCTCATGTGCTCGGAGATCGCGGTCGCCATGTGCGAGTCGTTCTGCGGGGTCTTGAAGACCCAGGCGCGCTTGGCGTCCATCGGTTCGATGATGCGCGCCGACGCCGCCATCGTGATCATCGGCGTGCCGCTCTCGGCGACCACGTCGACCATCGCCAGCGAATTCGGCGTCACGGTCGAGCCGACCACGGCGTCGACCTTGTCCTCGCTGATCAGCTTGCGGGTGTTCTTGACGGCGGTGGTGCTGTCCGAGGCGTCGTCGAGCACGATGTATTCGACCTTCTTGCCGGCGATCTCCTTGGGCAGCAGCGTGAAGGTGTTCTTTTCCGGGATGCCCAGCGAAGCCGCCGGACCGGTCGCCGATACCGTGACCCCGATCTTGATCTGGGCCTGGGCAGCGCCGGCGCACAGACAGGCGGCGGCGAAGGCCAGCATGCTGGCGCGCTTGAAATTCATCGTGTCTCCTTCTTCTCTCAAACCGGTCGGCATCGAGCCGGCTTGGGGCCGGTCCGCGCCTGGCTTGTTGTTCCGACGGATCCGCGGTGCTGGTCGCCGCGCTTCGCCGTCGTGCCCGATCCCGTCCGCGCGTGCCCTCTTTTTTCGAAGGGTCGCGGCCGATCTTCCAGCGCAATCCGTACTGAAGACAGGCTTGCGAGGAGGCGGCCGGCGCCGGATTTGATTCGCCGACCGAGCGGTCGGGAATTCGCACCGA
The DNA here is from genome assembly GCF_008632125.1 of Cupriavidus cauae. Lineage (GTDB taxonomy): Bacteria > Pseudomonadota > Gammaproteobacteria > Burkholderiales > Burkholderiaceae > Cupriavidus > Cupriavidus cauae. Next base: position 25,603 of record NZ_VWRN01000031.1, read on the forward strand.
GTCTAACACAGCGCCCCTTGCCGCCAAGGCAGGATTAACCCGCATCGCCAGCATCGGCGCGCCTTTCGGCGGAGCGACCGGTGCGCGGGGACGTCAGCGAGGACCCGCGTGGGGACGTGCCCCAGGACCACGCGGCGACCTGCCTCGGGACGTCCGCGAGGAGCGCGCGGCGAGCTGCGCGAGACGTATCCGGCGGCTACGCGAGGGCCGTGCGTGCCCTCAGCCGACGAAGGCGTCCCAGGCGGTCTTCAGGATCAGCGCGCTGACCACCAGCAGGAAGACCTTGCGCACGAAACGGCTGCCGTGCTTCAGCGCAAGCCGGCTGCCGAGCTGGCTGCCGATGACGTTGCCCACCGCCATCACCAGGCCGAGCTCCCACCAGACGTGTCCCTTGAAGCCGAGCAGCATCAGCGCCGCGACATTGGTGGCGAGGTTGACCAGCTTGGTCGAGGCCGCGGCGTGCAGGAAGTCGTAGCCGAACAGCCGCACGAACATGATCATCAGGAAGCTGCCGGTGCCGGGTCCGAAGATGCCGTCGTAGAAGCCGATCGCCGCGCCGCCCATCAGCGCGACCCAACGCTCGCGCGCGCCCGACAGCGTCGGCGCATGCTCGGCACCGAGGTCCTTCCTGGCCAGCGTATAGATCAGCAGGATCGCCAGCACGAAGGGCAGCAGCTTGCGCAGCGGTTCGGCCGGCACCAGCGTCAGCGTGTAGGCGCCGGCCATCGAGCAGAGGAAGGCAGCCGCCACCGCCGGCCCGGTGGCACCCCAGTAGATCCGCACGCTGCGCGCGTAGCGCACCGCGGCGTTGAAGGTGCCGGCCATCGAGGCGACCTTGGTGGTGCCGATCAGCGTCGCCGGCGCGTGGCTCGGGTAGGCGCTGAAGATGGCGGGAATCTGCACCAGGCCGCCGCCGCCGGCGACCGCATCGATCAGGCCGGCCAGGAAGGCGGCGGCAAACAGGAAGGCGAACTCCATTGGAACATCCGGGAAAGCGGGTCAGCGGGTCAGGGGTAAAGAAACGAAAGCAGGAAGCGAAAGCGGGCGACGGCGTGGGGCGGACGCAGGCCGAGCAGGCGACGGCGTGGAACGGACTATCCGGGGCCGTCGCCAAACACAGGAACGGGCAAGGACTCCGCGGTCGGATCAGGACAGCTGCTTGACCGCCGGCGCCAGGTCGCGATGCCACAGGCCGCACGGCAGCCGGCTCAGGCCGTGATCCGACTTCCCGGGCTCGCCAGACTCCCCGGCAGCGGGCAGGCCCGGGGCCCACAGCAGATGGCGCACGCCATGCGCGCGGCACCAGTCGGCGAGCCAGTCGCGGCAAGAAGCGAGGATTGCACCACTTTCGTGCGTGCCGGGCAAGCACCAGGCTTCGGTGGCCATCGCCGCCAAACCGCCCAGATCGAGGCGCGGCACCAGCTGGACCGGCAGGCAGCCAACCAGCGCGGCGCCCTCCCACGCCAGCAGGCACAGGCCCAGCTCGGGCCGTTGCAGCAGCCGCTCGAGCATCGCGGCGCGGCCGCGCTGCAGCAGCACCGGCGCCGGCGCGCACGCCTGCAACCAGTCCGCCAGCATCGGCTGGTCGGCCGGAAAAGCCTGTCGAATCAGATAGTTGGGAGTTGGCGCGGAGGCGCCGGGGGCACCGGAGGAACCGGAAAGAATGGGATCGGACGGAGACGGCATGGCGGTCGCGGGCAAGGCGCGCATTGTCTCACGGAGGAACCGGACAAATAAGCCACAAATTAAAAAGGGCGTTGCCGAGGATCACCCGTCAACGCCCTTTCCTTATTTAACGCTGCTTCCTCACGGAATGCTCATCGTGGGTGCGCGCCTGTCGTCTCCTCGCTTCCGCCTCCATTTAACCTGCGAAAACCGTGGCTCCAATGTAACGAAGCGGTGCGTATCCAACAAGCTAGAAAAAACCCTAGCCCTAAAAACGGGCATGTACCGCGGCGGCCACTCCCCGCCGCGGCCTCCGGAGGTGCGCTAATGCCGGCTCCGGCTGAACAGCGCCTGCAGCTCGCCCATGATGCCACGGCGGAACAGCAGCACGCAGATCACGAAGATCACGCCGGTCACCATCGTCACCGACTCGCCCAGCGAGTTGAACCACTCGACGCCGGTGGCCGAGGCCAGGAAGCTGCCGATATCGCCCAGCTTGTTCTCCAGCGCGACGATCACGAAGGCGCCGACGATCGGACCGGACAACGTACCCAGGCCGCCGACCAGCGTCATCAGGATCACCGTGCCCGACATCGACCAGTGCACGTCGGTCAGCGTCTCGAAGCCCAGCACCAGCGCCTTGATCGCGCCGGCCAGCCCCGACAGCGCGGCCGACAGCACGAAGGCCATCAGCTTGAAGCGGTCGGTGTCGTAGCCCAGCGAGATCGCGCGCGGCTCGTTCTCCTTGATCGCCTTCAGGATCTGCCCGAACGGCGAATGCACCGTACGCACGATCAGCGCGAAGGCCAGCACGATGATCGCCAGCGCGACGTAGTACAGCGTCAGGTCGTCCGACAGCGACAGCACGCCGAACAGCTTGCCGCGCGGAATGCCCTGCAGCCCGTCCTCGCCGCCGGTGAACGGCGCCTGCAGGCAGAAGAAGAACAGCATCTGCGCCAGCGCCAGCGTGATCATCGAGAAGTAGATGCCTTGCCGCCGGATCGCCAGCGCGCCGACCACGTAGCCGATCGCCGCCCCTGCCAGCGTGCCGAGCACCAGCCCGACCTCCGGCGTCACGCCCCACACCTTCATCGCATGCCCGGCCACATAACCGGCGCCGCCGAAGAAGGCCGCGTGGCCGAACGACAGCAGGCCGGTGTAGCCGATCAGCAGGTTGAACGCGCAGGCAAATAGCGCGAAGCACAGCACCTTCAGCACGAACACCGGATAGGCGCCGGCCATCGGCGCGGCAATCAGCGCGAGCAGCAGCAGCCCATACAACAGCAGCGGCACGGTGCGCGGCACGTCGCGGCGCGCGGCGCCCCCCTCCACCGGCGCGGAAGCCTGCGTGCCCTGGGGCCCCTGTGTGCGCGATGCGCTTTGTCCGTCCATCACTTCTCCCTCCCGAACAGCCCGGCCGGCCGCAGCAGCAATACGATCACCATGATCAGGAACACCACGGTCGACGACGCTTCCGGATAGAACACCTTGGTCAGGCCCTCGATCACGCCGAGGCCAAGACCGGTGACGATCGAGCCCAGGATCGAACCCATGCCGCCGATCACCACCACCGCGAACACCACGATGATCAGGTTCTGCCCCATCAGCGGCGAGATCTGGATCACCGGCGCGGCCAGCACGCCGGCGAAGGCGGCCAGCGCGACGCCGAAGCCGTAGGTCAGCGTGACCATCAGCGGCACGTTGACGCCGAAGGCCTCGACCAGCTTCGGGTTCTCGGTGCCGGCGCGCAGATAGGCGCCGAGCTTGGTCTTCTCGATCATGTACCAGGTCGCCAGGCACACCGCCAGCGAGGCCACCACCACCCAGGCGCGGTAGTTCGGCAGGATCATGAAGCCCAGGTCGGTCGCGCCCGCCAGCAGTTCCGGCGTCGAATACGGCAGGCCCGACACGCCGTAGATCGAGCGGAACACGCCCTCGATCACCAGCGTGATGCCCAGCGTCAGCAGCAGGCCGTAGATATGGTCGAGCTTGTAGATCCAGCGCAGCATGGTCTTCTCGATGACCACGCCGATCACGCCGACCACCACCGGGGCGAGCAGCAGCATCACCCAGTAGTTGAGCCCGGCGTACTCCATGCCCATCCAGGCCAGCACCGCGCCGAGCATGAAGAGCGCGCCGTGCGCGAAATTGATGACGTTGAGCAGGCCGAAGATCACCGCCAGGCCAAGGCTCAACATCGCATAGAAAGCCCCGTTGACCAGCCCGAGCAACAGCTGGGACAACATGGCGGGCAAGGGAATACCGAAGATGTCCATCGCAGGCGTCAGCTATGCGGCGCCGCGGGCCCGTTCCGCGCCGGCCCGCCCTCCGTCGAGGAAGGCATGGGCCGGCGGCAGCGAACGCGCACGCGGCGCCGGTCGTTCATCGGGCCGCGGCGATGCGCGAGGCGCGCACCGCCGGGCCGGCGTCGTTTACTTCTTCAGCAGCGCGCACTTCGACTCGGCGGGCGTCGTGAAGGCCTGGTCGCCCGGGATCGTCGCCACGACCTTCAGGTAGTCCCAGGGCTTCTTCGACTCGGCCGGGCTCTTGACCTGCATCAGGTACATGTCATGAATGGCGCGGCCGTCGGCGCGGATATAGCCCTTGGTGTAGAAGTCGTCGATCTTCGCCTTCTTCAGCTCGGCCATCACCTTGTCCGGATCGTCGGTCTTGGCCGCCTCGACCGCCTTCAGGTAGGTACGCACCGCGGAGTAGTCGGCGGCCTGCAGGCTGCTCGGCATCTTCTTGTTCTTGGCGAAGAAGCGGTTGGCGAACTTGCGGGTCTCGTCGTTCATGTCCCAGTACCAGCTGTCGGTCATCAGCAGGCCTTCGGTGTTCTTCAGTCCGAGGCTGTGCACGTCGTTGATGAACATCAGCAGGCCGGCGATCTTCATGTTCTTGGTGATGCCGAATTCCTTGGCCGCCTTGATCGAATTGATCGTGTCGCCGCCGGCGTTGGCCAGGCCCAGGATCTGCGCCTTCGAGGCCTGCGCCTGCAGCAGGAACGACGAGAAGTCCGACGCCGACAGCGGATGGCGCACCGAGCCGACCACCGTGCCGCCATTGGCCTTGACCACCGCCGAGGTGTCGTTCTCCAGCGAATGGCCGAAGGCGTAGTCCGCGGTCAGGAAGAACCACGACTTGCCGCCCTGCTTGACCACCGCGCTGCCGGTGCCCTTGGCCAGCGCCACCGTGTCGTAGGCGTAGTGCACCGTGTACGGCGAGCACTCTTCGTTGGTCAGGCGGGCCGTGCCCGCGCCGATGTTGATGTAGACCTTCTTCTTTTCCTGCGCGACCTTGTTCATCGCCAGCGCGGTACCGGAGTTGGTGCCGCCCAGCAGCATGTCCAGGCCCTGCTGGTCCATCCATTCGCGCGCCTTCGAGGCGGCGATGTCGGCCTTGTTTTGGTGGTCGGCCGACAGCAGCTCGATCGGCTTGCCGAGCACCTTGCCGCCGGCGTCCTCGATCGCCATCTTGACCGCCTCGACGCCCGACTTGCCGTCGATGTCCGCGTACAAGCTGGACATGTCGGTGATGAAGCCGATCTTGACCGAGTCACCCGATACCTGCGCGGAGGCCGCTCCGGCCGCCATGCCCGTCACCAAGGCCGCCATCGCGGCTGCGAGCCGTTTGATCTTCATTGCTTGTCTCCTGTGTTTCGGCGGCCTCGCGCCGCCCGTTCCTGCCACCGTACGTTCGACCGTACCTTCGACCATGCCTGCGACCCCGAAGGATCAGACCCCAAGCAGTTCGTGCAACACCGGCATCTTCTGTTCCAGCTCGCCGGCGCCGAAGCGCTCGACGATGGTGCCGTGCTCCATCACATAGAAGCGGTCCGCCAGCGGCGCGGCGAAGCGGAAGTTCTGCTCCACCATCACCACCGTGTACCCCTTCTGCTTCAGCATCCGGATCATGCGGGCCAGCGCCTGCACGATCACCGGTGCCAATCCTTCCGAAATCTCGTCGAGCAGCAGCAGGTTCGCGCCGGTGCGCAGGATGCGCCCGACCGCCAGCATCTGCTGCTCGCCGCCCGACAGCCGCGTGCCCTGGCTTTGCCGGCGTTCGGCAAGGTTCGGGAACATCTCGTAGATGTCGGCCTCGCTCATGCCCTGCTGCGCGCCGGCGCCCTTGAGCTGCGGCGGCAGCAGCAGGTTCTCCTCGCAGGACAGGCTGGCGAAGATGCCGCGTTCCTCGGGGCAGTAGCCGATGCCGTAGTGCGCGATCTTGTGCGTCGGCAGATGGATCGTCTCGTGCCCGTTGATCCTGATCGAGCCCTTGCGCGTGCCGGTCAGGCCCATGATCGCGCGCAGCGTGGTGGTGCGGCCGGCGCCGTTGCGGCCCAGCAGCGTGACCACCTCGCCGCGGTTCACGGTCAGGTCGACCCCGTGCAGGATGTGCGATTCGCCGTACCAGGCCTGCAGGCCGCGGATCTCGAGGGCGGGCGTGTTGTCAGTCGTCATGTCGTCGCTCCGCATTGCTCTCAGTGCGCGCCCTGCAGCTCGGCGTCGGCCGTGCCCATATAGGCTTCCATCACGCGCGGGTCCTTCGACACCTGCTCGTACGGCCCTTCGGCGAGGATCGCGCCCCGCTGCAGCACGGTGATCGTGTCCGCGATCGACGACACCACGTTCATGTTGTGTTCGACCATCAGGATGGTGCGGCCGGCCGAGACCTTCTTGATCAGCTGCGTGACGCGGTCGACGTCCTCGTGACCCATGCCCTGGGTCGGCTCGTCGAGCAGCATCAGCTCGGGCTCCATCGCCAGCGTGGTGGCGATCTCCAGCGCGCGCTTGCGGCCGTACGGCAGGTTGACGGTCACGGTGTCTGCGAACTCGGTCAGCCCCACCTGCTCGAGCAGCGCCATCGCCTCGTCGTCGAGCACCGACAGCGTGCGTTCGCTGCGCCAGAAGTGGAAGGCGGTGCCGAGCTTGCGCTGCAGCCCGATGCGCACGTTCTCGCGCACGGTCAGGTGCGGAAACACCGCCGAGATCTGGAACGAGCGAATCACGCCGCGGCGCGCGATCTGCGCGGGCTTCTCGCCGGTGATGTCGATGCCGTTGAACAGAATGGTGCCGGTGGTCGGCACCAGGAACTTCGTCAGCAGATTGAAGCAGGTGGTCTTGCCCGCTCCGTTGGGGCCGATCAGCGCATGGATGGACCCGCGCCTGACCCGCAGATTGACGTCGCTGACCGCGGTAAACCCCTTGAACTCCTTGGTGAGGTTGCGCGTCTCCAGGATGGTTTCCTGCTGGTTCATGTCTCCTGCCCGTCCTCGTTCGGCGCGACGCCGGCTTCTGGCCCGTCGTGCCCGGATTCGACCCGCGACCCCGGCCGGCGCTGCGCGAATATCAGCGCGGGTGGGGGTCGCCTTGTCTGCAATGTCTTATTGGTGTGTGTGGCAGCGCGCTGGGTGGCAGCGGCGGCACGGTCGGATGCAAGCGCCGATGCATGCGCAGATGTGAGCGCGGCATCACGACTGTCCGGCGTCTATTGTGGGCACCTGTTGCGTCGCAAAACATCCGGGTTTGCACTGAGCCTGAAACATGAACCAGCTGTCATGTTTGTCAGGCAGCGCGGCCGCCGTGTGCGGGCTGGCTGCGGGAAAGCCGCAAGCAGGACATGGGCAAGCTTCGGAGAAGCTGCCACAACGCTGCGGGGGCTCAGGGAGCGGTGCGGCGCCCGCGCGCGGGCGGCGCCGACGGTGGCGCCGAGACCGTGGTGCAGCGTCTGCCGCCTCAGCCACGCGCCCCGCTGCGCCAGTCCTCGCGGATCATGTCGCTGGCGCGCTCGGCGATCATGATGGTCGGCGAGTTGGTATTGCCCGAGGTGATCAGCGGCATCACCGAGGCATCGACCACGCGCAGGCCCTGCACGCCGATCACGCGCAGCCGTTGGTCGACCACCGCCTGCGGATCGTCGGCCCGGCCCATGCGGCAGGTGCCGACCGGATGGAAGATCGTGGTGCCGATGTCGCCCGCCGCGCGCGCCAGCGATTCGTCGTCCTCGACATGCGGACCCGGCAGCCATTCCTGCGGCCGGTACGGCGCCAGTGCCGGCGCGGCGACGATGCGGCGGGTCAGCCGAAGCGAGTCGGCCGCGACCTTGCGGTCCTCGTCGGTCGACAGGTAGTTGGGCGCGATCACCGGCGCCTGGCGAAAGTCCGGGCTGTCGATGTGGACGCTGCCGCGCGAGGTCGGCCGCAGATTGCAGACGCTGGCGGTGAAGGCGTTGAAGGTGTGCAGCGGCTCGCCGAACTTGTCGAGCGACAGCGGTTGCACGTGGTACTCGACGTTGGGCCGCGCCTGCTCCGGATCCGAGCGCGCGAACGCGCCGAGCTGCGACGGCGCCATGCTCATCGGCCCGCTCTGGTTCCACGCATACTGCAGCCCGATGCCCAGCTTGCCCCACCAGTTGCCGACCCGCGTGTTCAGCGTGCGCACGCCCTCGACCTTGACGATCATGCGCAGCTGCAGATGGTCCTGCAGGTTCTCGCCGACGCCCGGCAGCGCCTGCCGCACCGGGATGCCGAGCGCCTGCAGCCGTTCGGGCTGGCCGATGCCGGACAGTTCCAGCAGCTGCGGCGTGTTGACCGCGCCCGCGGCGAGGATCACCTCGCGCCGCGCGGCCACCGTATGCGGCTGGCCGCCGCCGACGTAATGCAGGCCGCTGCAGCGGCGTCCGTCGAAGGTCAGCTCGCTGACCTGCGCGCCGGTGACGATGGTCAGGTTCGGCCGTTCGGAGGCGCGCCGCAGGAACGCCTTCGAGGTATTCCAGCGAATGCCGCGGCGCTGGTTGACCTCGAAGTAGCCGACGCCGAAGTTGTCGCCGCGGTTGAAGTCGTCGGTGCGCGGGATGCCGGTCTGCTCGGCCGCGTCGATGAAGCGCTCGAGGATGTCCCAGCGCAGGCGCTGCGGCTCGACGCGCCATTCGCCGCCGGCGCCGTGAAACTCGTTGGCGCCGCGGTGATGGTCCTCGCTGCGCTTGAACAGCGGCAGCACGTTGTCCCAGCGCCAGCCGTCATCGCCGGTGATGCGCGCCCACTCGTCGTAGTCCTCGCGCTGCCCGCGCATGTAGATCATGCCGTTGATCGACGAGCAGCCGCCCAGCACGCGGCCGCGCGGATAGATCAGCGAGCGGCCGTTCAGCCCGGGCTCGGCGACCGTGCGGTACATCCAGTCGGTGCGCGGATTGCCGATGCAGTACAGGTAGCCCACCGGAATATGGATCCAGTGGTAGTCGTCCTTGCCGCCCGCCTCGAGCAGCAGCACGCTGACGTCGGCGTCCTGCGTCAGCCGGTTGGCCAGCACGCAGCCCGCGGTGCCGCCGCCGACGATGATGTAGTCGTAGGTCTCCATGCTCTTCTTCTGGGTTGGGTAGTCGATCGGGGTACGGCCGTCCGCCGCGGGAGGACGGCCGGCAAGCGTGAGGCGTCAGGGATTATGCGTCGTGCGTCCTGCGTTGGTCTTCGTGCGCTGCGTCGATATCGGCCATCGCGTCGGCATAAACGTCGGCATACACGTCGGCCTACGCGTGGCGCGCGTCAGCGACCCGCATCCGTCACCGGCTGCAGATGACGGCGCAGCCAGTCGCTCAGCGCGTCCAGCACCTCCGCCCGCAACGCCGCCTGCTCGTTGAAGATCTCGTGGTAGGCGTGCTCGAACCAGATGCATTCGTGCAGGTCGGCCGGCGCATTGTCGCAGAAGCGCCGGCTGCCCGCCGGATCGACCACGCGATCGGCGCCCGCCACCAGCAGCAGCGTGGGTGCCTCGAGCAGCGGCGCGTCGGCCTGCGCGCGTTCGATGCCGAGCAGCATGCTCTGCAGGATGCCGGCCGTCAGCGTGCGCTGCACTAGCGGATCGCTGCGGTAGCTGGCGACTTCGGCGGGATCGTGGCTGAGGTCGGTCGGACGGATCGGGCTCGGTACGCGCAGGTTCGGCGCCAGCGTCAGCAGCATCCGCTGCAGCGTCAGCATCGCGCCGCTGATGCGCAGCGCCAGCGCGGGCGAGGACAGCACCAGCGCGCGCACCGGCCGCACGCGCGAGGTCGCCAGCCGCGCCGCAACCAGCCCGCCCATGCTGTGACCAAGCACGATCGGCAGTTCGGGCCAGCGCTGCACCACGCCGTCGTAGATCTCCACCAGGTCGTCGAGGAAGACATCGGGCCGCTCGGCCACCATGCGCGCGCCGCCGCTGGCGCCGTGGCCGCGCTGGTCGTAGGCCACCACGCGCAGGCCCAGCGCGCACAGGCGCGCCGCCACATGCGCATAGCGGCCGCAGTGCTCGGCCAGCCCGTGTACCAGCAGCAGCGTGCCCGACGGTTCGGGCCACAGTTGCGGGTCGGGCAGCCAGGTGCGCAGCAGCAGCTCGGTGCCGTCGCGCATGCGCTGGCGGCTGTCGGCCGGCGCGATGGCGGCGGGCCTGGATGCTTCCATGCGATCGCTCTCCTCGTCGGCGCGCGGCGCGGCCGCGCGCCGGTCAGCGTTCAAGAGTGGCAGGCGTGGCGCGCATTGCCGTCGGACGCATTGCCATCGTCCGCATTGCCGTCGCGCGAACTGCCGTGACGCCTATCCCCCGCTGACGGCGCGCTCCCGGGCTCGGCGAAGTCGGCGAGGATCGGGCAATCCGGCCGCTCGTCGCCGCTGCACGCCTCGGCCAGCGCGCGCAGCGTGTCGCGCATGGCCGCCAGTTCCGCGATGCGCGTTTCCAGCTCGGCGACATGGCGCAGCGTCAGTGCCTTGACGTCGGCGCTGGCGCGCCCGCGGTCCTGCCACAGCAGCAGCAGGTTGCGGATCTCGTCCAGCGAGAACCCGAGATTACGGGCGCGCCGTACGAAGCGCAAGGTATGCAGCGCGCGCTCGTCGTAGCGCCGATAGCCCCCTTCGCTGCGCGGCGGTTCGGGCAGCAGCCCGATCGATTCGTAGTGCCGGATCATCTTGGCGGACACGCCCGAGGCGGCCGCCGCTTCGCCGATATTCATCGCCTTGCTTCCTCCAGATTTCAGCGCGGCACGGCCCCGTCGCGCGGTGCCGGCCGCCAGCGCCGCAGCAGCAGCGCGTTGCCGACCACGCTGACGCTCGAGAAGGCCATCGCCGCGCCGGCCACCACCGGGCTGAGCAGACCGGCCGCCGCCAGCGGGATGCCGATCACGTTGTAGACGAAGGCCCAGAACAGGTTCTGCCGGATCTTGCGCACGGTCCGGTGCGACATCGCCAGCGCGTCGGCAACCAGGCCCGGGTCGCCGCGCATCAGCGTGATGCCGGCCGCGTGCATCGCCACGTCGGTGCCGGTGGACATCGCGATGCCGACGTCGGCCGCGGCCAGCGCCGGCGCATCGTTGACGCCGTCGCCGACCATCGCGACCACCGCACCGCCGCGCTTGAGCGAGGCCACGCGCGCCGCCTTGTCCTCGGGCAGCACCTCGGCCTGCACGTCGTCGATGCCGAGCGCGTCGGCGACCTGCGCCGCGGCGCCGTGACTGTCGCCGGACAGCATCACGGTGCGCACGCCGGCCGCATGCAGGCGCGCCACCGCTTCGCGCGCGCCCGGCTTGATCGCATCGCCGAACGCGACCAGTCCTTCGACGCGGCGCGTATCGACCGCGATCAGCCACGACACCGTGCGGCCGGCCCGGCGCAGCGCCTCGGCCTCGCGCTGCAGTGCGGAGCTCTCGTCCAGCGACGCGCCCAGCTCCTTGCGCAGGCGCTCGCTGCCGAGCGCCCAGGCGACGCCATCGATGCGCCCGCTGATGCCGCGGCCCGGCAGCGCGCGCAGTTCGCTCGCGACCGGCACCGCCAGCGCACGCTGCTCGGCGGCGTGCAGCACCGCCCGGGCCAGCGGATGTTCGCTGCCAGCCTGCAGCGCGGCCAGCCGCGCCAGCAGCAGCGACGAGGCGTCGTCACGCCGCTCGCCGCCGCCTGTCATTCCCTCCGCGGACAGCAGCGCCACCACCTCGGGCTGGCCGACCGTCAGCGTGCCGGTCTTGTCGAACGCGACCACGTTGACGCGATGCGCGGTCTCCAGCGCCTCGGCGTCCTTGACCAGGATGCCGGCCCGCGCGCCCGCGCCGGTGCCGGCGATGATCGCGGTCGGCGTGGCCAGCCCCAGCGCGCACGGGCACGCGATCACCAGCACCGCCACCGCGTTGAGCAGCGCCGACTGCCAGTCACCCAACGCCAGGCCCCAGCCCAGCAGCGTGACCAGCGCGATCGCCAGCACCACGGGCACGAACACCGCGCTGACGCGGTCGACCAGCCGCTGGATCGGCGCCTTGGCCGCCTGCGCGTGTTCGACCATGCGGATGATGCGTGCCAGCACCGTTTCCGCGCCGACCGCGGCGGTGCGCAGCACCAGCCGGCCCTCGCCGTTGATGGCGCCGCCCGTCACGCGGTCGTCGACATGCTTGGGCACCGGCAGGCTTTCGCCCGTCAGCATCGATTCGTCGGCATGGCTGTCGCCGTCGATCACCACGCCGTCGACCGGAATGCGCTCGCCCGGCAGCACCACCACCTCGTCGCCGACGCGTACCTGCGCCAGCGGCACCGTGGTGTCGACGCCGTCGCGGCGCACCCGCGCGGTATCGGGCCGCAGCGCGGCCAGCGCGCGGATCGCGTCGGCGGTCTGCCGCTTGGCCCGGACCTCGAGCCATTTGCCGAGCCGCACCAGCGTGATTACCACCGCCGCGCTCTCGAAATACAGGTGCGGATGGCTCTCGCCATGGGCGGCGGCGCCGCGCCAGATCAGCCACAGCGACAGGCCATAGGCGGCCGAGGTGCCGAGCGCCACCAGCAGATCCATATTGCCGGTGCCGGCGCGCAGCGCCTTCCAGCCGGCGCGATAGAAGCGCCAGCCGAACACGAACTGCACCGGCGTGGCCAGCAGCCATTGCCACAGCGCCGGCACGTTCCACGCGATGCCGAACCAGCCGAGCACCATCGGCGCGACCAGCGGCAGCGACAGCGCGGCCGGGATCGCCACCGACCAGGGTCCGGACCAGAAGTCGGCGGTGCGCGCGGGCGGCGCCCCTGCGGCCGCGGCGGCATCGGCTACCCCATCGCTCACCGGTTCGGCGGCATAGCCGGCACGCGACACGGCCTCGGTCAGCGCCGGCAGCATGTCGGCCGCGCTGCCGCCGACCAGCGTCACCAGGGCGCGCTCGGTGGCCAGGTTGACCTGGGCATCGACCACGCCCGGCACCGCGCGCAAGGCGCGCTCGACGCGGCCGACACAGGAGGCGCAGGTCATCTCGCGCACGGACAGCTCCAGCTCGGTGCGGGGCACCGCGTAGCCGGCGGCGGCGATGGCGTCGGCCGCGGCGGGCAGCACCGCGGCGCTGTCGGCCTGCACGGTCGCTTCCTCGGTGGCGAGGTTGACGGCGACCGAACGCACGCCTGGCACCTTGGCCAGCGCGTTCTCGACCCGGCGCACGCAGGAGGCGCAGGTCATCCCTTCGATCGGCAGGCGCCATTCGGGCGCGGCCGGGGTGGCATTCGTGCCGGCCGGGGCCGGAGACAGCGGTATGGAAGAAGTGGACATGGCGGTTGGCATCCTCGTTGACATAGCCTGTCACGGGATGCTGGACCTTACCATGCTAGGAAGGTCAAGGCCGAAGTGCCAGTTCTCCATGCGGCGCGTCGGGGCTTGCGCTTGACATGATGGGAAGGTTCACAATGGCGCCATTCACCGCATTCACCACCCATACCGAGGAGTTCGACGATGATGCAGTTTCAAGTGGAAGGCATGTCCTGCAATCACTGCGTGGGCGCGATCACGCGCGCGGTGAAGCAGGTCGATCCCGACGCCCGCGTGTCGGCCGATATCGCGGCGCAGGCGGTCAGCGTGGAATCGGACGCCGATGCGCGGGAAGTGCGCGAGGCCATCGAATCGGCGGGCTATCCGGTCAAGGGCTGATCGGAAGGAACCGCGTCCGCGCTCCAGGGAGACGCGGACGCGGCCGGTCGGCGACGCTCAGAAGCGGTAGCCGACGTTCAGGAAGGTCACGATCGGATCGATCTTGATCTTGGTGTGCGACACCACGGTGGCGCCGCCCAGCGCGGAGTTGCGCGTGACGAAGGTCGCGCGGGTATCCAGCGGCAGGTAGGACACCGACAGGCCGACGTGCCAGCGCTCGTTGATCTTGTAGTTCGCGCCGATGTTGAAGACCGGATTCCACGACGACTTGGCGCTGGCGGTCATGGTGGCGTTCGGGCCGAACTCCTGGCGAACGAACTGCTGGTTGGTAATCGTCTCGTCGCTGAACCAGGTGTAGTTCACGCCCAGGCCGACATAGGGACGCAGGCGCGCGGCGGGCTCCAGGAAGTGGTACTTGACCAGCACCGCCGGGCTCCACTGGCGCACCGTGCCCAGCTTGCCGTACTTGCCGTAGCCCTTGTCTCCCTCGACGTCGTGCTTGGGCGGCAGGCCCAGCACGAATTCGGCCGAGATGTTGTCCGTGATGAAGTGGTCGATCGACAGACCCAGCGTATTGGCGGCCTTGATATCGGCGCCGGTATTGGGGCGCTGGGTGCCGACCGGGCGGCCGCCGACGCTGTCGATGGTCAGCGGATCGGCCGAACTGTTCGGCATCACGCGGAACCAGCCCGTGCTGACGACGGTGCTGCCGGCCGACTGTGCCTGGGCAACCCCGCCCACTACCATGGCCGCGACAGCCACCAGGATTTTTTTCTTGTGCGACATCCTCTCTCCTTCGTGGTTTTCAACTGCAAGGGCAGCATTATACCGCTGCGGATGCCGCCATCGTTTCAATCTAGATACATTTTGTAGAGGGGCGCCACTAAATTGAGGGTTTACCGCAATCAGCGGTACCCGAAGGGCCACCGCGGCGGGGAGAGAGGCGGCAGAAGTGTCTCAGGAATGTGACACCGGGTCGTGCCCCGATGCCTTCCGCGGCGTCATGCGTTGATACCTCGCACCGCCAGGGCGCACGCTGCCAGATCCCACAGCGCATAGCCCACGCTCTTGAACACCAGCGGACTGCCGGTGCGCGCGCGGATCGCGTCCGCGGCCAGGATCGCCGTCTCGAACGGCTGCACCGCGGCCCAGTCGATGCCGGCCTGCAGCAGGTCGCCGGCCTCGTCCTCGATGCCGAACAGCGTATCGGCCAGCAGCCGCCCCGCCTGTGCGGCGCCGCGGCACAGCGCCGGCGGCAGCTCGCACATGTCCGGCCGGAACGCCCCGACCGCGGCGATGAAGTGGTCGTCGCGCCAGCAGCCGGCATCCAGATCCGGCAGCACCGGCGTGCGGCTCGACGTCACGGTGACCACCATCGACACGCGGTCCAACACCGCTTCGATCTCGCCCGCGGCGGATTCCAGCACCTCGGCTTCCAGCCCCAGGCCGCGCGCGTGGGCCGCCAGCGCATGGGCCTTGTCCGCCGTGCGCGAATGCAGCCAGACCCGCCGCAGCGGCAATCCCGCCGCGAAGGCCTCGAGGTGCGTGGTGGCCTGCACGCCGGCGCCGACGATCAGCAGCTCGCCGTCGGGCCGCGCGGCGAAGCGCTGCGCCGCCAGCAGCGACACCGCGGCGGTGCGGCGCCCGGTCACGGTCGGCCCGTCGAGCAGCGCCAGCCGCACGCCGGTATGCGCGTCGGCCACCACCACTTCGCCGAGGATATTGGCCAGCCCGCGCGCCGGGTTGCCGGGATGGACCGT
Organism: Cupriavidus cauae; assembly: GCF_008632125.1. Classification (GTDB taxonomy): domain Bacteria; phylum Pseudomonadota; class Gammaproteobacteria; order Burkholderiales; family Burkholderiaceae; genus Cupriavidus; species Cupriavidus cauae. The sequence continues at coordinate 40,934 of NZ_VWRN01000031.1, forward strand.
GATGTTCTTGGTCATCACCAGGTCGGCATTGCGCGCCGGCATCACCAGCAGCGTTCCCTCGCCTTCCGGACTGGCGGCGGTCACGTCGCCGACCGGCAGCGCCAGCCGCGGCGGCGCCATCGCGGTGCCGGCGCGCAGTTCGCCCAGCATGTCGGCAATGGCGACAGCCAGTTCGGGATACGGCAGGCGCGCCGCGGTCTGGGCGGCATCGAGCAGCATCGGCGAGGCGATCTGTGATCCGGTCGGTGAGGCGGTCGGCGAGGCGGTCGGTTCGGTAGGCACGGATCGAGGCTCCTGAAGATATTGGGAATGCGGAGGATGGCGGCGGCGCGACGGGTTACGGGCGCGGACGAAGACCATGGGCGGCAGCGAGCAGCGAGCAGCGAGCAGCGAGCGGCGGCGGCGCAAGCGGCAACTAGCAACTAGCAACTAGCAACTAGCAACCAGCAACCAGCAACCAGCAACCAGCAACCAGCAACCAGCAACCAGCGATTATCCGCGCTCGGCCGCGGCGCCCTGCCTCACCGCCGCCCGGCCCGGCGCCGACGGCGGTCGCGCGCCCGCCTCCCGTACGGTCGCGCCGCGCACCTCGATGCGTACCGTATCGATCACCGTGCCACCGGAATCGACCAGCTCGAGCCGATGCCGTCCCGGCCACGGCAGCCAGGCCAGCTTGCCGCCGCGGCCGAGCCGCTTGCCGTCGAGCCGCCAGGCCACTCCCTGGGCGGTGCGGCCGGCGACATCTTCGGCATGCAGCCAGACGCGTTGCGCCTGCGGCGGAATATCGGGATCGAGCGCGAAGACGGTGCCATCGGCCGGGCTCGCGATCGCCGCGCCGCGGCCGGGGTCTGCCGCCGTCCGCGCGGCACTCGACGCTGCACCCGACGCTGTATTCGCCGCCGCATTCAGCGCAGCGCTCGGCGCCGCACTCGGCGCGGCCGTCCGCCCCGCCGGCGCGCCCTGGTGATGGCTGCCGACGGCAACCACCGGCACCGCGGTGCCGGCCAGGAACACCTCCTCGCGCGCAGGCTCGGGTACGCCCTCGAACCGCACCGGCACGCGTTCGACGCCTGTAGGCAGTGCGGGAGGCCGGCTGGCGCGATCGCGATGCAGGAAGGCCATCACGTCGTGCCAGACCGGCGCCGCGCCGGATACGCCGGACACATCGCGCATCGCCGCGCCGCTGGCGTTGCCGACCCAGACGCCGACCGTATAGTGCTGCGACCAGCCGATGCACCAGTTGTCGCGCATGTCCTTGCTGGTGCCGGTCTTGACCGCGGTCCAGAAGCGCGTGGTCAGCGGGCTGTCCAGGCCGAAGGTGCGCGCGCGTGCATGCCGGTCGGACAGCACGTCGCCGATCACATGGGCCGCGGCCGCGGACATCACTGCCACCGGCCGGGGCGCCGGCTCGGCCAGCCGCATCCGCACCGGCGCCTGCCGGCCCTGGTTGGCGAGCGTCCGGTAGGCATTGGTCAGCGTCAGCAGCGACACGTCGGCGCTGCCCAGCGCCAGGCTGTAGCCGTAGTAGTCGCCGGCCTCGGTCAGCGGCAGCCCGAGCGCGACCAGGCGCCGATGGAAGCGGTGCGGGGTCACCATCACCAGCGTGCGCACCGCCGGCACATTGAGCGAAGCGGCCAGCGCCGCGCGCATGCTGACCCAGCCGCCATAACGGCCGTCGTAGTTGCGGGGGATGTAGAGGCCGCCGCCGGTCGGCAGGTTGACCGGCCGGTCGTCCAGCAGCGAGGCGGCGGTCAGGCGCCGCTCCTCCAGCGCCTGCGCATACAGGAAGGGTTTGAGCGTCGAGCCGGCCTGGCGCAGCGCGGCCGCATGATCGACCTGCGCGGCCGCCGACAGCACGCCCGACGAGCCCACATAGGCGAGCACGTCGCCGCTGGCGTTGTCGAGCACCACCACCGCGCCGTCCTCGACATGCCGTCCGGCCAGTTCGCGCAGATGCCGCTGCAGGCTGGCCATCGCCAGCCGCTGCACGCCCGCGTCCAGCGTCGAATCGATCGCGACCGGCGGCGTCCGTGCCGCGCCTCGCACGCCCGGTGCTCCCGGTGCTCCCGGTGCTCCCGGTGCTCCCGGTGCTCCCGGTGCTCCCGGTGCTCCCGGTGCTCCCGGTACTGCCGGTGCGCCCAGTGCACCCGGTGCGCCCTGCACGACCCGATCGACCAGCAGCCGGCCCAGGTGCGGCGCCAGTTGCGCGCGGCCCGGACCGGACGGCGGCATCGCGGCGCGCGCCAGCGCCAGTTGCGTGAAGCCGTCCAGTCCGCTGCAGCCCGCGGGCTGCCCCATCTCCCGCAGGATCTGGCAGGCGCGCTGCGTGACCCGCGCCGGCGCGGCATTGGGCGCGCGCACCAGCGCCACCGCCAGCGCCGCCTCGCGCGCATCGAGTCCGCTCGGCAGCTTGCCGAACAGCGCGTGCGACAACGCCGACAGACCGACCAGTTCGCCGCGCAGCGGCACCAGGTTCAGATAGGCCTCGAGGATCTGGCTCTTGCTCCAGCCGTGTTCGAGCCGCGCCGCGCGCCAGGCCTGGCTCATCTTCTGCGCCGCGCTGCGTCCGCCCGCGCCGCGGCGCAGATCGTCGTCGAGCAGCGCCGCCAGCTGCATCGTCAGCGTCGAGGCGCCGCGCGTGCGCGTGTTCCACAGATTGGCCCAGGCCGCGCCGGCCACGCCCTGCCAGTCGACGCCGCTGTGCTGGTAGAAGCGCCGGTCCTCCGACAGCACGATGGCGGTGCGCACCGCCGGCGAGATCTCGTCGAGCGACACCCATTGCCCGCGCCGCGCGCTGAAATCGGTCCGCACGGTGGCGACCGGCTCGCCATGGCGGTCTCGCACGATGACGTCGGCGCTGCGGTAGCGCTCGCGCACCTGCTCGAAGCCGGGCAGCGCCTCGGCGGACGCCGGCGCGGACGGTATCGCGAACAAGAACGCGATCAAGACCGCGAACAGCAGCACGAACCGCATCCCAAACCACAGAGAACTTGGCAGCGCCCGCGGCAGTGCCGGGGCCCTGGCCACCCGCAACGAGCCCAGCGAACCCGTCCCCTGCCTCATGGCCGCCGCCCCGCGACGATGCCCGCGACCAGCAGCACCTGCGCCGCGGCATAGGTCCACCAGATGCCCAGTTCGAAACGATCGAACGGCGACAGGAAGCGCGCGATGCCGACCAGCGCGTCGGACACGACGAAGCACAGCGCGCCGAGCGCGGCCAGCGGCGTCGGCAGCCGCGCCAGCAGCGCCGCGCAGGCCATCGCGGTCAGCGCGACGACATAGGCGCAGACCTCGACCGTCAGCGTGCCAAGGTTGGGCCAGAAGCGTCCCAGCAGCGTGCCCACCGCACCGATCACCGCGCCGCAGGCGAGCAGCCGGTGCGGGCGGTCGTCGCCCAACAGCGGCAACAGCAGAGCAAGATAGGCCAGATGCGCCAGCAGGAAGAATCCCAGCCCGCCGACGAAGGAGAACGGCAGCCACGGTACCGCGAGCAACAGATCGCCGCTCGCGGAGAACAGCAGCGCGGCGATCAGCCAGCGGCGCTCGCGGCGTACCGGATGGAACCACGCCGCGCGCGCCAGCAGCAGCACCATCGCGGTCTTCCACGCCGGCTGCCAGGCGAAGCTGCCCGTCAGCGGCGTGCCGGGCGGCAGCTCCAGCGCGGCGCTGACCAGCAGCGTGCCGTAGATGGTGCCGGCGACCGCGCCGGCCATCCACCATTCGCGCACCCGCGGCGGCATCGTCCAGCCGCGCCGTTCCAGGACATCGCTCACGGACGCTGCCCCACGGTCAGGCGCGCATTGGGCGCGGCACCGAACACCTCGGGCGCGTACATCGCCTCCACGCGCGTCGGCGGCAGCGCGAACTCGCCGGCGTTGTTCAGCCGCACGGTGTACTCGATGTTCGCCGTGCCCTTCGGCAGATGGGCGTAGTACTCGCGGTAGGCTTGCGGCGTGCGCTCGCTGAAGGCCGGCCAGGCGCCGGTGCGGCGCTCGCCGCGCGTGGCGATCTGCGAATCGCGGCCCAGCCCGCTGCCGAGGATGGTGGCGCCCCCGGGCACCGGATCGCTGACCACGACCCAGGTCATGTCGGCCTGCGCGTCGATCTCCAGCTTGACGCGATAGATGTCGCCGCGCGACCAGCGGCCCGGCGTGGCCTGCTCGACCGCGCTGACGCTGCGGCGGATGCGGTAGCCGGCGGCGATCGGCTCGGCCAGCGGGACCGCCGCCAGCGCGCGTACCGTCGCCCACGGCCGGCCGGCGCCCTCGTGCTGCAGCTGCAGCGTGGCCCGGGCGGCGGACGGACCGGGCTGGGGCGGCTGCACGGGCCAGGGCAGCATCAGCGCGCCCGTCGCCACGCCGTCCTTGCCCGTCGCGGCCGAGCGCCAGTCGAAGCTGCGCGCGGCCTCGCCCAGCGTCACGCGCGTGGCACCGCCCACCGGTTCGCGCTCGAAGACCTGCGCGAACCGGCGCACCGCCAGTACGCCCCAGGCATTCGCATTGGTGGTGTTCCATGCGCCGGCGCTCTGGCGGCCCAGCAGGCCGCTGGCCAGCCGCGGCGCATCCTCGCGCCAGTCGGGCAGTTCCAGCGCCAGCGTCAGCAGCCGCGCGGCGTTGATGTCGCCGCCCGCCATCAGCCACCACCAATGGTCGTCGCGCTCGGTCGAGAACGCCAGCCGCGTGCCCTGCAGGTCCAGGCGCGCGCGCAGCAGGCGCTGCGCCTCGGCCAGCCGCGCCTCGCGCTGCGGCACATCGGGCAGGCGCTGCAGCAACGCGGTCCAATCGAGCAGCGCCGAGGTCGGCCACTGCTGCGGCGCGATCTGGATCGAGCCGAGCATGCGGGCCTGCGCCTTGCCGCCGCGCGACAGCGCCTCGAGCGCGGCCAGCTTGCGGATCTCCAGGTCGGCGGTCGGCGCCCACGGGCGGCGCTGCAGCCGGCCCTCGACGAAGGCGGCCAGCGCCTGTTCCATCCGCTCGCGCGCCTGCGCCGGCAGTTGCAGCGGCAGCCCGGCGCGATGCGCCTCGTCGGCCAGCGCCAGCAGATAGGCGGTCAGCACCTCGCTGCCGCCGTCGCGCACCGCGTCGCCCTGCATCGGGAAATAGGCGACCAGCCCGTCGTCGTCCTGATAGGCCGGCAGTTGCGCCATCAGCGCCTGCCAGCCGGCGGCGTCGCCCAGGCCCACGGCCTTCGACGCACGCTGCTCCAGGCAGGTATACGGATAGCGGGCGAACCAGTCGCGCACGCCGGGCAGGCCGCCGGCCAGCGACGATTGCAGGCCGATCTGCAGGCCGCCGCGCGGCGCCCCGGACGGATCGCGCAGCGCGGCCGCGGGGGCGCGGACCGGCACCGACAGGCCCGGCGCCAGCTGTGCCAGCGTGCCCTGCTGCACGGTCAGCGGCACCGCCGCGGCCAGCCGCTGGACGATGCGGATGCGGTCGGAGGCGGGACCGTCGCCGCCCGTGCCCCCTGTGCCGCCTGTGCCGCCTGTGGCCCCCGCGCCGCCGGCCTTGCCCGTCTCGGTTGCCGCGATCTCCCACTGCGTCTCGCTCTCGGTGGCGGTCGCCTGGCCGCTGCCCTGCGCGATCAGCGGCGCGACCACGTCCCAGCCGATCTCCCGCGCCTGGCCGGCCGGAATCGATACCGTCTGCGTGGGCAGCGCCGCTGCCGCCGGATCGGAAGCCGCGGCGCCGGAGGCAGCAGCAGAGGCAGCAGCGGAGGCGGCGCCGGCACCGGGGATAGCACCGGCAGCGGCGCCTGCCATGGCGCCACCATTGACGCCAACCCGGCCGCCCGCACCGGCCGCCACGCTGCGCGCGCTGACCTGCACCGTCATCGCCCGTGCCGTGGTATTGCGCAGCGTAAACATCGCGCGGTAGCGATCGCCCTCGCGCACCAGCGGCGGCAAACCCGAGATCAGCTGCAGATCCTGCGTCGCCGCCACGGTGGTGCTGCCGGTGCCGAAGCGCGAGACGCCAAGATCAGCGATCGCGACGATGCGAAAGCGCGTCAGCGAATCGTTCAGCGGCACGGTCAGCGTGGCCTTGCCGGCCGCGTCGAGCTGCACGCGCGGGTTCCACAGCAGCAGCGTGTCGAACAGTTCGCGGGTCGGATTCTTGCCGCCCCCACCGCCGGCCGGCACCGCCTTGCGGCCATAGTGGCGCCGCCCGACGATCTCCATCTGCGCGGTCGCCGTTTCCACCCCGTAGCTGCGCCGCTGCAGCATCGCCTCGAGCAGGTTCCAGCTGGTATTGGGCATCAGTTCGAGCAGCGCCTCGTCGACCGCGGCCAGCGCGACCTCGCCGTTGGCGGCCGGCTTGCCGTCCGGCAGCGTGACCTGCACCGTCACCTTGGCCTGGCCCCGCACCGGGTAGCTGGCGCGGTCGGTGGCGACCTTGACGTCGAGCCGGTGCGCCTCGTTGCCGACGCGGATCTCGGCCAGCCCGAGCCGGAACGCCGGCTTCGACAGGTCGACCAGCGGGGTCGGCGCGACGTACTCCCGCCCCTCGCTGCGGAAGGCGCGCCACCATTCGCGCGGCTCGCGCCAGCCCCAGGTGAAGAAGGAATACCAGGGCACCTCGTGCAGGCGTCCGCGCAGCGCCAGCACCGACACGTAGACGTTCGGCCCCCATTCGGGCTTGACCTTGACGCTGACGGTCGGGTCCTTGCCCGCCAGTGTCACCACGTGGGTCTCCAGGATGCCCTCGCGTTCGACGGCCACCAGCGCGGTGGCCTGGCGGAACGGCATCCGTACCTGGAAGCGCGCGGTATCGCCGGGCGCATAGGACGGCCGCTCGGGCAGCACGTCGATGCGGTCGTGGTTCTCGCCGCCGAACCACAGCTCGCCCTGGCCGGTGACCCACACGCTGGTGCCCGCTTCGGAGACGCGGCCCGCATCGTCGCGGGCACGGGCGATCAGTTCCACCTCGCCGGTCTGCTCCAGCGTCACCGCGCACTGCATGCGGCCGCGCGCATCGGTCTTCGCCTCGCAGACCTTGCCCAGGTCGCGCACCTCGGTGCGGTTGTCGTAGCGATAGAAGCCGCCGACCACGCGCTTGCGCGCCGAGGTCGTGATGCGCGCGCGCGCGTGCACCTCCATCGGCACGCCGGCGCGCGGCTTGCCGTCGATATCGAACGCGATGCCGTGCACCGTGGCCTGGCGCTTGACCGCAACCCAGTCGTCGGCGCGAATGCCGGCGACCACCGCGGCGGGCCACAGCGGCAACGTCTGCCGCAGCGTCTGGATCTCGCCGTTGGGATCGGCGAAGGCGGCCTCGACCAGCAGATCGCGCGGCGCGGTCACCGGCGGCAGCGTGTCGAGCGTCAGACGGCCGCCGCCGTTGGCGTCCAGCGTCAGCGCGCGCTTGTCGGCGATCAGCGTCTGGCCGTCCTGCGCCGACGCCCGGTCCTGGTCTTGATCTTCAATCTCGTCCGACTCCTCGCGCTGCTCGTCCGCCGCACGCGGCGCATCGAAGCTGTAGCCGGGGGCATCGGCAAAGCGCGGCATACGGTCGCGCAGCAGCGCGGACACCCGCACCGGCAAACCCGCCGCCGCGCCGCCGGACACGTAATGCACCTCGACATCGAGCGGCAGCGACTTTGGCGCGACCAGCGCCTGCGCACCGCCGGCGGCCGCGGCGCGCACCGTGCCGGTCAGCACCGGCAGCCGGAAGGCCTCGACGCGGAAGGCGCCGCTGTCGTAGCTGCGCTGGCGCGCGTCGGCCAGCTCCACCGTGTAGCGGCCCAGCTTGGCCGCAGGCGGCAGCGCGAAGCGGCTCTCCGCGCTGCGCCCGCCCGAGGCGGTGGTGCGCCATTGCAGCGGCTGCTCGTAGGTCTGGCCGCTGCCCTCGTGGCGGATCACCAGCTTGTCCGGCAGCTGTCCGGACTCGCCGGCGCCGCCCGGCGGCAACGCGAAGCCGCTCGAGGTCTCGACGCGCAGGTAGTGCTTCATCGAGACGGTCTCGCCCGAGGACAGCAGCGTGCGGTCGAACACCGTATGCGCGCGGACCGTGGGCGTGGCGCTGGTATCGGTCGGCACATGAAAGCGCCAGCTCTCGATGCCGCGGTTCCAGTCGGACATCACGAAGGCCATGTCGGCCTGGCCGCGCGCCTGCGGATGCGCGGCGACGATGCGCGCCGAGACGAAGTAGCCCGACAGCCCGGTATCCTCGCAATAGCGGCCGGTCCCGCTGCCGCCCTCGCCGTCGCCTCCATCGCCCAGCCGGCCGAAGCGCGCGACGCCGGCATCGTCGGTGCGCGCGGTGGCGATCAGCTTGCCGCTGCAGTCGCGCACCGCGACGCTGGCCTCGCGCACCGGCTTGCCGCCATCGAGCGTGGTAACCCACGCCATCGCGTTGTCGCGCCCGGCCTTGAAGTGCACGCCGAGGTTGGTGACCAGCGCCGCGGTGCGGACATACATCGGCGCCGGCTTGCCCAGCAGCGCCGCGCCAAGATTCGGCGAGGCGATCTCGACCACGTGAAAGCCCGGCTCCGGCAGCGGAATGCCGACCACCTCGAACGGCCGGCCGGCGCCCTCGCCCACCGAGGCCGGCACGGCCAGCTTGCGCACGCCGGGCACCCCGGCCAGCAGCGACACGGCACGCGTTTCCACCTGCGGCGCGTTGCGCGGAATGCGCGCCGCCGACGGCGGCTTGCCGGCCAGGATCGCGTCGAGTTCGGCGCGGGTCCAGCTGGTCTCGTGCATGCGCCGCACCAGCGCCAGCCAGCGCAGCACCGCGGCATCGTCGTCGACCCGGACCCGGCTGACCATGCCCGCCTCGGCGCGCACGCCGAGCACTTTCAGTTCACGCTCGACATGACGCAGCGTGACCGGCAGCAGCGGCGGATAGTCGGCCGGCTTGTCGGTCTTGCTCCTGGGCAACTCGCCGAAGCGCTCGATCACGCCGAACGGCGCCGCGGCGAACTTGGCCAGCGGCGGCATCGGCGCGGTGGCCACCCGCAGCGGAAACAGGTCGGCGTTGTTCAGCGGCCGGCCGCTTTCGTCCTTCAGGCCGGACGGCAACTCGAGTGTCAGATTGGCGTTCTCGGCGAACGGCGGCTCGAAGCGCAGCGAGGTGATCGTGGCATCGGCGGCCAGGTTCGCCTCCAGCTTCGGCGCCACCGGTCCCGACGGCGTGCGCAGCACCACCGATTCGGCCGCGCGGCGCGCGATCGGCGCCGAGAACTCGAGCGTGATCGGCCGCAGCGGCGTGCAGGGCGCCTGCGCGTTCTCGCGCTCGCAGCTGAAGCTGGCGGTAAACGGCTCGCGCACGCGGTATTCGAAACGGCGCCCTTCCTTGCTGGCCAGGCCCGACGGCGTCGCGATGCCCGGCGTCAGCAGCAGTTCCATCCTGGCGCCGGCGGGCAGCCGCTGCTGGCAGGCCAGCAGATGCACGCTGTCGGCACTGCGCGGCTTCCATCCCAGCGCCTTGAGCACCGCCTCGCGGTCCGCGCCGGTGACCAGCCGCACCGGAATCATCTCGCCGACGCCCTGCGCCTGGCACCACGCATGCTGGCGCACCGAGTCCGGCGTCGCCGGACCGTTGAAGCGCAGCGCGAAGACCTGGTCCTCCTCGATCTCGCCCCCGGAGGGGCGGCTGGACACCACGATCGGACCGCCGGTCTCGAAGCGGTATTCGGACTTGCCGCGATAGTCCTGGCCGGCCTGGCTCTTCAGGCCCGCGCGCAGCCGGACCGTGCACGACACCCCGGGCGGCAGGTCGCGGACGAAATCGAACACCCAGTTGCGGTCGTCGACCCAGCGGCCTTCGCCGGCCAGGTCGGCCGGCGCGGCGCCGGTACATTGCACGGCAGCCGGCGCGGTCGCGCGCAGGTCGCCCAGCGGCACCATCGACTGGTCGAAGCGCAGCGTGACCTGGCGGACCTTGGAAGCCTGGCCTTCCGGGGAAATACGCGTCAGTTGGGTGGCCAGCGCGGCGTGGGTGCCGAACCCCAGTACGCATGCCGCTAGGGCATGGGCGAACAGGCGCCGGCGGTCCGGCCTGCGAGCACTGCGCCTGGCAACATCGCCCGGGACGTCTGCCGCCATGTCTGCCGGGACGACCGACGCTGCTTCCGCCGCGACGTCCGCCACTTCCTTCATTTCGCCTTCCCCGCCAACGCCCGTGGCCCGGTCTCGCATCTGATCCCTCTCCGGATGGTCGCCCCGCTCTGGTGCATCAGCGGGCACCTGGCGAGAGTGACATGCGAGGCGCCGGCGCGCAAGCCAACCGACGGGTCAGCGCCGAAAGGTCAGCGCCGGAAGGGTCAGCCAGGCGTCAGCGCCGCAGTGTCACCGCAGATGCGACAGCGGCAACGCCCCTTCCCGCTTCAGCGCGGTCAGCACGATATTGGAACGCACGCTCTCGACGCCGGGCACGCGCATCAGCTTGCGCATGGTGAAATCGGACAGCGCCGGCAGGTCGGTGACGACGATGCGCAGCAGGTAGTCCGCCTCGCCGGCGACGGAGTAGCACTCCTGCACCTCCTCGAGCAGCAGGATCTCCTCGCGGAAGCGTTCGATCGCCGTGTCGCCATGGTGGGCCAGCTTGACGCTGGTAAAGACCAGTACGCCCAGGCCCAGCGCGGGCGGCGACAGCACGACCCGGTAGCCGGCGATCACGCCCTCGGCCTCCAGCCGGGCGATGCGCCGGCCCACCTGGCTAGGCGACAGATGGACCTGCTCGGCCAGCTGCTGGTGCGTGCTGCGGCCATCGGCCTGCAGCGCGGCCAGCAGGGCCAGATCGAAGTTGTCGAGGCTCAGCATACAAGGATCCTGCATCGGTTTTGCGTTTTATGCAGATTACCCGCATCGGAACGGCAATCCAAGCCGTTTTTGCGGGCTCTTTGCAGCGCCATCTCGGTAGACTTTGCAGAAATCCCGCATGCGCGAGGGACCGCGTGCGGCAAACCTGCAAATGCCAGCCCGGGCGCGCCCGTCCACGGTAGTGGACACGACAGCGGACACCACAGCGGCCGCCCCAGCCGCCACGGCCCAGGGCATGGCCCCACCGAATCGCCGGAGACAAGCCAGATGGAAGCGATCCTCGACCAGACCCAGGACCAGAAAGCCGCGTCGGCGCCCGCCTTTGCCGGCACGCTGACCGACAAGCTGAAGGAGCAGTTCGAAGCCGGCCTGCTGTCCGACCCGGACCTGAACCCGGACTTCACCATCGCGCAGCCGCTGCACCGCTACACCGACGCCGACCACGCCGTCTGGCGCCAGCTGTACGCGCGCCAGGCCTCGATGCTGCGCGGCCGGGTCTGCGACGAATTCCTGCGCGGCCTGGACACGCTGGGCATGGACGCCGACCGCGTGCCCGACTTCGCCCGCCTGAACGACAAGCTGATGGCCGCCACCGGCTGGCAGGTGGTCGCGGTGCCGGGCCTGGTGCCGGACGAGGTCTTCTTCGAGCATCTGGCCAACCGGCGCTTTCCGGCCAGCTGGTGGATGCGCAAGCCGGAGCAGCTGGACTACCTGCAGGAGCCGGACTGCTTCCACGACGTGTTCGGCCACGTGCCGCTGCTGATCAACCCGGTCTTCGCCGATTACATGCAGGCCTACGGCCAGGGCGGCCTGAAGGCGGCGGGCATGGGCGCGCTCGACATGCTGGCGCGGCTGTACTGGTACACCGTCGAATTCGGCCTGATCCGCACGCCCGAGGGCCTGCGCATCTACGGCGCCGGCATCGTGTCGAGCCAGGGCGAGTCGATCTACAGCCTGGACTCGGCCAGCCCGAACCGGATCGGCTTCGACGTCCGCCGCATCATGCGCACCCGCTACCGGATCGACACCTTCCAGAAGACCTATTTCGTCATCGACAGCTTCGAACAGCTGTTCGACGCGACCCGCCCGGACTTCACGCCGCTGTACGCCGAGCTGCGCCAGCAGCCGACGCTGGGCGCGGGCGACATCGCCGAGGGCGACCAGGTGCTGCAGGTCGGCAACCGCGAGGGTTGGAGCGACAGCGACGATATCTGAGGCCGCTGCGTTCGGCGGCCCTTTGCGGGACGCCGGTTGCGCGCTGGTTCGCGCCGATTGCACGTCCGTTGCGCGCCTGTTCCACGCCATTCCGCCCCATTGCCGGGCTTTATGAAAGAATGCCGGCATGCCCGACCGCAACGGCCGGGCGGGCCGGCTCTGCCATTTTCCGATTTCGACTTTCCGGGCCTTGCCATCATGACGTCTGCCACCCTTTCCCCCTTGTCCGAACAGGAACGCGCGCCGCTGCTGGCGTCGCTGCCCGGCTGGACCGCGGTCGCCGATCGCGACGCGATCCACAAGCGCTTCACCTTCGCCGACTTCAACGCCGCCTTCGCCTTCATGACGCGCGTGGCGATGCAGGCCGAGAAGGCCGACCACCATCCCGAATGGTTCAACGTCTACAACCGCGTCGACATCACGCTGTCGACCCATGACGCCAACGGCCTGACCCAGCGCGATATCGACCTGGCGCGCTTCATCGAGCAGGCCGCGGCGACGCTGGCCAAGCGCTGAGCGCTGAGCGGCGGGGCGCGCTGGTAAAGGCGTGTTGCCAGACATCGGGCGCCGACCGCGGGGAGCCGCCGCGTAGCCCGATCGCAGGCCCGACCCGGGGGGCGCACCGCCGGGCCCAGCGTGACCAACCGCGGTCCCCCGCCGCAAGCCAATCGAAAGGAAGGCCCACGCCTTGCGCGGTACAATCGGCGGCCAGGCGGGGCGCCCGGCACCCGAAGCGCGACGCCAGCCGCGCTACCTGCGGCGCTCCTCCAAGCACCCCTGCCGAACCCAGCCGAACCTTTCGCCCATGCGCATCCTGTTGATCGAAGACGACCGCCAGATCGCCAGCGGCGTCGAAGCCGGCCTGTTCCAGGCGGGGCACCAGGTGCGCGTCGTCCATGACGGGGTCTATGCCACCGAGCATCTGCTCAAGGAGCAGCACGACCTGGTGATCCTCGACCTGGGCCTGCCCGGCATCGACGGCATGACCCTGCTGTCGCGCTACCGCGCCCGCAACCGCACCACCCCGGTGCTGATCCTGACCGCGCGCGACGAACTCGAGGACAAGCTGTCCGGCCTGAACGCCGGCGCCGACGACTACCTGGTCAAGCCCTTCGCCTTTCCCGAACTGGAGGCGCGCGTGCGCGTGCTGCTGCGCCGCAGCCAGCATGGCGAGGCGGCGCCCGACCGCGACGTGCGGCTGGGCCGGCTGCGGCTGTCGGGCAGCGACCGGCGCATGTTCCTCGACGGCAAGCCGCTGGAACTGTCGCCGCGCGAGTTCGCGGTGCTCGAGCTGCTGCTGCAGCGGCAAGGGCGCGTGGTCAGCAAGGCCCAGCTGCAGGACCACCTGGCGACCTTCGCCCATCCGGCCGGCGATGGCGGCGACACCGTCGGCGATACCGCGATCGAGGTCTACGTCCATCGCGTGCGCAAGAAGCTCGAGGACAGCGACGTCGAGATCGTGACGGTGCGCGGCTTCGGCTACCTGCTGCAAAGCCGCGGCCAGGCCTAGCGCGAGGCGCGGCGTGCGGCGGCTCCAGGCGCCTCTGCGGAGCGCGCGCGGCGAAGGTCCATCCGGCGGCCAGGGCGGTACCGGGGGGACCAACGGCAACGGAGGGGCCGGCGGTTCTGGCGGGGCTGGCGGTTCCCGTTCAAACGGCGGCGCCCAGCAGGTACGCCTGGCCTCGACCCAGAGCCTGCGCGTCCATCTGCTGCGGGCGCTGGCCACGCCGCTGTTCGCGCTGGTGCTCGCCAGCGGCTCGCTGTCCTACTGGCTCGCGGCGCACTACACCACGCAGGTGTTCGACCGCGCGCTGTACGGCGTCGCCAACAATATCGCCCAGCAGATCCGCATCGCCGGTCCCCGGCTCGAACACGACATCCCCGCGATCGCGCAGACCTTGGTCGAGGCCGAGGGCAGCGACCGCATCTACTGGCGCATCCACGGGCCCGACGGGCTGATCGGCGGCATGGATACCTGGCTGGGCTACGGCACCGGCCAGACCACGCTGCACGACGCGCGGCTGTTCTACGCCTGGTTCAGCGGACGGCAGGTACGGGCGGTGCGGCTGCCGGTGCATCTGGATCCGGTGCAGACGACCCCCGCCGATGGCGACATCGATACCACCGCCGACATGGCGGGCGGCGTGGCGGACAACGTAACCGACAGCGTGCCGAACGACGCCGCGGGCTCGGCCAGCGCGCCGCAGGCCGCCGGTTCGCCGTCACGCGGCCCCATCGTCGTCGAGGTGGCCGAGCTGCTGGACCGGCGCGAGACGGCCGCCAACGAAATCCTGCTGTCGGTGTCGGTGCCGCTGATCCTGCTGCTGCTGGTCGGCAGCCTGATCCTGTCGCACGTGCTGAAGGAAGAGCTGGTGCCGCTGCAGATCCTGACCGACAAGCTGAACCGGCAGACCGCACGCTCGCTGGCCTCGCTCGACGAGACCCAGGTGCCGGCCGAGGTCGAGCCGCTGATCCGCGCGCTGAACGCGCTGCTGGCGCGGCTGCGCGACGCCCTCGACGCCCAGCGCAAGTTCATCGCCGATGCCGCCCACCAGTTGCGCACGCCGCTGACCGCGGTCAAGCTGCATGCCGACCGCGCGGTCGAGGCGGAGAACCCGGAGGTCACGCGCCACGCGCTGCGCGAGCTGCAATCGGCGGCGGACCGCGCGGTGCGGCTGTCGAACCAGCTGCTGTCGCTGGCGCGCGCCGAGCCCGGCCTGTCGCTGGAGCGCCTCGGTCCGATCGAGCATTTCGACCTGGCGACGCTGGCCTTCGAGACCGGCGCCGAATGGGTGCCGCAGGCGCTGGCGCGCCATATCGACCTGGGTTTCGAGACGCTGCCGGGGCCGACCTTCACCGGCGCCGCGCCCTCGATGGTGCGCGGCAACCGGCTGCTGCTGCGCGAGGCGCTGAACAATCTGATCGACAACGCGGTCAAGTATGTGCCCGCCGGCGGCCGCATCACCGTGCGCGCCGGCGGCGAGGCGATCGGCCATCGCGGCATGGCGGTGGTGATGATCGAGGACAACGGGCCCGGCATTGCGCCGGCGCGGCGCGAGGAGGTGTTCAAGCGCTTCTTCCGTGGCGACCATGTGCCCGGGCGCAGTCCCGAAGCCACCCCGGGCGGCGCCGGGCTGGGACTGGCGATCGTCCACGAGATCATCAGCCTGCATCACGGCAGCATCAGCATCGAGGACGTGCCCGAGGTGGAATCACGGCGCGAATCGCAGCGGGAATCGCAGCGAGAATCACAAGGCGAATCACAAGGCGAATCACAAGGCGACTCGCAGCGCGCCGATGGCCAGGCGCGCGCGACCATGCGCTTCGTGATCCGGATTCCGTGCGAGGCGCCGGGCGCGGGCTAGCCCTGGACCGCGCCCCGGCGGCAGGGCTTCAGCGCTTGCCCTTGGGCGCCAGCATGGTGCCGCGGCAGTTCGGGCTGCCGCAGCGGCACTCGAACTCCTTCTTCAGCTTCTTCGTATAGCGGGCGTCGATCACCAGCCCGTAGTCGTAGAACAGTTCCTCGCCGGCCTCGATATCGCGCAGCGCGTGGATGAACACCCGGCCCTTCTTCTCGCGCGCCTCGCAGTTCGGCTCGCAGGCATGGTTGATCCAGCGCGAGCGGTTGCCGCCGAACTTGGCGTCGAGCACGTCGCCGCCCTCGAGGCTGAAATAGAAGGTGTGGTTGGGGTCGGTCGGATCGTGCGGATGGCGATCCAGCGCGGTCTCCCACGAGATGCGCTCGCCCTTGTATTCGATGATCCGTTCGCCCGCGGCGATCGGCGCGATCGCATAGACGCCCTTGCCGTGCACGCCGGACTGGCGGACCTCGATGCGGTCCTTGGCGGTCCTGGGCTTCTTCTCTTTTGCCGCTTTTGCCGCTTTCCCCGCCTTTTCGACCTTTTCCAGCTCTTGCGCCTTCGCGGCCTTGCCCGCCTTGTCGCTCTTTTCTCCCTTGCTGTCCTGCTTGCGCTTCGACTGTTCGGCCATATCCGTCCTGTTTACCGTCTGTTTACCGTCGTCTGGTCTGTCTGCTGGTCGTGTGCCCGATGCCGGCGCCTGCCATCCGGGCGATGCGGGATGATACCCGCGCCGCGTGACGGTGCGTGGCTGGGCGTATACCTCGCTTTCCGCGTGACCACGTCTGACTTCCGCCTCACGCCGGCCTGACGCCTCGTTTCGCAAGGGCCGGCGATCGGTTAACGCAAGAACGTGCAAGAAGCGGTCCATCAGACACGCCGTCCGCCCGGCGTATACCGGTCGGCAGGGGTCGCGATGCGGGTCCGCTCTGTGGACAACCCGGCCTTCTTCTGTGGATAAGCACGCGGGTTTGATGTGGGCCGCCTGGGGCTGGCATGGGGATGCCTCGGGCATAAGTCCTAGCCTTGTCGGCGGGGTCCTCCACCGAACGGCTGAGTCATCCACCTGCCCCGGGATTTCGTCCCGATGGTTCTGCATTCGGTAAACCGTTGATTCGACTGACGTATACCGACTTGTCCACAGAAAGGGGGCGGGTTTACCTACTACTACTATCCGTATACATCAAAAGAACTATCTAAACCAAAGGGACTACGTCCCCCTGTCGGCTGCGAAGCGAAACGGGGAAAACGAGGTAAACCCCGCGGGCTGCGTTTACCTCCATCGACGGGTATACGTCGGACGCGGTTACCCGCTCGACGCGTATACCCTGGGCAAGCCCATCGTTCGGACAGCGGTATACGCCTGAACCTTGGCAGCCGAACGTCGACAAACCGGCGTATACCCAAGCCGGCAGCGGCCGGGACGCGACCGGAAGGCTTCGGAGCCCCTCAGAGGCCTTCAGAGGCCGGTTAACGCCCTGGACGGCACATGGCACGTCCGGGGCAAGCCGAGGCCGCCACGGGGCGTATACGGCCCCATGGACGACAGCGTATACGGCAGCGCATAGGGCGGCTTGTGCCGCCCGTAAACCGTCGCGATCCCCCCTCCCACCCCGGCAGGCCTTGTCCAGCCAAGGGTTGCTGTAACAATGTCGCGCGGGGACCGGCCGGCGTGACACGGTATGATGTGGCCCGCAGCGCCTTTTCCGGGGCCACGTCCGGCACACCGGGCGGGCGGGAAGGCAATGTGTTTTTTCAACTCGATACGGAGTGAAGCATGACGAAAACCGAACTGATCGACGCGATCGCCGCGGGTGTGGATGGTCTGACCAAGGCCAAGGCCGAGCAGGCACTGAACGTGACCCTGAACGCCATCATGGACGCCGTTGCCAAGGGCGACACCCTGAGCCTGATCGGCTTTGGTACGTTCAGCCAGGGCGAGCGTGGCGAACGCATGGCCCGCAACCCGCGTACCGGCGAAGAGATCAAGGTCGAAGCCGCGAAGACGGTCAAGTTCAAGGCCGGCCAGAAGTTCAAGGACGCCGTCAATCAGTAAGCTGTCAGGCGGTACCGACAAGCCCGGTTCTGCATGGTCCCGCCGTGCCGCCGCCCGTCGCCGCAAGGCGAGCGTGGGGCACTGGGCGGGAAATGTTATCCACAACGTAGCCGCAAGGCTTTTCCCCGTTTTTCCACCGGCATCGGCCCCTGGGCCGTGCGGCGCCCGATGCGGTGCCGCGAAGCCTGCCGCGGCGTGCCGGTTCCGCGTTCTTTCCCGTGTTTTTCCCGCATTCCACGGGCCTTGCAGCGCCATTGCGCGCCAATTACTCGTCGTAGCCCGCCGTTTTCAGGTCATGCCGATGCGCGCCTTGCCACCCGGATTTCCACAGCGTTATTCACATCGTTTCTCACATGATTTTCCACAGCGCTCCGCGGGTTTGGCGGGACGTGCGTTGACCGTGCTGCGTACCCGTTTTTCCGTGCTTGCCGGCACGGTTGCCGCCTGCCTGCTGACCGCGTGCGCGACGCCCCCTTCCCAGCCGCCCTCGCCGCCGCCGACCGCGCGGCCGCAGGCGATGCCGTTGCCGCAGGCCCAGGTACAGGCGCCGGCACCGATGCCGGGCGCCACGCCGCGCCAGCGCATCGTGCAGATCGCGCTGCAGGAATGGCAGCGCTGGGGTGGCCAGACCATACGCATCGGGCGCGACGACACCGCCTGCGTGGTCAGCAGTCCGCTGCCACCGCCGCCGCCGGCGCTGCCTGACGGCATCGAGGAGCTCCTGCAGAACGGCTCGCTGAACGCCTCGTCGGCCGATACCGACGAGAGCTTCGGCACCACCGCCGCGCCCGGCTGCGCCGGCTTTCCGGACGGCACCGGCATGGAAGCGACCCCGCAGGGCTGCGCGCTGGCGCAGCGTTATTGGGCGATCGTCGGCAAGGAGGTCGATTGCCAGCAGATCACCGAGGGACGATGGGCCTGGTCCGCGGTGTTCATTTCGTGGGTGCTGCGCCAGGCCGGGCTGAACGAGCGCCAGTTCCTGACCGGGCAATCGCATTCGATGTATGTGGTGGACGCGCGCGACGGCATCCTGCCTGCGCCGGCCTTCCGCCTCGAGCCGCTGCCGGCCATGCCGCGCCCGGGGGACATCCTGTGCGCCGGCCGCGGCCGCGACAAATACCTGAGCGGCGTCGACGAAATCGGCTTCGGCACCACGCCGATGCACTGCGATATCGTGGTCGAGATCGATGCCACCGCCCGCGTGGTCAAGACCATCGGCGGCAATCTGCAGCAGTCGGTGTCGATGGAACTGATCGAGCTGGGCGATTCGGGAATGGTGGATGGCTTCACGAATTCGCACGCGCCCTGGCTGGTGCTGATGCGCAACCAGTTGCCGTAAGCCGGGACGGAGGCGGCGGGCCTCGGATGCCAGGCGTCAGCGGCGTTCGTGCCAGTCGCCGCCTCTGTCTCCGTCTCCATCGCGGCCGCCGCCCTCACCCCCGTTCTCGCCCTCACCGTCGTTGTCGTCGATCTCTGAATCGACATCCCCATCGACATCCGCATCGACATCGGCCAGATCGCGGAACAGGTCCAGCTGCGCGGTGTCAGGATCGCTGGTCGCCACGCCGACGCCCAGCAGCCGTACCGGCAGCCGCCTCCGCGCATGGCCCTCGGCCAGCAACCGCGCGTAGACGGCGCGGTCCGGCATCTGCCCGCGGCATTCGACCGTGGTCTGGCGAAAATCCGAGAAACGCAGCTTGACCGTGAGCTTGTGGATCACGTGCTGGGCGCCGGCCCGCGCGATGCGGGCCTCCAGCTGCGCGATCAGCGGGTCGAGCTCGGCCAGGCACGCCGGCAGGTCGGGCAGGTCGTCGGCATAGGTCTCCTCGACGCTGATCGACTTGCGCTCGCGCTCGGGCGACACGCGCCGCTCGTCGATGCCGCGGCACAGGTTGTAGAGCCGGCCGCCGAAACTGCCGAAGTGCCGATGAAACAGGTCCGGCGTCCAGGCCCGCAGATCGGCGCACGTCTTGACGCCGAGGCGGTTGAGCTTGGCCGCGGTAACCCGCCCGACGCCATGGATGCGCTCGACCGGCAAGGCGGCGACGAAGGCGTCGACCGCTTCGGGCCGCACCACGAACAGGCCATCGGGCTTGTTCCAGTCGCTGGCGATCTTGGCGATGAACTTGCTCGGGCCGACGCCGGCCGAGACCGTGACGCCGACCTCCTCGCGCACGCGCCGGCGGATCTCCTCGGCAATGCGCGTGGCGCTGCCCTGGTGCTGGCGGCACGCGCTGACGTCCAGATAGGCCTCGTCCAGCGACAGCGGCTCGACCAGTTCGGTGTATTCGCGGTAGATGCCGAAGATCCGGCGCGACGCTTCCTTGTACTTGTCCATCGCCGGCCGCAGGATCAGCAGCTCGGGACAGCGCTTGACCGCCTGCGCCGACGACATCGCCGAGCGCACGCCATAGGCGCGCGCCTCGTAGTTGCAGGTCGCGATCACGCCGCGCCGGTCCGGCGAGCCGCCGACTGCCATCGGCCGGCCGCGCAGCGAGGGGTCGTCGCGCATCTCGACCGAGGCATAGAAGGCGTCGCAGTCGCAATGGATGATCTTGCGCAGCGGCGGGACCGGCGTGCTGGTCATTGGGCGTTCGACTATTCGTGGCAATAATCAAACGCTGCCGAGCAGGCGCCGGCCACATCCGTCGCATCGATGAAAACGCATCGATTCGTTCGAAGTGCCGGCATGGCGATCGTCGCGGCCACCCGCTCGATAGGCAAAATCATGATGCCGAGGAATGATCGAGCTTCGTCGACAAGGCGGTTCATCGATACCGCCGATGGATCACTCCACCGCCACCGCGGGCGAACGGCGCCGCGACATCCAGAAACCCTCCAGCGCATAGAGCGCCAGCGATACCCAGATCATCGCGTAGCCCAGCTGCTTGTCGGCCGGGAACGGCTCGTGATACAGCCAGACGCCCAGCAGCAGCTGTAGCGTCGGGCCGGTGTACTGCAGCAGGCCCAGCAGCGACAGCGGGATGCGCCGCGCGGCCGCGGCGAAGAACAGCAGCGGCACCGCGGTGACCGGTCCCGCCATCGCGACGAGCAGCTGCACGCCCAGGCTCGCATGGGCAAAGCCCGCCTGACCGGTGGCGAACATCCACGCCAGCGCGCCGGCGGCGAACGGGAACAGCAGCAGCGTCTCCAGCGACAGCCCCTCCAGCGCGCCCAGTGCCGCGGTCTTGCGCAGCAGGCCATAGCCGCCGAAGGTGCCGGCCAGCGCCAGCGCGATCCACGGCAGCTGCCCGGCGGCGAAGGTCAGCCACACCACGCCGGCGGCCGCCAGCGCGATCGAAACCCATTGCGCCGGCCGCAGCCGCTCGCGCAGGAACACCACGCCGAGCAGCACGCTGAACAGCGGATTGATGAAGTAGCCCAGGCTCGCGTCGACCACGCGGTCGTTGGACACCGCCCAGATATAGAGGAACCAGTTGCCGCACAGCAGCGTGGCGCTGGCGACGAAGCCGAGCAGCAGGCGGCGATCGGACCAGACCGCGCGCAGCCAGTTCCACTGCCGGCGGATCGCCAGGATGGCGCCGAGCAGCACGAGCGACCACACCATCCGGTGCAGCAGGATCTCGAGGGGCGCGATGCCGTGGAGGGATTTGATGTACAGGGGCAGCAGGCCCCAGATGATGTACGCCAGCAGGGCGTAGAGTATGCCGGTCTGCATCGGAGAATCCTCTCAGAAGCAGGGGATTCTACCGGTGCGGACCGAGCCTTGCAGGCGGCGTGAAGCCGCCCGCAAGGAAGACAGCGGAACGCCGATTACAGCTTGCGGGCGAAGCTGAACTGCGCGAAGCCCTGCTCGGCGACGTTGAACCACGCGGCCTGGTTGTTGCGGAACACGCGCCAGTCGTCGTAGATCTTCTTGAACGACGGGTTCTTGGCGTTCTCCTCGGCGTAGGCGTCCTGGGTCGCCTTGAAGCACGCCTCCATGAT
Organism: Cupriavidus cauae; assembly: GCF_008632125.1. GTDB lineage: Bacteria > Pseudomonadota > Gammaproteobacteria > Burkholderiales > Burkholderiaceae > Cupriavidus > Cupriavidus cauae. Next base: position 62,274 of record NZ_VWRN01000031.1, read on the forward strand.
CTCGCGCGAGAACGGGCGCAGCTTGACGCCGTTCTCCAGCAGGCGCGCCAGCGCTTGCGGGTTGACGGTGTCGTACTTGGCCATCATCGTGGTGTGCGCTTCGAAGGTCGCGGTCTCCAGCGCGCGCTTGTACAGCGCCGGCAGCTTCTCGAATTCGCTGGCCGAGGCGTAGAACGACAGCTGCGCACTGCCTTCCCACCAGCCCGGGTAGTAGTAGAACGGCGCGACCTTGAAGAAGCCCAGCTTCTCGTCGTCATACGGGCCGACCCATTCGGCGGCATCGATGGTGCCCTTCTCCAGCGCCGGATAGATGTCGCCCCCGGCGATCTGCTGCGGCACCACGCCCAGGCGCGACAGCACCACGCCGGCGAAACCGGCGACGCGGTACTTCAGGCCCTGCAGGTCGGCGACGGTGCGGATCTCCTTGCGGAACCAGCCGCCCATCTGCGCGTTGGTGTTGCCGCCCAGGAAGTTGACGACGTTGTATTCCTTGAAGAACTCGCGCATCAGCTTCATGCCGTTGCCCTGCACCATCCACGCGGTCTGCTGGCGCGCGGTCAGGCCGAACGGGATGGTGGTGTCGAAGCACAGCGTCGGGTTCTTGCCGAAGTAGTAGTAGCCGGCGGTGTGGCCGATCTGCACGGTGTTGTTCTGCACGGCGTCCAGCACCTGCAGGCCCGGCACGATTTCGCCGGCGGCGAACACCTTGATGTTGAACTTGCCGTCGGTCAGTTCCTTGACCCGGTTGGACAGCGTCTCGGCGCCGCCGTAGATGGTGTCGAGCGATTTCGGAAAGCTCGACGCCAGGCGCCATTCGACGGCCGGATTGCTGCCGACCACGGCAGGCGCGGCGGGCGTTCCGGGCGCGCTGGCCGGGGCCGGGGCGGCGGCCTGCTCTTGCTTGCCGCAGGCGGCCAGGGCACCGGTGGCGGCCACGGCCGACGCTTTCAACAGAAAGGAACGACGTTCCATCGACTACTCTCCTCGTTTTCGAATTTTGATCCGGCCGAAGGCGAGAGAGTGCGTCGACTCCAGCGCTGGCCGGGGACGCGCGGCAAGCCGTGGTACGACAGCGCGCAACAACGGGCCTGTTACCGGCGCACCCGCCGACGTGGCAGCTTGCGCCGATAACAGGCCCGGATTCACCCCTTGGTTGCCCGCTCATACCCGTTCCAGCAGGCTGATCGATTATAGCGGTGCCCAATTCGCCACGGGGCCGCGCCAGTGTCCGGGTTTTCGCTAGGAAAGTGCGGTATGACGCGCCCTGGCGGGCCGCGATTCGCGGCTGATTCCCTGCCCCTCCACGACCGATCCGCGCCGGTCCGCCGTGTTTGCCTCCGTGGCCGACCGTACGCTTTCGTTACCTGGAGTGCACGGCCGATGGATTTTGTAACCTCTCTTGCTGTCCAATCAGGCCGGCTGATAAAACCGTCGGTCCGGCACGGCCGAAGCCCGTAGCCTGCCGTTGTACGTTGCCGCTGCACCTCACCGTTGCACTTTTGCCGCTGTCCTGTTGTCACCGCATGCCGTTGTCCGCGTCGTCTTCCTCTCGCCGTCGTTCGCTGAACCGGTCCACCCGCCGTTCGTCAGTCCGATCGCCCGTACTGCCGCGTCCGCGCTGGCTGTATCTGGCCGGCCTGGCGGCCTGGGGTATCGCCGCCTGCGCGCAGACGCCGCCGGCGCCGGAGCCGATCGCGCCGCCGGTGTTTGCGCCCACCGCCCCGGTGCCCGCGGTGGCGCAGCTGTCGAGCTGGCCATCGAATCCGGCGCAGCATCCAGCGCGGAACCAGACGCAGCACTCATCGCAGAATCAAACGCAGACCAAAACGGACAACCAGCCGGCCGCTGCGGCGCAGGCGGCAAGCCCCGCACCCGGGCAGCCGCCGGCTGAAGCGGACCCGCTGGCGGGCCTGCTTCAGCGGGAAGCGCAGGCGACCGCCCCGGCCGACGCCGCCACCGAAAAGCTGAACCTGCCGCCCGCCGATACCCCCGAACAGACCGCGCTGGCCGAGCTCGACCCCGGCGTGGTGGGCCCGCCGGAGCCACTGCCCCCCGCGCCGCCGCCGGTGGTGCTGTTTCCCAACCGGCTGGGCGAGTTCATGCCCGAGGCCATGGCTTCGGCGGGCGGCGATGCGACGCCGAGCGATGCGCCGCCGGTGTTCGCCTCCAACCTGCCGAGCACCGAGCCGGCCGAGGAGACCGTCTGGAGCCTGTCGTACAGCGGACGCGCGGCCTACGAGGACAACACCCATGCGATGCGGGCCTGCCCGGGCGGCAGCCTGTCGACTGGCATCGGCCTTGGCGTGGCCTGCCAGAGCAGCGGCGAGGTCAAGCTGCGCGAGCAGCTGTATACGCTGGACGGCGGCGCTGCGATCGAGGTGGTCGCGCAGGCGCGCGGCACCAACACCACCACCATCGACGGGCGCCCCGCCCCGGTCGATCCCTATCAGCTGATCCCGCAGTTCTATACCGCGGTCAAGGGCATCGCCGCGCTCGACGGCGCCACCATGTGGGCCGGGCGGCGCGATACCTCGCCGTTCCTGATGTCGTCGGGCCTGCTGCCGCCGACCTCCAGCGCGCTGCGTTTCGGCGTCGACGACGCCAAGCTCGCCGGTGTCGGCCTGAGCTACCAGTACACCGCCCGCAACGACACCAACGGGCAGCATCTGCCCAGCTATCACTCGGTGCGCACCTCACCGATCGGCGTGAACGACAAGGGCACGCTGCAGCTGGGCTTCACGCGCGTCGAGGCCGACGCGCTGGCCGACGCCGCCGGCAATGCCTGGTGGGCGTCGGCGATGCACGAGCAGAAAGGCGTGCTCGCCGGCACCAACCGCTTCGGCCTGCAATACGGCACTGGCAGCCGTACCGCGATGACCGGCTACTCGGGCATGGGCGACACGCTGTCGCGCGTGCGGGTCGCCGAATCGATGGAATGGAAGGGCCGCTCGGGCCTGATCGGCTCGGTCGAATCGAGCCTGCAATACGACCGCTCGGCGCTGGGCACGCTGCAATGGATGACCACGCGCGTGCGCCCGGCCTACGCGCCGACCGAGCGCTTCCGCCTGAGCTTCGAGGTCGCGCACGACCAGATCTCGTCGGGCTTCGGCGTCAGCGGCCAGCGCACCGCGCTGACGGTGGCGCCGACGCTGACGCTGGGCAAGGCCGCCGGCAACGCCAATCTGCGCGCCTTCTACACCTACAGCCGCGCCAACGACGTCGACGGCATCAGTTTCGCGGCGCCGGCCGACGCCTGGGCCTCGCAGGCCTCGGGGTCGATCTTCGGGATCCAGCTCAATCGGCGCTGGTAGGGGCGGCGCTGCTGGCGGGGCTGCCGATGCGGCCGTCGACGGCGCCGCTGACGGGGCGGCGGACGGGACCGCGGACCGGACTGATCTCCGCGCGATCAGCGGCACTCGCGGCGGCACTAGCGGCGGCGCAACCGGCCCCGGTTCGGGTCGCACTGCGGCGCGGTGCGGGCCGCAGCAGCCAATGGAACACCAGCGTCGCCGTCAGCGCACCGGCGCATTGCGCCAGCACGAAGCCCGGCACATCGATCGCGCGGATACCGGTGAAGGTCGCGGTCAGCGCGCACGCCAGCGTCAGCGCCGGATTGGCGAACGAGGTCGAGGCGGTGAACCAGTAGCCCGCGGCGATATAGCCGGCGACCGCGAACGGCAGCAGCGCGGGCCGGGCGTGGGCGGTGCCCATCGCCACGCCGATCAGGCCGAAGGTCGCCAGGAATTCGCTCCACCACAGCGGCGCGCCGGTGCGCGCCTGCTCCGACCAAGCCAGCAGCGGCTCGCCGAACATCAGATGGACCGCCACCACGCCGGCGATCGCCCCCACCAGCTGCACGGCGACATAGCGCAACGCCTCGCGCGCCGGCAGCATGCCGCGCAGCCAGGCCGACAGCGTGACCGCCGGATTCAGATGGCCGCCCGACATGCCGCCGAAGGCCAGCAGCAGCGCGGCCAGGCCCGCGCCGCTGGCCAGCGAATTGACCAGCAGCGCCAGCGCGACATTGCCCGCCGCGAGCCGCTCGGCGCGCAGCCCGGAGCCGATCACCACCGCGATCAGCAGCGCCGTGCCGATGCCCTCGGCGACCAGCCTGCGCGCCAGCGGGACGGTCGCCTCAACCGGTGCATCAACCCGTGCATCCACCGGTGCATCAACCCGTGCATCCACCGGTGCATCAACTGGTGCATTAACGGGTGCATTAACGGGTGCATCGGCCCGTGCATCGACGGAGGCGGCATCTGCCGCGGACATGGCGCAAGGACGGCGGGTGGACATCGAACGCGGAGCGAAGGTGGACACGGATCCGCGCGCGGCACGGTGCGGTCCTGCGCGGAGCGCGCAGTGTTCCGTCCGCCCCGCCCGCCGTCAATGCGCGCCGGCGCAGTTGTGTCCTGACCCGCGGTATCGAATGCGCGGCGCACCCTCCGTCCTGCGCGGTGCGCCGCGTGTGCGGCCTGCGTGTGCGCCGGGCGTGCGCGCTAGCCGAAGCGCACGCAATAGACCGGCGGCAGATGCGCCGACACGCACGCCCACCGTTCGCCGCCGTTCTCCGAGACCCACAGGCCGCCGGTGGTCGAGCCCATCGCCAGCCGATCGCCGCTGTCGTCGACCGCCAGGCCGTGGCGATAGATGAGGTCGTAGGCCGGCGGCGTCGGCAGGCCTTCGTCGAAGACCTCGAAGCTGCGGCCGCCGTCGCGCGTGCGGGACACCACCAGCCTGCCGTCGACCGGCACGCGGCATTCGTCCTTGGTCGCCGGCGCGAACCACGCGGTCTCGGGATCGCGCGGATGCACCGCGACGGCAAAGCCGAACTTCGACGGCCCGCCTTCGATGCGCCGCCAGCTGGCGCCGCCATCCTCGGAGCGGAAGATGCCGTCGTGATGCTGCACCCACAGCGCATCGGGCCGGGCCGGGCATTGCACCATGTAGTGCGGGTCCTGGATGTTGGGGTCCTCGCTGCGCTCGGGCGGCATATAGCCCGCCTTCATGCCGCGCGTGGTGGCCTCCCAACTGTCGCCCCCGTTGCGGGTCTGCCAGACCCCGCCGCACGAGATCGCGACCGACACATGGCGGCTGTCGCGCGGATCGACGCAGATCGAATGGATGCCGGGATAGTCGTAGCCGCCGCCGAACCATTCGGCGCGCTCGGGCCGGTCCCACAGCGGCCGGTTCAGCGCCCAGCTTGCGCCGCCATCGCCGGAGCGGAACAGGCCGCCCGGAATGGTGCCGGCCCAGAGCACGCCGGGCTCGTCGGCGCCGCCCGCCTCGAGCACCCACAACTGCTGCAGGGACCAGGGCGCGGGCTTGGGCGCGTCCGGGTCCGTGGGGGCGTTGGCGGCCGCGGCCTGCTCTTCCGGCTGCGGCGGATAGACCGGCACCGCGCAGGCGGTCCACTCGTTCTGGCCGCGCGCGCGGCGCCACAGCTTGACGCCGAAGTGGCCCAGATTCAATGCGGCATAGAGCGTGCCGTCACGCGGGTCGGACAGCACCATGCTGACCGGCTCGCCGAGAAAATGCACCTGGGTTTGCTGCCACCGTCCATCGGGCTGGCGTTCGATTTCGAACAGGCCCTTGCGCGTGGCCACGAGGAGTCGGTCGTTCATCGTTCAGGTCTCCTGGTATCGGCCGCCGGTCGCGTGGCCGTCGGCGCGTTGGCTGCCGGAGCTTGAAGCTCGCGGTGTGAAGCGTCGATGCGTGATGGATTGATGCGTGACGTGCCGATGCGCGAAATGTCGACTCGCCTCGGGCCTTGTGCCTGCGCCCCGGCTGCTATCCACCGGACAGCGCCTGCACCACGTACACCTTGCTGTCTCCGCGCAATGCATCGCTGAGCCGTTGCCGGTCGCGGATCATGGTGCCGTCGATGAAGACGGTCACATGGCGGCGCAACTGGTTCTGGTCGTCGAGGATGTAGCCGCGCAACTCGGGCTGCTCGGCGAACACCGCGTCGAGCGCGGCGCGCACCGAGGCGGCGGACAGGTGACGGTCCGGCGTGGGGACATGGCGCTGGATCGCCGGCGCGAAGGTGATATGGGCCATGGTGCAGCGATGATGGGAGCGCAAAAAAACGGTCACTACAGTGTAGGCGCTCGGCGCTGCGCGGGAAGGAAGAATGCTGCGAAATGCGGCCCGCTCGAATGTGGACAGCGCCGTCAGAACCGGCGTCTTTGCCGCTGTCGCGACAAAGACGCCGCCTGGCAGTCCTGTCTTTTTTTCACGTCGTGTTACCGCTGCGACGGCGCCGGCAGACAGCCAGGCCCGGCACCGAAGTGCGCATGGTTTTCAGCCTTCCATCCCCGCGACCCATGCGCGCACGCAGTCTAGCAAGACTCGGTCGAACTGGCGACAGGCGAGGCGGAAAGTGGATGTGCTCGATGTGGACATGCGCAATGTGGACAGGTCCGATGTGGACGAAGCCAATGTGGACGAAGCCAATGTGGACGAAGGCAATGTGGACGAAGGCAATGTGGACGAAGGCAAGGTGGACGGCCCCGCTGTGAACAGCATCGGCGCGTACCGGCGATGCGGCTTCTCAGTCGGTGCCCGCTGTCGAGCGGAATGCCTCAAGATTGACGCCGAGCCGCTTGATCTTGTCGTACAGCGTTTTCTTCGGCACGCGCAGCAGATCGCTCGCCGCCGACATGCGTCCCGACGCGGCACGCAGCGCTTCCTCGATCAGATGCCGTTCGAACACCGCGACCTGCTCGTCGAGCGAACGCGCCTCGCTGGCGCCGCCATTGCCGGTGCCGTTGCCGCTGCCATGATTGCCCGTGGCGAGCAGGCCCGTGTTGCCGCCCTGCAGTCCCAGCACGAAGCGGTCGGCGGCATTGCGCAGCTCGCGCACATTGCCCGGCCACGGATGCATCATCAGCTCGCGCATATGTTGCGGCGATACCTCCGGCACCGGCCGCTCGTAGCGCAGCGCGGCCTGCAGCAGGAAGTGCGAGAACAGCAGCGGAATGTCCTCGCGCCGCTCGCGCAGCGGCGGGATGTCGATCACCGCGACGTTGAGGCGATAGTACAGATCGGCGCGGAAGCGCTGCTCCGCCGACAGCGCCAGCAGATCGACCTTGGTGGCCGCGATCACGCGGCAATCCATCGGCAGCAGCGTGTTCGAGCCCAGCCGTTCGAACTGCCGCTCCTGCAGCGTGCGCAGCAGCTTGATCTGCAGCGACATCGGCATGGTCTCGATCTCGTCGAGAAACAGCGAGCCGCGCTGCGCGTATTCGATCTTGCCGACACGCCGCCGCGCGGCGCCGGTGAACGCGCCGGACTCGTGGCCGAACACTTCGCTCTCGAACAGGGACTCGGGCACGCCGCCGCAATTGAGCGCGGCGAAGTTGCCCTGCCGGCGCGGACCGTATTCATGCAGGCAGCGCGCCACCAGTTCCTTGCCGGTGCCGGTCTCGCCGAGGATCAGCACGTCGGCATCGGTGCAGGCCAGGTCGAGGATCAGCTTGCGCAGCCGTTCGACCGCCGCCGAGCGGCCGATCACCTTGGCCTCGATCGCCTGCGTGTCGGCCAGCTGCCGGCGCAGCGCCTCGACCTCGAGCGTCAGCGCGCGCTTTTCCATCGCGCGTTGCACCACCTCGGTCAGCTCGCCGGGCGAGTACGGCTTCTCGACGAAATCGTAGGCGCCGCGGCGCATCGCCTGCACTGCCATCGAGATATCGCCGTGGCCGGTGACCAGAATCACCGGCAGCGCGGCATCGATCTCCAGCGCCCTGTCGAGCAGCGCGAGGCCGTTGATGCCGGGCAGGCGCACATCGGTGACCAGCACGCCGGCAAAGCCGGGCGTGAGGCGATGCAGCACCTGTTCGGCCGAGCCGAACGCCTCCACCGACAGCCCGGCGATCTGCAGCGACTGCGTGCTGCCCAGCCGCACCGCGGCATCGTCTTCGACGTAGAGGACCGACAGGTCAGTTCGCATCGGCATGGGTCTCCTGTGCGGCGGGCAGCTGGATGATGAAGCGGGCGCCGGCGATGTCGTTGTGATCCGCCGCGTGGCCGGGCACGTTGCCGGACACGTCGGTGGACACGTGGCTGGATACCTCGAAGGCACGGCGATTCTCCGCGCGCAGCGTGCCGCCGAACTCGCGCACGATGCCGGCCGAGATGGCCAGCCCGAGGCCGAGCCCCACGCCTTGCTCCTTGGTGGTGAAGAACGGTTCGAACAGCCGCGGCATCACGTCGTCGTCGATGCCGCAGCCGCGGTCGGCCACCTCGATCGTGACCCACTGCGGGTCGGCGTGCGTGCGGATTTCCAGCACGCGCGCGGCCGGGTCCTCAGCGGCGTCCGCGTTGGCGTCCTTCATCGCATCGAGCGCGTTCGACAGCAGATTGACCAGCACCTGCTCGAGCCGATTGCCCTCGCACAGCGCCAGCGGCGACGGCTCGGGCACCGACACCACCAGCTCCGCGCCCTCGGCGCGAATGCGCGAATCGAGCAGGAACAGCGCGTCGGCGATCACCGTGCCGACCGGCGTGGGCACCGACTGCACCGGCGTCTTGCGCGCGAATTTCTTCAGCTGCGCGGTGATCTTGCCCATCCGCTCGACCATCTGGCAGATCACGTTCAGGTTGGTCTCGACCGCCTCGGTCTGGCCGCGGCGAAAAAACACGATGGTGTTGGCCGACAGCGTGCGCAGCGCCGCCAGCGGCTGGTTCAGCTCGTGCGTGATGCCGGTCGACATCTGCCCGAGCGCGGCCATCTTGCTGGCCTGCACCAGCTCGTCCATCGCCGCCTTCAGCACCTGCTCGGCGCGCTTGCGCTCGGCGATCTCCTTCTGCAGCTTCAGGTTCGAGCCGGACAGCGCCTGCGTGCGCATCGCGACCTTGCGTTCGAGCTCGTCGTGCGCGCGCTGCAGCGCCTCCTTGGCGGCACGGTTCTGCGCGGCCGCGCGGCGGCGCTGCAGCACGTAGAGGATCAGCAGCAGCAGAAAGCCCAGCGCGAAGGCGCCGATCACCGCGCTGTTGCGCGCCAGCGTGCGGATCGGCTCCATGTCCGACAGCACGATCAGCCGCCAGTCGGTATCGGGAATGCGGCGGCTCTGCGCGAGGAATTCGTCGCCGTCCGGCATCTGCACCACGCTGATGTCGGGAGCGAAGCGGCGCTGTTCGCGAAAGCCGATCGGCTCCAGCGAATCGACGGTCGAGTACTGCCGCGTCGAGGCGAGCTGCCAGCGCGTCTCGCTGGGCAGTTCGCGCAGCGACTTGAAGCGCCAGTCGGGCTGCGAGCTCAGGAACACGATGCCGTTGGCGTCGACCACCAGGATGCGGTCGTCGTTGGCGAGCCAGGGCTCGTCGATCTTGTCGAGATTGACCTTGACCGCGGCCACGCCGAGCAGCGCGCCCTCGCGCACGATCGGCTGCGAGAAGTAGTAGCCCGGCTCGCGGCTGACGGTGCCGATGCCATAGAAGCGGCCCGGCTTGCCCTGCATCGCGTCGCGGAAATACGGCCGGTACGAGAAGTTGATGCCGACGAAGCTGGCCGCCTCGTTCCAGTTGCTGGCGGCCAGCGTCAGGCCGTGGGCGTCCATCACGTAGATCGCGGTCGATTTGGCGGCGGCATTGACCTCGGCCAGGAAGCGGTTGGCCGCCATCGGCAGGCCCGGTGTATCGGGTTCGCGCAGCAGGCGCTGCACGTCGTGATTCAGCGCGACCACCGCGGGCAGATATTCGTAGCGGCGCATCTCGCTGCGCAGTCCGCCGATATAGGCCTCGATGCGGTGCGCGGTGCCATCGCGCTGCGCGCGGATGCCGACGCGCTCGCCCCACAGATAGGCGATCGTGACACCGGCCGCCATCACCGCGCAGACGGCGGCGATCGTGGCCGCGCGGCGTGCCCGTCCGCGCGGCCATGCCGAAGGCGGCATCGCTTGTGCGGTGGCCGGCGGCGCAGCGGAAGTCGCGGAGGGGTCGGTCATATCGTGCGCGAGAATCGGCACCGGCGGCGGTGCCAATGGAGGGGCGCCAACAGCGCGGCGCCGACGACCGGCCATTAGGCAAAGCCGCGGCTTGACGCGTCAATCGGCGTAAACACCGGCCCGGCGAAATGCCGGCACCGGCGTGCAAGGCAGGCGTGCAGGACAGGCGTGAACGGAAGGCCAAGGCCCGAAGGCAAAGGCCCGCAGCCGGTCTCTCCGTCCGCGGGCCGATGCGCGCATCGTTGGCCGATGCATCGTCATCGATGCATCGGCGCGAGCGCCATCAGGGCTGCGTTACATCGAACAGCAGATTGACCGGCGACGGACCGAACGACAGCCACGTCCCCTTCAACGGCTGCTGCTCGACGCCCGGCCGCGACCAGTCGCAGACCCCGGTCGTGAAGATCGATTGCAGCCGCGCCAGTTGCGCCGGCGTCATCATCACCTTGTAGTCCGCGGGATCGACCGGCTTGAGCTGGCACTTGACGATATCGTCGGCCAGCGGGCCGCCGGCGACCATGCGCGGCGTGGTGCCGGCCGGATACAAGGTATTGCACTGGCCCGGGCCGTGCGCGGTCTGCGGCTCGATGATCTTGTTGCCGCCCGCGTCCCAGCACGCATCGACCAGGTCGGCCGGCTTGTTGCGCACCACCTTCTCGGCCTTGCTGCCCGGGCCGGTGTCGCGCAGCATCGCCGTCAGCCAGCGGTCCATCTGGTCGAAGTTGTCGTCACGGATGGTGCCCGGTCCGACGATGACCTGGTTGTCCGCATGCCCGTTGGCCGCGATCAGCCGCGCGCGCACCGAGTAGCTGTGGATCTTGTTGTGGATGTCGCCGTTGACGCGGTCGTCGTAGTAGTCGCGCTGATCGATGATCGGCGTGGTCGCCAGGCCTCCGCCGGTCGACGTGATGCGGCCCGACTGGTAGGCGCGTGCGATCGCGTCGAGGTCACCGGCCGTGCGCTGCGCGATCTTCTTGAAGTCGACGTCGACGCCGCCGATCTTCTCGTTCAGGTCGATGAACTGGTCCGGCGTGATCATGCCGTCGTTCAGCGCCTTCAGGCCGTACTGCACGCCGACATTGTCGATCGGCCGCTTGGCGAAGCCGCGCGCGTCCTTGCCGTAGACGTTGACCGTGTGGTCGTAGACGGTGGCGCGCACCCCGGTCGGGTTGTTGACCGGATGGTATTTCTGGTCGGCCGGGAAGCCTGCCGGGAACGACACCACCGGATCGAGACGGCCCGCGCTGCTGCTCATCGCGGCGATGTTGCCCGGCTTCAGGTAGCCGGAGATCGCCGAGCGCTGGGCGTCGCTGTATTGCCCTGGCGCGGTCTGCGTGAAGTACAGGTGCAGCAGCCGCGAATCGTGCAGCTTGAAGATCGTCGACGAGGTCACGTCCGGGAACACCGAGGTCACGATGATGCCGTCGAACAGGCCCGGATAGTTGTCGCCGGTCTGGTGGCTCTGGTAGGCGCCGCCCGAGCCGCCGGTGCCGATCGTGAAGAACGGCGTGCCGTAGTTTTCGATCAGCCGTTCCTTGACCATCGCGATGGTCTCGGACGACAGCAGGTCGTTGCAGTTGTTGCCGAAGGTATTGAGCGAGGCGCTGGCCACCGCGTAGCCCTTGCGCAGGTAGTTGTGGTTCAGCACCGCGACCGGCGTGCCCTGCATGTACCAGCCGCCCTGGCAGCCGCCGCCGAGCGGATAGATGACCTTGCGGTTCCAGCCGGACGGTGGCGCCAGCGGCGTCGGTTCGGCGTCCTTCAACGGGTCGTGCAGGATCGCGGTCTGGTAGATCGCGCGATTGATCGTGCCGGTCTCGACGCGGACGATGTAGGGCACGGTCGCGCCGGCGTTGTTGGTGGTGCTGGCCACATCCGCCGGATAGGCGGCGACCGGCGTCGGCAACGGCTTGAAGCTGTTGGCGGTCGAGCGGTAGACGTAGTGCACGCGGCGTTCGACCGAGCAGTTCTCGTCGAGCGGCGCGCCGAGCTTGCTGCCGTCCGGCAGCGTGAAGTTCTGCGTCGCGCAGATGTAGGGATGCTCGTGCGGGCCGGAGAAGACCGGGCCGGTGATCGGATAGTTGGTCAGCGTCACCGTGGTGCGCGCGGGGCCGTGCTTGACCTCGAGCGTGTTCTCGCCGAGCTTGAGCCCGCTGACGATGCCGAGCGCCTCACGGTCGGCGGTCGGCGTGAAGGCGTCGCTGACATCGACGCCGTTGAGGCTGACCTTGAATTTCTTGCCCGGTGCGCGCTCGCTGGCGCTCAGGCGGATCAGCGCATCGCCGCCCGTCACGCGTTCGGGCGCGGAGGACAGCACGGTCGCCTCGACCGTCGCCCGATGTCCCAGGCCCAGGCCGGGCGCGTTCTCGGCGCTCTGCGGCTGCAGGTTGCCGCCACCCCCATCGTCACCGCCGCCGCATCCGGCGACCAGCAATGCCGCCACCATCGCGCCAGTCCCCAAGGACGGCCGCTTCCACCGAGCTGCTGTTTGCCGCATCGTTGTCTCCTGTTTGGCCGGCCTCGCCGGCATTGCCTTTTCCACGCTCCGCACGGGAGCGGTCAGCGCGTCTGCCGTCTGTCGCGGCAGCTTGCGAGGCGCCAGCGTTGCAATGGGCGTGCCACTGCACGCCTCGGTCGGTGGCGGAGACTAAGCCTCTGAAACACAAGCGCTTTTGCGCGGGGGCAATGTCTGCATCGGGGCAGACATGGATGGGAATCCGCACAGCCGCGAGCGGGCGGCGTGCGGAAAGTCGCGTCGGTGGGGTTGTTGCGGTGCGGTTCGAAGGAGGTCCGGCACGGGTGTGCAGCGATCAAAAGTCGAGTTGTTGTGGCTGAATGCCCAGCGCCACGGCAATCTTTTCTCGCGTCGATTTGCGTAGACGCTCGCTGCGCTCCTGCTGCGCGTAGGCCGACTGGGAGATGCCGATACGCGCCGCGACGTCGGCCTGGGTCAGTCCGAGATGTTCGCGCCAGGCTCGCGCGGGCGTTGCGCCCTCGACCGTGCGCTGAATCACGGCATGCGGAATCAGACTCCGTTCCTCGGCGTGGCGAGCGATGTAGTCCTGATAGGGGATGACGACAAAGGCCGGCTTGCCATCGGGGTTCAGCAGGACCTGGATGCTGGTAGGTGCGTTCATCGCGCTTCCTCACTTCTTGAATCTCGACGATCCTGATGCGGCCATCCCAATCGAACAGCACGCGATGGTTGCCCACGCGCAATCGGTAGCCGTAGGTATGGTTGTTCAGGGCTTTGACGTTCTGGCATTGGGGCATCGCATGCAGTGCGCCGACCGCTTCCACAATGGCCCGTTGCTGGAGCTTGTCCATTTTGCGCAGCTGTTTGGCCGCCTTGCAGGTCCAGTTGATCGCGTTCATCCACGCGATTGTTCCGATCCTGCATTATAAGTCGATTATAAGTTTTAAGCGACTATAGCTTCTGAACTGTCGACGTCGATGAGACCGTGTGCGGACACGCGATCGCGCTAACGAACCCACGCGGAACACCCCGCCGGCGCCATCGTCCCGCTGACGTACATGGCGCCATGCCGGTACAGACGCAGGCGGTCCACCGCTTCGGCGCCGGTCAGCACCCACACGCCGCCGCGCGCGTCGGTCCACAGGATGCGGGCATCGGTGCCCTCGAGCGCGGCGAACAATTGCGATGGGGCAGCGCCGGGACGCAGCACCACGGTGGTGCTGTCGTTGGGCGCGGCGCGTACCGGGAACAGGTTCAGCGCGGCGCCGAGCAGCGCGCCGCCGACCAGGATGGCGGCGACCCAGCTGGCCGCGATGCCTGGGCCGCGCGGGCCGGCGCCGGGGCTCGCCGCGGTCCCCGTCCGTCGCATGCGGATGCCGACCAGCACCGGGATCACGCCGAACAGGAACAGCCAGATCAGATCCCACAGCAGCGGAGTGGGCGAGTCCATGCGGATGCGGTGGATGCCGGTGATCCAGTGCGACAGCACCGCGTCGACGACGTGCCAGACGCCGAAGCCGATCCAGAAGTCCGCCAGCAGGCGGCGAGGCGCATGGGGAATCGCGAAGGCCTCGCGCGTTCGATACAGCAGCCACAGCCCGATCGCGGCGATCACGTACATCAGCGCGTGGAACAGCCCGTCGGCCATCACCTGCACGCGCAGGTCGCCGAGCGCGCCGCGTTCGATCCCGGACAGCAGGTGGTGCCACTGCAGGACCTGATGCAGCAGGATGCCGTCGAAGAAGCCGCTCATCGCGAAGCCCAGCGCATAGCCAGCCCATGCGAAGGCGCGGGGGTGGACGGTATCGGCGGAGACGACGTGGGCGGTCGGCATGGCAACGCTCCTTCGAATCGAGTCGGACGCGGTGGCGGCTCAAAGCCAAGCGGGCCGCACCGACGTCAGCCGATGGGGCCCGCTTGAAGCGACTTGTCGTCGCGGATGGACAGCGGCGTTCAGCGGGTGCCGCTCGTACCCGTGGCGGATCCGCTCGAGGTGCCCGACGAGCTGCCGCTCGTGCTGGTTCCCGTGCCGGTGCCCGTCCGTGACGTGTCTGTCGGCGTCACGGCTCCCGAGCCGGAAACGGAGCCGGATCCCGACCCGGTGCCGCTGCCGGCGGCCGTACAGCCGGCGAGTCCGCATGCCATGGCAACAGCCAGGGCGGTGATGGATGCCATTGTTTTCATGTTGTTTTCCTCCAGCGGTGCGCTAAGTCCCCGTAGCGCTGACATGAACCCCGCGGTCGGGGGCCGTCCGTCAATATGCAATCGGCGTTCCCATGCGATGGCCAATGGCCTGGAGCGCTGCGATGGGTACGGGTCCGTCGGTGTCGCGGGAGGAAACGTTGCCGGCAGGGTAAGACATACCAACGCTTGTAAGCTTTGCCAGCGGACGTGGTGATCGTGATGCACGTGGCTGCCCAGCACGAAGCGCGAGCATTGCAGCGCAGGAGCGGGGCCGGGATGGTGAGCGCAGGCGGCTTGACGCTGGAACGCCGCGGCCACATTGCATGGCCCCGGGAAGCCGGAAAAAGCGAAGCACCAAAGATCAGGGCACCAAAGACCAGGGCACCAAAGACCAGGGCACCAAAGACCAGGGCACCAAAGACCAGGGCACCAATGAAAAACGGACGCCGAAGCGTCCGTTTTTCCTTTCAACCTGGTGGCCTGGGACGGAATCGAACCGCCGACACAAGGATTTTCAATCCTCGCATCGGAGGAATTTTTCCTAGCGCTGCATAGAAAAATGCTTGTTCTGCCCCAATACATCGCTGATTCGCTGTTGTACATGGTGATCTGGGTGGTTTAAAGTGCAAATAGATACCCGTGTGGCGCTTACATGGCGGTTACACGGACGACCACCAACATTGGGGAGGCAACCATGGCACGGGTCACGCTGACCGCCGGCCGCGTTCAATCGTTCCAGTGCGCGGAGGGCGCCAGTCAGTCGTTCTTGTGGGACAACGACCCGCCCCAACTCGCAGTCCGGGCGACGGCCAATGGCGCCAAGGCGTTCGTGTTCCAGGGCAAGATTCGCGGCCGCACGGTGCGCCTGACCATTGGCGGCGTGCGTATCTGGGGCATCGACGAGGCGCGCAAGGAGGCGCGCCGCCTGCAGCAGCTGATCGACGACGGCAAGGACCCCCGCCAGGTCAAGGCCGATGCCATTGCCGCCGAGCAGGCCCGGCGCGAGGCCGAGGAGGCGGCCCGTGCCGCCGAACTGGGCCGGCAGCAGCGCGAGTCGGTGACGCTGGGCGATGCCTGGACTGACTATGTAAAGGAGCGCACGCCGCATTGGTCCGAACTCCATCTGCGCGACCATCAGCGCATCATTCAGGCCGGCGGCGAGAAGCGCAAGCGTAGCGCCAAGCTGACCGAGCCGGGACCGTTGGCCTCGCTGGCCGGGCTACGCCTCGTGGACCTGACGCCGGCACGGCTCGAGGCGTGGGCGCGGCTGGAGGGCAAGCGCCGGCCGGCGCGCGCCCGACTGGCGCTGCGCCTTCTGAAAGCCTGCTTGGGCTGGTGCGCCGCGCACCCGGTCTACGCCGAAGTTGCTCGCGTTGACGTCGTCCGCAGCAAGAAGGCCCGTGAGTGCCTGGGCAAGCCGCAGAAGAAGGAAAACGTGCTACAGCGCGAGCAACTCGAGGCGTGGTTCGTCGCCGTGCGCCAGATCGACAACCCTATCATCAGCGCCTATCTGCAGGTCCTGTTGCTGACAGGCGCTCGCCGCGAGGAACTGGCCGGGTTGCGCTGGCAGGACGTGGATTTCCGTTGGAAGAGCATACGCATGGCGGACAAGATTGAGGGCCTGCGGATGGTGCCGCTGACGCCGTACGTGGCACGCCTGCTTGACACTCTCCCGCGCCGCAATGAGTGGGTCTTCAGCAGTCTGACATCGAAGTCTGGGCGCCTGACCGAGCCCAGCATCGCGCACCGCAAAGCCTGCGCGGTGGCGGGTCTCGATGTGTCGTTGCACGACCTGCGGCGCAGCTTCGCCACGTTGAGCGAGTGGATCGAGACGCCGGCCGGCATCGCCGCGCAGATTCAGGGACATGCTCCACAGGGGGTGCGGGAGCAGAACTACATACGCCGCCCGCTGGACCTGCTGCGCATGTGGCATTCCAAG
Source organism: Cupriavidus cauae (assembly GCF_008632125.1). Taxonomy (GTDB): domain Bacteria; phylum Pseudomonadota; class Gammaproteobacteria; order Burkholderiales; family Burkholderiaceae; genus Cupriavidus; species Cupriavidus cauae. The sequence goes on from NZ_VWRN01000031.1 coordinate 78,820, forward strand.
ATCGAAGCATGGCTGTTGGCGCAGGCAAGAGTAGCGTTCGACCCGGCGCAGAGTGACATGCGGTTGAGCGTGGTTGCCTGACTTTGCATGAGTGAGAGCGGCAGAACGTCGCCAGCGATACTGCCGGTTCGCTCGGACGGCGAGGCTACGGGCCGAGGGCCGTAGGTGTCGGCTCGGGCTTCGTCACCGCGTCCTCGGTTGCCCTATTCCGTCAGGTCGGCCATTGGTCAGACGAGCTGGCATGGTCGACCAGGGCCGTTTGGCCCGGCTGGCCGGCAGCCGTGCAGCATGCTTTAGGCGACCCGCCGCGCTCAGGTCCTCGATAAGGAGTAATCCGGCAATGGCTTTGGATGACTGGACGTCTCGCGATTCGCAGCGCATCACCATTCGCGAGCTGCTGGAAAGTGTCAGCGAGGCGAAATTCGCCCTTCTCGATCGCCGCTCAGGCGACGAGGATGAGCGGAGTGCCCTCAGATTCGACATGGCGGTTGCCCACGACGACTGGGAGCGACTGCTCCGGGCGCTCTGCGCATCGAGGCAAATCGTCGTTCGGGACGCGATGTCCGGCGTGCCGATCGGCGCTGTGCCTGTCGAGTCGGAGCGATGGTCGCGGTGCCTGGTGACGCTGGATGACGCTAACAAGTTCTGGCGCGAGCTGGGCCATGATGAAGACCTGTTCCAGGATTCCGCCGCGCACCGCGACGCCATGGTCACGCTTGAAGCTGAGCGGGGAGAGGCGATGCCGGAGGGACTTTCCACTCAAGAAGTGGCGGCAGTCTTTGACAACGTGGGTGGCTGGCAGGAATCGCACTGGAAAAACAACCTTGGCAAGTGCGGCAAGAAAGGGGGCGGGCAGTGGCTGCTGGACGCCCGGATGTCCGCTGGCTCTCGTGGCAAATATGCGGCTACGTGGAACCCGGTCCGGCTGGCTCAGCTGCTGCTGAGCAAAAAGCGCGCGAGCATGACGCAACTGAAGAAGTTGTTCGGAGAGCAAGCGTTGCTGCAGTCTTGGGACGCCGAGTGGAAAACGTTCCTCCAACACGATGAGTACTTCAACGACCCGACCTGGCGGTCAAGCATGCGCTCGTCGAAACGCGGCGCTTAATTAATTGCCTTCGAAAACTCTGCCCGAAGACTCTGGTTTCATAGCTTCGGAGAGCCTTCACCCCGCATAAAGACGGGGTTCTAAAACTCTCCCGAGAACTCTGACAGACACCGAGTTTCCAGAGTTGGCCCAAGCGATTCGCATGGAAGCGCGGGGCAACGCGGTGATTGGCAACGCCAGCCCGACTCCATGCAGCGCGAAACCGTCGTCCTGTTTCGCTCACTTGGAGTCATCACATGAAAGCGAACAAAGCCGTGGCAGCCATCCCCGGCGCCACGTCGCTGTCCACGGAAGAACTGGCCGTGGAACTGAAATGCTTGCCCCATTCGATCCGCAAGCGCTACAGCCAGACCGGCACCTACTGGGGCGTGCGGCCCATCAAGCTGCCTAATGGCCGCCTGTTGTGGCCCGCCGATACCGTCCAGCGCATCACGGAGGGGCGGTGATGAAGAAAGACCGCCACCACAACAAACCGGACGCAAGCGAGGCGCCCGCCCGCCATTCCGGCAACGTCTTCTTGAAGCGTACGAATACCGTCCGTGCCGGCGTGCTTGCGTGGATGCTGAAAGGTGAAGAGGTGACCGGCTTGGAGGCCGTCTTCAAACAGAGCACCACTCGCCTTGCCGCACATATTCATGCCCTCAGGAACAAGTACGGTTGGCACATTCATAGCCGGGATGTAGCGAAAGGTACCAAGGACGGTCGCGTTACCTGGGTGAAAGCCTACTCGCTGTCGGCGGCCACTCGTGAGGCTGCTTTTGCCGCTGGCGCGCGCGCATGGATCGAGGTGGTGGAGGCCGCCGCCGCCCACCGTCGTACGCAGGTCGGCGCCGCCAGGGCGAAAGCTCGTCGTCTCAATGCCAAGCGCGTGGACCCGCGTCAAGGTGACTTCTTTGGCGGGGTGGCCTGATGCAGGATGAAGTCGAGCGCGCCCGGTCCGCGCTGTTCTCGCTCGATCCCGGCTGCGCCCGGGCTGAATGGGTTCGCTATGGCATGGCAGCCAAGCAAGCAGGGTTGTCGTTTGACGATTTTCACTCTTGGAGTGCTCAAGCGCCCAATTACCGGGGCGAGTGCGACTGCCGGAAGGCGTGGGCGTCGTTTGGCGATGGTGCGGTAAAGACTGCCACGCTCTACCATGCTGCTCGCAGCTCGGGGTGGCAGCCAGGAAAAGGGGAGTCCCTCGGCTCGCAACTCGCTCGTACGCTGAACGTACATCCGCCGGTCTGCAGGGATGGGTCCAGCTTGCGGCGGCAGCGTAACAGCCTCGCATCGACGTTCGACAGCTACCCGCCTGCTGATGCAACCCATCCCTACATTGTGGCCAAGCGCGGCACCGCGGATGGTCTGCGTGTGGTTCCTATTGATGACCCGCTGACCATCAATGGGCATCGCGTCGCCGGTTGCCTGGCCGTGCCGGTCCGCTCTCTGGACGGCGCGCTGCTGACCATTCAGTACATCCCCGCGCCGGGCGGCGGCAAGAAGCTGAATGCGCCCGGCGCTTCGTTCGACGAGGGCATGTTGGTACTCGGTGAGGTGGTACCGGACGGCCGCGCCTATGTCTGCGAGGGCATCGGCACGGCATGGGCAGTGTTACGGGCCGACCCTGGTGCGGCTGCCGTGGTTGCCTTCGGGGCGGGCCGGTTCCGTATCGTGGCACTCGCCTTGCGGCGGCGTTACCCGCTTGCCAGCATTGTTCTGCTACCCGACCGTGGGAAGGAAGCCGAGGCACAGGCCATCGCGCGGGAAGTGCGTGGGGCCTGGGTCGAGATGCCGGCTGACAAGCCGCTGAACTACGACGCCAACGACTACGAGGCTGAGCACGATAGTGACACGCTGAAGCGGCTGCTGGCGGTAGTGAAGACACCGCCTATGCGGTATCGCTTGCAAGCGGGCGAGGAGCTGCTGACCGCGGCGCCGCTGCGCTGGCTGGTCCGGGGCGTCCTTCCAGCTGAGGGATTGGGAGCCTTGTATGGCCCGTCCGGCTCCGGCAAGTCGTTTCTGGCGCTGGACCTGTGCGCTGCCATTGCGGCCGGTGCGCCGGCGTGGTTCGGCCACCGTGTCAGCGCCGCGCCCGTTACGTATTGCGCGCTCGAAGGCGAGCGCGGCATGGGGAAGCGCGCGCGGGCATGGAGTACGCACTATCGGCAACCATTGTCCGGACGTCTTCGGTTCATCACGCAGGGCATTGATTTGCGCCAGCACACCGATACTAGCGACCTTGCGGCAGCCGTCCATGCTGCGGGCGGGCATGATGGGCTGTTGGTGATCGATACCTTGAATCGCGCTGCGCCGGGAGCGGATGAGAACGCCAGCAAGGACATGGGGCAACTCATCGAAGCCTGCAAGGATTTGCAGCGCCGTATCGGCGGTCTGGTTCTGTTGGTTCACCACACGGGCAAAGACGGCACGAAGGGCCTGCGCGGGCATAGCAGTCTGTACGCCGCCTTGGATGCTGCCATCGAAGTCACCCGCGCGGACAACCGCCGGGAATGGTTTGTCGCCAAGAGCAAGGACGACGAGGATGGGGAGCGTCATGCCTTCCTGCTTCGCGTCATGGAGCTGGACTGTGACGAGCACGGCGACCCGGTCACGTCTTGCGTTGTGACGGCGGACGAGGGGGTGGCGAAGGTCTGCCGCGTAAAGGTGCCGCAAGGGGGCAATCAACGGATTGCGCTCGACGCCTTGGCCCAGCCGCTGCGCGAGTCCAAGGTGTTTGGCCAGGGCGACGCGCCGCCGGGGCAGCCGTGCCTGAAGCTGGAGGAGGCGGTAGTAATTGTGGCCGGCGGCCTCACCTGCGACCCCAAGCGAAAGACCGAACGCGCCCGGCAAGCCATTGCCGGCCTCGTAACGCGCGGTATTTATGGGGTTAAGGACGGCTGGCTCTGGCGGCGGTAGTCCCAGCCTTCCCGTTCTCGCCCCCTATCTCTCTATAGGGGGCGGGAAAAAACGGGGAAGCGTGGGTCATCCCGAGAATCCCCATTTCGGAAAAAGCGGGAAAGAACGGGAATGAAGAGGGACGATCGGCTACGAGCACTGTCGGGGACGAGCCGAGTCGCCCTCCGTGAACGTGCAATCGGTACGCAACGTGGTACGCATGTAATGAGGCGTTTCGCGTGTTCGCAGTCAAGGCAGAAGCGCCTCCTGCCAGGTGCGGGCATTTTCGACATTCATCCAATAACGGCAGAGCAGCAGCTGGTCGCACGCCATCTCACGCCGACCATATTCCGGTAGCTAACGCCGACATCCCACCTACCGCGACGGCGCCTCTGATCTATACCCGCGGAGGTCAGCGCGTTCGTGCACATTTCGCGCTCGCCGCCCTCAAATCGCGTGTAAGCGAAGCCGTTGTCCAGCTTATGCCGCCTTCGTTGTGATGAGCGGAACGTGTCGGTCTGTGACGGCCAGGCCCGTTGGGCAGTATTATTCGCAAGTTTTCTTTACGTCTGACCCCTTTTTTACAGCGCATGAATCAAGACCTCAAAAAGACCTTGTGGGCCGCGGCCGACAAGCTGCGCGCTTCCATGGACGCTGCCGAGTACAAGCATATTGTCCTCGGCCTGATTTTCTTGAAGTACATCTCGGACGCCTTCGACGAGCGCCGGGCCCAGTTGCTGACCGCGTTCAAGGACGAAACGAACGACCTTTATCTGCCCGACGAGGCCGACCACGCTGACGCGCTGGAAGAGCGCGACTACTACACGATGGCAAACGTCTTCTGGGTGCCCGCCGCGGCACGCTGGGAGGCGCTTCGGGCCCAGGCCAAGCAGGCGGACATTGGTGTCCGGATTGACGCGGCGCTCGAAGTTATCGAAGCCGACAACCCGCGCCTCAAGGGCATCCTCGACAAGCGGTTCGGCCGCACGCAGTTGGAACCCGGGAAGCTCGGCGAGCTGGTGGACCTGATTTCGAAGATCGGCTTTGGCGAGGGGCACCACGCAAAGGACTTGTTAGGGGAAGTGTACGAATACTTCCTGGGGCAGTTCGCCACGGCCGAAGGGAAGAAGGGCGGACAGTTCTACACGCCTGCGTCAGTGGTCCGCGTCTTGGTCGAGGTGCTGGCGCCCCACCAGGGCCGCGTCTATGACCCGTGCTGCGGGTCGGGTGGCATGTTCGTCCAGAGCGAGAAGTTCATCGAATCGCACGGTGGCCGGGCCGATGACATCAGCATTTACGGCCAGGAAGCGAATCCGACGACTTGGCGCCTGGTTGCCATGAATTTGGCGATTCGTGGTTTGGCCGCTGACTTAGGTAAAGAGCCCGCGGATACGTTTCATCGTGACCAGCATCCCGACTTGCGGGCCGACTACGTACTCGCGAACCCGCCGTTCAATATCAGCGATTGGGGTGCCGAGCGGCTGGCTGATGACCGTCGCTGGGCGTACGGTACACCGCCCGCTGGCAATGCGAACTATGCTTGGCTCCAGCACATCCTGCATCATCTGAGTCCACGGGGTCAGGCGGGTGTGGTGCTCGCCAATGGCAGCATGAGCAGCAACCAAAACAGCGAAGGGGCTATCCGTCGCGCCATGGTCGAGGCCGATCTGGTTGATGTCATGGTCGCCCTGCCGCCGCAACTGTTCCTCAACACGCAGATTCCTGCGTGCCTGTGGTTCCTGGCCAAAGACAAGAGCGGGGCCTCCATCGCTGGTGCCAAGCCGGGTCGCGACCGGCGTGGCGAGGTCTTGTTCATTGACGCGCGGAAGCTCGGTCGCATGCAATCTCGCGTGGTCCGCGTATTCGATGACGAGGATATAGCCCGAATTGCCAAGACCGTACATCAGTGGCGTGCCGATGGGGAGGACGGCGCGGAGCAGCCGTATGCGGATGTGCCCGGCTTCTGCCGGTCAGTGAGGCAAGCCGAGATTGCGGAGCACGGCTATGTGCTCACGCCGGGCCGCTACGTCGGAGCCGAAGTAGCAGAGGACAACGACGAGGTTTTTAGTGAGGCGATGGACCGGCTAACAGCGCAACTTGCCGAGCAGATTGCAAAGTGCGCGGACCTCGACGCCGTGATTCGTGAAAAGCTCGGGAGGCTCGGATATGCAGTCTGAAGTCCGCCCACTTCGAGAGTTATGTAGCCTCATCGCGGATTGCCCGCACAGCACGCCAGTATGGACGGATGCGGGCTATATTGTCATCCGTAACCAGAACATCAAGAACGGACGGTTGGATTTGTCGTCGTCATCATTCACCGATGCACAGCATTTTGAGCAGCGGATTCGCCGCGCAAAACCCCGTGGAGGGGACATAATCTTTACCCGCGAAGCCCCGATGGGGCAGGTTTGCATGATTCCCAAGGGGCTGGAATGCTGTCTTGGACAGCGGCAAGTATTGCTAAGGCCCAACCCGGCGGTCGTTGATAGTCGATTCTTGTTGTATGCGCTGCAATCTCCTCAGGTACAGCACGAGATAGGATGGAATGAAGGCACTGGCTCGACGGTCAGTAATGTGCGCATTCCGGTTCTGGAATCGTTGAACATTCCGACCCCTTGCCTTAAGGTGCAGAAAGAAATCGCTGCCGTACTCGGTGCTATAGACGATCGGATAGATGTGCTTTGCGAAACGAATATAACACTAGAAGCTATCGCACAAACAGTCTTCAAAAGCTGGTTCATCGACTTTGACCCGGTACGCGCGAAGACTGAAGGCCGAGAGCCGGAAGGAATGGATGCAAAAATGGCGGAGTTGTTTCCGCATACATTTGCCAATTCCGCGCTTGGCGCTATTCCAGCCGGATGGAGAGTATCTCACGTCGGCCAAGAAATAAATTGTGTCGGAGGGGGCACGCCTAGCACGCAGGAAGGCAAGTACTGGGAACCCGCTATTCATTACTGGACGACGCCAAAAGATTTATCCCGCAACACATCCCCTGTGTTGTTAAGCACGGAGCGGCGCCTATCGGACGCGGGACTCGCGAAGGTCAGCAGTGGATTGCTCCCGGCTGGCACCTTGCTAATGTCATCGCGGGCGCCGATCGGCTATTTAGCTATTGCGCAGATTCCTCTCGCTGTGAATCAAGGCTACATCGCGATGCTTCCGGATGGAAATCTGCCCCCGCAGTATCTGTATTTTTGGTGCAAGGAAAATATGGATTCCATAAAGCAAAAAGCCAACGGCTCGACCTTCATGGAAATCAGTAAATCTATATTTCGGCAAATTCCTTTGATAGTTCCACCTCGCGGCATTGTCGAGTGCTTCATGGAGTTATCTGGCAGTGTGTTCGACCGCATTACAGCGGGGGAAAAACAACGGCTATCGCTGCAGGAATTGCGCGACTCGCTCCTCCCCCGTCTGATATCCGGCGAAGTTCGCGTCCCAGAAGGGGAGGCGCAACTGAACGAGGCATTGGCATGAGGGGTATCACGGAGGACGCAGTTGAACAGGCATTGGTTGAGTGGCTGGCCGCACTCGGCTGGCAGACCGCCCATGGACCTCATATATCGCCCCCAGACTCCAAGACGCCAGGCACGGAACGCGACACCTATCGTGATGTAGCACTGCGCCACCGGCTGGCTGCCGCCATTGCGAAGCTGAATCCGCACGTTCCCGCCGTCGCACGCGACGATGCGTTGCGCCAGGTGCTGAGCCCAAATGTGGTGGGCCTTGTCAACGTCAATCGTCAGCTCTACCGCTGGCTTGTAGACGGCGTGCCTGTCCAGTTCCAGAAGGACGGCGAAACGCGCGGGGACCGCGTCCGCCTCGTAGATTTCACCGACGTCGCCGCCAATGACTGGCTCGCCGTCAACCAGCTGTACATCCAAGGCCCGAAACGGCCTCGTCGACCGGATGTCGTGCTGTACCTCAACGGCCTGCCGATTGTCGTAATTGAACTGAAGAACCCCGGCGATGAGAACGCCGACATTTGGGCCGCCTGGAACCAGCTGCAGGCTTACCATCAGGACATCCCGGACCTGTTCAACACCAATGCCATCGAGGTCATCTCCGACGGCACCACCGCTCGTATGGGTTCCCTAACGTCGAACAAGGAGCGCTTCCTGGCCTGGCGCACCATCGACGGTCAAGAGACGGACCCGCTCGGCGCGATGCGGGAGCTCGAGACGCTGACGCGCGGCTTGTTCCGCCGGGACTACGTGCTTGAGTACCTGCGCCACTTCATCCTCTTCGAGGACGAGGGCCAACTTGTCAAGAAGGTCGCGGCATATCACCAATTCCATGCTGTACGCGCGGTCGTGCAGAGCGTGCTGCAAGCCTCCGCCCCGGGTGGGTCGCGCAAGGGGGGCGTCGTTTGGCATACGCAGGGTGCGGGCAAGAGCATTGAAATGACATGCCTGGCCGGTGCCCTGATGGCCCACGAGGGCATGGGCAACCCGACGCTCGTGGTCGTGACGGACCGCAATGACCTCGACAACCAGCTATTTGGGGTGTTTGCAGGCGCGAATGAACTGCTGCGTGAAACCCCCGTACAGGCCGACACCCGGCCCGAGCTACGCCGCCTACTGGCGAACCGTCCATCGGGCGGCATCATCTTCACCACTATCCAGAAGTTTACTCCCGGCGCAGACGAGGACACGTTCCCCGTGCTGTCCGACCGTCGCAATATCGTCGTGATTTGCGACGAGGCTCACCGAAGCCAATACGGCTTCGACGCGCGGCTGCCCAATACGAACAGCAAGGGTGAAAGCACGGCGGTCCGCTATGGCTACGCGCAATATTTGCGCGACGCGCTGCCAGAGGCCACTTTCGTTGCATTCACCGGCACGCCGGTATCGCTCGATGACCGTGACACTCGGGCCGTGTTCGGCGACTACGTCCACATCTACGACATCGAGCAGGCGGTAAAGGATGGGGCTACGGTGCCCATCTACTACGAGAGCCGCCTCGCTAGCCTGGAGCTGAAAGAGGAAGATGCCAGCGCACTCGATGACGAAGTGGACGAACTGACTGAGGACGAGGAAAGCGATGAGGCCAAGGTCGCGACGTTGCGCCGCTGGGCTGCGCTGGAGAGAATCGTCGGCGCACCGCCGCGTATCCAGAAGATCGCCGCCGACATCGTCTGCCACTTGGAGAACCGCCAATCCGTGATGGACGGCAAGGCGATGATTGTCGCGATGAGCCGCGACATCTGCGTGCATCTCTACAATGCGATTACGCAGCTTCGCCCGGAATGGCACAGCGACGACCCAACACAGGGTGCCATCAAGATTGTGATGACCGGCTCCGCATCCGACAAGGCAATGCTCAAGCCGCACATCTATCCCAAGAAGGTGCGCGACGACTTGGAAAAGCGCTTCAAGGACCCCCACGACCCCTTCAAGCTGGTGATTGTGCGGGATATGTGGTTGACCGGGTTCGATGCCCCGTGCATGCACACGATGTACATCGACAAGCCGATGCGCGGTCATAACCTGATGCAAGCCATCGCCCGCGTGAACCGGGTATTCAAGGACAAACCGGGTGGCCTGGTAGTCGATTACATCGGTATCGCCAACGAGCTGAAAGCGGCGCTGGCTACATATACGCAAGCCCGTGGGCGAGGCAAGCCGACTATCGACGCGCACGACGCATTGGCCGTCCTGATCGAAAAGATGGACGTGCTGCACGACATGCTCCATGGCGTCGATTACACGGCGTTTCGGACCCAGGCGTGGCAACTGTTGCCCGCTGTGGCCGACCATTTGCTGGGCCAGGATGATGGCAAGAAGCGCTTCGCCGACACGGTGCTGGCGGCGAGCAAGGCATTCGCCTTGTGTTGCACGCTCGAAGATGCGCTAGCCTATCGTGATGAATTGGCATTCCTGCAAGCCGTCAAGGCAGCGCTCATCAAGCATAGTGGTGCCGACAAGGCCCTGACGGACGAGCAGAAGGAACATGCTGTACGGCAGATTATCAGCCGGGCGGTGGTCAGCGACCAGGTCATCGATATCTTCTCTGCGGCCGGTCTGCAACGTCCGGACATCAGCGTCCTCTCCGACGACTTTTTGGAAGACGTGCGGCACATGCAGCAACGTAACCTGGCTGTGGAGTTGCTGGAACGCCTGCTGAAAGACCAGATCAAGTCCCGCTTCAAGGCCAACGTCGTGCAGAGCGCGAAGTTCTCAGAGCTCCTGCAGCAGAGCCTGACCCGCTACCGCAATCGCGCCGTTGAGACGGCCCAGGTCATCGAGGAGCTCATCGCCATGGCGAAGAAGTTCCAAGCTGAGGCAATGCGGGGCATGGAGTTGGGCCTGAGCCCCGACGAGATGGCGTTCTACGATGCGCTAGCCACTAACGAAGCCGCCGTGCGCGAGTTAGGCGACGAGACGTTGAAAAAAATCGCGGTGGAGCTGGTCGTGAAACTGCGCGGCTCCGTCACGGTAGACTGGGCGAAGCGGGAAGCTGTCCGGGCGAAGCTCCGCGTGATGGTGAAAACTCTGCTCAAGCGCTACAAGTATCCGCCAGACCGGCAGGAGGAAGCGACGAACGTCGTCATGAGACAGGCGGAGACGTTGTCGGCGGAGTGGGTTGCGGCGTAGACTCGCTCGACAAGTATCGGTATGGCAAGTAGCGCCCCCCCCCCCATTTACGAGACGAGTCACGATGACCCTTACCCGCGCAGTCGTTGACGGCATGGGAACAGATTAATGAGCCGAATTTCCCACGGCGTCATCCGGAGGATTGCTGATTTAAGGAGCGCTTCATGCCTATCGGTATCGTAAGCGCTTATTGCTTTTTCGCTTGGAGCCAAATCGCTTCGCCGCAGCGCATGCGGATTCGTCCTTGTGCTAACTATTCGCGACCGCCGTTCGGTAAAGCTGGGTGGATGACGGCTTCTCACGATTCGAAGGTTGCCATGTGAACACGGCCGAACGGCCTTCGAACTCAGATGAAAACATCTTGGCAACTGGTGCCACCTCAAAGCGAATAGTACGTAGGCGGTAGCGTATGCGCTGGCCCATCCGGTGAGTCAAGATCCCGGTGGATATGGAAGGCGAAGCTCCGCAAAGGTGGGTTGCTTCAATCGTGGGATTTCTGTGCGAGCAAAGTGGGTCGCGTATGTCTTGCCGTCGAAGCCGAGCGGAACAAGCTCTTTGGAGGCGAGCCATTTAGCGACTCGCGCGACAGCGCAAATGAAGACGGGGATTACGTTGACATAGATCTGATCTTGCGGATAGCGTCGTTGGGCTCCGTGGGAGGCAATGGAGACGAATGAAAGGTCTTCGTCCCACAGAGCGCGCAGCTTCTCGGGGTCTCGGATGGAAGCGTGTTCCAATCTCTTCGAAAAATCTTTGAGGAGCAGGAAATAATTCGAGGTGCCAGTCGCCACTCCACCATAGTTGGCAAGCAAGAACGCAGCCCCAGCCATTTTGACCAAGCCACCATTCATGTGCATTGCCTTGTTCCAACTGACGAAAAGGCTGTGGTCGCGATGATGGAGAGCATTGCGAAGGACGATCAATAGCGACGTATCGCCGTAGCCAAAATAGTCGAAGCCGGCAATCTTTTTCGTGACGTCGTAGAGGGTGTGAAAGGCCTCCAGCTTCGATTCGAAAGCACGATCAAGGTTGTTGATGGCCTCTTCCGGATCCACGGCGAATAGTCTATTGAAAGACACGCTTGCCTCAGCGTAAAGACGCATGCTGTTTGAAAGCGTTTCCCAAGCGTGCTGAGCGGGCTCCATTGCATCCCATAGTTTTTCTACGTCCTGTACATGCTACCAGGTATGTACTTGCAAACCCACGCCCGTGCATGTGATCTACCTAGAGGTCGAGGGTGCCAATGCGTTACAACTGTTCCCGGCTCATGAATGAAAAAGCCGCCTTGTAGGCGGCTTCCATTTCATTGGTCGTTGCCCGGCTCCGGCCGCACAAGCCGTTGCAGCGTATGCACTTGCCTTGGCGCTCGGTTACGCTCGCGCAGCTCACGGGTCTTAAGTTCGACGACCCACGGTGTTCGGGTGATGGCGCGCGGGTCGACTGGCGGATGCTCTTCGTCGCCTTGGCCATGAATCTGACGGAACACGGATGAGCTAAGTGTTCCCTTGAGGACCGCCTGCTGGCCGTCGACCATGGTGATGAGATCGAACCGTTTCGACTCGGGCAACACGAAAAGCGTGCCCGTCATTTCCACGTCGCGCTCTACGATTTCTATCGCTTGGGTACGCTCGCGCGCGCGCGATACCGCATGGCGATCGAGCAGGAAATCCCGCGTGCCATCGACGACCCGCATCGTTGCGCCGAAGTCGTCGAGACGTTGGAAAAATTGCCGAAGTGTGACCAGGAGTCGCTCATCCAGTTCAGATGCCGCTTCCTCAAACACAGCCTCATCGTCGGCACCAACTCGCGAAAGAATGTCAGCCACTTCGTCGACCGCTTCTTTCAGTGGCGTTTCGACTAGCTGGGCATCGTTGCCCGATTCCTCAAGCACAAAACCCACGGAGCCCCGCACGATGTTCGTTACGAGCATTTGTGAGGTATCGCCACCCGGCACAGGTCCGCGTTGGGCCAGTCGACCAAACTCACGACCAGAGTAACGCTTCGAAATTAGCGCCTGTAAATCCTCTAGTGCCTTGCCCGCGAAGTCAGCATTGATGCCGCGGGAGCCTTGGACGGGGCGCCCACCGAAAAACACGCCAAGCTCGGCGTGCGTGACCGGACGTGAGACAATCTGATCCAGTGCGTGTTTGATTTCTTCCTTGCGGGCGCTGAACTGATACCAGCCGATTGGGTCCTCTTCCTCGGTGAAGGACGTAAGCAATGCATCGACGGCAGAGAGATCGGCCTTGAGTGCGTCAACTTCGAGCTTCCTAAGCATCGTTGCCCCCCTGGTCATCAAACTGGAGGTTCTGCAGCATTATCCTCGCCTGTATGTCGTCAGACACCAGTGGCACCTGTACGATTCCCTTCCACAAGGCTGTTGCTCTTTGATGTGAGAACAGCCCAAACCAGTACCGCGTACGGTCAACAAGAAGTTCGGGACGCAGTTGCCTCATGTCGACAAAGAACGCATCACATTTATGTAGCCGTTTGGTCTCGCGAGGGTCGAACAACGCTTGGTTCTGCAAGACCCATGCGCGATAAGCGAGCGGGTCGGCGGATGGCGGCCCATAGGCAAAGGTGACGACGTCGATGTCGGCAGGCGGTCGCCCCCTCGAATGCTCCACGTCTTCGACAAAACTTCCATCAAACCATTGAAACCCTTGAGTAATGCCGATATTTCGCAGCGCTTCGCGGTAGGCGATTAGCCCATCAAGAAGATCGGCGCGATGCCGGGATGTTGCAAACTGCTGCGCAAACTCCAAAAACTCGGCCCGGTACGGCGACATAGTTGCCGACTGAGTGGGGTCGGCGCCAGTGTATGGCGGCAGGACCATCGAGGCATTGAATCGAGGTAGCACGCTGTTCCCATGATCAATTTTGGGATGGCAATTATCGCAAAAAGCGGTCGGATGCAGCCATTTACAGGGGTTACATTTGGTCATCTACGGTGCGCTGGCCCTGTCTCCGGCATCGAGCTGCCCCTAGCGCGCCTCTTCAGCCGTCATCAAGCGTGCCAGCCACCTCATCAACGTCCTTGATGACGACCATCGGCAGAGCGGCGTCCGCTTACGGTGCTCCGGGATAGCCATCACCCGCCAAAGGCGGGATAGCGCCCATGAAATGGTTAGGCGGTGATTCCCGCCCCTCGCGCGCTATTTTCGCAGGAATTCTGGTACTTCGGTGTCAACTGCCGAGGCGCGGAATTCCGAAGCTGCGCGACGTACGACCCAGTGGGTGCCATCAGGGCCGTGCTTGCACATGGTGATATACCCAGACCTTTCTCGCGCGGTCGCCTCTCGCCGGCGCTGCCGCTGGTCTACCAGGCACCACACCCGCACGATCAACCATAGGCCCGCCGCCCCAAATAGGATGGTGCCGAGAACAACAGCTGCAGTACTGTGCATGGGCGTCTCCTCCGGTCAATCAATCGATTGTAGGCGGAACCAGGTCGTCAGTAGCCGCCGAGCACCCTATTCGCCTTCTCGACTGGGCAGGCGCTGGGCTAGGTAAGTGGTGACAGCCAAGAGGAGCGGGCGGCGCCCCTCACCATGCCCGTTGCAGACGCGGGAGGCACCTCTGAGAGGCGCGGTGTCGTACCGCTGAACGCGCGGAGTGTCCCATCGGGGCGATGGTCGCCATTCCGCTATGCCACTAAGGGTTTTTTCAATGCCATGAGCTTGGAGGGAACCGTTGCCGCAACCGCTTACAAGGGGATTACACGGGACTACAAACGAACAAGGGGTTACAACGCGACGCGCTGTAACCCCTTGATAATACTGGTGGCCTGGGACGGAATCGAACCGCCGACACAAGGATTTTCAATCCTCTGCTCTACCGACTGAGCTACCGGGCCAAAGAAGCGAAACTATAACAGCGGGCATGGGACTGGTCAACCCCCCGCCGCGCCGAATCGTCATCCTTACTGCTCGGCCGGCTCCGGCTTGTTGCGGCTCAGCTCGACGCCGAGCTGCTTGAGCTTGCGATACAGGTGGGTACGCTCCAGGCCGGTCTTCTCGGCCACGCGCGTCATGCTGCCGTGCTCGCGCAGCAGGTGGTATTCGAAGTAGGCGCGCTCGAACATGTCGCGCGCCTCGCGCAGCGGCATGTCGAAGGAGAACTGCATTTCGGCTTCGGGTACGCGCTGCGGCGTGCCGTTGGCGGACGCTTCCGTGGGCGCGGTCTCGGCGGCGCGGGCGGCGGGCTCGGCGGCCGGGGCCGCGGGCGCGGCTGCCGCGCGCGGACGTTCCTGGCCGCGTGCCAGGCCCTGCTCGACCGCGGACAGCAGCTTCTGCAGCGCGATCGGTTTCTCCAGGAAATTGAGCGCGCCGATCTTGGTCGCTTCCACCGCGGTATCGATGGTCGCGTGCCCGGACATCATGATCACGGGCATCGTCAGCTGGCCTTGCGAGGACCATTCCTTGAGCAGCGTCACACCGTCGGTGTCCGGCATCCAGATGTCGAGCAGCACCAGGTCGGGCGTATTGCCGGCACGGTATTCACGGGCTTGTTGCGCGTTTTCGGCTACTTCGACTACATGGCCTTCGTCGCTGAGGATTTCCGAGAGCAGTTCACGGATACCCATTTCGTCGTCGACTACGAGGATGGTTGCCATACTTTCCTCTTAACCCCTCCGCGGCGTTCCGGGTCGGACCGCATCATCATGCATCGCTATGCCAGCTTGGCGAACAGGATGGATATCTGGGCGCCGGCGACTTCGGTGCCCTCCATGCGATTGCGCAGCTCGATGCGCGCCCCATGTTCGTCAATGATCTTCTTCACCATCGCAAGACCCAGACCGGTCCCCTTCGCCTTGGTCGTCACGTATGGCTCGAACGCGCGGCTGAGGATGCGTGGGGCGAACCCCGGACCATTGTCGGCGATGGTCAGCTTGACAGCCTGGCGGCTTTCGCCGGAGGCATCTTTGTATTCTACAGTCTCGGTGTGCAGAGCGATACAAGGCGCCGGACGGCCCGCCGCCACGTTCTCCGCCACCGCATCCTGCGCATTCTGCAGCAGATTGTGTATCACCTGCCGAAGCTGGGTCGGGTCACCCTTGATGTCGGGCAGATCGTCGGCCAGCGACGGATGAATCACGGGATGCTCGTGCAGGCCGGGATCGTCGATGCCGTACAGATGCAGGACCTCGGCCACCAGCCCATTGAGCTGCAGCGTCTGCAGCATCGCCGGCGGCGTGCGCGCGTAGTCGCGGAAATCGTCGACCATGCGCTTCATCGCCGCTACCTGGTTAACGATCGTGGTGGCGCCGCGCTTTAGCACGTCCGCGTCATTGCCTTCGAGCTTGGGCGCGAGCTTCATCTGCAGTCGCTCGGCCGACAGCTGGATCGGCGTCAGCGGGTTCTTGATTTCATGCGCGAGGCGCCGGGCCACTTCGCCCCATGCGACCGACCGTTGAGCCGAAATCACATCGGAAATATCGTCGAACACGACCACGTAGCCAGGCTCGGCATGGTCGGTGATAGCGTCGCCGCCCGGCAGCCGCGCGCCGCGCACCAGCAGCGTCAGCGGCTGTTCCTCGTCGCCGTGCGGCAGTTCGATCTGCTTCTGCCAGTGCGCGGCGCCGCCGAGCACCTCGCTGGTGCTCTGCTCCGAGAAGGCCTGCCGCACAATCTCGCCGAACGCCGCCATGCCGGGAATCGCCTCGACGGGATGGCCGATGGTCGGCCCGAGCGGCTGCCCGAAGATGCGCTCGGCACCGGGATTGGCGGTCACCAGCGAGAAGCGCCGGTCCATCACCAGCACGCCGGCAGTCAGGTTCTGGAGCACGCTTTCGAGGAAGGCCTTCGATTGCTCGAGCGCGGCGCGATTCTGCTCGACCGCCAGGCGCGCCTCGGCCAGCTGACGCGTCATCATGTTGAACTGCTGGGTCAGCATGCCCAGTTCATCGCGGCTCTTGAGCTCGCGCTTGGGCGACAGATCGCCTTCGGCGACTTCCTTGGTTCCCTGCAGCAGCATCAGCAGCGGCCGCGCCAGCTGGCCGCCGAGCAGCAGCGCCAGCATCACGGCGATGAAGACCGCGAGGAACAGCGTCAGCGTCAGCGTGCCGATATACATCTTGCGCAGGCCGGTGCGGCCCAGCGCCTTTTCCTGATAGTCCTGGTAGGCGCGCTGGACTTCGTCGGCATTGCGCGCAAGCACGGCGGGGACCGGATGCACGATCTGCAGATAGCGTTCCTCGCGTACCGTATCGCCGATCAGGCCGAAGCCCGACGAAGGATAGTCCTCGGCGCGCCGCTCCAGCGACAGCCCCGAGCCCGCCCAGCGATCCTTGCCGGCGGGACGTGGCGCCGCGCCCAGCGACGATTCGTCGGCCGGCGTCGCGGGGCCGAGCGGAATGATCACGCGCAGCCGGTACAGGTGATTGGCGTCGGCGCGCTCGGCCTGCGGATGGCCATCGCTGCCGCCGTCGGTGCCCGGATCGGTGCCGCCCTCCACCGCCGCATAGCCGCCCGCGAGCCGCGCCTGCTCGACCAGCACGCCGGACGGCAGGCTCGGCACCAGCATCGCGTAGTTGCTCGACGCGGAAGCGATCACGCGCCCGCCGCCGGTGAAGATCGAGGCCTCCTGCACGCCGTACTGCTCGCGCAGCCGGTTCAGCTGCAGCGAGTTGGTGGGCTCGCTGGCGCTGATGATCTGGTCGCTCATCTGCCGCGCCTTGGCCTGCAGATCGGCCAGCGCGCTGTCGATGGTAGAGCGGCCCAGATTCAGGCCCGCCTCGAGCGCGGTTTCGACACGCACGTCGAACCACGACTCGATGCTGCGCGAGACGAATTGCAGCGACACCAGATAGATCAGCACGCCCGGCAGCACGCCGACGATGCCGAAGAACAGCGCCAGCTTGGTCATCAGCCGCGTGCCGAACTTGCCGCGGCGATAGCGCACCCACAGCGCCACGGCGAGCGCGCCGATGATCAGCACCATCAGCACGCCGATCACCAGATTGATCTTGTACAGCAGCGTGAAATAGCGGTCGAAGAATTCGGTGTTGGCCGACGCGGCCGCCAGCAGCATCACCAGCACCAGCGCCAGGAAGACGATGGTGCCGGCGACCACGCGGCTCAGTACGCGGCGGAGCCGGCTGTCGAGCACGCTGTTCAGCGGGGAGATCATGACCTGGCGGCCGGCGACGACAGCGAGCCCGGCGCCAGCATGCCGGCGACCGGGCGCCCGAAAGCCGGCGACGGACGGACGTTACCGATGCCCGGGGCCGAGGCCGGCGCAGCATTGGGCGTGGAGGCAGGACCTGGTGCGCTGGCCGGAGCGTTGCCCGGCGCGGCACCCGGTGCGGACGGCGGCATCGACGCCGGAGCCGAGGCCTGTCCCGTTGCAGCCGCGGCCGGCGAAGCGTTCGCGGGCGAGGCCGCATGTCCGTTTGCCGGTGCGGGCGTTGGCGCGGCGGGCGAAGCGGGGGCAGCGGGTGCAGGCGGCGCGGCGGGTGCGGGCGGCGGTGCCGGCGGGGCTTCGGCCACCGGCGTATAAGCGAAGCGCCGCCAGTCGGACGACAGATTCCAGTCGCGCGTATTGACCGCGTTGATCTGGAACGGCTTGGGCAATTGCGACAGGTCGAGGCGCATGCGGACCTCGGCCTGGTAGGGCACGCCGAGCTTGACGTCGCCGCGCTCGAACACGCGCCAGCCACGCACCTGCTTGATGAAATCGAGCGCGCCCTTCAGGCGCATGAACGGCAGCTGCAGTCCGCCGGTCGAGACCCGGTACTGCCGCGTCAGCGGATGGAAGGTCAGCCTGACGCTGCGGCTGGTGCTGACCGGCTTTTCGTCGAACCAGTACCAGCGCGGGCGGCTCAACTGGAAATCCACCGCGAAATACAGAGGGATGCCCTTGTGCAAGGCGTCCTCCAATGCCGGCGACAATTCGAAGTCGAAGGCGGCGTTCAGTTCGAAGCCGCCGTCCTGATATTCGACGCGCGCCTCGCGGATGTCGATGTTCTGTGCGTGCCCGGCGCGGGGCGACAACGCGCTCGCGCACAGGACCAGCACCATCAGCAGCAGCCACGCCAGCCGGCGCAGCGCGGCCACGCCGATACCGGCATGGTCTGCTGCGGATCCGCACGCCTTGTCGTCATGGGCACGGAGGACGGACAAGCGAAGCGGTGCGAGCATCGGATCAGAGGCGTTTCTGGAAGCGGGCGTAGAAGAAACCGTCGTGGTCCGACGGCAGGCCATCGTGGCTGCCAGTCCCGCCATCAGCCACGCCATTTGGGATACTGCCGGGCAGCAGCTGGCCGGGCGCCTGCAATCGTATCGCATCTGGTAGCTGGGCACCAAACCACTGCGCCTGCTCCTCGCCCTCCGTTGGGAAAATAGAACAAGTCACATACACCAGAATGCCGCCCGGTTTCAGCAGCGGCCACAGCTGCGAGACGATGCGGCGCTGCTCGTTGACGAGCTTGCCCAGATCGCTCTCGCGGCGCAGCCAGCGGATATCGGGATGGCGGCGCACGATGCCCGAGGCCGAGCATGGAACATCGGCGAGGATGCGATCGTACGGCTTGCCATCCCACCAGGCCTGCGGCCGGCTCGCGTCGCCGATCACCACCTGCGCGCGCTGGTGCAGCCGCGCGAGATTCTCGTCGATGCGCTGGGCGCGCGCGGCATCGCTCTCGACCGCGGTCAGTTCCACGTCGGCCAGTTCGAGCAGATGGCCGGTCTTGCCGCCGGGCGCGGCGCAGGCATCGAGCACGCGCTGGCCATCGGCGATCTCGAGCAGCGGCGCGGCGAGCTGCGCGCCGGCGTCCTGCACCGAGACCTCGCCGCTGTCGAAGCCGGGCACCTGCGCCACCGGCAGCGCGCGCGCCAGGCGCACCGCCTGCGGGCCGACGCGTTCGGCCGCGATGCCCGCGGCGGCGAGGCGGGCCAGATAGTCGTCGAGCGCAACGCGCGCGGTATTGACCCGCAGCGTCATCGGCGGCCGCTCGCTCGCACTGCCCGCCAGCGCCTGCCAGCGGTCGGGATAGGCCTCGCGCAGCAGGCGCAGCCACCATGCCGGGAGGTTCCAGCGTGCCTCCTCGTCGCGGCGCACCTCGGCCAGCAGCGCCTCGCGCTCGCGCAGGAAGCGGCGCAGTACCGCATTGACCATGCCGCGCGCATGCGCGGACTTCGGATCGGAAGCGGCGGCGTTGACGGCCTGGTCCACCACGGTGAAGGCCGCATAGCCGCCCTGTCCTCCGCCCTGCGCGCCATCTTGCCCCTGTTCCTTGTCGCCCTCGATCAGCAGCGTCAGCGCGACCGCGAGCAGCGAATCGACCAGCGCGCCCGGCGGGCGCGACACCATGCGCGTGACCAGCGCACGCACGGTGCCGAACTGCCGCATGGTGCGATAGGCCAGGTCCTGCAGTGCGCCGCGCGCGCTCGCGTCACGCGTACGCTCGAGCCGGTACTGCGCGCAGGCGGCTTCGATCGCCTGCGGCAGCGCGCTGCCCTCGTTGACGCCACGCACCGCGGCCGCGGCGGCGAGCATCTGGAAGGCAAGGGAATCGGGAGGCAAACGCATGGATCGGACACCGTGAGGAAACGAACAAATAAAGGGCACTGCGGGCAAAACCGCGGGCACAACGGCGGGCGGCACTACGCGCAGAACTCGCGCGTGGAAATACCCGCGGAAACCGCGGCCGGGGCGCGCCGCGGATCGGCATCGCGCCGCGCGTGCGGGCATCGCCCGCGCATCAAAAAGCCCGCCGGCTCGCGAGGAGCAAGGCGGGCAGTTTACCCTGTCGGCGCGGACCGGCCGCCGTGGCGGCCGGCGCGCGGCTCCGAACGGATCCTCGAACAGGCCTTCTAACAGGCCCTTGATCACGCTCTTGATCAGGCCGTCAATGAGGCCGTCAACGAGGCCGCCGATCGGCGCTTCGATCAGACCGGATACGTACCGGTCTGCGCCATCTGCATCAGCCGCGCGACGCGCTCCTCGGTGGAAGGGTGCGTCGAGAACAGATTGGCGATGCCGCCGCCCGACAGCGGGTTCAGGATCATCATCTGCGCGGTGGCCGGATGCTGCTCGGCCGCCTGGAACGGAATGCCGCGCGCATAGCGGTCGATCTTGTCCAGCGCCATCGCAAGTGCCTGCGGATCGCCGCTGATCTCGGCACCGCCGCGGTCCGCCTCGAATTCGCGGGCGCGCGAGATCGCCATCTGGATCAGCGAGGCGGCCAGGGGCGCCAGGATCGCCATCGCGATGCTGGCGATCGGATTGGCCGGACGGCCTTCCTCGTCGCGTCCGCCGAAGAACATCGCGAAGTTGGCCAGCGCAGCGATCGCACCGGCCATCGTGGCCGCGATCGTCGAGATCAGGATGTCGCGATGCCGGACGTGCGCCAGTTCGTGCGCCATCACGCCGCGCAGTTCGCGGTTGCTCAGCACGCGCAGGATGCCGGTGGTCGCCGCGACCGCCGCGTTCTCGGGATTGCGGCCGGTGGCGAAAGCGTTGGGCGCGTCCTCGTCGATCAGGTAGACGCGCGGCATCGGCAGGCCGGCACGCTGCGCCAGTTCCTGCACCATGCCGTAGAACTGCGGGGCACTGGCCGCATCGACTTCCCGCGCGTTGTACATGCGCAGGACCATCTTGTCCGAGAACCAGTACGAGAAGAAATTCATGCCGAGCGCCATCAGCAGCGCGAACATCATGCCGCTGCGGCCGCCGATCATGCCTCCGATGACGATGAACAGCGCCGTGATGGCCGCCATCAGCATGAAGGTCTTGACCCAGTTGAACATTGCCGTGGTCTCCGTGGTGACGCCGTCGCGCGCCCGGGCGCCCTGCCTGCGCGGCCGCATTGCGACCCTGTTGTCGCAGTATCAGCCGCCGTATCGGGGCGTCCGCGCGCGATCGTGCGGTGACGGTTAGATAGGGGCCGGGCCGCTAAATTCAATGCCGGCAAGGGTTTTTGCCGGCCGCGGCGCTAGCGCTGCGTCATCGCCAGGCGCGCGCCCAGGCCGATGAAGGCGGCGCCGATCACGCGGTCGAGCCAGCACTTCAGGCGCGGCGCTTCGCTGGCCCGCCGCGTCAGCGTGCCGGCCATCCACGCCACCATCGAGTTCCAGACCGTCGACATCGCCACCATGATCGCGCCCAGCGCGAGGAAGGCCAGTGCCTGCTGGCCGGCGCGCGGATCGACGAATTGCGGGAAGAACGACACGAAGAACAGGATCACCTTCGGGTTCAGCACGTTGGTCAGGAAGCCCTGCATGAACAGCGCGCGCAGGCTGCGGCGGTCGGTGGCGGGCGCTTGGGCCGTCGCCTGGGTGCCGCCTGCCGGCGTGCGCCAGCTCGACGACAGCAGCCGCAGGCCCAGCCAGGCCAGATAGGCGCCGCCCGCGTACTTGATCACCGTGAAGGCCACCGGCGAGGCGGCCAGCACCGCGGTCAGGCCGAACGCGGTCGCCAGCGCGTGCACGCAGCAGCCGGCGCTGACGCCCAGCGAGGACATCACGCCAGCGGCGCGGCCCTGTGCCACGCTGCGGCCGACGATATAGGCGGTATCGGGCCCCGGTGTCACGTTCAGCAGAAACACGGCGCCGATGAAGAGCGGCAGGTCGACGATGCCCAGCATGATGGTCGGTCCTCGCGGAAATGGGTTCGACTTGACGAGCGGGGCGTGAGTCGCGCGCCCACCGCCCGGACGATCGCCGCGATTATGCCGCGCCGCCGGGCACCGCGCAGCGCGTGCCGGCCGGCAGCGGCGTGCCCTGCAGGAAGGCCTGCGCGGGCAGGCGCCGGCCGCCGGCCTTCTGCAGTTCGGTGATGCGCAGCGCGCCTTCGCCGCAGGCGATCACCACGCCCTGCGCGTCGGCGGCGAGCACCGTACCGGGTGCAGCGTCGCCATGCTCGGGCGCGCGAGCCAGCGGCTGCGCCTGCCAGCACTTGATCGCCGCGTCGCCGATCTGCACGCTGGCGCCCGGGAAGGGATTGAAGGCGCGGATCTGCCGGGCGAGTTCCACCGCGGCGCGGCGCAGATCGAGCCTGGCCTCGTCCTTGCCGATCTTCTCGGCATAGGTGACGCCCTGCTCCGGCTGCGGCTCGGCCGGCAGCGCGCCGTCGGCCGCCAGCCGCCGCAGCGCCTGCACGATCATGCGGCCGCCGAGCGCCGCCAGCGTGTCGTGCAGCGTGCCGGTGGTAGTGTCCTCGCCGATCGGCACCGCTTCGCGCGCGATCATCGCGCCGGTATCGAGGCCCTCGTCCATCTGCATCAGCGTGATGCCGGTCTGCGCGTCGCCCGCCTCGATGGCCCGGTGAATCGGCGCGGCGCCGCGCCAGCGCGGCAGCAGCGAGGCGTGGATGTTCAGGCAGCCATGGCGCGGCAGCGTCAGTACCTCGGCCGGCAGGATCAGGCCATAGGCGGCGACCACCATCACGTCGGGCGCCTGCGCGGCGAGCGCGTCGATCGCGGCGACCGCTTCCTCGGGATACTTGCCATGGCGGCGCAGCGAGCGCGGCTGCAGGATCGGACCGAGCCCCTGCGCCAGCGCATGCTGCTTGACCGGACTGGCCTGCAGCTGCATGCCGCGTCCCGCCGGCCGGTCCGGCTGCGTCAGCACCGCCACCACCGGAAAGCCGGCCTCGACGATGGCCGCGAGCGCGACGCGCGCGAATTCGGGCGTGCCGGCAAAGGCGACGCGCAAGGGGGCGGGGCTGGTCATGGAACGCTCCGGCTGGACGGTTGGACTCTGAAAGGCAACACCGGCCGCGAGGGCGGCCGGTGCGGAGACTGCAAGGGAGGCATCAGCATAGCAAACCCGCTGGCGCGGGCTGCCGCTGGATTGCGCGTGACTGGTGCGCGCTTACATCCGGGTACGCGCGCGCTTCTGCAGCTTGGACTTGATGCGGTTCAGCTTCAGCGGCGACAGGTATTCGACGAAGACCTTGCCCTTCAGGTGGTCCATCTCGTGCTGGATGCAGACCGCCAGCAGATCGTCGGCCTCGAGCTCGAAGGTCTCGCCGTTCTCGTCGAGCGCGCGCACGCGCACGCGGTCGGGGCGCTCGACGCGGTCGTAGACCTCGGGCACCGACAGGCAGCCCTCTTCCCAGACCTTGCGGTTGTCGCTGGCCCAGACGATCTCGGGATTGATGAAGACGCGCAGCTCGTCGCGGGTCTCCGAGATGTCGATCACGATGACCTGCTCATGCACGTCGACCTGCGTCGCCGCCAGGCCGATGCCGGGGGCTTCGTACATGGTTTCCGCCATGTCCTTGACCAGTTGGCGGATGCGGTCGTCCACCTGCGCGACGGGCTTGGCCACGATGTGCAGGCGGGGGTCCGGGTAGGTGAGGATGTCGAGTTTGGCCATGGTGCTGATGCGCGACGCCGATGCCGCCGTTGCTTGCCGCTGCTGTCGAATGGGCCGTTGTCGCATTGTCGCGGCAGGGGCCATGTCAGCAAAATCGGGGCGCGAATGGAAAAAATCAAGGCGCGCCGGCGGTCGCTGCGCGCTGTTGAGGTACCCGCTGTTGGGTACCCCGCTGTTCGGAACCCGTCAATCCGGCCAGGACATCCAACCGGCTCAACAAAGTGCGCGATCTTACCAAAGAACCTCAGGCGGCGCCGGTGTGGCGGTTGCGGCGGCAATGGCCTCTGTGGTGTCTGTGCCGTCTGTGGCGGCGGTGGTGGCTGTGGTGGCCGGCACGCCGGCCTGCGCGGAGCCTCGCACTCGCGGGGTTGATGGTCGCCCTGCCCTGCGTCGCGGGTCCCAGCATCGTGGCGCTACCCGATGGCCGGCAGTTCGGCGCCGACGGCGATGTTGCGTATGTGATCGGTATGCCGCTCGACGCCACGGTTGGGAGCCGCTGGCAGGGGTACGCACCGTCCGCCGCCGACCCGCGCGACCGGCGAGGCGGTGAGGTCTTGCCGCGGCTGCCGCCCGATGTGCCGGCGCAGAACCTGGTCGAATTGGTGTCGGGTTCCGTCGGCCTGGGCGGTATCGCCGTCGTGAACATCGTGTCTTCCGTCCGCGAGTTGATGCCGGGCAGCGTGCTGGTGCCGTTGCCCGCCGGTCGATCCGAAGCCGAACCGATCGCAGAAGTGGAATGAACAGCATATAGAACGCCGCCTATGCCGGAACCCTGCTCTGCTCCCGAAGCGTGCGCCGCCATGATCGACCCGGACGAGGTCGCGGCCTGGCTGCGCCTGGAGGCCGTGCCGGGCCTTGGGCGCCGGACCGCCCGGCTGCTGCTGGACAAGTTCGGGCTGCCGCAACAGGTGCTGGCGGCGGGGGAAGCGCAGCTTGCGCGCTGGCTGCCGGGCCCCGTGGCCAGGGACGTCCGGGCGCGGCCGGATGCGGCCCTGTCGGCCAGGATCGGCCGCACCGTGGCGTGGCTGCGCGAACCCGGCCACCACCTGCTGACACTGGCGGACGCCGCCTACCCCCGCCCCCTGCTCGACCTCGCCGACCCGCCGCTGCTGCTGTACGCTCGCGGCCGGCTCGAGATACTGCAAAGGCCGGCGCTGGCGGTGGTCGGCGCGCGCAGCGCCACCGTGCAAGGGGTGCGGGACGCCGAACTATTCGCCTCCACGTTTTCCAGCGCCGGAATCACGGTCGTGTCCGGCCTCGCGCTCGGCATCGACGCGGCGGCGCATGCGGGCGGGCTAGCCGGCCCGGGCGGCACCATCGCCGTGGTGGGGACCGGGCTGGACCGCTGCTATCCGGCCTGCCATCGCGCCCTGGGGCAGCGGATTGCCGCCGAAGGGCTGCTGCTCAGCGAATTCCCGCTGGGTACGCCGGCGCGCAGCCAGCATTTTCCGCAGCGCAACCGGCTGATCGCGGCGCTGGCCCGCGGCGTGCTGGTGGTCGAGGCGGCGCTGCGTTCGGGTTCGCTGATCACCGCGCGGCTGGCGGCCGAGCTCGGCCGGGAGGTGTTCGCGGTGCCCGGCTCGATCCACGCGCCGCTGGCGGCGGGCTGCCACCGGCTGATCCAGCAGGGGGCCAAGCTGGTGGCGTCGCCACAGGATGTGTTCGAGGAACCGGGTTTGTTTGCAGGTCCGTGGGCAGGTTCGCAGGGAGGTTCGAGGGCAGATTCGTGGGCGGGAGGCTCGCGTGCCGCCGGCAAGCCGGAGACCGCGGCGCGGTCGTCCGCCGCCGCCGATGCGCTGGGCACCGCGCTGGCGTACGATCCGGTCGATCCCGACACGCTGTGCATCCGTACCGGGCTGCCGCCGGAGGCAGTTGCCGCGGCGCTGCTGCAACTGGAATTGACCGGTGCGGTCGAGCGGATGCCGGGCAATCTGTACCGGCGTCTGGCCCAGGCGTAAACGCCGCCCAGCACGTCAGGCGGCCGGAGTCGCTACAATCGCCGTTCCTCGTGCCCGATCAGGCGCTTGTCACCGTGTCTGTCACGGCGTTGGTCACGTGCTCGATCAATCGCATGAAGGCTCATGTTTGGATGACCGATGGCCGTTTACTTTCCCGAACGCGATGCGGCCGCGATAGCGGCGGCGTTGCGGGCCCACCCCGAGGGTCGCCTGGTGGCGTGCCTGTGCGCCGAGTGGTGCGGCACCTGCCGCGACTATCTGACGGTCTGGCGCGAGCAGGCGGCGCGCCATCCGGGCGATTGCTTCGTCTGGATCGATATCGAGACGCATGCCGACGCGCTGGGCGACATCGACATCGAGAACTTCCCGACCGTGCTGGTGCAGGATGCCGCCGGCGGGGCGCCCCAGTTCTATGGCACATTGCTGCCCCACGCCGACACGCTGGCCCGGCTGCTGGGCCGCGGCGCGGCCATGCCGGCCGGCGCGGAACCGCCGCCGGATCTGCTCGGCTGGTTGAATCCTGACGGATCGGGCCGGTCACAGCAGGGAGAAAGCGGCGTTTGAAGCCCGCAGGGGCTGGGTCTGGAACGAGTCCGGCCCAAGGATGAGGCGCGAAGGCGGGGATGGAACTCGCCTTGCACCGTTGTCAATACCCCGCTTATTATTGGCGCCTCATGGCCCCCGGGGGGCCTCAAGTGTGCTGTTTACATATTAGTGCTGTGCCAAACGCGGTCCGCCAAGGGGCGGCCGGCAAGGATTCCCACCCATGTCCAAAGCTCTCATCATCGCGGAAAAGCCATCGGTCGCGGCCGATATCGCCCGTGCGCTCGGGGGCTTTACCAAGCATGACGAGTATTACGAGAGCGACGAATATGTGCTCTCGTCGGCGGTTGGCCACCTAGTGGAAATCGCCGCACCGGACGAATACGAGGTCAAGCGCGGCAAGTGGAGCTTCGCCAACCTGCCCGTGATCCCGCCGCACTTCGACCTGCGCCCGATCGCCAAGACCGAGTCGCGCCTGAAGGTGCTGAACCGGCTGATCAAGCGCAAGGACGTCACCCGCCTGATCAACGCCTGTGACGCGGGGCGCGAGGGTGAGCTGATCTTCCGGCTGATCGTGCAGCAGGCCAAGGCCAGGCAGCCGGTGCAGCGCCTGTGGCTGCAGTCGATGACGCCGCAGGCGATCCGCGACGGCTTCGCCAGCCTGCGCGAGGACGCCGAGATGCTGCCGCTGGCCGACGCCGCGCGCTGCCGCTCGGAGGCGGACTGGCTGGTCGGCATCAACGGCACCCGTGCGATGACGGCCTTCAACAGCAAGGGCGGCGGTTTCTTCCTGACGACCGTAGGCCGGGTGCAGACTCCGACGCTCTCGATCGTGGTCGAGCGCGAGGAGAAGATCAAACACTTCGTGCCGCGCGACTACTGGGAAGTGCGCGCCGAATTCATCGCCGCGGCCGGCCTGTACGAGGGCCGCTGGTTCGACCCGAAGTTCAAGAAGAACGAGTTCGATCCCGAGGCGCGCGAGTCGCGGCTGTGGAGCGAGGCCGAGGCCAAGAGCATCGTCGCCGCGTGCCGCGACAAGCCGGGCACCGTCACCGAGGAATCCAAGCCGTCGACCCAGCTGTCGCCGGCGCTGTTCGACCTGACCAGCCTGCAGCGCGAGGCCAACTCGCGCTTCGGCTTCTCGGCCAAGAACACGCTGGGCCTGGCGCAGGCGCTGTATGAAAAGCACAAGGTGCTGACCTACCCGCGTACCGATTCACGCGCGCTGCCCGAGGACTATATGGGCACGGTCCAGCAGACGATGGACATGCTGGCCGACAGCTCGCCGAACTATCTGCCGCATGCCAGGAAGATCCTGTCCAGCGGCTGGATCAAGCCGAACAAGCGGATCTTCGACAACAGCAAGATCAGCGATCACTTCGCCATCATCCCGACGCTGCAGGCGCCGAAGAACCTGTCCGAGCCCGAGCAGAAGCTGTACGACCTGGTCGTGCGCCGCTTCCTGTCGGTGTTCTTCCCGGCCGCCGAATACCAGGTGACCACGCGGATCACCGAGGTCGCCGGCCACCACTTCAAGACCGAAGGCAAGGTACTGGTCAATCCGGGCTGGCTGGTGGTCTACGGCCGCGAGGCGCAGGGCGACGACGCCAACCTGGTGCCGGTGGGCAAGGATGAGAAGGTCCGCACCGACAAGGTCGAGCCGGTCGGGCTGACCACCAAGCCGCCGGCGCGCTACAACGAAGCGACGCTGCTGTCGGCGATGGAAGGCGCGGGCAAGCTGGTCGACGACGACGCGCTGCGCGAGGCGATGGCCGGCAAGGGCCTGGGCACGCCGGCGACGCGCGCGGCCATCATCGAAGGGCTGCTGACCGAGAAATACCTGGTGCGCGAGGGCCGCGAGCTGATTCCGACCGCCAAGGCGTTCCAGCTGATGACGCTGCTGCGCGGTCTCGGGGTCCAGGAACTGACGCAGGCCGAGCTGACCGGCGAGTGGGAGCACAAGCTGGCGCAGATCGAGCGCGGCCGCCTCAAGCGCGACGAATTCATGCGCGAGATCGCGCAGATGACGCAGCAGATCGTCAAGCGCGCCAAGGAATACGACAGCGACACGATCCCGGGCGACTACGCGACGCTGCAGACGCCGTGTCCGCAGTGCGGGGGTCAGGTCAAGGAGAACTACCGCCGCTTCGCCTGCACGGCGTGCGACTTCTCGATCAGCAAGATCCCCGGCGGGCGGCAGTTCGAGATCGACGAGGTCGAGACGCTGCTGCGCGACAAGGAGATCGGGCCGCTGCAGGGCTTCCGCAGCAAGATGGGCCGCCCCTTCGCCGCGATCCTGAAGCTGGCGCGCGACGACGACGGCAACTACAAGATGGAGTTCGACTTCGGCCAGAACGAGGACGAGAACGACGGCGAGCCGGTCGATTTCAGCGGCCAGGAGCCGGTCGGCACCTGCCCGAAGTGCAGCGGCTCGGTGTTCGAGCACGGCATGAAGTACGTCTGTGAGAACGCGGTCGGGTCGCCCAAGTCGTGCGACTTCACCACCGGCAAGATCATCCTGCAGCAGGAGATTTCGCGCGAGCAGATCGGCAAGCTGCTGGACCAGGGCCGCACGGACCTGCTGACCGGCTTCAAGTCCTCGCGTACCGGCCGCAACTTCAAGGCCTATCTGGTCAAGCAGCCGGACGGCAAGATCGGTTTCGAGTTCGAGGTGCGCGAGCCGAAGCCCGGCGCCAAGACCGCGGCAGGCAAGGCCGCGGCCAAGTCCGCCGCGAAGACCGCCGAATCCGCCGGCGAAGCCGGCGCGGCGGCCGGCAAGCCGGCGAGCAAGACCGCCGTCAAGGCTGCGGCCAAGACCGCCGCCAAGACCGGCACCAAGGTCGCGGCCAAGGCGGCCAGCAAGACCCCCTCCAAGAAGACCGCCCGCGCCAAGACGGCGGCCAGCGCCAGCGAATAAGACGTACGAGCGAGGGACCGGCCGAGGCAGGCACACGCCGGCCTCGGTTGCTGGCGTTCTTCCGGGTCGGTCTGGGTTCTTCTGCGTTCTTCCGCGTTCTTCCGGGTTCTTCGGCGTTCCTTCGGGCTCTTCGGCTAGCTCGCCGCGTGATGGTCCGCGGCGACGGCCGCGGCTGCCGCCGCCCCACCCGCTCCGTCCGCGCTCTTCTTCTTCCCCTCTTCCAGCAGGAAGTCGATGAAGGCCCGCGCCTTGGTCGGCAGGAATTTGCGGCTCGGATACACCACGCTGATGTCGCGGCGCGGCAGCTGGTATTGCGGCAGGATGTGCTCCAGCAGTCCGGCTTCGATGCTGGGCCGGGCCAGATACGACGACAGCATCGCGATGCCGAGATCGGCCAGCGCCGCCTGGTGCGCCAGTTCGGCATTGCTGCAGACCAGCCCAGGCCGGATCGGCACGGTCACCTCGCCTTCGGGACCGGACAGCGTCCAGGCGTGCTCGGCATTGGTCAGCCGCATGGCGATGCAGCGGTGCTGGGTCAGTTCATGGGCATGGCGCAGCGGCGCGTGGGCGCGCAGATAGCCGGGCGAGGCACACAGGATCACTTCGGCCGACAGCAGCGGCCGCGCCACCAGATGCGAGCCCAGTCCGAGGTCGGACAGCACGATGCCGACGTCGCGGCCTTCCTCGACGATATCGATGCTGCGGTCCGACAGCAGCACATCGAATACCACGTCGGGATACATCTGCTGGAAGCGGGCCAGCATGTCGGGCAGCAGATGTAATCCGAACATCACTGGCGTGACGATCCGCAGCGTGCCGGACAGCGACTGGCTGCGTGCGGTGACCACCGATTCGGCCTCCTCGACGTCTTCCAGGATCTGCTGGCAGCGCTGCAGATAGGTTTCGCCGGCATCGGTCAGCGACAGGCTGCGGGTGGTCCGGTTCAGCAGCCGCGTGCCCAGATGGCTCTCCAGGTCCGCGACATAGCGGGTCACCACCGCGTTGGACATTTCCAGTTGCTGCGCCGCACGGGCGAAGCTGCCGAGTTCGACCACCTTGGCGAACACGCGCATCGATTGCAGCCGATCCATTGCACAGTCTCCCTTTTTTCTTCCCCATTTTTCCACAGCTTGGGGTTTTTGTTGTTCTTTATAGAACTAATCATTGTGTGCGGTAATGTTTATTCATATAAGGGAAATGCCTAATATGCAGCCATCGGATGCCGCACTGCAGCGAAACCCCGCCGGCGCGGACGTCCTCCCAAACAGAAGAAAGGACACATCATGACGATCTCCCGCTTTGCCCTGACCGCCGCCGCCACCGCCCTCGTTGCCACCCTGACCGCCGCTCCGGCGTTCGCCAAGGCCGGCAAGTTCGACCCGTACACCGACGGCGCGAAGGTCGGCCAGACCGACGTATTTACCGAAGGCTCCCGCCAGGGCCAGTTCGACGTGTTCAGCGAAGGCGCCCGCCAAGGCAAGTTCGACGTGTTCAGCGAAGGTGCCCGCCAAGGCAAGTTCGACGTCTTCACCGAAGGCGCCGCGAAGTAAGCACGCCGGCTGCCGGACTGCTTCGGCGGTCTGCCTGGTGTCCCGATGCCCGTGCCCCGCGCACGGGCATCGTCGTTTACGGCCTCGGCTTCGATGTCGGCTTGCGGCAGGATGATGGGGATCGACCGGTCGCCCCTACACCGGCCATCCAAACAGCAATCGCCCGCCGCCTGACGGCGCGCCCGCCCTGGCGCCCCACCCCCACCGCCTCACCGCTCGAGCCCGAGCCCGAGCCCGAGCCCGAGCCCGGGCGTCCGAGCGGCCGAGCACCCGCGCACCCGCGCACTCGAGCACCCGATGCATCCGATGCACCCGATGCACCCGATGCACCCGATGCACCCGATGCACCCGATGCACCCGAGCCCCCGAGCACCCGAGCACCCGAGTACCCGAGCACCCGATGCACCCGAGCACCCGATGCACCAGATGCACCAGATGCACCCGAGCACCCGAGCACCCGAGCACCCATCGCGCAAAACAAAACGGGCCGCTTGCGCGGCCCGTCGAACTGGCTGTCACTGCATCAATCCGCCATCAATCGTCCCAGTCACGATGGCCGCGGCGGTGGTAGCGGTGCTTGTTCTTGTACTTGCTCTTCTTGTAGTGGCGATCGCGGTAGTAGCGGTCGCGGTCGTCGGCGTACGAATTGCTGCGCGAGATGTTGCCGCCCAGCGCCGCGCCTGCGCCGCCGCCCAGGGCCGCGCCGACGAGGCCGCCGGTCCGGCCGCCCATCGCGTTGCCCGCCGCCGTACCCGCACCGCCGCCCAGCGCGCCGCCCAGGATGGCACCGGTACGCTCGCGGCGATTCGAGCTGATCGCGCCGCCGGCGCCACCGCCCACCGCGCCGCCGATCACGGCACCGGTGGAGCCGCCCAGCGCGCCTCCGACGGCTGCACCGGCGACGCCGCCGAGGGCGCCACCCAGTGCGTTATTCATGTCGCTCGCGAATGCAGGCAGCGTCGTCGATGCCGCCAGGGCGAGGGCCACGGTCATATTGCGAACGAGTCGGCGAGACATAGTGTTTTTCCTCTGGTTGCCAAACTGTGATGCAAGTGTAGATTTTGGGCACGGACATTGCTGTAACTGCCTGTAAGCCTTTATTAATGCTGCAGAAACGCAACAAAGGCTGCCCGTGGGCAGCCTTTGGCATGTTGACAGCTTGTCGTCTTCCCCAAGGTGGGGAACCCGGCGATCCCGTCAGGACAACGACACACCGGATCCCCCGCCCGGGAGCCTCGGCAGCTCGGCAGCTGCGGCTCAGGCGCTCAGTAGCTCGCGGGGTCAGCAGCTCAGCAGCTCAGCAGCACTTGCCCTGCCCGCCGCCGTAACGCGCCTCCTGCCGCTCGCGGAAGAACTCCTCGTAGCTCATCGGCTCGCGGTCCGGATGCGTGCTTTCCATATGGGCCACATAGGTCTGGTAGTCGGGCAGCCCGACCATCAGCCGCAGCGACTGGCCCAGGTAGCGGCCCATTTGGCCCATCTTGTTCAGCGGATCCAGCATGGCGTTCCTTCTGCGTGGGGTTTGACGTTACGGCGTCGGCATCGGCTTCACGCCTGACTCAGCGCTGCGCCGAAGCGGCCGCCGGCAGCGGCTCGAACGGCGTCTCGTGCGCGGTCGGCCGTGCCTGGGCGCCGGCGCGCAGGCCGGTACGCAGGCCGTAATAGACGATCGACAGCACCACCGCCATGAACAGCGCGCACAGGCCCGCGTCCAGGTAGTCGTTGAACACGATGCGGTGCATCTGCTCCATCGTCTTGGCCGGCGCCAGCACCGTACCCTGGGCGATCGCGTCGCTGAACTTGCTGGCGTGCGACAGGAAGCCGATCTTCGGGTCGGCATGGAACAGCTTCTGCCAGCCGGCGGTCAGCGTGCAGATCAGCAGCCAGACGGTCGGCAGCAGCGTGACCCACGCATAGCGGCCGCGCTTCATCTTGACCAGCACGCAGGTGCCCAGCACCAGCGCCACAGCGGCCAGCATCTGGTTCGAGATGCCGAACAGCGGCCACAGCGTGTTGATGCCGCCCAGCGGATCGACCACGCCCTGGTACAGGAAGTAGCCCCAGGCGCCGACGCACAGTGCCGTCGCGATCAGGTTGGCCGGCAGCGAGTCGGTACGGCGCATCGACGGCACGAAGCTGCCCAGCAGGTCCTGCAGCATGAAGCGGCCGGCGCGGGTGCCCGCGTCGACGGCGGTCAGGATGAACAGCGCCTCGAACAGGATCGCGAAGTGGTACCAGAACGCCATCATGGCCTGGCCGCCGACCACCTGGTGCAGGATGTGGGCGATGCCGACCGCCAGCGTCGGCGCGCCGCCGGCGCGCGAGATGATGGTGTTTTCGCCGACGTCCCTGGCGGTCTGCACCAGCACGTCGGGCGTGATCACGAAGCCCCAGTTCGACACCGCCTGGGCCACCGCCTCCGGCGTGGTGCCGATTGCCGCGGCCGGGCTGTTCATCGCGAAGTAGACGCCCGGCTCGATCACCGAGGCGGCCACCAGCGCCATGATCGCGACGAAGGACTCGGCCAGCATCGCGCCGTAGCCGATGAAGCGCGCGTGGGTCTCGTTCTCCAGCAGCTTGGGCGTGGTGCCCGACGAGATCAGCGCGTGGAAGCCCGACACCGCGCCGCAGGCGATGGTGATGAACAGGAACGGGAACAGGTTGCCCGACCAGACCGGACCGCCGCCTTCGGCGAACTGCGTGAAGGCCGGCATCTTCAGTTCCGGCGCGACGATCAGGATGCCGACCGCCAGCGCGATGATGGTGCCGATCTTCAGGAAGGTCGACAGGTAGTCGCGCGGAGCCAGCAGCAGCCACACCGGCAGCACCGCGGCGACGAAGCCGTAGCCGATCAGCATCCAGGTCAGTGCCTTGCCGTCGAAGGTGAACAGCGGCGCCAGCGTGGCGCTCTCGTGCACGTACTGGCCGCCGACGATGGCGAGCATCAGCAGCACGAAGCCGATCACCGACACCTCGCCGATGCGGCCCGGGCGGATGTAGCGGGTGTAGACCCCCATGAACAGCGCGATCGGGATCGTCACCGCCACCGTGAAGGTGCCCCACGGCGAATCGGCCAGCGCCTTGACGACGATCAGCGCCAGCACGGCGAGGATGATGATCATGATCATGAAGCAGCCGAACAGCGCGATCATGCCGGGCACCGTGCCCATCTCGGCCTTTACCAGGTCGCCCAGCGAGCGGCCGTCGCGGCGGGTCGAGATGAACAGCACCATGAAGTCCTGCACCGCGCCGGCGAACACCACGCCGGCCAGGATCCACAGCATGCCGGGCATGTAGCCCATCTGCGCGGCGAGCACCGGTCCGACCAGCGGTCCGGCGCCGGCGATCGCGGCGAAGTGGTGGCCGAACAGCACCGCCTTGTTGGTCGGCACGTAGTCCAGGCCGTCGTTATGGCGCCAGGCCGGCGTCATCCGTTTCGGGTCCAGCTGCATCACCTTGTCGGCGATGAAGCGGCTGTAGTAGCGGTAAGCGATCAGATAGATGCAGATCGCGGCGACCACGATCCACAAGGCACTGACGGCTTCGCCGCGCGACAGTGCAACGGTGGCGAAGGCAAACGCGCCGAGCACGGCGACGGCCAGCCACATCAGGTGTTGCCCGATGCGATTCATAGTGAAGGTCTCCTCAGACCACATGGAACAAAGCCCGCAGAGCGACAAGGGCCGGTGGACCGCTCGGCGCGCACGGTGGCACGCGCGCCGTCGGGCGGCGAATGGCGGGGGATCGGGGGCAAGCTGTCTCCAGATTTCAGCGGCGCCCGGTCCCTCGACTTCCGGTCCGGATCTTGTCTGGCAGGCGGGGCGATACGCCGGTGCGGGGCACTGGCGCATCCCGTTGCGAATGACGCCGCGCCTGGCCTGGCGGCCGGTCGCGCGTCGGCGTGTAGTATTGACACCCGCCAATCGAGGCACAAGCGCGTAACTACGCAGCGATCCTGCGTAGTACTACGCAACGGGACGGTGAGACGCCGCTTCCCAGGCATCCGTGTTTACCCTGGTCACGATGAAACTCCGCCAGAAGATTCTGCTGCTCGCGGTGGCGCCGCTGGCGATCGCCATGCTTGGCATCGCGCTGGCTGTGCACTATCAGGCCACCGCGCTGGTCCGCCACGAGCGCGCGCTGGTCGAGGCCGCCTATCTGCAGAGCAAGGAAACCGAACTGCGCCACTACGTGCAGCTGGCCCAGAGCGCGATCGCGCCGCTGGTCAAGTCGGGCCGCAACGACGAGGCCACGCGCCAGGCCGCGATGCAGGCGCTGGCGGGGCTGGACTACGGCCCGGACGGCTACTTCTTCCTGTACGACCTGAACGGCCGCAACCTGATGCACCCGCGCCAGCCGGACCTGATCGGCAGGAACCTGTGGGACCTGCGCGATCCCGAGGGCGCGCTGCCGATCCAGCAATTGATCGCGGCGGCACGCGCGGGCGGCGGCGCGGTGCGCTATCGCTGGGAGAAGCCGTCGACGCGGCAGATGGCGCCCAAGCTCGGCTATGTGGTCGCGGTGCCGGAATGGGGCTGGATGCTCGGCACCGGCATCTACCTGGACGATGTCGAACGCACGCTGCGCGAGCTCGACAAGCGCGCCGAGACCGATATCCGCGCCACGCTGGCGTGGATCGGCGCGATCGCCGCGATCAGCATCCTGCTGGTCGGCGCGGGCGGGCTGGCGTTGAACATCAGCGAGCATCGCGAGGCCGACGCCAAGCTGCGGCAGCTGGCGCAGCGCGTGGTGCGCTCGCAGGAGGACGAACGGGCGCGACTGTCGCGCGAGCTGCATGACGGCGTCAGCCAGCTGCTGGTGTCGGTCAAGCTGGTGCTCGAAACCGCGCTGAACCGGCTCGCGCAGGCGCCCACCGACGGCGGTGCGGTGACGCCCGTGCTGGGCATGGCGCTGAACCGGCTGGAGACGGTGTTCAACGAGGTGCGGCGCGTTGCCCGCAATCTGCGTCCGGCGCTGCTCGACGATCTGGGCCTGCAGGCCGCGTTGCAGCATCTGGCGCGCGAGATGCAGGGCGCGAGCGGACTGAAGATCGATATCGACTGCCACGGCGTGCCGCGGCCGCTGTCGGATGAAGCGGCCACCGCGCTGTACCGCATCGCGCAGGAGGCGCTGACCAATGTCGAGCGCCACGCCAATGCGCGGCGGGTCCAGCTGACGCTGTCGTATGCCGAGTCCGGCGTCGCGCTGGTGGTGCAGGACGACGGCAGCGGCTTCGATCTCGAGCGCGTGCAGCGCGACCCGCGCGGCGGCATCGGACTGCGCAATCTGCGCGAGCGCATCGCCAGCCTCGGCGGCGAATTCGATATCCAGTCCGCCCCGGGCGGCACGCGCCTGCGGGCGTATCTGCCGGCCTCGGCGTTCGTGCCCGACACGCGGGCGCTCGCCAGGACGGCGGACGCGCCGCCGGGCGCCCCGTCCCACTCTTCCCCGCTGTCCCGATGAGTTCCTTCTCCGAACCCTACCGTCCCGCGCGCGTGCTGCTGGTCGACGACCACACGCTGGTGCGCGACGGCATGCGCATGCATCTGGCCCTGCAGCCGAGTGTGACCGTGGTCGGCGAGGCCGACGACGGTGAAGCGGCGCTGGCCTGGCTGGCGCGCCGCCAGCCGGATGCGCTGCCCGACCTGCTGATCACCGATATCGGCATGCGCGGCATGGGCGGTATCGCGCTGGCGGACGCGCTGCACCAGCGCTATCCCGAGATCGCGGTGCTGATGCTGTCGATGCACGACAACCTCGAATACGTCCGCCAGGCGATGCGCGCCGGCGCGCGCGGCTACGTGCTCAAGGACGCCCCGGCCGACGAACTGCTGGCCGCGATCGACGCCGTGCTGGCCGGCCGCGTGTTCTACAGCGCCCGCATCGCGCGCCGCATGATCGAGGAAGGTCCGGCTCCGCATCCGCTCGATGCACTGACCCCGCGCGAACGCGACATCCTGAACGGCATCGGCCGGGGCCTCGCCAACAAGGAGATCGCGGCGTCCCTCGGCGTGTCGGTGCGCACGGTGGAGACGCATCGGCTGAACCTCAAGCGCAAGCTCGGCATCGAGGGGCGCGCGGGCTTGGTCAAGTATGCGGTGGAGCAGTTGGGGGGCGAAGCGAATGGCGGGTGAGGCGAAGGCGAAGCGTTGATGGCGCCCAGGCTGGCCTGTCGAGCAAAAACGCCGGACGAAAAAAAACCCTCGCTCACAAGATCGCGAGGGCTTCGTTTTTTGCCGTCGCGCTTGCCGATGGCAAGCGCGACGTGCGGCACTACCGCATCAGGCCGCCAGCCGCTTGGCCAGCGCGTCCTTGGTTTCGGACAGCGCCTGCGGCAGATGGTGCTTGAGCTGGGTGAACAGCTCTTCGTGCAGCGCCAGTTCCTGTTCCCAGGCGGCGCGGTCGATCGAGGTCACCTTCTGGAACTGCTCGGGCGAGAAGTCCAGGCCTTCCCAGCGCAGGTCCTCGTAGCGCGGCGAGGTGCCGAACACGTGCTCGGTGCCCTGGCCGCGGCCTTCGACGCGGTCGATCATCCACGACAGCACGCGCATGTTCTCGCCGAAGCCCGGCCACACGAAGTTGCCGGCCTCGTCCTTGCGGAACCAGTTGACGCAGTAGATCTTCGGCAGCTTGGCGCCGGCGGCCTCCAGCTTGTTGCCCAGCGCCAGCCAGTGGCCGAAGTAGTCGCTCATGTTGTAGCCGCAGAACGGCAGCATCGCGAACGGATCGCGGCGCACCACGCCCTGCTGGCCGGCGGCCGCGGCGGTGGTTTCCGAACCCATGGTGGCGGCCATGTAGACGCCTTCGGTCCAGTTGCGGGCCTCGGTCACCAGCGGCACCGTGGTCGAGCGGCGGCCGCCGAAGATGAAGGCGTCGATCGGCACGCCGGCCGGGTTGTCCCAGTTCGCGTCGATCGACGGGCACTGCGATGCCGGCGCGGTGAAGCGCGCGTTCGGGTGGGCGGCCTTGGCGCCCGTCTGCCTGGCGATCTCCGGCGTCCAGTCCTTGCCCTGCCAGTCGATCAGGTGGGCCGGCGCTTCCTTGGTCATGCCTTCCCACCAGACGTCGCCGTCATCGGTCAGCGCGACGTTGGTGAAGATGACGTTTTCCTTCAGCGTCGCCATCGCGTTGAAGTTGGTCTTCTCGCTGGTGCCCGGGGCCACGCCGAAGTAGCCGGCTTCCGGGTTGATCGCGTACAGGCGGCCGTCCTTGCCCGGCTTGATCCAGGCGATGTCGTCGCCGATGGTGGTGACCTTCCAGCCCTCGAAACCCTTGGGCGGAATCAGCATCGCGAAGTTGGTCTTGCCGCAGGCCGACGGGAATGCCGCCGCGACGTGGTACTTCTTGCCCTCGGGCGAGGTCACGCCAAGGATCAGCATATGTTCGGCCAGCCAGCCCTCGTCGCGGCCCATGGTCGAGGCGATCCGCAGCGCGAAGCACTTCTTGCCCAGCAGCGCGTTGCCGCCGTAGCCCGAGCCGAACGACCAGATCTCGCGCGTCTCGGGGAAATGGACGATGTACTTGGTCGGGTTGCACGGCCACGGCACGTCCTTCTCGCCGGCGGCCAGCGGCTTGCCGACGGTATGCACGCAAGGCACGAACTCGCCGTCGGCGCCCAGCACGTCGTACACGGCGCGGCCCATGCGGGTCATGATCCGCATGTTGACGGCGACGTACGGGCTGTCGGACAGCTCCACGCCGATGTGGGCGATCGGCGAACCGAGCGGCCCCATCGAGAACGGCACCACGTACAGCGTGCGGCCGCGCATGCAGCCATCGAACAGCCCGCTCAGGGTCTGGCGCATTTCGGCCGGCGGCATCCAGTTGTTGGTGGGGCCGGCGTCCTCCTGCTTCTGCGAGCAGATGAAGGTACGGTCCTCGACGCGCGCGACATCGGAGGGGTCCGACAGGGCCAGGAAGGAGTTCTTGCGCTTGGCGGGGTTGAGCCGCTTCATCGTGCCGGCGGCGACCATTTGCTCGCACAGGCGGTCGTATTCCTCCTGGGAGCCGTCGCACCAGTAGATGCTGTCGGGCTTGGTCAGCGCGGCGATCTCGGCGACCCAGGCGACCAGCTTCTGGTGCTTGACCCAGGCCGGAACGTTCAGCGCCGGTGTGCCTTGCATGGTGGGGTGGTTCATGGTGGTACTCCAAAGCAAAAAGAAATCTTTGGCAAAGCCTGGCCCGGGGCCGCGCTCTGAATATCGTCAAACAGCCGGGTGAAACGCGGAGCCGACGAGAACGCGTGCCATGGCCGCATGCTTGAGGGACCACTTCTTGTGGAAGCGGTTCCGCATGTGGGGCGGGCGTTGTGCCCGCATGGCGACCGCATGGTGGCCGGTCCTCGACCACGCTCGCTCGGGACCGTCACATCCCGTTACAAGTCCGGCGCGATCCTGTGGTGAATCGATCGCGGGGGTCCTTGCGGCTGCGCTACAGTGGCGGTTTTCCCGCGGACGTGTCGCAGCGGGTGCCAGTCAAGCTTTGTCCGGCGACAAACCGGCTGCGGGAGCGAAGCTCGACCGACAATCCGGGACGTCACCGAAGGCGGCAAGGATACCACCGCTGTCGTCCTCCGTTTTTTGCTCTGCAGCAAGCGGCGGGCGCGGAAATCGGTCGGAACGCCCTGTCGCCATGGCTTGTCGCAGCACTTTGGTGGCCCACCTTACTGGCCGCGGGCATGCCGGTCTGTGGGTACGCGTACCAACCGGATTGCTGGGTCAATTGCACCGCAATCGGGCATCCGGCCGCTCACCGCAGCGGACCGAGCCGCCCCGCCGGAACCGCCTTACCGAACCGCTTCACCGAATCGCCTCACCGAACCGCCTCACCGAACCGCCTCACCGAATCCGACGATGAAAATTGCCGTTCTCGACGACTACCAGGATGCCGTGCGCAAGCTGGCCTGCTTCCAGCTGCTGCAGGGGCATGACGTCAAGGTGTTCAACAACACCGTCAAGGGCGTGGGCCAGCTGGCGGCGCGCCTGTCCGATGTCGAAGCCGTGGTGCTGATCCGCGAGCGCACCCGCATCACGCGCCAGCTGCTGGAGAAGCTGCCGAAGCTCAAGATCATCAGCCAGACCGGCCGGGTCGGCGGCGCCGGCAGCCATATCGACGTCGACGCCTGCACCGACCGCGGCGTGGTGGTGCTCGAAGGCGTCGGT
Organism: Cupriavidus cauae; assembly: GCF_008632125.1. GTDB lineage: Bacteria > Pseudomonadota > Gammaproteobacteria > Burkholderiales > Burkholderiaceae > Cupriavidus > Cupriavidus cauae. The sequence continues at coordinate 118,849 of NZ_VWRN01000031.1, forward strand.
TCGCCGGTCGCCCCGGCCGAGCTGACCTGGGCGCTGATCATGGCGGCGCAGCGGCGGATCCCGCAGTACGTCGCCAGCCTGAAGCACGGCGCCTGGCAGCAGTCGGGTCTGAAATCGACCACGATGCCGCCCAATTTCGGGCTTGGCCAGGTGCTCAAGGGGCAGACGCTGGGCATCTGGGGCTACGGCAAGATCGGCCGCCTGGTGGCCGGCTATGGCCGCGCCTTCGGCATGAACGTGCTGGTGTGGGGCCGCGAGGGCTCGCAGACGGCCGCGCGCGAGGACGGCTTCGCGGTGGCCGAGTCCAGGGAGCAGCTGTTCGCCGACAGCGACGTGCTGTCGCTGCTGCTGCGGCTGAACGACGAGACGCGCCATATCGTCAAGCTGGCCGACCTGACCTCGATGAAGCCGACTGCACTGTTCGTCAACACCAGCCGCGCCGAGCTGGTCGAGGAAAACGCGCTGGTGGCGGCGCTGAACCGGGGCCGGCCCGGCATGGCGGCGGTCGACGTGTTCGAGTCGGAGCCCATCCTGCAGGGCCACGCACTGCTGCGCATGGAGAACTGCATCTGCACGCCGCATCTGGGCTACGTCGAGCGCGACAGCTACGAGCTGTACTTCCGCACCGCGTTCCAGAACATCCTCGACGTGCTGTCCGGCGAGCACGGCAGCGTGGTCAATCCCAAGGCGCTGAGCCCCGCCTTGACGCGCTAGGGGCAGCCCGCCGGGGCGGACCGGCCCGCCCGTCCCCCGCGCGCGCGGCCGCGGCGGCGCCCGACCCGATTGGCGCAAAACCGCTACACTGCCGGGATTTCGCGGGCAGCCCCCGCGACCGCCCGCGCCCCGCGGGCCGACTCCCCGCACGCGCCCCATCATGGACCCCAGGCTTCTGACGCTTTGCGTCGGCAATTTCGTCATCGGCACCGGTGCGATGATCGTCACCGGCATGCTGAACGACATCGCCGGCGATTTCCATTTGAGCGCCGCCACCGCCGGCCAGCTGATCTCCGCCTTCGCGCTGGCCTGCTGCGTCGGCGCGCCGCTGTTTGCCACGATCGGTTCGCGCATCGACCGCCGGCTGCTGCTGGCCGGCGCCCTCGCGCTCTATGGCGTGCTGCATCTGGCCTCGGCGCTGGCGCCGAACTTCGGCACGCTGGTGGTGCTGCGCTTCGTCACGGCAATCGGCGCCGCGATCTATACCCCGCAGGCCGCCGCCACGCTGCCGCTGCTGGTCGACGCCAGGCTGCGCGGCCGGGCGATCAGCTTCGTGTTCCTCGGCTGGAGCGTGGCCAGCGTGGTCGGCGTGCCGATGGGCACCTGGATCAGCACCACGCTGGGCTGGCGCGTCAGCATGGGCGTGGTCGGCGTGATGGCGCTGGGCGTCGCGCTCGCGCTGTGGCGGGTGCTGCCGCGCGGGCTGATGGTGGCGCCGGTGGGCCGCGCGGCCTGGGGCGCGGTGCTGCGCCATACGCCGCTGCTGATGGTGGTCGGCGTCACCATGGTGTCGTCGGCCGGCATGTTCACGATGTTCACCTATATCGCGCCGATGCTGCGGGACGTCCATGGCGTCAGCGGCGGCGCGCTGAGCCTGATGTTCCTGGCCTACGGGGCCTGCGGCGTGCTCGGCAACGTCGTCGCCGCGGCGCGCATGGACCGCGCCACGCCGGCCCGCGTGGTGCACGTCGCGCTGGGCACCTCGCTGGCGGCGATGCTGCTGTGGCCGCTGACCGGCGTCGGCGCGGTCGCGCTGGTGCTGATCTTCATGCTGTGGGGCGTGGGCGGCTTCGCCACCAACAGCGCGCAGCAGGCGCGGCTGGTGGCGCTCGCGCCGGAGCGGGCGGCGGTGTCGATCTCGCTCAATTCCTCCTCGATCTATCTGGGCCAGGCGATCGGCGCGATGGTCGGCGCGGCGATCTACGCCACTGCGGGCGCGCACGCGCTGCACTGGGGCGCGGCCGCCCTGATGCTCGGCGCCTTGCTGCTGTCCGGGCGAGCCCGCGCCCTCGGCTGCCGCTGGCTGCGCCGGCAGGCGCCGCAGCAGGCCTGAAGGCGCTGGCCTGAGCGTCGGCCAGAGCGCGCCGGCCTGGCGCGCGGTCCTTGCGTACCCGGTCGCGTACCCGTTTCACGTACCTCTTCGGTGCCGCGGCGCACGGCCCGCAGCCACCCGTGCCCCTGGCGGCCGGCCCGGCAGGTCCGTTTTCTGCTAATGTTTGATCCCTGATACAAAGACGGCCCCTCCCCTGTAATCGTTTGTAATACGGACGCGTCTGCCAACGCTTGCCAGATACGGCGCCATGGCGGTACCACTGGGGGCGGCCGGCCGCCCACCGGTTCCCAGAAGCCGGCGGCGGCCGTCCGGATGGGCACGGCGACAACGGGAGCGAACACGCGCATCAACAGCGCGGCGCAGCAGAGGGTCCTCGCATGAAATCGAAGGGTATCGACCAGGCCAAGGGCTTCGTCGAAAGCAACTGGAGCCAGGCCATGGGTACCGGCAGAAGTCGTGTGTCGCCCTGGCTGGCGCTGGCATTGGTCGTCCTGCTGGCGGGGGCCGGCTGGTTCGGCTGGAAGACATGGTTCGCCCCGAAGCCGCAGGCACAGGGACCGGCCCCGGTGGCGGTGACCACCGCGCTGGCGCGCCAGGGCGACGTGCCGCTGCAGGTCAGCGTCAACGGCAACGTGACGGCGCTGTCCACCGTCGAGGTGCGTCCGCAGGTCTCCAGCACCGTCCGCACCGTCCATATCCGCGAAGGCCAGACCGTCAAGCCCGGCGATCTGCTGTTCTCGCTCGACACCCGCATGGACGAGGCCAACCTGGCCCGCGCCCGCGCACAGCTGCTGCGCGACCAGGCCGATCTGGCCGACGCCCGCCGCTCGCTGGCGCGCAGCGAGGAACTGGTCGCGCGCAACTTCATCTCGCGCAGCGCCGTCGATACCGCGCGCGCCAAGGTCGATGCGCTGGAGGCCACGGTACGCGCCGACCAGGCCGCGATCGAGGCCAGCCGCGTCGCGGTCAGCTACGGCGCGATCCGCGCCACCATCAGCGGCCGCACCGGCGTGATCAACGTCTTCCCCGGTTCGCTGGTGCTGCCGACCGCGGCCCAGCCGATGGTGACCATCGCCCAGATCCAACCGATCGCCGTCACCTTCACGCTGCCCGAGCGCCAGCTCGCCGCGCTGCGCGACGCGCTGCGCAGCGGCCCGGTGCCGGTGAAAGCGCAGCCCAACGACGGCAATCCCGAACCGGTGCAGGGCCGCATCACCTTCGTCGACAACACCGTCGACCCGCAATACGGCACCATCCGCGTCAAGGCGCAGTTCGACAACGAGGCCCAGCGCCTGTGGCCCGGCACCTATGCGCGCGTCGAGGCGGTGGTGCAGACGCTGACCGGCGTGGTGTCGGTGCCGCCGCAGTCGGTGGTGACCGGACCCGAAGGCCGCTTCGTCTATGCGGTGCAGGCCGACGGCAAGGTCCGCGCGATGCCGGTGAAGATGCTGGCGGCGACCGCCGCCGCGGCAGTGGTCGAGGGCGTGCCGGCCGGCACGCGCGTGGTGGTCGAGGGTGTGCAGAACCTGCGCCCGGGCAGCGCCGTGCGCGAGGCCAGCGCCGCCGCCCCGGCGCCGGCCCCCGGGAAGCACTGACGCCATGACGCTGTCCGAACTCTGCATCCGCCGGCCCGTGATGACGGTGCTGCTGGCGATCGCGATCGTGGTCACCGGCATTGTGCTGTACCCGACCATCCCGATCGCCGCGCTGCCCAGCTTCAATTCGCCGGTGATCCAGGTCACCGCGCGGCTGCCCGGGGCGAGCCCCGAGACGATGGCCGCGTCGGTGGCCACGCCGCTGGAGAAGCAGTTCGCCACCATCCCGGGCGTGTCGGTGATCAGCTCGGCCAACACGCTGGGCAATTCCAGCATCACGATCGAGTTCAACAACGACCGCGACATCGATGCCGCGGCGGTCGACGTGCAATCGGCGCTGTTCCGCGCCCAGCGCTCGCTGCCGACCGAGATGAACGAGCCGCCGTCGTACCGCAAGGTCAATCCGGCCGACGCGGCGGTGATCCTGCTGGCGATCAATTCGCCGGCGATGAGCCTGGCCGAGCTGAACGCCTTCGGCGACAACCTGATCGCGCCGACGCTGTCGACGCTGCCCGGCGTCGCGCAGGTGCTGGTCTACGGCCAGAAGCGGTTCGCGGTGCGGGTGCGCGCGCGTCCCGATGCGCTGGCCGCGCGCGGCATGACGCTCGACGAGCTGGCCGGCGCAATCTCGCGCGCCAACGCCAACACGCCGGTGGGCACGCTCGACGGCGCGCGCCAGATGCTGACGATCCAGGCCAACCGCCAGCTGGCCGATGCCGACGCCTTCCGCAACATCATCGTCGCCAGCCAGCCCAACGGCTCGCTGGTGCGGCTCTCCGACGTGGCCGAGGTCGAGGACAGCGTCGAGACGCTGAAGACCGGCAGCTGGCTGAACAACGAACGCTCGATCGTGCTGGCGGTGCAGCGCCAGCCCGACGCCAACACGGTGGCGGTGGTCGACGCGATCCGCGCGGCGCTGCCGCGGCTGGTGCAGCAGATGCCGGCCTCGGTCAACGTCAACGTGGTCAATGACCGTTCCCGCTCGGTGCGCGAGTCGATCCACGACGTGCAGTTCACGCTGGCGCTGACCGCGGCGCTGGTGGTGATGGTGATCTTCCTGTTCCTGCGCCGCGCCGCGGCCACGCTGATCCCGACGGTGTCGCTGCCGATCTCGCTGATCGGCACGGTCGCGCTGATGAAGGCGTTCGGCTACAGCCTGGACAACGTGTCGCTGCTGGCGATCACGCTGGCGGTGGGCCTGGTGGTGGACGACGCCATCGTGATGCTGGAGAACATCGTCCGCCATATCGAGGAAGGCATGGCGCCGTTGAAGGCGGCGCTGGTCGGCTCGCGCGAGATGGGCTTCACCATCGTGTCGATCTCCGTGTCGCTGGTGGCGGTGTTCATCCCGATCTTCTTCATGCCGGGCGTGATCGGCCTGCTGTTCCACGAGTTCGCCGCGGTGGTGTCGCTGTCGATCCTGGTCTCGGCGCTGGTGTCGCTGACGCTGATCCCGATGCTGTGCGCGCGCTTCCTGTCGGCCGAGAACGTGCCGGTCGACGAATCGCAGCACGCCTACGGTGATGCGCCCCGCCATGCGCCCGCCCACGCCGCCGCGCCCGCCCAGCGGCAGAGCATCGGCCTGCGTTCGACGCAGTGGTTCGAGAACCTGTTCGAATACACGCTGCACCGCTATGCGCGCGGGCTCGACTGGTGCCTGGCGCATCGCCGCACCGTGCTGGCCGCGGCCGGCATGACCTTCGTGCTGACCGCGGTGCTGTTCGTGCTGATCCCCAAGGGCTTCTTCCCCGAAGAGGACATCGGCCAGATTCAGGTCAATGCCGACGGCCCGCAGGACATCTCGTTCGACGCGATGTCGACGCTGATGCGCGACGCGGCCGAGCGGATGCGCGCGAATCCGGCGGTCAAGAGCATCGTGGTGGCGATCGGCGGCGGCCCCTCGCCCGCCATCAATACCGGCCGCATGTTCATCGAACTGAAGCCCGGCGGCGAGCGGCCGAAGATGCCGCAGGTGGTCGAGTCGCTGCGCCGCGACGTGGCCGGCATTCCGGGGCTCAACGTCTATTTCCGTCCGGTGCAGAACCTGCAGCTGGGCGGCCGCGTCAGCAAGGCGCGCTATCAATACACGCTGCAGAGCGTGCAGTCGGGCAATCTGCAGACCGCCGCCGACAAGCTGATGGCCCGCATGCGCGCCGATCCGCTGTTCCGCGACGTCACCAGCGATTCGCAGCAGGCCGGCCTCGAGGCGCAGCTGGCGATCGACCGCGACAAGGCCAACTCGCTGGGCGTGCAGATGCAGGACGTGCGCACCGCGCTCTATACCGCGTTCGGCGAGCGCCAGGTGTCGACGATCTATACCTCGATCGACAGCTATTACGTGATCCTGCAGGCCGCGGACGTCGACCGCGTCGACGAGACCGCGTTCTCGAAGATCTATGTGCGCAGCACCAACGGCACGCTGGTGCCGCTGTCGGCGTTCGCGACCACCGAGCGCCGCGTCGGTCCGATCGCGGTCAATCACCAGGGCCAGCTGCCGTCGGTCACGGTGTCGTTCAACCTGGCCCCGGGCGCGGCGCTGGGCGACGCGTCGGCGCGCATCGACCGCTTCAAGCAGGAAACCGCGATGCCGCAGGAGATCTTCACCAGCTGGGGCGGCGATGCGGCGGTGTTCCAGTCGTCGCAGGCGACACAGGTGATCCTGCTGATTGCGGCGATCGCGGTGATCTACGTGCTGCTTGGCGTGCTGTACGAAAGCTATATCCACCCGCTGACGATCCTCGCTGGGCTGCCCTCGGCGGCGGTTGGCGCGCTGCTGACGCTGTTCCTGTTCCGCGTCGAGCTGTCGCTGATCGCGATCATCGGTGTGCTGATGCTGATCGGCATCGTCAAGAAGAACGCCATCATGATGATCGACTTCGCACTGGCCGCGCAGCGCGAGCAGGGCATGCCGCCGGCGAAGGCGATTCGCCAGGCCTGCCTGCTGCGCTTCCGTCCGATCATGATGACCACGCTGGCCGCCATCATGGGTGCGCTGCCGATCGCGCTCGGCCTCGGTGCCGGCGCCGAGCTGCGCCAGCCACTGGGCCTGGCCGTGGTCGGCGGGCTGCTGTTCTCGCAGGTCATCACGCTGTTCATCACGCCGGTGATCTACCTGGCGCTGGACCGCTTCTCCGGCAGCGGCCCGCTGGAGATCGACGCGGACGGCAATCGCGTGCCGGCGACGGTGGGAGCGGATGCGGGCCGCTGACGGCGGACCCCGCGGCATGGCGAAGGTCGCCGCCATGGCGGCCGCGCTGGCCCTGCTTGCCGGCTGCGCCACGGCGCCCGCGCATCCCGAGGGCGATGCGCATGGCTACGCGCATGACGGCGCGCATGTCGGCGCGCACGACGGCACGCATCGGCTCGCAGCGTTCCGCTATGTCTTGCTGGGCGAGGTCCACGACAACCCCGAAGGGCATCGGCGCCGGCTCGCGTCGCTGACCGAGGCGATCGACGCGGGCTGGCGGCCCGCCATCGCGATGGAGCAATTCGATCGCGAGCGGCAGGCGGACCTGGACCGGGCACGCCGCGAGCGGCCGGGCGATGCCGATCATCTGATCGCGCGGGCCGGCGCCGCCGGATGGGACTGGTCGCTGTACCGGCCCGTCATCGCGCTGGCGTTGCGGCACGACCTGCCGCTGATCGCCGCCAACCTGTCGCGCGACGATGCCCGCGGCGTGATGCGGGGCGGCGACGTGTTCGGCGCGGCCGAGCGCGAACGGCTCGGGCTGGCGCGGCCGCTGCCGGCCGATCTCGCCGCCGCGCAGACGGCGGTGCTACACGGCAGCCATTGCGGCCATTTCCCGCGCGCGATGCTGCCCGGCATGCTCAACGCCCAGGCCGCGCGCGATGCCGTGATGGCGGCCGCGCTGAGGGCGCACGCCGCGCACGGCGTGGTGCTGCTGGCAGGCAACGGCCATGTGCGCGAGGACATCGGCGTGCCGCGCTGGCTCGGCGCGAAGCCGGCCGAGGTGCTGACGGTCGCGTATCTCGAGAGGGCCGCGCCAGACGAGGCCGGCGCCTACGACCACGTGGTGCTGGTGCCGCCGGTGCAGCGGGCCGATCCCTGCGGCAACGCGCGCCCGGCCCCACGCTGAACACGCGAGGTCCTGCGCTGAGCGCGCCAGATTCTGTGCTGACGGGGCCGTTCCTGCGCCGAGCGCGCATGCCCCCGCGCTAGTCGTGACGGCGGCCCGTGCCGCCACCCCCCGTGCCGCCGCCCATCAGATGCGGCCACGGCCCCTGCCCCGCCAGCGTGTCGCCCGGATTGCGCAAGGGGCACGCCTTCAGAGACAGGCAGCCGCAGCCGATGCAGCCGTCGAGCTGGTCGCGCAACTGGGTCAGCGTGCGGATGCGCTCGTCCAGGTCTTCGCGCCACGCCGCCGACAGCCGGCGCCAGTCGGCCACCGTCGGCGCGCGTCCTTCCGGCAGCCGCGCCATCGCCTCGGCGATCGCTGCCAGCGGCAAGCCCATGCGCTGCGCCACGCGGATCACCGCCAGCTGCCGCAGCACCGCGCGCGCATAGCGCCGCTGGTTGCCGGCGCTGCGGGTGCTGCGGATCAATCCCTTGGACTCGTAGAAATGCAGCGCGGACACGGCCAGGCCCGTGCGTGCCGCTACCTCGCCGACCGACAGCAGGTCGGCGGCCTTGGGGCCGCGCTGGCGGACCGGCCGTTCGATCGGCTCGTCGCTGGATGGCTGGCGTCGACGGCGTTCGATCGATTCGTCGTTGGATGGCTTGCGTGGCGGCCGTTCGATCGATGGGTCGTTGGATGGCTTGCGTGGCGGCGGTTCGATCGATGGGTCGTTGGAAGGCTTGCGTGGCATGGCGGGATTGCGTCGGTCTTCGCGCGAAAGTCCCAATGCTAGCAGGGTCACGGTTGACCTCAGGTTAACTTGAGGTTCGATACTGGCGCCACTCCGTTTCCTCAACGGGCGAGCGCGCACTGAACCGCTGCGCGCCCTGCAACCCGATCCTCTCCTCTTCGAGAACCAAGCCATGATCGAATCGCGCCGTCCCGCCTGCAGCCTGCACTTCGTCAATCCGCACGGCCTGTACGACCCCAGTCCGAATGCCTACTCGCATGTCGCGGTGGCGACCGCCCCGGGGCGCATCGTGTTCGCCAGCGGCCAGGGCGGCGAGGACCAGCACGGCACGTTGGCGCCGGATTTCGCCGGACAGGTGCGGCGCGCGCTGGAGAACCTGGAGATTGCGCTGCATGCCGGCGGCGCGGACCTGCGCGACGTGGCCAAGCTGACCGTGCTGATCGTCGACCATTCGCTGGAACGCCTGCAGGAATTCGGCGCCGAACTGCGGCGCATGTGGGGCACGCGTCCGCCGCCGGCCTGCACGCTGATTCCGGTCTCGCGGCTGGCGCTGGACGGCATGCTGTTCGAGATCGAGGCGACCGCGGTGGTGTCGCGCTAGGCGCGGCGGAACGGCAGAGCGCGGGGCAGCGCAGCAGTGGAACGGCAGAGCGGTGAGCGACGAGCGGCGAGCGGCCGGGCGCAAACCCGCAGTGCCGCGGATCTGTGGCGACTCAGCCGAACAGCTCCTCGGCGACCGTCGGGTGCAGCTGCATCGTCGTCTCCAGATGCGACAGCCGCACGCCCAGCCGCAGCGCGACCGCGATCGACTGCGCGATCTCGGGCGCGGCGTTGTCGAGCAGATGCACGCCGAGCACGCGCCCGCTGCGCGCGTTGTAAACCACCTTCATCACCGACGGCATCGTGTTGCCGGCGAAGCGGTTCTCCAGCGAGACGAAGCGCTTGATGCGCGTGCCGATGCGTTCCGGCTTGCCGGCGGCTTCGATCGCCGCCGCTTCGGTCAGTCCGACGCTGCCGATCGCGGGCTCACAGAACACCGCGGTGGGAATCACGTCGAAGTCGGCGCGCTCGCCGCGCCGGCCGAACAGCCGGTCGGCCAGCCAGCGGCCCTGCGCGGTGGCCACCGGCGTCAGCTGCGGTCCTTCGGTGACGTCGCCGATCGCATGGATGCCGCGCACGCTGGTGCGGAACTGCCGGTCCACGCGCAGGCCGCGCTGTCCGGGCGCCACGCCCAGCGCCTCGAGGCCCAGCCCGTCGAGATTGGGTTCGCGCCCGATCGCGGCCAGCGCCGCCTGCGCGCGCACGCTGTGGATCCGTTCCCTGCCCTTGCCGTTCTTGCCACCGTTCCCGCCGCTTCCGCTGCTGCTGCCGCTGCTGCCGCTTCCGCTGATCGCGCCCTCCTCCACCTGCCGGTAGCAGACCTCGATCGCGCCGTTGGCCTGGTCGAGCAGCGTCACGTCGGTATTCAGATGCAGCCGCACGCCCTTGGCTGTCAGGGCCTCGGCCAGCGCGAGCGCGATGTCCTCGTCGAAGTTTTCCAGCAGCCGCGACTCGCGCACCAGCATGTCGACCTTGACGCCGTAGCGCGACAGGATCGATGCCATCTCGACCGCGATATAGCCGCCGCCGATCACCACCAGCGAGGCCGGCACGCCGTTCCACTGGAACACGTCGTCGGAGGTGCTGGCCAGCTCGCCGCCGGGCACGGGCAGCGGTGCCGGCCGCGAACCGGTAGCGATCAGGATGCGGCGCGCCTGCAGCGTGTCGCCGCCGACCCGTACCTCGCCCGCCGCGGTGACCATCGCCTCGCCGCGCAGCACCTGCACGCCGGCTTCCTGCAGCCGCTGCGTATAGCTGGCGTGCAGCCGCGCCATCTCGGCCTTGACGCGAACGATGGCGTCGTTCCAGTCCTCGCGTCCGCCGGTATGCGACAGGCAGCCCGACAGGATCGCGGCCCAGGTCGCGCCGTAGTGCAGCATCTTCTTGGGAATGCAGCCGCGGTTCACGCAGGTGCCGCCGATCTGCTCGCGCTCCACCAGGATCACGCTGGCGCCGTGCGAGGCCGCCCGCATCGCCGCGGCCACGCCGGCCGAGCCGCCGCCGATCACGACGAAGTCGGCCTGGCGCGCGCGGCCGGCGCCGGCGTTGCCCTTGCCGCGCGGCACGCGCTCCATCCGGGGTTCGGCCGATACCTTGCTTGCGCGCTTGCGTTCGTTGTCGTTGCCAGCTTGCCGCTTCGTCATCTATGCCTCCTGCCGCGGCGCGCCGGCCGCGAGAATTCCGCAAGAACACCGAAGGGAGCAGCCGCTGCGCCGCTCCCGCGCTACGAGGCCGGCGCCAGATCCGCTGGCGCCTGCGCCGTCCATTCGCGCAGGAAGGTTTCGCCATCGCGCCGGCCCAGGTCGTAGGCCAGCGTCATGCCTTCCGGGCGCGTGTAATCCCAGCTCGAGATCGGCACCCGCCGCGACGGTTGCACATACAGGCGCCGCTGGCCGTTCCACTCCATCACGAAACGGCGCGGGCGCGGATACAGCCGGGTCATCAGCACCAGCACGTCGCCGGGCGCGGCGTCCAGCGCGTCGACCGGCACGTTGTCGACCAGGCCGCCGTCGAGCACCGCGCGGCCATCGCGCCGCAACACGGGCGTGAACGGCGGCGTGCACGACGATTGCAGCAAAAGGTCTGCCAGCTGCTCCGGCGTGGCGCAGTCCTGGGCCCGCACGAACTCGGGATGAAAGCCCAGCGTGCGGCCCAGCCGCGGATGCAGCGTCTTGAGCAGATGCTTGTCGATGTTGTAGGCCAGCAGTCCCGCCATCACCGCCAGCCGCGGTCCGCACCAGCGCGGAATGTGGGCGACGCCGACGCGGATCTCGGGCGCCGCCTGCAGCCGCTCCAGGCGGCCGTCCCCCAGGATCGACAGCAGGGCCGCCCGGTAGATGCCGTAATGCGGAAACACGCGCTGGTTGCCGAGCAGGTTGCGCCAGTAGACGTTGCGCTTGTTGCCGGCCAGCACGCCGCGGTAGTAGTCCATCACCTGCCGCGACTCGTGCGTGTAAATCATGCAGGCGGTGGCAGCACCGGCCGAGATGCCGGCGATCACGCGCGGGCGCAGCCCGAGCTCGGGGGCGACGGTGTCCCACCAGCCCGCCTGCCACCAGCAGCGATTGCCGCCGCCGGCGAAGACCACCTGCTCGAAGGGCCCGCCGTACTGCGGCGCGCGCGACGGCGTGCGCGACGGCGCGGTGCTGGCGTCGGTGGCCATGTCCGGGCGGGCGGCCGACCCCGTCATAGCAGCGCGTAGGTGGTGGTTGCCTGCACGGCCAGCTTGCCGTCGGGGCCGCGCAGCGCGATCTCCCCGAACACGACGGTCTTGCCCAGCCGCAGCACGGTGGCCTGCACCAGCATGTCGCCCTCGATCACGGGGCGCATGAAATTGGTGGTCAGGCTGACGGTGGTCATCGGTCGGAAGCCGCCGAGCGCGCTGGAGATCGCGACGATCATCGCGGTGTCGGCCGCGGACATCAGCACCTGGCCGCAGACCACGCCGCCGGCGTGGCGAAGGGAAGGATCGAAGGGCAGCCGCAGCGTGACGCTGTCGGCGTCGACGCGCTCGGCGCGCAGGTTCAGCTGGCGGACCCAGGGCGCCAGCACGCGCTCCAGGATGGCGTCGATGTCGGCGATGGCAAGCGTCGTCTCTGGCATGGCGGCCCGTCGGTGGTCCTCGGTTGTCCTGGCCGCCCGGCTACTCGGTCTCCTCCGGGGCGGCGCGATGTTTCAGCCAATGATACAGGGGGCCGGTACACAGCACCACGAAGGCCATCCGGATCACGTGGAAGGCCGTGACCAGCGGCACGCCGAGCTCGAGCACCTTGGCGGTGATGCACATCTCGGCGATGCCGCCCGGCGTGGTACCGAGGATCACGGTGGCCGGATGCGCGCCGGACAGCGCCGCCAGTCCCCAGCCGAACAGCGCCGATATCACCAGCGCGACCAGCGTGTACAGCGCCACGCCGCCGAGGAAGCGCGGCGCGGTATGCAGGAATTCGCGCGAGAAACGCACGCCGAGCGAGACGCCGATCAGCAGCTGGCCGGCATGGCTCATCGAGGTGGGGATCGCGGACAGCTCGATGCCCGAGGCGGTCAGCACCGCGGCGGCGATCAGCGTGCCGATGACGAAGGGGTTGGGCAGGTTCAGCCGGTTCATCAGCAGCGCGAAGGCCACCGTGATGGCGATCAGCGCGGCCAGCCCGAGCGCATCGACGGTGCGCGGTCCCGGGATATAGGTATCGAGGCCATGAATACCACCATACTGAAAAAGCGCAGGCACGATTACTACCACCAATAACACGCGCAGCGAATGCGCGGCCGCGACCTGATCGATGCGCGCGCCGTTGCGCTCGGCAAGATTGGCCATCTCCGAGGCGCCGCCGATCGCGGTGGAGAAGAACGCGGTCTTGAAGGCGACCCCGGTGGTCCGGCGCAGCATCAGCGCGCCGGCGGTGCCGAGCACCAGCGCGAACAGCGAGCCGGCGATCACGTAGGGCGAGAACTCGACCAGCTTGGCCACCACGTCGGGCGTGAAGTAGAGCCCCAGCGAGGTACCGATGGCCCATTGGCCGGCGTTGCGGGCCTGCGATGGCGCGCGCAGGTCGGCGCCCATCATGCGGGCGGCGGCCACGGCCAGCAGCGGGCCGATCATCCAGGGCAGCGGCGTGCGCAGCCATTCGCACAGCAGGGCGGCGGCCAGTCCAAGCAGCAGCGTCAGCAGCGTCGGACGCCAACGGGAGAGTACGGATCGCATGGCGGTGGCAGGCTGGCGCAGGGCGCCGCCGCTTTCTTATGGTGAGAGGAGAGCAGGCAAACGACAAGGCCCGGGAGCCCCGGGCCTTGTGGCGTCACGCGCATTGTCGCGCATTGTGGCGCGGGATGTCGCGCTTCATGTCACCGCTTCATGTCGCCGCTTCATGTCGCGCCCGATGCCACGCCTGATGCCGCGCGACCCCTGCCCCCGCGCCGATCAATTGGCCGCGTCGGCCACGCCCCGCATCGCCGAACGCCGCGACAGCCAGCGCAGCAGGCGCGGGACCACGACGACCGCCACCGTCAGCGCCAGGATCGAGGCCGAGATCGGATGGCGCAGGAACATCGTCCAGTCGCCCTGGCTGATCGACAGCGCGTTGCGCAGCTGCTTCTCGGCCATCGGCCCGAGGATCATGCCGACGATCACCGGCGCGGTCGGGAAGTCGAAGCGGCGCATCGCCATGCCGAGCAGGCCGATCAGGAACAGCAGCAGCAGGTCGAAGGCCGACTGGCGGATGCCGTAGGCACCCAGACCCGCGAAGATCAGGATGCCGCCATAGAGCAGCGGCGTCGGGATGCGCAGCATGCGGACCCACAGGCCGATCGCCGGCAGGTTCAGCACCAGCAGCATCACGTTGCCGATATAGAGCGAGGCGAGCAGGCCCCAGACCAGGTCGCCCGAGGTCTGGAACAGCATCGGACCGGGCTGCAGGTTGTAGTTCTGGAACGCCGCCAGCATGATCGCCGTGGTGTTCGAGGTCGGGATGCCCAGCGTCAGCAGCGGCGCCAGCGTGGCGGTTACCGCGGCGTTGTTGGCCGCTTCGGGCCCGGCCACGCCCTCGATCGCGCCCTTGCCGAATTCCTCAGGATGCTTGCTCAGCTTCTTCTCGCTGGCATACGACAGGAAGGTCGGGATCTCGGCGCCGCCCGCCGGAATCAGCCCGAACGGAAAGCCGATGAAGGTGCCGCGCAGCCAGGCCGGGATCGAACGCTTCCAGTCCGAGCGCGACATCATCACCTGCCCGACCTTGTTGAAGGTGCCCTCCGGCTGCGGGAAGAAGGCGTTGAACAGCGCCTCGCCGACCGCGAACAGGCCGACCGCGACGACGACGATGTCGATGCCGTCGTACAGCTCCTGGATGCCCAGCGTGTAGCGGGTCTGGCCCGACAGCGAGTCCATGCCGATCAGGCCGATGCCCAGGCCCAGGAACAGGCTGGTCATGCCGCGCAGCAGCGAGGAGCCCAGCACGGCCGACACCGTGGTGAAGGCCAGCAGCATGATCATGAAGTACTCGCCCGGACCGAACTGCAGCGCGACGTCGGCCGCGACCGGCGCGAACAGCGACAGCAGCACGGTGGCGATGGTGCCGGCGACGAAGGAGCCGATCGCCGCGGTGGCCAGCGCCGGACCGGCACGGCCGCGCTTGGCCATCAGGTTGCCTTCCATCGCGGTGATCATCGTCGACGACTCGCCCGGCGTGTTCATCAGGATCGAGGTGGTCGAGCCGCCGTACATCGCCCCGTAGTAGATGCCGGCGAACATGATCAGCGCCGCGGTCGGCTCGACCTTGGCGGTCAGCGGCAGCAGCATCGCCACCGTCAGCGCCGGGCCGATGCCGGGCAGCACGCCGATCGCGGTGCCCAGGAAGCAGCCGACCAGGGCCCACATCAGGTTCAGCGGCGTGATGGCGACGGCAAAGCCGTTCATCAGTTGATTCAGCGTATCCATTTGCGTGTCTCCGGCCTTGCAGGCCCGCGATTTAGAGGCCGCGATTTACAGGCCGACGATCGGCAGCAGCGGCAGGTTGATGCCGAGCAGGAAATCGAACAGCAACCACATCGGCACCGTGATCGCCAGCCCGATCAGCGCGTCGCGGACGACGCGGCGGCTGCCGTAGCCGCGCGCGACGCAGACCATCAGCAGCGTGGACGCCAGCACGAAGCCCAGCGTGCCGATCAGCGCCATGTTCAGCAGCAGGCCGGCGGCAACCCACAACAGGCCGCGCAGGCTGTGCGGCTGCGACGGCAGCTCGGCGTCCTCCTCGGGCATCGCCCGAAAGCCGCCGCGCACGCCCTGCCAGGTCAGCAGCGCGCCGCAGATGGCCAGGCCCACGCCGACCAGCGTGGGAACGAAACGCGGCGACAGGCCGGCGTAGCCGGATTCGCCCGAGATGCCGCCCAGGCCGGCGAAGAAGCAGGCCGACAGCAACAGCACGACGATGCCGATGGCAGTGTGGGAAGGTTTCACGATGGGCTCCGGATCGAGGCCGGATGCGGGGTGCGCATCCGGCGGGGCGGAAAACGAACGGGCCGCGGTCCGGGAGGCCGCGGCGCCGGGGCAGCTGTCAGGTCCAGATCGGCCGGTAGGGCGGAAGGGCCGGAACGGCCGAATGGACCGGGTCGACAGGAAAGGCGCGCAAGGCGGGGAAGGCGAAAAATCCCCGAGGCCGCGACGGCCTTACTTGGCCACGCCCAGTTCGCGCAGCATCGCGCCCAGGCGGGCCGATTCGGCGTCCACGAACTTGCCGAACTCGTCGCCGGTCAGCAGGAACGGCGTCCAGTCGTTCTTGGCCAGCGCCTGCTTCCACGACGGCGATTCGGTCGCCTTGACCACCGCGTCGATCAGCGCCTTGCGCTGCTCGGGGGTGATGCCCGGCGCGCCATAGACGCCGCGCCAGTTGTAGATCTCGACGTTGATGCCCTGCTCCTTCAGCGTCGGGATATCGGCGACGCGGTCCTTCGAGGTCACCGCCAGCGCGCGCATCTTGCCGCTCTTGATGAAGGGCAGGAACTCGGACACGCCGGCGATGCCGGCCGTCACGTGGCCGCCCAGCACCGAGGCCGAGGCCTCGCCGCCGCCCTGGAAGGGCACGTAGTTGATGCGCTTCGGATCGACGCCGATGTCCTTGGCGATCAGGCCCGCCAGGATATGGTCGATCGAACCCTTGGAGCCACCGCCCCAGCTGACGCTGCCCGGATTGGCCTTGAGCTGCGCGGTCAGGTCCTTGATCGACTTGATCGGCGAGCTGGCCGGCACGGTGATCACCATCGTGTCGGTGAACAGCCGCGCCACCGGGGTGGCGTTCTTCAGCGTGACCGGCGGCTTGTTGGTCTCGATCGCGCCGACCATCACCGCGCCGGTGACCAGCAGCGCGTTGGGATTGCCCTTGTCGGTGTTGACGAACTGGGTCAGGCCGATGGTGCCGCCCGCGCCGCCGCGGTTGTCGTACGAGGCCGACTTGGCCACGCCGGCGGACACCATCGCGGCGCCCAGCGTGCGCCCGGCCTGGTCCCAGCCGCCGCCGGGGTTGGCGCCGATCATGAACTTGGCGGTGTCGACGGCGAAGGCCGGGCCGGCCGCCACGGCGGCGCCGATCAGGGCAAATTGGAAAAGGCGGGGAAGTCGGACGAGGGTGCGGCGCATGGCGTCTCCTGCTTGCGATATCGTGGTTTTATCGTTCAGTGGCCGCTTGTACGGCCATGGCGGCGATTCTAGGAGCCGGAAACTGTCAATAAGCTGTCAAAACGACAGCTTTTGGACTGGGGTTTACGCGGATCGGGTGGAGGCGGCGAGCCGGTGCCGGCGGGGTGTCGGGCGGGTAGTGCCCGCTCGTTGCGTCGGCTTGCCGTGCCGGCTTCCTGCGTTCGGCGCAAGCGTCCGCCCGCCGCGTTCGCCCAACGCGTCGGCCCGCTGCCTCCGCCTACGTATCGCCCACCAGCGGCAGCCGCAACTCGGCCCGCAGTCCCCGCCCCTGGCGGGCCTCGTGCAGCGTCACGCTGCCGCCGAAGCGCGCCGCCATCTCGCGCGAGATCGCCAGGCCCAGGCCCGAGCCGGGCTCGTCGTGGCCGACGCGGCGATAGAACCGCGCGAACACCTGCTCGCGTTCCTCGGCCGGAATGCCGGGGCCGTCGTCCTCGACCGCGAGGCAGGCGCTGTCGCGCTCGCGCGCGGCCGACAGCGTGATACGGCTGCCGCGCGGCGAATACTGGATCGCGTTGTGGACCAGGTTGGCCAGCGCCTCGCGCAGCAGCGCCGCGTCGGCGCGCACCGGCAGCGGCTGGCCGCCGCCGTCCTCCCAGCCGAAGTCCTGCTGCTTGGCGCGCGCCAGCGGCAGATAGTCGAGCGCGACCTGGCCGGCCACGGCGGCGGCGTCGATCACGGTGTCGGGCACGGCCGCTTGGCCGCCCGCTTGGCCCGCCTCGGCGGCCTGCGCCTCGTGCTGGCGTACCCGCGCCAGCGCCAGCAACTGGTTGGCCAGGCGCGAGGCCTGTTCCAGCTGCGACACGATGCCGTCGACCGCCTCGCGCGCGGGGGCCGCGTCCCCGTCCCCGCTGCCGTCGAGCTGACGGCGGGCGAACTCCGCCTGCGTCTTCAGGATTGCCAGCGGCGTGCGCAGCTGGTGCGCGGCATCGGCGATGAACTGCGCCTGGGCCTGCGCCATCGCCGCCGAGCGCGACACGTGCCGGTTGACCGCATCGACCAGCGGCCGCACCTCGGCCGGTACCGGGCCGACCGCGAGTGGCGTCAGGTCGTCCGGCGTGCGCGCTTCGACATCGTCGCGCACGCGCTTGAGCGGGCGCAGCACGAAGGTCACGCCGCCCACCAGGATCAGCGCGCTCGCCACGATCAGCAGTGCGTCGCGCGCCAGCGTGTTGCGCCATACGGCGCCGACCAGCGCCGCGCGCGGCTCGGCCGATTCGGCGACCTGGATGATCACGCGCATGTGGGCGTCGGGCCGGTAGACCGGGCGTGCCATCGCGGCGATGCGCACCGGTGCGTCGCGATAGACCGCGTCGTAATAGCGCGGCACGTTGTTGGCCAGCGTGCCGCGCGGCAGCGGCAGGTCGTCGTAGCCGGTCACGGTCTCGATGGCGCCCTCGCGTTCCAGCGCGACGCGATAGAACACGCGCGTCTGCGCCGCGGTCTCGAACATCTCCATGGCGGCGTCGGGCAGCGTCAGCTGCACGGTCTCGCCGGCCATGCCGATCGCGTTGTCGATCGCGCGCACCGAGCCGAACAGCGAGCGGTCGTAGGCGGTATTGGCGGCGTCGCGCAGCGTGCCGTAGGTCAGCCAGCTGTCGAGCGCCATCATCGCCGCCAGCGCCGGCAGCAGCAGCACCAGCAGCTGGCGGCGCAGGCTGCCGCGCAACCAGCGGCGCAGGGGACCGCTTCGGGGTCCACTTTGATGGCCATGGCGGTGATCACTGCGGTGACCACTGCCATGATCGCGCGGGGGACCACTTCGAGGATCGCCCCGAAGTTCGCCCCGCGGCCCGTCCGGCGCGCTCAAGCGGCGGCCTCCGCTTCGAGCAGATAGCCGAAGCCGCGCAGCGTGACGATGGTCACGCCGTGGCCGGACAGCTTCTTGCGCAGCCGGTAGATTAGCACCTCGATGGCATCGGGATTGACGTCGGCGTCGAGCGAAAACACCTTGTCGAGCAGTTGCGCCTTGGTCAGCGGCTGGCCGCTGCGGGCCAGCAGCGCGCCGAGCAGCGTCGATTCGCGCGGGGTCAGCGCCAGCGGCGCGCCGTCCAGCGTGAAGCTGCGCGTCTCGCCGTCGAATACCAGCGCGCCGCATTGCAGGCGCGGATGGGCGCGGCCGCGGCTGCGGCGGATCAGCGCCAGGATGCGGGCCTCGAGTTCGGCCAGCGCGAAGGGCTTGGGCAGGTAGTCGTCGGCGCCGAGATTCAGGCCGCGCACGCGTTCGTCGAGGGTGTCCTGCGCGGTCAGGATCAGCACCGGCGTGCGGTCGTCGCGGCCGCGCATCGCCTTGAGCACCGACAGGCCGTCCTTGCCGGGCAGGCGCAGGTCCAGCACCACGGCGTCGTATTCCTCGGCCTGCAGGCGCGCGTCGGCGAGCAGGCCATCGGCCACGTGCTCGACCACGAAGCCGCCCTGCTCCAGCGCACGCGCCACCCAGTGCGCGAGTTCGGTTTCGTCTTCGACCAGCAGAATGCGCATGCCGGCCTCCTGCCGGAGTTGGAACGCGGAAATAGGATGTCTGACGGAGGCGGAAATCGCCGCGGATTGCCGACGAAGGCCGGCCCGCGCGAGCCCGGCGTCGCCGTATCTTTGGCGGACGCTGTCGCCATGCGGGCGTGGACTCGTGCCCGATCCGGGCGCCTATAATACCGCTCCACCGTCGCGCCGGTTTGCCGCTTCCGCGCGCTGCCGCGACACCGTCCGCGCCCTGCCCGCTTGCCCGTCCTGCCGCCCTCCATGCCCGCCGATCCGACCGCGCCAGCCGAGCGCGGCGACCCGCCCTCCGCGCTGCGCCGCCGCTTGCTGGCGGGCGCCGGCGCGCTGGCCTGGCAAGGCGCGTTCGCGGCGACCGGCACGGGGTCCGGCACCGGGTCCGGCACTGCGCCCGGCCCCGCGCCGAACCCGCCTGCCCCGCCGCCTGGCTATCCGGCCGACTATCCCCAGATCATCGCGCGCGCCCAGCGCGAGGGCATGGTCACGGTCTATGCCTCGACCGACGAGGACGTTGCGCGGCCGCTGCTCAATGCCTTCGAGGCGCGTTTTCCCGGCGTCAAGGTCGCCTATCACGACCTGAACACGATCGAGCTGAACCAGCGTTTCCTTGCCGAGTCCGCGCAGCCGGTCCGCGCCGACCATGCCGACGTGCTGTGGAGCACCGCGATGGACCTGCAGATCAAGCTGGTCAACGACGGCCACGCGCTGCACTACCCCTCGCCCGAGCGCGCGGGGCTGCCGGGCTGGGCGAGCTGGCGCGAGGAAGCCTGGGGCACCACCTTCGAGCCGGCGGTGATCGTCTACAACCGCCGCCATTTCGACGGCATGCCGGTGCCGCGCAGCCGCAGCGCGCTGGCGCGGCTGCTGCAGGACAACGCAACGCGCTGGCGCGGCCGCGTGGTGACCTACGACATCGAGCGCTCGGGCGTGGGCTATCTGCTGGCGCAGCAGGACGCGCGCATGGGCGGCGAATTCTGGTATCTGGCGCAGGCGCTGGGACGCGCCGGCGTGCGGCTGTCGGCGTCGACCGCCGACATGGTCGAATCGGTGGCCAGCGGCGAACTGGTGCTGGCCTACAACCTGCTGGGTTCGTACGCGCTGTCGCTGATGGAGCGCGGCGCGGCGATCGGCGTGGTGGCGCCGAGCGACTACACGCTGGTGATGTCGCGCGTGGCCTTCATCGCCCGCCGTGCGCCGCATCCGTGGGCGGCGCGGCTATGGCTGGATTTCCTGCTGTCGCGCGAGGGGCAGGCGCTGCTGGCGCGCTCGGCCTCGCGGCTCTATACGATCCGCACCGATACGAAGAGCGGCCACACCGCGGCGGCGCTGGCCGAGCGGCTGGGCTACGCGTTCAAGCCGATCAGCGTCGGCCCGGGCCTGCTGGCCGCGCAGGACACGCTGCGCAAGCAGGCCTTCCTGGCGCGCTGGCGCGAGGCGATGAAGGGGTGAGGTCCGCACGAAGGTAGATGCGGGCCAATGCAGGGAGATGCGGTGGATGCGCTGCGGCGCGTCAGCCGCCCGAACACTGCTGGACCTTGAGCCGCAAGGCCGCCATTTCCTCGTCCAGCTTGGCCATCGGCCGCGGCACATAGCCCTTGCGCAGCGAGGGCGCGAGGCGCAGCGTGTCGACGAAGACATCGGCGAGCCGTTCCGCGTCGGCATTCAGGTCGAAGTCGCCCGGCGCGAACAGCCAGTGGGCCAGCACGCCGCCGATGGCGGCATGGAAGGCGTTGACCGCCAGGTCCAGGTCGAGGTCGGCCGACAGCTGGCCGCGCTCGACCGCGAGGCGCAGGTGCTCGCGCATCTTCAGCAGCCCCTGCTCGTGCGACTGGCGCTGGCGCTCCAGGATCGCGCCGTTGTCGTCCACCATCTCGCACTTGTGGAATACGATCTCGAACACGCGCCGCCATTGCGGATTGACCACCGTCTCGCGGAACACCAGCGCGACGATGTCGCGGATGCCGCCGAGCGGGTCTTCCTGGCTGGCGATCCGCTCCGGTTCGCACAGCGCCTCGACCGGCAGATGCACGCGGTCGCACATGGCGGCGAACAGATCGCTCTTGTTCTTGAAATGCCAGTAGATGGCGCCCCGGGTCACGCCGGCGGCTTCGGCGATATCGGCCAGCGAGGGCCGGGCCACCCCACGCGCATGGAACACGGCCTCGGCCGCGTCGAGGATGCGATGTCGCGTCTCGAGGGCTTCTTCCTTGGTACGTCTGGCCATAAGCGGTGTCTTCAGTGGGCGGTGGGGACAAATGGGACGGCTTCGCCCGGGATCGGGGCGGCGGCGCGCGGTCGCCGGCCAGCCACGAAAGAAACGAATCCGTCACGAAACTGCGATACCACTGGACTTCCTGCCTCTGTTTTGCTGCGGTGCGACGGGCGGCATGCTAACCGATCCGGGTCACACCCGCATATGCGGGCGATGCCCGACTGCAAAAGGGGACGGGCAAGAGACAGGCCATCCTTGCGGTGCAATATTTCTCTTACATACATGCTTGAATGTATATATACTACGCGCTAGCCACAATTTGGACCAGCCCCGCGCATCTTTCTACCAAGAGACCTTGACCATTCGGGTCCTGCGGGCTGCATGTTGTGACGCATACGCGACCATCTGTCGCAATCCATACGGCACCATTGCGGTTTGTGGCTAGTATTGTTCTTTTTCTCCACGACGGTCCGTCGTGGGGTTCTGCCGCACAGGACGTCCACGCCGGCCCCTTAGCTCTGGGCCGGCGTTTGGCGTATCCGGCCGATCTCAAATTGCCATCACGGGGTTATCGATGAGGAAGTCCCAACGTTCGAGTTTGCTTGCCGTTACCGCTGCGCTGACGGTTCTGACGCTGTCCGCCTGCGGCAACGACGCCCCGCAGGGCGGCGCGATGCCGCCGCCCGAGGTGGGCGTGGTGACGGTGACGCCGACGGCGGTACCGGTCGTCAACGAGCTGCCGGGCCGTCTCGAAGGCGTACGTACCGCCGAAGTGCGGGCGCGGGTCGAAGGTATCGTGCTGTCGCGCAACTACCGTGAGGGCGGCGAGGTCAAGGCCGGCCAGGTGATGTTCAAGATCGACCCGGCGCCGTACCAGGCCCAGCTGGCGTCGGCCAAGGCGAGCCTGGCGCGCGCCGAGGCCAACGCGGTCGCCGCGCGGCAGAAGGCCGAGCGCTACAAGCCGCTGGTGGCGGTCAACGCGGTCAGCAAGCAGGAATATGACGAGGCCGTCGCCGCCGCGGGCCAAGCCAGCGCCGAGATCGCCTCGGCCAAGGCCGCGGTCACCACGGCCCAGATCAACCTGGGCTATACCACGGTCACCGCGCCGATCTCCGGCCGTGCCGGCCGTGCGCTGGTAACCGAGGGCGCGCTGGTCGGCAACGGCGAGGCGACCCGCCTGGCGCTGGTCGAGCAGGTCGATCCGATCTGGGTGACCTTCACCCAGCCCGCCACCGAAGTGATGCGGCTGCGCCGCGGCATCGAGTCGGGCGCCATCAAGGGCGTCGACGGCGGCGCCAAGGTGCGGCTGTTCCTGGAGGACGGCACCGAATACAGCGAGACCGGCAAGCTGCTGTTCTCGGACATGACGGTCGACCCGAGCACCGGCGCGATCACGCTGCGCGCGCAGTTCCCGAATCCGCGGCGCGAGCTGCTGTCGGGCACCTACGTGCGGGTGCGGGTCGAGCAGGGTGTCGACGAGAACGCGCTGACCGTGCCGCAACGCGCGCTGATCCGCAACGCCCAGGGCGCCGCGGTGATGGTGGTCGGCGCGGACGGCAACGTCGCCGCGGTGCCGGTCAAGGCCGGCGCGGCGATCGGGGACCGCTGGATCGTCACCGAAGGCCTGAAGGGCGGCGAGAAGGTGATCGTCGAGGGCCTGCAGAAGGTCAAGCCGGGTGCGCCGGCCAAGGCCGTGCCGTTCCAGGCGCAGGCCCCGGCAGGCGGCGCCAGCGGCGCGGCGGCTGCGGCCGGCCAGGGCGGCGCTTCGGCGCCGGCGGCCGCTTCGGCGGCCCAGGCCAAGCAGGGCTGAGCACGGCTCCGGCAACGGGACCAGCGGTAAGCGCAAGTCAAGCGCAAGCAGATAGCGGAATACACAGGGAGCCAGCCTCATGGCCAAGTTTTTCATCGACCGGCCGGTGTTCGCGTGGGTGATCGCGCTGATCATCGTGCTGGGCGGGATATTGTCGATCATGCAGTTGCCGATCGCGCAGTATCCCAATATCGCGCCGCCGACCATCTCGGTCACGGCGACCTACCCCGGCGCCTCCGCCAAGACGCTCGAAGACTCGGTCACCTCGGTGATCGAGCAGGAGCTCAATGGCGCGCCCGGGCTGATGTACTACCAGTCGACCAGTGAGTCGACCGGCCTGGCGACCATCACCATCGCCTTCCAGCCGGGTACCAACGTCGACCTGAATTCGGTCGAGGTGCAGAACCGCCTGAAGCGGGTCGAGGCGCGTCTGCCGGCGGAAGTGCGCCAGCAGGGCGTGCGCGTCGAGAAGGCCGGGAACAACTACATGATGTTCCTGACCGTGACGTCCAAGTCCGGCAATGCCAGCGCGATCGAGCTGGGCAACTACGTATCGGCCAGCGTGCTGGACTCGATCCGCCGTGTGCCCGGCGTCGGCCAGGCCGACCTGTTCGGTACCGAGTACGCGATGCGGGTGTGGCTGGATCCGGCCAAGCTGACCGGCTACAACCTGACCCCGCTGGACGTCACCGCGGCGATCTCCGAGCAGAACATCCAGGTCGCCGTCGGCGAGCTGGGCGGCACGCCGTCGCCGCGCGGCACCGAGCTGAACGCCACGGTGACCACGCAGAGCCGGCTGTCGACGCCCGAGGAATTCGCCAACATCCTGTTGCGCGTGAATCCGGACGGCTCGCAGGTGCGCATCCGCGACGTCGGCCGCGTGGAACTGGGCGGCGCCGACTATTCGACCGTCGCCCGTACCAACGGCAAGCAGTCGGCCGCCATCGCCATCAAGCTGGCGCCGACCGCCAACGCGCTGTCCACCGCCACCGCGGTGCGCGCGAAGATGGAGGAGCTGTCGAAGTTCTTCCCGGCGGACTACGAGTACACCGTTCCGTACGACACCTCGGCCTTCGTCAAGATCTCGATCGAGGAAGTGGTCAAGACCCTGCTCGAAGCGATCGTGCTGGTGTTCCTGGTGATGTACCTGTTCCTGCAGAACTTCCGCGCCACGATCATCCCGACGCTGGTGGTGCCGGTCGCGCTGCTGGGTACGTTCGGCATGCTGCTGGCGTTCGGCTTCTCGATCAACGTGCTGACGATGTTCGGCATGGTGCTGGCCATCGGTATTCTGGTGGACGACGCGATCGTGGTGGTCGAGAACGTCGAGCGGATCATGAGCGAGGAAGGGCTGTCTCCACGCGAGGCGACCCGCAAGGCGATGGGCCAGATCACCGGCGCCATCGTCGGCATCACGCTGGTGCTGACCGCGGTGTTCATCCCGATGGCGTTCTTCGCCGGTTCGGTGGGCAACATCTATCGCCAGTTCTCGCTGTCGCTGATCGCCTCGATGGCGTTCTCGGCCCTGATGGCGCTGACGCTGACGCCGGCACTGTGCGCGACGCTGCTCAAGCCGGTCGAGGCGGGCCATCACCACGAGAAGAAGGGCTTCTTCGGCTGGTTCAACCGCAGCTTCGCGCGCGCGGCGACGGGCTACCAGAGCATGGTGGCGCGCATCCTGGGCCGCACCGGCCGCTACCTGATCCTGTACGGCGTGATCATCGTCGCGGTCGTGCTGCTGTTCCAGCGCCTGCCGTCGTCGTTCCTGCCTGACGAGGACCAGGGCTACACCATCACCGTGGTGCAGCTGCCCAATGGCGCGACGCAGGAGCGCACTCTCGGCGTGCTCAAGCAGATCGAGGACTACTACCTGCAGAAGGAAAGCAAGATCGTCGACCAGATGATCACGGTGGCGGGCTTCTCGTTCTTCGGCCGCGGCCAGAACGGCGGTATCGCCTTCGTGCGGCTCAAGGACTGGAAGGAGCGCAGCGGCTCGGACGAAACCGCGCAGGCCCTGGTCGGCCGGGCGTTCGGCGCGCTGTCGTTCATCAAGGACGCGATCATCTTCCCGCTGAACCCGCCGGCGATTCCGGAACTGGGCAACTCGTCGGGCTTCGACTTCCGCCTGCAGGACCGCTCGGGCCAAGGCCACGCCAAGCTGATGGAAGCGCGCAACATGATGCTCGGCATGGCCGCGCAGAATCCGGTGCTGGCCGGCGTGCGTCCGGAAGGCCAGGAAGACGCGCCGCAGCTGCAGATCGACATCGATCGCGAGAAGGCGCGCGCGCTGGGCGTGTCGATCGCCGACATCAACTCCACGCTGTCGATCGCGTTCGGCTCCTCGTACGTCAACGACTTCATCTACGAAGGCCGCGTGCGCCGCGTGATCGCCCAGGCCGAAGGGGCGGACCGCCGTCTGCCGGACGACCTGACCAAGCTGCGCGTGCGCAACAGCAACGGCGACATGGTGGCCTTCGCGGCGTTCGCGACGTCGAAGTGGATCATGGGCTCGCCGCGCCTGGAGCGCTACAACGGGCTGCCCGCCGTCAAGCTGGCCGGCCAGGCCGCGCCGGGCCGCAGTACCGGCGAGGCGATGGCGGCGATGGAAGAGATGTTCGCCAAGCTGCCGCCGGGCTTCGGCTTCGAGTGGTCGGGCCAGTCGTACGAAGAGCGCCTGGCCGGCGCGCAGGAACCGATGCTGTACACGCTGTCGCTGATCATCGTGTTCCTGTGCCTGGCCGCGCTGTACGAGAGCTGGTCGATCCCGGCCGCGGTGCTGCTGGTGGTGCCGCTGGGCGTGCTCGGCGCGCTGCTGGGCGTGACGCTGCGCGGCATGCCGAACGACGTCTACTTCAAGGTGGGCCTGATCGCCACCATCGGCCTGTCGGCGAAGAACGCGATTCTGATCGTGGAATTCGCCAAGGACCTGCAGGCGCAGGGACGCGGGCTGATCGACGCGACGCTCGAGGCGGTGCACCTGCGCTTCCGGCCGATCCTGATGACGTCGTTCGCGTTCATCCTGGGCGTGCTGCCGCTGGCGATCTCGACCGGCGCCGGTTCGGGCAGCCAGCGCGCCATCGGTACCGGCGTGATGGGCGGGATGATCACGGCGACGCTGCTGGCGATCTTCCTGGTGCCCGTGTTCTTCGTGGTGATCCGCAAACGCTTCAAGGGCAGCGAGCGTCAGCGCATGCTGGACCAGAAGTGGCTGGACCCGAAGGAGGAAATCTGACATGACGAAAACACTGACCGCGCTGCTGCTGGTGGCCGGCGTGCTGTCCGGCTGCACCCTGGCGCCGCGGTATGAGCGTCCGGCCGCGCCGGTGGCAACCGACTTCCCGGCCGCGCCGGAAGGCTACGGCCAGTCCGAGGTGAAGACCGGCGAGAGCCGCCGCGCGGCCGACATCGGCTGGCGCGAGTTCTTCCGCGATCCGCGCCTGCAGGCGATGATCGCGACCGCGCTGGACAACAACCGCGACCTGCGCACCGCCGCGCTGCGCATCGAGGAAGCGCGTGCGCTGTACCAGGTGCAGCGCTCCGACCTGCTGCCGACCGTCAACGCGACCGGCGGCTACACGCGCCAGCAGGTCTCGGGCGCCGCCTCGCCGCTGGGCCAAGGCTATATCGCCGAGTACTGGCAGGCCGGCGGCGCGATCACCTCGTACGAGCTCGATTTCTTCGGCCGCGTGCGAAGCCTGTCCAATGCCGCGCTGGCGCAGTACTTCGCCACCGAGGAAGCGCGCCGCGCCGCGCAGATCTCGCTGGTGTCGGAAGTCGCCAAGGCCTATCTGGCCGAGCGCGCCTACGACGAGCAGTACGCGATCGCGCAGAACACGCTGAAGACCCGCGAGGAAACCTTCCGCCTGGCGCAGCAGCGTTTCGAGGCCGGCGCCACCTCGGCGCTGGACCTGCGCGACAACGAGTCGCTGGTGGCCCAGGCTCGCGTCTCGGCCGCCGAGCTGGCGCGCCAGCGCGCGCAGGCACGCAACGCGCTGGAGGTGCTGGTCGGCACGCCGCTCGGTTCGATCCCGAACCTGCCGCCGCCGCGCACGCTGTCGGAGGAACGCTTCGTCACCGACATCCCGCCGGGACTGCCTTCGGACCTGCTCGAGCAGCGTCCCGATATCCGCCAGGCCGAACAGGAACTGCTGTCGGCCAACGCGAATATCGGCGCCGCCCGCGCCGCGTTCTTCCCGCGCATCACGCTGACCGGCACGCTCGGCAGCATGAGCCGCGACTTCTCGGGTCTGTTCGAGGCCGGCACCAAGGCGTGGTCGTTCGCGCCGCAACTGGTGCTGCCGATCTTCGACTTCGGCCGCAACATGTCGAACTTGGATCTGGCCAACGTGCGCAAGAACATCCAGGTGGCCAACTACGAGAAGACCATCCAGGTGGCCTTCCGCGAGGTGGCCGACGCGCTGGTCGCGCGCGGCACGCTGGAAGAGCAGGTCAGCAGCCAGGAGCAGGTGCGCAACGCCGAGGCGGCGCGCTTCGAACTGGCCAATCTGCGCTTCCGCAGCGGCATCACCGGGCAGATCGAGGCACTGGACGCGCAGCGGCAGCTGTTCACCGCCGAGCAGGCGCTGATCCAGGCGCGGCAGCTGCGGCTGAACAACGCGATCGACCTGTATCGCGCGCTGGGCGGCGGGCTGTCGGAAACCGGCCCGGTGGCCGCGGCGCCGACGCCGCAGAACGGCACCGCGCGCTGAAGGCGCGGCAGCCGGCAGGACAAGGAAAGCGCCTTCGGGCGCTTTCTTTTTTTCACTGACAGGCATCCCGGGTGCTGTTGCCCCGGACCCTGGCCAATGCTAGATTCGCCTGCATCCAGCCCTTGGCAGTAAGCCGTTGCAATCATCCAGCAGCGCGCCGAACCCCTGGGCTTTTTTCATTCTGGCGTAGCAACGCAGGCCGCAGGAGTCAGCATGCCGACAGCCATCCTTATCGACGGCGCCTTCTTCATCAAGCGCTTTCGGGCAATCGAGCCGCAGAACGCCCATGACGCGCGCCGGGCGGCGGAGTGCGCCCATCGATGGGCATGTGCCCATCTGTCACCACGTCGAAACGGCACTGGAGGCGATGCATTCCCGGATCGCCAGAGACGGCGGCTGGATCGTCGCGAGTTGTATCGCATCTTCTTCTACGACTGTCCGCCGCTGACAAAGAAGATGCACAACCCGATCAACAAGCGAATTGTCGACTTCGCCAAGTCGGCCGAGGCTGCTTTCCGGCTTCAGCTCCATGAGCATCTGCGAGGCATGCGCAAGGTCGCACTGCGGCTCGGGCATCTTTCCACCTACAGCCAATGGACCATCAAGGCGTCCAGGGTCGCCGACCTGTTGGCCGGCAAGATGCAGATGGCCGAGCTGACGCCCGACGATGTAATGGTCGATATCCGCCAAAAAGGCGTCGACATGCGAATCGGCGTCGATGTGTCCTCGTTGGCGTTCAAGAAGCAGGTTGACCAGATCGTGCTGATAGCGGGCGACGCCGACTTCGTGCCGGCGGCAAAGCAGGCCAGGCGCGAAGGAATCGACTTCATCCTCGATCCCATGTGGCAGCGCATTCCACCAAACCTCAACGAGCACATCGATGGTCTGCGATCGACTTGCCCGCGGCAGAGAGTCCTCGAATGCCGGGGCGATGCTTCGCAACCGTAGTTGCGTTTTGCCGTGTATGTGCGGGCTGTTCCTGGGGCGAAACATCGATAGCGGACAGGAGGTGGCCTGAGCGGCTCGCGGACTGTTAAAGCCCGGCGCGCTTTTCTACAGAACCGGCCGGCCGATGCACCTACGATCGCGTTTGTCGGTTCGCCCGTCAACGCTTGCGGGAGCCAGCTACCAACCCCAGCTCCTCGTTGGGTCGCACGTCATCCTTCCTTTGGTAGTTGGCTTTTTTTCTTCCCAGCCTTTTCCCGGCGGTTCCCTCCCCTCCCCTCGCCCGCTCCCTTCCGGTGCCGTTGCGATTCCATTTCGCTCGCGTTTTTCCCGGGCGCAGGCAGCATTAGCTTTCACGCGAAATTCACTAAAAAGCGTCGCCCGATCGGCGCCAGCTGTACGTGCACTCCTTCGGAAAGCGATACCTTGCGTCTCCACATCGTTCTTCAACGCCGGAGACCATGGGACATCGACCATGACAGACAATGCCAACGCCGACGGCGCCGACCGGCGCTACTACCAGACCGAGGACTCGTTGACGCGCATCGCCTGCCGGGTGCTCGACGGCAAGCTGTGGATGACGCTCGACAATATGGCGGCCCTGTACCGGACCTCGGAGCAGGATGTCGCCAGGCAATTGAAGGCCGCCTTCTGCGGGCGCCGGCTCGGTTCTGCTTCGATCCGCAAGGAGGCCCAGCGCGACGATGGCGTGGCGCCCGGCCCGACCTGCTACGCGCTCGACGCGGTGCTGCTGGTCGGCGTGCGGCTGGGCTCGTCGCGCGGCGAGGCCTTTGCGCAATGGGCGGCCGACGTGCTCGCCAACGAGCCGGCCGGGCCGGTGGAGGAGTCAGCGGGCGAGTCAGCGGACAAGTCAGCGGACGAGCCGGCGGCGCAGCGGGCAGCGCCGGAGGCAGGCACGGTAAAGTAGCCCACCGAACAACCTGCCGTGGGCAAGGACGCAGATGAAGCTGATTGAAACAGAGCGTTTGCAACAGGTGCTGAACGACTTCATCCGCGCCCGGGATTGGGCGCGGTACCACTCGCCGAAAAACCTGTCGATGGCCCTGAGCGTCGAGGTGGCCGAGCTGGTGGAGATCTTTCAGTGGAAGACGGAGCAGCAGTCCCACACCGTGATGGCGACGGACGAGCGCGAGCATGTGCGGCAGGAGCTGGCCGACATCCTGATCTACCTGGTCGAGCTGGCCAGTGTGCTGGAGGTCGATCTCGACGCCGCGGTGCGCGACAAGATCGCGCTCAATGCCGCCAAGTACCCCGCGATCACGCCATCGGAGTGAATCGCTAAATCGGAGGAGGATCGTCATGGCAGCGAATGCATCGACTCAGGCCGGCGCCATCCGCGTCGGCATCGGCGGCTGGACCTATGCCCCCTGGCGCGGCACGTTCTACCCGGAGGACCTGACGCAGGCGCGCGAACTCGAGTTCGCCAGCCGGCGGCTGACCGCGATCGAGATCAACAGCACCTACCACGGCACGCAGAAACGCGCGTCCTTCATCAAGTGGAAGGAGCAGACCCCCGACGATTTCGTTTTCTCGGTCAAGGCGTCGCGTTATGCGACCAACCGCCGGGTGCTGGCGGAGGCCGGGGAGTCGGTCGAGCGCTTCATCGACAGCGGTATTACCGAACTGGGCGTCAAGCTCGGGCCGATCGTCTGGCAGTTCGCGCCGAGCAAGGTGTTCGATCCCGAGGATTTCGAGGCCTTTCTCGCCTTGCTGCCGCAGGAAGCCGACGGCATCGGGTTGCGCCATGTGGTCGAAGTGCGCCACGCCAGCTTTGCCTGCCCCGAGTTCCTGGCGCTGGCCCGCCGCTACAAGGTGGCGACGGTCTTCACCGATGCCGAGAAATTCCCCTCGTTCGCGGATGTGACCGGGGACTTCGTCTACGCACGGCTGATGCGCAGCAACGCCAAGCTCAAGTACGGCTACGCGCCGAAATTGCTCGACGCGTGGGTCGAGCATGCCCAGGCGTGGGCGCGCGGCGAGGCGCCGCAGGGGCTGCCGCGGGTCGAGGACAACGACGCCCCGGCAAGCCGCCGCGACGTCTTCGTCTTCTTCATCAACGGCGACAAGGAGCGCGCGCCGGCCGCCGCGACCGCCCTGCTGTCGCGCCTCGATCCGGACTACGAGGCGCGCGTGCGGGTTTCCGGCAGGAACACGGCCAGCACGCCGAGCAGCGGCAAGTAGGCACACCAGCGGTAGACCGTCTCGATGCCGTGCGCGTCGGCGACCCCGCCGAGCACCGCGGCACCGATGCCGCCCATGCCGAAGGCCAGGCCGAAGAACAGGCCCGACACCATGCCGACCTTGCCCGGGATCAGTTCCTGCGCGAACACCAGGATCGCGGAGAACGCCGAGGCCAGGATGAAGCCGATCACCAGCGACAGCGCGGCGGTCCAGAACAGGTCGGCATGGGGCAGCATCAGCGTGAACGGGGCGACGCCGAGGATCGAGAACCAGATCACGCGCTTGCGGCCGATGCGGTCGCCGATCGGGCCGCCGAGGATGGTGCCGACCGCGACGGCGAACAGGAAGGCGAACAGATAGAGCTGGGCCGAGCGCTGCGGCACGCCGAAGCGCTCCATCAGGTAGAAGGTGTAGTAGGTGCCCAGCGACGCCATATAGAAATACTTCGAGAACAGCAGCACCATCAGCACGGCCATGGCGCGCGCCACGGTACGGCCCGGCAGCCGCGGCGCGCTGGCCATCGCCTTGCGCGCGGCGCGGGCATGCTCGGCGAGGCGCTGGCCATACCAGCCGCCCACGCGCCACAGCACCGCGATCGCCAGCAGGGCCGCCAGCGACAGCCAGGCGATGCTGCCCTGCGTGTGCACCACCACGGCCGCCAGCAGCGGTCCGGCCGCGCTGCCGACATTGCCGCCGACCTGGAAGATCGACTGCGCCAGCCCATGGCGCCCGCCCGAGGCCATGCGCGCCACGCGCGACGATTCCGGATGGAAGATCGACGAGCCGGTGCCGACCAGCGCCGCGGCGACCAGCAGCACGCCATAGCTCGGCGCAATCGACAACAGCAGCAATCCCGCCAGCGTGAATCCCATGCCAACCGCCAGCGAATGCGGCTTCGGATGCTTGTCGGTGTACAGGCCGACCAGCGGCTGCAGCAGCGAGGCGGTGATCTGGTACGTCAGCGTCAGCAGGCCGATCTGCACGAAGCTCAGGTTGAAGCCGCCCTTGAGCATCGGATAGATCGCCAGGATCAACGACTGGATCATGTCGTTGAGCATGTGGGCGAAGCTGATGGCGGACAGCACGCGGAAGCCGGTGCGTTCGCCGGCGCCGGCAGCGGCCGCGCTCGGCGTGGCCGGCGCAGCGGGCGCGGCCGGTGTCACGGCGGCATCGGGCACATTGCCCAATTCGGCAGACAGGGAATCGATTCGCGAAGCCATGGCAAAGGTCTCTGGTTGGACTTTTCTTGGGAGCGTTCGGGCGCGGTTGGGAAGTCGTCGGCAAGACGCGGGAGCAACACGGCAGCGAGGCCGCACGCGCGCGAACACGGTGATGCTATTCCTTGTGTTGGCGCCTGTCCTGCGAGATTGAGACTACAACCATCTCGAAACGGACAGATAATGGCCCTATTCCACGCTCTATGCGCCACGCTTTCGCCACATTCGGGATATCGATCCAGATGGCCGATGCCGCTTCCCCACCCGACCACCAACCCGACGCCCGACCCGACGCCCCGCCCTCGCCGCGGCCGCGCTACATGGCCTACGACCGCGGCCCGATGCCGGTGGCCGCGATGGCCGCCGACTATCAGCCGGGCCATCTGACCACGCGCCACCGGCATCCGCACGCGCAACTGCTGCATGCCGTGCATGGCGTCATGGTCGTGGGAACCGACGAGGGTCAATGGATCGTGCCGCCGACGCGGGCGATCTGGGTGCCGGGCGGCACCGATCACTGGATCCGGATGGTCGGCCAGGTGCGCATGCGCACCGCGTATATCCGCCCGGACGCGGCCGCGGGATTGCCCACGCGCTGCACCGTGCTCGGCGTCTCGCCCCTGCTGCGCGAACTGATCCTGGCCGCGATCGACATCGTTCCGCCCTACTCGGCCGATTCGCGCGACGGCCGCCTGATGCAGCTGCTGCTCGACGAGGTGGTGCTGCTGCCCGCGCTGCCGTTGCATCTTCCGCATCCGGCGGACCCGGCGCTGCGGCGCATCTGTGCCGCGATTCTGGAAGCGCCCGACACGCCGATGACGCTGGCGGACTGGGCGCGGCGAGTGGGCATCGATGGCAGGACCGTGCAGCGGCGCTTCGCACGCGAGACCGGCATGACGTTCGGCCAGTGGCGCCAGCAGGCGCGGTTGCTGGCCGCGCTGGAGCGGCTCGCGGCGGGCGTCAAGGTCGTCGAGGTAGCGCTGGAACTGGGCTACCAGAGTCCCAGCGCGTTCGCGGCGATGTTCCGGCGGCAGTTCGGCGTACCGCCCAGCGCGTTCTTTCGCTGAGCGGGTTTGCCTTTTGGGATTGAGTTGCCTGGAGAGCCCGCCGGTCAGGCGGCCAGATAGCGCTCGACCAGTCGCGTCCAGTACGCCGCGCCCACGGTCAGGTTGTCGTCGTTGAAATCGTAGGCGGGGTTATGCAGCAGCGGACGGCCGGCGCCATTGCCCAGGCGCACGAAGCAGCCGGGGCGCTGTTGCAGGAAATAGGCGAAGTCCTCGCTGCCCGAGATCAGCGGAATCTGGCCCACGACCTTGTCCGGCCCGACCAGCTCCTCGGCGACCTGGCGCGCGAACTCGGTCTCGGCTTCGCTGTTGACCACCACCGGATAGCCCGGGCGGTAATCGAGATCGACCGCGGCGCCATAGCCCTCGACGTGCGAGGTCACCAGCTGGCGGATGCGGGATTCGAGCGTGGTGCGCACCTCGGGGCTGAACGAACGGACGCTCAATTCGAGCTTGGCGCTTTCGGGAATCACGTTGGGCGCGTGGCCGGCATGCAGCGAGCCAATCGTGACCACCGCGGTTTCGTTCGGATCGATATTGCGCGACACGATGGTCTGCAGTGCCATCACCAGGCTGCCGGCGACCAGGATCGGATCGATCGACTGGTGCGGCCGCGCGGCATGGCCGCCCTTGCCGCGAATCGTAATCGTTACGGTATCGCAGGCCGCCATCATCGGACCGGCGCGGAACATGAAGGTGCCGGCCGGCACACCCGGATGGTTGTGCAGGCCGAAGATCGCATCGCAGGGGAAGCGTTCGAACAGGCCGTCGGCCAGCATCCGCTGCGCGCCGCTGGCGCCCGCGCCGATTTCCTCGGCGGGCTGGAAGATCAGATGGACGGTGCCGTCGAAATTGCGCGTCCGCGCCAGCTGGCGTGCGGCGCCCAGCAGGATCGCGGTATGGCCGTCGTGGCCGCACGCGTGCATCTTGCCGCAATGGACGCTGGCATACGGCAGGCCGGTCGATTCCAGAATCGGCAGCGCGTCCATGTCGGCGCGGATGCCGACGCTGCGCCCGCTGTCGCCGTTGCGCAGCGTGCCGACCACGCCCGTGCCGCCGACCCCGCGTGTCACCGCATAGCCCCAGCGCTCGAGGCGCTGCGCCACCAGTTCGGCGGTGCGGTGCTCTTCGAATCCGAGTTCGGGGTGTTGGTGGATGGTGCGGCGAATCGCCTCGAGTTCGGCGCGGCTGTCCAGGGTATCGGACAACTCGCAATAAGCCGGGGTGAGATCGGCTCCGAGGCGGGACACAAGAATGGGGGGATCAACTTCTGACATGACGGCGCTCGTACTGGCTTAGTCCATGAAGCACAGTATTCCACTTAGGATCGCGAGTGCCTATGCGATTCGCTCTTTGCGCCGCATTTGTTTTCAGAACTGTTGCTAACGGGGTACGGTCCACCATGACGCGCGCAGGGTTGGGGGAACTCGATCGCCTCGATGGGATCAGAGTCCCCTCCCGTTCGGCGCCTGTTCAGCGCCTATGCAGCGCCCGTTCAGTGCGCCATCACACCGAGCGCGAGTAGGGCAGCACGCGCTGCGTCTGCTCGCCCAATCCCTCGATGCCGAGCCGCATGGTGTCGCCCGCCCGCAGAAAACGCGGCGGCTTGAGGCCCATGCCGACGCCCGGCGGCGTGCCCGTGCAGATCAGGTCGCCGGGATGCAGCGTCATGAAGCGGCTGACGTAGCTGACCAGCGTGGCGACATCGAACACCATCGTCGCGGTGGTGCCGCTTTGCATCCGTTCGCCATTGACGTCGAGCCACAGCGACAACGCCTGCGGATCGGGGACCTCGTCGCGCGTGACCAGCCACGGACCCACCGGGCAGAAGGTGTCGCAGCCCTTGCCCTTGTCCCAGGTACCGCCGCGCTCGATCTGGAATTCGCGCTCGGAGATGTCGTTGACGACGCAGTAGCCCGCCACGTGATCGAGCGCGGAGGCCGCCGGCACGTCCTGCGCGCGCGTGCCGATCACCACGCCGAGTTCGACCTCCCAGTCGGTCTTGACCGAATCGCGCGGCAGCATCACGGGATCGTTCGGGCCGTTCAGCGAACTGGTGGCCTTCAGGAACACGATCGGCTCAGAGGGGATCGGCATGTTGGCCTCGGCCGCGTGGTCGGCGTAGTTCAGCCCGATGGCGACGATCTTGCCGATCCCGGTCCATGGCGTGCCGAAACGCTCGGCTTCGGCCAAGGGCAGGGCGGTGGGGTCCAGCGCCGCCAGTTCGGCCAGGGCGTTCGGCGCCAGCGTGCGCGCGTCGATATCGCCGACCACTGCCGACAGATCGCGCACGCGGCCTTGCGCATCGATCAGTCCCGGCCGCTCGGCGCCGGCGCTGCCAATTCGTACCAGCTTCATCGTTCTCCTCGTTTTGCTTGGTGGTGTTCTGCAGATCTTCAGACGGTTCGGCCATTCTTCAGCCGATCAATTTGCCGCCGCCGCATTCGCCTGGCGCGGTGCGGCCAGCAATTGCTCGATGCGCGAGACCAGTTGCCGGTCCGACGGTTTCACCGAGCTTTGATAGCTGGCAACCACGCGCCCGTCGCGGTCGATCAGGTACTTGTGGAAATTCCATTTGGGCGCCGTGCCGCTTTCCCTGGCGAGCCGCGCATACATCGGATTGGCCTGGTCGCCGCGCACGTGCGTCTTGGCCAGCATCGGAAACTTGACGCCGTAGGTGTTGAAGCAGAAGTCGGCGATCTCCTTTTCCGAACCCGGCTCCTGCGAAAAGTCGTTGGACGGGAAGCCCAGCACCACCAGGCCGCGCTCGCGGTATTTGGCGTAGAGCGCCTCCAGGCCTTCGTACTGCGGCGTGAAGCCGCAATAGCTGGCGGTATTGACGACCAGCACGACCTTGCCGGCGTACTGGCACAGGTTCTGTTCGGCCTCGTCCTGCAGCCGCGGGAAACGGAAGTTCAGCGTGGCCGGACAGCTGGCCGACGATGCCTGAGATGTCGCCGGGGCGGCGCCGGCAGCGCGGTTCGCGCCTGATTCACCGGCGGCATGGGCGAGCGGCGCGGACAGCGCGAGCGCGACGGCCCAGGGCAAGGCAGCGCGGCCGCGGCGTGGCGGCTGGCTCGAGAAGGCAGGGAAGCGGGTCATGGCGTCGATCTCCGGCGAACGGTGCGAACGGTGACCCGTAGTCTACGCCGGCGAGGGCGCTACGAGGCGAATGGGCCAAGGGCGGAAGGGCCGAAGGGGCGAAGGGGCGAAGGGGCGAAGGGGCGAAGGGGCGAAGGGCGAAGGGGCGGAGGGCGAAGGGCGAAGGGCGGAGGGCGAAGGGCGAAGGGCGAAGGGCGGAGGGCGGAGGGCGGAGGGCGGAGGGCGAAGGGCGGAGGGCGAAGGGCGGAGGGCGGAGGGCGGAGGGCAGAGGGGCCAACCGGCGTGCGGTTGGCCGGCGCCATTTATTCCATCGCCAGCGGCTTGACGTGGTCCGACACGGCGCCGCGCAGCTCGACGTCGGGCGTCCGCCGGACCAGGCCGAGCGCCAGCAGCGCGGCCGCGGCGCCGGTCGCGAAGATCCAGTGGAAACCCGCCTCGACGCCGCCGGTCAGCAGCCGCTGCACCTCGGGCGCCAGCTGGGCGAACGCCTCGCTGCCATGGCGCAGCACGCCCAGATCCAGCGGCGCAGCCCCGCTGTCGTGTCCGGCCGCGTGCAAGGCGCCGCGGAACGCCAGGGTCAGCAGCGTGCCGGCCATCGCGCCGCCGAGCGCGCTGCCCAGCGAGCGCAGCACCAGCAGTGCGCCGGTGCCGGCGCCGGTGTCGCGGCGCTCGAGCGCGTTCTGCACGTTCATCAGCGTGCCGACCATGCAGATGCCAAGGCCGACGCCGGTCACGATCATCGCCGCCAGCAGCAGCGTCAGCGGGCTGGCCGGCGTCGCGGTCGACAACGCGGCCAGCCCCAGCGCCGCGGCGGCAAAGCCGACGCTCAAGACCCCGCGCAGCCGGCCAAGCCGGGGCGCGAGCATCGCCACCACGAAGTTGCCGGCGACGGTGGACAGCAGGAAGGGCACCACCAGCATGCCCGACATCGCCGCATCGGCGCCGCGCACCAGCTGGAAATGCAGCGGCAGCGCGAAGACGCAGAGGAACAGCGCGGAAGCGGCCAGCGCCGAGGCGCAAACGCCCAATACATAACTGCGGTTGGCGAACAGGCGCGGCGGCAGCATCGGATCGCTGGCGCGCCGTTCCTGCCAGATCAACGCCAGCACGGCGAGGCCGGTCAGCGCGGCCAATCCGGCCATCGGCGCGGACAGCCAGTCGTACCGCTCGCCGCCCCAGCTCATCGCCAGCAGAAACGACACGATCGCCACGGTCAGCAGCAGCGCGCCGCCCCAATCGACGCGGGCCTTGCCGGCCGGCGCGGGCAGGGCGCGCAGGCCACGATGGCACAACCACATCGCCAGCAGGCCAAGCGGCAGATTGATCCAGAACAGCCAGCGCCACGACAGATGGTCGGACACCCAGCCGCCGACCAGCGGACCGGCTACCGACGCCACCGCCCATACCGCCGCCAGATAGCCCTGATAGCGCCCGCGCTGGCGCGGCGAGACCACGTCGGCGATGGCCGCCTGCGCCAGCGACATCAGGCCACCACCGCCGATGCCCTGCAGCGCGCGAAAGAGAATCAGCTGCTGCAGCGAGCCCGCCATCGCGCAGGCCAGGGAGGCGAGTACGAACAGCGCGATCGCGACCAGCAGCAGCCGGCGCCGCCCGAACGAGTCCGACAGCTTGCCGTAGAGCGGCGTGGTGACGGTCGAGGTAATCAGATAGGCCGTGACGATCCAGGACAGATGGCCGAAGCCGTCGAGATCCTGCGCAATCGCCGGCACCGCCGGAATCACGACAGTCTGATCGAGTGCCGCGAGCAGGATGCACAGCACGATGCCGCCGATCACGCGCATGATCGCGCGGTGGTCCACTGCACCGGCAACGGCTTGCCCTGACGCGGGGACCGCGGTGCCGGACGGTGCAATCGAAGAAGGGGTGGAAGCGGAGGCGGGGGTAGGGCGGTCGGAAACGGCGGGGCGGGACATCGGAGCAGCGGCGGCGGGCGGCCGGGGAGAGCGGCCGGAGCCGGCCCTGATGGACCGGCTTCATCTGTTATTCAGTAAACGCAGAATTATATTCGTTTACCGAATATGCCGCCCGCCCGCGCTGCGCTGCGGGGCGCTAGCGGCTGCCCGCGATGTACTGCTCCAGCTGTTCGATGATGAAGCGCTGCTCGGAGATGATGTCCTTGACCAGATCGCCGATCGACAGCATGCCGATCAGCTCGTCGTTTTCCATCACCGGCAGGTGGCGCAGCCGGTGCTGCGTCATCAGCGCCATGCATTCGTCGGTGGTCTGATGGGCGCGAACATAGACCACCGCGGTGGTCATGATGTCGCGCACCAGGGTTTCGCGGGACGTTCGCTGCATCAGAATGACCTTGCGCGCATAGTCGCGTTCGCTGAGGATGCCGACGATCTTGCCGTGCTCCATCACCAGCAGCGCGCCGATGCTCTTTTCCGCCATCAACTGGAGCGCGGCATAAACGGTCGCGCCCGGCTGGATGCTGTAGATGGCTTGCGTCGGTTTGGACGCAAGGACCTGTCGTGCAGTTTTCATCATCCACTCCTGGTCGGGTCGGGGAAGGACTGCGGCCCGCGCCGGCATCCGCGGCGGCGGGCGGTCCGCCAGTCGAGTCGGCGGTACGCCATTCCAGATTAGCAAAGGATCGTGAGGCGTCACAGGGTGACGGGGAAGAATCTTAGTGATGTGCATTTACCGGCATGTCGGCTTTCTTGCCCCACACGCGCGCCGGCTTGCGAGGCGCATCCGGCGCTTGCGCTCCGGCCGCACGCCGTTCCGTGGTCAGCGCATGGGCGCGCGCGACAAGGGCTAGCAGCTCGATCTGGCTGACACGGTCCCCATCGGGAAGGGCGGCAATGTTGCCCATGCACCGCAACATCGGACGGACTGCCGAGGTTGGCAAGCCAGGCAGGACGGCGGCGAGATCCTTCAGGTGCCGGCCGATCAGGTTGAGACCGTTCACGGTATTCGGGTCCACATCCGGGAGCGGCGTGGTGGGCCGCTCCATCGCGCCGGGATTGACTGCGGCAACGAGGGCGTCGGCCAGCTGCGTGGCGCCCTTCTCCAACCACTGCTGGAACGCCGAGCCGGCGGACAATCCGGCGGTCAGTTGCACGATGCGTCTTGCTGTGTCCATGTCGAAGCCATGTGTCCTGGCGAACCTGTCGCAGAGCGAGGCCACCATCTTGTCGCGCCGGCTCCGCGCCGGCGTGTCGGGGGC
The DNA here is from genome assembly GCF_008632125.1 of Cupriavidus cauae. Classification (GTDB taxonomy): domain Bacteria; phylum Pseudomonadota; class Gammaproteobacteria; order Burkholderiales; family Burkholderiaceae; genus Cupriavidus; species Cupriavidus cauae. The sequence goes on from NZ_VWRN01000031.1 coordinate 158,549, forward strand.
CAGGGCGAGGGAACACAGCGGCTCGAGGATCAGTTCAAGCTGGTCGCGAGGCAGTGCCTCGGGCAAGCCGCGCAGTTGCTTGTCCACCAGCTTCAAGTCTTCGTCGGACACGACTGCATCGCGGAAGTCGAGGCTGGCGGGCAGGTCGGTGTTGGGGTTTGGAGAAGCGCGCAATGTCCGGCAGACTTCGTGCAGCCAGGCCAGCCGATCGTCGCCAGGCAGAAAGCCCTGTTCAGGGACGAGTCCGGCTCGTTCTTCCGGCCGCGTGAAATGCCCGACGGTATGTCGGACACGTGCGACGCGTACGGACCCGCACGGAAGCATGCGGCGCAAGGTTCGTACGATGGCGAGCCATTGCTGCCGCCATGTCATGTGCCTGAATGGCACTTCGACCAGGGCGCCCTCCCACCGTCCCGGTCTGCACTCGACCAGCTCGAAGCGATAGCGGCTGGAGCCAAGCTGAACGATGTGGTGGGAACTGTCGCGATGAAGAACCTGCAGAAGCTCGCCGGGATGGCGCTGCACGGCCTGGCGGACATCCTGGATGCCGGCAAATCGATGGATGGTGAGAGGAACGCGCATGATGGATGGCAGGGTGGTGTCTGGCAGCGGGGCATGGCCAGCAGCACCGCCGTGAAGGACCGTCGTGCCGTTGCCACGCAGCGAACGCATGGCCGAAGTGTGACGAACTCGTCAAAAAAGAACTTTCGCCAATCTGCAGATTCCGCTTGAAGCGGCACGTCTTCGCAGGCGTGGACCTGCGTTTCGCGAACCATCGTCGGCAGTCGCGCGCAAGACCGCCCGCCAGCGCTGCGGGGATTTGCGGCATCATGGCGGCGTTGCCGATTTCATCGCGGGGCGATGCCGCCCCGCCCGCCGCCGTGCCCGCCAACGAAGTCCCTTCCCGCTCCAGCGATGCATTGCCCGCGCCCGGCGCATTCAATGCCTGCGCCCATTGCCTTGCGCTGGCCGCCGACATGCGCCGGCGCGAGCCGCATGAACGGCTGGCGTTGAAGCACACCGCGCCATTGGTCAGCCAGAGCGCGGCCGGTGTGCCGTTCAGCATGCTGACGTTCCAGTGCCGCGAGTGCGGCACCACCTGGCGCCTGTACGATCGGGCCAACGAGTTGTTCGTCTCCTGGGTGCCACAGTGGCAGCCCGGTGCCTTGGGCTAAGATAGCGCCCGACGCCGGCCTGGCGGCTCCATGCCAAGGTCTTGCCTGCGGTCCAGCTGCGCGATTCCTCTGTTATTCCGGCGTCATGGCTGCGTTATCGCTGCGTTGTCGTTGCGTTAAGCCGCTATGACCGCCGTATGACCGCCGTATGACCGCTCTGTGACCCCCATTTCCCGGCCAACTTCCTACAAATCCCTGTCGCTGCCACCATGCCTTTCGCCTTCCGCCTGCCCGGACTCGCCGCCTTTGCCGCCGTCACGTCGTTTGCCGCCATCGGCAGCGCGCCGGCCTCCGCCGCCGACAACTATCCGTCGCGCCCGATCCGCCTGATCGTCGCCTATCCGACCGGCGGCATCAGCGATACGGTGGCGCGTGCGCTCGCCGAGCGGCTGTCCGACCAGATGGGGACGTCGGTGGTGGTCGAGAACAAGGCAGGCGCCGGCGGCAGCATCGGCATGGACGCGGTCGCCAAGGCGGCGCCGGACGGCTACACGATCGGTTTTTCGTCGACCAGTCCGCTGACCTTGAACCCGCACGTCGGCAAGGTGCATTACGACCCGCAGCGCGATATCGCACCGGTGATGAGCGTGATGTATTCCCCGGTGATCGTGGTCGCCACGTCCAGCTTCACCGGCAAGAGCTTCCAGGATCTGGTCGCGCAGGCCAAGGCCAAGCCCGGCTCGGTCCGGTGGGCGACCTCGGGCCTCGGCACGGTCGGCCATGTCGTGCTGGAGCAGGTCAAGGCCAGGTCGCAAGCGGACCTGACGCTGATTCCGTACAAGGGCGCCGGCCAGCAGATGAACGACGCGCTCGGTGGCCAGTTCGAGGTCATGAGCACCAATGCCAGCCCGGCGCTGACCCAGCAGATGCAGGCCGGACGTCTGCGTGCGCTGGCGGTCGGCGCCCCGAAGCGCATCGACGCGCTGGCCGAGGTGCCGACCTTCGCCGAACTCGGCTATCCGAAGGCCAATCTGACTTCCACCTTCGGCGTGTTCGCGCCCGGCAAGACGCCGGCCGCGATCGTCGCCCGTCTCAATGCCGAACTGAACAAGGCGCTGGCCGCGCCGGAGGTCCGTGAACGCCTGCTCAAGGGCGGCGAGGTGCCGACCGGCGGCAGCGCGGCACAGTTTGCCGCCGCGATCCGCGCCGAGTACGACGACAACGGCCGCATCGTCAAGGAAGCCGGCATCAAGGCGGACTGAGCCGCCGCGCGGGCCCGGTCGCCGCGACTGCCGTCCCACCATCGCACGATCGCTAGCGCCCTCATGTCGGCGATTGCGGATCGCAGCCGGGCTCGGCCGCCTCGGCCGCGGCCCAGCGCGCCAATGCCGTCAGCTCGTCCGGTTCGGTCAGCAAGCCATCCTCGTCGAGCAGGCAGAACGCGATCAGCCCACCCATCAGCCCGCCCGCTGCGGGCGCCAGCCAGAACAGCCACAGCTGCGCCATCGCCCAGCCCTGCACGAACAGCGCCTGGCCGGTGGCGCGGGCTGGATTGAGCGCGGCATAGGTGACCGGCAAGGCGAGCAGATGCGCCATCGCCAGCGCCGGCCCCAGCACCACGGGGCCCGCCGCGATCAGCCGCCGCCGGCGCGTGACACTGGCGGTCACCAGCGCCAGCATCGCCGTCGCCGCGAATTCGATCGCCAGGGCGCTCGGCATGTCGTAGCCCGCGGGCGAATGCAGACCGTAGCCGTTGGCGGCGAAGCGCTCGGACGACAAGGCGAAATCCGGCCGGCCCTGCGCCGCCAGCATCAGCAAGGTCGCCGCCGCCACGGCACCCACCAGCTGCGCGATGCCGTAGGGAATCACCTCGCGCCACGGAAAGCGCCGTGCCGCCGCCAGTCCGAGGCTGATGGCCGGATTCAGGTGCGCGCCGGAGATCGATCCGACCGCCCGTGCCATCGCATAGGCCGCCAGCCCGAAGGCGAGCGCGATGCACAGCAGGTCCGCGGCGGTGTCCGGCTTGCAGCCGGCCAGCACCACCACGCCGCATCCGGCAAAGATCAAGCCGAAAGTGCCGACCGCTTCCGCGAGCAGCCTTCTGGCGAGAGAGGCCATGGTTCGCTCCTTAGATGGGGTCGACCACATCGAGCCGGCAGCCGGCCGAATACACCGTGGTCAGCCGCACACCGTTGTGCGGCCACAGGGCCAGCTTGGTCCGCACGCGCGACAGATGGCTGTCGAGCGTGCGGGAACCGTCGGGCAGCGGGCGGCGCCAGACCTCGTCGATCATGGTCTGGCGCAGCACCAGCTGGCCGAGATGCCGGAACAGCAGAATCGCCAGATCGAATTCCTTGGGTGACAGCATGACGGGGGCGCCGGTCAGATACGCGCGCCGGTCGGTGGTCGAAAAACGGTAGGCGCCGACCGACAGATCGAAGCACCCTTCGCCCGTCTCGAGCATTCGCCGCGCCAGTGCCTGAACGCGCGCGGCCAGTTCCGCCCGCCGCACCGGCTTGGTGATGAACGCGTCGGCGCCTTCGGCAAGACCGCGACACAGCTGGCACTCCTCGGTGCCATCGCCGAGCAGCATCACCGGCAAGCGGCTGCCCAATGTACGCCGTACCCACAGCAGCACGTCCTGCGCGGCGATTCCCGGCACCTCCCAATCCAGCAGCAGCATGTCGAACGCTTCCTGGCGCAAGGCCATCATCAGGGTCCGTCCCTCCCGGAAGCGGATGCATCGATGGCCTTGCAGGCTGAGCGTTTGCTCCAGCACGACGGCTTGCGTGGGATCGTCCTGCAGCGCGGCGATTCTCATGGCGTCTGCTCTCCTCGCGTGTCGATTCGATTGCGCGCGGGTCGCGGCGGCACCCGGGCGCGACAAGGAAGTTTGCCGGCAGGGCTATCGCCGATCACCGGCCATGGCCGCGGATCGCGAGAGCGCATGCATTCGCCTTCGCGGTCGATCGCCACTGGCTTCGGCGCGGCGATTTCCATCCGCGCAGGCATCGTACGTTCAGACCTCGGTATGCCGAAAGTGAGATTTTGTTGAAACCTCAAATTGAGGCAATTCCTATTTGTAAACGGCCGCGCGCCGTCTTAAATGCGGGGTGGTTCGATGCTCGATGGGAAGGGGCCGGCCGCACGCAAGCCGGCGTTCGATCGCTCTACACCGTGAACGGAGTTTGCGCATGAAGATCGCATCGCTCGAAGACGAACCCGCGCAGGCCGCGTGGATTCAGCAAATCGTGACCGAGGCCGGCCATTGCTGCGTCAGCTTCGGGCTGAGCCGGCAGTTGCTGCTGCGCTTGCGCGACGAGAGTTTCGATCTGTTGCTGCTCGATTGGCAGATGCCGGACATGAGCGGCAAGGAGGTTCTGCACTGGACCCGCGCCAATCTGGACCGGCGCGTGCCGGTGATGTTCCTGACCTGCCGCGGCGCCGAAGAAGATGTGGTCAGTGGCTTGTGCGCGGGGGCCGACGACTACATGGTCAAGCCGATCCGCCCGGGCGAGCTGACCGCGCGCATCCAGTCCCTGCTGCGCCGTACCGACAGCCACCGCGCCGGCACCGACGCGCGGGTCAGCCTGGGCGGTTATGTGTTCGACAGCGCCGCGCGTACCGTCACGCTGAACGGCTGCCCGGTCGAATTGACGCCGAAGGAATTCGACCTCGCGCTGCTGCTGTTTCGCAACGAGGGCCGCATCGTGGCCCGCAACTATATCGTTGCCGCGGTCTGGGGCAGGGAGATTTCCCCGTTGTCGCGCACCATCGATACCCATATGTCGCGCGTGCGCAGCAAGCTGGGCTTGCGCGCCGAGCGCGGTTTCCGGCTGATGCCGGTCTATACCCACGGCTATCGGCTGGAGGCGGTGTCCTTGCCATGAGACTGCGCGACTGGTTTGCACGCCTCGCGGCATGGCGCCGCCGCTGGGTCCGCAGCGCGGCGCGGCGCGGCGATCCGGTATGGCGCACGGTGGCGCACGGGTTGGCCCACGATCTGCGTGTTCCGCCCACCGACATGCTGGCACTCGCGGGGCTGTATCGCGCCGGTGCACTTGCCGGGCCTGCGTTCGCCGTGCAGGTCGTCGCGCACGCGCGCGAGGCGCTGACCCGGGTCGACGAACTGGGCTGCCTGATCGAGGAGGCCGTTCACCGGTATCGCCACGAAGCGGTCGATCTGGCGGCACTGATCGCGGCATGCCTCGATGCGGCATGGAGCGCAGCCGATGAGACGGGCGTGGTCCTGCATTGCGAGGACCTGCCGACCTTCACATGGGTCGATGGCGATGCCCGCATGCTGGAGATGGCGGTTACCCGGCTGCTGGCCCGCGCGATTCTCAATGCCTCGCCCGGCGCGGCCGTGCATCTGCGGATCGGCGTCACGCGCGGTGTCGGCTGGGTCGAGATCGCGACAGCGGCCGCATCGCCCGATGCCGTCGTCGCCGCGCTGTCACGCAGTGCCCCGGCCGGAATGTTCGTGCGTCGCGTGATGCGATGCCACCGGGGCAGGATGACGCTGCGCAAGGAGGGCGGGGCTGCCATCTGGCGGCTGGTGCTGCCCCAAAGCAAGAAAGCACCCGAAGGTGCTTTCCTGCCTGTCGATCGGTAAAAAAACGATGCCGATCAGAAGATGTGGCGGATACCCACGGCCACGCCGGTCTGGTTGCTCTTGCCCGGCAGTTCGGTGCGAGCACCGTCCTTGACCTTGTTGTAATCGACCGTACCGTAGACCTGGGTACGCTTGGACAGCGCGTACTCGGCCAGCAGCACGCCGGTGTAGCGCTTGCCGTCGTTGCCGGCAACGCCGTCCTTGTTGTCGATGTCGTCGTAGTAGAACGCGCCGGTCAGGGCCAGGGCCGGGGTCAGCTGGTAGCTGGCGCCAACGTAACCGATCTTGTCCTTGCGCGGGTTGGCAGCGTGGTTGCCGCCCACCGGAATCGGGTTGCCGGTGGTGGCCTGGTCCGGGTTCAGGAAGCCGTTGTCGATCACGCCGGTGTGGTCCTTGCCGCCGATATAGCCGACGAACAGCTTGGCTGCGCCGATGGTGTACTTACCGGCCACGCCCCACATCTGCTGCTTGTTCTCGTTGATGTCGCGGATTTCCTGGTACACGCCGCCGATGCCGAACGGGCCAAAGGCGTACGAGGCGCGGGCACCCCAGTACTGGTTGGTGCGGACGCTGCCGGCTTGTTCGCCGAAGCCATAGCTGGCGCCGACGTTCAGGCCGCCGAACTTGCCGTCGTAGCTGATGACGTTGTCACGGCGCAGCTGGGTCAGGAAGAACGGCCAGGCGTTGTTGTTGTAGTTGCCGATCGTCAGCGGATCGTAATCACCGAACAGGTTGAAGCCCTCGGTATATTGACGGCCCAGCTTGATGGTGCCGAAGTCGCCGGACAGGCCGACGTAAGCCTGGCGGCCGAACAGCGTGCCGGTGGCCTGGTTGCCGCGGCCGGTGTCCGGATCGAAGCCGTTTTCCAGCTGGAAGATCGCCTTCAGGTTGTTGCCCAGGGCTTCGCTGCCCTTGATGCCCCAGCGGCTGTTGGTGATGGCGCCGTTGGTCAGTTCGACCAGGCCGTCATCGTTGGCGTTGGCGTTGGTGGTGTAGCGGATGCTCTGGTCGACGATCCCGTACAGCGTGACCGAGGTTTGTGCGTAGGCGCTGCCGGCGAGCAGGGTGCCGAGTGCGAGAGTCAAGGCCGATTTCTTCATGGTGCTCCTTTTCTGTCTTGTGGTTCTGTCGCCGGATCGCGGCGGCATTTATTGGCTCTACGTTGTCGGTAGACGCCGCGAAAATTTATCAAAACGTAAACGGTTCCGACACCAATCCGTGCTCGGGCGGCTCCGAATGGACGCGGCTGGTGCAATTCCGTTGTCAGGCCGCGACAGTTGCCCGCAATGGTGCATTGCGGCGTGCAAACTCGCGCCGGCGAGGGCGTGGGGAAACCGAAAGGGAGGGAGGCGGGGAGGGCGGGGGCGTCCGCATCGGGACACCCCGCCAAAGGGGGGAGGCGGCCGGACCGGGCGGTCCGCCGCCGGCGGTCAGCTCTGCGGGATCTCGATCTTGACCTCGAGCACCTCGAGGTTGTCCTGGCGCTCGAGACTGACGCGCAGGTCCTGGTCGCCGATCTTCACGTACTTCGAAATCACGGCAACGAGCTCGCGCTGCAGTGCCGGCAGATAATCGGCCGGCGCGGAATGGCCGGTGCGTTCATGGGCGAGGATGATCTGCAGCCGCTCCTTGGCGACCGACGCGGACTTCTTTTTCTCCCCGAGCAGGAAGGACAGGATCGACATGGGGATGAGCCCTCCTTACTTGTTGCCGAACAGGCGCGACAGCAGGCCCGGCTTCTGATAATCGACGAAGCGCATCGGCTTTTCCTTGCCGAGGAAGCGGTCCACCACGTCGCCGTAGGCGTCGGCGACGTCCGTGCCCTCCAGATGGATGGCCGGCGTGCCCTGGTTCGAGGCGTGCAGCACGGCCTCGGACTCCGGAATCACGCCGATCAGCTTGATGCGCAGGATTTCCTGGATGTCGGTCAGCGACAGCATCTCGCCGCCGTGCACGCGCTTCGGGTTGTAGCGCGTGATCAGCAGGTGTTCCTTGATCGGCTCGCCTTCGCTGGCGCGCTTGGTCTTGGACGCCAGGATGCCCAGGATCCGGTCGGAGTCGCGCACCGACGAGACTTCCGGATTGGTGACGATCAGCGCCTCGTCGGCGAAGTACATCGCCATCAGCGCGCCGGTCTCGATGCCGGCCGGCGAATCGCAGACGATGTATTCGAAATCCATGTCGATCAGGTTCTTGATCACCTTCTCGACCCCTTCGTGCGTCAGCGCTTCCTTGTCGCGGGTCTGCGAGGCCGGCAGGATGAACAGGTTCTCGCACTTCTTGTCCTTGATCAGCGCCTGGTGCAGATTGGCTTCGCCCTGCACCACGTTGATCAGGTCGTAGACCACCCGGCGCTCGCAACCCATGATCAGGTCGAGGTTGCGCAGGCCGACGTCGAAGTCGATCACGGCGGTCTTGTGGCCGCGCAGGGCCAGCCCGGCGGCGAAGCTCGCGCTGGTGGTGGTCTTGCCGACGCCTCCCTTGCCGGAGGTCACAACGATGATTTTTGCCATGGCTCTTGGTCCAGTAATAGGGTTGAAGCTTGCGCTGCGATGTTGCGGGACTCGGCCGGACTCACTTCATGCGAAGCGGCTCGAGAATCAGGGTTTCGTCGGCAAGCCGGACCTGCGCGGGTTTGCCCAGCACGTCGGGCGGCAGGGTCTGTTCGGCGGTCCGGTAGATGCCGGCGATCGAAATCAGTTCGGGTTCCAGGCAGGTGCAGAAGATGCGCGCGTCGGGATTGCCCTTGACCCCCGCCAGCGCACGGCCGCGCAGCGGGGCGTAAATATGGATGTTGCCTTCGGCAATGACCTCGGCGCCGAAGCTGACCACGTCCATGATGACGACGTCGCCGTGCGCGTAGATCTGCTGGCCCGAGCGTAGCGGCTTGTCGATCAGCAGCGTCGTGGCGGCGCGCGGCGGCTCGGGTGCCGGTGCGGGTGCCGGTGCGGGAGCGGGGGCTTCGCTGGCGGCAGCGGCCGGCTCGGCCTCGCGCGCGGCGCCGGTACGTCCATTGCCGCGGCGGCTCTGGCTGTCCAGCATCGGCAGCCCGCAGGCCTGGGCCCAGTCGTGCTGCTCCTGGCGCGCCACCACACCGATCGCGCGGGCCTTCAGCGTGGACAGCGTGTCGATTACCGCGCCCAGTTCCGGGCGCTGGCCGTCTTCCAGAGAGCGCAGGTCCAGCGCGATGACATCGTTCGAGAAGAAATCGGGGGTCGCTTCGAAGCGCGACAGCAGATCGTCTCGCAGCGCCGAGGTATCCGCGGTATGGAGCGCAAGAAGGAGGGCGTCGACGTTGCCACTACGCAGCTCGAAGTGTGGCGATTTCTTCTGGGACATAGCCGGGTAAGCGTGGAAATATCGCATTCTAACTGCCTCTTCCCGGCTAACTGTAACAATTGTCGATCAGGTGACCTGCAGGGCGCGATGTTTTGCCGCGCGGGGCGGCAGGGGCCGCAGGGGACCGACGGATTCGCCGCAAGGCCGGCCTTCGTTCTTCACCGGCGCCGCCGCTTGTTACGATTGCGCATCCTGACCGAGGAGCATTCATGGGTGCGATCGTCAATTGCGTGGCCTACCGCGGCGGCAAGCGGCTGGGCGAGGTCTCGTTGGAGGACATCAGCGAGGTACTGAAGACGCCGGACACCTTCGTCTGGCTGGGCCTGTACGAACCGGATCTCGCGCTGCTGCGCCAGGCGCAGCTCGAGTTCGGCCTGCACGACCTGGCGGTCGAGGACGCGCTGAACGCCCATCAGCGCCCCAAGCTGGAGGCTTACGGCGACAGCGTCTTCATCGTCCTCAATACTGCCCAGCTGGTCGGCGACAACGTCGAGATCGGCGAGACGCATCTGTTCGTCGGCCCCAACTACGTGGTGTCGGTCCGCCACGGGGCCAGCAGCACCTACGCCCCCGTGCGCGATCGCTGCGCGCACGAGCCGCACGCGCTGGCCAATGGGCCCGGCTACGTACTGTATGCGCTGATGGATTTCGTGGTCGATCACTACATGCCGATCGTCAACGGGCTCGAGGACACCTTCGAGCAGCTCGAGCAGGGCCTGTTCCGCGACCAGTTCGACCGGAACGCGATCGAGCGGCTGTACCACATCAAGCGGCAGGTGCTGCGGCTGCGCAATGCGGTCTATCCGATCGAGGAGATGTGCGGGCAGTTGATCCGCCTGCACGAGGAGCTGGTGCCCAAGGATCTGCGCGCCTATTTCCGCGACGTCGAGGACCACGCCAGCCGGCTGCTGAGAACGCTCGATGTCGTGCGCGAAATGCTGACGACCGCGGTGCAGGTCAATCTGGCGCTGGTCACGGTGGGACAGAACGAGGTGGTCAAGCGGCTCGCCGGCTGGGGTGCCATTCTCGCGATCCCGACGGTGGTATTCAGCCTGTACGGCATGAACTTCGAATTCATGCCGGAGCTGAAACTGCCGTTCGCCTATCCGGCCGTGGTCGCCGGCACCGCGCTGGCCTGCACGGCGCTTTGGCGCAAGCTGCATCGGGCGGGATGGGTTTGATCCAAGTCGCTGTTATGCAGTGCTGCCCGCTCAGGTCGAACGTTTCACCCGCTTTGGATACTGCTGGCGAGAGTGCATGACACGAAGTATCTGTATCTCTGCGTTGACGAGCCGATAAACCACATAGTAGTTCGGATGGATAACCAGCTCCCGGGTGCCGCTGACACGGCCGCGTCGATATAGATACGGACGATCCGGCAGGGCAGCCGTCATCCGGTCAATGTCCTCGTATAGCGAATATGCTGCCTGGGCATTGTGCTCGGCGATATGGGACAGGATGGTATCGAGGTCCGCAAGCGCGGAATCGAGCCAATGAACCCGAGGCATTGCCTGGCTTCTACTGGTAATCGTGACAGGGAAGGGGCGGGCCGTTACTGGGGCTTGTCGGACCCGGCGGCCCCCATCTTGAGCAAGCGGGTGCGGATGTGCGCCATTGCTTCCCGGTGCGGAATGAAGGTGGCGTCGGGCGAATCGGCCGCACGAATGGCGGCTTCAACCTCGGTCCGGAACCAGCGGTCATATTCCGCTGCCTCTTCGGCACTCTTGAATTTGGGCTGGAGGGGAGAACTTGCGTCGCTCATGCGGGGCAGTATAAAGCCGCCGAGTCGTGCAGTACTTGAATTCATATCGTGGCTGAGCATGGCTGGGTGGGATACCCAGGTACTCCGAAAAAAAACCGGCCACCACCCCCGGTGCCGGGGCGCGACGTTGCGATGGTGGTGGCCGGGTCCGCGCAAGCTGCCCGTGTGATGAACAACGGAAGGGCATGTTACGAGCGCGGCGCTCGATCGTTTTCGGGAACGGCCCGTGGCTTTTGCATTCGGCGTGCGGAGGCGCACGCGTCACGCAAAAACTGCGCGCTTTGCACATTCGCGATGGCAGCGATGCAGGGCACGGCAGCGCATAGACGGCGAAAAGACGGCAAACGAGCGGCAAACGAGCGGCAAACAGGCTTGGAACAAGCGGGGAACAAGGGACAACAAGGGGGAACAAGCGGCGAGCGCGCGGCGCCAGGCGTCGGAATGCAATTTGCATCCTCGTGCGAATCCATCTTTCGGAGGAGCGACGATGAACGATCCGCACGATCTGTCGGCGGTCGCCGCCACGTCGGGGGCCGCGGAAATTGCCGGACGCCAGGACGCCGTGGCACACCGGACGCTGGACCTCGACGGCATGCGCGTCTTCTACCGCGAAGCCGGACCGAAGGACGCACCCGCGATCCTGCTGCCGCACGGCTACCCGTGCTCGTCCTATCAATACCGCCGTCTGCTGCCGGCGCTGGCCGACCGCTGGCACGCCGTGGCGCCGGATTTCCCGGGATTCGGCTACAGCGATACACCGGACTTCGGGCAGTTCGGCTACGACTTCGACGCCTACGCGGCCTTTCTGCAGCGCTTCGCCGACGCGCTCGGCCTAAAGCGGTACGCGCTTTACTTGCACGACTACGGTTCGCAGATCGGACTGCGGCTCGCGATCCGCGCCCCCGAGCGGATCGCCGCGCTGATCGTGCAGAACGGCGACATCTACGAGGACGCGCTCGGGCCCAAGTACGAGACGATCCGGCGCTATTGGGACGACCCGTCGCCGGCCAATCGCGCGCCGCTCGAAGCCGCCGCCAGCGAGCATGGCTTTCGCGACGAGTTCATCGGCGAAATCCGGTCCGAACACGTGCCGCGACTGTCGCCCGATCTATGGACGCTGCATTGGCGCCTGATGGACACACCGGTCCGGCGCGAAGTGGCGGTGCGGCTGATGGAAGGGCTGAAGGCGAATCTCGACTGGTTCCCGCGCTACCAGGCCTATCTGCGCGAACACCAGCCACCCACGCTGATTCTTTGGGGGCCGCACGACGGCTATATGCCCGAGGCCGCGGGCCGTGCCTATCTGCGCGATCTGCCGCGCGCGGAACTGCATATGACCGACGGCGGGCATTGGCTGCTGGAGACGCATTTCGCGCAGGTATGTCCGCTGATCCGGGGCTTCCTGGGGCGGGTCTGGAACGCAGCGTAGTGGGGTGCGTTCCGTCAAGCTGTTGAGCGGGTGCCCTCTCCGTTTGGCGGGAGAGGGCAGGGAGGAAGAGAAGCGGAGAGGAAAGCGGAAAGGGAAGCGGCCGCATGAAGCCCACGCCGTCGGCGAACAAGCCGCGGCTCTCCGCTCCCCGCCCCTTCGCTATTCCTCCTGGAACGCCTCCTCCCGCTTGGCCTTGACCGCGGGCAGCGCCACCACCGCCACCAGCGCGGCGGCCGCGACCAGCAGGCCCAGCGACAGCGGCCGCTCGATGAACACATGGAAGTCGCCCCGCGAGAGCAGCAGCGTGCGGCGGAAGTTCTCTTCCATCATCGGCCCCAGGACGAAGCCGAGCAGCAGCGGCGCGGGCTCGCAGCGCAGCTTCATGAAGACATAGCCGATCATCCCGCAGGCGGCGGCGACGAACACGTCGAACACGGTGTTGTTGACCGAATAGACGCCGATGCAGCAGAACGTCAGGATCGCCGGATAGAGGAAGCGGTACGGCACCTTCAGCAGCTTGACCCAGATGCCGATCAGCGGCAGGTTCAGGATCACCAGCGTCAGGTTGCCGATCCACATCGAAGCGATCAGGCCCCAGAACAGCGAGGGGTTGCTGGTCATCACCTGCGGGCCGGGCTGGATATTGTGGATCGTCATCGCGCCGACCATCAGCGCCATCACCGCATTGGACGGAATGCCCAGCGTCAGCAGCGGAATGAACGAGGTCTGCGCGGCCGCGTTGTTGGCCGATTCCGGTCCGGCCACGCCTTCGATCGCGCCCTTGCCGAATTCGTGCGGATGCTTCGAGGTCTTCTTTTCCAGCGAATACGCCGCGAACGACGACAGCGACGCGCCGCCGCCCGGCAACACACCCAGCGCCGAGCCGAGCGCGGTGCCGCGCAGCACGGCGGGAATCATGCGCCTGAAGTCTTCCCTGGTCGGAAACAGGTTGGTCACGCGGTCGGTAAAAGTCTCGCGCGACTCCCGCTGCTCCAGATTGACGATGATCTCGGCGAAGCCGAACAGGCCCATCGCCAGCCCGGTGATGTTGATGCCGTCGGTCAGCTCCGGGACGTCGAACGAGAAGCGCGCCACGCCCGAATTGACGTCGGTGCCGATCAGGCCGATCAGCAGGCCGAGCACGATCATCGCCACGGCCTTGACCAGCGAGCCCGACGCCAGCACCACGGCGCCGATCAGGCCCAGCACCATCAGCGAGAAATACTCGGCGGGACCGAACTTGAAGGCCAGCTCCGACAGCGGCGTCGCGAACGCGGCCAGGATCAGCGTGGCGACGCTGCCGGCAAAGAACGAACCCAGCCCCGCGGTCGCCAGCGCGACGCCCGCGCGGCCCTTGCGGGCCATCTGGTAGCCGTCCAGCGTGGTCACCACCGACGACGACTCGCCGGGCAGGTTGACCAGGATGGCGGTGGTCGATCCGCCGTACTGCGCACCGTAGTAGATGCCCGCCAGCATGATCAGCGCCGCCACCGGCGGCAGCGTGTAGGTGATCGGCAGCAGCATCGCGATCGTCGCCAGCGGCCCCAGGCCCGGCAGCACGCCGATCAGCGTCCCCAACACGCAGCCCAGCAGCGCATAGGCCAGGTTCTGCAGCGACAGCGCGGTGGAGAACCCCAGCGCCAGATGGTTGAGCAATTCCATAGCGTGGGCCTCCTCAAGCCGACAGGAAAGCCGGCCAAACCGGCATTTGCAGATTGATGCCGTAGACGAAGGCAACCAGGCTGATGACCACCAGCACCGCGGCATTGAGCAGCGCCCCGCGCCAGGTGAACTCGTGGCTGGCCATCGACGCGATCAGCACCAGCAGGATCACCGACAGCACCATGCCGAGCGGCTTGAGCACCAGGCCGAACAGCACCACCGAGCCGAGCACCCACAGCACGGTGCGCAGGTCCCAGCGTGCGAGCCGGTCGGACTCGCCCTTTGGTGACATGGCGCCAATCGTCACCACCGCGCCCAACAGCGCCAGCACGATGCCGAGCCAGAACGGAAAGTAGCCGGGCCCCATGCGCGCCGCGGTGCCCATGGTGTAGCCGCGCGCGACCAGGGAAAAGCCGAGGCCGACGGCGATGAACATCAGGCCGGAGAAGAAATCGGTTTGTTTGCGTATTCGCATGATGGCGCCCGCAGGATTCGAAACGGTGAACGGAACAGCCATCCCCGCCTGTCTTGGCGCAGGCTTGTCGCGATGGCACTCGGGAATGTCGCGGCGCGCGGGCCCATATGCCGGCGCGGCGACGGCAGGCGACCCTCGTCGTGGCGAGGGCGGCTGCAGGTCAGGGCTGGCGGAAGTCCCGGTGACGGACCGGGACCAGCGCCCTCACGACGGTGCGGAACCGTCGATGGCTACGAAAGATACATCATGGCGTGATGTATTTGAACGAAAACAAGGGTAATTCCCGAGAAATTCACCGTGCCGGTGCCGGGTCAGGTGCGGGGGCATGCATGCGGGTTTGGCCCGATTGCAGCGGGCATTGGTGGCGCGATCCACGCGAACCACGCAGTCGGACAGGCGCGGCGGCGCGAGCCGTCCCTGGCCGGCGTGGTCCGCGTTGTTGCCGCCGTCGTTGCTGCTGTTGCCGCTGCTTATGCGCCGCGCCCGGCGCTGTCACCGCTCGCGGAAGCGGGCGTATCGCCGATGGCGAAGTCGGCCATGTGTTCGAGCGCGCGGACCAGCCCCGAGTGGTCCCAGGCCTCGCCGCCGAGCGCTTCGCAGACATTGAACAGCTGCTGGCACGACGCGGTGCCGGGCAGGCTCAGGCCGAGCTTGCGGGCGGTCGACAGCGCGAGGTTCAGGTCCTTCTGATGCAGCGCGATCCGAAAGCCCGGATCGAAGGTGCGGCGGATCATCCGTTCGCCATGCACCTCCAGGATGCGCGAGCTGGCAAAGCCGCCCATCAGCGCCTGCCGCACGCGCGCCGGGTCGGCCCCGGCCTTCGCGGCCAGTACCAGCGCCTCGCCGACCGCCTCGATCGTCAGCGCGACGATGACCTGGTTCGCGACCTTGGCGATCTGCCCGTCGCCGACGCCGCCGACCAGCGTGATGTTCTTGCCCATCAGCTGCAGCAGCGGCAACACGCGATCGAACGCGGCCTGCTTGCCGCCCGCCATGATCGACAGCGTGCCGGCCTTGGCGCCGACCTCGCCGCCCGATACCGGCGCATCGACATAGTCGCAGCCGAGCGCTTCGATGCGTCCGGCGAACTCGCGCGTCTCGATCGGCGAGATCGAACTCATGTCGATCACCACCTTGCCGCCGGACAGCCCCGCCGCGACGCCGTTGTCGCCGAACAGCACGCGTTCGACGTCGGGCGTGTCCGGCAGCATCAGAATGACGATCTCCGCCTGCCGCGCGACCTCGGCCGCGTTCGCACAGGATTGCGCACCGGCATCGAGCAGCGCCTGGGGTGGGCCGCTGCGGCTATGGACGTACAGCGTATGTCCGCCTTCGAGTAGATGCTGGGCCATCGGCGCGCCCATCACGCCCAGGCCGATGAATCCGATATTGCTCATCTGTCTGCCTCATCGATAGATCGGGAACCGCCGGCTCCGTCCAGCATCGTACGCTGGCGCGTCCGGCACCAGCGCCAGCATACGCCCTGTGGGCCATACGCCGGGCGATACTTCCGAGCGATACCCTTCAGCGATGGCACCGGCCGATGCTGCCGGGCCATGGCCCGGCAGCATCGCCTGCAGGCGCTCAAGCGGGATCCATCACGAGCCGCGACAGCGGCCCCGGCGATGCGCCGCACCTGGCCTGCACCTGCGCCGCGGCATCGTCCAGCTGCGCCAGCGTGCCGCCGTCGACCGGGATGCCGTCGGCGCGCGCGTGCTGGCGTTCCCGCTCGGGATCGCCGGGCATGCGGATCGCATCGTGTCCCGGCTGCAAGGGCGACGACTTCAGCCAGTCGACGAAGGCTTGCAGCTCGGCGCCGAAGCTGGTGCTGCCGGCGAGCCGCTCCGGATCGAACACGATCGCCAGCATGTTGTTCCAGATCGCATGCGGATGCGTCAGGGTCTCGGGCCGGACCGTATGGCCGCCGGTCACGGCCGCGCCCAGCAGCTCGCACATCACCGCCAGCGCATAGCCCTTGTGCTCGGCGAAGGGCCGCAGCGCGCCTTGCGGCTCGCCGTTCTGCGGATACATCACCGAGGCCAGCTCGGTCGCGGCGCCGTCGGCATCGAGCAGGCAGCCGGCCGGCACGGCCACGCCCTTGTTGTGGGCCACGCGGACCTTGCCCAGCGCGATCGCGCTGGTGGCGAAGTCCATCACCAGCGGCGGCTTGCCGGCGACCGGCACGCCGATCGTGAACGGATTGGTCCCATAGCGCGCCTGATAGCCGCCATGCGGCGCGACGATCGGCTTGGACAGCACGTTGACGAAGTGGATCGAAATCATGCCCGCGGAGCACGCCTGTTCCGCCCAATGGCCGACCCGTCCCAGATGATGCGACTGGCGCAGCCCCATCACCGCCACGCCGTGCTCGCGGGCCCGCGCGATGGCGAGCGCCATCGCTTCCTCGGCCACCGCCGGTCCCATGCCGCGGTTGCCGTCCAGGCTCAGCATGCTGCCGGTGTCCTGCAGCACGCTGACGCGCCGGTTCAGCTGCAGCTGGTCGCCGAGCCAGGACTGCACGTACTTCGGGATCATGCCGACGCCGTGGGAATCGTGGCCGGTCAGGTTCGCCGTCACCAGATGGTCGGCGGTCAGCTGCGCCTCGCGATCGTCGGAGCCGGCGGCGCGCCACAGGTCGACGACCCATCGATGCAGGGAGGCAGGGGCAATGTGATGTTCGGTCATGGGTTCGGGATGCGAGGTGGGTGAAGAGAGCCGTGGGCTCCCGCGCGAGTTCAGCGGTCAATGATGGGGTATCCGGGCGTCGCATGCCAACCGGTCCGTCATTCGGACTCGAGGTTGGCTGTCGTGTCGTGCTGGTCAACAATGGCGTGTATGGCATGTCCCCGATGCATCGGGAGAAGCGCGCTCCGGGCCGCGTCAGCGGCGCGCCATCGCCCGGCGCACGCGACCAGCGATGGAAGATCGATAGCCTGACAGGCGGCGAATAGACGACCGATACACGACCGATAGACGACTGGTACACGACGATAGACGACGACCGATACGAGGAAAGCCCGATGACCAACGCATCTCCTGAAGTTCGCGCCCGCTATCACGCGGCCGCGCTGCGCGATATGGCTGTCGCCCTGCTGACGCGCGCCGGCATGCCGATCGATCGCGCCGGCGATGTCGCCGACATCCTTGTCGAAGGCGACCTGATGGGCCACGACACCCACGGCCTGCAGCTGCTGCCGGTCTATCTGGCGGAGATCGAGAGCGGCAGCATGCAGGTGGCGGGGGACTACGAGGTGATTTCCGAGCGCGCGGCCGTCGCCACCTGGGACGGCAAGCGCTTGCCAGGGCCGTGGCTGACCCTGCGCGCGCTCGATGTCGCGATCGAGAAGGCGAAGGCGTACGGCACCGGCACCGTGACCATCCGCCGCAGCCACCATATCGCCGCGCTCGCCGCCTATCTGGAGCGCGCGACCTCGCAGGGCCTGATGATGCTGCTGTACTCGTCGGCGCCGGCGGCGATGATGGTCGCGCCGTTCGGCGGCACACGCCCGCTGTTCTCGCCGAGCCCGATGGCGGCCGGCATCCCGACGCCGCGCGGGCCCGCGCTGATCGATGTCTCCACGTCGATCACCACGGTCGGTCTGACCACGCGCCTCTATCGCGAAGGCAAGCGCTTGCCGCACGCCTGGCTGATCGACGAGAACGGCGAGCCCAGCGACGACCCCGCCGTCCTGCAGGCGCCGCACAAGGGCTCGATCCTGCCGCTCGGCGGCCTGGACGTCGGACACAAGGGCTACGCGCTGTCGCTGATGGTCGAGGCGCTGACCGCGGGGCTGGCCGGGCACGGCCGCGACGACCCGGGCCAGCGCTGGGGCAATACGGTCTTTCTGCAGATCCTCGACCCGAAGGCATTCGCCGGGGAGGACGCGTTCGAACACCAGATGGGCTGGATCGCCGATGCCTGCGCGCAGAACCCGCCGCGGCCAGGCGTCGAACAGGTCCGGCTGCCGGGCTGGGCCGCGCTCGACAGAAAGGCCAGGCAGCTGGAGGAAGGCGTTGCGCTGAACCCGAGCATCGTGCCGCAGCTGGAGCCGTGGCTGCGGAAGTTCGGCACCGACATGCCGGAGCGGATGGGCTGAGCCCGGCCGCTCGGTTGTCGGGCTCGGTCGGCGGACTCAGTGATCCGGGATCAACCGTTTGCCCAGGGTGACGGTGGCATCGGCGGCATAGCCGAGCTGGCGATAGAAGGCGAGCACGGCTTCGTTGCCGGCGCGGATCTGCAGGTTCAGCTTCGGGCAGCCGCGTTCCATCAGCAGCCTCTCCGCCTCGGCCATCAACTGACGGCCATGACCGCGGCCCTGGAAATCGCCATGCACGGCGAGGTAATAGATCCAGCCGCGATGGCCGTCATAGCCGACCATGGCGGTCGCCATCAGCCTGCCGTCGACTTCGCCCACGAGGAACAGCTCCGGCTGTTCGGCGAGCTTGCGCGCGATGTCCCGGTGCGGATCGTTCCATGGACGTGTGAGGCCGCAGTGCTTCCACAGGGATACCACTTCGGCTTCGTCGGACTCGCGGTAGGTGCGTATTTGCATGGGCGTTCAGCGGTTGCCGGGAAACGCCCAGTGTAGCGTCCCCTTCGCCCGCTCGCGCGCGGACCCCAACCATGGCGACCACGGCAACCATCTATCGCTGCTTGATCAGCAGGCTCTGCTGCGCCACGCCGATCACGCCGGCTTCGTCGTACAGCGTCGAGGTGGTCAGCCCGATGCCGCTCGGCTGCGCGACCGTGACGGAATCCACGCCGACCCATTCGCCCTGCGGCGGCCGGTGCAGCGAGACGCTCAGGTCCGCGTTCGCGAACACGAAGCGATCGAGCGGCAGTGCCCAGCTGATGCCGTTGCCAAAGTCCGCGGCGGCCACCGCACGGGCGCTGGGCGGCGTGGGCCAGCCGTCGATCAGCGGCACTGCCAAGCGGAACCACGCGGCGGCCGGGCCGGGCTCGGCGACGCTGCCGCTCGCCACGCGGCTCTCCATTGCCGTGTAGTGGAACGAGGTCTGCTCGACCATGCCCGGGATGCGGATCGGCTCTCTGCACTGGTCCGGCAGCGGCAGCGGGCATGCGGCGGCGGCCGGGCTCAGGTCGACCGCCCGTTCGCGCATGAATACCGCGACGCCGCGCACGACCGGCTTGTCCTCATGCATCAGGCTCAAGGCCACGCGCCGCACCGAGCCGCCCGGCTGGATTTCCTGCGTGGCCTGCAGCGGCGCGATCGGTACGGGCCGCAGCAATTCCAGCGTCAGCCGCACCATCGACCATCCCGGCTCGTCGGCCATCGCGCGTTCGGCGATCGCAGCCAGCAGGCCGGCCGGCGCGCCGCCGTGCTGCGCATCCGGACTCCACGGCCCGCGCGCCAGCGCCGTCGGCAGGATGCGGTTGCCGACATAGGCGAACACGCTGTGCGGATCCAGCTCATTCTGCGACGCCACAGGCCACCTCCGGGATCGGTACGGTTTCGACGGCCAACTGGCGTGACCAGCCGCGGAACCGAATGCGCGTGCATTCGTTCTTTCCGTCGAATTTTTTCCGAGTCTACAACCAGAATCTCAACCTTGCACGAAGAAATGAAAGCATAGATACTTCTTTCATGCCCTACCGTCGAACCCCCAAAGTCGAAGCCCGCCTGGCAGAAACCCGCGAGCGCATCATCAAGGCCGCGCTCAAGCTGGTCGCGCGTGGCGGCTACGCCGCCGCCAACATTCCGGCCATCGCCGCCGAGGTCGATATCTCGGCCGGCCTGATTTACCGCTACTTCGCCACCAAGGCGGATCTGTTCAACGAGGTGTTCAAGCGCGCCGCGCAGACCGAGATCGACGCCTGCGCAGCCGCATTCGATACCGAAGGCACCGTGCGCGAGCGGCTGGCGCGGGTGGTCGAGACCTTTGCGCGGCGTGCCCTGCGCGGGCGCAAGCTGGCCTGGGCGCTGCTGGCCGAGCCGGTCGATCCGCCGATCGACGTGGCACGGATGCAGTTCCGCGAGCCCTACCGCGCGATCTTCGCCAGGCTGGTCCAGCAGGGCATCGAGGCGGGCGAGATCGCGCCGCAGCATCCGCACCTGGTCGGCACCGCCATCGTCGGCGCCATCGCGGAAACGCTGGTGGGGCCGCTCAGCGCGCCGCATCCGGACGAGGAAGACGTCGACTTGGTGGCGAGCCTCGTCGCCTTCTGCGTGCAATCCCTTGGACCGCAGCCCACTGCTGCCAACCCGTCAAGGAGAAGACGGCATGAGTGACTTCCATCAGGCCGCGCCGAAGCCCGGCAACCGCTTTCGTACCGATCCGACGCTGCGGCTGACGCTGGAGCGGCTGCTTCCGGCGGAGGTGTTCGCCGAGGCCAGCCCCTCGCTGGATCGCCTCGGCGAGCGCGCGGTCACCGAACTGCTGCCGCTGGCCGAGCAGGCCGAACGCAATCCGCCGCAGCACGTGCCCTACGACCCGTGGGGCCGGCGCGTCGACGAGCTGCGCGTCGATCCGGCGTGGCTGCGACTGGTGCAGATCGGCCAGGAGGAAGGGCTGGTCGCCTTGCCCTATGAAACGCCCTACGGCGAGCATTCCCGCGTGGTGCAGGCCGGCCTGGTCAACCTGTACGACCCCGCCTGCGCGGTGGCCGACTGCCCGCTGGTGATGACCGACGGCGCCGCGCGGCTGCTGCTGCAGCACGACCCGCAACTGGCGCGGCGCTATGTGCCGAAGCTGACCGCCCGGCACGAGGCGTGGACCTCGGGCCAATGGATGACCGAGAAGGAGGGTGGCTCGGACGTGGGCCGCAGCTCGACCACGGCGCGGCGGTCGAGCGACGGCAGGTGGTTGCTGAACGGCACCAAGTGGTTCACCTCGGCCACCACCGGGCAGGTGGCGCTGGCGCTGGCGCGGCCCGAGGGCGCGCAGGACGGCAGCCGCGGCCTGTCGCTGTTCCTGGTCGAGCTGCGCCGCCCGGACGGCAGCTGGAACGGCATCGAGGTCCGGCGGCTGAAGGACAAGCTGGGCACGCGCGCGCTGCCCACCGCCGAGCTGGACCTGAAGGACACCGTCGCGGTGCCGGTCGGCGAGATCGGACAGGGCGTCGGCAAGATGGCGGGCCTGCTCAATATCGCGCGACTGTGGGCCTCGTGGGGCGGCCCGGCGGGGGTCGGCCATCTGCTGGATCTGGCGCGCGACTACGCGGGCAAGCGCGAGGTCTTCGGCAAGCCGCTGGCGCAGCAGCCGATGCATCGCGCCTGGCTGGCGCGCATCGCCGCCGAATACGAGGCGATGCTCGCGCTCAATTTCCAGACCGCGGCGCTGATCGGTGCGGCCGAGCACGGGGCCGACGGCACGCTGTCGCGCCTGATGGCGCCTCTGACCAAGCTGGCCTGCGCGCGCCAGGCGGTCTGGGCCGGCAGCGAGCTGCTCGAGAGCTTCGGCGGCGCGGGCTATATCGAGGACACCGGCCTGCCGCGGCTGTTCCGCAATCTGCATGTGCATTGCATCTGGGAGGGCACGACCTCCGTGCTGGCGCACGACGTCCTGCGCGCGCTGCGCGCCTCCGAACATGGCGAGGCCTGGATCGAGGACGTGGTGCGGCGGCTGCGCGGGCTGTCGCTCGATGCGACGCGCGGCCTGCGCCAGCGGATCGAGAATGCGCTGGACACGCTGATTCCGATGATCAACGCGCCGGAGGAAGCGCAAGGCCGGCGCCTGGCATGGGGCATGGCGCGCACGTACCAGGCGGTGCTGCTGGGCGAGGCGGCGGAATGGCGCCTGCGGGTCAAGCGCGATGCGGCAGGGCTGGCCGCGGCCGAACTGTTCTGCGCCGACGGACTGGTGCCGGCGACGGTGTCGGCGATGTTGTCCGCAACCGGTGGCAGCGACATCGCCGCCGCGGTCGATGCGCTGGCGATGGGAACGGCGCGACCGCACGCCTGATGGCATCGGCCTGAATGGAATCACCGGGGAGGAAGCGGCAAGCCATACGGTAGACGACGGAAGACGAAACGGCCGAACCAGGAACGGCCTCAAGGAGGAGACACCATGTGGACGATCAATGAGGCGCTGGACAGCGTCGCCCGGCAGCGCAAGTCGGATATCGCTATCGTCGATGGCGCGCAGCGTATCCGCTACGACGAACTGCGACGGCGCGTCAAGCACACCGCCGCGTGGCTGCAGGCGCAAGGTATCGGCAAGGGCGACAAGGTCGCGCTGCACGGCCGCAATTCGGCCGCATGGGTGATCGCCTACTACGCGATCCTCGATATCGGTGCCGTCGCCGTACCGGTCAACCACAAGCTCGCCGCGCCCGAAACCGCCTATATCCTCGAACACAGCGAAAGCCGGCTGTGGCTGGTCGATGCCGACCTGCATCGGCAGCTGGACGGCGCGCCGCCGGCGTTTGCGCTGTCGCCCGCCGGCAATGAGGCGGGGCTGCCCCTGATGGCTCCGGAGGGCGGGGCGCACCCCTATCGGCCAGTCGGAGTCGAAGCCGACGATCTCGCCGAACTGCTGTACACCTCGGGCACCACCGGCAGGCCGAAGGGCTGCATGCACTCGCACGCCAACGTGATTCTCGCCGGCACGGGATAGAGCCTCGTCTATGGGCTGGGTCCTTCCGATCGCGTACTGCTGGCGATGCCGATCTGGCACAGCTTTCCGCTGAACAACCTGCTGGTCGGCAGCCTGTTCGTCGGCGCCACCGTGGTGCTGCTGCCCGAATATCATCCCGTGCGGTTTCTCGAGACGGTGCAGCAGGAGCGATGCACGCTGTTCTTCGGCGCGCCGATCGCGTACCTGATGGCGATGAAGATGGCACCGGATTTCGCCAGCTACGATCTGTCCAGCGTGCGCGCCTGGCTGTACGGCGGCGGCCCGATCGATGCCGGCACCGCCCGCGTGCTCGCCGAACGCTACCGCTCCGAGCGCTTCTATCAGGTCTTCGGCATGACCGAAACCGGCCCCACCGGTACCGCGCTGTTGCCGGAGGAGCAGGTCGTCAAGGCGGGCTCGATCGGACGCCACGCGGTCAGCGGCTGCACCATCAAGGTCATGCGCGACGAACAGCACGAGGCCGGCCCGGGCGAGGTCGGCGAAATCTGGATGCGCTGCCAGTCGATGATGCAGGGCTACTACCGCGATCCCGCCGCCACCGCGGCAGCATTTCACGATGGCTGGTATCGCACCGGCGACCTGGTGCGGATCGCCGAGGACGGCTATCTGTTCATCGTCGACCGCGTCAAGGACATGATCGTCACCGGCGGCGAGAACGTCTATTCGAAGGAGGTCGAGGACGTGCTGGCGGGCCATCCGGCGATTTCGGAAGTGGCGGTGGTCGGCATGCCGCACCCCGAGTGGGGCGAGAGCGTGGCAGCCGTGGTGGTGGCCAAGGCCGATGCCAGCGTCGACGTCGAAGATATCCAGGCATACTGCGCCGAACGGCTGGCGAAGTACAAGGTGCCGCGGCAGGTGCGCGTCGTCGAGGCGATGCCGCGCACGCCGACTGGCAAGGTGATGAAGTACCAGTTGCGTGAGCGCTTGCGGACGGGTTGAACGCGCGAGTTTGAGGGGGGAGCGGGTGAAGTCGGGCGGTCTGCCGGTGCCTGCGGCAGTGCTTGCCGTGGTGCGTGCAGCGAGGCGCTGCATGGCGCCGCATGGCACCGCACGGCACCGCGGACCGTCCCGGGCTTCAATCGGTTTATCCTTGTGCCTTCCCCTGACTCAAAGGATTACCGCAATGACCCGACTCCCCCGCCTTGCTTCCTTCGCTTCGTTTGCTTCCCTCGCTTCGCTGCTTTCCTTCGGCGCGCTGGCCTTCGCCGCCCATGCCGCCGAACCGGCCCAGACCCTGCCTTCCGGCGTCTCGATCCAGCACCTGACCAAGGGCAACGGCGCCTCGCCCAAGGCCACCGATACCGTCAAGGTGCATTACCGCGGCACGTTGACCGACGGCACCGAATTCGACAGCTCGTACAAGCGCGGGCAGCCGATCTCGTTCCCGCTCAATCGCGTGATCCCGTGCTGGACCGAGGGCGTGCAGAAGATGCAGGTCGGCGGCAAGGCCAGGCTGGTGTGCCCGGGCAGCACCGCCTATGGCTCGCGCGGCGTGCCGGGGACGATCCCGCCGAATGCGACGCTGAATTTCGAGGTGGAGCTGCTCGGCATTGGCGGTTGAACGCGCCATTCCGGCAACATCTCCCGCTACGTCATTCGCTACGTCGGTCGCTACTTGGTGCTGACCGACCGCCGCGCGGCATCGCACTCCTCGCAGCCAACCTGAGGCGGATGCAGGAAGACGAGCGGATCGCGAGCCAACTGCTGCCGCACGACATCGACGATGTCCCGCGCCCGCATCAAGCGGGCGCCGGCATTGCCAACTGGGCCTTCACGCTGAAGGCCCTTTTCCTTGAGCCATCCGTCCACCAGATCGAAGCGCTGGCAGCAGTGGTCGTTTTCGAGATAGTCGATGCGAGCCGGCTTGCCGTCCCGCAGCACCGTGCAGTGATGCGGCACGCCGTAAGGCACGCCGGCCATCAGTTCGGCCAGATGGATCGTGGTGTTGGCGTCATGGCCCACGCCAAGCAGCAGCACCTGTCCATCGAGCTCGTGCACGCGGCCGACCGGGCTGGCCGGAATATGGGGCGGCAACGGCAAGGGATCCGCGGTGATTCGATGCGCATGCGGTCCCGCCGCCGCGAAGGCAAACGGGTGGTGGCTGCGAACCACGTCGGGCAGTCGCCAGAAGGCATCGGCGACCGCGCCAAGGTCCGCCGATGCCGGCGTGGCGGCCGGGTCGAAGGGCGCGTCATCGTCATCGCCCCACGACGGCATCACCAGCGTGCCGGCAGGGCCGGCCGCTTCCCGCAGCGCCTCGATCAATCCTTGTGGGCCCCGTTGCACGGGCCTGATCGAGCGGAACGACGCGTGGACCAGCAGCACGGCGCCCGGAGGCACGCCGAGCGCGCGCAACTGGGTCACCAACTCGGCCTGTTGCCACGCGCGCGGATCATCGGGATGCCGCATATTTTTGTCCCCATTCGGCGACCGGCCCCAACGCCCGATTCAATGCCCGGCCGGCCGGCGTCAGCGAGTATTCCACACGCGGCGGTACCTCGTGAAACACCTCGCGGCGCACGATGCCGTCCGCCTCCATCTCGCGCAATTGCTGGATCAGCATCTTCTCGGTGATGCCATCGAGCAGTCGACGAAGCTCTCCGGTCCGCAAGGGCCCGGCATGCAGCTCGTACAGGATCAGCGCCTTCCATTTGCCGCCGATCACTTCGAAAGCAGGGCCGATGCCGCAGTTGTAAGGCTGGCTGCGTTTCATTCGATTCATCTCCAATACTTACCAATTGGATAGTACCTGTCATTTTAGTGCGTACTTGACCATCCAAACCGTACATTCGCATACTGCGCCAACGTTACACGAATGGAGTGCGCAGATGAAAACGGTAGCCGTGATCGGCCTCGGCCAGATGGGAACGAAACTCGCCAGCCTGCTGTTGCAGGCGGGCATGGAAGTGCATGTGTGGAACCGCACGCCGGACAAGGCCGCATCGTTGGCGAGCCATGGTGCCATCGTCGCGGATACGGCCGCACAGGCGGCGGCTGCAGCCGAAGCCGTCGTCATCTGCGTGCACGACTACGCGGCCACGCACGCCATCCTGTCGGGAGACGGGGTCAAGGCGGCGCTGAAGGGCAAGCTGGTGTTGCAGCTGACCA
Source organism: Cupriavidus cauae (assembly GCF_008632125.1). Taxonomy (GTDB): domain Bacteria; phylum Pseudomonadota; class Gammaproteobacteria; order Burkholderiales; family Burkholderiaceae; genus Cupriavidus; species Cupriavidus cauae. The sequence continues at coordinate 184,652 of NZ_VWRN01000031.1, forward strand.
CCGGAAGCCCGCAGGACGCGAAGGAGTTGGCGGCCGTGGCGCGCGAGGTGGGTGCCGGCTATCTGGACGGCGCCATCCAGGTCGCGCCCGAGCAGATGGGCCAGCCCGATACGACCATCCTCGTTTCCGGAAGCCGTGCGGCACATGCCGATGCGCGCGATCTGCTGGCGGCGCTCGGCGGCAATATCGTCTACCTCGGCGAAGACGCTGCCGCCGCGGCCACCATGGATCTGGCGACGCTGTCGTACGTCTATGGTGCGTCGATGGGCTTCTTCCAGGGCGCCGCGCTGGCGCAGGCCGAGGGGCTCGACGTCGGTGTCTATGGTGGCATCGTCGAAGCGATGTCTCCCTCGTTCGGCGCATTCCTGCGTCATGAGGGGAATGTCATCGAGAAGGGCGATTTCGCGATCTCGCAGAGTCCCTTGTCGATCTCGGTCGATGCCACCCGGCGCATCGAAGAGGCGATGCGTCGTCAGGGCCTACGGAGCGAATTGCCCGCGCTGATTGCACAGCTGCTGCGCGACGCGGAAGACGCGGGATATGCGAACGAAGAGTTCGCGGCCGTGACGAAGATCTTGAGGGGCGCGGCGGCACCGACGTCCGTCGGTTGAGCCGCTCACGTCGAGCTGTCTCCATTCTTTGTGGCAAGGCTGCGGGCGTGGCGCGCCGCCTCGTGTGCATGGCGCGCCAGCCCCGGCGATTCCGGCTTGGAGACTGATCTTGCCGGGCCTGAAGCGGGGCAACAATGATGCGTCCGGCATATTAGGCATCACCCGGCGGAATGGCGGCCGGCAGCTGGGTTGCCGGCGCGCACTGCGAAATCGATGCCCGTTGGCAGTGGCCGCACGCGGCGATACCATTGCCTTCGCCAGTCTGGATATAAGGAATCGAATCGATCGGTATCCCCGATTCGGTCCGCTGCGGCGCGGTCTTGGCGCGCGAGATGACCGGCATCGCCGTTGTCGAGCGGAAGAGTTCAACGTGATCGAGCAAATCGTCATCGTCGGCTTTGGCTGTATCGGGCAGGCCGTGCTGCCGCTGCTGCAGCGAACCTGGCCACGGGCGGCCATCACCGTGGTGGATCGCTCGCTGGACGATCGCCGTCGGCAGGTCGTGGCGGCGCACGATCTGCGCGCGGTGGAGGCCGGCATTACCGCGGACAATTTTGCGCCCGTCCTTGGCCCGCTGCTGCGCCCGGGGACCTTTCTGGTGAGTTTGGCGCCTTCCGTCTGCAGCCGCGACCTGATCGCACTGACGCAGCACCGCGGTGCCTTCTACATCGACGCCGGCATCGAGCCTTGGGACTATGCCGGCAACGCCCCCGCCTCGCAGCTGAGCAACTACGCGTTGCGCGAACGGATGCTGGCATTCGCCCGCGGCCGCGAGACGCTGCCGACTGCGCTGGTGGCGCATGGCGCCAACCCGGGCATGGTGTCGGTGCTGGTCAAGGCGGCCTTGATGGAGCTGGCGGGCCATGCCGGGCTGGAGGCGGTCGAACCGCGGCATCGCGCCGGCTGGGCCGCGCTCGCACGCCGTCTCGATCTACGGGTCATCCAGATCAGCGAATACGATAGCCAGCAAGCGCCGGGCTTCCCGCGCGATGGCGAATTCGCCAACACCTGGTCCGCGGAGGGCTTCATCACCGAATGCCTGCAGGACGCGGAACTCGGATGGGGAACGCATGAGCCCGCGCTGCCCCCCGGCGGCTACCGCCACAGTGACGGCTGCGGTGCGGCGATCGCGATCAATCGGCCGGGACATCGCACGCGCGTTCGCTCATGGTCGCCGGCGCACGGACCGTTCGACGCCTACCTGATCACGCACAACGAATCGATCTCGATCGCGGCCTACCTTACCGACGATGGTGCCCAGGGCGCCGGTGCGGCCGATGCAGCCGATGCAGCCGGCCGGCCCCCGTATCGTCCCACCGTCTACTACGCCTACCGCCCCACCGCCGCCACGCTCGCCTCGATGCAGTGGCTCGACGACCGGACCGCCACGCGCGTACGCGGCGCACGCATCCTGCGCGACGAAATTGTCAGCGGCGAGGACGAACTCGGCGTGCTGCTGCTCAGCGGCCGATACGGCGGCATCTGGTACGGCTCGCACCTCGGCATCGAGCGAGCGCGCACGCTGGTACCTTACAACTCGGCGACGAGTCTGCAGGTCGCCTCCAGCCTGGTGGCCGGAATGCGCTGGGTGCTGGCGAACCAGCGGCGCGGCGTGGTGGAGTCCGAAGCGGTGGACTTCCGTTCCGTACTCGCCGACGCAGCGCCCTGGTGGGCGCCGCTGGGCGGGCATGTCACGGACTGGCAGCCGAAGCCGGGGGCGAGGTCCCTGGTGATCGCGGACTTCCTGCCGGACTGGCCGACGACATGGCGTCGTTGAGGCGCTGCTTTATCCAATACACGGAATGGCACCATTGGCCCCACGTACCCGTGCCATCCATTGGTGAAATCTGCGGAAACCGGCATTATTGACCGCGATCATTCCGTGCATTGCCTGGTGTATATTCGCGCCAATTCCTGGGCCATCGCCGATTTATCAGGTGGAATTGCATTTCGCCCATATTGGAATGCGATTGTCGCAACGGCTGCGTATCGGTTTGCCACGCAATACCGTTGCCCATTCGGGAGCGCCGTAAATCAACGCATTTTTGGAGCCGGGAAAAATGACAAATCTCTCGCGCCATGCCGCAATTCGCCCGCGGCACCAATTGCAGCGGCCGGCCCAATGGCTGCTGTTGCTGTGCCTGTGCTGTCTGTCGCTGCTGTCCGCATGCGGCGGCGACGATGACGATGACAAGCAGGTGCCGGCCCCAACCCCGACGCAGCAGGCGCCCGCCGGCCTCAGCTATGGCATGTCGTCGGCCGTCTACGAGGTCGACAAGCCCATCGTGCCCAATCATCCCAGTGCGAGCGGCGGGGCGATCGAGCGCTACACCATCGCACCGGCGTTGCCGGAAGGGTTGGTTCTCGATGCCGCCACGGGGATTATCTCGGGGACGCCCGCCGCGGTCACTCCCTCGACAGTCCATGTCGTGACGGCGCGGAACGGCGCCGGCAGCGCGACCGCCAGGGTGCAGATCGAAGTGCGGAAGACAACGGTGGCCCCAAGCCAGCTGGCTTACCGGGAGCCCGCCGTCGTCTACACCGTGGGTGTGCCCATTGCCGCGAACGGACCGACCAACGGTGGCGGACCGATCGATGCCTACACCATCACGCCCGCGCTGCCCGCGGGGCTCGCGTTCGATACGCAGACGGGCGTGATCACTGGCACGCCAGCCGCCGCGGCGGCGGAGGCGACCTATACCGTGACGGGACGCAATGCGGCCGGGGAAGCGACGGCGACGCTGCGCATCGCCGTGGAAGCCGCCGTTGTGGCTCCATCCGGCCTTGCCTATGCGCAGGCGTCCGCGCTGTATGTCGCCGGCGAAGCGATCGTTCCCAACACGCCTGTCGTCACCGGCGGCGCGGCGGCGAGCTTTTCGGTGAGCCCCGCCTTGCCCGCCGGCCTGAGCCTGAACAGCCAGACCGGCGTGATTGCCGGCACCGCCACCACGATCCAGCCGCAAGCCGTGTACACGGTTACCGCGGCCAACCGGGCCGGCAGTACGCAGGCCACGGTCCGGATCGGCGTGACCGCCCGCGGCAGCTGGATAACGGCGCATTCGCTGCCGGGTCCCATGCACTACATGTCCGCGACGAGCCTGAACAATGGCAAGGTCCTCGTGGCCGGCGGCTACCTTGCGTCGGCGGCCAGTGTTTCGGCGTTTCTCTATGACCCGGTCACCGATCTCTGGGCAGCGACGGCGAGCATGGTCAGTGCCCATGTCGAGGCGACCGCTACGCGTCTGCAAGACGGGCGGGTGCTCGTCGCCGGAGGCAACACGGCGACGGCGGAGCTCTACGATCCGGCCACCGGCACCTGGCAGTCGGCCGGCAGCATGGCGTACAGCCGCACCCGGCATACCGCTTCGCTGCTGCCGGACGGCAAGGTGCTGGTGATCGGCAGCAGCACCAGCGGGGCGGCGTCCACGACGGCGGAACGGTACGATCCGGCCACCAATACCTGGACGTTGCTGGCGACGCCGCTGGCCTTTTCGCGGGGGCAGCATGCGGCAACGCTGCTGCCGGGCGGCGATACGGTGCTTCTGGTGGGTGGTCTCGGCCCGGGTTCCGCGGTGGCGGAGCTGTATCCGGTTGCCGATACCGGCAGCAGCACGCCGCTGGCGTTCCCCGGCAGCACCAGCACAGTGGCCGAGTCCGTGTTGTTGGCCAATGGGAAGGTCCTGATGACAGGCGCAGGCAATACGGCGTGGCTCTATGATCCTGTCGCGTCGACATGGACGCCCAGCACCATGCATGCCGGACGTTTCCTGCCCGCGATGGCGCTTCTGGCGGACGGTCGCGTGCTTGTCGCTGGCGGCGCCACCTCGGCGGGCACAACGGCGACCGCGGAAATTTATAACCCGGACGTCAACGTCTGGACCGTGGCAACCAGCATGTCGAGGCCACGCAGCCGGGCCGCGCCATCGCTGCTCCAGGACGGCAGCGTTCTGGTTGTCGGCGGTGCCGATTCGAGCGGCAATCTCGACATCGTGGAAAGGTATCGACCGTAGACCGGGCCCGGCTCGGATTGCCAACTCCAACAAGAAACCCCCGCCAGCAGGCGGGGTCTGATTCAGGCGACTCGGGTAGCCACCGCGCCATGCGCCGACGCGCTTGGCGGCGTCTCAGCCCACCGGGATCGGCGTGGCCGCGATGCTCTCGTTGAAGCCATTGACGAACGCATGCTCTGCGGCGCCGGGGTTGTCGCGCAACGGACGTGCCGCTTCGACCAGCACTTCTTCCGCATCGGTCGCCAGCGCCGCCATGGTCTGCTCGATGAAGGCATCGAGCGGCATCGCGCGCGGGTCGTCGCTCTTCTGGATCAGGTCCGTGTTGACCCAGGGCGGCGCGATTTCCTGCACGCGCACCGAGGTGTGGCGCAACATGAAGCGCTGCGACAGCGCGTAGGAATGCAGTGCGGCCTTGGTCGCCGAGTACACCGCGGTGTTGGCAAGCGGCACGTACGCCAGCACCGACGTGTTGTGGATCACCACCGAGCGCGGCTGGCGCTTCAGGTGTTCGATCAGCGCCGAGGTCATGCGGATCGGGCCGAGCAGGTTGGTGGTCACGGTGGCCTGCATGGTCGCCTCGTCGATCGCGGCGTCGGCCTGATCGAAGGGCATGATGCCGGCGTTGTTGATCAGCACGTTGAGCCCGGGATGGCGGGCAGTCAGCTCGCTTGCCGCGCGCGCGATGCTTGCGGGGTCGGCGATATCCAGCTCCACCGCGTCCATGCCCGGGTTGGCCTTGGTCACTTCGTCCAGCAGATGCTTGCGGCGGCCGCCGACGATGACCTGGTTGCCGAGCTTGTGGAACGCTTCCGCCAGGGCGCGGCCGATGCCGGAGGTGCCGCCGGTGATGAAGATGGTGTTGTCGGTGAGTTGCATGTCGATGTCCTGTATCGCTGTATCGGTCAAAGGGGATTCGGCAGCTCGCACTGGAGCCCATTGGCCCTGCCGTGCCGCCGGTGCCCGATGCGTTGCCGTCCGAGCTCATTCTGGTGGAAACCGGCGATGGCTCAAATGACCAAAAAACCGCAATAAGGGACACGGCGAAAGGCCGGCCGATTGGCGGCCCTGCCGCTACAATGGCCGGCATCCAATCGGCGGAACCCTCCAAAGGGGACATCATGAGCGCGCGCATTGCCCTGGTCGTCTATCCCGGCTTTCAGATCCTCGACATGGCGGCACTGACCGTCTTCGAGCTGGCGAACGAGCTGTCGTCGCAACCGCGCTACGAGATTGCGGTGGTGTCCGCCGACGGCGGCATGGTGGCCGGATCGTCGCGCGTCAAGATCGAGACGCAGGCAATCGGCCGGCGGCACTACGACACCTTGCTGGTCGCTGGCACCACGACGCAGGCCCCCACCGAGCCCGCGCTGATCGCCCAGTTGCGACGAGCGGCGCCACGCGCCAGGCGCATCGCCAGCATCTGCACCGGTGCCTTCATCGTGGCGGAGGCGGGACTGCTGGACGGACGCCGGGCCACGACGCACTGGGCGCTGGCGCGCGAACTGCAGCAGCGTTTTCCCGCGGTGCAGGTCGATGAGGACAAGATCTTCGTCAACGACGGGCCGGTGTGGACGTCGGCGGGCATGACGGCCTGCATCGACCTCGCGCTGGCCCTGGTGATGGCGGACCTCGGCGATGCGCTGGCCAAATCCATCTCGCGGATGATGGTGGTGCATTACCGCCGTACGGGCGGGCAATCGCAGTTCTCCACGCTGGCTGCGCTCGAACCCAAGTCCGACCGCGTCCGGCTCGCGCTCGACTTCGCGCGCGAACATCTGCACGAGCCGTTATCGGTCGAACAGCTTGCCGAGCACGTGCATTGGAGCAAGCGGCATTTCAGCCGGGCGTTCCAGGCGGAGACGGGCATGTCGCCGGCAAAGGCGATCGAGAAGCTCCGGCTCGAGGCGGCCCATGCGCTGATCGAGGCAGGAGAGACCTCGATCGGCAGAGTCGCGGCGCAAACGGGATTCGGCGACGAGGAACGGATGCGGCGGGCCTTCCTGCGTTCGCTGGGCAGGCCGCCGCAGGCGCTGGTACGGGAAACGCGGGCGCGCCGCGGCGGCGACGGCTTTGCGGGCGCAGGGGCATTGCGCGCGGCATAGTGCGCGGCCTGGCAGCCGACCGACCTGCAACAGTGCCGTGGCGAGTCTTGTGCCAGGGGCATACGCGGACAACAATACGGTCCGCACACAAGGAGGCAAACCAGTGACCACCGCACACGTCTTCATCGCCACCAGCCTCGATGGCTTCATCGCCCGCCCCGACGGCGATATCGGCTGGCTGCTGCAGCGCGACGATCCCGACGAGGACCATGGCTACACGGAATTCATCGCGGACAAGGACCTGATCGTGATGGGACGCGGCAGCTATGAGAAGGTGCTGAGCTTCGATCCATGGCCTTACGACCGGCCCGTGCTCGTGCTGTCCAGGCAATTGGCGGACACGCCGGTGCCCGAGGCGCTGAAGGGCAAGGTCCGCTTCGCCAACTGGACGCCGACGGAAGCGATGGAGGCACTGGCGCGCGAGAACGTACGTCGCGTGTATGTCGACGGCGGGCAGCTGGTGCAGTCGTTCCTGCGCGATGGCCTGATCGCGGACATGGTGATCACCACGGTGCCGGTGCTGATCGGCTCCGGCAGGCCGTTGTTCGGCGCACTGCCGCACGACATCGACCTTGCGCTGGTATCGAGCCGCAGCTTTCCTTCGGGGCTGGTGCAGTCGACTTATCGGGTGATGCCTTGAATGTCCTGAATGCCCCGAGTCTTCTGAATCTTCTGAGCCGGCCATAAAAAAACGCCCGGCCGTTGAACGGTCGGGCGTCTTGCCTCGGCTTGAACAGGCCGCCATGCTACGGCGCTGCGCGATCACACATCGATATTGCGTGCCACCAACGCATTCGACTCGATGAAGTTGCGGCGCGGCTCGACCTCGTCGCCCATCAGCGTCGTGAAGATCTGGTCGGCCGCGATCGCGTCCTCGATCTGCACCTTCAGCAGGCGGCGCTGCGTGACGTCCAGCGTCGTTTCAAACAGCTGCTCGGGGTTCATCTCGCCCAGGCCCTTGTAGCGCTGGCGGGACACGCCGCGCTCGGCTTCCGACAGCAGCCACTGCATCGCGCCGTGGAAGTCGTTGACGGTCTGCTCGCGCATCTTCTCGCCTTCGCCGCGGCGAACCTTGGTGCCGACCGGAATCAGGCCCTGGAAGGTCTTGGCGGCGAGCGCCAGCGCGGCGTAGTCGGCGCCATGGACGAAGTCGGAATCGATGTGCGACAGGCGCACGTTGCCGTGATGGCGGCGGGCCACCATCAGGCGGTGCTTCTCGTTCTTCTCGTCGAACTGCGCGTAGACGTCGGCGGTGCCGTCGTCATTGACCGCGGCGCCGTTCAGGCGCTTGGCGTGCATTTCCGACAGCTTGGCCTTCAGTGCGCGGGCCGAGGCCTCGGCGGCTTCGGCGGAGTCCAGGTTCAGTTCGACGCCGTCGGCGATCGCGCGCAGCGCGTCGCTGTCGACCACGCGCGACAGGCGGCCGATCACCGCTTCGGCGAGCTGGTACTGGCGCGCCAGTTCGGTCAGCGCTTCGCCGGTGATCTCGCTGCCGTCCGGGCGCAGCAGGCTGGCCTTTTCCATCGCCAGGCGCAGCATGTACGCGTTCAGCTCGTTGTCGTCCTTGATATAGCGCTCGTCCTTGCCGTGCTTGACCTTGTACAGCGGCGGCTGCGCGATATAGACATAGCCGCGCTCGATGATGTCGGGCATCTGCCGGTAGAAGAAGGTCAGCAGCAGCGTGCGGATGTGCGAGCCGTCGACGTCCGCATCGGTCATGATGATGATGCGGTGATAACGCAGCTTGTCGAGGTTGTAGTCGTCCTTGCCGATGCCGGTGCCCAGCGCGGTGATCAGCGTCAGCACTTCCTGGCTCGACAGCATCTTGTCGAAGCGCGCGCGCTCGACGTTCAGGATCTTGCCCTTGAGCGGCAGGATCGCCTGGAACTTGCGGTCGCGGCCCTGCTTGGCGGAGCCGCCTGCGGAGTCGCCCTCGACCAGGAACAGTTCGGACAGCGCCGGATCGCGTTCCTGGCAGTCGGCGAGCTTGCCGGGCAGGCCCATGCCGTCGAACGCGCCCTTGCGGCGGGTCATTTCGCGGGCCTTGCGCGCGGCTTCGCGCGCGCGCGCGGCGTCGACGATCTTGCCGCAGATGATCTTGGCGTCGTTCGGCGTTTCCAGCAGGAAGTCGCCCAGCGCCTTCGATACCAGTTCCTCGACCGGCAGCCGCACTTCGGACGACACCAGCTTGTCCTTGGTCTGCGAACTGAACTTGGGCTCGGGCACCTTGACCGACAGCACGCACGACAGGCCTTCACGCATGTCGTCGCCGGTGGTCTCGACCTTGGCCTTCTTGGCGATCTCGTTTTCTTCGATGTACTTGTTGATGACGCGCGTCATCGCCGCGCGCAGGCCGGTCAGGTGGGTACCGCCATCGCGCTGCGGAATATTGTTGGTGAAGCAGAGCACCTGCTCGTTGAAGCCGTCATTCCACTGCATCGCCACTTCGACGGTAATGCCTTCCTTCTCGGCATTCGCGTAGAAGATATTCGGATGCAGCACCGACTTGGCGCGATTGATGTATTCGACGAAACCCTTCACGCCGCCGGAGAAGGCGAAATCCTCTTCCTTGCCGGTGCGCTGGTCGGTCAGGCGAATATGCACGCCGTTATTCAGGAACGACAGTTCGCGGATGCGCTTGGACAGGATCTCGTAGTGGAACTCGACGTTGGTGAAGATTTCCTGGTCGGCGAGGAAGTGGACCTCGGTGCCGCGCTTGTCGGTCGGGCCGAGCACTTTCATCGGCGAGACTTCGACCGGCTGTCCGTCCGGGCCGTTGACCGTTTCGACGATGCGGTTCTGCACCGCGCCCTGGGCAAATTCGATGAAATGCGCCTGGCCGTCGCGGCGCACCGTCAGGCGCAGCCATTTCGACAGCGCGTTGACGCAGGACACGCCGACGCCGTGCAGGCCGCCCGAGACCTTGTAGCTGTTCTGGTTGAACTTGCCGCCCGCATGCAGCTCGGTCATCGCGATTTCCGCGGCGCTGCGCTTGGGCTCGTGCTTGTCGTCGAACTTGATGCCGGACGGAATGCCGCGGCCGTTGTCGATGATCGAGATCGAGTTGTCGGTGTGGATCGTGACCTGGATTTCCGTGCAGTAGCCGGCCAGCGCTTCGTCGATGGAGTTGTCCAGCACCTCGAACACTAGGTGATGCAGGCCGGTGCCGTCCGAGGTGTCGCCGATATACATGCCCGGCCGCTTGCGTACCGCCTCCAGGCCTTCCAGGATCTGGATCGAGGAGGCGCCGTAGCTGTTTTCCTGTTGCGGGTTCTGCTGTTGGGTCATGTTTTCCTACTCACGGCAAATGCGGGGAGCGCGGCGCGCCGGGTTACGACGCGGCCATCGGCCCTCCGCATGGCGGTTACATAAAAACGGCAAAGGGGCGGATCGCCATGATCCTGCCCCTGCTACTGCGGGTCGGTCGCGCGGGCTGTTTGCCCGCTGCGAGAGCCGTAGCCTGCCGTTCGATGCTCCGGATTCTGCGTATCTTGCGATCCTTTACCGGAACATCAGATGCGCATCGGCATGACGACGTACTTGAAGTTGTCGTCTTCCGGCACGGTGATCAGCGCGCTCGAATTCGAGTCGCCGAGGCTGACCTGGACCTGCTCGCTCTTGAGGTTGCCCAGCACGTCGAGCAGATAGGTCACGTTGAAGCCGATATCGAGCGCATCGCCCGAATAATCGAGTTCGAGCTCTTCCTGCGCCTCTTCCTGATCGGCGTTGGTCGAGCTGATTTTCAGGGTATGCGTATCGAGAATGCAGCGCACGCCCTTGAACTTGTCGGTGGTCAGGATCGCGGTGCGTTGCAGCGCCTGCTGCAGCTTGATGCGATCGATCGCGAAGGCGTTCTTGTAGCCCTTCGGAATCACGCGCTGGAAATCGGGGAACTTGCCTTCCACCAGCTTCGAGATCAGTTCGACATTGGCGAAGGTGAACTTGATCTGGTTCGCGGCCAGCTGCACCTGCACCGGGTCGTCGTTGTCCTCGAGCAGGCGTTGCAGTTCCAGGATGGTCTTGCGCGGGATGATGACTTCCTGGCGCGCGCCGGCGCCCGCCGCTTCCTGTTCGAGCTCGACCGCGCAATAGGCGAGGCGGTGGCCGTCGGTGGCGACCGCCATCAGCTTCTTGCCGTCGACCACCAGCAGCATGCCGTTCAGGTAGTAGCGGATGTCCTGCTGGGCCATGGCGAAATGCACCATCGCCAGCAGATGCTTGAAGGTCTTCTGCGGCAGCGTGACGCTGGCGTTGAATTCGGTGGCTTCGGCGACCGTGGGGAATTCCTCGGCGGCCAGCGTCTGCAGCGCGAAACGGCTCTTGCCCGATTGCACCGTCATCCGCTTGTCCGACAGCGACAGCGCGACATCGCCGTCGGGCATCGCACGCAGGATATCGAGCAGCTTGCGCGCGGCCACGGTGGTGGCCACGTCGTCGCTGCCGACGCCGCATTCGGCGTGCGTGGTGATCTGGATTTCGATATCGGTGGACAGGAAGGAGACGTTGGCGCCGGACTTGCGGATCAGCAGGTTGGCCAGGATCGGGAGGGTGTGGCGGCGCTCCACGATGCCGCTCACGATTTGCAGCGGACGCAGCAGATTGTCTCGCGAGGTTTTGACCAATTGCATTGAATATGTCCTTCGTCGTTTATAGTCAGCGTCCGCCGGGTGTCTTGGACAACTCCAAAATCACTTAGGAATCAAGGAGTTAATGTCGCATTTTACCTCGGATCGGGCGGCTCGGCAAAGCCGGACGATGTGTGGCTGGTCTGCATATTGTGCATGAAAAGCCACGATCCCCCAATATTTGCCGGCGGCCCGCAAAGCCTTGTTCCGCGCGGGTTTGCGGGTCGCCACCGGGCTTTTCCGCGTCCCGCGGCAGCGCGCGGCGCGCAGACCACAGTATGCCAGCCCGCCGCACCCGTCCCCCAAAATCCCCGGCGCCGGGTTTTCAACCCTTCAGGGTCTGTTCCAGAACGTGCAGTTCGTGATTGAGCTGGGCATCCTTGCTGCGCTCGTCGGCGATCTTGCGTACCGCGTGCAGCACGGTGGTGTGGTCGCGCCCCCCGAACAGCTCGCCGATCTCGGGCAGGCTCTTCTGCGTCAGTTCCTTGGCCAGATACATCGCGATCTGCCGCGGCCGCGCGATATTGGCAGGCCGCTTTTTGGAATACATATCGGCGACCTTGATGTTGTAGAAGTCGGCGCAGGTCTTCTGAATGTTTTCTACCGAAATCTGCCGGTTCTGTACGGTCAGCAAGTCCTTCAGCGCTTCGCGGGTGACCTCGATCGTGATGTCCTTGCCGTGGAAGTTCGAGAACGCGAGGATCTTGCGCAGCGCGCCTTCCAGTTCGCGCACGTTCGAGCGCAGATGCTTGGCGACGAAGAAGGCCACTTCCTCCGGCACCGAAACGTTTTCCGCGGCGGCCTTCTTCATCAGGATCGCGACGCGCATTTCCAGCTCGGGCGGCTCGATGGCGACGGTCAGGCCCGAGTCGAAGCGCGAGATCAGCCGATCATCGATGCCGGTGATTTCCTTCGGATAGGTATCGCTGGTGATGATGACCTGGGCACGATTGGCGATCAGCGCCTCGAACGCGTAGAAGAATTCTTCCTGCGTGCGGTTCTTGCCGGAGAAGAACTGGATGTCGTCGATCAGCAACAGGTCGAGCGAGTGGTAATAGCGCTTGAACTCGTCGAACGCCTTGCGCTGATACGCCTTGACCACATCGGAGACGTACTGCTCGGCATGGATATAGCGGATCCGGGCGCGCGGGTTCTCCATCAGCATGAAGTTGCCGATCGCGTGGATCAGGTGGGTCTTGCCGAGGCCGACGCCGCCATACAGATAGAGCGGGTTGTACGACTTGCCCGGATTGTTGGCGACCTGGATCGCCGCGGCGCGCGCCAGCTGGTTCGCCTTGCCGGTGACGAAATTGTCGAAGGTCAGGATCGGGTTGAGCCGCGAGCGCTCGTGGACCGTGTCGGCCGGCTGCTGGCCGGGCATCGGTTGCTGCGCGACGCGATACGAGCGGGCCGCGGCCTCGGCCGGGTCCAGTTGCGGCACGTCGACATCGACCACGTCGGCGCCGATCGGCTGGCCGCCACCGGGGTAGGGAGCGGCCTGCGGGTTGCCCATGCCGGCGCCGATGCCGCCGTGGATGCCGCCATAGCCCGCCGGCGCGGCAACGCCGGCACCGGGCTGCTCCGGTGCGCCGTACATCAGCGCGCCCGGACCGGGCCCCTGGCCGCCGTGCGCCGGCGGCTGGCCCATCGCCTGGCCCGCGCCGTAGGCCGGCGCCAGATGGGCGGCCGGACCCACGCCGCCGGGGGCGGCCGGATCCTGGGCAGGACCGTACGGGCCGCCCGGATTGCCGGGGGCCTGATAGCCGTTCGCTGCCGCACGCCCCGACGCCGTAGGGTCGAGGACGAAGTGGACGCTCACCTGCGCTTCCCAGTACTCGCAGGCCAGCGCGGTGATGCGCCCGGAGAACTGGCTCTTGACCCAGTCGAGCTTGAAGCGGTTGGGCGCGGCAATGCGCAGCGACAGGGCGTTCTCATCGAACGCGACCGGCGCGAGCGGCTTGATCCAGGTTTTGAACTGTTGAGGCGTCAGTTCGCGCTCGAGCTGCGCGGCTGCCGCCTGCCAGAAATCTTGCATCGGTTGTTGTTGGGTAGTGCCACGGCTGCCTGGCGTCACGTCAGCAGTCTTTCGAGTCCCAATAAAAAAGGGCGCCGCTGTCTCCCGAGTGCCGGCATGACCGCTACCGCAGCCGGCTTGTCGGATCCCCCGCCCGCCAAGCCGCCTAACCGTCATGTCCTGCACACCTCGGGTTGTGCGTGCGCCACGCAGGCCGTGTTGTGTTTGGACCGGGATTGTACCCCCCGGCCCAAGTTATCCACAAAGGATAAGTCTGTGGACAACTTGTGAAAATTCGGTGGATGACTGTGCACAACCTGCAACCTTGCAGCGCCGCAGCCGGCACTTATAGAGGCCAATCGCTTGATTTAAAAGGGGATTGTCCTTCGCATCACGAAAAAAAAGCGGTGTTTAGGCCACTCCAAAATGTGCTTCGCACCACTGTGGACAAGAAAACCGCCGTCATCGGCCATGCGTGCACCCGCACAGCGGCGTCCTCCCACAGCAGCCTTGACAGGCGCGCAGAAAATCCGTTAAATGGCGGGTTCTGCGATGCGGCAGGGGATCACGTATGCGCATCGCCGGGTCTGACCCGCTTCATTTCTTGAGCGGCGGCGGACCTGAGCTCGGGTCGCCCGCGCCAGCCGCGCGGTCATCCCGCCCAGCCTGCGTCGCGAGACCTGTATCGCGACACCCAAGGCCGGCGTCAGGTCAGCTTCAGGACAATCACAAGCGTCGGCAGTACCGCATCCGCGGCGGCCCCCATGCGAACCATACGCGGCAGCCAAGGCCCCTGGCCGGCCGGGCGTGCCCAGATCAACCAGAGAGTGCAACATGAAACGTACCTACCAACCTTCCGTTACCCGCCGCAAGCGTACCCATGGCTTCCGCGTGCGCATGAAGACCCGTGGCGGCCGCGCCGTGATCAACGCGCGCCGCGCCAAGGGCCGCAAGCGCCTGGCAGTCTAAGGGCCGGGTGACGGGACGGCGGCCCGCATCGATGCAGCCGGCAACCGCCGGCGCATGATGGCGGGACGCGGCGCGGTCGTGTCCCGGCCGCCGCCCTTGCCGCTGTCCCTTCTTGCCTTGCCCCCAGGACGGCCCGGCAACGCGTGCCAGCCAGTCTGACCAGCGTGCCGACCCATGCCTTCCCCAAAGCCGCGAGGCTCACAAAGACGGATGAGTTTTCATCCGTTTTTGCTTTGCGCCCGCGGCGGCGCAGCGCCCATTTCGTGCTTTACGTCCGCGCCAACGGCCAGCCGCAGGCGCGGCTCGGCATCGTGGTCGGCAAGAAGTTTGCGCCGCGCGCCGCCGAGCGTAATCTGGTGAAGCGCATGGTGCGGGAACTGTTCCGCCAGCGGCAGGACCAATTGGTCGGCCGCGACGTGTTGCTGCGATTGCAGGCCAAGTTCCCGCGCACCGAATTCCCCAGCCGCCGTGCAGTCCGGCTGGCCTGCCAGGCCGAACTGGCCGAGCTGATGGAAGTCGCCGCCCGGCCCCTGCCGTCCGCTCCGCCCGCTGCGCTCACCTCGCATTCCGGCGCCTGATCGAGGGCACCGACATGAAGCCTATCCTGCTTGCCCTGCTGCGCTTCTACAAGATCGCGCTGAGTCCGTACCTGGGCTCGCAGTGCCGCTTCCTGCCGACCTGCTCCGATTACGCCCGCGAAGCCATCGTCGCTCATGGCGCCGCGCGCGGCAGCTGGCTGGCCGCCCGCCGGCTGTGCCGCTGCCATCCCTTCGCGCAAGGCGGGTATGATCCGGTGCCGCCTTCGCGCGACGCCGGCCGTCCGACGGTCAGCGTCCGGCTGCCCAGACCCTGAATTCCCAGATACAGCGAGACATGGATATCAAACGCACCATCCTCTGGGTCATCTTCTCGATGTCCCTCGTGCTGCTCTACGACAATTGGCAGCGCGCCAACGGCCACGCCTCGATGTTCTTCCCGAGCGCCTCGCAACCCGCCGCGACCGGCACGCCGGCGAGCGCCCCGCAGGCGCGCAGCGACGTGCCCAAGGCGGTGGGCGGCGCGTCGCCGACCGGCACCCCGGCAGCCGCGCCGCAGGCGCCCGCGCCGGCCGGCGAGAAGATCGTCATCACGACCGACGTGGTCCGTGCCGAGATCGATACCGCGGGCGGCATCCTGTCTCGTCTCGAACTGCTGCGCCACAAGGACGAGGCCGGCAATCCGGTCGTGCTGTTCCAGCGCAGCGCCGCGCATACCTATATGGCGCGCTCGGGCCTGATCAACGGCGACCTGCCGAACCACACGACGGTGTTCACCGCCGCGCCGGGTCCGCGCGACCTGGGCAATGCCGGTTCGCTCGACGTCGTGCTGACCGCCGAGAAGGACGGCGTGCGCTTCGCCAAGACCTACCGTTTCCAGAAGGGCAGCTATGTCGTCGCGACGCATTTCGACGTGACGAACAACCGCGCCCAGCCGGTCTCGCCGACGCTGTACATGGAACTGGCGCGCGACGGTACCCACGTCGAGCAGTCGCAGTTCTACAGCACCTTCACCGGTCCGGCCGTCTACACCGACGCGGACAAGTACCACAAGATCAGCTTCGAAGACATCGCCAAGGGCAAGGTCACGCTGCCCGCTCCGTCGGACAACGGCTGGGTCGCGATGGTGCAGCACTACTTCGCCTCGGCCTGGCTGCCGCAGACCGGCAAGCAGCACAGCTTCTACGTCGAGCAGATCGACCCGAACCTGTATCGCGTTGGCGTGCAGCAGCCGCTGGGCGAGATCGCGCCGGGCGCGACGGTGTCGACCGACGCACGCCTGTTCGCCGGCCCGCAGGAAGAGCACATGCTCGAGCAGATCGCGCCGGGCCTGGAACTGGTCAAGGACTACGGCTGGCTGACCATCCTCGCCAAGCCGCTGTTCTGGCTGCTGGAGAAGCTGCACGGCATCCTGGGCAACTGGGGCTGGTCGATCATCGCGCTGACCGTGCTGATCAAGCTGGTGTTCTTCCCGCTGTCCGCGGCAAGCTACAAGTCGATGGGCAAGATGAAGGACCTGCAGCCGCGCATGACGGCGATCCGCGAGCGTTACAAGAACGACCCGCAGAAGATGAACCAGGAGATGATGGGCCTGTACCGCACCGAGAAGGTCAATCCGCTCGGCGGCTGCCTGCCGATCCTGATCCAGATCCCGGTGTTCATCGCGCTGTACTGGGTGCTGCTGTCTTCGGTCGAGATGCGCGGCGCGCCGTGGCTGGGCTGGATCAAGGACCTGTCGGTGCCCGACCCGTTCTACATCCTGCCGATCGTGATGGCCGTGTCGATGTTCGTGCAGACCAAGCTGAACCCGACGCCGCCGGACCCGATCCAGGCCAAGGTGATGATGATCATGCCGCTGGTGTTCTCGGTGATGTTCTTCTTCTTCCCGGCCGGCCTGGTGCTGTACTGGGTGGTCAACAACATCCTGTCGATCGCGCAGCAATGGCAGATCAACCGGATGCTGGGCAAGGGCAAGACTCCGGCGCCGGCCAAGGGCTAAGCCCGACCGGCACCTCGCCACACGAGAAGCCCGACGCGAAAGCGTCGGGCTTTTTCTTTGGGCGGCCGCCCGGCCCAAAGACGACCATGCGCCGCATCGGGCGAGGTCGTTTCCTACACTGTAGCCAGGTGGATTGACAGCGGGCCGGCGGGAGTCGCCGGCCCCGACAGGGCGACATGGGCACTCTCACACTGAAACGCCGGATGCGCGCGCTCGACGCCTTTGCCGCGTTGGCCGCCGCCGATCTGCAGCGGATCGCCGACGCGCTGCGCGCCATGGACCGGCGCGACCGGCCCGACGACCTGCATGCCTTGCGCGTGGCGGTGCGCCACCTGCGTGCCGTGCGCTGGGTCTTTGCCCCCGCGCTGCCGGGCGCGCTGGCGGCGCGCTGGCGCATCGTGCTGCGGGACCTGATGCGGGCCACCGGGCCGGTGCGCGACTGGGATGTGTTGATCGCCGACACGCTGCAGCCCGCGCTGTCGCGCCAACCGGGCGATCCGGTGCTGCTGGCGCTGCTGGACACCGCGCAGTCCCGGCGCGAGGCGGCGCGCGCGACGCTGCTGTCGGTGCTGCATGCGCAGCGCAGCCAGACCTTGCCGGTGCTCGACGACGACCTGGCCGCGCTGCGGCACCGCGCCGTCGACGGCATCCCGGGCAAGGCCAATGCGCCGCTGGGCCGGCTGGCGCGCCGGCGGGTGCGCAAGGCGCGGCGCAGCGTGCGGGCGTTGAAGGCGCGCTGGCGGGATCTCGGCACCGAAGCGGACTTGACGCTCGCGCCGGCCGCCGACGTCCTGCACGCGCTGCGCGTTGCCGGCAAGCGCCTGCGCTACGCGATCGAGGCGGTCGGCCCGGTGCTGCCCGGGCGCTACACCGGACGCGTTCATCGCAAGCTGGTCGCCCGTCAGGCCAGGCTCGGCGCGCAGACCGATGCTGCCAGCGCCCGCGGCCTGCTGTCTGCGCTGCTGTCCGGCCCGCGCGCGGAGGATTCGTTCGAGCCGGCCGAGATGGGGATGACACGAACCGGCTCGCCACCGATCGCCACGCAACCGATGGCCCCTCAACCGGTGGCCCAACCGAAGATCGCCCAACTGAAGATCGCCCAACCGAAGGCGGCCCAACCGAAGGCGGCCCAACCGAAGCCCGCCCGCCCGAAGCCCGCCCAACCGAAGCCCGCCCAACCGAAGCCCGCCCAACCAGTGACGCCGGCGCCGCGTTGATCTGCGACAATACCGCCCTATGACCGCCCAGCCCAGCATCGACACGATCGCCGCCATCGCCACCGCGCCCGGACGGGGCGGCATCGGCGTGGTCCGCGTGTCCGGACCCGAAGCCGGCACGATCGCCCGCGCGATCTGCGGCCAGCCGCTGACGCCGCGCCGCGCGACCTATCTGCCCTTCCTCGACGGCAAGGGCGAGGTGATCGACCACGGCATCGCGCTGTTCTTCCCCGGCCCGCATTCGTACACCGGCGAGGACGTGCTCGAGCTGCAGGGCCACGGCGGTCCGGTGGTGATGCAGATGCTGCTGACGCGTTGCCTGCAGGCCGGCCGCGAAGTTGGTCTGCGCCTGGCCGAACCCGGCGAATTCACCCGTCGCGCCTTCCTGAACGACAAGCTCGATCTGGCCCAGGCCGAGGCCGTCGCCGACCTGATCGAGGCCAGCACCGAGGCGGCCGCGCGCTCGGCGGCGCGCTCGATGGAAGGCGCGTTCTCCGAGGCGATTCGCGCGCTGGTCGAGCAGGTGATCCATCTGCGCATGCTGGTCGAGGCCACGCTGGACTTCCCGGAGGAAGAGATCGACTTCCTCGAGGCCTCCGATGCGCGCGGCCAGCTCGATACCATTCGTACCGCGCTGGGCGGCGTGCTGGCGCAGGCGCGGCAGGGTTCGCTGCTGCGGGAGGGCCTGTCGGTGGTGCTGGCGGGCCAGCCCAACGTCGGCAAGTCCTCGCTGCTCAACGCGCTGGCCGGCGCGGAGCTTGCCATCGTCACGCCGATCGCCGGCACCACGCGCGATCGCGTGCGCGAGACCATCCAGATCGAAGGGATCCCGCTGCATATCATCGACACCGCAGGCCTGCGCGAGGATGCGGTCGACGAGGTCGAACGCATCGGCATCGAGCGCACCTGGGAAGCGATCGGCCGCGCGGACGTGGTGCTGCATCTGATCGACGCCACCGACTATCTGCAGCACGGCCTGTCCGAGATCGACGACGCGATCGACGACCGCCTGTCGGGCCATCTGCCGCCCGGCGCGCCGATCCTGCGCGTCGTCAACAAGATCGACCTCGCGCCTGCGGTCGGCGCCATCACCTTCGGCGGCAACCGTCCCCACGTGGTAGTCGCCAACGGCCCCAACCCCACCGAAATCTGGATCTCGGCGCGCACCGGCGCCGGCATCGACCTGCTTCGCCACGAGCTGCTGCGCGTGATCGGCTGGCAGGCCGGCAACGAGGGCGCCTTCCTCGCGCGCGAGCGCCATCTGAACGCGCTGCGCAGCGCCCAGTCGCATCTGGACCTTGCCGCCGAACGCGCCGATCAGCAGGACAAGGCGCTGGACCTGTTCGCCGAGGAGTTGCGGCTGGCGCAGGAACACCTGAACAGCATCACCGGCGAGTTCACCAGCGACGATCTGCTGGGGACGATCTTCACGCGGTTCTGCATCGGCAAATAACGCAGCCCCTTGGGTTGGTGGACTGACGCGTTGGTGGGCTGACGATGGGTAGGCTGACGATGGGTAGGCTGATGGTTTGGCATCAGCCCTGTGCCGAGCCCCGCTTCGTCCCCCGCGCCGCTACCATCAGAATTGCCCCCGCAATCAGATTCGCCGCCACCGCCGCCAGAATCGGCAACGTATAGCTGCGGCTGGCGTCGAACGCATAACCGGCCGCGCTCGGGCCGATCAGCGTGCCGAAGGCCACGCTGGTGTACAGCACGCCGATGATGCCGCCGACATTGCGGCCGCCGAACAGGTCCATCACCACCGCCGGCAGCACCGCGACCCAGCCGCCGTAGCAGGCGCCGAACAGGAAGGCGAACAGGGCCAGCATCCAGAAGCCGGTGGCGACGGCCCAGATCACCAGCGTGAACGCCAGCGCGATCACCGTGCACAAAAGGAAGCGCTGGCGGCCCATGCGGTCGGCCAGGCTGCCGAGGAAGAAGCGCCCGGCCGTGCTGCCGATGCCGATCACGCCCAGCAGCAGCACCGCCGAGCCCTGCGCAATGCCGAGGTCCTGCGCGTGCGGCACCAGATGGACGAAGGGCACGAACACGCCGAAAGAGGCGATCAGGCAGGCCGCATAGAGGCTGATGAACTGGCGCGTCCGTACCGCGTCGCGCACCGATAGATCGCCCGACGGCGGCGCGGCGTGAGCATGGGCCGGCAATGGCTCGCCGTCCGCCGCCCGGCCACGCTCGCGCGGATCGTTCTCCAGCAGCAGCGAGGCGCCCACGCCCAGCACCGCGGCCAGCACGCCCAGCGTCAGATAGGCGTCGCGCCAGCCCATGCCGTCGATCAGCAGCGCGGCCAGCGGGGGCATCGCCAGCGTGCCGACGCCGATGCCGCTGACCGCGAGCCCCGAAGCGAGGCCGCGGCGCTTGACGAACCAGCGCTGCACCGCGCCCACCGCCGGCACATACGCCAGACCGACGCCCAGTCCCACGCCGAGCCCATAGGCCGCATAGACCTCGACGATATTGCGCGCGACGCTCGCCAGCGCCAGGCCCGCGCCGACCAGCAGCATCCCCGCGATGCAAAGGCGGCGCGCACCCCAGCGATCGGCCAGCGGCCCGCTGACGATGCCCAGCGCGAAATACAGGAAGCCCGCCAGCGAGAACACCAGCGACACCGCGCCGCGCGACGCGCCGAACTCGCGCTGCAAGGGCTCGATGAACGCGCTGAAGGTATAGGCGCTGCCGAAGCCGACGAAGGTCACCGCGAACGCGGCCGCCACCACCCACCAGCCGTAGAACACGCGCTGCTTGAACACCAGTGTCGTCATGTCAGTTCACCGGATGTTGGCGATGCCAGCCGGTGGCGCCCTGGAAGGCGGCGCCCGCGCGTACCAGCATCGCTTCGCCCAGATGCGGGGCGACGAGTTGAAAGCCGATCGGCAGCCCTTGCCGCGACAAACCGCCTGGCAGCGTCAGGGTCGGATGGCCGGTCAGGTTGAAGGGACAAGTGTACCGTTGCAGCCCGGCGATCAGCGCCGGCTGTTCGCCAAGCGTGCGTACCGCGGCCAGCGACAGCGGCGCATACGGATGCACCGGCGTCAGCAGCAGGTCGACGGTTCGCAGCAGCGCGACCATGCGGCCGCGCAATTGCGCACGGCGCAGCAGGATCCGTTGATAGTCGATGCCGGACAGCGCGCGTCCGGCTTCGATCACCGAGGCCAGCACCGCCCCGTATTCATCCCGGCGCGCGGGGTAGGTGGCGGCATGCGCGACGGCCGCCTCGACCGCGCAGTTGGCGGCCCAGTCGTCGGTCAGTCCGCTGCCGGCGCGCACCGCGTCGGGAACGCGGACATCGACCAGGGACGCGCCGAGCGCTTGCAATACCTCGGCGGCCGCGCCGACGACGGCCCCGACTTCGGCATCGACCCCGTCGCCGTTCCAGTCCGCATCGATGCCGATGCGTACGCCGCGCAGGTCCGTCGCGATCCCGCCGAGGCAGTCGGGCACCGGGTCGTGCAGCGCGGTCGGGTCCTCCGGATCCACGCCGGCGATGGCCTGCAGCAGCAGACCGGCATCCGCCGCGCTGCGCGCCATGGTGCCGACATGATCCAGCGACGGCGCCAGCGCAAACACGCCATGCCGGCTGACCCGGCCCCAGGTCGGCTTCAGCCCCGTCACGCCATTGGCGGCCGAGGGCCAGCGGATCGAGCCGCCGGTATCCGACGCGATGGCGCCATGGCAAAGGCCGGCCGCCGTGGCCACGCCGGCGCCGCTGGACGAGATGCCGGGCCAGTAGTCGGCGTGCCAGGGGTTCACCGGCGCGGTCACCGAGGGGTGATGGTCCGAATACGCGCCTTCGGTCAGTTGCAGCTTCCCCAGCAGCACCGCGCCCGCGTCCCTGAGCCGGCGGACCACGGTGGCATCCCGGTCGGGGCGGAAGTCGCGATGGATCGCCATGCCGGCGGCGGTCGGCACGCCCTCGGTCCAGCACAGGTCCTTGATACCGATCGGCACGCCATGCAGCGGGCCGCGATACCGGCCCGCGGCAATCTCGGCCTCGGCGGCTTCCGCCTGCGCCATCGCCGCGTCGGCCATCACCAGTGCGTAGCTGTGCAGCGCGCCGTCGAGCGCAGCGATCCGATCGAGCTGGACGCGGACCACGGTAGTCGGCGAGACCTCGCGCCGCCGGATTTGTGGGGCAAGTTCGGCGATGGAAAGCAGATGCCAGGCGGTCGCCATGTTTTTATCGGATGCCATCGAAGGTTAAGTAGAATTGAACCGGCCCTACGCCAGACCGTACCCGATGCTGCGCTGACGTGGCCAGATAACGCCCCAAACTTAACTTTTCCGCTGCACGCTCGCAAACCAGAATTCGTACGCTTTTCGCCTTAGAAAATCTAATGTCAAACCACAAGCTGCCGCCGCTCAATGCCTTGCGGGCCTTCGAGGCCGCGGCGCGGCATCTGTCGGTCAAGCACGCCGCCGAGGAGCTGTGCGTGACGGCCGGCGCGGTCAGCCAGATGGTCAAGGCATTGGAGTCGCACCTGGGCGTCAAGCTGTTCCAGCGCGTGAACCGCGGCATCTACCTGACCGAAGCGGGGCGGGCCTATCTGCCGCCGGTGCGCAACGCCTTCCGGCAGATCAAGGAGGCGACGGGCCGCATCGCGGCGCCCGCCGACACCGGCCTGCTGAACGTCAGCGTCACGCCTTTTTTTGCGGCCGCGTGGCTGGTGCCGCGCCTGCAGTCGTTCCAGCAGGCGCATCCGGACATCGACCTGCACGTGATCACCACCACCGCGCTGGCCGACTTCACCCGCGACGGCGTGCACGTCGCGGTCCGGCACGGTCTGGGCCAATATCCCGGCCTGCACAGCGAGCGGATCCTCGCAGTGGAGATCGTGCCGGTGGCCGCGCCGGCGCTGGTGCGCAAGCTCGGCATGCCGGCCACGCCCGCCGATCTGCTGCGTTGGCCGCAGGTCCACGACACCGAGCGCAAGGGCTGGCATCTGTGGTTCCAGGCGCAGGGCATCGACGAGATCGAGCGCCCGCGCGGACCGTCGTTCGACGATTCGAGCCTGCTGTGGAAGGCGGTGATGGCCGGGCAGGGCGCCGGCCTGCTGCCGGCCGCGATGGTGTCGCGCGAACTGGCCGACGGCTCGCTGGTCCGGCTCGCCGACGTCACGCTGCTCGATGCCTTTGCGTATTACCTGGTCTACCCCGAGGAAAGCCACGCACGCGCGAAGATTGCCGCGTTTCGCGAATGGATTCTGGGCGAGGCGGGCCGCGCCGGCTCTTCGTAAACGACGCATCCTCTCCTCGATATCGGTGCGCATGGCGATCGCAAGATGGCGCCCTGCGCTGGCGGTCACATCGCGTCAGGAGCCCGCATGGAAGCCTTCCACAACGTCAATCTCTCCTCGCTGCTGGATACGCTGGTCAGCCTGACGGCCGCATTCGTCTTCGGCGGTGCAATCGGTTTCGAGCGGCAGTACCGGCAGCGCACCGCGGGGCTGCGGACCAATGTGCTGGTCGCGGTCGGCGCCGCGGTGTTTGTCGACGTCGCCAACCGGCTGCACGGGCACGATGGCGCGGTGCATGTGATGGCCTATGTCGTGTCAGGGGTCGGCTTTCTCGGCGCGGGCGTGATCATGCGGGAGGAGGGCAATGTGCGCGGCCTCAATACCGCGGCGACGCTGTGGGGCTCGGCCGGCGTCGGTGCGGCGGCCGGCGCCGATCTGATTCTCGAGGCGATGCTGGCGACGGTGTTCGTGCTGGCGGCCAACACGCTGCTGCGGCCCATCGTCGATGCGATCAATCGCAAGCCGCTCGACGTGGAATCGGTCGAGGTCACCGGCACGGTCCACGTGATCGCCGAGCGCGGCCAGCAGAAGGCGGTGATGGCGCAGCTGGAGGAGGCGCTGGAGCGCGGCGGTTACCCGGTACACGATCTCGACATCCAGCCGTTCGGGCAGGACGAGGTCGAGATCGAGGCGACGCTGGTGGCGAGCTCCTTCGATGGCGATGCGCTGGACCGTCTGGTGCAGCGGCTGGCGGCGCTGCCGGCGGTGCGGCAGGCGTTCTGGAGCCCAAGTACGACGTGACCGCGGGCGCGGTTTGCGCCCCGTTCTTGGCGCCGTTTGTTTGTAGGACTACACCCACATTGCTTTCGGCGTGCGCTTGATAAGGACCCGCCGGACCCCTGTGTATCGTTCAGTTACGGTTGATATTGATTTGTCACGCCGTACCGAACAACTCAGAGGTAAGCAATCATGGCCCCGGCCCTTGTCGGCATGCCTGTCGAGCATGCCCGGGCATTTGCCCGGATTCTGTCCGTCACCCGCGCCGCCTGGCACTTGAACGAGGACGCGGAAAGCAGCAAGACCACGAACACCGCGAACACCGCCAACAGCAGGAAGGCCGCAAAGGCCACCAACGCCGCGCAGTCCGACACGCCTTCGCGGCGCCGCCGCACCGCCCACCTTGCCGAACTCGCGGCACGCGCCTTCGAGGCGCAGGTGATGGCGCTGCGCTGCCGCCAGGCCTTCGTAGGTTGACGCCAATCCGGTTGGCGACGCGGACCATCCCTTGACGCCAGTCCGCAGCGAGTTCCGCAGTACCTTGTAGTGCTTGTTCCGTTTTGCGCGCGTCGTTTATGCGCGTTTGTGTGTCTCCTTGGTTCTTGGCCAGCCTGTCGGCTGGCTTTTTTTTGACCCGCTCGTTACGCCGGCCACGGCACCACGGCACCACGGCACCACGGAATCACGGAATCAGGAATCACGGAGTCACGGAGTCACGGAGTCACGGAGTCACGGAGTCACGGAGTCACGGAATCGTCGCGACGTCGTTCACAAGCTCCACGCTTACCGTTGCACGGCCGCGGTCGAGCAAATGACAGGCCGCGAGATGGGCCAGTCCCGCATCCCTGCCACCCACCACCTCCACCGTGCCCATCGCTCGCATCGCCGGCGCTTGCTGCCCGCATACCGGCATCGCATGCGGGCAGCGCGGATGGAAGCGGCAACCGGAGGGCGGCGCCAGCGCCGAGCCGATCTCGCCGACGATCAGACCCTCGGTCGGCTGATGATCCGGATCGGGACGCGGCGCGGAACCGAGCAGTGCCTGCGTGTACGGATGGCGCGGCGCGCCGAACACCGCCTCGCTGGGGCCGCTCTCGGCCATCGCGCCGAGATACATCACGCCGACCGCGCTGCTGAAGTGCTCGACCAGCGCGAGATCGTGGGCGATCACCACATAGGCCAGGCCAAAGCTGCGCTGGATATCGGCCAGCAGGTTGACGATCTGGGCGCGGATCGACACGTCCAGCGCGGAGGTCGGTTCATCGAGCACGATCAGCCTGGGCTGCAGCGCCAGCGCGCGCGCCACCGCGATGCGCTGGCGCTGGCCGCCGCTGAACTCATGGGGATAGAGTTCGAGCGCGCCGGGCGGCAGGCCGACGATCTCCAGCAGTTCGAGCAGCCGGCGCTGCAGCGCCGCGCGATCGCCGCCCAGGCCATGCGCCAGCAGTGGCTCGGCCAGCAGCATCCGCACCTTCAGGCGGGGATTGAGCGACGACGACGGATCCTGGAACACCGCCTGCACCTGCCGCCGATAGCCTTGCACCGCCTTGCGGTTTAGCGTCAGCACGTCCCGGCCATCGAAGCGGATCGCGCCGCCGGTGGGCTTTTCCAGCAGGAGCAGCAGCTTCGCGATGGTGGTCTTGCCACAGCCCGACTCGCCGACGAGCGCGAAGGTCTGGCCGGCGTCGACGGCAAAGCTGACCCCATCGACGGCGCGCACGGCGCCGCCGCCGCGCACGGGGAAGTGTTTCTTCAGGTCCTGCACTTCGAGCAACATGGGCACTCCTGCGCTGGCTGCGATGTTCCGGGAGCAAGGTCCGGTCCGGACATTCGGCGTTCTGCGTTCTGCGTTCTGCGTTCGGACGTTCGGCGTTCGACCTTCGACCTTCTCCCCTACGTGCCGCTCGCCAGCCAGCACGCGATGCGATGGCCCGATTCGAGCTCGACCTCGGGCGGATACGCCTCGTCGCACAGCGGCTTGCGATGCGGACAGCGCGCGGCGAAGCGGCAGCCGGCCGGCGGATCGATCAGGCTCGGCGGGCTGCCCTGGATGGCGAACAGCCGCTCCTTCTTCTGGCCGAAATGCGGAATCGAGTTCAGCAGCGCCTGCGTGTACGGATGCGCGGGCCGCTTGTACAGCGTGCGCACATCGGCGGTCTCGACGATGCGGCCCGCGTACATCACCGCGACACGGTGGCAGATGCTGGCGGCCACGCCAAGGTCGTGCGTGATCAGGATGATGCCGACGCCGGTCTGCGCCTGGATCTTGCGAAACAGCGCCATCATCTGGACCTGGATGGTCACGTCGAGCGCCGAGGTCGGCTCGTCGGCCACCAGCAGCCGCGGCGCACTGGCGATCGCCATGCCGGTCACCACACGCTGCCGCATGCCGCCGCTGAACTGGTGCGGATAGTCGTTCAGCCGCGCGTCGGGGGACGGGATGCGCACGCTGTCGAGCACCTCGACCACGCGCCGCCGCGCCGCCTCGCCGCGGGCGATGCCGTGGTGGCGCAGCGGCGCGCCGACCTGGTCGCCGATGGTGAAGACCGGATTGAGCGAGGTCAGCGGGTCCTGCGAGATCATCGCGATCTTGCGGCCGCGATAGACCTCGCTCATGGTCTTCTCGGAGACCTGCAGCAGGTCCTGGCCGTCCAGCACGATGCTGCCGCCGATGCGTGCGCCGGTCTGCCGCGGCAGCAGCCGCAGGATCGACAGGATCGTCATCGACTTGCCGGAGCCCGACTCGCCGACCACGCCAAGCGTCTCGCCTTCGTGCACATGCAGGTCGACGCCGTCGACGGCGCGTACCACCCCGCGGCGCAGCGTCAGGTGCGTGGTCAGATTGCGCACGTCAAGCATCGGCGCGCCCCTTACGGCGTCCGTCGAAGCACGCGCGGTCGCAGTGTCGGCATGGCTCATAGCTGCCTCCTCTTGGGATCGAAGCGGTCGCGCAGCCAGTCGCCCAGCAGGTTCGAGGCAAGGCAGGTCGCCATGATGGCGAGCCCCGGCATCGTGATCGCCCACCAGGCGTTGGTGATGTAGTTGCGCGCGTCGGCCAGCATCAGGCCCCACGACACGTCGGGCTGCTGGATGCCGAGGCCGAGAAAGCTCAGCGAGGCCTCGAAGATGATCACCTGCCCGACCTGCAGCGTGGCGAGCACCAGCAGCGTGTTCAGCAGGTTCGGCAGCAGGTGGCGGCGGAAGATGGTCGGCGTGCCGCAGCCGGCCACGCGCGCCAGCGCGACGTAATCGCGCTGCTTCAGCGACATCACCTCGCCGCGCACGATGCGCGCATACCAGGTCCAGTAGGTGATCACGATCACCAGCACCACGGTCTCGAAGCCCGGGCCGAGCACCGCGGCCAGCACCAGCGCGAGCGCCAGCGAGGGAATCGACATCTGGATATCGACCAGCCGCATGATCAGCGCATCGAGCCGGCCGCCGAAGTATCCGGCCAGCATGCCGGCCGCCGTGCCGATGCCGCCCGAGATCAGGATCGCGTACAGCGCCACCACCAGCGAGATCCGGGTGCCCGCCATGATGCGCGTCAGCAGGTCGCGGCCCATGTTGTCGGTGCCCAGCGGATAGGCCCAGTTGCCCCCATCGAGCCAGGCGGGCGGCAGGAAGGCGATGCCCAGGTCCAGCGCATTGGGATCGTGCGGCAGCAGCAGTTCGCCGCCGAGCGCGCAGACGACCAGTACGGGGAAGACCAGCAGCGCGAACCAGGGCAGCGTGCCCCAGGCGATCGCGCCGCGCCGGCGCAGGGGCGCGCCGGCGATGGCGCTGTCGGCCGCCGAAGCCGTTTTCGCAGCAGTCAGATCAGCCATGGCGAATCCTCGGGTCGATCAGGCTGTAGCTCAGGTCGACCAGCAGGTTGGACAGCACGAACAGCACGGAAGTCAGCATCACGCCGGCCTGCACCACCGGAAAATCGCGGGCGAACACGGCCTCGACCACGGTGCGTCCGACGCCGGGCCAGGCGAAGATGACTTCGACCACGAAGGCGCCGCCGAGCATCGCGGCGAAGTAGACGCCGAGGATGGTGACCGGCGGAATGGCCGCATTGCGCAGCGCGTACTTCCACACCAGCACGCGTTCGGGCAGGCCCATCGCGCGCCCCATGCGGATGTAGTCGCTGTCGAGCACATCGAGCATTGCCGAGCGCACGATGCGGGTTTGTGCCGCGACCGGGTACCAGCCCAGCGCGATCGCTGGCAGCACCAGGCTCGACCAGGACTCGCGCCCAAAGGCAGGCAGCCAGTTCAGCTGCACCGCGAAGAACAGGATCAGCAGCAGCCCCACCCAGAAGTTCGGCATGGCCTGCCCGACCATCGCGAAGACCTTGGCGAAGCGATCGAACCAGCTGCCGCGATGAACGGCGGACAGCACGCCGAACGGTACCGCCATCGCAATCGAGAAGGCGAGGGCCGCCAGCGCCAGTTCGACGGTCGCCGGCAGGCGGTCGAGGATCAGGCCGAGCGCCGGCTCCTGCCAGCGGTAGGAGTTGCCGAAGTCGCCGGTCAGCGCATGGCCGAGGAACTTCAGGTATTGCGCGACCAGCGGCTGATCGAGGCCGAGATGCTGGCGCGTCTGCTCGATGACGTCGGGCGGCGCGTCCGCGGGCAGCAGCAACGCCAGCGGATCGCCCGACAGGCGCGAGATCAGGAAGATGATGACGCTGGCGCCCAGGATGCTGACCAGGCCGTGCAGCAGCCGTTTTGCGATGGACATGCGAGCCTCCGTAAGAGACCGGGGTGGGGACCGACGAACCGAACTGCCGTCATTCGCGCATCGGCCCGAATGACGGCTCGCGTCGACGCATCACTGCGCCTGCTTCAGGCTCACCTCCTGGAACGCTCGCCAGTAATCCCGGATCGGCCACGGCACGTAATGCACCTTGTCCTCGCGCCAGGCGAAGGTCACCAGCGGCCGATAGGTCGGCAGGCCGCCGAGCACGCGCTCGTGCTTGAGCCGCGCGATCTGCTTGAGCAGCTCGGTACGTGCCGCGGGATCCATGGTCTGGCGCTGCTTCTCGATCAGCGCATCGACCTCGGCATCGTTGGTGTACGAGTACGTGCCCCAGCCGCCGGGCTGATAGCTGTGCAGATGGCCGGACCAGGCCAGCCCCGGATCGCCGGGCAGGCCCTGCGACCACATCCAGCTGAGCACCCCATCCATCTCCGGCGGACCGCTGCGGCCGCGCTTGCCCAGGCTGATCCACGCGCCATACTCGAGATTGCGGACCTGGCAGCGGATGCCCACCGAGCTCAGATACGCGTACATCGCCTCGCCGACCTCCTTGACGCCCGGTTCGCGCGGCGTGGTCAGGTTGTAGCACGGCGTGTCGAAGCCGTTCGGATAGCCGGCCTGCTTCAGCAGTTCGCGCGCGCGCTTCGGATCGTAGGCATACGGCTTGAGCGCCGGATCGTAGCCGTTCGAGCCCTTGCCGA
The DNA here is from genome assembly GCF_008632125.1 of Cupriavidus cauae. GTDB lineage: Bacteria > Pseudomonadota > Gammaproteobacteria > Burkholderiales > Burkholderiaceae > Cupriavidus > Cupriavidus cauae. Next base: position 214,214 of record NZ_VWRN01000031.1, read on the forward strand.
CCTGCGCATAGCGCTCGCCCTGACCGAACAGCACGCGCTTGATGATCGCGTCGACGTCGATCGCATGCGCCGCAGCCTGCCGCACGCGCACGTCGTTGAACGGCGACTTCGGCATCTGCGTGTTGAAGTTCAGGAACAGGTTGTTGCCGCTGACCAGCGTTGCGGTCTTGACGCCCGGCATCTTCCTGAACTCCTCGATCATCGGCGGCGGTACGTTGTCGATCCAGTCGACCTTGCCGGTCTTGAACGCCGCCACGCGGGTCAGGTCCTCGGGAATGACCTTGATCGTCAGCGTCTTCACGCCGGGGCGCTTGTTCTTGTTCCAGTAGTCGTCGAAGGCCTCGAGCTTCAATTCGTCCTTGACGGTGCGCGAGACGAACTTCCACGGGCCGGTGCCGACCGGCTTCCTGGCGAACTCCTCTTCACCGACCTTCTGGATGTACTTCTTCGGCATCGCCCACAGCTGCAGATTGCCGACCAGGAACTGCGCGTCGGGCTCCTTGAAATGCAGCTTGAAGCGATGCGCGTCGACGATCTCGAAGCGCTCGACCGACGACACGTAGTGCGAGAAGAAGCTGCCCTTCGGATCGCGCTGCCGTTGCCAGGAAAACTCCATGTCCTCGGCCGTCAGCGGATCGCCGTTGTGGAACTTGACGCCCTTGCGCAGCCGCACGTCGAGCACCGGCTTGCCGTCCTTGCCGGTCTCGAGCTTCCAGCTTTCGGCCAGCCAGTTCTCGTCCTGCAGCGAGGCGTTGCGGCGCACCAGCATCTCGAAGATCTGGCCGACGAAATAATGGTCGACGCCCGCGGAAATGCGCACGGGATCGAGCGTGGTGGACTCCGCGCCGAAGGCCACCGTCAGGCTGCCGGTCGCCGGGGCCGCCTGGGCGGTGCCCCCCAGGGCCGTCAACGCGCCGAGCGCCAGGGCGCCGATCGTGATCGTCAGCTTCGAGCGAGCCGATGCCGGGTGCTGTTGCATATTGCGCCTCCTGTTGCGCCGAACGGGACGGCGCGTTTCTTGTTGAAGAACGGGACCGTGCGATAGCCGGTTGCGATTCCGCTGCCATGCCGGTGCCATGCCGATGCGATTGCGGTGCGATTGCGATGCGACTGCGGTGCGACTGCGATGCGATTGCGGTGCTACGGCGATGCCATGTCGGTGCTATTTCGGGAAGGTCGACTCCAGCTGCCGCACCACTTCCAGCAGGCGCGGCCGCACTTCGTTGAGCAGGAATTCGGGCGGCAGGCTGTACGACGGGCCGCCGACGTTCAGCGCCATCCTCGCCATGCCGTTGCCCGGGTCGAAGCCGCGGCCGATGCCGTTGACGTCCTTCTGCCAGTCGCCGAACGAGCAGGCCACGCCCAGCGTGCCGTGGTCCTGCAGCCCCTGTTCGATGCCCTGGCGGATGCGCGGCCATGCCACGTCGTCGAGCTCGCGTATCTGTTCGAGCAGCGCCTCACGTTCTGCATCGGGTGCCACCGCGAGCCACGCTCGTCCGATCGCCGAGGTCGAGACCGGAATGCGCGAGCCGATATCGAGCGTCAGCGAGATCGCCGCCGAGCTGCGGCAGTGCTCGACATAGATCATCGACAACCGGTCGCGCGCGCCCAGCGACACGGTGCCGCCGGAGAAGTCGGCCAGTTCCTGCATCAACGGCCGCGCCACCTTGCGAATGTCGAGCCGCGACAGCATCGCGCTGCCCAGCCCCAGGCAGGCGGTGCCGAGCGCGTACTTGTGGGTGCCTTCGTAATGGGTCAGATAGCCGAGTCGGATCAGCGTCGCGGTCAGGCGCGACACCGTCGATTTCGGCAGGCGGCAGCGCTGCGCGATCTCCTGATTGCCGAGGGCACGGTCGCTGGAGCGGAAGCACGCCAGCACTTCGAGCCCGCGCGCGAGCGCCGTGACGAAATGCCGGTCTTCCTTCGATTCGGCCCGGCTGGTGATCGGGGACGAGGTCGAGGAGGAGGACGACGTCGAGGTCGAGGTCTCGCGCATGGGCAATGGACTCCTGTTGGACTGCTCGCCGGGGCGCCCGCCGGCTCCTGGCGTCGCTGCGTTCGGCGCTGCCGCTGCCGCGCTCATCCGACGCGGATGCCGGTCTGCTGGACCAGCGCCTGCCACACCTTCTGGTCGCGCTTGAGCAGCGCCGCGAACTCGTCGGCGCTGGTGCCGCGCGGCAGCATGCCGGCTTCGGTCAGCATCCGCGAGCCGTCGGGCGAACGCACGATGCGTGCGATTTCCGCCGACAGCCGGTCGATCACGGGCCGCGCGCAGCCATGCGGCGCCAGCATGCCGATCCAGCCGATCGCCTCGAAGCCCTGGTACCCCGATTCCGCGAAGGTCGGCACATCGGGCATCGACGGCACGCGAGTGGTGCCGAGCGTCGCCAGCACCTTGATGCGGCCCGCCTCGCCATAGGTGCGCGCCACCACGGTGGAAACGAAGCCGGCCGGCAGCTGCTTGGCCAGCAGATCGGCGATCGCCGGCGCATCGCCCTTGTAGGCGGCGTGCACGATCTCGACCTGCGCGCGCCGCTTGAACAGCTCGCCGTACAGATGCCCGGTCGAGCCGACGCCCAGGCTGCCGTAGGCCGAGCCCGGATGCGCCTTGGCCCAGGCCGCGTAGTCACGCAGCGACTTGACGGGCAGGTCGACGTTGGCGACGAACACCTGCGCGGCGTCGGCGACCAGCGACAGCGGATCGAAGTCCGTCATCGGGTCGTAGAGCGGCTTGGGCTGGATCAGCGGGCTCTGGATCAGCGCGGTATTGGTAAACAGCAGCGTGCGGCCGTCGGCGGGCGACTTGGCCACCTGCGCGGCGCCGATCATGCCTGCCGCGCCGGGGCGGTTCTCGACGATCACGGTCTGCTTCAGCGCCGCGCCAAGCCGGTCGGCGATGAAGCGCGTGATCGCATCGGTCGAGCCGCCGGGCGGGTAGGGCAGCACGATGCGGATCGGGCCGTCGATGGTGGCGCTGGCGGCGGTGGCAGCAGCAGTCGTAGTGAGCGCCTGCGCACCGGCCAGGCGGGGCAAGGCCAGGCTGCCGGCGAGCGCGGCCGACGTCTGCAGCAGCTTGCGGCGGGACGGGTTCATGTTTGTCTCCTGTTGTCGTGGGGCGCTCGTGCGGCGCCCTTTCGATCGCTATGCGCGCAAGGCCTGCGCGGCGTCGCGCCCGTGGTCTCCCTGCGCTTGGTGCGGGCCCAGGGCCGCCTTATTGCTGTCCCTGCTCCGCCTCCAGTTGCGCCTGCAGCTCGACCTTGCGCACCTTGCCGGTCGCGGTCAGCGGCAGCTCGTCGACGATGCGGATCTCCGGCACCTTGTAGACCGCCATCTGCTCGCGGCACCAGGCGTGCAGCGTGTCGGCGTCCACCGTCGCGGCGTGTTCCGGCCGCAGCCGGATGAAGGCCACCGGCATCTGTCCCTTGTCCGGGTCGGGCCGGCCCACCACGGCCGAGCCCAGCACCGCGGGATGGCGCGACAGCAGCACCTCCAGTTCCGACGGGAACACGCTCATGCCGCGCACCTTCAGCATCTCCTTGCGGCGGCCGAGGAAGTGCAGATAGCCGTCCTCGTCGTAGGCGCCGATATCGCCGGTGCGGAACCAGCCGTCGCGAAACACCTCGGCGTCGACATCCGGCCGTCCCCAGTAGCCCTTGAACAGCGACGGCGTGCTGACGACGATCTCGCCTTCCGCGCCGATCGGCAGCAGCGCGCCGGTCTCGAAATCGCAGATCTTGATGCGCGTGCCGGGCACCGGCAGGCCGACGAACACGGGACGCCCGCGCAGGTCCATGTCGTCGTCCTGCATGCCCGTGGTGAAGGTGTCGCTGGTGTGCGTCTCGGTCATGCCCCAGGCGCCCTCGGCCAACACGCTGCCGGTCAGCTCGAACCAGCGCCGGCGGATGTCCGGCGTGATCTTGCGGATGAACGAGGCCGCGCGCGTATGCCGCAGCGAGCGAAGGTCGTAGCGCGGCAGCTCGGGGTGGTTCATCAGCTCGACGGCGTTGTCGACCACGACGAAGGTGCGGTTGACGCGGTAGCGGTCGATCGCCGCCATCACGGCGACCGGGTCCCAGCGCGCGAGCACGACCACGGTGGCCCCGCTGAAGATCGGATAGATCAGCCCCAGGTTCTCGCCGGCGATCCAGAACATCGGCAGGAAGTTCAGCATCACGTCGTCGGAGCCCTCGGCCATGCGCGCGGCGTCCACCCCGCCGGTCAGCGCGTACGAGGCGGCGGCCGTGTAGACCATGTCGCGCTGCGTGTGCATGCAGCCCTTGGGCATGCCGGTGGTGCCGCCGGTGTAGTTCAGCGCGGCCAGCGCGTCGAGATCGACCGGCGGCAGCGCGATCGGCGCGGTGGCGCGGATTGCCGGCATCAGGTCGGTCGCGCCGTCGATGCGCCGTGGCGGCGCGTCGAGCCCCGGCGGCAGCGGCACGGTCGGCTGCGCCGGCAGCATCTCGCCCTGGCTGGTGGTGAAGACGGTGCGGATGCGGGTCTGGCTTTTCACCGCCATCAGCATGCCCGCCAGTTGGTCCAGCACGACGATGGCGGTGGCGCCCGAGTCGTTCAGCTCGTAGCGCAGCTCTTCTTCCTTGAACAGCGGGTTGACCGGCACGTAGACGGCGCCGAGTTTCAGGATGCCGTAGAACACCACATGGAATTGCGGGCAGTTGCCGATCATCACCGCGACACGGTCGCCGGCACCGATGCCGTGCGAGGCCAGCAGCGCGGCGCAGCGCTCGCTGAGGTCGTCGAGCTCGGCGTAGCCGACCTCGGTGCCGTAGTAGATCAGCGCCGGATGCGCGGGGCGCCGGCGCGCCCACGCGCGCAGGTAGTCACCGAGCGCGACCTCGCCGTGCGGATAGACCGGCGCGGTGGGCAGGCCGGCGGGCCAGATCCTGCGGTGGCGCGCTTCCAGATCTTCGAAGAACTGCGCCTCTTCGACGGAAGCGTCGGGCAATGCTGGTGGGTTCGACTGCTCGCGGTCCATCTGCTGTCTCCTGTTGCGTTCTTGTTCGGGTCGATGGAAGAGCTGCGGGGACGTTTCCTTACCAGGCGTCGACGTACTGCCGCAGCGGCCGGTTGGGGTGCGATGCGCCCGCATCGAGCCCGGTCACCAGCCACTGCCGCGTCGCGGCAGGATCGATCACCGCATCGAGTTCGAGCGCCGCGGCGGCGTTGATCGCATGGCCGCGTTCGTACATCTGCGCGACCAGCTTCTGGTACAGCGCGTCGCGTTCCGGTCCTTCGGGCAGCGCCTCGAGCTCCTTGCGAAAGCCCAGCCGCACCGCGCCCTCGAGGCCCATGCCGCCGAACTCGCCGGTCGGCCACGACAGCGTGAAGGTCGGCGCGCGAAAGCCCCCTGCGGCCATCGCCATCGCGCCCAAGCCATAGCCCTTGCGCAGCACCACCGCGAGGAAGGGCACGCGCAGCTTGGCGCCGATCACGAACATCCGCGAGACGTGGCGCACGTGCGCGCGCGCCTCGACCTCGGGGCCGACCATGAAGCCCGGCGTGTCGATCAGCGAGACGATCGGCAGGCCGTGCGCATTGCAGATCTGCATGAAGCGCGCGGCCTTGTCGGCGGCGTCGGCATCGATCGCGCCGCCCAGATGCCGCGGGTTGTTGGCGAGGATGCCGACCGGCCGGCCCTGGATGCGGGCCAGCGCGGTATGGATGCCGGTGCCGAAGCCGCTGCGCAGCTCCAGCACGCTGCCGACGTCGGCGATGCCGGCGATGGCCGCGCGCGTGTCATAGACGCGCAGCCGGTTCTCCGGCACCACGCGCCGCAGCGCCAGCGGATCGGGCGCCTGCCATTCGGCGACGGCACCCTGGAACATCGAAAGATAGTGCTTGGCCGCGGCCACCGCGGCGGCCTCGTCGTCGACCAGCAGATCGACCACGCCATTGTGGTGCTGCACGGCGGCCGGGCCGATGTCCTCGGGACGGAATACGCCGAGCCCGCCGCCCTCGATCATCGCGGGTCCGGCCATGCCGATATTGGCGTTGCGCGTGGCGACGATCAGGTCGCAGCAGCCGAGCAGCGCCGCGTTGCCGGCGAAGCAGCGGCCCGAGGCGATGCCGATCACCGGCACCTCGCCGCTGAGCGCGGCGAAGGCGGCGAACGACGGCTGGAACAGGCCGGCCACGGTCGGGAAGTCGACGTCGCCGGGCCGGCCGCCGCCGCCCTCGGCAAAGATCACGGTCGGCAGCCGGTTCTGCAATGCGACCTGCAGGATGCGGTCGGTCTTGGTGTGATTGCGTTTGCCCTGCGTGCCGGCCAGCACGGTGGCGTCGTAGGCGAGCACCGCGCAGCGCGAGCGCTCGGCCGGAAACAGCGCGCCGTTGATGCCGCCGATGCCGGTGATCAGGCCGTCGGCCGGCGTATTGGCGATCAGGTCCGCCTCGCTGCGGCGGCTGGCCTGCGCGGCCACCGCGAGCGCGCCGTACTCGACGAAGGTGCCGGCATCGCACAGGTCGGCGACGTTCTCGCGCGCGGTGCGCTGGCCGCGCGCGCGGCGCCGGGCTACGGCGTCGGGGCGCGCCTCGTCGTACAGGAAGGCATGGCGATCGATCACGCGCTGCAGATCCGCGCGGATCGCGTTGGGGTCGGCCTGCTCGACGTCACCGCCGGTGTGCGCGCCAGCCTCGGCCGGTTCGAGCACCAGCAGCACCTGGCCTTCGGCCGCCTGCTCGCCGGCCTCGGCACGCAGGTCGATCACGCGGCCCGGCTGCTCGGCGACGATCGCGTGTTCCATCTTCATCGCGTCGAGTACCGCGACGGTCTGGCCGGCCTGCACCAGCTGGTCCACCGCGACGCTGACCTCGACCAGGCGGCCGGCCATCGGCGCGCGCACCGCGTGCAGGCCCTTGCCGAGCTGCTCGTCGAAGCTGCTGGCGCCGACCGGCGTGGCGGCGACCGCGGGAATGGCGCCACTGGCACACCCGGCGCCGTCCTGCACCGCCTGCAGCGCGCGGCTCTGCGCTTCGAGCTGCGCGGCGCGGCTCAGCAGTTCGGGCAACACCGCCTCGACATGCCGGGTATGGATCCGCTGGCTGGCGAAGTCCTCGCGCTCGGCCAGCGCGCGCAGCAGGTCGAGATTGGTGGCGATGCCGCGGATGGTGAATTCGCCCAGCGCCCGCTGCAGCCGCCGCACCGCGTCGGCGAAGCGTGCGCTGCCGGAGGTCACGATCAGCTTGGCCAGCAGCGTGTCGTATTGCGGCGACGGCGCGTAGCCGGTATAGCCGTGCGTGTCGACGCGAACGTCCGGGCCGGTCGGCGGATCGAAGCGCTCCAGCCGGCCCTGCGCCGGGCGGCCGAGCCCCTGCGCATCGATCGATTCGGCGTTGATGCGGGCCTGGATCGCAAAGCCGCGCGCCGCGGGCGGCCGTTGCGGATCGAGGCCGAGGTCGCGCAAGGATTGGCCTTGCGCGAGGCCCAGTTGCAGCGCCACCAGATCGACGCCGGTGACCTGCTCGGTGATGGTGTGCTCGACCTGCAGGCGCGGGTTGGCCTCGATGAAGACGAAGGGCTGGCGTGCGACATCGCGAGCGTCCGCGCCGTCGGGCTCGGCTTCCTCCACCAGAAATTCGAAGGTGCCGAGGCTGCGGTAGCCGCTGCGGCGTGCCAGCGTACGGGCCGCCTCGACGATGCGTTCGCGCAGCCCCGGGTCCAGCGCCGGGCTCGGCGCGATCTCGACCAGCTTCTGAAAGCGCCGCTGCAGCGTGCAGTCGCGCTCGCCGAGGGCGATCACGTCGGTGCCATCGCCGGCGATCTGCACTTCGATATGGCGCGCGCGCACGACCAGCCGCTCGGCATAGACCGCGTCGATGCCGAAGGCCGAGCGCGCCTCGGAACGGCAGCGCGCATAGGCCTCGGCCAGCGCGTCGCGCTCGCGCACCACGCGCATGCCGCGACCGCCGCCGCCGCCGACCGCCTTCAGCACGATGCCGGCGCCGTGCTGTTCGTCGAAGAAGGCGGTGACCGCTTCGAGCGTGGCGACGCCCTCGGTGGCCGGCATCACCGGCACGCCGCATTCGCGCGCCAGCGCCAGCGCGCGGCCCTTGTCGCCGAACAGCGCAAGCTGGTCGACCGTGGGGCCGACGAAGACCAGGTCGGCCTCGGCGCAGGCCTGCGCAAAGTCGGCGCGTTCGCTGAGAAAGCCGTAGCCGGGATGGACCGCGTCGCAGCCGGTGCGGCGTGCGGCGGCAAGGATGGCGGGGATGTCGAGGTAGGCGGCGGGGCCTTCGCCGTCGAGCGCGACCGCCTCGTCGGCCAGCAGGCGGTGGCGGCTATTGGCGTCGTCGCGTGCGTAGACGGCGACGGTGGCGATGCCCAGATCGCGGGCCGCGCGTTGCACGCGCAGCGCGATCTCGCCGCGATTGGCGATCAACAGCTTCTTCACAAGTGTCCCCTCTCGATGTCGCCGCCGCGCGGGCGGGGCGCATTGTTTTTTGTGGCATGTGATTCTGCAAAGCAGAATCTACAGGCCGAGCGACGCGCGGGACAAGGGCGTAAACGAGGACCCGGAAAAGAGGTTGGCGATAATCGGCCACCGCGAAATTCTGCTATGCGGAATTCCCGCCCAAAATCGCGCACCATCGTGTGCGCGCGCCCATGGAGCCCGGACCAGATTGCGTCTACAGATCTCGCACCGGGTCGCCGTTAACCGGCAGAGACCCCGCCATGCGCGCGCCGCGATGCCGGCGGGAGAAAGCCTGCCATCGCGCTATCGCACCAACCGGACCCTGAGGGGAACCGCCATGACTTCCGCCCTGCCACGCCGCGGCCGCGCCGCGTTCGCCGTTTCGTCCAGCCCCGTTTCGTTCGCTCCCGTTTCGTTCGCCCGTGCCGGCGTGCTGATGCTGTCCGCGTTGACGGCGCTGACCACAGGTTGCGCGACCTACCAGTCGGTCAGCCCGGCCGAAGCGGCACCGCCGGCCGACCCGATCGCGGCGATGGTCCGCATCGATCCGGACCTGGGCGCATCGTTCTGCGTGATCGACAGCCCCGCCGGACGCGCGCCGTTCGCGGCGACGCTGCTGCAATCGCTGCAGCGCCGTGGCTTCGAAGCCAGGCTGCTGCCGCCGGGATCGTCGGTGGCGGCCTGTACGCTGACGGCGACCTATGCGGCCACCTCGCAGTCGTACTGGCGCACCTTCCTGGCGACCGCCGACATCACCGTCTATCGCCGGGGCGAGCGCGTCGGCAAGGCGGTCTACGATGCGCGGCGCAGCCAGGGCGGCGTCAACCTGAGCCACCTGATCGACCCGGCGCAGAAGATCGACGAGCTGGTCGACCAGCTGTTCCCGGGCCGACTGCCGCATCCGGAGGCGCGGGATCGCAATCCTCCGCTGTCCGAGCCGAACAGCGGGGCGAGCCCAAGCCCCGCTACGCCAGCCTGAACCCGGGCCGCCTGCAGGTTCGCGACGCCCCGCTGTCCGGTCCGAACAGCGGGGCGCGCTCCAGCGCCGACCGCGGCCCCGCCGCTACGCCAGCCTGAACGCCTGCACCGCCTCGCGCAGCTGCTGCGCGCGCTGATCGAGGCTTTCGGCCGCCGCAGCGGCCTCTTCCACCAGCGCCGCGTTCTGCTGCGTGACGCCGTCCATCTCGGCCAGCGCGTCGCTGACCTGCGCGATGCCTTGCGCCTGCTCGCGCGAGGACGCGCTGATTTCCGCCATGCGCGTGGCGATGCCTTCGACCTGGCGCACGATGTCTTCCATCGCGCTGCCGGCCTGCTGCACCGCTGCGTGGCCGTCGCGCAGATCGGAGACCGTCCGCTCGATCAGCGCCTTGATCTCGCCTGCCGCGGTGGCGCTGCGCTGCGCGAGGCTGCGCACCTCGCCGGCCACCACCGCGAAACCGCGCCCGTGCTCGCCGGCCCGGGCGGCTTCGACCGCCGCGTTCAGCGCCAGGATATTGGTCTGGAAGGCGATGCCGTCGATCATGCCGATGATGTCGACCACCTGCTGCGCGTTGCGATGCACGCCGTCCATGGTCTGCACCACACGCTCGACGGTGCCGCCGCCGTGCCGGGCTGCATCGGCGGCGCTGCGCACGGTGGCGTCGGCGTCCACGGCGGCATCGGCGTTCTGCCGCACCGTCGCGCTCAGCTGCTCGATGCTGGCGGCGGTGCGCTCCAGGCTGCTGGCCTGGCTCGCGGTGCGTGCCGACAGATCGGCGTTGCCGCTGGCGATCTCGCCGGTGCTGGCGACGATCGCATCGGCGCTGGCCCGCACGGTGCCGACGATGCCGGACAGGCCCTGGCCGACGCCGTCGATCGCGCGCATCAGTTCGCCGATCTCGTCGCGGCGCGGGCTGTCCAGCCGCGCGGTCAGGTCCCCGGCGGCCAGGCTGCGCGCGGCCGCTGCCGCATCGGCCAGCGGCGCGCTGACCATCCGGCGCAGCATCCACCAGAATCCCGCCGACACCAGCAGCGCCAGCGCCAGGCCGGCCGCGAGGAAGCGATTGCGATTCGCGATCAGTTCGGCGCGCAGGCTGTCGACCGGCACCGAGCCGACGATCAGCCATTGCCATTCGGGATAGGTCTCGAACGCCGTCAGGCGCAACGCCGGGGCGCTGCCGTCGAAGGCGATCCGATGCGTCAGGCTGCCCTGGCGCGCGGCAATCATCTCGCGCAGCCAGGTCTTGCCGTCTTCGTCGCGGGCGTCCAGCTGCACCGTGCCCTCCTGGCGGCGGCCGACCAGCAGCTTGCCCTGGTCGGGACCGGGCCTGGCGTCGACCACCAGGAAATGGCCGTCGGTGCCGATCGATTTGCGGCGGATGCGGTTTTTCAGCATCGCCAGCTCGGCGCTGACATCGACGCCGACATAGAGCGCGCCGACGATCTTGCCGGCGGCATCGCGCACCGGCTCGTACTTGCTCATGTACGGCTTGCCGAACAGCCACGTCAGCGCGCGGTACGAACGCCCGGCCTGCACCGCGGCATAGGCGCCGCCGGCGCGGTCGAGCAGCGTGCCGACCGCGCGCTCGCCGTTCTGCTTCTTCAGCGAGGTGGTCACGCGCACGAAGTCGTCGCCGCGGCGCGCGAACACCGTGGCGATGGTGCCGCCGGTGGTCGAGAAGAAGCGGTCCGGCAGCGCGAAGTTGTTGTTCAGCACGACCTCGCCGCTGCTGAACTGTGGCGTCGGCTGGCCGGCGACCTCGATGGTCTGGGCGGGATCGACCGCGTACGGGCCGGGCACCACCGCGGCGAAGCTCAGCAGGAAGCGGTCCGCCTCCTGCAGCATGGTGTCGTCGAACTGGCCGAGCAGATCGCGCAGCGTCTCGTTCTGCGCGCTCATCGCCGCGCGCTGCTGCGCCTCGAGCTGGCGCATGCTGCTGTCCGACAGCACCCAGGCGAACAGGCCGAATACCAGCACCTGCACGGCCAGCACGATCAGCGCGAGCCGCGTGCCGATCCGCGCGGCGCCAGGGCGCCAGCGGCGCGACGGCTGGCTGGTGGACGAGGTATCGGTAGGGGAGGAAGCCAAGGCACCGGCAAGGCCGGCAGCCGACGAAGCAAGGGGGGCGGGGGCAAGGGGGCGCACGTCCGTTTCCTGCGAAAAGGAAGTTGCCGGCACCACATGGCGCACGGCGGACGCATGATCTCCGTCACGTCGTCATGGGTTGGTTTACGGTCGGAACTGGCCGGGGCTTGATGAGGGTGTTCACCGATTTCTACGAGGGGATTACCGTCGCCCGGCAACAAATCAGTAACTCATAGGGCGGCAACTTTTACGACAGCTTCACAGGGCTTGTGTCGGCATGCTGACGGCCTCGGCGCAATGCGCCTTCGCACGACGGCATGATGGCCAAGCACGACGACGTATCGTACAAACTGTTGTACTCCTGTCCCGAATTCGTCAGGGACCTGCTGAAGGACTTTGTGCCGAAGCAATGGTGGCGGAAGGTCGATTTCAAGACCCTGGAGCGCATGCCTTGCAGCTACGTGACCGATGACTTCCGCGAGCGCGCCGATGACGTGGTTTGGCGCGTGCGAACCGGCCAGGATTGGATGTACCTGTACATCCTGATCGAGTTCCAGAGTACCGTCGACACCTTCATGGCGGTCCGCGTGTTGAGTTATCTAATGCTTCTGTATCAGGACCTGATCCGGCGCAAGGAATGTCTGCCCGGCCGCTTGCTGCCGCCGGTGTTGCCGATCGTGCTGTACAACGGCGAAACGAAATGGCGAGCGCCAGTGGATGTCGAAAGGCTGATCGTTCACGATGCGGACTTGCCGGTTCCACGTTTTCGCTATCACCTGATCGACGAGAGCCAGTACACGGAAGCCCAGCTTTCGCGGCGGCGAAATTTGGTGGCCGCCGTGATGCGTTTCAATCGGCTAAAGAGTGAGCGGAGTCTTGTCCGCGTGATTCGAGAGGTCCGTCGCTGGATCGATGGGCGCAAGGAACTCAGGCGAACTTTGGCGATGTGGATGCGTAGCGTATTGTTGAGGCAGCGCAAGGGCAAGCTCGCGCTGCCACGGGTCTGCGATCTGGAGGAACTGGAAATGTCACTGGCACAACGTATGGACGAGTGGGCAGCCCAGCACGAGCAGAGGGGCATGCAGAAGGGGGAGAAAAAAGGGGAGAAAAAGGGGGAGAAGCGAGGACTCGCAAAGGGCCGGCAGGAAGGCGCCGCGCGAGTGCTGCAGCAACTGCTGGCCCGCCGCTTCGGGCCGCTGCCGGCCGATATCGTTGCCAAGCTGAACGCGGCGCAGGCCGCCGACATCCGGCGATGGAGCGGGCGGCTGCTGACGGCGGGATCGCTCGACGCCGTCTTCAAGACACGATAAGGGCGCGGCGATGCTCTTCGGGGGCATCTTTGCCGCGCAGGATCAAGCCAGCAGCTGTCCCAGCCGAACCACCGTCACGCCAGGACGCAGCTGGCGCAGCGACGGCATCACCAGCACGCAGTCGGGATACGGCGTCACCACCGGCGCGCCGTCGTTCCACCCGATCACGGTGCCGGGCTCGGAGAAGGTCTCCAGGCCGGTATAGGGGCCGGCGAAGCGGAAATTCATGCTGGTGGCCACCACCGGCTCGGTGACGCGCACCACGCGCTGCGGCGCGACCGGCGCCGACAGCCAGCCGGCAGGCAGGTCGCCGCTGTCGACGATGCCGGCGGTCAGCAGGAAGCGCGCCGTGCTGTCGCGCGCCACCGCGACCGACGATGCCTCCCAATGCTGGCCACATTCGATCAGCAGCGCATTCTTCGGGCTGTCCTGATCGCCAAAGCCGGCGTAGTCGCGCATGCGACGGCCTTCCGGATGGCCTTCGTCGACGATCACATGCGCCGGAGCGCCGAGCGCGCGCGCCAGCGCCACGCCCTTGTCGAGCGGGCCCGACACGATCAGCGGCAGGCTCTTCTCGTGCATCGAATGCAGGTCCAGCAGCAGGTCGACGCGATCGATCAGCGGGCGCATCTCGCGCGCGCGCCGCAGTTCGGACGAGTCGCGCGACGCGTCGTCGAGCACCGCGGCGGTCCAGACGCGGTTGAAGTCCTGGTCGACGAAGCGCGAGGCGTCGGGCTTTGCCGGATCGAAGCGGTGATAGGCGTCGACGTTGGCGAACGCCAGCGTCAGCTGCCCGCGGCGCGGCTTGAGCCCGAGGTCCAGCAGCTCCTTGACGACGATCGCGCCGCAGACCTCGTTGCCATGGGTCAGCGCGTTGATCATCACGTGCGGGCCCGGCACGCCGCTGTCGAAATGATGGACATAGGCGACGCCGGTATTGCCGTCGGCATACGGGCGGATATCGGGAAATGCGACTTCGACCGGATAGGCGTCGAGCGTGGTCATCGTGTTCATAACGTCCCTGTTATTGCTGGATGCCGGCCGCCTGCACGATGGTGCGGTATTTGGCGGTCTCGCGCTTGACGAAGGCGGCGAACTGCGCCGGATTGGCGGGCGCGACCTCGACGCCGGCCTCGGCCAGCTTCTTGCGGACCTCCGGCATCGCCAGCACGGCCTGCATCTCGTTGTTGAGCCGATCCACCACAGCGCGCGGCGTGGCCTTCGGTGCCATCAGGCCGAACCAGACGCCCATGTCGACGCCCTTCAGCGCGGGCGTCTCCGCCAGCGCCGGCACCTCCGGTGCCACCGCGGCGCGCTTGGCTTCGGTCACGCCATAGGCCTTGACCCGTCCGGCCTGGATATGCGGCAGCGCGGACGACAGCACCATTACCGCCAGATCGATCTGGCCGCCCAGCAGGTCCGTCGCCATCGCGGAAGCGCCCTTGTACGGCACGTGCGTGATACCGACCTTGCCCTGCTGCTTGATCAGCTCGCCGGCCAGGTTCAGCGGCGTGCCGACGCCCGACGAGGCGTAGGCCAGCTTGTCCGGCTGGGCCTTGGCCAGCGCGATCAGTTCGGCGGCATTGCGCGCCGGCAGCGTCGGCTTGCCGACCAGCACCATCGGCTGCGTGCCGACGAAGGTGATCGGCGCCAAATCCTTCTCGCCGTCGTAGCGGACCGCCGGATTGGTCACGCGCGCGATCGACACCTCGCTGCCCGAGCCCATCAGCAGCGTGTAGCCATCGGCCTCGGCCTTGACCACGCGCGCCGCGCCGATGGTGCCGCCGGCACCGCCGAGGTTCTCGATCACCACGCTCTGGCCCAGCCGCTTGCCGAGCTCGGGCGCGATGGTGCGCGCCACCAGGTCGACGCTGCCGCCGGCCGTGTAGCCGACCACCAGCGTGATCGGCTTGGCGGGCCATTCGCTGGCGCGCGCGGCGCCGGCAGGCAGCAGCGACATCGCCGAGGCGGCGGAAAACAGCAAGGTGGCGGCGGTGGCAGTCCGCAGCGAGATCTTCATGGCAACGCTCCCGTGTCTATGTGTTATCGATGTGGTATGGCGCGATGTTAGGGAGCGGCGCCGTGTCCGCGCATGCGGGTTTGGCAATGGCGATTGCCGGATCGGCAAGGCTTGTGGCAAGGGGCCTATCACGGACCGGGCAGGGGCAGGCAAGGGGCAGGCGAAGGGCAGGCGAAGGGCAGGCAAGCGGCTCGGCAAGGCGGCGCGGCATCGCCTCCGCCGCCAGCGGCATCACGCCGTCGCGGCGCGCCAGAACGCCTCGGCCAGCTGACGCATCGGCGCGCGCGGACGGTAGAGCCGGATCTGCAGCACCAGATCGCGATTGCCGCCCGGCTGACCGCCGTGCTGGCCGCCCTGTTGGCCACCCTCCGTCCCGGCCTCCGCCACGCTGCCGATATCGGCGCGCACCAGCCGGCCCGCGTGCAGGTCGTCGGCGATCAGCCGGGCCGGCAGCCAGGCCAGGCCCATGCGCTGGCGCACCATCTCGTGCACCGATTCGGCGAAGTCGCAGACCGCCACCACGTCCAGGCGGCCGGCCAGTTTGCGCCGGGCGATCTCCTGATTGACCATGCGGCCCATCGTCAGGGTTTCCGCATAGGCGATCGTCGGCACCGGCGCGCCGCTCTTGCCACGCCCGGGCAGTCGGAAGCACGGCCCGCCCGCGGCATCGGCGGCGGCGACGCAGACCAGCCGCTCGACCCCGACCGGATGGAACTGATAGCGCGCCTCGTCCAGCCGCACCGGCAGGTCCGGTGGGCTGTAGCACAGCAGGAAATCGGCATCGCCCTCGGTGAACATCGCCAGCGCGTCGTGCATGGCGAAGGTCGACAGCCGGGTGCGAAAGCCCGCGGCCACCGGATCGTGCCGCAGCGCCTGGCGCAGTCCCGCCAGCCAGGCCGGCACCAGCGAGCGCGACAGCGTCTTGCCGGTGGCGATCACCACGGTGCTGGCGTCGACGCGGTGGGCCGCCCGCAGCGCCAGCCGCGTTTCCTCGAGCGTGTGCAGCGCCGACTGCGCCGCCTCCAGAAACTGCCGGCCCTCGGCGGTCAGCCGGACCGGGAACACGCTGCGATCGATCAGCGGCGCGCCGGCCCACACCTCGACCGCCTGCATGCGGCGGCCGAACGCGGGCGGGGTGACATTGCGCAGTTCGGCGGCGCGGGCGAGGCTGCCGGCCTCGGCCAGGCATACAAAGTCTTCGAGCCAACGGATATGCATGGGGAGGCGGGCGATGGGTTCGTGTCGGGACGCGTCAGGCGGCTGCGCGCAACGTGCGCGGCCGCGTCATTCTAGAGCGTCCGAAGCGGCATGCACGGTTTGCGGCCCCGGTGCGGCGACGCCGGCAGGGGCGGGCAAACCATCCCATCGACGAATGGAGGCGTTGGATAAGCATCGCTCCATATTTGTCCGCGGAATAGTCCGGCGCGGCCCCGGAGCGCCCGATTCACTCGACAATCCGGCCTCGCGCCTGCCGCGCCGCAGCCTATCGCCCCTTCGCACCGACTCCTACACTGGCTGGAAAGCCCGACCTCGCTGGGAGTCCGCCATGCCGACCGTTCGCCGCCTCGTCCGCCACGCCGCCTGCATCCTGATCCTGCTGGGCGGTTGGCAGACCGCGATGGCGGCACCCCGGCCGCCGCAGCCCGCGGAGACGTTGACCCGGCAGGCGGTGGCCGCCTACGAGGCGGGCGCTTTCGAGAGCGCGCTGCGCGACTTCGCGGAGGCGGCGCGGCGGGGCAACCGGCTGGCGCAGTTCAATTACGCGATGATGCTGCTGCGCGGCGACGGCACGGCGTCCAAGCCCCAGGAGGCGCTGGTCTGGCTGAAGAAGGCGGCGGACAACGAGATGACGCATGCCCAATTCACCTGGGGCGAATTGCATGAGCGCGGCGACCTGGTGCCCAAGTCGCTGGAAGAGGCCAACCGCTGGTATCAGCGCGCCAGCCAGGGCGGACATATCCAGGCGCAGGTCGCGCTGGCGACCAATTACTTCATCGGCCGCGGGGTGCCGCGCGATTACGCCAAGGCCTTCGAGTGGTACACGCGGGCCGCGACCGCGGGCGACGGCGGGGCGCAGTACATCGTCGCCAGCTTCTACGAGCGCGGCGAGCCGGGGGTGGTGGAGCGCGATATCGAGCAGGCCAAGATCTGGTACGCCAGGGCCGCGGCGCGTGGCGATCCCGGCGCGCTGGCCAAGCTGCGCTCGCTGCTGGAGCAGACCGTCAGATCGCGCACGCCGACGATGTAGCGGACAGGCGAGCCGGCAAGCGCGCGGCGTGCTTCAAGTCTGAATCAGCCGCTTCTGCCGCGAGATGTTCATCAGGATGCCGATCCCCATGCCGAGCGTGACCAGCGCGGTGCCGCCGTAGCTGATCAGCGGCAGCGGCACGCCGACGATCGGCAGGATGCCGCTGACCATGCCCATGTTGACGAAGGCATAGGTGAAGAAGATCAGCGTCACCGCGCCGGCCAGCAGCCGCGAGAAGTGCGTCGGCGCATTGGCGGCGATATAGAGCCCGCGGAAGATCAGCAGCAGGTACAGAACCAGCAGCACCGCATTGCCGACCAGGCCGAATTCCTCGGAGTAGACCGCGAAGATGAAGTCGGTGTGCTTCTCCGGAATGAACTCGAGGTGGGTCTGCGTGCCCTTGAGCCAGCCCTTGCCCATCAGGCCGCCCGAGCCGATCGCGATGATCGACTGGATGGTGTGGAAGCCCTTGCCGAGCGGATCGGTGGTCGGATCGAGCAGCGTGCAGACCCGGTGCTGCTGGTAGTCGTGCAGCACCGGCCAGTTGACGCCCGGCGCGCACATGTCGTGCTCGAAGAACAGCAGCCCGGAAATCAGCGTGACCAGGATCGCCAGTGCCGGCAGGATCAGCTTCCACGACAGGCCGGCGAAGTAGATCACGTACATGCCGGCGGCCAGCACCAGCAGCGCGGTGCCCAGGTCGGGCTGCTTGGCGATCAGGCCCACCGGCACCGCCAGCAGCAGGCCGGCGACGATGAAGTCGAACCAGCGCAACGCGCTTTCGCGCTTCTGGAAGTACCAGGCCAGCATCAGCGGCATCGCGATCTTCATCAGCTCGGAGGGCTGGATCACGATGCCGACATTGAGCCAGCGGCGCGCGCCCTTGCGGATCAGCCCGAACATCGCCACCGCGATCAGCAGTGCGACGCCGACCGTATAGAGCGGCACCGCGACCCGCATCAGCGTCTGCGTGGGCAGATAGGCGATCACCCACATCACCGCGTAAGACAGCAGGATATTGCGCAGCTGGTCCTCGACGCGGCCCGGCACGTCGATCGACGCCGAGTACAGCGCCACGATGCCGGTGGCGAACAACAGGAAGACGATCAGCGCGAGCGGCTTGTCGAAGCCGGTCAGCGCGGTCTTGATCAGGGACAGGGCGCGTCTGCGATCCATCTGCGCCTCCTTCAATGCGTGACGTTGGCGCCCGGCGCCGCGGCGGCCTGCCGGGTGCGGGATGCGGGAGACGGTGCGGGGCCCGGCGCGGCGGGCGGCGTGGCGGGGCGCGTCTTGCGCTCGCCCGGTGCACCCGGTGCGGCCGGGGCGGATGGCGAAGGCGGAGCCGGCGGCGCGCCGTCATGCGGCGGCTTGCTGTGGCCGAGCGCCTGGCGCATGCGGTCCCCCAGCGTCAGCGGCGCCGAGGCGGGCGCGATCGCCTGCGGATCGATGGTCGGCGCGGCGGCTACCGCACTGGCGCCGTCCTGGTTGCCGTTGCTGCCGCCGCCATTCCTGGTGCCCTTGGCGCCTTCGTCCTTGCCGCCCGGCTCGCCTTGCGCGTCCTCGTTGGCCAGCGTGTTGCCCATCGCGGTCGCGCTGGCGATGCTGGCGGTATGGCCGGTGGTAAAGACGCTCGGCGTATCGACCGGCGGCAGCCCGTGCGCGCGCTCGGCGGCCGGCGGCGCGATCTCGGCCAGCTCGGCGGGCCATTTGCCCAGCAGGTAGTAGTCCATCACCTTGCGCGCGATCGGCGCGGCGTGCTGCGCGCCGAAGCCGGCGTTCTCGACGATCAGCGCCAGCGCGATCTTCGGCTTGTCGGCCGGCGCGAACGCGGTGTACAGCGCATGGTCGCGCTTGTGCTCGGCCAGCGCGTGGTGGTTGTACTTCTCGCCCTTGCTCAGCGAGAAGGTCTGCGCGGTGCCGGTCTTGCCGGCCGACTCGTAGGCGGCGCCGGCGAACACGCGCGCCGCGGTGCCCGAATGCGTGACGCCGACCATCGCGCGCTTGATCACGTCGATATCGGACTGCTTGAACGGCAGGCGATAGCTTTCCTTCGGCACCGTCAGGCGGCGCTGCCGGGTGACCGCGTCCTCGACCGCCTTGACCAGGTGGGGCTTCATCACGACGCCGTTGTTGACCAGGATCGAGGTCGCGTGCGCCAGCTGCAGGATCGTGAAGCTGTTGTAGCCCTGGCCGATCCCCAGCGAGATCGTTTCGCCGTCATACCAACGCTGCTGCTCGGGCTTGCGGTAGGCGCGCCGCTTCCAGTCGGTCGACGGCAGGATGCCGCGGCTCTCGCCCTCGATGTCGATGCCGGTCAGCTGGCCGAAGCCGAGCGGCTTCATGAAGTCGTGGATCGCGTTGACGCCCATGTCGCGCGCCAGCGCGTAGTAGTAGGTGTCGCACGAGGCCACGATCGAGCTGTACATGTCGACCCAGCCGTGGCCGCCCGGCTTGTCGTCGCGGAAGGTATGGTTGCCCAGCGTGAAGAAGCCGGGATCGTGCATGCCCCAGTTGGCGGTGCGCTTGCCGGTCGCCAGCGCCGCCAGCGCCATGAACGGCTTGTAGGTCGAGCCCGGCGGATAGGTGCCGCGCAGCGGGCGGTTCAGCAGCGGCTTGTCCGGCGAATTGTTCAGCTCGTTCCACGTCGCGGTGTCGATGCCCTCGACGAACAGGTTCGGGTCGAAGGTCGGCTTGGAGACGAAAGCCAGGATGTCGCCGGTGGCCGGCTCGATCGCCACCAGCGCGCCGCGGCGGTCGCCGAATAGCGCCTCGGCCAGCTGCTGCAGCCGGATGTCGAGGGACAGGATCAGGTTGTTGCCCGGCGTCGCCGGCGCGGTCGACAGCGTGCGGATCGGCCGCCCGCCGGCGCTGACCTCGACTTCCTCGATGCCGGTCAGCCCGTGCAGCTCGGTCTCGTAGCTCTGCTCGATGCCGACTTTGCCGATGTAGTTGGTGCCCTTGTAGTTGTCGGCATCCTTGCGCGGGTCGTAGTTGGCCGGATTGGCGTCGTTGGCCACGTCCATCGCCTCGATGCGCTGCTGGTCGCGCTGCGAGATGCGGCCGATGTAGCCGACCACGTGCGAGGCCGATTCGCCCATCGGATATTGGCGGAACAGCCGCGCGCGCACGTCGACGCCGGGGAAGCGGAAGCGCTGCGCGGAGAAGCGCGCCACCTCCTCGTCGCTGAGCTGGCTGCGGATCGGCAGGCTCTCGAAGCTGCGCGACTCTTCCATCAGCCGGCGGAAGCGGCGGCGGTCGCGCGGCTGGATGTCGATCAGTTCGGACAGTTCATCGATGGTGTCATCCAGCGACTGCGTCAGCTTGGACGGCGTGATCTCCAGCGTGTAGGCCGAATAGTTGCGCGCCAGCACGATGCCGTTGCGGTCCATGATGATGCCGCGGTTCGGCTCGATCGGCGCCACCGAGATGCGGTTGTCCTCGGCCTTGGCCGAATACTGGTCGTGCTTGTACCACTGCAGCCAGAAGAAGCGCAGGAACAGCAGGCCGAACAGGATCACGGCGAACAGCGCCGCGGCCGCCACGCGAAGGCGGAAGCGGCCGAGCTCGAGTTCGACGTTGCGGATTTCGGTCATGGTGCTGCGGGGACGGGCGGTCGGGGCACGGAGAGAGGCTGCGAGCGGAGTGCCATGCCGTCAGATCGGCCGGGTTTCGTCGACGTCGATGGAGCGGCGCTGCGGCGCCAGCAGCAGGCCGGTGGCCAGCGGCCACAGCAGCGCCTCGATGCCGGGCGCGACCAGCAACGGCCAGCCGGGCAGCGGCGCGCCCATCAGCAGCCGGATCACCACCGGTACCGCATGCGCGATGAACAGCAGCGGCAGCACGTGCAGTGCCTGCGTATAGACGCTGAACCACAGCACGCGGCGGTGGATCGTGATGGCGAAGTAGGCCAGCAGCGTGTAGGCCATCGCGTGCTCGCCGAGCAGGCGGGCATCGTGCACGTCCATCAGCAGGCCCAGCACGAAGGCCACGCCCATGCCGACCTTGCGCGGCTGGTGGATGTTCCAGAACACCAGCACCAGCGCCACCATGTCCGGCACCCACAGGATGTCGCCCCACGGCAGCAGGTTGAACAGGAACGCCAGCACGAAGGTCAGCGCGATGAAGGCCGGGTTGACCGGCCGCAGCAGGTATTGGGGATGGGTCACCGCTTCTGCTCCTGGCTCGGCGCGGCCGCGGGCGCCGCGGCGACCGTAGCAACTGTGGCGGCCGTAGCCGCGGCGTCCGCCTTGGGCTTGGGCGCCTTCTCGGTTTTTTCCGCCTTGTCGGCTTTCTCGGGCTTGTCGGCTTTCGAGGCCTTGCCTGCCTTGTCCGTCTTGCCTGCCTTGCCCGCGTTCTTGCCGTCGTCGCCGGCCGGCAGGTCGCGCGAGGGCTTCTCGGCCTCGTAGCGCACCACCAGCAGCTGGCGGTGCGAACGCACGCCCGCGACCGGCTCGCAGTAGACGCGCGAGAACGCGGTATCGGCCTTGCGTTCGATCTGCACGATGCGCGCGACCGGCAACCCGGCCGGATAGACCCCGTCCAGGCCCGAGGTCACCAGCAGGTCGCCCTGCTGCAGATCGGCCGACGCCGCCATGAAGCGCAGGTCCAGCATGCCGGCCTTGCCGCCACCGAAGGCAATGCTGCGCAGGCCGTTGCGTACCACCTGCACCGGGATCGCCTGGTCCTTGTCTGTCAGCAGCGTGACTTCGGACTGGAACGGCGTCACGCGCGTGACCTGGCCGACCACGCCGCGATCGTCGATCACCGGATAGCCGGCCCGCACGTCGTGCTGGCTGCCGCGGTCGATCACGATGCGCTGGCTGTACGGATCGCGCGCGTCGTACAGCACCTCGGCCGCCGTGACCGGCGTGGCCGATTGCTCCTTCAGGTCCAGCAGCTTGCGCAGCTGGCGGTTCTCGGCCTCGAGCTGGGCCTGGCGCAGCGCGTCGTCGGCCTGCGCCACCGCGCGCCGCCGCAGCTCGCGGTTCTCGCTGGCCAGCGCGGCGGACGACTGCAGATAGTCGAACGCGGCGCGCGCCATGTCGCGCGGCACCAGCACGGCGCGCTCGACCGGCATCAGCACGGTGGCGGCGACCTGCCGGACCGTGGACAGCGCATCGAAGCGGGCGTCGACGACCAGCAGCACCAGCGCCATCGTCACGAAGATGACCAGGCGCGCGAACGCGGACGTGCCCTGCTTGAATAGCGGTGGCGGCGTGTAATCCATTTAGCCGTACGCAGGCGGTGGCGGTCCGCATCGCCGGCACGCCGCGCTCGGGCGTCCGGGGGCGGACCGGAATTGGCGGAGTCGCGCGGGCCGCCGGCAGGCGGCGGCCGGCTTGGCCAGGGTGGCGCGGCGGCGGACCTGCCCGTGGCCGGCCTGGGCCAGCGGTGCGGGCAGGGCGCGCTTCGCCACGGGAACGATCCTTTTGCCGGACCGGCTTACTCGTAGGCGAAGATGCTGCCGAGCTTGTCCATGCGCTCCAGGGCCATGCCCGAGCCGCGCACCACGCAGGTCAACGGATCCTCGGCCACCAGCACCGGCAGGCCGGTTTCCTCGGCCAGCAGGCGGTCCAGGTCGCGCAGCAGCGCGCCGCCGCCGGTCAGCGTGATGCCGCGCTCGGCGATGTCGGCGCCCAGTTCCGGCGGGGTCTGCTCCAGGCCGATCTTCACGGTGGAGACGATCTGGTTCAGCGGATCGGTCAGCGCTTCCAGGATCTCGTTGGACGAGACCGTGAACGCGCGCGGGATGCCCTCGGACAGGTTGCGGCCCTTGACCTCCATCTCGCGCACTTCCGAACCCGGGAAGGCCGAGCCGATTTCCTTCTTGATGGCTTCGGCGGTCTGCTCGCCGATCAGCATGCCGTAGTTGCGGCGGATGTAGTTGACGATGGCCTCGTCGAACTTGTCGCCGCCGACGCGCACCGAGCCCTTGTAGACCATGCCGCCCAGCGAGATGATGCCGACCTCGGTGGTGCCGCCGCCGATATCGACGACCATAGAGCCCGACGGCTCCGACACCGGCAGGCCGGCGCCGATCGCGGCGGCCATCGGTTCCTCGATCAGGTAGACCTGCGAGGCGCCGGCGCCCAGCGCCGACTCGCGGATCGCGCGGCGCTCGACCTGGGTCGAACCGCACGGCACGCAGATGATGATGCGCGGCGACGGACGCAGCAGCTTGCTGTCGTGCACCATCTTGATGAACTGCTTGAGCATCTGCTCGGTGACGGTGAAGTCGGCGATCACGCCGTCCTTCATCGGGCGGATCGCCTCGATGTTGCCCGGCACCTTGCCCAGCATCTGCTTGGCTTCCTTGCCGACTGCCTGAATGGTCTTCTTGGCGTTCGGGCCGCCGCCCAGGTGGATCGCGACCACCGACGGTTCGTCCAGCACGATGCCCTTGTCACGCATGTAGATCAGCGTGTTGGCGGTGCCGAGGTCGATCGCGAGATCGTTGGAAAAGTAGCTGCGGAGAAATCCGAACATCAGGAGTCCTGTTTTCTGGTGGGTTCGCAGGTATGCGAAGCGGCCGGCGCCAGTCCTTGGCGCCGGCCGCGATATTCATATGTCTTCGATGGAAACGGCGCGCGTCCTTCCGCGCATCCACGGTCCCGCCCATGCCGTTGCGGTGCGCCAGGCGAACCGCGACAGTCCTGAGGGATTTCGCCCGCCGGGCCGGCGGAACGCATTCCCACGGGAACCTTTGATTAGACGGCGCCAGAAAGTTCGCCAAACTTCATTTGGCGGATGGCCGGACGGCGGTCCGGGCGCCACAGACCCGGCACCCACAAGGGGGCAGCGGCGAGTCGGTCTAATCGGAGGATCCTGGTCCGGGCCCCGCGGGCAGTCGGGTCCGGCGTCCTTCAGCGGCCGGACGCTGGGTCCAAGCGGCGAAGGCGCCGCCAGGGGCGGCGGCAAAACGGAATGATACCTTATAATTCCGCGTGTTTCGGCGGCAAATTGCCCTGAAAAAACCTGTAATTCTGACGATTGTGGGGCGTCGCGCGCGGCACTTTCCCCAGGCCGATGTCGACGCGGCAACGGCCCGGCAATGGCCCGGCAACTGCCCGACAGCGGTCCGGACGCGGCGCCGCCCAAGGCACGCCCGCCTGGCCCGGTCCGGCGCTCCCGACGCTGTCCGCACGGTCGTCCTTCTCCCGGCTTCGTTCCGGCCTTGCGCCGGACTGCCGGGCCCTCTGGAATTCCTCGCACCCACGCCATGGCACTCGAGCTAACCGACGTCAAGCGCATCGCCCATCTTGCCCGCATCGACATCAGCGATGAAGAAGCCGGCCAGACGCTCGGGCAACTGAATCAATTCTTCTCGCTGGTCGAGCAGATGCAGGCGGTGGACACCAGCGGCGTCGCGCCGCTGGCGCATCCGCTGTCGGCGGTCCGCGAGATGCAGCAGCGCCTGCGCGACGACGTCGTCACCGAGCCGAACCGGCGCGATGACTACCAGCGTCCCGCGCCGGCCACCGAGGCCGGCCTGTATCTGGTGCCGAAGGTGATCGAATAACGTTCCCGATAACGGCCCCGATAAGGTCCCGATAACGGTCCCGCACCCGGCCCGCCGACGTCGCCCGAAATTTCCGTATCGACGTACCGATACGCCAAGGTGGCATCTTCCGAATCGATCCGCCGGCGGCGCCCATGCCCCGCCGGCCGTTCTCCGAAGCTTTTCCGACACTCCATGTCTTCTTCCGCTTCCTCCTTCCCGGTCGGCTCGACCGTGACCTCGCTGCGCCAGATCGCCGACGCGCTCGCCGCCGGCGCGGTGTCGGCCGAAGAACTGGCGCGTGACTATCTGGCCCGCATCGAGCAGGCCGGCGCGCTGAACGCCTATGTCCATGTCGACGCCGAACTGACGCTGGCCCAGGCCCGCGCCGCCGACGAACGCCGCGCGCGCGGCGAGGCCGTTCCGCTGACCGGCGTGCCGATCGCCCACAAGGACGTGTTCGTCACGCGCGGCTGGCGCTCGACCGCCGGCTCGCGCATGCTGGCCGACTACGAGAGTCCGTTCGACGCCACCGTGGTCGAGCGGCTGGCCGCCGCCGGCATGGTGACGCTGGGCAAGACCAATATGGACGAATTCGCGATGGGCTCGTCCAACGAGAACTCGCACTTCGGCCCGGTGCGCAACCCGTGGGACGCGTCGCGCGTGCCCGGCGGCTCGTCGGGTGGCTCGGCCGCGGCGGTCGCCGCGGGCCTCGCGCCGGCCGCCACCGGCACCGACACCGGCGGCTCGATCCGCCAGCCGGCCGCGTTCTCGGGCATCACCGGCATCAAGCCGACCTACGGCCGCGTGTCGCGCTTCGGCATGATCGCGTTCGCCTCGTCGCTGGACCAGGCCGGCCCGATGGCGCGCAGCGCCGAGGACTGCGCGCTGCTGCTCAATGCGATGGCCGGGTTCGACGAGCGCGATTCGACCTCGCTGACGCCGGCCCAGGGCGGCGTGGACGAGGACTTCACGCGGCTGCTGGGCCAGCCGCGCGGCGGGGCCAGCGCCAGCCAGCCGCTGGCCGGCCTGCGCATCGGCCTGCCGCGCGAGTACTTCGGCGCCGGACTGTCGGCCGATGTCGAGGCCGCGGTGCGCGCCGCGCTGCGCGAATACGAGAAGCTCGGCGCGACGCTGGTCGAGGTGTCGCTGCCGAAGACCGAACTGTCGATCCCGGTCTACTACGTGATCGCGCCGGCCGAGGCGTCGTCGAACCTGTCGCGCTTTGATGGCGCGCGCTACGGCCACCGCGCCGCCGAGTACCGCGACCTGCTCGACATGTACAAGAAGACCCGCGCCGAGGGCTTCGGCTGGGAGGTCAAGCGCCGCATCCTGGTCGGCACCTATGTGCTGTCGCACGGCTACTACGACGCCTACTACCTGCAGGCGCAGAAGATCCGTCGCATCATCGCGGACGACTTCCAGCGCGCCTTCGGCGAATGCGACGTGATCATGGGACCGGTCGCGCCGACGGTGGCGTGGAAGCTCGGCGAGAAGAGCGCCGATCCGGTGCAGATGTACCTGGCCGACATCTTCACGCTGTCGACCAGCCTGGCCGGCCTGCCCGGCATGAGCGTGCCCTGCGGCTTCGGCGAGGGCGGCATGCCGGTCGGCCTGCAGATGATCGGCAACTACTTCGGCGAGGCGCAGCTGCTGCAGACCGCGCACGCCTTCCAGCAGGCTACCGACTGGCATCTGCGCCAGCCTTCGCAGGCATGACCATGAACGCGCTGCTTTCGACCCGCCCGTCCCGCCGTCCGTCCGCCGGTCTTTCGGCCGGCCGCCTGGGCTTGACCGCCGTGCTGCTGGCCGCGCTGGCCGGCTGCATTCCGCTGCCGCGCATCGGCGGTCCGACGCCGATCGCCGATCGCGATATCGACCTGGCCGGCGACTGCCGCCGCACCGAGGAGGACGGTTTCCGCGAGGACGCGCAGCTGCGCGTGTCGGACAACAACGTGCAGCAGCTGTCGTGGAAGCTGTGGGTCGGCAAGCGCGGCTCGTGCAGCTTCGACCTGGCCGAGTTCCGCCAGACCCGCCGCAAGCCGCATATCGAGCTGGCCGCGCGCGACGGCAGCGCGTGCAAGCTGCTGGTCTGGCAGGACCCGCGCCGCGTCACGCTGGCGCATGCCAATTGCCAGAGCCGCTGCACGCCGGGCATCTACGAAGAGGCGTGGCCGGTCATGTTCGAACCGGGCACCGGCACCTGCGCGCGCACGCAATAGCGCGCGGCAGAACCCGCAGCGACGGAACGCACAGCGACGAAACGCACAGCGACACAACGCAGAACGCGGAACGCACAACGCAGAACGCGAAAGCAAACGGCGGCGCGGCCCATGCCGGCGCCGCCGCAAGGAACCAACAGGAATACCGCCATGCAATGGGAAGTGGTGATCGGCCTCGAAACGCATACGCAGCTATCGACGGCCTCGAAGATTTTTTCCGGCGCCTCCACCGCGTTCGGCGCGGCGCCCAATACCCAGGCCTGCCCGGTCGATCTGGCGCTGCCCGGCACGCTGCCGGTGCTGAACAAGGCCGCGGTCGAACGTGCGATCCAGTTCGGCCTGGCGATCGGCGCCCATGTCGCGCCGCATAGCGTGTTCGCGCGCAAGAATTACTTCTACCCGGACCTGCCCAAGGGCTACCAGATCAGCCAGTACGAAATTCCGGTGGTGCAGGGCGGCAGCCTGACCTTCCAGGTGGAGGGCCGCAAGGGCGAGTTCTACGAGAAGACCGTGCAGCTGACCCGCGCCCACCTCGAGGAGGACGCGGGCAAGTCGCTGCACGAGGACTTCGCCGGCATGACCGGCATCGACCTGAACCGCGCCGGCACGCCGCTGCTCGAGATCGTCACCGAGCCCGACATGCGCAGCGCCGCCGAGGCGGTCGCCTATGCGCGCGCGCTGCATTCGCTGGTGGTGTGGCTGGGCATCTGCGACGGCAACATGCAGGAAGGCAGCTTCCGCTGCGACGCCAACGTGTCGGTGCGGCCGGTCGGCAGCGACAAGCTCGGCACGCGCCGCGAGATCAAGAACCTGAACTCGTTCCGTTTCCTGCAACAGGCCATCGAATACGAGGTGCGCTGGCAGATCGCCGAGATCGAGGACGGCCGCGAGATCCAGCAGGCCACGGTGCTGTTCGATCCGGACACCGGCGAGACGCGCGCGATGCGGACCAAGGAAGACGCGCACGACTACCGTTACTTCCCCGATCCGGACCTGCTGCCGCTCGAGATCGAGCCGGCCTGGGTCGAGCGCGTGCGCGCCGCGATGCCGGAGCTGCCGGCCGCGATGCAGGCCCGCTTCGTCTCGCAATATGGCCTGCCCGCCTACGATGCCAGCGTGCTGACCTCGTCGAAGGCGCTGGCCAACTGGTTCGAGCAGGTCGTCGCCGAAGCCGGCGCGGCCAACGCCAAGCCCGCAGCCAACTGGCTGATGGGCGATGTCGCCTCGCAGCTGAACCGCGAGGGCATCGAGATCGACGGCGCGCCGATCCGCCCCGCGCAGCTCGCGCTGCTGCTCAAGCGCATCGCCGACGGCACGGTGTCGAACAACACCGCCAAGAAGGACGTGTTCCCGGCGATGTGGGCCGGCGAGTGCGACGGCGACGCGGACGCGATCATCGCGGCCAAGGGCCTGAAGCAGATGTCGGACACCGGCGCGCTCGAGGCCATCATCGACGAGGTGCTGGCCGCCAACGCCAAGTCGGTCGAGGAATTCCGCGCCGGCAAGGAGAAGGCGTTCAACGCGCTGGTCGGCCAGGCGATGAAGGCGACCAAGGGCAAGGCCAATCCGGCCCAGGTCAACGAACTGCTGCGCAAGAAGCTCGGCTGACAGGCGCGATGCAGGCAGATGACGAACCCGCGCTCAGGCGCGGGTTTTTTCATGGCGCGGCGGGTTTGGCGCCATGCTGGTCGATCGATCGCCCG
The DNA here is from genome assembly GCF_008632125.1 of Cupriavidus cauae. Lineage (GTDB taxonomy): Bacteria > Pseudomonadota > Gammaproteobacteria > Burkholderiales > Burkholderiaceae > Cupriavidus > Cupriavidus cauae. The sequence goes on from NZ_VWRN01000031.1 coordinate 242,708, forward strand.
GCCCCTCTCCCCGGCCCTCTCCCGCTTGCGGGAGAGGGAGAACACCGACAGCGTTTTTCTTCTTTCTCCCGCCTGCGGGAGAAAGCCTGGGGAGAGGGCAGCCCGCTCCTCACCAACTGCGTTTGCTACACTCCAGCGCAAATCGTTCGATGACCCGCCAATGAATCCGCAAGACGTCGCCGCCTATCTGCAAAGTCATCCCCAGTTCTTCGAGGACCACGCCGAGCTGCTGGCCTCCGTGCAGCTGACGAGCCCGCACAGCCATCGCGCGGTGTCGCTGCAGCAACGCCAGATGGAAATCCTGCGCGAGAAGAACAAGGGCCTCGAACTGAAGCTGGCCAATCTGATGCGCCACGGCCACGACAACGACCGCACGCAGAACCGCATGCACGCGTGGCAGCTGCGGCTGCTCGGCGAAGCCGATGCGCTGGCGCTGCCGATGGCGGTCAGCCAGGGCCTGCAGCAGGTGTTCGATGTGCCGGCCGTCGCGCTGCGGCTGTGGCAGCTGGCCGAAACGCACGCCCCGCTCGATCTGCTGCGCGGCGACGCGGCCGCCGCGACCGAAGCCGCGCGCCGCTTTGCCGAGGGTCTGCAGACGCCGTATTGCGGCGGCAATCCGTGGGCCATCGAACCGGCCGTCGCCGAAGAGGGCGCCCCGCCTGCACCCGCACCCGCGTCAGCGGCCGCGGCCGATACGCTTGGCGAAGGTGGCAAGCAGGCGGTCGACTGGCTCGAGCGCGACGACATCGCATCGCTCGCGATGGTCGCGCTGCGCGCCCCCGCCGGCGAGGACGCCGAAACGGGTCCGACCTTCGGCCTGCTGGTGCTCGGCTCGCCCGACCCGCGCCGCTTCCACGAAGGCATGGGCACCGCCTATCTGAGCCGCATCGGCGAACTGGCCGGCGCGGCGCTGGCGCGCCTGCGCGCCTGAGGCGAGGACCCGGGCGGCAACAGATGGCCCGCTCCCGCGAACCCGCCGCCGCGGCGGACACGCCCCCTCCCGCCCTCGATCCGCTGCTGCGCACCTACCTCGACTGGCTGGCCAGCAGCCGCAAGCTGGCCGAGCACACGCTGGTCGGCTACCGGCGCGACCTGTCGGTATTGCAGGCGCAGGCCGCCAAATTCGCCCCCGGTACAGCGCTGACCGCGCTGCGTACCGACCAGATCCGCAGCTTCGCCGCGCGTCTGCGCGGCAGTGGCCTTGCTTCCACCAGCATTGCGCGGGCGCTGTCGGCCTGGCGCGGCTTCTATCTGTGGGCCGCGCGGCATGGCCACGGCGTCGAGGCCAATCCGGTAGACGGCGTGCGCGCTCCCAAGGCCGGACGGCCGCTGCCCAAGGCGCTGTCGGTCGAGCATGCGGTGGCGCTGGTCGGCCAGCCGGCCGGCGAGGGCGCCGAAGGGCTGCGCGACCAGGCCGTGTTCGAGCTCGGCTATTCGAGCGGCCTGCGCGTGTCCGAGCTGGTGCAGCTCGATCTGCGCTACGTGGAAGAGGACGGCTACCGCTCGTCTGGTTGGGTCGACCTGGCCGCGGGCGAGGTCACGGTGCTCGGCAAGGGTTCGCGCCGCCGCAGCGTGCCGGTCGGCAGCAAGGCCGTGCAGGCACTGCGGGCCTGGCTGGCGGTGCGCGACGAGTGGGTACGGGCGACGGCCGAAGCTGGCCATCGGCACGCGCTGTTCCTGTCGCGGCGCGGCGAGCGCCTGTCGGACCGCACCGTGCGCACCCGCATCAAGCAGCAGGCCATCCGCGCCGGCGTGCCGGCCGACGTGCATCCGCACATGCTGCGGCACTCGTTCGCCAGCCACGTGCTGCAGTCGTCGGGTGACCTGCGCGCGGTGCAGGAGATGCTGGGCCACGCCAGCGTGGCCACCACGCAGATCTACACGGCGCTCGACTTCCAGCACCTGGCCAAGGTCTACGACCAGGCCCATCCGCGCGCACGGCTGGCCGAGCGTGACACGGCGGCGACGCCCTCGACGCCCTCGACGCCCTCGAAGGCATCCACGCCCTCGAAGTCATCGATGCCGGGCGACGACGAACCGGCCTGAGGCTCCTGGCTTCCGCTCAAGCTCAAGCCCAAGCCCAAGCCCAAGCCCAAGCCCAAGCCCAAGCCCAAGCCCAAGCCCAAGCCCAAGCCCAAGCCCAAGCCCAAGCCCAAGCCCAACCCCAACCCCAACCCCAACCCCAACCCCAACCCCAACCCTAGGCCCACTGCGACAGCACCTGCCGGAACGCCGCGATCTCCGGCAGCAGCCAGGTCCGGAACGCCTGCACCTTCGGCGTATCGAGCATCGCCGGCGTGCAAACGAAGTACAGCAGCCACGGACACGGGATGCTGACGTCGAACAGCCGCACCACCCGCCCCGACAGCAGATCGTTATAGGCCAGCGACGAGCGGATCAGCGCGATACCCTGGCCCTCGGCCGCGGCCTGCAGCAGCAGCGACGAATCCTCGAACATCAGCCCCTTGCGCGGCTCGGGCCAGTCCAGTCCGGCCGCCTCGAACCAGGGCCGCCACGGATCGCCTTCTCCGCGCAGCAGCGTCAGCCCCTGCATGTCCTCGGGACGCGCCGGCAGCTTGCCGCCCAGGAAGTTCGGGCTGCAGACCGGGAAGAACACATCGTCGAGCAGCCGTTCGACATAGAGCCCCGGATAGTCGCCGCTGCCCATGCGCAGCGCCACGTCGACCTCGTCGCGGGTGAAGTCGACCAGCGTGTTCGACGACATCAGCTCGACGTCCAGCTCGGGATGCCGCTCGATGAAGCTGCCGATGCGCGGCGTCAGCCAGCGCGCCGCGAACGACGGCATGGTGCTGATGGTCAGCCGCTTGTCGCGCGTGCCGGACTGCAGCGCCCGCGTCGCCTCGGCAATCTGCAACAGCGCGTCGCGCACGCGCTCGGCGTAGACGCGTCCGGCCGGCGTCAGGCTGACCCGCTTGCCGTTGCGGGCGAACAGCGGCTGGCCCAGTTCCTCTTCCAGTGCCCGTACCTGATGGCTGACCGCCCCATGGGTGACGAACAGCTCGGTGGCGGCGCGCGAGAAGCTTTCGTGCCGGGCGGCGGCCTCGAAGGCGCGCAGCGCGGTCAGCGCCGGCAGCCGTGGCAGTTCCCGATGCCAGGCGCGCGGCAGTTCGGCGGGGTTGCGCTTGAGGGTCATTGCAGCGTTGATCAGGGGTTCGTTATGTGAGATTGGCTAACAAGGGAAATCAATATATATCGTTTTGGGGGTGGCCGGGCAATCACTAGAATGCAGTGCATCGGGACCGCAACCGCGAGCGCGCCAGGCCAACCCAGGCCAGACACGGTAAAGCGCGACGCCAGCCACGCGAGATTCGCGTGCCGTACGGTACCGTCACCTTAGTGAAGGAAGTCCAAAATGGAAACCCTGCTCACAACGACCGTCTTCAGCCTGAACCCGGGCGAGGTCGCGCCGCTGTCGGTGCATACCGCGCAACGGCTTTATGTGGAAGATGCCGCCGGCCTGAACCTGTGGGTCACCCGCGACGGCGATTCGGAAGATTACTGGCTGCGCTGCGGCGCCAGCCTGCAGCTGAACCGCGGCGACGAAGTGGTGCTCAGCGTCGATCCGCGCGCCGAGCGCCCGGTACGGCTGGCGCTGATCGCCGAGGCGCGCCGCCCCGCGGCCACCAACCTGCCGCATCTGGTGAACCGCATCGTGAGGCGCCTGGTTCGAGGCACGCAATGGTCGCCTAGCCAGGACGTCGTCGCCGCCTCCTGAACGGAACGGGGAGACGAAAGCGAAAGCGGCAGGCCGGCGCCATCTGCGGCTGGTCTACAGCCGGCCGCCGGCGCGTCCGATCCCGGACGAAGGTCGGCCCGGCCGCGGACAACCCTGACACAACCCTGACGGCGCCAGGGTGACAGCCGCCAGCGAACCAAGGGCCGGTGCGAACCGGCCCTTTTCGCTACACTCTCGGCATGCAAGCAATCGAAGTCATCGAACGGGGCCGGGAGGACTACGCGCCCTGTTTCGACGCGATGCGCGCCTACACCGCCGCGCGCACCGCCGAATCTCCCGACCAGATCTGGCTCGTCGAGCATCCGCCGGTCTACACGCTGGGCCAGGCGGGCGACCCCTCGCATCTGCTGTCCCCCGATCCGGCGATCCCTGTGGTGCGGATCGATCGTGGCGGACAAATCACTTATCACGGACCCGGCCAGGTCGTCGCCTACCTGTTGCTGGATCTGCGCCGCCGCCACCTGATGGTGCGCGAGCTGGTCCATGCGATCGAGCAGGCGGTGCTGGACACGCTCGCGGCGTATAATCTGCCCGCCGAACGCAAGCCTGGCGCGCCCGGCATCTATCTGTCCGACGGTCCGCACCGCGGCGCCAAGATCGCCGCGCTGGGCCTGAAGATCCGCAACGGCTGCAGCTATCACGGCGTCAGCCTGAACGTGCGGATGGATCTGGACCCGTTCCTGCGTATCAACCCGTGCGGTTATGCCGGCCTCGAGACGGTCGACATGGCCCGCGCCGGCGCGACGGTGCCGGCGGCCGATGCCGACGGCGGCGTGCGCCGGGAAGCGGTCGACGCCCGGCACCAGCCCGAGATCGCGCGTCGCCTGGCGGCGGCATTGTGCGAGGTACTGGCGGCGGCGCAACTGCGCGCGGCGGGCGGCGAGCCGGTAGTGAACGACGAAGCGAACGAACCGGCGAACCAGCGAGAGAACGAGCCAGCCGCCACGGCCCCCGGCCAACTGACACCCCTGACCACGGCCTAGCCGACCTATGCGCGCGGGGAGCGCGCGGAGAACACCATGAGCGACGCCCTGATCGCCACCTCGAATCCCCAAGGCGATGCCGCCCAAGGCGCGGCCTACGACCCGACCCGCAAGCAGAAGTCGGCCGACAAGACCGCCCGCATTCCGATCAAGATCGTCCCCGCCGAGAAGCTGAAGAAGCCGGACTGGATCCGCGTGAAGGCGGCCACCGGCAATTCGCGTTTCTACGAGATCAAGGACATCCTGCGCGCCAACAACCTGGTGACGGTGTGCGAGGAAGCGAGCTGCCCGAACATCGGCGAATGCTTCGGCAAGGGCACCGCGACGTTCATGATCATGGGCGACAAGTGCACGCGCCGCTGCCCGTTCTGCGACGTCGGCCACGGCCGCCCGGATCCGCTCGACGTCAACGAGCCGCTGAACCTGGCCAAGACCATCGCCCAGCTGAAGCTTAACTACGTGGTGATCACCAGCGTCGATCGCGACGACCTGCGCGACGGCGGCGCCCAGCACTATGTGGATTGCATCAGCAAGACCCGCGAGCTGTCGCCGATCACCCGCATCGAGGTGCTGGTGCCGGACTTCCGCGGCCGCCTGGACAAGGCGCTGGACATCCTGCAGGCTTGCCCGCCCGACGTGATGAACCACAACCTCGAAACGGTGCCGCGCCTCTACAAGCAGGCGCGTCCGGGCGCCGACTACGCGCACTCGCTGAAGCTGCTGCAGGAGTTCAAGCGCCGCAATCCGGACGTGCCGACCAAGTCCGGCCTGATGGTGGGCCTGGGCGAGACCGACGAGGAAATCCTGGAGGTCATGCGCGACATGCGCGCGCACGACATCGACATGCTGACCATCGGCCAGTACCTGGCGCCGTCGAATCACCATCTGCCGGTGCTGCGCTACGTCCATCCCGACACCTTCAAGATGTTCGAGGAAGAGGCCTACAAGATGGGCTTCACCCACGCCGCGGTCGGTGCGATGGTGCGCAGCTCCTACCATGCCGACCAGCAGGCGCACCAGGCCGGCTTCGCCTGATCCCGCCCGGCGCCCTTCCGCGGCGCCGGCATCCGCCTTGCCCGACAACGATTGCGCGGCCGCCCCTTCCGCGGCCGCAGTTTCCGCGGCCGCCCCTGCTCTTGATGCGGGCACCAGCCGCCTGCGCACGCCGCGCGATATCACCGATCTGCTCAATTTCCGTCTCGCGGCGCTGGTTGGCGCCAGCGGCGCGGCCGTGATCCGCCTGTGCGAGGGCCAGTACGGTGTGTCGCGCCGCGAATGGGCGCTGCTTGGGCTGCTGGCCGTGCGCGGCGCGCAGGCGCCGTCGGAGATCGCGGACCAATGCCATCTGGACCGGACGCGCGTGTCGCGCGCGATCACGCGGCTGACCGCCAAGGGTTTGATCCGGCGGCAGACGCTGGACGGGGACCGCCGGCGCGCCAGCGTCGCGCTGACGCCAGCGGGGCAGGCGCTCTATCGGCAATTGTTCGACGAGGTGGCGGCGATCAACCGGCAGCTGGTCGAGACGCTATCGGATGGCGAACTGGCGGTGCTCGACACGCTGCTGACCGCGCTGACCGAGCAGGCGGTACGCGTCAAGCGGCAGGTCGCCACCACGGTCAGCACCAACCGCTGGCGGGGCGGCGGTGCGCGGCGCCAGTGGTCGGCGCCCGAGGATGCGTCTGACGATGCGTTGGACGATGCATCGGAGAACGGACCGCAAACGCAGGCCATCTCCGGCCAGGACCGCGCCAACCGCTAGCGCGGCGCCGATCGTCAGCCCAGCGCCGATCGTCAGCCCAGCGCCGAGCGTCAGCGCAGCCCCAACGTCAGCGCCCGCTGGCGCAGTGCCGACCGCCAGCGCGGCGCTGACCGTTATCGCAGCGCCTCCCGGGCGCCGCGCCATTTCTCGTGCAGCAGCTCATCCGGAAGCTCGCTCTCGTCCCAGAACCCGAGCAGGATCCCCTTGCGGACCGATGCGCCCCGCATCGCGGCGATGCGCTCGTCGCTGATCGCGGTGCGCTGCGACTGCCGCAGTCCCCATTGCGCGAGCGCAAGATACATCCGCTCGCATTGCGCCTGGTGGGCCGGATCGGCGCCGAGGTCGTGCAGCTCGTGCGGGTCCTCGGCGAGATCGAACAGCATCGGCCGGAAGCCCGGCGCGTGGATGTACTTCCAGCGCTCGTCGACCACCATGAACAGCCGCGCATCGAGCGGCGCGACGCCCAGCGATATCGCGGCACCGGTGGCCGAGTAGTCGTATTCGCTGATCGCATGGCGGCGCCAGCTGGCCGGCGCCTGCCCATGCAGCCAGGGCTGCAGCGGGCGTCCTTCCAGCCGGTGCGGCTGGGGCGTGCCGCCGCAGGCTTCGACGAAGGTCGGCACCAGGTCGATTGCCTCGACCAGCGCATCGCATACCGAGCCGCGCGTCGCGTCCGCCGCCGGCGAGGGATCGACGACGATCAGCGGCAGCCGCACCGACGGCTCGTGGAACAGGTCCTTCTCGCCCATCCAGTGGTCGCCCAGGTAGTCGCCATGATCGGAGGTGAACACGATCATGGTGTCGTCGAGCCGGCCCTGGCTCTCGAGGAAGCGCATCAGCACGCCGATCTGGTCGTCGATCTGCGTGATCAGGCCCATATAGGCGGGAATCACCGCGTCGCGCACCTCGTCGCGGGAGAAGGCCCGGCTGACGCGCGAATTGAGGAAGGCCTGGTAGATCGGATGCGGCTGCGCGCGCTCGGCCTCGCTGCGCACGGGCGGCGGCACGTCGGCGGGGCCGTACATCGCGTGATAGGGCGCCGGCGCGATGCAGGGCCAATGCGGCTTGATATAGGACAGATGCAGGCACCACGGTGCCTCGCCCGCCTGCTCGATGAATTCCATCGCGCGCCGGGTCATGTACGGCGTTTCGGAATGCTCCTCGGCCACGCGCGCCGGGCGGGTCGAATTGCGCAGCAGCCAGCCCGACAGCAGATTGCCGTGCTCGTCCTCGCCGGCGTTGGCCCAGTCGTCCCAGCCGTCGTCGCCGGCATAGCCGAGGTCGCGCAGATAGTCGTTGTAGCGCACCGGCTTCGGATCGTAGCGGCCGGCCGGGCCGCTGCCGTGCAGGCCGTCGTCGCGCTCGTACGGATCGAAGCCGCACTCGGCCACGCGCGTGCCGATCAGCGAATTGGGGTCGATGCCCAGCCGCGCCATGCCCTCGGTGTCGGCCGCCATATGGGTCTTGCCGACCAGCACCGTCTGCCGCCCGAGCGGTCGCAGATAGTCGCCCAGCGTCATCTCGCCGACCTTCAGCGGGAAGTTGTTCCAGGCGGCGCCGTGCGAATCGACATAGCGGCCGGTGTAGAAGCTCATCCGCGACGAGCCGCAGATCGTCGATTGCGCATAGGCGCGCGAGAAGCGCACCCCGCGCGCGGCCAGCGCGTCGATATTCGGCGTGCGGATGGTCGGATGCCCGGTGCAGGACAGGTAGTCCCACCGCAGCTGGTCGCACATGATGAAAAGGATATTGCGGGCCATCGCCGTCGCTCCTTGCTGATCCAGTCCGGCCGGACGTTATTGCTGGAAGCCGCTGCGCTTGACCACCGGCTGCCACTGGGCGTTGTAGGCCTTGAGCATGTCCGCGGTCTGCTGTTGCGTGCTGGCCACCGGCTGCATGTTGGCGGCGACGAAGCGCTGCTGCACCGCCGGGTCCGACATCACGCTGTGGATCGCCGCGGACAGCGCCTTGACCTTCACGGGCGGCATCGACTTCGGCGCGAAGAACGCGTTCCAGCCGTCGGCGGCCAGGTCGATGCCGGCCTCCTTCAGCGTGGGGATGTCCTTGGCGAACGACGAGCGCGTCTTGCCGGAGACCGCCAGGATCTTCAGCTTGCCGCTCTGGTGCAGCGACAGCACCGCGTCGAGCGTGTCGACGCCGACCGGCACCTGGCCGCCCAGCATGTCGGTGGCCAGCGGCGCCGAGCCCTTGTAGCCGACCACGTCGCCCTTGACGCCGGCGCGCTCGGCCAGCATCAGCGCGAAGAAGTGGGGCAGGCTGCCGGTGGCCGGCACGCCGAAGAAGGCCTTGCCGGGATTGGCCTTGAGCCAGGCCACCAGATGCGACATCTCGCGGACCGGCACCTGCGGGCCGGTGATCACGGCGAAGTCGTAGGACGAGACCTGCGACACCGGCACGAAATCGGTGTCCGGATCGTAGCTGGTGTCCTTGAACACCAGCGGCGCGACCGTCATCACGGCGGGATTGCCGAGCATCAGCACGTTGTCGGCGGGGCCGGCGTGCCTGACCTGCTGCGCGGCCAGCCGGCCGCCGGCGCCGGCCTTGTTCTCGACCACCACGGTGACGCCGTACTTGGCCTGCAGCGCCTGGCCGACGATGCGCGCGGCGCGGTCCGAGGCGCCGCCCGGCGCGTAGCCGACGACGAAGCGCAGCGGTCCGTCGATCTTCTCGATTTTCTGTGCCAGCGCGGCGGGCGCGCCGGCGGCGCCGGCCGCCAGCAGCGCAACGGCCACGGCCGCATGGCGGGCCTTGCGGGTCAATTCTGCGAATGTCATGGCGTCTCCGTGAGGTTCCTTTCTGCGAGGTTGCGGGCAAATTTAAGCGGGACATCGACGATTGATCTAATCAACTATCGGCGCGCGCCGCTATGGAAAACCCTAGGCGCCGGCATGGCGCCACAGGTTTCGCAAAACTCACTTTCTCGATAAATTGCCGATAAGACGCATGGCGGGCTCCACCGCGCTTTTCCGGACAGCATTCCGGGCGCGCATTGCCGAACCCATCTCCCAACGCATTCCCGAACGCATTCCAGACCCGCCACGCCACCTGGATTCCGCACCCACCGATCACCATCATGGCCACCTGCACGATCCACCGCCTTGCCGAGCGCGCGCTGCTGTGCAGCGTGCCGCCTCCCGCGTCGCTCGACGTGCAACGCCGCTTCTGGGCGATGGCCGACCTGGCGGGCGCATGGCCCGGCGTGGTGGACGCCTATCCCGGCATGAACAGCCTGACGGTGCTGTTCGACGACGGGGCCGACCCGGACCAGCTCGAAGCCGCGCTGGCGCAGGCGTGGGCGCGCGGGGAGGGCGGTAACGTCGGCGGCAAGGTCAGCGGCGAGGTCCACGCCCACGCCCACGGCCGCGCCAACGTCAGCCCCAACGCCGGCCCCAACGCCGGCTTCAACGCCGGCCCTAACGCCGGCTCCAACGCCGGCCCTAACGCCGGCTCCAACGCCGGCTCCAACGCCGGCTCCAACGCCGGCCCCGAGGTCGCCGGCCGCGTCGTCGAGATTCCCGTCCGCTACGGTGGCGACGACGGTCCCGATCTGGCCGACGTCGCCGCTCATACCGGCCTGACGCCCGAGGAAGTGGTGCGGCGGCACAGCGCTGGTACCTATACCGTCTACTTCCTCGGCTTCCAGCCCGGCTTCGCCTATCTCGGCGGACTCGACCCCGCGCTGGCGACGCCGCGCCGAACCGAGCCGCGGCTCGCGGTGCCGGCCGGCGCGGTCGGCATCGGCGGCGAGCAGACCGGCGTCTATCCCGCGGCCGCGCCCGGCGGCTGGCAATTGATCGGACGTACCGAATTGCCGCTGTTCCTGCCCGAGCGCGATCCGCCTTCGCTGCTGGCGCCGGGCGACACCGTGCGCTTCGTGGTGGCATCGGTGGCCGGACCGGTCGCCACGCCGCACGCCAAATCGGACGCCAAATCGGACGCCGGCTCGGACGCAAGGTCGGATGCAAGGTCGGATGCCGGATCGGATCCCGGGGCGGGAGTGCGATCGAACGCCAAACCGGTCGCCGGATCGGTCACCAAACCGGAGCGGCCATGATCGAGATCCTTCGCCCCGGCGCGCTGGCGTCGATCCAGGACCTCGGCCGCAACGGCATGCGGCGGTTCGGCGTCGGCGGCACCGGCGCGCTCGACAGCCTCGCGCTGCGGGTCGGCAATCTGCTGCTGGGCAATGAGCCCGGCGCGGCCGCCATCGAATTCACGCTGGGCCGCGCCACGCTCCGCTTCCACGCCGATCTGCGCATCGCGCTGACCGGCGCCGAAGGCCGCGCCGATCTCGACGGCGAGCCGGTCTGGTGCTGGCATGCGTTCGACGTGCGCGCCGGCAGCACGCTGACGCTGCCCGCGCCCCGTGGCGGCACCCGTACCTATCTGTGCGTGGCCGGCGGCATCGACGTGCCGCTGGCGATGGGCTCGCGCAGCACCGACCTGAAGGCCGGCTTCGGCGGACACCAGGGCCGCGCGCTGCGGCGGGGCGATCGGCTGGCGGCGCTACGGCCCGGCTTCGGTCCGGCGCCATTGCCGCCGATCGGCGTGCTGGCGCCCGCGTGGGCGTTGCCGTCTCCGTTGTCTCCGTCGTCACCGCCGCAGCAATCGCAGCAGTCGTCGTCGCCGTCGCAGCCGCTGCAGTGGTGGCAGTCGCCTCAGTCGCTGCGGACGCCGCAGTCGTCGCTGTCGGCAGCATCCGCCGACGGCCGCGCGCTGCCGATCCGCATGCTGCCCGGGCTGGAGTACGATCAGTTCGAGGCGGATGCCCAGCAGGCGCTGTGGCAGGCGGAGTGGATCGTCACGCCGAACAGCAACCGCATGGGCTTCCGGCTCGAAGGTCCCGCGCTGGCGCGGCGGCCCGGTGCGCCGGAGTTGCTGTCCCATGGCGTGGTGCCGGGCGTCATGCAGGTGCCGCCGGGCGGTCAGCCGATCGTGCTGATGGCCGACGCCCAGACCACCGGCGGCTATCCGAAGATCGGCGTCGTCATCGAGGCCGATCTGTGGCGCCTCGCGCAGGCGCCGCTGGGCGCTGCGGTGCGCTTTCACCGCGTCAGCCTCGAGGAAGCCGAGGCCGCGCGCATGCAGGTGCAGACCTATCTGCGCCAGATCGCGCGGGCGGTGGCGTGGCAGTCGGAGGCGCGGACCGGCGCACAGGCGCCGGCCGCGCGGCGGCGCGCGATGACGCGCCGGCTGTCACCGGCCGATGCCATGCTGCCGTGACGCGAGCGGACCCAACGAACGCGACGAACGGACAGAGCGCACCGACCCACCGACGCACCGACGCATCGAACCGAACGCAACGAACGCAACGAACGCAACGAACGAACCAAGCGCACCGAGCGCACCGCGCGCACCGAGCCCGACGAACCGAACGAACGCAACGAACCGACCGAACCATCCTGGAGACCCGTCATGCAGATCGATCTGAACGCCGACCTCGGCGAAGGCTGCGGCAGCGACGAAGCGCTGCTGGCGTTGATCAGCTCGGCCAATATCGCCTGCGGCTGGCATGCCGGCGACGCGTCGACCATGCTGCAGACGGTGCAGTGGGCGCTGGCCAAAGGCGTCGCCATCGGCGCGCATCCGAGCTACCCCGATCGCGAGAATTTCGGGCGTACCGAGATGCAGCGCGACCCGCGCGACATCTATGCCGACGTGCTGTACCAGATCGGCGCGCTCGCGGCGATCGTCAGGGCCCAGGGCGGCCGCCTCGCCCACGTCAAGGCGCATGGCGCGCTCTACAACCAGGCCGCACGGAACCGTGCGCAGGCACAGGCGATCGTTGACGCGGTGCGGGACTTCGATCCGCGGCTGACCTTCTTCGGCCTGGCCGGCAGCGTGATGATCGAGGTCGCGCGCCAGGCCGGGCTGACGGTCAAGGAAGAGGTCTTCGCCGACCGCGGCTACAACCCCGACGGCTCGCTGGTCCGCCGCGGCACGCCCGGCGCGCTGCTCGACGACGACGAGGCCGTGCTGTCCCAAACGTTGTCGATGGTCCGCGACCACAAGGTCCGCGCCATCGACGGGCAATGGATACCGATTCAGGCCGACACCGTCTGCCTGCACGGCGACGGCCCCCACGCGCTGGCCTTTGCGCAACGGATAAGGGACCGCCTGCGGGAAGAGGGGATTGCGGTGCGGGCTTAGGCCGCGTCGCCGGTGTTCGGTGCGTTTCGCCGCGCCCCACGGCTGCGCCGTTCCCTTCGCCGGGTCAGTCCGAACTGCTCGACGCGCCAGGCGAGATAGCAGAAGGCCAGGAACGGCCACAGCCAGCCGAGCCATTGGGCCAGGCCGTTGAAATGGACGAAGCGGCCGAGGCGCCAGCCCTGTTCGGAGACCCAGGCGTAGGGATTGGGCGGCAGCACGTTGGTCAGGATCACCAGCGTCAGCAGCGCGCTCATCGCCAGGATGCCGCGCAGCGGGCGCGGCAGACGCACCAGCAGCACCAGCGCGAGCGTGCCGGTCACCAGCGCGTAGCGCCCGCCCTCGGACAGCCAGTTGAAGGCGTTGTCCGCCGGGAACTGCAGTTCGGCCGCGAGCCCCTTGAGCAGCAGCGTGGCGGCCAGCAGGCCGGCGAGGATGCGCAGCGTCGGCGCCTGCCGGCGCATTGCCACCGAGGCGAACAGGCCGGTGCCGACCCACGCGCAGCCGGTCACCAGCGATTCGAGCAACTGGTGCTGCTGCATGTCGTCGGGGCGCAGGCCGATGTCCTCCTGCAGCCGCAGGAAGCCGGGGAACACCCACTGCACCAGCTGCATCGGCCACGACTCGGGATTGGTCAGCCATTGCCGCACCAGGCCGCCCATGCCGAACAGATGCTCCTGCGGGAAGATCTGCGCGAACGGCCACAGCAGGATCAGGATGATGGCGAAGCTGGCGTGCGACTCGAACCAGGCGATGCGCAGGCGCCGCAGCGTGCCGCGGTCGATCATCGCGCTGGCGAACGGCGCCATCATCGTGCCGCCCAGCAGCGCGCCCAGCGCATTGGTCATCAGGTCGATGTTCGACGGAATGCGGTTGGGCAGCCAGGTCTGCAGCGCCTCCATCGCGCCGGACAGCACGATGCCGGCCGCGAAGGCCAGCAGCGCCGCGCGCGCCCCGGTCACGCGCGGATGCAGCGACAGCACCACCAGCGCGCCGAACGGGCAATAGCCGAGCACATTGGTCAGCAGATCGAAGTCGGTGATGTAGCGCGGCTTGGGCGCATTGAGGAAGGCCCACGGCGAGATGCCGTTGTCGGTCCAGCCGGTGAACGGATACAGGCTGGCGTAGATCATCAGCAGCGTCATGCACAGCAGGCCGAAGCGCGCCAGCGGCGAATGCCGCAGCGTGCTGGCGCTCTCGGGCGGGATCGCGGCGAAGCGCGGGTCCGGCGGCGTGGAGGACGGAGGCAGATCGGCCTGTTTCATGGTGCCGCTGTGATGGCGTACCGATTCAGCGTACCGGCAGCGTCGCCACCCAGTCGATGATCGCCGCGATCACGGCATCGGTGCTGCCGGCCAGCGCGCGCACGCCGCCCGCGCCGTCGGCGCTGGGGGCGGGCTGCTCGGCGGTGAAGGTCTTCTGGCCGATCATGCCGTTGCGCATCACGGTCGCGCGCACCTGCACCACGCCGCGGCTGCTGTCGGCGCTGTCGAACACCTGCTCGAAGTCGACGATATCGACCTTCAGCGCGGGCGCCTGCGTGTCGCCTCCCCAGCTCAGTTCGCCGCGGGCCGATACCGCTTCGCGCAGCCGCTCGTCGAACAGCCGCACCGGCGACATGATCCAGCGCTGCGTCGCATAGGGCTGCAGGCGTTCGGCCTGGGCATAGCGCAGCCGGTAGTGGATCGCGTTGCCGTCGAGCCAGGACGGACCATCGGTGGACAGCACGCGCAGCCGCGGCAGCGTCTTGCCCGCTGCCGCCGACGGTGCTGCGGTGGGCGGGCCGAGATCGTACGTCGTGCTCTGCGGCGTATCCGGCAGCAGCGAACAGCCGGTCAGCAGCGCGGCGGCCAGCAGGGTAACGACCAGCATTGCGCCGGCGCCGGGGCGAAGCGCGGCGGAAAGGCGGGTGAGGCGGAGCGGGGCAGCGTCGGTCATGGGCGTCGGTTCCCGGTACAGGGTTGGATTCACGGTGCGGTCCCCGCGGATGGCGCGCTGAAGCCGTCCTCGCCGGGACCGGGCGGGGTCGCCGAGCCGCCGAACAGCACGCTTTGCGGCCGCTCGTTGAACTGGCCGGCGGCGCGGTCCAGGCTGCGCACCGTCTGCCGCGCATCGCGCGCGAGGCCGTTGAGCTGGGGCAAGGTCTGGTCGTTCAGATTGTTGGCCGCGTGCTCGACCGAGCCCGCCGCGGCGCGCAACTGCTGGCCGACGCCGTCGACGGTGCGCATCAGCGTGCCGTCGGGGCTGCCGAGCTCGCGGGTCAGCTGCTGCGTCGACTTCAGCGTGGCGTTCAGGTTCGCGGTGACCTGCGGCAGTTGCCGCGCGGCCGGTTCGAGCGCGCGCGCGACGCGGGCATAGTCGTCGACGCCTTCCTTGATCGAGCGGATCGTCGTCATCAGCTCGCGCCGGTTCTCGCCCTGGAACATGTCGTTGAGCGAGGCCATCAGCGATTCGACCTGCGTCAGCAGCGAATCGCCGCGCCGCTCCAGTTCCTCGAAGAAGCCCGGCCGCATCTGGATGCGGGCGACCGCGCGCGGCGAGGTCTCCAGCGGCGGCGACGGCGCGGTGCTGCCTTCCTGCGCCGCGGTGTCGTCCAGCTGCACATAGGCGATGCCGGTCACGCCCTGCAGGCCCAGCGTCGCATAGGTCGTGCGCGTGATCGGCGCCTCCTTGTCGACGCTGATGCGCACGATGATCTGGCCCGGCACGGACGCATCGAAGCGGATCGACTCGACCCGGCCCACCGTCAGCCCTCGGTACTTGACGTCGGCCTGCGGTCCGAGCCCGGTCACGGTCGAGCGCGTGACCAGGTCGTAGGGCACGCGCTCGGTATGGTCGGTGCCGAACCAGAACAGCGCGAACAGCACCAGCACGGCCAGGCCGATGGTGAACACGCCGGCGAGAAAGGCGTTCGACTTGTTTTCCATCACGACTCTCCAGCGTGGCGCGCCACGGCCGCCACGTCCGATGCAGGGTTGGCGCCGGCGCTCTGCGTGCTCAGCGCGCTGAGCGCACGCTGGCCGCGTTCGCCGAGAAAATATTCGCGGATGAAGGGATGGTCGATCTTCACCAGCTGCGGGATCGGCAGCGCCGCCAGCACCTTGCGGTCCGCCAGCACCGCGACGCGGTCGGACAGTGCCACCAGCGTGTCCAGATCGTGCGTCACCATCACCACCGTCAGCTTCAGTTCGCGCCGCAGTTCGCGGATCAGCGCGACGTAGTCGTCGGACGCCATCGGGTCCAGGCCGGCGGTGGGCTCGTCCAGAAACACCAGTTCCGGCTCGAGGGCCAGCGCGCGAGCCAGCGCCACGCGCTTGATCATGCCGCCCGACAGGTCGGCCGGCATCTTGTCGGCGTCCCGCGCCGACAGGCCGACCAGTTCGAGCTTGAGCAGCGACGCCTCGCAGATCAGATTGTCGGGAAGGCAGCGAAGTTCACGCAGCGGCAGCGCGATATTGTCGATCACCGACAGCGACGAGAACAGCGCGCCGCGCTGGAACTGCATGCCCCAGCGGTTGCGCATCCATTGCAGCCGCGCCGGATCGAGGCTGGCGAGGTCCTCGCCGAACAGGCGGATGGTGCCGGCGGTGGGCCGCTCCAGGCCGACGATCTGCCGCAGCAGCACGGTCTTGCCGGTGCCCGAGCCGCCGACGATCGACAGCACCTCGTCGCGATAGACCTCAAGGTCGAGGCCGTCATGCACGACGGTATCGCCGAAGCGCTTGACCAGGCCGCGTACCTCGATGATCGGGGTGCGTGCGCCAGGCGGGGTTCCGCCGCCGGTGCCGCCGACGGTGCCGGCCCGCGTATCGATGCTCGCCGTCATATGCCGACATCCTTGAACAGGATCGCGAAGATCGCATCGGCCACGATCACCACGGTGATGGCGGTGACCACCGACGCGGTCGTTCCCTCGCCCAGGCTCTGCGTATTGGGCTTGATGCGCAGGCCGAAGTGGCACGCGGTCAGCGCGATCAGCATGCCGAAGGCCACGCCCTTGCCCAGGCCCAGCCACAGGTTGGCCACCGGCACCGCGTTGGGCAGCTCGCGCAGGAAGAAGACCGGGCTCAGGCCCAGCTGCATGTTCGACGCCACCATGCCGCCGATCAGCGCGAGCAGCGCGGTCCAGGCGACCAGCAGCGGCATCGCCACGGCCAGCGCGATCGCGCGCGGCATGATCAGCCGGAAGCTGTGCGAGATGCCCATCACGCGCATCGCGTCGAGCTCCTCGGTCACGCGCATCACGCCGATCTGCGCGGTGATCGCCGAACCCGAGCGGCCCGCCACCAGGATCGCGGCCAGCACGGGACCGAGCTCGCGGATCACCGACAGGCCGAGGATATTGACGATGAAGACGCTGGCGCCGTAGGTACGCAGCTGGTTCGCCAGCAGATAGGCCAGCACCACGCCGATCAGGAAACCCACCAGCGCGGTGATGCCCAGCGCCTTGTAGCCGATGCTGTAGACGTTGGCCGAGATCTCCCGCCACGGGCCGCGCCGCGGCGCGGCGGCGAAGCGCAGCAGGTCCAGCGACAGCTGGCCCAGCATCGCGATGCCGTTACCGAGCTGCGAGAACAGCGACAGCATCGACGCGCCGAGCAGCGTGACCGGGTTGAAGCGGTCGACCATCCGTTTTTTCCAGCCGTGCCGCCGTACCGCGGCGATCCGCTCGAAGGCGCGGCGCTGGCCGTCCGTGGCCTCGAGATGGGCCGGAAAGCGCTCGCCCCAGGCCTGCCACAACAGCTGCGCGCCGATATGGTCGAGCCGGCCGATGCCGCTCAGCTGCCAGCGCGCCGTGCCGGGAACGAGTGCCTGCAGCTGCCGGCGCAGGTCATGGGCGCAGCGCTCCTGCGCCAGCGACAGCGCGGTCCAGTCTCCCTGCAACTGCACGGCGGCGGTGCCGTCCTGTTGCGTGACAGCGATGTCCGGCTTCGTATAGCGTTCCAATGGCTGACCGATGTAAGGTGCGAAAGCCGATTTTAAGCCACGCGCCGGCAGGCGCCAAAGTGGACGCGGCTACAATGCGCATGGCCCGATATCCACGGGCCGCCGCCGAATTCCAGCTTCCCTCCGCCCGCATGACCGCCGCCCCGATCGATTCCCCCGCGTCTTCGTCCTCCTTGCCGCCTGCCTGGCGTATCGATCCGGTCCGCCTGCGGGCCGCGCTGGCCGAAGAGGCCCGGCAGTGGCAGCTCGAGATCGTCGAGGAAACCGGCTCGACCAATGCCGATCTGGTCCAGGCCTGCCGTCGGGCCCCGTGGGGCGAGGCCGGCATGCTCAGGCTCGCCTACCGGCAGACCGCCGGCCGCGGACGCCAGGGGCGGCCATGGCAGGGGCAGGCCGGCATGACGTTCTCGGTGGCGATGCCGCTCGCGTTGCCCCCGGCCCGGCTGGCGGGGCTGAGCCTCGCGGTCGGGCTGGCGCTTGCGGACGCGCTGAACGACGTCGACGCACGGCTGGGCAAGGCGGTCGGCCTCAAATGGCCGAACGATCTGCAGATCGACGGGCGCAAGCTGGCGGGCATCCTGATCGAATCGGTGCCGGCGGGGCCGCAGCGGGTCTGGGCGGTGGTCGGCATCGGCCTGAACCTGGTGCGCGACGCCGCGATGGAGGCCGCGCTCGGCCGCTCGCTGGCCGGCGTCACCGAATGCATGGCCCGATTCGACCCGCAGCATGGCCCGACCGACTTGCTGGCCGCGGTGCTGAACCGGCTGGCGGCGATGCGCACCGCCTTCCTTGCCGACGGCTTTGCGCCGATGGCGCGGCGCTGGTCGGCGCGCGATGCCTACCGCGACCAGCCGGTGCGGCTGCTGCACGACGGCGCGGTACAGGCCGAGGGCATGGCGCGCGGCGTCGACGACGAGGGCCATTTGCTGCTGGAAACCGCAAACGGGCTGCAGCGGATCGCCTCGGGCGAGCTGTCGCTGCGGCCCGCCGGCGAGGGGGCGCGATGAGCGCGAACCAGGATGCGGACACCATTGCGGGCGGCACTGCGCGCGCCAATGCGAGCGGCACTGCGAACGCCAATGCGAACACCAATGCGAGCGCGACTGCTGACACCACCGCCGACGCCAATGCGACCGCCACTGCGGACACCACCGCGGGCGCTGCCGCTGACGCTGCCGCGGACATCGCCGCGGCCGCTGCCGCAGATACCACCGCGAACGCCACCGTGCTGCTGATCGATATCGGCAATACCCGCTTGAAGTGGGCCTGGTGCGACGCGGCCTCGCTCGGCGCCCCGGCCACCGGCGCGCTGCCGGTGCCGTGGCGCACCGGCGGCGCCTGCGGGCATGAAGCGCTGGCCACGCTGGCCGGCGATTGGCGCGCGCTGGCCGATGCCGAGGGCGCACCACGCGGCGTGTGGATCAGCAATGTGGCCGGCCCTGTCATCGCGGCCGAGGTCGATGCCTTGCTGGCCGATGCCTTTGGCGGTCCGCCGGCGGTGCACTGGGCCCGCGCCACCGCGTCGCACGGCACGCTGGACAACGGCTATCGAGAACCGAGCCAGCTCGGCGTCGACCGCTGGGTCGGCGGCATCGGTGCGCGCCACCATCTGCCCGAGGGCAATCTGCTGATCGTCACGGCCGGCACCGCGACCACGATCGACGTGGTGCTGGCGCCGGACCGCGGCGACGGTAGTGACGGCAATGAACAGCGCATCGGCGGCAGCGCCAGCAACCGCAGTGGCGGCAGCAACGCCAGCAACGCCAGCAGCGGCGCGCCGGCGCGCTCTCGCTTCGCCGGCGGCATGATCCTGCCCGGACTCGCGCTGATGATGGGATCGCTGGCGCGCAATACCGCGCAGCTGCCGGCGGTCGAGATCGGCGAGGCCCATGCCGCGGCGGCCTGGGCCGACAACACCCGCGATGCGATCGCCGCCGGCTGCCTGGCGGCCCAGGCCGGCGCGATCGAACGCGCCTGGGACGCGCTGACCCGGCGCGGTCCGGCCCGCTGCCTGCTGTCGGGCGGCGCGCGCGAGGCGCTGGCCGGCGCGCTGACGCTGCCGTTCGAGCGGCACGAGAATCTGGTGTTGCTGGGTTTGTCGGTGATGGCGGCGCAGCAGCGAGGGCGCTGAACGCGGGTTGAACGCCGCCCGAACAGGGCGAACGCGGGCACCGTTCAACGCGGAACCACGGCCGCGGTCCGCAGGGCCCGGCCCGCAGGTTCAGCCGCCCTGCCTGACCTTGTGCAGCAGCTTGGTGGTCGAGCGGTCGTGCAGGAAGGGGATCGCGTAAGCCTGGCCGCCCCAGCTGCGCACGAGCCGGGTCTCTTCCAGCGTATCGATCTCGTAGTCGCCGCCCTTGACGTAGATGTCGGGGCGGACCAGCCGGATCAGCTCGACCGGCGTCT
Source organism: Cupriavidus cauae (assembly GCF_008632125.1). Classification (GTDB taxonomy): domain Bacteria; phylum Pseudomonadota; class Gammaproteobacteria; order Burkholderiales; family Burkholderiaceae; genus Cupriavidus; species Cupriavidus cauae. The sequence continues at coordinate 262,728 of NZ_VWRN01000031.1, forward strand.
TTTCGCCGAACATCAGCACCAGATCGACCGATTCGAGCGCGGCCAGCAGCGCCATGCGGTCGGCCTCGCCATTGAGCGGGCGATCGTCACCCTTGCCCAGCATCCGTACCGAGGCGTCGCTGTTGACGCCGACCACCAGGCAGGCGCCCAGCTGGCGCGCCTGCGCCAGGTAGGTGGCATGGCCGCGATGCAGGATGTCGAACACGCCGTTGGTAAACACCATCGGGCGCGGCAGGGCCGCCAGGCGCCGTTGCAGCGCCTGGGGATCGTCGGTCGAAGCGAGCTTGGCCTCGAAGGCCGGGGGAGACAGCGTCATCGCAAGGACGGCGCCGGCATCAGGCTTCGGCGGGCTTGGCGCCGCCATTGGCCTGCAGCCGCGCGTTCAGTTCCTTGCGATAGCGGTTCAGGTCCTGCACGGTCTCGAAGGTGCGCTCGAACAGCAGCGACATGTTGTGCAGGATGCGGTCGATGACCTTCTTCTCCCAGCCTTCGTCGAAGCGGATCTGCTTGTCCAGCCAGTGCTCGAGCCAGTCCGGATCGGGCAGGCGAGACTGCACGGTGTCGTTCGGGAACAGGGCCTTGTTGACGTGCAGGTTGGTCGGGTGCAGCGGCTTCTCGGTGCGGCGCGCCGACGCCATCAGCACGCCGATCTTGGCGAAGGCCGAGCGCGCGTTGTCGCCGAACTGGTTCAGGTACTTCTTCATGTAGCGCAGGTAGGCGCCGCCGTGGCGAGCCTCGTCCTGCGACAGCGTGCGGTAGATATGCTTGATCACCGGCTCGGTGTGCCATTCGGCGGCACGGCGATACCAGTGGTTCAGGCGGATCTCGCCGCAGAAATGCAGCATCAGCGTTTCGAGCGGCGGCGCCGGATCGAATTCGAAGCGCACCGCGTGCAGTTCTTCCTCGGTCGGGACCATATCCGGGCGGAAGCGGCGCAGGTACTCCATCAGCACCAGCGAATGCTTCTGCTCCTCAAAGAACCACACGCTCATGAACGCCGAAAAGTCGGAGTCGTGGCGGTTGTCGCGCAGGAACATTTCGGTGGCCGGCAGGGCGGACCACTCGGTGATCGCGTTCATGCGGATGGTTTTCGCCTGATCGTCCGTCAGCAGACTGGCGTCGAAGGAATCCCAGGGGATGTCCTTGTCCATATGCCAGCGGACCGCTTCCAGCGATTTGAACAGTTCGGGGTAGAGCATGGTAAGCCTTTGAAATTACGGGCAGATTCTACCAGATGCGAATCATTCCTATAGACCTTTTGCTGGCCGTCCGCAAGTTGCCGCGCGAACGGTTCGATGCCGCTTGCCAAGGGCGGACCCGGCGGCAGCCTGCCACAGCAAGCTGTCGGGACTGTGAAAATCCGCAAAACAGCGTCAGGCCAGCGCCGAAGCGGGCGGAGAGCCTGCCTCGCTGGTCGCCGGCGCGCGGCTCCCGGCCGGCGTGCCGGGGATCACACCGTAGAGGAAAGCGGCCAGTTCGTCGCCCTGCGCCTGCGCATCGCGCTCGCCCAGCGCGATCAGCGCCTGCGTGAACTCGGGCTCGAACAGCAGGTAGCTAGCAAATGCCGCGCCTTTGGCTTCGGTGCCGCCGAGCGGGGCCAGCAGCGCGCGCACGGTGCGGGGCAGCCGCTTGACGTGTTCGATCGCCAGCGACTCGATCGGCTCGCTCGGCGAGATCGTCATCACTTGCACCGGGCGCCAGCCTTCTCGATCGTTGGCGATCTCCGGCATGCGGGTCAGCAGCGTGTTGATGTGCTGCAGCCGCTCGAGATCGGCCGACAGGCCGTCCAGGAAGATGCTGGCCAGCGCCTGGCCGCCGACCTGCGCCAGCGACGGGTAGCCGCCCGCCGGCACGGTGTCGTAGCCGCCGGCGCGCGGCGCCGAGGCCGCGCCGATCGCCAGGATGCGCGAGGCGCCGAGGTGGATGGCCGGCGACAGCGGCGACATCTGCCGCATGGTGCCGTCGCCGAACCACTCGTGGTGGCCGTCCAGTTCCAGCGGCGTGGCGGGAAACAGGAAGGGGATCGACGACGAGGCCAGCAGATGATCGACGCCGATGCGCGCCTCCACCGCGATGCGCTGGCTGCGCCGCCAGGGCTGGATGCGGCGGTGCGACTGGTAGAAGGTCACGTGCCGGCCGGTCGAATACGACAGCGCGGTGATGGCCAGCGCCTGCAGATGGCCGGCATCGAGGCTGCCCTGCACACGGTCGGGATCGAACAGCTCGCTCAGCAGGCTGTCCAGCGGCTTGTTGTCGAACAGCGCGCGCGGCGCGTGCCGCAGCGCCCAGCCGACCGCCAGCGCGGAGAGCCAGCGGGCCCCCGAGATGCCGACGCGCAGCACGTCGGTCCGATAGACGTCCTCGGCATGGATGCTGGACCACAGCGCGGCCAGCGTTTCGGTGGCGCGATCGAAGTCGCCGGCGTCGATCGCCAGGCCGGCGCCGTTGATCGCGCCGGCCGAGGTGCCGCAGATGATCTCGAAGGGATTGCGCGTGCCCACGCCATGGCGGGCGGCGATGCGGGCGATGCCGCGCAGCACGCCGGCCTGGTAGGCGGCGCGCGCGCCGCCGCCCATCAGGATCACCGCGGTGGTCTTGCTCGCTGCCAAGGCGCCTCCGCTGTCAGTGTCCGTTGTTGGCCTTGCCGCGGCGCACGGGCTTCGCGGTCTTGCCGGCGGGCGCGGCGCCGTTCGAGGGGCCATGCGAGGGGCCACTCGAGGCGCCATTCGAGGTGCCATGGGAGGTGCCGTTCGTGCCGGCCTTCGTGCCCGCTTTTGCCCCCGCTTTTGCCCCCGCTTTTGCACCCGCCTTCGCGCCGCCTCCGCGGGTCCCGTCGGGGGGGCCGTCATTTGCCGCGCGTGTCGCCCTGCTGCCTGCCGCCTTCGCCGCCGGTTTGGAGCGGCCTTTGGCCGTCGGCTTCGCGCTGCCCTTGCCGGACGGCGCCGGCTGTTCCGGTTCGCTCGCGCCAGCGGCCCCCGCCTGGCCGCTGCCCTGGGCCGCCGCCCCGGTTCCCGGCTGGCCGGCGCCGAAGGCGCCCAGATTGTTCAGCGAGGCCAGGCTCGCGGCGGCCGCGCTGCTCGCGATCTGATTGAATTGCTGCTGCAGCATGTCCCACCACAGATTGGCCTGCGGGGGCGGCGAGGCGCCGCCGGACTGCGATGCGCCAGCTTGCTGCCCGGCCCGCTGTCCGGCCTGCTGTCCAGCGCGTTGCCCCGGCTGTTCCGCTTGTTCCCCTCGGCGTTCGGGCGGCGCTTCCTGGTCCGGGCTGTCCGGGCCCTCGTCCTCGTCCTCGTCGTAATCGGGCGTGGCCTCCATCTCGGCCATGTCGGCCAGATCGCTCGGGTCGATGCCTTCCGCGCCGGCGGCGGGCTGTGCCGGCGGCGGTGAAGCCGGACGCCGCGGCGGCGTCGCGCTCGGCGCGTTGGCCGCGCGGGCGACGTTTTCCATCGCGCTCTGCAGCGCCTCGGGCGACAGCGCCTCGCCGACCGTCTTCAGCGCGACCAGCGTCGCGCGCTGGACCTCAAGCCCCTGGATCGTGGTGCGCAGCAGGTTGGCGTTCAGCTGCAACCAGCTTTCGACCGCCTTCAGGTCATGGATGCGCTTGTCGACCTCGTCCAGATCCATTGGCGGCGTCATCGCCTGCAGGCCGGGCATCAGCCCGGTCGGCATGCCCGCCGCGTTGCCCCACATCTTGCGCAGAAATTCGAAGCCGTCATTGAAATCGGGTATCTGTCCAAACATGGTCTGTGCTCCGCGGTGGGGCCATCGTCATTGGAAAATGCGCGCTGTCCGGGGCGTCCCGCGCGCGGGCTCAAGCGCCAACTCAAGCGCCAACTCAAGCGCCAACTCAAGCGCTGATTCAAACGCCGACTCAAGCGCTGATTCAAACGCCGACTCAAAGGCCGACTCAAAGGCCGACTCAAAGGCCGACTCAAACGCCGACTCAAAGGCCGACTTCAACGCTGACCCGTGGCCGACGCACAAAGTCGACCGAACCGTCGGCTCAAGCGCCGAAACGCGGCGGCCGTTTCTCGCGCAGGCTGGCCACGCCTTCGCGGACATCGGGTCCGGCAAAGCCCATGAATTCGAGCGCCAGCGAGGTATCGAAGGCGGGCCCGGCCATGCGCAGCCAGTTGTTCAGCGCGTACTTGGTCCAGCGGATCGCGCTCTGCGAACCTTCGGCGAGCCGGTTGGCGATCTCGAAGGCCTTGGCCACCAGCTCGCTCTCGTCGACCGCCAGCGAGACCAGCCCGATGCGCTCGGCTTCCTCGCCGCTGACCGACTCGCACAGCATCAGATAGTACTTGGCCTTCGCCATGCCGCACAGCAGCGGCCAGACGATCGCGGCGTGGTCGCCGGCGGCGACGCCGAGCCGCGTATGCCCGTCGACGATGCGCGCGGTGCGCGCGGCGATCGAGATATCGGCCAGCAGCCCGGCCACCAGCCCGGCGCCCACGGCGGGACCATGCATCGCCGACACCACCGGCTTGTCGCAGTTGATCACGTTGTAGACGAGGTCGCGCGCCTCGTGCCAGACGCGCGCGCGGGTCTCGAAATCGTTGGCCATGTCCTCGACCAGCGCGAGGTCGCCGCCGGCCGAGAAGCCCTTGCCTTCGCCGCGGATCAGCGCGACGCGGATCTCCGGGTCGGCCGACACGTCGCGCCAGATCTCGGCCAGTTCGCGATGCATGTTGGCGTCGGCGGTGGCCAGCTTGCGGTTGGCCGATTGCTGTGCGCCCATCACGATCTCGAGGATGGGGCCGTGCTGGCGCAGGGTCAGCGCCTGATAGCGGGCGTAGCGTTCGGAAGGCGTGGTGCCGTTGTTGCCAACGGTGGCGGCTGAAGTGGCGGCGGGGGTGGTGGTCATGGCGGGCGCGGACTCCTGGCGTGGGTGGGAGGCGCGGCGGGCGGCCGCGGCTGCGCCGGACAGGGGAGCAATCGGCGGCCCGAAACGGGCGCGCCGGAATTCCCCAACCGGACGGTCGGGAAATTATAGGCGCATCGCTGCCGCGGTCCGCATCACGCCGCGCCGGTCCCAGACTCCGCCGCAATCCGGCGGGTCAGGCCACTTCCGGGCGCGTCACGCTGCTCAGGCCGCTCAGGCCCCGCTCAGGCCACTCAGGCCGCTCAGGCCGCTTCTGGCCGCTTCTGGCCGCTTCGGGCCGCTTCAGGCCGGCGCCGCCACCACCTGATCGATCGCGCCGAAGATCGAGCGGCCCTGGGCGTCGAACATCTCGATCTTGACCGCGTCGCCGTACTGCATGAACGGGGTCACCGGCGCGCCGCTCTCGATCGTCTCCAGCGTGCGCTTCTCGGCGATGCAGCAGTAGCCCTTGCTGCGATCGACGTTGGAGATCGTGCCCGAGCCGACGATGCTGCCGGCCCGCACATTGCGCGTCTTGCAGATGTGGGCGATCAGCTGGCCGAAGTCGAACACCATGTCGGTGCCGCAGTCGGGCGAGCCGACCTTCTTGCTGTTCCACCAGACCGTCAGCGGCAGATGGACCTTGCGCTCGCGCCAGGCCTCGCCGAGCTCGTCGGGCGTGACCGCCACCGGCGAGAACGCCGTGGCCGGCTTGCTCTGGAAGAAGCCGAAGCCCTTGGCCAGTTCGGCCGGGATCAGGTTGCGCAGCGACACGTCGTTGGCCAGCATCAGCAGCCGGATGCCTTCGGCCGCCTGCTCGGGCGTGGCGCCCATGCGCACGTCGCCGGTGATCACCGCGACCTCGGCCTCGAAGTCGATGCCCCAGGCCTCGCTGGCGCAGACGATGTCGTCGCAGGGCCCGAGCAGGTCGTCCGAGCCGCCCTGGTACATCAGCGGATCGGTCCAGAACTCCGGCGGCATCTCGGCGCCCCGCGCGCGGCGCACCAGTTCGACGTGGTTGACGTAGGCCGAGCCGTCGGCCCACTGGTAGGCGCGCGGCAGCGGCGCCATGCACTGGCGCGGATCGAACGCGAAGGGATGGCGCGCGCGGCCGGCGTTCAGCGCGTCGTACAGATCCTGCAGCTGGGGCGCGAGGAAGTGCCAGTCGTCCAGCGCGGTCTGCAGCTTGCCGGCGATGTCGGTGGCATAGTGCGCGGTCTTCAGGTCGCGCGACACGACCACGAGCTGTCCGTCGCGCGAGCCGTCCTTCAGGGTGGCCAGTTTCATCGGGATTCCTGCATCAAGAACGACGCCGGCATCGAGCCGGCGTGCGGATGGCGAGATGGCGCCGGCTGTGCCGGCCGCCGCGAGGGCGTCAGTCTACCGTGATGCCCTTGGCCTTGATCAATTTGCCCCAGCGTTCGGCCTCGGTGCGGGCGTACTGCGCGAACTCGTCCGGCGTGCTGGAGACCGGCTCGACGCCGATGCCCTCGAAGCGCTTGTGCACCTCGGGCTGCTTCAGCGCCTTGACCAGCTCGGCGTTCAGCCGGGTCACCACCGGCTGCGGCGTGCCGGCCGGGGCGACCACGCCCTGCCAGGCGTAGGCCTCGAAGCCGGCGACGCCGCCCTCGGCCACCGTCGGAACCTGCGGCAGCGCGGCCAGCCGCTTGGGCGTGGCGCTGCCGAGCGCGCGCAGCTTGCCGCCGAGCACGTTCTGCTGGCCAGCCGCCAGATCGAGGAACATCACGTCGACCTGGCCCGCCAGCAGGTCCTGCACCGCGGGCGCCGCGCCCTTGTACGGCACGTGGGTCATCCTGATGCCGGTCTGCTCCATGAACAGCTCCATCGCCAGATGGTGCGGGCTGCCGGCGCCGGGCGAGGCGAAATTGACCTTGTCCGGGTTCTTGCGCGCGTAGTCGACCGCCTCCTTCAGCGTGCGCGCGGGGAAGTTCGGGTTGGCGACCAGGATCAGCGGGAAGCGGGCGATCATGCCGACGTGGACGAAGTCCCTGGCCGGGTCGTACGGCAGCTTGCGGTACAGCGAGGGGTTGGCCGCCAGCGTCGCGGTGTCGGCGGTCAGGATCGTGTAGCCGTCCGGCCTGCTGTGCGCGACGGTGTCGGCGCCGACGATCGTCGCCGCGCCGGGCCGGTTGTCGATCACCACCTGCTTGCCGAGCGCGGGGGAGATCGCCTGGGCCAGCGTGCGCGCGACCACGTCGGTGCCGCCGCCGGCCGGATAGGGGACCACCCAGCGGACCGGCTGGCTGGGCCAGGCCGCCTGCGCCGCGGCCGGGCGGGGCAGGGCGGCGGCAATGGCGGCCAGCGCGCCGGCGCTCAGCACGGCGGCGTTCAGCAGGCGACGCAGGATCGGCAGGGAAGGGCGCGCGGTGGGCGCAGCGGCAAGCGGGGCTGGCATGCGGGTCTCCGGGATGTTGTTGTGCGGGCGTGGTGCCGTGTTCGGGTGTTCGGGTTTTCGGGTGTTCGAGCGCTCGGCGTCCGCCGTCCGGGCGGCCCGGGCGTCCTGGCCTTCGGGCTCTTGGGTTTTGGGCTTGCGGACGTCCCTGGATGCATTTCGACGCTTTTCGGCACGGTCGGCACCCTTGCGCAGTCTAGCGACGGATTAAAAACTGGTAAATCGATTTCGCTATAGTAAATTTACGGATCGGGGCGTAGCGCGACGTGACGGAATCGAACTATATTGCCGCGCTGGCCCGCGGCTCGCCGGCCCGGGCGCTGCCATTCCGTATCCCCCGTACCCAAATCCCGGGTACCGACCCGCCCGCTCCATATCGACGCATGACCGAACTAGAAGAAGACGACGCCAAGCTGCGCACCGGCATCCAGTCCATCGAGGTGGGCTTCCAGCTGCTCAAGGCGCTGGCCGCCTCGCCGCGCGCGATGATGCTGCGGGACCTGGCCGCCGCGGCCGACATGAATCCGGCCAAGGCGCATCGCTATCTGGTCAGCTTCCAGCGGCTGGGCATGGTCGCGCAGGACCCGGTCAGCGGCCGCTACGACCTGGGGCCATTCGCACTGCAACTGGGACTGGCCGGGCTGAACCGGCTCGATCCGGTCAAGAAGGCGCGCCCGATCCTGTCCCAGCTGCGCGACGACATCGACCAGACCGTCGGCATCGCGGTCTGGGGCAACCACGGGCCGACCGTGGTGCACTGGGAGGAGTCGAGCCACCCGGTCACCGTCAGCCTGCGCCTGGGCGACGTGATGCCGATGCTCAATTCGGCCACCGGGCGCCTGTTCGGCGCCTATCTGCCGCGCCAGCAGACGCTGCCGCTGATCGAGCGTGAACTGAACGAGCGCCGGGACGACAATCTGCCGGACCTGCCGCGCTCGCTGGCCGACTACGACGCGGTGTGCGCCGACGTGCGCGCCCACGGCGCGGCGCGCACGCTGGGCGGGGTGCTGCCGGGCATCAACGCGATCTCGTTTCCGGTGTTCGATGCGAGCGGCCACGTCTCGATGGCGCTGATCGTGCTGGGCGCCCAGACCGTATTCGATGCAGAATGGGGCGGAGCGATCGACCGCCAGGTGCGCGAGATCGCACATCGGATCTCGACGGAGCTTGGATATCTTGGCGGGACCCCGCCGACCGGAAACGCCGGTCACGCCTGATGCGAAACGTGCGCGCCGCCTGCGCTGGGCGGTCGCGCTGGCGGTCGTACTGGTCGCGCATGCGCTGGTGCTGATCGGGCTGGTGCGGATGCCCGGTCCGCTGATTCCGCTCGACGCGGTCGACACGCCGGCGCTCGAGGCGATCCTGCTGCCGCCCAAGCCGGTCGCCGTCGCCCCGACTCCGCCGCCACGTCCGCGCCGTCCTCCCCCAAAACCCGCTCCCGCCCCGGCCGCCACGCCGGAACCTGAGCCGGCTGCCGAGCCCGCGCCAGGGCCGCCGGCGCCGGCCGAAGGCTCCCCGCTGGCGACCTCGCCGGGCGGCACCGGCAGCGTCGCGG
>NZ_VWRN01000032.1 GCF_008632125.1 Cupriavidus cauae
CCCGTTGGCCCGCTCGCTGGGCCAGCCACCAAGCCGCCCGCTGTGCCGCTCGCTCGGCCGCACACCGCGCCGGCGTGCTCGCGCGCCAGCCCCATCGCCATCGCCAGCGCGCCGCGCACCGGCCGCAGCACGCCCGACAGCGACAGCTCCGCCGCGAACTCGTAGCCGTCCAGCGCCGCCGCCGGAATCTGTCCGCTGGCCGCCAGGATGCCCAACGCGATGGCCAGGTCGAAGCGGCCCGATTCCTTGGGCAGATCGGCCGGGGCCAGATTGACGGTGATGCGGCGGTTCGGGAATTCGAAGCCGCAGTTCAGGATCGCGGCGCGCACGCGCTCGCGGCTCTCGCGCACCTCGGTCTCGGCCAGCCCGACGATGGCGAAGGCGGGCAGGCCGTTGGCCAGATGGATTTCGACCGAGACCGGCGGCGCGTCGATGCCGGTCAGGGCGCGGCTGCGCAGGACGGCGAGGTGCATGGGGGTGACCAGGGGAAAGAGGAAGAGGTGGAGGAAAGATGGACGAGGGTGATGGGCCTGGGCGACGGACCAAGGCGGTGGACGAATGCGGTAGACGAATGCGGTATACAAATGCGGTGGACGAAGGCGGTGGAAGGGCGATCCGGCATGTCACCGATTTATTAACGCCGCCGTAAACGCAGAAGGCCGCCGGTTGCCCGGCGGCCTTCGCATGACGTGAGGTCTGGCGCGTTCAGCCGGCCAGCCCCGGGTTTGCCGGCCCGGTGCCCGGCTCGGGCGTGGTCGAGCCCGGTACCGAGGTGGCCGAGGCCGTGGTGCCGGCGCCGGCGGTGCCGACCGTGGCCGGGCCCACACCCGCCGCGCCTGCCATGCCGGCGCGCCGTTCCAGGTCCGCGACTCGCATCTCCAGCTCCTCGAGCCGTGCGCGCGTGCGGGCGAGCACCTGCGACTGCACGTCGAATTCCTCGCGCGTGACCAGATCGAGCTTGGCAAAGCCCTGGGTCATCATGCTGCGGACGTTCTTCTCGATGTCCTTGGCGGGCGAATTGCGCAGGACCTCGCTGACCTTGCTCTGCAGGTCGTTGAAGAGATCGGTGGGTTTCATCGTTTCTCCTTCTGCACCGTGGGGGTGCATCGATCGGGGGCGGCGGGAGCGGCCGGATGGGCGCATCTGCACGGTATCGGTGCAGCGCGCGCCCGTGGCGGCGGCCGGCACCAGCCGGTGGCATGGGCGGATTATGGCCCGTGAAGCGCGCCGGGAAAAGCGGCTTCGCCCCGCCGGACACAGCATTTAACCCGGCGCGGCGCGCCCAGCCCCGTGTTGCGGGCTTTTCGAAGGCAGATGGAAACCGGCTTGCATACGAGGCGTTCAGCGTGCCGTCAGGGCTGTCCATGCGCGCCCGCTCCACGCCGGACCCTGGCATGGCAGTTGCAGTATCCGCCCTGACAGAGAAGTCCCGAGCCCAAGGAAAAGGAGAAGAAATCCATGAAGACGCTGGCCCTCGCCATCGGCGCGCTGACGCTGTGCGGTTCCGCCACCACCGCACTGGCGCAGAGCGCGCCCGCGACCGCCGAAGCGGCCTCGCCGCATACGTTCACGGCGAACGTGACGCTGGCCTCCGAATACCGCTACCGCGGGATCATGCAGACCAATCGCCGGCCGGCGATCCAGGGCGGCTTCGACTACAGCCATGCGAGCGGCTTCTACGCGGGCAACTGGAACTCGAGCATCAGCTGGCTGAACGACAGCAACGACGAGGTGTCGGCCCCGATCGAGATGGACTTCTACGCCGGCTTCAAGAACACCTTCGGCGACGGCAAGTGGAACTACGACGTCGGCGTGCTGCAGTACTACTACCCCGGCGACTATCCGGCCAACTTCACCCGCCCGTACACCACCGAGCTGTACGCGGGCATCGGCTACGGCCCGGTGTTCCTCAAGTATTCGTACGCGCCGACCAACCTGTTCGGCTTCTACGACAGCAAGAACAGCTGGTACGTCGACCTGTCGGCCAACGTGCCGCTCGAGTTCTGGGGCCTGACGCTGAACGCGCACGTCGGCTACCAGAAGGTGCAGAACGTGTCGGACGCCTCGTACACCGACTGGAAGCTCGGCCTGACCAAGGACCTGGGCAACGGTTTCTCGGCCGCGGTCTCGTATGTCGACACCAATGCCAAGCGCGGCGTCTACACCAACACCTCGGGCCGCTACATGGGCAAGGCCACGGTGGTTGCCACGCTCACCAAGACTTTCTAATTCACGGTCAGCACGAGCGGGCCCCGGCTGGAACGGGGCCGCGCTCTCAGGAGAACACGGATGAAACTGATCATCGCCGTCATCAAGCCGTTCAAGCTCGACGAAGTGCGTGAAGCGCTGTCGGACGTGGGCGTGTCCGGCATCACCGTCACCGAGGTCAAGGGCTTCGGCCGGCAGAAGGGCCATACCGAGCTGTACCGCGGCGCCGAATACATCGTCGACTTCCTGCCCAAGGTCAAGATCGAGGTGGCGGTGCCCGACGACGTGGTGGACCGTGCCATCGAGGCGATCGAGAAGTCGGCCCGCACCGGCAAGATCGGCGACGGCAAGATCTTCGTCGCACCGATCGAGCAGGTCATCCGGATCCGTACCGGGGAGACCGGCGGCGACGCCCTGTAACGGCACGCCGGACGCAAACACACACGCGATACAAGCCACAAGCGCGACAAAAGCGACAAGAGGGTATTCAGATGACTAGCTGGTTCAAACGATTCCTGACGGCCGGCGCGATGGCGCTGGCCCTGGGCACGGCGGGCATGGCGCTGTCCGGCCCGGCCGCGGCCCAGGACAAGCCCGCCGCCGAGGCTTCGGCCGCCGCCACGGCGCCTGCCGCCCCGGCTGCCGCG
>NZ_VWRN01000033.1 GCF_008632125.1 Cupriavidus cauae
GCCGGCGAGGCCGGCCAGCGCGACCCCGGCCGCGGCGCGGTCGGCCGGCTCCAGCGCATCGGCGCTGGCCAGTCCGCCGCCGCGCGTGGCCATGGCAGGCGCGGGCTCCGCGAACAGCGTCTCGCTCGGCATGCCGTCATCGTGCGGATTGCGCAGCGCCAGCACCAGGCGGCCCGCCTGCTGCGCCATCGTCAGCTTGCTGACCTGCGCCAGCGGCACCGTCAGCACCGCGGTCTTGGCGCCTTCGCGGCGGTTCATCATCTGTTCGGGTGCGCCTTCGCGCGAATCGTTGACGGCGTTTACGCCATACGCCAGTACGCGCAGCCTGGAAAGCAGCAAGCGGGCCTGGCTGCCGTCGATTTCCTGACTGTCCCGCCGCAGTACGAGGAACACGTCGACAAGGTCGCCCGGCCGCACGCGATGCCCCACACCGATGACCTCGTCGACGGCAATGGCGACCGCGCGCTCGCCTTCAGGCACCTGTGAGGCAAGACCGCCGGCCAGTTGGCCCTCCAGCACCGGCACATTGGCACCGAGCGCCACCAGCGGAATCTGGCCCGCCACCGCATCAACGGACTTGTAGCCGCCCGTCGGATCGATCGGCAGCATCTCCACCCTCAATGCATCTGCACTCAAGGGCTTGCCGGCCTCCACGGGCCTGGTGGTGATCACGACCGGATGCAAGGCCGCGGGCGATGAAGCCGGATGCACGGGCGGTTTGGCGGGCCCCCGCCCGACCTGCCAGGCAAGCAGCGCGAGCAGCCCTGCCAAGGCCAGCAGCACGATGGCAACGATTCGGATCTGTTTGCTGGTCATGGGAGATGTCCGTGCATGGCGTGGAATTCGCGCACTATGTCATTGGGGTAGAAAAGGTGCCGCGACATGTTGGTGCTCAGATATCGGGCGCCAATTGCGCGACGGCACTGCCCATCAGCGTTTCGGGAACGGGCACGAAGGGAATGCGCGGCAGGATGTTGGCGGCCGGCAGGCGCAACGTCACGCTGACGCAGATTGCGTCGGCCGGCGCGCTGCAGGGTGCCGCCGACGCGAGATTGCCGGCGGAAGCAAGATTTGACTTGATGCTGGCAGGCAGCGCGGCAAGCGCGGTGTCGGCAGCCGCTGCCACGCGCAAGTCCTTGGATGCGGCAATACTGCCGTCGACGGCGCCACTGGGGTAGCGCAACGCCGCGCGCGCGCCTTCGGCCGCGGCCAGCGTCAACACCTGCTCGAGGACCAGGATCATGCCGTAGTAAACAATGCCCAGTACCAGTGCGAGCAGCACAGGCAAGACCACGGCGAATTCCAGCGCGGCGATGCCTCGCGCGCGGGCTCGCGATGGCATAAGCCCCCTTTTCCCCAGTTTCATGCATTCATCCGGTTTGTCTTATGTTGGCGCCAACCGGTGGCGCATATCGCTCTTCAGGAACTGCCTTGCCCAACCGATAGCCATAGCAGCACCCCGATGGCAAGGTACGCGGCATAGGGAATGCCTCGAGTTCGCGCCACGGTCTCCGGGCGCAGTGCATCGAATATGCCGAAACGGCGTTGCCACTGCCCCATGGCAATCCCGAACCACCCGACGACCGCCGAATGACGAAGCGCAAGAACGGCGCAAGCATGGACGAACGCCAGCAATGTGCCGACCAGCCATACCGGCAGCAAGCCCGACGGCCCGATGAACAGTCCCACTACCGCGAAGAACTTCACGTCGCCGGCGCCCATGCGGCCGAGCAGGTAAGCCGGCAGCATGATCGCAAACCCGATCGCGAATCCGAGCGCGCGCGTTCCCAGCGGCAACGACGCGTCGTAGCCGAGAGACAGCACGAGACCGGCCGCAATCAGCGCCCACGCCAATGCGAGGTTCGGTACTTTGCGGTAGTGAAAGTCAGTCCAAAGGGTCGTCACGCAGAGGAGCGTGACGATGAGTGCCATGGAGAAGTAGCGTGATGCCTGTCTGCGCTTACTTGACGAAGGCTTCGAGCTTCCCAGCCAACTTAGTGAAGGCACCGCTCAAGTTTGTGCCGAGGGACTCGGCTGCACCAGCGACCGCCAGCGCGATAAGACCCGCGATCAGACCATATTCGATGGCCGTCGCCCCCCGCTCGTCCCGAATGAAACGCAAGAACCCCTGTTTCATGATGACCGCTCCTTCTTTATTGCTAGTTATCCCAACACTTTGGATACCGCGTCGATCCGCGCGATCGCCTGGCTCTAATGGCTTGGCTGATCTCGTGCAGCAAGTATCCGTGTTGTTTTTATAAAGGAATTTTTTAATTTCAGCTACATCCGTTTGCTGTCTTGACAAAAGTTTTCAGTTGCCCCGATTGACAGTGCTCCTACTGTCGGCTCATGCATTAGGACTACTACGGATGGCGGACGGTCTTTCCGCTCCCCTGAATAAAAAAAGATGCGCAGCCGCGGGGATCGTCCGACTGCGCACCATCAAGCTGCCTGGCATGGCCCCCGGACTGGTGCCATGGCAGCAGTCGACTACGCCTTAGCGCCCCAGCGCTCCAAGCGTGCCGACCAGGCCGGTCACAGGTGCCAATAGCCCGCCGACCGGTGCCAACACACCGCCGGTCTTGCCGCTGCCGGCACCCTTGTCAGAACCACCGCCCGTCTGACCACCCGTTTGGGTGAGAGGCAGACCGCCAAGCAGGCCGCCGAGCGGATTGCCGCTGCCGCCTGCCGCATTGCCGTCGCCGTGGACCAGGCCGCCCGCCGCGGCGACGGTCCTGCCGACTTCCGTCACGACACCGCCCACCGGGCCGACCACCGGCGCCTTCGTCGCGCTCAGGTGCGTGCCGGTATGCGCGACCACGCCGCCGACCTTGGTCAACAGGTTGTCGACCGGCGCCCCCAGGCGCGTGGTGGCACCCAGCGCCTGCGTGGTGTCCGTCAGCTTGCTGGTCAACGGCACGATCACCTTGCTGGTCTGGCCGGTCAGCTGCGCGACCGGGCCGGTCGACAGCTTGTCGCCCAGCTTCTCGCCCAACTGCTGCACGCCGCCGGCCACGTGATTGATCACGGCGCCCACCGGCGTGGTCACCGGCGACAGCACCTTCAGCTGGTCCTGGCCCAGCGAGTTCACCAGGTCCCCCGTGCTCGACAAGGTATGGCCGGTTTGCGTGACGACATTGCCGGTGCTTGCCACGGTCACGCCGACCGGGTTGTCCACCGCGCCCATCTTGCCGAGGCCATCGCGCACGCCCGCGCCCAGCGCGGCCACCGTGTTGCCGGCATCGACGACCACCTGGCCGGTCGCCTTGCCCGTCGCGTCGCTGACGATCGGCAGATTGGCGCCCTGGATCTGCTTGCCGATTTCCGAGATCGCATTGCCGGTCGCCGTCACCGTATTGCCGGCGCCTTCCGCGACCTGGCCCGTCGGCGTGGTCGGTTTCGACGTGGTCGGCGGCGGCGTGCCGCCACCATCGTCACCGCCGCCGCCATTGCTTGGAGGCGGCGTCGTCGCAGGCGGCCGCGTGCCACTACCCGAACCGCTCGACGAGCAGCCCGCCATCATCCCCAGTACGCATGCGCACGCCAGCGCCATCATCACCGGCGCGCGTCGCGTCGAATTCGTCCGCTTCATTGTGTTTCTCCTTGTGGATCGGACCGGCGCGGAACCCTGACCCGTCCCGTGGTGCCGGCGGTCCCCGTGCAGCGGGGACTCGACGCCTTGGTCCGCAAGGCGTGTGCCATGGAGAGAAACGATGCGGAACGTGCCGGCCGCGCAGCCCGGCGCATCGCCCGCAAAGCCTTGCAGGGCGCGCCTTTGCGGGCCAAAGCCCGGCATGGAAATGAGGCCATGCGAGGACGCATTGCCGCGCTTTCCGACGTTACGTGCTACGTAACGCGTTACGGCGCCCATCGCCACACGCCGACGCTCGCGAACACCGCGCCGGCACGCCCCGCGCGCCATCGCCCACCCCCTCCGATGTTCCGTTCGCGCCGTAGCGCGTTACGTAACGCGTAACGCCGCCACACGCCTCGCGCATGGTCTTGCGAGCTCTGCACGCAGTTGCCCCCATTTCCCGCAAACCGTTGCTGCACAAGGCTTTCCGGCAAGCCATCGAACTTGCCCATGTGCGTGGCGCACAGCTGGTCACTCAGTGGCACACCGCTTGCGCTTGTGACAGCAGCACGGCGGCGCCACGCGCCCCATGCCTTTCAACTCGGGAACGTCAAACACGAGAACACTTGTTGACCAGGGGATCAATGATGAAAAGAACCAAGACAACCTTGACCGCCACGGCGCTGCTCAGCGCATTGCTGCTGCTCGGCGGTTGCGCGAGCGGCAGCGGCTCGACCTCGATGGGGACGGGCAGCAAGGGAGGCGGCACGGTCGGTGACACCAATGGCGGCACCGGCAGCCCGAACGGAGGTGGGACCGGTGGTGGAAGCGGTGGCGGTGGTACTGATGGTGGCGGTAGCGGCGGTGGTGGCACCGGCGGTGGCGGTACTGGCGGCGGCGGTACTGGTGGTGGTGGCAGCGGCGGCGGTGGTACCGGCGGCGGCGGCGATGGCGGCGGTAGCGGTGGTGGTGGCGGCGGCGGTGGTGGCGATGGCGGCGGCGGTGGCAGCACGCCGGTACGCAGCCCGACCGGAGAGATCGTCAACCAGACCGGCGGCCTCGTCAGCAAGGTCGGCGACGTCGTCGGCGCCGTCGGCGAGCAGCTGCAGAACGCCAACCTCCCCGTGGTCCCCGACCAGACGCAGAACGGTGTCGGCGGCGCGCTTGTGTCGGTCGGCAACGCGGTCGACTCGCTGGGCACCGGACTGAAGGACGGCCTGGGCAATATCCCGAACGCGGTCAATCCGATCGGCACTACCGTGGCCAGCACCGGCAACGTGGTGACCCATGTCGGCACGGCAGTCACGCAGGTCGGCAGCGCGGTCACCGGCCTGGGCACCGGCCCGCTGTCGCCGCTTGGCGCGGTGACGTCGCCGGTCGGTGCGCTGGTGGACAAGGTCGGCACCGGCGTGCAGACGCTGGGCGGCACGGTGGGCACGGTGCTGTCGACCGGTCCGGTCGAGCAGCTGACCAGCGGCGTCAGCCGCGCGATCGTACCGCTGACCTCGCAGCTGACCAGCACCACGCAATCGCTGGGCGCAACGACCGGCCTCGGCCAGCCCGTGAACAACCTGCTGACCGTGGTCGGCGGCACGGTGGCGCAGCTCGGCGGCAAGCTGCAGCAGACCAATACGCCGGTCGTCAGCGGCGTGGGCGGCGTGGTGACCGGTGCGGGCAACACGGTTGCAGCGCTGGGCGGCGCGGTGCATGCGCCGGGCACGACCCCGAGCGGTCCGCTGGCACCGGTCGGCAATCTGGTCAGCGGCATCACGGGCGGATTGGCCGGTGGCGGCAATGGCGGCACGGGTCCGCTGGCGCCGGTGACCAACCTGGTCAGCGGCCTGACCGGCGGTTTGACGGGCGGCAACAACGGTGGCAGCGGTCCGCTGGCACCGGTCACCAATCTCGTCGGCGGGCTGACCGGTGGCCTCACCGGCGGCAACAACGGCGGTTCGGGCAGCGGTCCGCTCGCTCCGGTCACCAATCTCGTGGGCGGGCTGACCGGTGGCCTCACCGGCGGCAGCAACGGCGGCGCCGGCAGCGGTCCGCTGGCACCGGTCACCAACCTCGTCGGCGGGCTGACCGGTGGTCTCACGGGCGGCAGCAACGGCGGTGCCGGCAGCGGTCCGCTGGCTCCGGTGACCAATCTGGTCGGCGGCGTGGTCGCCGGTGTTACCGGCGGCGTGACTGGCGGCGGCACGGCACCGGCACCCGCCCCGGCTCCCGCTCCCGGCGGCACTGCCGGTGGCGCGACCACCGGTCCGGTCACCGGCGCGGTCGGCGGCATCGTCGGCGGTGTGCTCGGCACCGTTGGCGGTCTGCTGGGGGGTCGCCGCTGATGAGGGCTTGATGCCCGCTTGATGCACACGTGATGCGCCGCCGATCGGCCGCCTGGCCGATCGCGGCAAATCCGCTGCATCGCCTCACTCAGCCTTGCAGTACAGCCGGACGCCACTTCGATAAGCGCGCAGGCAGCGGCAGCCTGCGCGCCGGTGGAGATCCGGCTTCCACAGCCGCATCGGTTTCATTGTGAAAGGGGATTGACCATGTCGCGCACGCACACTCGCGTCGCCATGCTGCTGCTCGGCCTCGGCGCCTGGCATGGCGGCATGCATCCAGTTCTGGCCGCCGATCCGCGCAGCCCGGTCCAGGGGGACCCGACTCAAACGCTGCCGAAGATCGCGCCGCCCAAGCCCACCGGGGAAGTCAAGGTACAGGTCGAACGTCCCGACCCGGCCCTGCAGAATCTGCTGTCGGCCAAGCTGACGCCGACACGCTTTCAGATCGAGGGCGCCAGGACGTTGCCCTTCGACCAGATCGCCGACAAGTTCAAGCCGCTGGCCGGCAAGGAAATCACGGTTGCCGAACTGCTGCAGGCCGCCAATGCGGTCACCGAGATGTACCAGCAGCATGGCTATCCGCTGTCGTTCGCCTTCGTTCCCGCGCAGTCCTTCGAGAACGGCAATGTGCTGATCACCGTCGTCGAAGGCTATGTCGCGCGTGTGACCATACGCGGCAATCCGGGGCCGCTGGAGAATCGTCTTCGCGCGATCGCCGAACGGCTGAAAGAGGAACGGCCGCTGACGCGCGCGAGCTTCGACCGCTATTCCAGCGTGCTGGGCCTGCAGCCGGGCGTGCAGGTCGGCGCCACGGTGCAGCCGCCGACCACCACCGACGGCGCCAGCGAAATGGTGCTCGACGTCAAGCGCAAGCCGATCGCCTTCGGCACCGGCGTCGACTACATGTCGCCCGGCGTGCGGGCGATTGCAACGGCAACGGCCAGCGGCCTGACGCCGCTTGGCGAGCAGCTGACGGTATCGGCGCTGTTCCCCAAGGGACGCGACGACGAGGAGTACTACGCGCTCGGCTATGCGCAACCGATCGGCACCGAGGGGCTGGTCGCGCGCGTCAACGCGTCGCACTATCGCGGCGTGCCGCAGAACGCCACGCTCGAGCAGATCGGCTTCAACCGGCGCTACGTCAACGACAACAAGCGGCTTGGCGCGAGCCTGAGCTATCCGCTGCTGCTCAGTGCGCGGCATTCGCTGACGCTGAGCGGCGGGCTCTACGGGACCGACCAGTTCGAGCGCTATACGCAGGCCGGCACCGATCGCTCGGTGGCGATCGGCACCAATGTGCGGGTCGTCAATGCGGAGCTGGCCTATGTCCAGCGCAAGGAAGGCGTGTCGCGCAGCGCCACGCTGGGCCTGTACAAGGGCGTCGATGCGCTGGGCGCACGCCGCGAGAACAATGCCAACGACCTGAGCTTCCTGCGCACGCGGCTGCTGCTGTCGCAGGCGACCGACCTGCCCTTCGGCTTCGGCATGGCGGTCTCGGCCGCCGGCCAGTACAGCGGCGATCGCCTGGCGTCGAGCGAGCAGATCAGCTTCGGCGGACGCTTCTTCGGCCTCGGCTATCCCGCCGGCGAAGTGGCGGGCGACAAGGGTTGGGGCGCGTCCGCCGAGATCAGCCGGTTGTTCGGCATGGACATGACCTACCTGAAGACGCTGCAGCCGTATGTGTTGGCGGATGTCGCGCGGGTCTTTTCGAACAGCTACTCGCTGACGCACCGCTCGCTGTCGTCGGTGGCGCTGGGCGTGCGCTTCTCGGACCGGCGCTACTACACGCTGGACCTGTCGCTGGCGCAGCCGGTCGGCGACAAGCCGATCAATGCGGAACGCCGCTCGCCGCGCATCAATGCGAGCTGGTCGTATCAGTTCGATTGAGCCGGCCTGCCCTCACCCCCGCCCTCGCCTGCAAGCGGATCGACATCATGCCGAGGCGCCCCTATCGCAAATCATCGGACCGCCTCGGCAAGCGATCCGGCCTTACTCGGGCTCGTGCCGGGGCGGACGTTCCTCGCGCTGGTCAGTGTGATCGGCGCGGTCCGCGGGCGTATCCGGGGGGATGCCTTCGGCTGCATCGGCGATGCGCTCGCCGATCTGCTCTTCTGGCAGCAACGCCTCGGTCCGATTGTCGTGCGGATAGTCCTGTTCCTGCTCGGGCAGGCCTTCCAGGTTCATGTCCGAATCGATCGGCTCGATGTCCGTATCGGGATCGAGCGAACTTGGAATCGCGCGCGCGTCCTCCCTCACCTCGCGTTCGCGCTGGGCCTCGGCGCTGGAGGTAGTGCTGTCGTTGCCGCTGTCGTTGCCAATATCGTCGGCAGACTCGCGCGCGCGAAGCTTGTCGCGGGCATCGTCCTGATCGCGCTTGTTGTCGGTGTTCCGGTTCATCGTCCTCTCCCCATCACGTAGCGTGCTTGCCCGGCGTCGTGGTGCCGCCGTGCGGGTCGGTGCCCTTGGGCACTTCCCCGGCGCCGACCTCCATGCCGCCGACATAGCTGCTGGCGGTGCTGCCGGTGGCGCTGCCGGACGTGCTCATGCCGGAGACACGTTGGCCCCCCGACGCGGACCCGGCCGAACCCTGCACCACCTGGCCGCCTTCGCGCTGCACGCGAATCCGGTTGTGGACCTCGCGCACGCCGAAGATGTCGTCGGCGATGTCCTCGACGCAGTATTTTTGGCGGCGGTCGCGCACGGCGCCGGTCAGCGTGACCACGCCCTCGCTGACCTGGACCTCGACGTCCTGCACTTCAAGGCGGTCGTCATGCGCCAGGCGTTCGCACAGGTCCTCGCGAATCCGTTCGTCGCTGCGCTGGTAGCCCTTGGGCGAGACGCGGCGGCCGGGACCGCTGCCGCTGCCCGAGCCCTGCCCCCAGTTCACGCGCTGCGGCGCGCCGCTGAAGCGCTCGTAGGCCTCGTCGCGGCCGTGCGATTGCCATTGTCCGCCGGCGCTCCAGTCGTCGCCCGGCCAGCCCGACGGACGGCCGCCGCGTCCCGGGCGCTCGCTTTCAGGGAAGCGTCCGCCCTCGTCCATCCAGCGCGCGCTGGCCTGGCGGCGGCCGGCATTGCCGCTGCCGCGCTCGTCGGCCCAGGACGGCGCATCGAGCCGCTCCGAATCCGAGATGCCATAGGCTTGGGCGAGATTGGCGCGGGTCTGCGGGTCGTCGGGCTCGTAGCGATCGCGCCAGGGCGTACGCGATTGATCTGGCCACGGCCCGCCGCGCTGTCCGCGCGAGAGCCGGCTGTCGGTCAGGTCGCCGCCGCGCCGTTCGCCGCTGCCCGATAGTCCCCTGTTGCCGCGCATCACCTCGCCGGTCGACGGATAGGTGCCGTAGGGATTGTCGCCAACCGGTTCTTCGTAGCTGCGGCCGAAGCGGCCCTCGCCGAAGTGGCCGGCGCCATAGCCGTGTTCGGCATGGCGCGGCGCCGCGAACGCATCGTCGCGGCCGCCGCCGTAGCGCGGCATGCCGGGCCGGCCGACACCGCGTCCCTGACGGATTTCCTCCTCGGCGTATTCCGCATAACGGCCGCCCTGGCGCGAGCCGCGCTGGTCAAGCCGATCTTCGGCGCTATACGGCTGGCGATAATCCCATACGCGGCGGCTGGTGCTGCGATCGTTCATCTCTGCCTCCGTTGGTAAGAGTTGCAAATGCTGTGGCGAGGAACCGGCGCGAAACGCCCGTCCGGTCCGGCGTGTATCGGTGGTGATGTCCTTGGTGACGCAATTTCCATTCCGCCGCCGAAGGCTGTGTGCGCTAGGCGACTTTCGCGCCGAGTGGCGGCGGATAGCCTGTGGCAACGCGGGATAGACTGACCGCTCGCCCGCGCTTGGCGCCTCTCCCGTCCCCGGTGGAGAGGCGCCCTTTCTCGTCTGGACTTTGTCGTTCGGACTTTCTCGTTGGGGATCGCAGTGCGGGACGGCCACGCCCCAGCCACCCCTGCGGGCGGCACGCGGAACCGCGGCGCCGACGGGCGCCACAGCCATGCCTGCCGCGCGGCTGCCGTGCAAGGGCAGGCCGGGGCTGACCGCATCGGCCATCACGCAAATAGCGTTCCCGCGCGAACATGGCGATGCGCGCGGCGATTCGGACATGGCAATGCGCATCGCGATCAGGCGATGCACGCTGCAATCAGGGAATCAGGAACTCAGGAAATCAGGGAACCAGGGGATCGAACGTCGCGCCAAGGAAGACGGCAACTGCGGCGCGCCGCCACCGAAACCGGCGGCGGCGCGAGGCGATCGGGAGATCGCCATGCGGCCGACTGGCGTGTCGGCGTGACTACAGCGTGCGCCGTCGCGCGACGACGAACAGGCTCAGCGCGGCTTCCGCCGAGCGCGGATCGATGCCGGACAACCGCTGCGCCAGCCGGATCTTCAACGGCGGGCGGCCCATCGCACCATCGAGCACGTCCTTGCCGACATAGTGGCTGTGCGGATAGATCGCGATATCAAAGCCCAGTGGCCTCAGCGTCGTGTGTACCAGCTCGCGCGTGAGCCCATCACCCGGCCGGTGATGCAGTTCGGTCGCCAGCGCCCAGATCTGTTCGTCATCGGCCGCGGTATGGCCGCCGCGCCGAAGCCAGCGATAGATCGGCAAGCGCATGCGCCAGAGCAGCAAGGCAATCCCGCGGAAATTCCACGCCGAGCGCTGCGGATCGTGATCGAGGATCAGCAGCCCGCCGGGACGGACGAGCCGCGACGCCTCGACCAGCGCGCGCCGCATGTCGTCCAGATGATGCAGCGACCCGTTGATGGCCACGACATCGGCGATGCCCGAGCGCAACGGCATATCGTGCGCGTCGGCCCGCAACGGCAGGTAGCCGACCCCTGCCGCTCTCTCCAGGCTGCCCGGCGCGATGTCGACGCCGATCGCGACGCGCGGCTTGCCCCCCAATGCGGCCAGCAGATTCCCGGGGCCGCAGCCGACATCGACCAGCACCTTGCCATCGAGCGACCCCATTACGGACAGCCACCGTTCTCGCAACTCCGGATAGCGATGCACGCTGGCCAGCCAGTCGTCCATCCATTTGGGATGGCTGAAGTAATGCGCGTTGGCGCGCATGCCGGTGGTGAACGCATCGATGCGCGCCTCGGGAAAGGCCCCACCGCGTACCACGGCGCCCGGCTTCAGAAAGGGCTGCAATCGCTCGAGATAGCTGTCCTCTCGGCTGGCCGTCGCCTGCATGGCCAGGGTGGCGTCGGATCGTTCGACATCGCGTCGCAAAACGGACGGACCGAGTGGCTCGGCGCGCGCTGGAACGCATGGGTCGGAGAGCAGGGCGTCGTTCATGTTGGATCCCGGGGTAGAAGCGCCGGCGCGGCCGTGACCACGGCCCACACCAGACGAAAGACGCGAAGGGCCGGCCGGCCGCACGCCGTCGCCGGCGCGATGCCGTTCCTTTCCAATGCGCTGCGTATTGGCAGGCCGGACCCGCCCGGTGCATGCCGGTCGGTATGCCTGGCCTCCTGGTATGACTTCGACGCGAGCGGCCGCCATCATGCTTCGACGGACCAGCCCCAGACCCCGTGGACTGGCGCTGCCTCGCGTCCGCCCTCCCCCACGGCTCGGACGCGATTGCCTTGGCATGCCGGTGTACCGCCACGGCGGGTTGCCGCGGCCGCGACATGCAAAGACCGCCAGCATGTCAGCGTTGACAAACCCACGAAGGCAATCTAGTTAGCGTTTGCTGCGCCCGCAAATAAAAAATTGTTTGCCTATGTGCGCGAGCCAACATTTCCGTCCATGCGGCCAATTGCGGTCGCGCGAAAAGAAGCGGCGCCCGTATTGGGCGCCGCGCTCGGACAAGGAAAAGGGACGAAAAAGCGGGAAGAAGCGCTACGGAAATGGCCGGCGCCAGCGGGATCGTCAGCGTGCCTTCGCCGGCGAAGCCGGATAGCCGTAGCTTTCGGCCGCAGAGGCGCTGCGGCTGTTGCCACGATTGGACTGGCTTGCCTCGCCGCGCTTGCTGGTGCCCGTGCCCTTGGTCGCATCGTGCTGGCGAGTGCCGCCATGCGCGCCATGGTCCGAAGTGGAGCTGCCGCTCGGCCCCTGCACCGGGCGGGTCGGCGCGACGTCCGACGCGGCTGTACCGGGCGCCTTGTCCCCGCCCGGAGGCGTTCCGGTGGCGGGCGTGGCCGTGGGTTGCGACATCACGGCGCCGGACATCAGCGCCAGCATCGCGAAGGTGGCAAAACGTTTCATCTCTGTCTCCTGCGTAGTGGTGGCGACGGGCCCCGCCGGCGCATCGCGGTTCGTGCTGCCTGGTGCGGTGCCTGGCGCGGTGCCTAGCGTTTCGCCGACTTGGCCGGGGACTTTCCCACCTCGTTGGCCATCTTGTTGGCCATCTCGAGGTGGTGTTGCAGCGTTGGCAGCGTCTTGCCGGCGAACGCCTTGATTTCCGGATCGCGCGCCTTGGTCGAAGCCTCGCGGAACAGGGCGACGGCCTTGTTGTGCGCCTTGACGCCGACCTCCTTCGCGTACTCGCGATCGAAGGTGGCGCCCTCCAGCGCCCCCAGCGCCTCCAGCCGCTTCTTGTCCGCCGAGGGCAGCTCGGTCGGCAGCTCGACGCCCTTGGTCGAAGCCAATGCCTTGAGCTCACTGTCCGCGGCCTTGTGGTCCTTGAGCATCTGCGAGGCAAAGGACTTCACCGTCTCGCTCGATGCCTTGCTTTCGGCCAGCGTGCTGGCCTCGATTTCCAGCATGCCGCTCTCGGCCGCCTTCTTCATGAAGTTCGTGTCGGTCTTGCCAACCTCGGCAAACGCGAGGTTCATCGACGCCGCGGCGGCAACCAGCAGCGCGGGACGGATCCATTGCATCGTTTTCAAGATGACCTCCATCGGCCAGATCAGTGACAACGGCCGCGGCGCAACTTCCGTGCCGAGTCGGCGCGACAAGATCGGTGTATGGCCCGAGGCATACGGGTGGCCTGCTTGCGTGGTCGTCTGCGTTGCCGCCCCGGAATTTCTACATCGCCTCGTAAGGATTGCAGTACGGGGCTCCCAGCCGTCGTCCAATTCCTACAGTCAATTCAGGCATCGCCTTCCTGAGCGGGCATGGCGCGGCACGTATCGTTAGGTAACGGGCATCGTGTGCCACCAGCCGGTGTCTGTCCGGACGGGCCTGCCCGTTCTCACGTTCAATGGATGGAGCCAACGATGAAGCGAATCGTCACCACTACCGCGCTTGCGCTGTGCGCGGCGCTGAGCCTGCCCGTGGTCGCACAGCAGGCACCCCCCAGCAACAACGCGCCGAACCCGAGCGCGCCGCCGACCGAAGGCAACCCACCCGCGAGCCGCAGCACGACGCCGTCGGCCACTGGCGGCAGCATGAGCGGCAGCAGCGACACCACGATGCAAAGCGGGTCGACCAGCTCGACCGGTTCGACCATGACCGGTACCGAGAAACGCGACAAGAAGAAGAGCGGCACCACGCATCGCAGCAAGAAGCCGCGCCAGCAGGGCATGCCCGACGCGGTAACGCCGGACTCGCCGTCGGCGCCGAAGGGCGATTCCCCCAGCCCCGCGACGAAGCAGTAAGCCTGGCGCTGACCGGGCGCTGGCTGGCCCGGCAAGCCGGTACGACCGGATACGGCGTGCCGGCTTTTTTTTTCCGCGGCTTCGTCCGGGCTTCGTCCTGGTTTCGACCGGGGCGATTGCTCGCCCCCGGGTATCGCTGCGCTTGCTCGGTGCCCTTGCCTGGAGCGCCAGGTTACGGCTCCAGCTTGACCTTCATCCAGCCGGGCTGGCGCTGGTCGAATGCCTCGTAAGCCTGCAACGCGCCGGTCAGCGGCTCGGTCTGGGTCAGCACCTCGGCGGGATCGATCACGCCGGCGCGCACCAGGTCCACCAGCTCGGGCAGGATCGCGCGGTGATTGCAGTTGCCCATCTTCAGCGTCAGGTTCTTGTTCATCGCCTTGCCGATCGGAAAGGTCTCGTGCGCCTCGGGATAGACGCCGATGATCGACAGCGTGCCGGCCTTGGCCAGCGCCTCGACCGACCACTTCAGCACCTCCGATGGACCATCGCCGGGTTGCCATAGCGACGGCTGGCCGGTGGAGCCGTCTCCATCGGCATGCCGGCGCTGCGCATCGATCCCGACCGCATCGATGGCGCGGTCGGCGCCGATGCCGCCGGTCAGGCGCAGGATCGCCTGCACCGGATCTTCACGGTTGAAGTCGATCGCTTCGGCGCCCTGCGCCTGCGCTGCCTCGAGCCGCGAAGGCACATGATCGACCGCGAGAATGCGGGACGCGCCCAGCAGATGCGCCGACACGATCGCGAACTGGCCGACCGGTCCGCAGCCGAACACGACCACCGTATCGCCGCGCCGGATCGCGGCCAGCTGCGCGCCGAAATAGCCGGTCGGAAAGATGTCCGACATCAGGATGGCCTGGTCGTCGCTGATCTCGTCCGGCAGCTTGATCGCGCCGATATTGGCAAAGGGAATCCGCGCGTACTCGGCCTGCAGGCCATGGAAGGGGCCGGAAGTCTGCGGTCCGCCGAAGAAGGCCGTGCCCGCGCGCATGCCGTTGGGATTGGCGTTGTCGCACTGCGCGTGATAGCCGCTGCGGCAGTAGCTGCAGTAGCCGCAGGCGATCGTGGAAGGAATCACGACCCGATCGCCGGGCCGCAGATTGTTGACGTCCTGTCCGACTTCGGTCACCACGCCGACGCCCTCGTGGCCGAGGATGGTGCCCGGGCGCATGCCGGGCATGGTGCCGCGGACCATATGCAGATCGGTGCCGCATATGGCGCTGGCGGTCAATTCGATCAATGCGTCCGTCGGCGCCTGCAGCACCGGATCGGACACATCGTCCAGGCGTATATCGCCGACTCCGTGGAATACGACAGCTTTCATCGCGCAACTCCGCAAGACTGGGTTGACGCGGTCCGACCCACCGGACCGCAATGTCACGGCAGGACGCAAATTGCATTCCGGGAAGCGGCGCGATGGAGGGCTGGAACTCGGGTAGACGGGGATAACAGGGTGCGATGGTCGCGCTTGCACGGTCCCGATCAAGTGGTATCGGATCACGCGGCGCCGGATCAAGTGGTATCGGATCACGCGGCGCCGGATCAAGCGGTGCCGGATCAGGGGGTGCCGGATCAAGCGGTACCGGACTGCACGGATTGCAGGATGAAAATTACGCAGCGCCGAACAACGCGTCGCGGCAATGGGTCATCGCATCGCGGATCATGAAATTGACCAGTGTCGGAGACACGCCGAGGATCACCGCGATCTCCTTCTGCGTCATCCCCCGAATCCGATACATCTCAAAGGCTTTCTGGGTACGCTCTGGAAGTTCGGCCAGCGCGCCAGCCACCGTGCCGAGCGCTTCGCGGCCCAGCGTGATGGACTCCGGCGACAAGGCGTCGCTGGCCACCAGCAGGCCATCTTCCTCGCAGGCGGCGTGCCGTTGTTCCAGCGCCGCGCGCCGATGCCGATCGATGGCGAGATTGCGCACGGTCTGGAACAGGTAGCCGACGGGTTGCCGGACGACGATGGCGCTCTCCTGGTCCATCAGCTTCAGGAAGGTGTCCTGCACCACGTCCTCCGCGCCGGCACGGCAGCCCAGGATGCGCGCCGCGGCGTCGATCAGGGCTCGGCGATAGCTGAGGAAGGTACCGAACAGTTCCTGATTCATATGGCGCGGCTGGTGCGCCTCGACAGGCGTCCGGACCTCGTTGATCGGTTGCTCGGTCATTTCGTGCCCCCTCCCAGAAGAAACCGACGGACATGCTAACGCAAATGCGACTCATTCGCAATTATAGCGACATGCCCGTGCGATTCGAAGAGGCAATGTGTAAAGGTTGGTGGCCGAATGCGACCGAGGTATGACAGCGAAGGTCAGCCGTGGCGTGTGGGGCGCTGCCCTGCCGCGGGCGGCATGCGCGCTTCGAGGGCGGCCTGGATCGAGGGGGTCACCGCACCGGTCGCCTGCCACACGGCGCAGGCCTGGCGGAACGACTCGATGTGATCGGGCGACTGGTCGAGCCAATCGAGCAGGCGTTGTTCGGCGCTGGCGTCGAGCATGCCGTCCCGCATCAGCATCACCCAATCGAGCGCTTGTTGCCAGGCGATGTCGTTGCCCGGCGATCGGTTCTGGACCACGTACAGCTCCCCTTGATGCGTTCTTGTGCGCCGATGTCATGCACCGGCGTCGTGTGACGCGATTGTAGCGGAGTCGCTGCCTGGGCACCGGCGCAACGAGCCGGTGTCTCATGCCGCGCGCTGCCGCTCGGTGGCGATCGCCACGCCCGCCGGCTCTGCGGCCGGTTGGTGTTCGCGCTGATGTTCGCGCTGATGTTCGCGCTGATGTTCGGGCGGGTATTCGGGCGGGTATTCGGGCTGGTGTTCAATGTGCTGCTCGCGGATGCGACCCTGTTCGAGCAGCACGATGCGATCCCCCGCATCGAAGTAGCGATCGTCGTGCGAGATCACCAGCACCGCCTTTCCCTGCGCGCGCAGGGCCGGCACGATCTCGCGATAGAACACTGCCTTGAAGGCCGGGTCCTGATCCGCAGCCCATTCGTCGAGCACGATCACGGGCCGATCCTCGAGACAGGCGGCGACCAGCGCCAGGCGCTTGCGCTGGCCCTGCGACAGCGCGCGCGTCGAGAACGCGCCGCCGCGCACGGTCACCTTGTGCTGCAACTGCAGACGCGCCAACAGCTCGTTGGCACGCGCGTCGAGCGCCGCGTATCTGCCTTCATGATCGCCCTGCCCGTCATTGCCACCCGCCACCCCCTCTTCACCTTCCGAGGCCGCGCCCAGCAGGCTGTCGAACAGATGGAAGTCGGAGAACACCGCGGTGCACTGCTGCCTGTGTCGCTCACGGTCAGACGCATCGGCGATCGCCTGGCCATTGAGCACCACGCTCCCGCTCTCCGGCGCATACAGGCCGACCAGCAGCTTGGCCAGCGTGGTCTTGCCGCTGCCATTGCCGCCGACGAGGAACACCACCTCGCCGGCGCGCAGCGACAGATCGATCGGCCCCAGCGTGAAGGCGCCGTCCTCACCATCGCGGAAGTAGCGATGCGTGACGCCGTGCAAGGCAAGCGCGACGAACGGCCGGCGATCGCCCGCGGCATCTGCCTGCCCCTGCTCCACCGCCAGCGGCCCGGTGGTATCGGCGATGCGCTGATACGCGATGCGCGCCAGATTGAACTGCGGCAGGCTGTTCAGCAGGCCCTCCAGCGGGGCCATCATGTAGAGGAACACCAGCGTATAGCCGCTGGCGACGGCAGCATCCGCGCCGAGCGGCCACTGCACCACGAACAGGATGATGCCGATCACCGCGAAGAACAGCGTGCTGCCGATCGTCAGCGACAGATACAGCAGCGACAGCCCCTGCGTGCGGTTGGTCCTGACCGCATCGATCGCTTCGGCCAGCGGCCCGCTGGCGAACGCCTCGCGGCGTTGGCGATGCAGCTTCAGTTCCTTGGCGCCTGCGAAGATCGCGCCGAAGCGTTCGATCAACACATCGTGCCATTTGCCGGCATCGCGCAGATAGCGCTGCGAACGCTTGCGGCTGAGCCGGTAGCAGATCGAGCCGGTCAGCACGGCAACCAGCGCGAACAGGAAGACCTGCCACGACAGATAGGCCAGATAGGCCAGGCAGCCGAGCACGATGGTGCCGTTCATCACCACGAACGGCAGCGCTACCAGCAGCGTCGCCACCTGATTGGTGTCCTCGCCCAGCAGCGCGAGTCCGCGCCCCGGCCCAACCCGTTCGAGCTCGGCATAGGGCGAGGCCAGCAACCGGCCAGCGATATGCTCGCGCAGCCTGGCCAGCACCGTCTGGTTCAGCCGCACGAACAGCATCAGCGCGGCGGTACGGCACAGCAGCACCGCCACCGCCAGGGCCGCGAAGCGCAGTCCCAGCGCCGTCAGTTGATCGGCCGGCGTCGCCAATGCGCGATTGATGGTGGCGATCAGCCCCACCGACGCCGCGCCGCCGGCCAGGCTGGCCACGATGGCAAACGCCAGCAGATGGCCCGAGGCCCGGAACAACACATTGCGCAGCGAGGGGAAGGCGGACACGGTCGGTGGCTCCACGAGGAAGAGGTCTTCTTCCTGTGACGAACGAAGGTGCCCGCGAATTAGGCGGAAACGGACGCCGCCAGTGCCGGCGACGTTCGCAGGGCCGGGATTGCCGGCGCCTTGGCGGGCCTCTGGCCTCTGGCCTCCGGGCCTCCGGGCCTCCGGGCCTCCGGGCCACGGTGCCTCGGTGCCTCGGTGCCTCGCGACCTCGGGCCTCGAGGCGCGGGGCCCAGGCCGGGGACCAGGGCCCCGGCCTCAGGCCCTCACCAACGATAAGTCGCCGTGGCCAGGATGTTGCG
This sequence comes from Cupriavidus cauae, assembly GCF_008632125.1. GTDB lineage: Bacteria > Pseudomonadota > Gammaproteobacteria > Burkholderiales > Burkholderiaceae > Cupriavidus > Cupriavidus cauae. The sequence continues at coordinate 18,263 of NZ_VWRN01000033.1, forward strand.
GCGATAACCGTAGTAGCAGGTCGTCGCGCTGCCGCACTGCCCGACGTACTCCTTGTCGAGCAGATTGGTCGCGGTCAGCGCAAAGCGCCAATGCTGGTCCAGCGTGTAGTGGATCGCCGCATCGGCGAGCCACACCGACGACACCTTGAAGGTATTGGCCGCATCGCCCCAGGTCGACCCGATATAGCGCGCGCCGGCCCCCATGCCGAGGCCGCGCAGCATGCCGCCGCGCATCGTGTAGTCGACCCACAGCGCGGCCGTATGGCGCGGCCGGTTGGTTGGCGTCTTGCCCAGGTCGGGCCCGTTGCTCTTGGTGGTTTCCAGATTCATCAAGGTGTAGGAGCCAATCGCCTTGAAGCCGTTCTGGAAGTCCATCGTGCCTTCCAGCTCGAAGCCGCGCGAGCGGATCTCGCCGGTCTGGATCTGGAAATTGGTGCCAGCCGGACGCCCTGGATCGGGCGTCAGCACGTCCTGCTGCCGCAGGTCGTAGACCGCCGCGGTGATGAAGCTATTGCTGCCCGGCGGCTGGAACTTGACGCCCAGTTCGGTCTGCTTGCCGGTGGTCGGCTTGAACGGCGAACCCTGCCGATCGGTGCCGGCCTGCGGCTGGAACGAAGTCGAGTAGCTGACGTACGGCGTGATGCCGTACGGCGCCTGGTACAGCAGGCCGAGGCGATAGGTGAAGTCGTCCTGGTCGATCGGCGTCGTGGTCACGGTCCGCGCGTTGGTCGCCGTAACGATCCGCGTCGAGGTCGTATCCGAACTCGCCCAATCCTTGCGCCCCCCGGCAACGAACGTCAGCCGCTCGGTCAGCTTCATCTGGTCCTGGAAGTACACGCCGAGCTGACGCTGGGTCTGCTCCGCGTTGGTGTACGAGGCGATCGGATTGATCCGCGCGCCGTAGACCGGATTCCACGGATCGATCAGGCCCAGCGGCGGGGTGCCGACCGTGCCGAAGCCCTGCTTGTCGTCGAACTTGCCGTGCTGGTAGTCCACGCCGACCAGCATCTTGTGCCGGACCGGACCGGTGCTGAAGTCCGCCTGCAGCTGGGTGTCGACGCCGATCGTATCGAGCTTGCCGCCCGCATCGAGCGAGCCGCGCCGCAGTTGCTGCTGCGCGGCCGAATTCCAGCCCACCGCGTAGACCCCCGTATAGGTCAGGTCGCTATGCATGTAACGCACGTTCTGGCGCACGCGGAAGGTGTCGTTGAAGCGATGCTCGAAGGCGTAGCCGATCGCGTATTCCTCGCGATCGAAGGTATTGAAGCCGGGTTCGCCGGTGAAGAACGAGCTCGAGATCCTGCGGCCGTTGACCGTCGGAATGACCGTGCCCTCGCGCGGCAGGAAGTTGATCGCGGTGCCCTGCCTGTCGCGCTGATAGTGGGTCAGCAGCGTGAAGGTGGTATCGGCGGACGGGCGGAACGTCAGTGCAGGCGCGATGAAGATGCGATCGTCCTTGGCGTGGTCGGTCTGCGTATCGCTCTTGCGGAACAGGCCGGTCAGCCGATAGAGCACGGTCTGGTTGCTGTCCACCGCGCCGGACAGATCGAAGCTGGCCTGCTTGCGATTGTGCGAGCCGTATTGCACGTTGACCTCGCGCAGCGTTTCGGCGGTCGGCCGCTTGCTGACCAGGTTGATCAGGCCGCCCGGCGCATTGGCGCCATACAGCACCGAGCTGGGGCCGCGCAGCAGCTCGACGCGCTCGAGCCCGTAGGCGTCGACGCGCGGCATCAGGTAGCCGCTCGTGTAGTAGTTGATGTACAGGCCGTCGAGATACTGCCGTGCCGGGAAGCCCCGGATCACCGGCTTGTCGTAACGCGACTCGACCACGTTGTCGCCGACCACGCCAGCCGAATAGGCAAAGGCCTCGGACACGGTCTGCACGCCGCGGTCTTCCATCTGCTCGCGGGTGATCACCGAAATGGACTGCGGCGTTTCCGACAGCGGCGTGTCGGTCTTGGTCGCGGTGACGCTGCGGCGGGCGACATAGCCCCCGACCGGCCCGATCCCGGTTTCCGACCCCGCTGCCCGGACCGTGACTTCCGGCAACTGCCCCGCCACCGGCTGGCCCGCCGGTGCCGCCTGCTGCTGCGCATGCGCGCTGCCCGCCAGCGCAAACAACATCACCACCGCCCGCCGGACCTCCGTCCGCCGGCAATCGAACACCCGTTGCATGAGACTCCCCTTCTTATTGGATCGCGCCGGCCCGGTACGCAAAAGGCTTACCGTAATGCGTCTGCGAATGATAATGATTCGTAATTATTACGTGAGTGACGGGAAAACGGCAATAGGGAGCCTGAACAGGGGAATTGGCGGCTGATCGGCACAAGAAGGGCGCGCCGCCTAATTTCCTGCGGCGCCGGTCCGTCTCTCGTGGAAGGCGGCGCCCAACCGCGAAGCCCTGATACGGCCCCGCCCGGACTGGAGATTCCCCTTTGATTGCCGAACTCACGCCCTTCTTTCCCGGCCCGCTGCGGCGCTTCGGCGAAGGGGTCACCGCGGCGCCCGCCGGTGCGCAAGCGTTGCCGGGAAGCCGGCTCGCCGAGCCGGGCGCCTTGCAGCAACGGCTGGCCGATTACCGCGACACCATCGGCGCCGAGCACGAACGCGCCCCGCCGGCGCTGGCATCGTGGTGGGCCCGGCACTACTGCGTGGTGCTGGTGCCACCCGTGCTGGTCGCGGCGGCTGCGCTGGGCCGGACCGTACCGGTATCGCTGGACGAGGTCGATATCGCCTTCGGCCCGGATGGGCTCGTATCGCGCATTCACTTGCGGTCATCGGCGCTGGGCCAGGGCGCGGCGACGCTGGACGACATGCTGGCCGCCATGACCCAGCGCCATCTGGCGCCGGTGTTCGCCGCGCTGTCGGCACTGACCCGTGCGTCGCCGCGCGTGCTGTGGAGCCACGCCGCCGAGTTCGTGCAATACGTCGGCATGAACCTGCTCGCCCATCCGGCGCTCGACGCACGCCGCCGCGACACGCTGGCGCGGTGGCTGCGCACCGACAGGGGCGCCGATGGCCGGCCGCATCCCTATCGCGCCGCCTATCTCGACCGCCCGCAGGCGGACGGCGGCGAACGGCGCGTGCGCCGCGTCTGCTGCCTGAAGTACCGGCTCGACGGCGACGACTACTGCGGCACCTGTCCGCTGCGGGCCGAATGCGCGGCCCTGTGCTGATCTCCGCTTGATGCGCGCCCCGCCGCGCTAAATTCCACGCCCCGCCCTTCGTCTTCCTTCTGTCGGACGTGCTGGTGCAGCACCGGTCCATCGATTCGCAAAAGGACAGCAATGCAAGGCGAGACGCTGCTCGACTATTTGATCCATCACGCGACCAGCCGCGCCGATGCGACGGCACTGACGGTGCTGGACGAGGACGACCCGGCAGGCACGACCTACCGCTACCGCGACCTGCTCGCACGCGCGGCTGCCTATGCCACGCGCCTGAGCGAGGTCGCGCAGCCCGGCGAGCGCGCGATGATCGTGCTCGACACCGGCATCGACTACGTCAGCGCGTTCCTCGGCTGCCTGCTGGCGCGCGTGATCGCGGTGCCGGCGTTTCCGCCGGAATCGATGCGGCCGCAGCATCTGGCCCGGCTCAACGCCATCGCGGCCGATGCGCGGCCCAGCGTCGTGGTGGTCGACGACGGACTTGCAGGCGACTGGGCCAGTGGGCGGTCGGACAGCCTGCAAGCGCGCATCGTCACCGTATCGTCGGTCTCGTCTGGCTCGTGGGTTTCCTCGGTCGGCGAAACGATGCCGGGAGCGGCCATCGCCGACGCCAGGGCATGGGCCGCGGCCGTCCGCCCCGACACCGTTGCCTTCCTGCAGTACACCTCCGGCTCGACCGCGACGCCCAAGGGCGTGATGGTGACGCACGCCAATATCGTCGCCAACGAAGCGGCCATCGCCAGCCAGTTCGACACCACGGCCGACGACGTGATGGTCAGCTGGCTACCGCTCTATCACGACATGGGCCTGATCGGCGGACTGCTGCATCCCCTCTACGGCGGCATGCCGCTGGTGCTGATGTCGCCGACTTATTTCCTGCAGCGGCCGCGCCGCTGGCTCGAGGCGATCGACCGCTTCCGCGGCACCGTCAGCGGCGGCCCGGACTTTGCCTATCGGCTGTGCGTGGAACGCGTGCGTGCGGCACAGGTCCAGACGCTGTCCCTGCGCAGCTGGCGCGTCGCCTTCTGCGGCGCCGAGCCGATTCGTGCCGAGACACTGGAACGGTTTGCCAGCCACTTCGCCGACGCCGGCCTCGACGCTCGCGCGCTCTATCCCTGCTATGGACTGGCCGAGGCGACGCTGCTCGCCACCGGCGGTCGCCCCGGCGAGGGCGCCATGATGATCGGCTTTGATGAAGCGGCGCTGGCCACCGGCCGCGCCGTTGCATCGATCGATGGCGGCGGCGCGCGACTCGTTGCCTGCGGCGACGCGGCTCCGGGCCATCGCATCGAGATTCGGGATGTCGAGCATGGCAGCCCCGTTCCGGACGGACAGATCGGGGAGATCTGCATCGGCGGGCCGAGCGTGACCGCGGGCTACTGGCAGCAGCCCGAGGCCACCGCCAGCACCTTCCCGCATCACGACGACCCCGCCTCGCGCTATCTGCGCACGGGCGACCTCGGCTTCCTGCACGAAGGCAGGCTCTACGTCGCCGGACGTTCGAAGGACCTGATCATCGTCCGCGGGCACAACCTGTATCCACAGGACATCGAGATCGCGGTCGAAGGCGCGGTCGAGGTCGTGCGCAAGGGGCGCGTCGCGGCCTTCCCGTTCCAATCGGCCGACGGGCAGTTCGAAACGATCGGCGTCGCCGCCGAGATTGCGCGCAGCATCCAGAAGTTCGGCTCGCCCGAAGCGGTGGAAGCGGCCATTCGCGAGGCAGTGGCGCAATGCTGCGGCGAGCCGCCGGGACTGGTGCTGCTGCTGCAGCCCGGCGAATTGCCGAAGACCACCAGCGGCAAGCTGCAGCGTTCGCGCTGCCTGCCTGCCTGGCGCAGCGGCGAACTGGCGCTGTGGGCGGCATTCGAATCGGGGCGGCGGCTCGCATCCGTTCCATCGTCGGAGGCCGCCGCCTCAACGGCCGCTATCGGCAACGCCGTGGCGCTGCAGGGTACCGAGGCAACACTGGCGGAGCTCTGGCAGGAAGTCCTCGGCGTTTGGCCTGCGTCGGCCAATGACAACTTCTTCGCCCTGGGCGGCAATTCGGTGCGCGCGACCCAGCTGGTGTCGAGAACCCGCGAACGCCTGCATCGAGGCTACGCGTTGTCGCATCTCTTCGCCGATGGGACTCTGCGGGCCAACGCGGCGGTCATCGATGGATTGCTGGCGCGCGACGACGGTGAGGCTTCCCACGGGGAAGCGGCAATTACGCGCCGAACCGAAACCGACCTGGCGCCGCTGTCCCCGGTGCAGCGCGGCTTGTGGGTACTGTGGTCGATGCAGCCGGACAGTGGCGCCTACAACGTCTCCGGCGTGTTGAAGCTCCACGGCCGGTTCGATCGGATCGCACTGCAACGCGCGGTCGATGCGCTGGTCGCGCGGCACGAGGCACTGCGCACGCGCTTCGAACTCGACCAGCACGAAGAACCGAGGCAACGGGTGCTGCCCGCCGGCGCCTGCCCCATCGCCGTGCTGGATTTGCGCGAGCACGGCTCCGATGCAGCTGCCGAGGCGCAGGCAACGGCCAGAGCGCTCAGCGCCGAGCCCTTCGACCTGCTGGCCTCGCCGCCACTGCGCGTCGCGCAATTGCGGGTGGCGGACGAGCAGGAATGGCTGTCCATCACGGTTCACCATATCGTGTCGGACGGCTGGTCGATGAATGTCGTGATCGACGAGTTTTGCCGGCTGTACGAGGGCTTCGTAGCGGATCGCCCCGTCGACCTGACGCCGCTTGCGATCCGCTACACGGACTATGCCTGCTGGCATGCGGATCGCCTCGTCGCCGGCCAGCGCGACCGTCAGCTCGCCTACTGGAAGGATCGTCTTGGCGACGAGTCCCTGGTCCTGGAGCTGCCGAGCGATCGCCCCCGCCCCGCGGTGCAAAGCCATCGCGGCGGCGCGGTGCCGTTCATGCTGGACGGCGCGCTGGCGACGAGCTTGCGTCGCATCGCGCTGGGCGCACAAACCACGATGTTCGCGGTGCTGCTCGCCGGGTTCCAGACGCTGCTGTACCGCTACACGGGGCAGCGCGATGTCCGCGTCGGCGTGCCGGTCGCCAATCGCGGCAGGGTCGAAACCGAAGGCCTGGTCGGCTGCTTCGTCAATACGCTGGTCCTGCGCACGGATATCGACGGCAGCATGCCGTGGAACGCCCTGCTCCCCCGGCTGCACGAGACGGTGCTCGAATCGCAGCAATACCAGGATCTGCCCTTCGAACAGCTGGTCGAGGCCTTGCAGCCCGATCGCAGCCTCGCCCATAACCCGCTGTTCCAGGTCAAGTTCAACCTGGCGCTGCCGATCGCCGTCCCGAAACGACTGGCGGGCCACGCTGTCACGGCCGAACAGATCGAAGGCGATGTCACGCGCTTCGATATCGCGCTGGATCTGGTGGAGAGCGAGGACGGCATTGCGGGGCGATTCGGCTACGCCACGGACCTGTTCGATTCCGACACCATTGAACGGATGCAGCAGCACTATGTCGGCATCCTCGAACAGATCGCGTCGACACCGACGCTTCGCGTGGGTGAGCTGGCGTTGGGCAATGAGGACGGGCGCCTTGTCGGCGAGGCTCTGGAGTCGGCTGCGGTCGATGTGCTGACGGCATGGCGGCGTAGCGTCGTGGCGGATCCTTCTGCCGTCGCGTTGCGATATGAGGAACAGACCCTGACCCGCGGCGAGGCCGATCGGCTTGCCAATGGCATTGCGGCTGCGCTGGCCGAGCGCGGCATTGGGCGCGAGACGCGGGTCGGGCTTTGTGTCGAGCGCTCTCCGGCGTTTATCACCGGACTGCTTGGCATCCTGAAGGCCGGGGCGGTTTGCGTGCCGCTCGATCCGGTGCAGCCAGTCGAACGCTTGCGCCAGCTATTGGACGACGCTGGGGCCAGTGTTGTCGTTGGCTCGGGGCCGGGCTCGGGGCCGGAGTTCGGACCGGGGTTCGGGCCGGGGTTCGGGCCGGGCTTCGATTGCATCGATCCGACGTCCGTGACGCAGGTCGACGATGCGCCTTCCGTCTCGTTGCTTCCGGGGCAAGCCGCTTATCTGATCTACACCTCCGGCTCCACCGGCACGCCGAAGGGCGTGGTGGTCAGCCACGACGCGCTCGCGCATTACGTCTGCGGCGTGCTGCACCGCCTGCAGTTGCCTGCCGATGCCTCGATGGCGATGGTCTCCACCCCCGCCGCCGACCTCGGCCATACCGTGCTGTTCGGCGCCCTTTGCAGCGGCCGGACCTTGCATCTGATCTCGCGCGAGCGGGGCTTCGATCCGGACTGCTTTGCCGACTACATGGCCCGGCACCGCGTTGGCGTGCTCAAGATCGTCCCCAGCCATCTGCGCGGATTGCTGCAGGCCCGCCAGCCTGCCGATGTGCTGCCAGAGCAGGCGCTGATTCTTGGGGGCGAGGCTACCTCGGCCGAGTTGGCTCGGACGATCCGCGCCCTGAAGCCGCAATGCCGGCTGTTCAACCATTACGGCCCGACGGAGACCACGGTCGGCGTGCTGACGCATGAAGCCGTGGCCCTGCCCGAACGGCAGTTGCCGACGGGCACGCCGTTTCCTGGCTCCCGCGTCTATGTGCTTGACGCCGACCTGAACCCGGTGCCCGCCGGCATCGTCGGCGAACTCTATATCGCCGGACCGCAGCTGGCCCGGGGCTACCTCGGTCGCCCGGGACTGACCGCCGAGCGCTTCGTCCCCGATCCCTTCAACGACGGGGCAAGGATGTACCGCACCGGCGACCGCGTCAGGCAGGACGCCGACGGCCGGATCGAATACCTCGGCCGCCAGGACGAACAGGTCAAGATCCGCGGCTACCGGGTCGAACTCGGAGAGGTTGCGCATCTGCTGCGGTCGCAAGCTGGCGTCAAGGACGCCGCCGTGATCGTCCATGAGGACCGTCTGGTCGCCTATTGCGTGCTGGACGGCACGGATTCCGCCACGCTAAAGACCGGACTGAAGGCGCAACTGCCCGACCACATGGTCCCGGCGCAAATCATCGCGCTGGACCGCCTGCCGGTCACGCCAAACGGCAAGCTCGATCGTCGCGCGCTGCCTGCCCCGTTGTGGGAGGCCGAGGGCTACATCGCCCCCGCCAACGAAGCCGAAGCGCTGCTGGCCCAAATCTGGCAGGAGGTCCTGGGCGTCGAACGCGTCGGCGCCACCGACAATTTCTTCGAACTTGGCGGCGACTCGATCCTGTCGATCCAGTCGGTCAGCCGCGCTCGCCGCCTCGGCCTGCGCTTCACGCCCAAGGACCTGTTCCTGCATCAGACCGTGCAGGCGCTGGCCCAGGTGGCCAAGCGCGACGAGGCCAATCGCCGCGTCGACGACAAGCCTGCCGGCGAGGTGCCGCTGCTGCCGATTCAACGGGCGTTCTTCGAGACGCCGATGCCGAACCGCAATCATTGGAACCAATCCGTGCTGCTGCGTCCCGTGGAGCGCCTGGATCCGGACGCACTGCGCCGCGCGCTGAAGGCCTTGGTCGATCATCACGACGCATTGCGGCTGCGCTACCGGCAGCAGGACGGCCAATGGCAGCAACGCTACGCCGCGCCCGGCGATAGCGAGCTGCTGTGGCAACAGCAAGTCGTCGACACGGATTCCATCGAAGCGCACTGCGATCGCGCCCAGCGTAGTCTGGACCTCGAACAGGGACCATTGCTGCGCGCACTGCATCTGCAATTGCCGGATGGCAGCGAGCGCCTGCTGCTCGCCGTCCACCACCTTGTCGTCGATGGCGTCTCCTGGCGCGTCCTGCTGGAAGACCTGCAACAGGCATACCGGCTGGCCCAGCAACGCCAATCCATCGCGCTCCCGCCCAAGACGGCGTCGTACAAGGCCTGGGCACAGGCGCTGGTTCAACATGCGAAGTCGGACGAACTCACCAGGCAAGCAGACTACTGGTGCGCCCAGCACGGCCCCGAGGTGCCATGCGACCACGCCGCGGCGGACGACCGCATCGCGCAGGCCGCCACGCTGACCTTAGAGTTGTCCGCCGAGCAGACCCAACGCCTGCTGAAGCAGGCGCCAGCCGCCTACCGGACGCAGATCAACGACTTGCTGCTCAGCGCGCTCGCGCAGGCAGTGGGCCAATGGGCCGGCGTCGATCGCGCCGCCATCCTGCTCGAAGGGCATGGCCGGGAAACCCTGCTTGCTGCACCGGATATCGGCCGCACCGTCGGCTGGTTCACGACGATGTTCCCGGTCGTGCTGCCGGTGGCCGCCGACACCGCGGCCAGCATCAAGTCGATCAAGGAGACGCTGCGCGGCGTTCCCGATCATGGCATCGGCTACGGTCTGTTGCGGCATCTCGCGCCGCAGGCCATTCGCGAACAACTCGCGGCACGCCCATTGCCCCGCATCACGTTCAACTATCTGGGCCAGTTCGACCAGAGCGTCGGCGGCGACGCGCTGTTCGATTTCGCCGACGAGTCCTGCGGAGCCAGCCGCGATCCGGAGGCCCCGCTTGGCAACTGGATCACGATCAATGGCCAGGTCAGCGGCGGCGTGCTGTCGCTGGGCGTCACGTTCAGCACCGCCCGCTACCGGCACGACACCATCGCCTCGCTGGTGGACGCCTATCGGGACGCGTTGGAGACCACCATCGACCACTGCATCGGCATGCCACCCGGCGCGCTGACACCGTCCGATGTACCGCTCGCCGGCCTGAACCAGCATCAGCTCGATCGCCTCGACGGCGGCCAGATCGAGGACCTGTATCCGCTCACGCCGATGCAGCACGGCATGCTGTTCCACTCGCTCTACGCGCCGGAGGCCGGGCTGTACGTCAACCAGCTCGCCATCACGCTCGACGGACTCGATGCCGAGCGCTTCCGCTCGGCCTGGGATGAGACGGTGGCGCGGCACGAGATCCTGCGGACCGGCTTTGTCTGGATCGACGGGCAGGCGATGCAGGCGGTCTATCGGCAGGTGCCTTCGCCGGTTCGGATCAATGCCGAACGCGACTGGAACGAATCGGCGTGCGAGGACGTTGCGCTCGAAGAACGCAAGCTGGCCTTCGCGCTCGACTCTGCGCCGCTGATGCGCGTGCGCCTCCTCCGCCTGGGCGCGAACCGCTACCGCATGATCTGGACCAGCCACCATCTGCTGCTCGATGGCTGGAGCACGGCCCGCCTGATCGGCGAAGTCCTGCAGCGCTACCACGGCCAGCCGGTCGAGGTGCCCGCCTCGCGCTATCGCGACCACATCGCCTGGCTGCAGACCCACGATGTCGCCGCCAGCGAGTCGTTCTGGCGCGAGCGGCTGCAAGCGC
>NZ_VWRN01000034.1 GCF_008632125.1 Cupriavidus cauae
CGGGGTCGGCACCAGGCGCGGCGCCCGACGCGGCCCCGAGCGCAGCCCCGAGCGCAGCCCCAAGCGCAGCCCCAAGCGCAGCCCCAAGCGCGACGCCGGGTGCGGCTCCGCGCGCGGCCTCCGCCGCCGCGCCGGCACCACGACAATGAGCCCGCGCCGTAACGAGGACGCTGCATGAACCCGTCACGCCTATTCATCGAGCGGCCGGTCGCCACCGCGCTGCTGATGCTCGCGATCCTGCTGTCCGGGCTGGTCGCCTACCGGATGCTGCCGCTGTCGGCGCTGCCCGAGGTCGACTACCCGACCATCCAGGTCACCACGCTGTATCCGGGCGCGAGCCCCGACGTGATGACCTCGGCGGTGACCGCGCCGCTGGAGCGCCAGTTCGGCCAGATGCCGGGGCTCAAGCAGATGTCCTCGTCCTCGTCGGGTGGCGCGTCGGTGATCACGCTGCAGTTCGACCTGACGCTGCCGCTGGACGTCGCCGAGCAGGAGGTGCAGGCCGCCATCAATGCCGGCAGCAATCTGCTGCCGGGCGACCTGCCGATGCCGCCCGTCTACAGCAAGGTCAATCCCGCCGACGCGCCGATCCTGACGCTGGCGATGACCTCGGACACGCTGCCGCTGCCCAAGCTGCAGGACCTGGTCGATACGCGCGTGGCGCAGAAGATTTCCCAGATCCAGGGCGTGGGCCTGGTCACCATCAGCGGCGGCCAGCGCCCGGCCGTGCGCATCCAGGCCAATCCGACCGCGCTGGCCGCGCTCGGCATGTCGATCGACGACCTGCGCACCGCGATCGGCGCGGCCAACGTCAACGGCGCCAAGGGCAGCTTCGATGGCCCGGCGCGCGCCTCGACCATCGACGCCAACGACCAGCTGCGTTCGGCCGACGAATACCGCCAGATCATCATCGGCTACCAGAACGGCGCGCCGATCCGCATCACCGACGTGGCCACCATCGTCGACGGCCCGGAGAACTCGCGGCTGGCGGCCTGGGCCAACGGCAAGCCGGCCATCGTCGTCAACATCCAGCGCCAGCCCGGCGCCAACGTGATCGCGGTGGTCGACCGCATCAAGGCCATGCTGCCGCAGCTGCAGGCCTCGCTGCCGGCCTCGGTCAAGGCCGAGGTGCTGACCGACCGCACCACCACCATCCGCGCCTCTGTGCACGACGTCGAGATCGAGCTGCTGCTGGCGATCGCGCTGGTGGTGATGGTGATCTTCCTGTTCCTGCGCAACGTGCCGGCGACCGTGATCCCCGGCGTGGCGGTGCCGCTGTCGCTGGTCGGCACCTTCGGCGTGATGTACCTGGCCGGCTTCTCGATCAACAACCTGACGCTGATGGCGCTGACCATCGCGACCGGCTTCGTCGTCGACGACGCCATCGTGATGATCGAAAACATCATGCGCTACATCGAGAAGGGCGAGTCGCCGATGGCTGCGGCGCTCAAGGGCTCGAAGCAGATCGGCTTCACCATCATCTCGCTGACCTTCTCGCTGGTGGCGGTGCTGATCCCGCTGCTGTTCATGGGCGATGTGGTGGGCCGGCTGTTCCGCGAGTTCGCGGTGACGCTGGCGGTATCGATCCTGATCTCGGCGGTGGTGTCGCTGACGCTGACGCCGATGATGTGCGCGCGCATGCTGCGCCATGTGCCCGAGGACCAGCTGCCGCGCTTTCATCGCGCCACCGGCACCTTCTTCGATCGCGTGATCGAGCGCTACGGCCGCGCGCTGAACTGGGTGCTGGGGCGGCAGCGGGCGACGCTGCTGGTGGCGATCGGCACGCTGGCGCTGACCGTGGTGCTGTACCTGGCGATTCCGAAGGGCTTCTTCCCGGTGCAGGACACCGGCGTGATCCAGGGCGTCACCGAGGCCTCGCAGAGCATCTCGTTCCAGGCGATGGCGCAGAAGCAGCGCGCGGTCTCCGAGGTGGTGCTGAAGGACCCTGCGGTGCAGAGCGTGTCCGCCTTCATCGGCGTCGACGGCACCAACACGACGATGAACGCCGGCCGCATGCTGATCAACCTGAAGCCCAAGGGCGAGCGCGACGACATCGCGACCGTGACCGAGCGGCTGCAGGCCGCGGTCGAGGAAATGGGCGGCGTTTCGCTGTACATGCAGCCGGTGCAGGACCTGACCATCGAGGACCGCGTCTCGCGCACGCAGTACCAGTTCACGGTGGAAGACCCCGATCCGCAGACGCTGGCGACCTGGGTGCCGAAGCTGGCCGAGCGGCTGAAGGAGGAACCCGAATTCCGCGACGTCGCCTCCGACCAGCAGAACAACGGCTTGCGCGTCTATGTCGACATCGACCGCGACGCGGCCGCGCGCTTCGGCATCACCACCGCGGTGATCGACAGCGCGCTGTACAGCGCCTACGGCCAGCGGCTGGTATCGACGATCTTCACGCAGGCGAGCCAGTACCGCGTGGTGCTGGAAGCGATGCCCGAATTCCGCGACAACCCGCAGGCGGTGGCCGAGCTGCGGCTGCCCTCCTCGTCCGGCGGACAGGTGCCGCTGGGCGCGTTCGCCCGCATCAGCGAGCGCACCGGCCCGCTGGTGATCAACCACCAGGGCCAGTTCCCCGCCGCGACGATCTCGTTCAACCTGGCGCCGGGCGCGTCGCTGGGCCATGCGGTCGACAAGATCAAGCAGGTCGAGCAGGAGATCGGCCTGCCGATCTCGATGCAGACCACCTTCCAGGGCGCGGCGCTGGCCTTCAGCGCGTCGCTGTCGAACACGCTGTGGCTGATCCTGGCCGCGGTGGTCACGATGTACATCGTGCTCGGCGTGCTGTACGAGAGCACCATCCATCCGGTGACGATCCTGTCGACGCTGCCGTCGGCCGGCGTCGGCGCGCTGCTGGCGCTGCTGCTGGCCGGCCATGACCTGGGCATCATCGCGATCATCGGCATCATCCTCCTGATCGGCATCGTCAAGAAGAACGCGATCATGATGATCGACTTCGCGCTGGAGGCCGAGCGCGAGCGCGGCATGGCGCCGCGCGACGCGATCTTCGAGGCGTGCCTGCTGCGCTTCCGGCCGATCCTGATGACGACGATGGCGGCGCTGCTGGCCGCGCTGCCGATGATGCTGGGCACCGGCATCGGCTCCGAGCTGCGCCGGCCGCTGGGCATCACGATGGTGGGCGGCCTGCTGGTCAGCCAGGTGCTGACGCTGTTCACCACGCCGGTGATCTACCTGGCGTTCGACCGGGTCGCCGGCCGGCTCAAGGGCTGGCGGCGCCGCCGCTTCGGCGATCCCGACGCCGACGTCGATGGGGACTTCGGCCCGGGCGGCACGCCGGGGGGTACCCCGGGCGGCATCCCCGGAGCCCCGCCGCCCGTCGACACGCCGAGGGCGCCATGAACCTGTCGGCCATCTTCATCCACCGGCCGGTCGCGACCGCGCTGCTGACGCTGGGCATCCTGCTGGCGGGGCTGGCCGCGCTGCGGATGCTGCCGGTGTCGCCGCTGCCGCAGGTCGACTATCCGACCATCTCGGTGTCGGCCTCGCTGCCGGGCGCGAGCCCCGAGACGATGGCCGCCACCGTGGCGACGCCGCTGGAGCGCGCGCTCGGCTCGATCGCCGGCGTCAACGAAATCACGTCGAGCAGCTCGCTCGGCTCGACGCGGATCGTGCTGCAGTTCGACCTGTCGCGCGACATCGACGGCGCCGCCCGCGACGTGCAGGCAGCGATCAACGCCTCGCGCGCGACGCTGCCGAGCAGCCTGCCGGGCAACCCGACCTACCGCAAGGTCAACCCGTCGGACGCGCCGATCATGATCATCGCGCTGACCTCGCCAACGATGACACGCGGCCAGCTGTACGACGCCGCCTCGACCATCCTCGCGCAGAAGCTGTCGCAGATCGAGGGCGTCGGCCAGGTCACGATCGGCGGCGCCTCGCTGCCGGCGGTGCGGGTCTCGCTCAATCCCACCGCGCTGAACAAGTACGGCATCGCGCTGTCCGACGTGCGCAACGCGATCAGCGCGACCAATGCGAACCGGCCGCTGGGCGTGGTCGAGAACGACAGCAAGGCCTGGCAGATCTACGCCAACGACCAGGCGATGAAGGCGGAAGACTACATGCCGCTGATCATCCGCTATGCGACGCCGGGCAGCTATTCGACCACCACCGCCGGCGCGCTGATCGCCAGCACGTCGAGCGCGACCTCGGGCGGCACGGTGCGCACCACCACCGTCAACGGCGTGACGACCACCACGGTGACCGCGGGCGGCACGACCACCACGACCGTCAACAATGCCAGCGGCAGCAATGGCGCCACCAGCGGGCCGAACGCCTTCGCGGTGCCGGTGCGGCTGTCCGACGTCGCCACCGTGACGGACTCGGTGCAGGACGTGCGCAACGCCGGCTCGGCCAACGGCGAGCCTTCCGTGCTGCTGGTGCTGAACCGCTCGCCGGGCGCCAACATCATCGAGACCGTCGACCGCGTCAACGAGATGCTGCCGACGCTGCGGCAGATGATCCCGGCCGCGATCTCGATGGACGTGATGATGGACCGCACGCCGACCATCCGCGCGTCGCTGCGCGAGGTCGAGCACACGCTGATCATCTCGGTGGCGCTGGTGATCATGGTGGTGTTCCTGTTCCTGCGCAACGTGCGCGCCACGCTGATTCCCAGCGTCGCGGTGCCGGTGTCGCTGATCGGCACCTTCACCGTGATGTACCTGGCCGGCTTCTCGCTGAACAACCTGTCGCTGATGGCGCTGACGATCGCCACCGGCTTCGTCGTCGACGATGCGATCGTCGTGCTGGAGAACATCTCGCGCCATCTGGAGGCCGGCATGCGGCCGGTGCAGGCGGCACTGCGCGGCGCAAGGGAGGTCGGCTTTACCGTGATCTCGATGAGCCTGTCGCTGATCGCGGTGTTCATCCCGCTGCTGCTGATGGGCGGCATCATCGGCCGGCTGTTCCAGGAGTTCGCGATCACGCTGTCGGTGGCGATCCTGGTCTCGCTGGTGGTGTCGTTGACGACCACGCCGATGATGTGCGCGCGGCTGCTGCGCGAGCCGCAGCGGCAGCGCCCGCCTGGTCGCTGGTATCGCGCCAGCGAGCGCGTGTTCACCTGGATCAACGAGCGCTATGCGCGCTCGCTGTCGGTGGCGCTGCGGCACAGCCGCCTGGTCTGGCTGATCCTGCTGGTGACGATCGGCCTGAACGTCTGGCTCTATGTGATCGTGCCGAAAGGGTTCTTCCCGCAGCAGGACACCGGCCGGCTGATCGGCTTCATCCGCGCCGACCAGGCCACCTCGTTCCAGGCGATGCGCCAGAAGCTCGACAGCTTCATCCGCATCGTGCAGTCCGACCCCGCCGTGGTCAACGTGACCGGCTTCACCGGCGGCTCGCAGCGCAATACCGGGCAGATGTTCGTCACGCTCAAGCCGCTGTCGGAACGGACCGAGACCGCCAACGAGGTGATCGCCCGGTTGCGCGGCAAGCTTGCCAGGGAGCCCGGCGCCAGCCTGTTCCTGGTGCCGGTGCAGGACATCCGCATCGGCGGCCGGCAGAGCAGTTCGCAGTACCAGTTCACGCTGCGCTCGGACGACCTCGAGGTGCTGCGCGCCTGGGAGCCCAAGGTCCGCAATGCGCTGTCGAACCTGAAGGAGCTGGAGGACATCGACACCGACACCAACGACAAGGGCCTGCAGACCTCGGTGATCGTCGATCGCGACACCGCGTCGCGGCTCGGCGTCACGATGCAGCAGGTCGATTCGCTGCTGAACGACGCCTTCGGCCAGCGCCTGGTGTCGACGATCTACCATCCGCTGAACCAGTATCGGGTGGTGATGGAGCTCAGTCAGGAGTACCTGCAGGGGCCCAACGCGCTGAAGGACATCTATGTGGTGACCGGCGCGGGCAATCGGGTGCCGCTGTCGGCGTTCGCGCGCGTGGTGCCGACCAGTACGCCGCTGGGCGTCAACCACCAGGGCCAGTTCGCGGCCTCGACGATCTCGTTCAACCTGGCCGAAGGCGTGTCGCTGTCGCAGGCGACCGAGCGCATCCAGCACGAGATGGCCCGCATCGGCGCGCCCGAATCGCTGCAGGCGAATTTCGCCGGCACCGCCAGCGCCTTCCAGGAGTCGCTGCGCAGCCAGCCGCTGCTGATCCTGGCCGCGCTGATCACGATCTATATCGTGCTGGGCGTGCTGTACGAAAGCTACGTGCACCCGCTGACGATCCTGTCGACGCTGCCGTCCGCGGGCGTCGGCGCGCTGCTGGCGCTGCTGGCCTCGGGCACCGAGTTCAGCGTGATCGCGCTGATCGGGGTGATCCTGCTGATCGGCATCGTCAAGAAGAACGCGATCATGATGATCGACTTCGCCATCGATGCCGAACGGCGCGAGGGGCTGACGCCGCGCGAGGCGATCTATCGCGCCTGCCTGCTGCGCTTCCGCCCGATCATGATGACGACGATGGCGGCGCTGCTCGGCGCGGTGCCGCTGGCGCTCGGCCGCGGCGACGGCGCCGAGCTGCGCGCGCCGCTCGGTATCTCGATCGTCGGCGGCCTGCTGGTCAGCCAGCTGCTGACCCTGTACACCACGCCGGTGGTCTACCTGACGCTGGACCGCTGGCGCCTGAAGTGGCAGGCCTGGCGCAACCGCCGCCAGGCCCGTCGCAACAGCGGCGGCGGCGGCGCGCCGTCCGCGCCCACGCCTGCCGGATTCGATTCGTGACGATGACCCAGAAAGCGATGACCCGCCCCTCCTCCCTGCCCCGCTGCGTCGTGATGGCCTGCGCGCTGCTGCTCGGCGCCTGCGCGGTCGGCCCCGACTACCAGCGGCCCGATGCGCCCGTGACGCCCACCTTCAAGGAGGCGCCGGCCGAATGGGGCCAATGGAAGCCCGCCGAGCCGGGCGACGCCAGCCAGCGCGGCGACTGGTGGACCGTGTTCGGCGATCCGCAGCTCGACGCGCTGATGGCGCGCGTGAAGATCTCCAACCAGACCATCGCCGCCGCCGAGGCGCAGTACCGGCAGGCCACCGCGATCCTGCGCGCGGCGCGCTCGGGCTACTTCCCGGTGGTCGGCGCGCAGGCCAGCGTGGACCGCTCGCGCAGCGGCAACGGCAATATCAGCAGCGGGCAGACGGCGACGCTGTCGGCCAGCTGGGAAGTGGACCTGTGGGGCCGCGTGCGGCGCCAGGTCGAAAGCAGCGAGGCCAGCGCGCATGCAAGCGAGGCCGACCTGGCCTCGACGCTGCTGTCGACGCAGGCCACGCTGGCGCAGACCTATTTCCTGCTGCGCGTCGCCGATGCGCAGCAGGCGCTGCTGCAGCGGACCGTGGCCGACTACGAGAAGTCGTTGCAGCTGGTGCGCAACCAGTACCAGGCCGGCATCGCGCAACGCTCTGACGTGCTGCAATCGGAGACGCAGCTCAAGAGCGCGCAGGCGCAGCTGATCGACATCCAGATCGAGCGCGCGCAGTACGAGCATGCGATCGCGGTGCTGACCGGACAGCCGCCGGCCGCGTTCTCGCTGGCGCCGATCGACTTCACCGAGACGGTGCCGCGCGTGCCGGTCGCGGTGCCGTCGCAGCTGCTCGAACGCCGCCCGGACATCGGCGCGGCCGAGCGCCGCATGGCGGCCGCGAACGCGCAGATCGGCGTCGCGCAGGCCGCGTATTACCCGACGCTGAGCCTGTCGGCCGCGGGGGGCTTTACGTCCAGTTCGCTGGAGCGCTGGCTGTCGCTGCCGAACCGGATCTGGTCGTTCGGCCCCGAACTGGCGATGACGCTGCTGGACTTCGGCGCGCGCAGCGCGGCCAAGGAACAGGCCATCGCGGTCTACGACCAGACCGTTGCCAACTACCGCCAGACGGTGCTGACGGCGTTCCAGGAGGTCGAGGACAACCTCGCCGCGGCGCGCCTGCTCGAGCAGGAAGCGGTGGTACAGAACGAGGCGCTGCAGTCCGCGCGCGAGGCGCTGTCGCTGGTCAACAACCGCTATCGCGCGGGTACCGCCGGCCTGCTCGACGTGCTGACGGCGCAGACCGCGGCCTATACCGCCGAGCGCACCGCGCTGTCGATCGCCGGCCGGCAGTTGAGCGCCAGCGTGGTGTTGATCAAGGCGCTGGGCGGCGGCTGGCAGGGGCCGGGGACGGCGGTGGCGAAGGAAGCCGGGGACGGCGCGGCGGTGGCGCGCTGAGCGGTGCGCCGGCGGGATGCCGGCGCCCTTGCCCTCTCCCCCGCCCCTCTCCCGCTTGCGGGAGAGGGGAGAGAACCGGCGTATTCACCCACGCATCGCCAGTTCCAGCGATACCGTGCTCCCCGCTTGCGGGAGAGGGGGTTGGGGGAGAGGGCAAACCCGCCTGCCACCTTGCTGCGCAACTCATCCCCCTGCGCGCCGCCGTGGCGCCGGTTGCGGCAGCGGCTGGTGGCTGACCCGCTCCTGCAGCCATGCGCCGGCCTTGCCGAGCGGACGCTGCTTGTGCCAGACCAGCTCCATCGCCACCGGCCAGTCCTGATCGTCGAAGTCCAGTTCGGGCGAGACGAGTTGCGCGGCGGCCGGCGAATTGGCGGCGACGTGCCACGGCACGAAGGCCCAGCCCAGTTCGCGCTTGACCAGCTCGACGATGACCCAGTGGCTCTCGACCCACCAGACCTCGGCGGCCACGCGCAGGCGCATCTTCTCCTCGCTGTCGCTGCGCACCGCCACCATCAGCTGGCGATGGCGCTTGAGCTCTTCCCAGCCGACCCGCTGCTGCGCCGCCAGCGGATGGTCGGGCGCGCAGATGATCTGCATCGGCACCCAACCGAGCCCGCGGAACGCCAACGCGGGCGGCAACACCTCCTGCCGCCACATCAGGCCCAGGTCCGCGCCGCCCTCCAGCACCAGCCGGCTGACGTCCTCCATTACCGGAAACAGCAGCTCCAGCTCCACCGCAGGAAACCGGTGCGAGAACTCCTCCAGCAGCACGCCCAGCGTCTCCTCGGGATACAGCTCGTCGACCGCCAGCACCAGCCGGCTTTCGACGCCCTCGCCCAAGCTCTTGGCCACGCCGCGGAAATGCTCGCAGCGCTCCAGGATCACGCGGGCCTCGACCAGCAGGCGCTCGCCCGCCGGCGTCAGCGCGGGATAGCGGCCGCTGCGGTCGAACAGCGCGTTGTCGAGATCGATCTCGAGATTGGACACGGCGGTGCTGACCACCGACTGGGCCTTGCCGAGGCGGCGCGCCGCCGCCGAAAACGAGCCGGTCTCGGCCGCGGCGACAAAGGCTTGCAGTTGTTCAAGGGACAGGCTCATGGCAGATGCTCGGCTGGATGCGGATGAAGCGGAGGAAGGCCCCATGGTGCCACAGTTCCGGCGACCCATCTGTATAAGCGATACTTCCCAACTTGTATCTGCTGCTCTACCCGATAGACTCGGCGTCATTGTCTTTCATGGAGCAGCAC
The DNA here is from genome assembly GCF_008632125.1 of Cupriavidus cauae. Taxonomy (GTDB): domain Bacteria; phylum Pseudomonadota; class Gammaproteobacteria; order Burkholderiales; family Burkholderiaceae; genus Cupriavidus; species Cupriavidus cauae. Next base: position 9,415 of record NZ_VWRN01000034.1, read on the forward strand.
AATGCGCGGTACGCTCGACAGAATCCGTCACACGGTCGGCTTCGAACTGATCGGCCTGCTGATCTTCGCGCCCCTGGGCAGCTGGGTGTTCGGCTACGCCCTGCACCAGATGGGCGTGATCGCCGCGGTCGCTTCGCTGGTCGCCGCGGTCTGGAACTACGTCTACAACCTGATGTTCGACAAGGCCATGGTGCGGCTGACCGGCTCGGTGCGCAAATCGCCGGCGGTGCGCGTCTGCCATGCGCTGCTGTTCGAGCTGGGCCTGCTGATCGTGTTCCTGCCGTCGGTGGCGTGGTATCTGAAGATCAGCCTGCTCGATGCGCTGCTGATGGATCTGGCGGTGGCCGGCTTCTACGTGGTCTACGCCTTCGTCTACAACTGGGCCTACGACATCGTGTTCCCGGTGCCGGGCCGCGCGGTCCCCGGCGAGGCCTCGGGCAGCGAGCCGGCCTGACCGGCGCGAGGCCAACACAGACGGCATCAACGACAACGCCCCGGCCATCGGCCGGGGCGTTCTGCTTTTTGGCGCCGCCAATGCGCGACGAATCTGCGGGCAAGCCGCGCGCCCTGCGGTGGCGCGCTGTGGTGGCGCGCTGTGGTGGCGCGCTGTGGTGGCGCCCTGGGGTGGCGCGCTGGGGTGGCACGCTGCAAGGGCTCGCTGCGATGACTCTGCTGGCGGCGCGCTCGCGCGATCCCTGCTTCTTGTCCCTGCTTGTTGTCCCTGCTTCTTACTTCTTCTTGTCGTCGGTCAGCACATTGCCGACCACGCCGCCAAGCGCGGCGCCGCCCAGCGTGGCGCCCGGCCCGCCGATCAAGGTCGCGCCCGCGACCCCGCCCACGCCCGCACCGATGGCGGTGTTGCGCTGCTTGGCGGTCATGTCGGCGCAGCCCGCGGTGGCGAGCAGCGTGGCCAGCGCGAACGACAGGGTAAGGGTACGCATCGAGAGCTCCTTGTACGGGCGAGAGGTAGTTCGATTGTGCGGGGGCGTGGCACACGGCAGGCAGACGATGGCCACCTATGTCGGTGTCAGATAAATCCCACATGGGTCGCCGCACCGTTGGCGACGGCGGCGTGGCGCGACACCTTGTCATCGGTGCGCGTTAGACTTCGGGCGCGCCACTGCGAGCCCGACCATGCTGCCGATTCTCATGCCGCTTCTCCTGCCGATCCGCCTGCCGATCCCCCTTCGCCTCTGCGCCTTGCGCCGCCCCTTCGCGGCAGCGCTGCTGCTGTGCCTGAGCCCGCTGGCATGGGCGGCGCGGCCGCTGGTCACCGACGACGCGCGCATCGTCGATCCGCAATCGTGCCAGCTCGAATCGTGGCTGCGCTTCAACCGCGACGGCACGGAGCGCTGGGCGCTGCCGGGCTGCAATTTCACCGGCAACTTTGAATGGACGTTCGGCGGCGCGGTGCAGCGATACGGCGACGGCCCCGGCAACGCGATCACCGATCTGCAGTTCCAGGGCAAGACGGTGCTCAAGCCGGTCGAGACCAACGGCTACGGCGTCGCGCTGACGCTCGGCATGACCGAATACCCGAAGGCCGAGCGGCGCAGGACCCCGGGCGGGCTCTATCTGAATCTGCCGCTGACGGTGTCGATGCGCGACGACCGCCTGCTGCTGCATGCGAACTTCGGCGCCACCCACGATCGCGCCGAACGGCAGACCCGCATGACCTGGGGCGTGGCCGGCGAGGCGGCGGTCAGCGAGCGCTGGGCCATGATCGCCGAGAGCTTCGGCGAAAGCGGAGACAAGCCGTGGATCCAGCTGGGCGCCCGGGTGTGGATCGTGCCGCAGCGCGTCCAGGTCGACATGACCTGGGGCACGCAGCTGAACCAGCCGCGCGAGACGCGCTTTGTTTCGATCGGCCTGCGCCTGCTGTCGCCGAGCTGGGGCAACTGATCCCGGGCTCGCGCTTGCGCACGTCGACGATTTAGTTATACTCCATAACAATTCGTCGACCATCAAGATCGAAAGCGGATCGCCCGTCGCGCGCAGGTCCGCCACAGGAGACACCATGCGCATCGCCATCGCAGGCGGCGGCATCGGCGGGCTGACGCTCGCGCTGCTCTGCCATCGCCACGGCATCGACGCCGAAGTCTGGGAAGCCAGCGAATCCCTGAAGCCCCTCGGCGTCGGCATCAACCTGCTGCCCCATGCGGTCCGCGAACTGGCCGAGCTCGGCCTGCAGCCGGCGCTGGCGCAGATCGCGATCGAGACCAGCTCGCTGTCCTACTACAACAAGTTGGGCCAACGGATCTGGCACGAGCCACGTGGACTCGCCGCGGGGTATCCCTATCCGCAGTTCTCCGTGCATCGCGGCGAGCTGCAGATGCTGCTCTATCGGACCGCGGTGGAAAGGCTCGGCGCCGAGCGCGTGCATACCGGCCATGCCTTCGAGACGGTGCACGACACCGGCGCGCGGCCCGGCTCGCCGGTGCGATTCACGCTGCGCCGGCGCGCCGACGGTGCCGAGGTGCAGGCCAGCGCCGACGTGCTGGTCGGCGCCGACGGCATCCATTCGGCGGTGCGGCGGCAGTTCTATCCGAGCGGCGACGAGCCACGCTTTTCGCGGCGGATGCTGTGGCGCGCGGTCACCGAGGCGCCGCCCTATCTCGATGGCCGCTCGATGTTCATGGCCGGCCACCAGGACCAGAAGTTCGTCGCCTATCCGATCTCCGAGCCGCTGCGACGGCAGGGCCGTTCGCTGATCAACTGGATCGCCGAGCTGCGCGTGCCGGACGACGCGTCGGACACGCCGCCGCGCAGCGACTGGAACCGGCAGGTCGACAAGTCGGTGTTCCGCGAGGCCTTTGCCGGCTGGCGCTGGGACTGGATCGACATTCCGGCGCTGATCGACGGCGCTGCCGCGATCTACGAATTTCCGATGGTCGACAAGGACCCGCTGCCGCGCTGGACCTTCGATCGCGTCACGCTGCTCGGCGACGCTGCGCATCCGATGTACCCGATCGGCTCGAACGGCAGCGCGCAGGCGATCGTCGATGCGCGCCATCTGGTCGACTGCCTGCTCGGCACGCCCGATACCGGTTACGCGCTGCGCGAGTACGAGGCAGAGCGGCTGCCGCGCACGGCGGGCATCGTGCTGCGCAACCGGCTCAACGGTCCCGAGCAGGTCATGCAATTGGCCGAGCAGCGTGCGCCGCAGGGCTTCACCGATATCGAGCAGGTCATTGCGCGCAGCGAACTCGAGGCGATCGCATTGCGCTACAAGCAGTTGGCGGGATTCGATCGCCAGTCCGTGCAGGGCGGCGCCCGCTGACCGCCCGCGCCATCATAAAAAAGGGAGACATTCGATGACACTTCGCCGCACCACGCTTGCGCGCCTCGTTCTGGCGCTCGCCGCCACCGGCGCGCTTGCCGGCCCCGCGCTGGCCGACGTCACCGTCGGCGTCAGCATTTCGTCGACGGGGCCGTCGGCATCGCTGGGCATTCCGCAGAAGCAGTCGCTGGGCCTGCTGCCGCAGCAGATCGCCGGGGAGACGATCCGCTATGTAGTGCTCGACGACGGCTCCGATCCGACCCAGGCGACCAAGGTCGCGCGCCGCTTCGTCAGCGAGGACAAGGTCGACATCATCCTCGGCTCGTCCGCGGTGGCGCCGTCGATTGCCATCGCCGAGGTCGCCGACGAGAGCAAGACCGTGCAGCTGGCGTTCTCGCCGATCGAACTGAAGCCCGGCCGCGGCGAATGGACCTACCGGCTGGCCCAGCCGATCAGGCTGATGGCGGAGGCCGTCGCGGCGACCGCCAAGGCGAAGGGGGTCAAGACGATCGGCTTCATCGGCTTTGCCGACGCCTATGGCGAGACCTGGCTGAAGGAATTCACCACCGCGGCGGCGGCCAACGGCATCCGCGTCGTCGCCACCGAGCGCTACGCGCGCTCGGATACCGCGGTCACCGCGCAAACGCTGAAGCTGATCTCGGCGCGCCCGGACGCGATGCTGATCGCCGGCGCCGGCACCGGCGCCGCCCTGCCCCACACCACGCTGCGCGAGCGCGGCTATCGCGGGCCGATCTACCACACGCACGGCGCCGCCACCAAGGACCTGATCCGCATCGGCGGCAAGGCGGTCGACGGCGCCATCCTGCCGGCCGGACCGGTCATCGTGCCCGAGCAGCTCCCCGCCGACAGCGCGCCGAAGAAGCCGGGCCTCGACTACGTGAGCCGCTACGAGAAGCAGTACGGCCCGGAGAGCCGCACGCAGTTCGGCGCGCATCCCTACGATGCCGGCCTGGTGCTGCAGCGGATCGTGCCGGTCGCGCTGAAGCGGGCCAGACCGGGCACGCCGGAGTTCCGCGCGGCACTGAAGGCGGCGCTCGAAAGCGAGCGCGAGATCGTGGTCTCGCACGGCGTGCTGAACTACACCAGCCAGGACCACTTTGGCTTCGACCAGCGCGGCCGCGTGATGCTGACGATCGACAACGGCAACTGGAAGCTGCTCAAGTGAGCGCCGCATCGGCATTGGCCGGCTTGCCGACGCCGAAGCTCGAGCATGTCGCCGACTTCAGCTTCCGGCTCGATCCGGCGATCGAGGTCGGCGCCAGCGCGGTGGGGCAGCGGCGCGTGATCCCGATTCTCGATGGGGTCGTCGATGGACCGCTGCTGCGCGGCCGTGTGCTGCCCGGCGGCGCCGACTTCCAGCTGGTCCGGCCGGACCTTGGCGACGGCGTCACGGTCGCGGAGATCGAAGCGCGCTATGTCGTGCAGACCGATGACGGCGCCCGGATCTACATCGTCAACGCGGGCCTGCGCAGCGGTCCCGCCGATGTGCTCGCGCGCCTGTCCGCCGGCGAGACGGTCGATCCGTCGCGGATCTACTTCCGCACCGCCCCGCGCTTCGAAACGCAGGCGCCCGCCTATCGCTGGCTGATGCAACACACCTTTGTCGCCACCGGCGCGCGGTTCCCGGACCGCGTGCAGATGCGATACTTCCGCGTCGCCTGAACGGATCGCGGGCTTCGCGTCCGCCATCCCCTGCTCCATGTCCGCTTCGCCGCCCTCCTCGCCGCCCTCGCCCTCGTCCCCTTCTTCCCGGGCCGCGCGCAAGACCCGCGATACGCTCGCGCCCGACCCCGCCACCGAAGCCGGCGGCTTCGATCCGCATCTGCCGGACGTCGACTACGGGGTTCTGGACGGCCTGATCGGCTACGCGATCCGTCGCGCGCAGATCCGGCTCTACGAAGACTTCGTGCGCTCGCTGGCGCCCTGGAACATCACGCCGCCACGCTTCTCGGCACTGGTGCTGATTTCGCGCAATCCGGACCTGAAGCTGACGGACCTGGCCAGGATCATGGGCATTGCGCGTTCGGGCGCCGTGCTGCTGGTCGATGCGCTCGAGGAGATGAAGCTGGTGGCGCGACGGCCGTCGGCCAACGATCGACGGGCGTTCAGCCTGGTGTTGACGGCGGCGGGACGCCGAACGCTGGAGGCGGCAACCCGGGCGGTTTGCGACCACGACGTGAAGATGGCGCGCGCCCTGTCGGAGCAGGAACAGCAGACGCTGAGAGGGCTGTTGGCGCGACTCGGCTGAGGCTCTCGCCTCCCCGACAGCCGCCGGATATCGCGACGCCGCCCGGGGTCGCTGAACCATCGGTTCAAATTCTTTAGCGGCCGCCACGATTAGAACAGCGGCGTCGCAGTGCGGTGGGTAGGCTTCGCTGTCCTGAAGCCCCAGCCAACGTTGCCGTCCATCGTTGGCGTTTCTCCACCCCACCGCCGCGACGACATGTTCCGTATCTTTGCCCAGCCTCGCTCCACCGAAAATCCCGCCGCCTCCCTCCCGGACACCAGTTCAATCCGCTCCGAAGCCCATCCTCAGCCGCATGAGATCGAGCCGTCCCGCATCGATGCCGCGGCCGCCAATGGCGCGCAACACGTGCAACCCACCGGCGCTGTCGAGCACCCGCCGGCGCCCCGTGTGATCGACCTGCTCGATGCCGGCTGGCAGGAGCTCACAAACGCGGTGCATTCGTTGCCGGATACGAGCCGCAAGGCCGAGATCCTGAGCAGCGCGGCACGATGCGGCAAGAAGATCGCGGATGCCCAGTCTGCCGCTGCCCGCATCGAAGCATGGGACCTGCAGCAACACAACGACGTACGTATCACGCGCCAGGAACTGCTGCGGCTGCGTGCGGATATCAAGCAGTGCGCGAAGTCGGTCGGCGATGCGCTGGCCGACCTGGATCAACTGGCCACCGATGTTCGCGACTATCCGGACAACGAGGCGCCCGGCGCCAAGGCCATCCTGTTGCTGGGCATCGCCGGCATCGCCAGCGCACTAGCGATGCTCGTCGTCACGGTCGCCTTCCCTCCTCTCGGTCTCGTGCTGCTCGGAGCGCTCGCTGCCGGGGGCGCGGCGGGGGGCGGCTATCTGATTCACAAGATATGTCAGGCCGCGTCCGCTCACGAGGGCTTCGAAAGAGCAAACAGCGACGTGTCCGGCGCCCTCCGGCAATCGCTCGAACAGGCCAGGGCCCTGGAAGCCCGGTTCAACGACGAATTGCTGCCCGCGTTGATGCGGAACGCGAAGCTCCGATCCACGGAGGACCTGCAGGAATTCTTCGCCGACCAGATGGCGCTGAATCGGTTTGCCAGTTATGGCGATGTCACGAAGCAAAGGGCGGAATGGCGGCGGGATCTGATTGCTCAGTTGCAGGCCGACATTCCAAGGGATCAGTCGGAACTGGTGTATCCGTGCGAGATCGCCAACGAGCGATTGATTCCGCCAGGCTTCGGTGACGGGCTTGCAGGGCTGCCGGTGGAGCAGCAGCAGAAGGAGATCCAGAATCGTCTGCCGGGGGCTGTGGATATCGCCATGGAGAAGATCCACGCGGCCGCCGAGGGCAACGATGACACGTTCGATGCCCTGCTGTATCTGATCACGCAGCGGCCCCGCAGCGCGGTGGAGAACGCGGCGACGATCGCGCTGGCCAGGGCCATTGGACTTCCCGAGGCGATCACGACCGCCGCGGGGCAAAAGATCAACCTCGTGCAGATAGCGTGCGATGAAAGCGGAAGAGCGATCGGCGGCACGATCACCTACAAGCTATACCAGCCGGCGCCCGACATCGGCACCGCGTTGCATATCATGCCGCTGGCGGCCGGCAACATCGTGCCGGCGCCGGAAGATGCCGGTCTTCGTGCTGTCGCGACGTTCGCGTTGGAAGGCCGGAGCATCAAGATCACGTCGCTCAAGTTCAAGGCGACGCTTTCCATCCTTGCAGCCTGCGCCGAAATGTTCGCGCACGAGATCGACCGGTTGGCGCAGTCGGGCGACCCGCGGCATTTTGTGTTTGACGAGAAGCCGTCCAGCAGCAACGTTCCGGTACCCGGCGATCTGTCCGCTGGCGGCGGCTGAGCACTGACGAGCGAGCCCGATCGGCAGACCGGATCGGCTCGACGGCGGTATCGGGGCAATCCATGATTCAAACCTGGGAGGGAACTGCATATGCCATTGGTACCGACAGCATCGACGCACACGGCCAGGCCGCACGATCTCTACGGAACGGACCATCACGACCGGCCACATTCCAATCGACCCGGATATCTGGGCGCCCTGCCGACGGAATTGAAGCTCGCGGTGATCGATGCCGATCCGGACGCCGCGCTTGCCTTGATGGATACCACGCACGAATTCGAGGTGCTGGTTTGCGGCGGACCACTGCGCCCGCTTTTCCAGTACTTCGAACGGTCGCCCGGCCGCCTGCGGTCCTTCTTGCAGGCAGGTATCCGCTCGGGAAAGACGGCCAGCCAATTCGTGCGCCTGGCGACGGTATTCGACGAGGTGACGAGCGCCCCGCCCGAATGCATTCGTTATGCCGCGCGATACCTGGTGGAGTTGGGAATGCTGACTCCACGAATCTACAACGCCATGTGTCCCGAATTCGTGCATCTGCTGTGCGACAAGGACACGTTGACGTTCTCGTTTTCGCGCCGCTTTCCCTTGCTCAGCGAAGGCGAGTTGGCCGAGCATCAAAACATGCTGCAGCCGTACGCCGACGAGCACGCGGTCAATCATGTTTCCGAACTCGATATCGTCCTGCTTCGTATTGCACCCGCGCTCGGTGAAAGAGGACTGCTCGGACTTGCTTTTGAACAGTTGTTCGATCGGGACCGCTTCGGCCGCTTTCTGGTCCCCAACGGATTCGCTGATCGTGAGGAGGCCTACACGTATTCAAGAATCGACTCGGCGGCTCTTGCACAAATGTTGAAGCGGTTCTATTGCGCGCTGGACCTTCGGGTCATCAATTTCGACCGAAGCGCGCGGGATGGTGCCCTCTACCGGACCGCCTTCGGCAGCGCGGGAAGCTCGTCCGCCGGCTGTCAATCCACGGCGTCGCAGTCATCGCCCCGTGTCCGTATTCTTCCCGGGGCAGGCAGGCGTCACACTCGGGACGACCAGCGAATCTGGCTGTTTCAGCTGTTCCGCCAACTCTGAAGCCAACGCACGGAAGCCGGGATCTGGCAGCGCTTCCTCGCCACCATGAGCAGGTGAGTCGGGCATCGGGGTCGCATCGTTGCAGACGACTACGGTACCATGCTGCCCATGCCTGCTCGCCCCCTTCTCGCCCGCAGCATGGTGCCATTCCTGGCGTTTGCCCTGGCAATCGGCGCCGCTGCCAACTCCGAAGCCGCCACCAAGCGGTCCAAGTCAAAGGCCGCCGCTGCCAAGGCAGCGGGGCCCTCGTCGTCGACAAGGGTGGCGGCATCCAAAGCCAGGCTGCTGTCGCTCGCACAGGATCAAACGGGCCTGCCACCGTCCGTGCTGCTGGCGTTGCGGCAGGCGGGCGTACCGCTTTCCGCCACCAGCTTCTACGTCGTCCGCCAAGGCGCGCCGACGGCCACCGCCAGCTGGAACGCCCAGACGCCGATGAACCCGGCCTCGACGATGAAGCTGATCACCACGTTCGCCGGCCTGCAACTGCTGGGCCCGAGCTACCGGTGGCAGACCTCGCTCTATGCGGATCGCGAGCCCGGCGCGGATGGCGTGGTCGGCAACGTCTATCTGCGCGGCCAGGGCGACCCGAAGCTGGTGCCCGAGGAAATGGCCAAGCTGGTCGCCGGGGCGCTGCGCGCGGGCGTGACCACCATTGCAGGCGACATCGTGCTCGATCGCAGCTACTTCCAGAATGGGCTCGACAACGGCGGCACCATCGACGGCGAGACCCATCGCGCCTACAACGTGGCGCCGGACGCGCTGCTGTATTCGTTCAAGACCCTGTCCTTCACGCTGACGCCGGATGCCGCCACGCAAACGGTCGGCGTTTCCGTGACGCCGCCGCTCGCGCAACTGCGCTTGGACAATCGGCTCGCGCTGACCAACGGCCGCTGCGGCGACTGGCGCGCCGGCGCGACGCCGACGCTGTCGCCGCAGACGGACGGCACCGTGGTGGCCGCGTTCGAGGGAAGCTACTCGGCCGATTGCGGCGAGCAGGTGCTGAACTTTGCCGCGCTCAGTCATGACGACTTCATCGGCGGCGGCTTCATCGCGCAATGGCTGGCGGCCGGCGGTACCTTCGCCAGGCCGCCCGCGGTCCGCAGCGGCCGCGTGCCGCGGCCCGCGTTCCGGCTGACGCGCCACTACGGCATGCCGCTGGCCGACATCGTCCGGGACATCAACAAGTACTCCAACAACGTGATGGCGCGCCAGCTGTTCCTGACCGTCGGCGCGGAGATCGATCGCGGCGGCCCGGCCAGCACCGCGCGCTCGGCGGCGGTGATCCGCCGCTGGCTGTCGCACCAGGGCCTCGACATGCCGGGGCTGACGTTGGACAACGGCTCGGGACTGTCGCGGCAGGAACGCATCAGCGCCTACGATCTGGCGCGCCTGCTGCAACAGGCGCTGGCGAGCGAGGCGGCGCCGATCTTCGTGAACTCGCTGCCGGTGCTGGGCGTGGACGGCACGCTGCGCAACCGGTTGACGCGCAGCAGCGCGGCCGGGCATGGCTATCTGAAGACCGGCACGCTGGCCGATGTGCGGGCCATCGCAGGCTATGTCGATGCGGCCGACGGCGGACGCTATGTCGTCGTCAGCCTGATCAACCATCCGAATGCATCGCAGGCGCAGCAGGCGCATGACGCGCTGCTGGAGTGGGTGTATCGGGGCGCGCCGGCGTCCGCGGCGCATTGACGGTCCAAAGCACTAACGAACGGTCTGGAGCACCAACGGTCTGGAGCACCAACGGACCACGGCACTGACGCATTGACGCACTGACGCATCGACGCATTCCCACACTAAGGCATTCACGCACCGGCGCACCAGCGCGCCGCCACCGGCCGCCCAGCGCTAGTCCTGGAACGCGGCGGCGGCACGCTGCAGACGGTCCCGTACGCCCGCCCACTCGTGCCCCTCGGGCAGGGGCTCGACGTACAGCCGGGCGAAGCCTTCCTTGTCGAGCCGGCGCAGCAGCCGGTACAGCTCCCGCGCATAGGCCCTGGCATCCGCCGGGGCCTGCACCCACACGCAGCGGGGATCGTCCGCCGGCGCGGCGGCGACCCAGGCCACGCGGGCATCGGCCGGCAGCGTGGCGAGGTCGCGTGCGAGCGCACGCGTATCGGCCAGATACAGAGGCGTGCGCGGCGCGTAGTGGGCCTTCAGCGTGCCGGAGGCTCGCGGCGCGGCCGCATCGGGCGGCAGCGGCGCGGTGCCGAGCACGTCGGCCATCATCGCCGGCGTGATCGCGCCCGGGCGCAGCAGCACCGGGCCGACGCCCTGGTCAAGCCGCGACAGGTCGACGATGGTCGATTCGATGCCGACCTCGACGCCATCGCCCTCGAGCACATAGACGCTGTCGCCGAATTCCTCGCGCACATGCTGCGCGGTCGTGGGGCTGACCTGGCCGAACTTGTTGGCCGACGGCGCCGCGATGCCGCCGCGGCCGCGCTTGAAGCGCGACAGCAGCGCCTGCGCGACCGGATGCGAGGGGCAGCGCAGGCCGATGCTGTCCTGCCCGCCGGCGACATCGGCGGGGATATGCGCGGCACGCTTCAGGATCAGCGTCAGCGGCCCGGGCCAGAAGGCATCGATCAGGCGCTGCGCGGCCTCCGGTACCTCGTCGGTCCAATGGCCGATGTCGGCGCCGTCGACCACGTGAACGATGATCGGATGGTTGGACGGCCGTCCCTTGGCCGCGAAGATGCGCGCCACCGCCTCCGGGTTCTCGGCATCGGCGCCGAGGCCATAGACGGTTTCGGTCGGAAACGCGACCAGCTGCCCGGCCTCGAGCAGGCGCGCGGCCTCGTCGAGTTCGGCGGCGGTCGGCATGCGGGAGGCATCGGAAGCGGCGGCCATCGTCATCACCCTGTGCAGGAAATCAGGGCGCGATATGCAGGATCTGCAGCGCCGCGTCGAAGGCGCGCTGCGCGTCTTCGGCACGCTCGCCGATGCAGTTGACGTGGCCCATCTTGCGTCCGGGCCGCGCATCGCTCTTGCCGTACAGATGCAGCTTGGCGCCGGGCTGGCCAACCACCGCATCCCACGCCGGCTCGCGCTCGAGCCCGTATTCGTACCAGACGTCGCCCAGCAGGTTCAGCATCTTGCCGGCCGAATGCTGGCGGGTGCTGCCCAGCGGCAGCCGGGCCATCGCCCGCACCTGCTGCTCGAACTGGCTCGTCTCGCACGCATCCATCGTGATATGGCCGGAGTTGTGCGGGCGCGGCGCCATCTCGTTGGCGACCAGGCTGCCGTCCTGCAGCACGAAGAACTCGATGCACAGCACGCCGACATAGCCCATCTCGCCGGCGATGGTCGCCGCGGCGGCACGCGCGCGGTCGGCGATCTCGGCCGACACCTGGCGCGACGGCATCACCGTCGAGAACAGGATGCCGTCGCGATGGACGTTCTCGGCCAGCGGCCATGTCGCGGTCGCGCCGTCGACGCCGCGCGCGGCCAGCACGGAGACCTCATAGGCCAGCGGCAGCATCTGCTCCAGCACGCACGGCACATGCTGCATCGCGTTCCAGGCGGCGCGCACGTCCTCGCGGGTCTTGACGCGGGCCTGGCCCTTGCCGTCGTAGCCCATGCGCGCGGTCTTCAGGATGCCCGGCAGCAACTGTTCGGGCAGCTGGTCGATATCGGCATCGTGCTGGATCACCCAGTGCGGGGCCGGCGGCACGCCGGTGCGCTCGGCGCAGGCGGCGAAGAACTTCTTCTCGCCGATGCGGTTCTGCGCGATCGACACGCAGTGGCCGCGCGGCGCGACGAACGCGCCGAGCTGCTCCAGCCGCTCCAGCGACATCGACGGCACGTTCTCGAATTCGGTGGAGACCGCCTGGCACAGCTTCGCCATCTCGGCCAGCGCGGCCTCGTCGGTGTAGGCCGCGCAGATATGCCTGTCGGCGACCGCGCCGGCCGGGCTGTCCTGGTCGGGATCGAGCACGCAGACCTTGTAGCCCATCGCCTGGGCGGCGTGGGTGAACATCCGGCCCAGCTGGCCGCCGCCGAGCATGCCGAGCCAGGCGCCGGGCAGGATCGGCGCGTTCGGGCCGCCGACGCCGAATTCGGCGCGCGACTCCGGCGTGTGCGCTTCGATCAGATGGGGATGGATATCGGTGGGCATGCTCGTGCGGATTCCAGGGGAACGGTTCGCGGCCGCCGGCGACGGCCGCGGGGCGTGATTCAGCGAGTCGGCAAATCAGTGAATCGGTGACTCAGTCAATCGGAGAAGCGGATCGGCGTCGGGCGCTCACAGCGGCAAGGTCATCGCCCGCGCCGCTTCGGTCTGGCGCGTGCGGAACGCTTCCAGCGCCGCGGCCAGCGCGTCGTCGGTGGCCGCCAGCGTGGCGATCGCGTGCAGCGCGGCATTGGCCGCGCCCGCCTCGCCGATCGCGAAGGTGGCGACCGGCACGCCCTTGGGCATCTGCACGATCGACAGCAGCGAATCCTCGCCGCGCAGGTATTTGGACGGCACCGGCACGCCGAACACCGGCACGATGGTCTTGGCCGCGATCATGCCCGGCAGGTGCGCGGCACCGCCGGCGCCGGCGATGATCGCGCGCAGTCCGCGCGCGCGCGCCGTCTCGGCGTAGCGGAACATCTCGTCGGCCATCCGGTGCGCCGATACCACCTGGGCCTCGAACGGGACGCCGAAATCCTTCAGCATCGCCACGGCGTGCTGCATCACGTCCCAGTCCGAGCTGCTGCCCATCACGACGCCGACCAGCGGCTTGTTTGTCTGGCTCACTTCCAATCCTTGCTTGCGTGGCGTGCCGGCGGCCGCCCGGTTATTGCAGTTCCTGCCCGGTCAGCCGGGTCAGCGCCTCGCGGTACTTGGCCGCGGTCTTCTCGATCACGTCGGCCGGCAGGGCCGGCGCCGGCGCGGTCTTCGGCCACGGCTTGCCGTCGATGCGCACCGCCTCGAGCCAGTCGCGCACGAACTGCTTGTCGAACGACGGCGGGTTGGTGCCCACCTGGTAGGAGTCGGCCGGCCAGAAGCGCGACGAATCGGCGGTCAGCACCTCGTCCATCAGCGTCAGCGTGCCGTTCTCGTCCAGGCCGAACTCGAACTTCGTGTCGGCGATGATGATGCCGCGCGTGGCGGCGTAGTCGGCCGCTTCCTTGTACAGGCGGATCGAGATGTCGCGCATCTGCGCGGCCAGCTCCTTGCCGATGCGCGCCTCGACCTCGGCGAAGCTGATGTTCTCGTCGTGCTCGCCCATCTCGGCCTTGGCCGCCGGCGTGAAGATCGGCTCGGGCAGCTTCTGCGCGTTCCGCAGGCCCGCCGGCAGCTCGATGCCGCAGACGCGGCCGGTCGCCTGGTAATCCTTCCAGCCGGAACCGGCCAGATAGCCGCGCACCACGGCCTCGACCAGGATCGGCTTCAGACGCTTGACCACCACCGCGCGGCCGCGCACCTGCGCGACTTCGTCCGGCTGCACCACGGTCTCGGCGGCGATGCCGGTCTCGTGGTTCGGCACGATATGGGCCAGCTTCCGGAACCAGAAGTTGGCCATCTGGTTCAGCACGCGGCCCTTGCCCGGGATCGGCTCGCCGAGGATCACGTCGAACGCCGACAGGCGATCGGTCGTCACGATCAGCAGCTTGTCGTCGCCGACGGCATAGTTGTCGCGCACCTTGCCATGGCCGAGCAGCGGCAGCGAGCGGATGGAGGACTGATAGAGAGCGTCAGACATAGAAATAGGTCGGCGAGCCGGAGAGAGGGAGAAACAATGAGGGGCTTCGTGCAGTCGCGAAGCCCCATCGGTCGATGCACTGGCCACGCCATGGCGTCGGCCATGGCCCGGCCCTCATGCGCTGAAGGCCGGGCCGCGACGGCTCAATGCACCGCTTGCCGCATGGCCTGATGCACGGCTTACTGCACCACCTGCGACAGCTTGCCCGACTTGTACTGCTCGGCGATGTCCTTCAGCGCGATCGGCTTGATCTTGCCGGCCTGGCCTTCGCAGCCGAACGCGACATAGCGCGCCTTGCAGACCTGCTTGGCGGCCTCGCGGGCCGGCTTCAGGTATTCGCGCGGGTCGAACTTGCTCGGGTTCTCGACGAAGAAGCGGCGGATCGCGCCGGTCATGGCCAGACGGATATCGGTGTCGATATTGATCTTGCGCACGCCGTACTTGATCGCTTCCTGGATTTCCTCGACCGGCACGCCGTAGGTTTCCTTCATGTCGCCGCCGAACTTGCGGATTTCTTCCAGCAGTTCCTGCGGGACCGACGACGAGCCGTGCATCACCAGATGGGTGTTGGGGATGCGGGCGTGGATTTCCTTGATGCGGCTGATCGCCAGGATGTCGCCGGTCGGCTTGCGGGTGAACTTGTATGCGCCGTGCGAGGTGCCGATGGCGATCGCCAGCGCGTCCAGCTGGGTCGCCTTGACGAAGTCGGCGGCCTGCTCGGGGTCGGTCAGCAGCATCGAGTGGTCGAGCTTGCCTTCGGCGCCGATGCCGTCTTCCTCGCCGGCCTCACCGGTTTCCAGCGAGCCCAGGCAGCCCAGTTCGCCCTCGACGGTCACGCCGACGGCGTGGGCCATCTGGACGACCTTGCGGGTCACCTCGACGTTGTACTCGTACTCGGCCGGCGTCTTGCCGTCTTCGCGCAGCGAGCCGTCCATCATCACCGACGAGAAGCCCAGGTCGATCGCGCCCTGGCAGATCGCCGGCGACTGGCCGTGGTCCTGGTGCATCACGACCGGGATGTGCGGATAGGCTTCGACCGCGGCCTCGATCAGGTGGCGCAGGAAGTGTTCGCCGGCATATTTGCGGGCGCCCGCGGAAGCCTGCATGATCACCGGCGCATTCACTTCGTCGGCGGCCTGCATGATGGCCTGGACCTGCTCCAGGTTGTTGACGTTGAATGCCGGCAGACCGTAGCCGTTCTCGGCGGCGTGGTCGAGCAACTGGCGCATCGAAACGAGTGGCATGTCAGACTCCTAAGAAAAGAATGGGGTTCTCGGTATTGGGATGTTCTTCGGGCTGCCGGGCTGTCGCCACGGTCCGCCGCTATCGTGGCAAGTTTCCGTGGGGCGCGGCACCGGGCTGTGTTCCCCAGCGCACCGTGCTCGCCATCATGGTTTGCGTCATGGTTCGCGTCATCGGCATCGCCTCCCGCTTGATGGTCGGCCTTGTGGTCGCCCTTGTGGTCGGCCTCATGGTCAGTCCCAGGCTCGGCATCAAGCTCTCCGTCACAGCCCGACCCGGACGATCTTCAGCGTATTGGTGCCGCCCGGCTGCCCCATCGGCTCGCCGACCGTCAACACGATGAAATCGCCGCGCTGCACCACGCCCTTGGCGAGCAGCAGCTCCTCGGCCTGTTCCAGCGCGGTGTCGCGGTCGGTGCTCGATTCCAGCGGCAGCGGCACCACGTTGCGATACAGCTGCATCTTGCGCTGCGAGGCCAGGTTCGGCGTCATCGCGTAGATCGGCACATGGATGCGGTGACGGCTCATCCACAAGGCGGTCGCGCCCGAGTCGGTCAGCGCGGCGATGGCCTTCACTTGCAGATGATAGGCGGTGAACAGCGCGCCCATCGCGATCGACTGGTCGATGCGGGTAAAGGTCTGGTTCAGGAAGTCGGTGTCGAGCTGGACCACTTCGGACTTCTCGGCCTCGACGCAGACCGCGGCCATCGCCTCGACGGTCTCGACCGGATAGCGGCCGGCGGCGGTCTCGGCCGACAGCATCACGGCATCGGTGCCGTCGAGCACGGCGTTGGCGACGTCCGACACCTCGGCGCGGGTCGGCACCGGGTTGACGATCATGCTTTCCATCATCTGCGTGGCGGTGATGGTCAGCTTGTTGGCCTCGCGCGCGAGCCGGATCATCCGTTTCTGCAGCGCCGGCACCGCGGCGTTGCCCACTTCCACGGCCAGGTCGCCGCGCGCCACCATGATGCCGTCCGAGGCCGCGAGAATTTCCTCCAGCACGCCGGGCCGGATCGCCTCGGCCCGCTCGATCTTGGCGATCATCCGCGCCTTGTGGCCGAACTGCTGGCCCGCCACGGCGGCGAGCTGGCGCGCCATTTCCATGTCGGTGGCATTCTTCGGGAAGCTGACCGCGATATAGTCGGCGCCCAGCGCCATCGCGGTCTTGATGTCTTCCATGTCCTTGGCCGTCAGCGCCGGCGCCGACAGGCCGCCGCCCTGGCGGTTGATGCCCTTGTTGTTGGACAGGTCGCCGCCGACCTTGACGGTGGTGAAGATCTCGTTGCCGATCACGCGGTCGACGCCCAGCACGATCAGTCCGTCATTGAGCAGCAGCAGGTCCCCGGGGCCGACATCGCGCGGCAGGTCCTGGTAGTCGAGGCCCGCGCGCTCCTGGTTGCCGAGCTTGCAGCCGGCGTCCAGCACGAAGGGGTCGCCCGCCTTCAGCGTGACCTTGCCGTGCTCGAACTTGCCGACGCGGATCTTCGGCCCCTGCAGGTCGGCCATGATCGCCACCTCGCGGCCGCAGGCCTGGGCGGCCTCGCGCACCAGGCGCGCGCGCTCGAGGTGGTCTTCGGCCACGCCGTGCGAGAAATTGAGCCGCACCACGTCGACCCCGGCCGCAATCATGCGGGTCAGCATCTCGAGCGTGCTGGAAGCGGGGCCGATGGTGGCGACGATCTTGGTCGAACGGGTCATCTGGTTTCCTTGTCCTTGGAGTGTCGCGGCGGGTTGCCGGCGGGTCGCCGGCGAGCGCTGCGGCTGCGGCCGCGTCCCGCGTCCGGTGAACGGCGGGCGGCCGGGTCCGGCGCTCAGCCCGCGGCGCGCTGCTCCAGGACTTCGAAGGCCGGCAGCTTCTTGCCTTCGAGGAATTCGAGGAAGGCGCCGCCACCGGTCGAGATATAGCCGACCCGGTCCGCGATGCCGTATTTGGCGATGGCGGCCAGCGTGTCGCCGCCGCCGGCGATCGAGAAGGCCTTCGACTCGGCAATCGCTTCGGCCAGCACCTTGGTGCCGTTGCCGAACTGGTCGAATTCGAACACGCCGACCGGGCCGTTCCAGACGATGGTGCCGGCGGCCTTCAGCTGCTCGGCCAGCATCGCCGCGGTGCGCGGACCGATGTCGAGAATCATGTCGTCGTCGGCCACGTCCTTGACGTCCTTGACGGTGGCCGCGGCGTTGGCGCTGAACTCCTTGGCGCAGACCACGTCGACCGGGATCGGCACCGAGGCGCCGCGGGCGGCCATGATGTCGATGATGGCCTTGGCTTCGGCGGCCAGGTCCGGCTCGGCCAGCGACTTGCCGATCTTCAGGCCGGCGGCCAGCATGAAGGTGTTGGCGATGCCGCCGCCGACCACCAGGTTGTCGACCTTGTCGGCCAGCGACTTCAGGATGGTCAGCTTGGTCGAGACCTTCGAGCCCGCGACGATCGCCACCAGCGGCCGGGCCGGCTGGCCCAGCGCCTTGCCCAGCGCGTCGATCTCCGCGGCCAGCAGCGGGCCGGCACAGGCGATCGGCGCGTACTTGGCGATGCCGTGGGTGGTGGCCTCGGCGCGGTGCGCGGTGCCGAAGGCGTCGTTGACGTAGATATCGCAGAGCTTGGCCATCTTCTGCGCCAGCTCGTCGCTGTTCTTCTTCTCGCCCTTGTTGACGCGGCAGTTCTCAAGCAGCACCACCTGGCCGGGCGCGACCTCGACGCCGTCGACCCAGTTCTGCACCAGCTTGACGTCCTTGCCCAGCAGTTCCGACAGGCGCTTGCCGATCGGCGCCAGCGAATCGGCCGGCTTGAATTCGCCCTCGGTCGGGCGGCCCAGGTGGGAGGTCACCATCACGGCGGCGCCGGCGGCCAGGCAGGCCTCGATGGCGGGCACGGAGGCGCGGATGCGGGTGTCCTCGGTGATATGGCCGGCGTCGTCCTGCGGCACGTTGAGGTCGGCGCGGATGAACACACGCTTGCCGGACAGTTTGCCTTGGGAAATCAGGTCGGATAGACGCAGGACAGAGGTCATGGCTCTTGCGGGAAAGATCGGAAAAACCGGCATTTTACCTGAACGGGGACCCCCTTTTGCGCAATTGCAACGGGGTTGCGACGCCCAGCGCACAAAGGCAGGTGAAACCCTCATCACATCCTGCTGACGGCCCCGCGTCAAACCCGTACCATAGCTTCTCGGCCACCGCAGGCGCCCTCGGGCGCCGCCATCGAGAAGCCGTCCCAATCAAGAAGAAAGAAGAAAGAAGGTCGAAGCCGACCGGGCCGTCGCAAGAGCCTGGCGGCGCATTGCTTTGTCGTCGGAACCAGGGGTAGTCGATGAACCAACGGGAAGTCCATGGCGCAGACCATGGGCGGCGCCAGCCTTTGCACGTGCCGCCCGCCGCCTGCCGCGCCATCGCGTCGATGCGGAGGCGGCAATGAACGACAGCGACATCCACGACACGATCCGCGGGCTCTACGAGGGCATCGTCGATCCGCAGGCGTGGCAGCGCAGCCTGCAGAACCTGCGCCGCGCGAGCGGCAGCACCCAGATGGGCATGGTCGTACTGGACAGGCGCAATGACCGCATGTCGGTGACCGAGCTGGCCAATCCGGTCGAAGGCCTGGCTCAGGCGTACCAGCAGACCTTTCAGGCGCTGGACCCGGGACGATCCTTCGCGCCGCGGATGCCGGTCGGCGGCTGGTACATCGATGCGCGCGAGCTGGGTGCGGGCACCATCGCGCGGCATCCCTTCTACGGCGACTTCCTGCACCGCTACGGCATGGGCTCGGTGATGGCCTGCCTGGTCGATCGCCAGCCCTACTACGAGGTCTATTTCTCGCTGCAGCGGCCAGTCGATGGGCCGCTGTTTGCGTACGAGGACGCGCGGGCGCTGGACTGGGCGATTCCGCATATCCGCCAGGCGATGGCCCTGCGCGAACGCACCAGCGCGCTGACCGCGCTGCAGCGCATGTCGATGCAGCTGCTGGACCAGCTGGCCTTCGGCGTGATCGTGTTGACGGCCGACGCGCGCGTGCTGCTGCACAACAGCGAGGGCGAGGCCTGGGTGCGCCGCCTGGTGCCGAATCCTGCCGCGCCGCGCACCGGTACTGGCGCCGGCACGGGCGACGAATGGAAGCTGTCGCGCCCGTTCACGGCGATGGTCCGCGCCGCTTGCGACGCCAACGCGCCGGTGCCCGCCCAGGCGGCGACGGCGCAGTCGCGCCAGGGCGCCCGCGCCCAGGTCATCGTGCTGCCGCTGCCGCCGTCGCACGCGATGGGGCAGGCCTGGCAGCAGCCGGCCGCGCTGGTCGCGATCCACGACGCCCGCGGCAGCTCGCCGCTGTTGCCCCAGGTACTGCGCGATCTCTATGGACTGACGCCGGCCGAGATGCGGCTGGCGACGCTGCTGACCACCGGCATCGGGCTGCCCGAGGCCTGCGAGCAGTTGCAGATCGGCCGCGAGACCAGCCGCACGCAGCTGAAGTCGGTGTTCATCAAGACCGGCACCAACAGCCAGGCGCAGCTTTCGCACCTGCTGACGCAACTGAGCGCCACGCTGAAGGCGCCGCGGGCCGCGCCCGATGGGGGCGGCTGACGTCTGCCCAGCGCCTGCCCAGTGCCTGCCCGACGTCTGCCCGACGTCTGCCCGAGGCTGCCCGATGGCTGCGATGGCTGGCCGAGGCTGCCCGATGCTGCCCGACGCCTGCCTGACGGCTAGGCCAGCAACCGCAACGCGGTATAGACCGCCATGCCGACCGCGATCATGCCGAGCATCTTGCGGGTGGCGAGGTAGAACAGCGCCGCCGCGATGCCGGCGATCAGCTTGTAGTTTTCCAGGCCGACGGTGAAATGGCCCTGCCAGGTCATCAGGTCGGGCAGGATGATGGCGGCCAGCGCGGCGGCGGGCGCGTAGCGCAGCGCCCGCTGCAGGCGGTCGGGCAGGCTGACGTGCTCGCCGGCCATCAGGAACAGGGCGCGCGTGACGATGGTCACCACCGCCATGCCGATCAGCGCGATCCAGATCTGCCAGTGGCTCATGCCTTGTCCTCCGCCGACGACGCGGCATGGCTGGCCCGAGTGCCAGCGTCCTTGCCGAGGTTCATGTTGACCGTGCCGGCCGCCTTGTCGCGCCGCCGCTTGTTTTCGATGCCGCGCAGCGTGGCGCGGGCCGCCATCTGGTCGCTCGCCATGCCGGCCGCGATCGCCCCCGCCACCGCCACCACCAGCCCGAGCCGGTACGGCAGGTCGAAGAAGAACAGCGCCAGCACCGCCGACACCGCGACCGCCATCAGCGTCGAGCGGGAATTGATCGTCGACACCATCACCGGGATCAGCGCCAGCGTGCCGGCCAGCGCCAGCCCCCAGCTGTCGGGAAACAGGCTGGCCAGCAGGATGCCGGCCAGCGACGAGACCTGCCACATCACGAAGTTGGTCAGCGCCATGCCCCAGAAATAGCCTTCCTTGCCGGGCTCGTAGCCCGGCGCCTGGTAGCGCTGCATGAAGAAGACGAAATGCAGGTCGCCGTTGAACGACCCCAGCAGCGTCCGGCGCCACAGCGGCAGATAGCTGAAGTGCGGCTGCAGCGCGGCGCTGAAGATCACGAAGCGCAGATTGACCACGGCGGCGGTCAGCCAGATCGTCCACAGCGGCATGCCGGCGGCGAACAACGGCAGCACCGCGAGCTGGGCCGAGCCGGCGTAGACCAGCAGGCTCATGCCGATCGCCTCGGGCACCGTCATCACCGACTTGCTCATGGCGACGCCGGTCACCAGCCCCCACGAGAAGGTCGCCGGCAGCGACGGCGCGAAACGGCGCGCGCCGGCCAGGAAGCCGGTGCGCTCGGCGGGCGGAAAGCGGGTCCAGAAATGGTGCAGGACGCCTTGCGTGGCACGATGCCAAAGGCGCAGCCAGGCCGGGGGCCGAGGGGAAGTCATGGAGCGGACGCGGTGAGGATTCCGGCCGATCGCGCGACGGCGATCCACGCGCCGCGCCGGCATCGCCGGACACCCCGCCGCGAGCGCGGCGGGTAAGGCGCCATTATAGGGCCTGGCGGGAATTGGGTAAGTGGGCGCTTAAATGATGCGGGCGGACAGCAATCACGCGCACTCTTTGGCCGTACGGGACGGGGACGAGGGCATCAATTCCGGTCCCCCGCCGACGCGCCCAGTTCCGCGATTGCCGCGTTCATGTCATCGACCGAAACGGGTCTGCCCGGTTTCGGCACAACGCCCTTCAGCCGCTTGACCGACCGGTGCGCCGAAATTGCCTCGTCGTTGCCTCTGGCTTCGTTCAGTACCGCGCTGCGCATGGCCTCCGCATCTTTTGCCGGCGGCATGCCGAACAGGCGGCGGTATTCGCGCGTGAACTGCGGCACGCTTTCGTAGCCCACGGCAAAGGCGGCACTGCTGGCCGTCATGCCGTCGGCCAGCATCAGGCGGCGCGCTTCGATCAGTCGCAGCTGCTTCTGGAATTGCAATGGCGACAGCGACGTGACCGCGCGGAAGTGCTGGTAGAACGACGATGGGCTCATGCCGGCGACGCCGGCGAGCCGCGCCATCGGCAATGGCCTGGTGAACTCCTCGCGCAGCACCGCCACGGCGCGCGCCACGCGCCGTGCATTGCCTTCCGGCCATCCCAGTTCGCGGATGGCCGCGCCATGCCGGCCGGCCAGCAGCCAGTAGTGCAACTCCCATACGCGCTGTGCATGGAGCACCGGCACCGCTTCCGGCCGCTCGAACAGGCGCATCAGCCGCAGCGCGGCGTCGGCGACCTCGGCCTCGGTCGGCTGGTACCGCACCGCCCCGCCATCGGCCGCCGGCAGGCTCTGCATCTGCGTGGCGAGGTCCGCGATCACGGCCGGCTCGAGGTCCAGCACCAGCGAGAGATACGGCGCTTCGGGGCTGGCCCGCGTGACCTGGCTGACGGTCGGCACGTCGGCGGTGATCAGCAGCGAGTCGCCCGCCTCGAAGGTGAAGGTCTGCGTGCCCATGGTGACCTGCTTGCTGCCCTGAAGCACCAGGCAGACCAGCGGCCGCGCGATGGCATGGAGCAGTCCGCTGGGAGCGGTCGCCCTGATCGTGGTCAGGCCGGGCACGGGCGTTTGGGCAAGGCCCTCGGGGTCGGCGTAGGCGTCCGTGTACCGGCGGACGGCATCGAGCAGGTCGGCGTTCATGGACGCAGCATAGCGCTGCCCTCCGGCGACGGCGAGCCGGCTCGGAGATTCAGGCAAGAAAGCGGGAGGAATTGGCTAAGACTATTGGCGTCGGAACTCCAATAATTCGAAGCACCATCAACCGAACCAAGGAGTGATCGCCATGACCAGAATTGCCCTCGTGACGGGCGCCAGCCGCGGGCTGGGCCGAGCCACCGCCCTGAGCATCGCCCGCAGCGGCGGGGATGTCATCGTGACCTACCAGCGCCGGGCCGACGAGGCGAACGCCGTCGTCGCCGAGATCGAAGCACTGGGGCGCAAGGCCTGTGCGCTGCAGCTCGACACCGGGGACGTCGGCAGCTTCGCGGCCTTCGCGCAAACGCTGCGCGCCGCCCTGCGCCAGACATGGCAGCGCGACACCTTCGACCATCTGGTCAACAACGCCGGCCACGGCGACTATGCGTTGATCAGCGACACCACGGAAGCGCAGTTCGACGCGCTGGTCAATGTGCACTTCAAGGGCGTCTTTTTCCTGACGCAGACGCTGCTGCCGCTGATCGCCGACGGCGGGCGCATCGTGAACCTGTCCAGCGGGCTGACGCGGGTGTCCTTCCCCGGCTACGCGGCGTACGCCGCCGTCAAGGGCGCGGTGGAAGTGCTGACCCGGTATATGGCGAAGGAACTGGGCGCGCGCGGCATCGCGGTCAACACCGTGGCGCCGGGCGCGATCGAAACAGACTTTGGCGGCGGCGCCGTGCGCGACAACCCGGAGATCAACAAGCTGTTCGCCGAGATGACCGCGCTGGGCCGCGCCGGCGTGCCCGACGATATCGGGCCGATGATTGCGGGCCTGCTGTCGGAGAGCCACCGCTGGGTCAACGCCCAGCGGATCGAGGTGTCGGGAGGACAGGGAATCTGAGGCGGCACGCCTGCAGAACGTGGCCGGCACATGCCGTGTGCATGGCCGGGACATGGCGGGCACATGGCGGGCAAGTGCCGGCGCCCCGGACCCTGACCGGGGCTGCTGCCTGGCGGGGCCGACCGGCGGCGGTGCCGCCAGCCCTATCTCAATCCGTCTCAGTCGATCGACGCCCCCACCGTCTTGACGACGTTCGCCCACTTCTGGCGGTCGGCCTTCACCGTGGCGCGGAACTGGTCGACGGTCTCGACGCGCGGCGTGTTGCCCGCCTCGACCAGCTTCTGGCGCACCGCCGGGTTTTCCAGCGCGACGCGCACGGCCTCGTTGACCTTGCGGGCGATCTGCGGGTCCAGCCCCTTGGGACCGAAGAAGCCGAACCAGATCGTGCTGTTGTAGTTCGGCACGCCGCTCTCGGCGATGGTCGGCACGTCGGGGATCACCGGCACGCGCTTGGCGGTGGTTACCCCGAGCAGGCGCACCTTGCCGGCGCGGTATTGCGGCAGCACGCTCTGCACCTGGTTGAAGATGCAGCAGACCTCGCCCTTGAGCACCGCCTGCAGCGCGTCCGGGCCGCCCTTGTACGGCACGTGGACCATGTCGAGGCCCGCGCGCGCGTTGAATTCCGCGAAAGCCAGATGCGTGCCGGTGCCGTTGCCGGTGGACGCGTAGTTGTACTTGCCCGGATTGGCCTTGACCTTCTCGATGAATTCCTTGACCGACTTGACGTCGATCACCGCCGGATTGACGGTCAGCACGTTGGACACCTCGACCAGCGGGGCGATCGGCGTGAAGTCCGCCTCGGCATCGAACGGCAGGTTCTTGTACAGCGCCGGGTTGATGCCATGGGTGGCGGCGGTGCCCAGCAGCAGCGTATAGCCGTCCGGCCTGGCGTGGGCGACCACTTCGGAGGCCACGTTGCCGCCGGCGCCCGGCCGGTAGTCGTACAGGATCGTGGTCTTGAGCGACTTCTGCAGCGAGTCCTGCAACGTGCGGCCGACCATGTCGACGCCCGAGCCGGCGGTAAAGCCCATCAGGATCGTGATCGGCTTGTTGTCGGGCCAGTTGGCCGGACCCTGGGCGTGCGCGGACGGAGCCAACGACAGGCAGGCGAGGCTGCCCAGGCTGGCCAGGGTGGCGGCAAGACGGGTCACGAGGCGGCGGGTCGAAGTGCGGGTCATGGCGGCAGGAATCGAAATACCAGGATGGAAAGGCAGGAACAGAGCCAAAAACGGCTCGGCCGGCGCGGCCCGCTGCCTGCGTGCGCTGCGGGGGCCGGATTCCAAAGCAAGTACGATACCAATGAATCGCCACTTTCCAAACGATTGAGTTCGCTTGAGCGTATGCCGTGCCGATATAAGCCCGGCACCACGGCCACTGGATCGCCCCCGATCCCCAGCCTGGCGGCGCCATACCGCCGCCTCGCCGCGTTGGCACGGGGTGTGCCGGGGCTTACAATGTCGCCTTTGCACCTTTTTGACGTTTTTGCGGGAGACGAGCATGTCGATGGCCGATCGTGACGGAAAGATCTGGATGGATGGCAAGTTGATCGATTGGCGCGATGCCAAGATCCACGTGCTGACCCATACCCTGCACTACGGCATGGGCGTATTCGAGGGCGTGCGCGCCTACAAGACCCCGGCCGGCACCGCGATCTTCCGGCTCAAGGAGCACACCCGCCGGCTGTTCAACTCCGCCAAGATCTTCCAGATGGAGATCCCGTTCGATCAGGCGACCCTGGAGGCGGCGCAGCGCGAGGTGGTCAAGGCCAACCAGCTCGAGTCCTGCTACATCCGCCCGCTGGTCTGGATCGGCTCGGAAAAGCTCGGCGTCTCCGCGCGCGGCAACACGATCCACGTGGCGATCGCCGCCTGGCCCTGGGGCGCCTACCTGGGCGAGGAAGGCATGGAGCGCGGCATCCGCGTCAAGACGTCCTCGTTCACCCGCCATCACGTCAACGTGTCGCTGGTGCGGGCCAAGGCCAGCGGCTACTACATCAACTCGATCCTGGCCAACCAGGAGGCGACCAGCCTCGGCTATGACGAGGCGCTGCTGCTCGACACCGACGGCTATGTCAGCGAGGGCTCCGGCGAGAACGTCTTCATCGTGCGCAACGGCGTGATCTACACCCCGGACCTGGCCTCCTGCCTGGACGGCATCACCCGCGACGCGACGCTGACGATCGCGCGCGACCTGGGCATCGAAGTCCGCGAGAAGCGCATCACCCGCGACGAGGTCTATTGCAGCGACGAGGCCTTCTTCACCGGCACCGCGGCCGAAGTCACGCCGATCCGCGAGCTCGATGACCGCGTCATCGGCGAAGGCCGCCGCGGCCCGATCACCAAGCAGATCCAGGACGCGTTCTTCGCCGCCGTCGGCGGCACCAACGAGAAATACCAGCACTGGCTGACCCTGGTCTGATGCCGGCGGCCCGGCCGCCCAAGGCGCCGGGCCCCGCCGCAGCACGAGCCAGAACCCTCCCCTGACAAGACTGACCCCGCAACACCATGACGCAAACCGCAAACGTCGTCGAAATCGGCGCCGAAGACCTTCCGCTGCACTGTCCCACGCCCAATACGCCGACCTGGAACTACCATCCGCGCGTGTTCCTCGATGTGGCGAACACCGGCCAGGCCAAGTGCCCGTACTGCGGCACCGTCTACCAGCTCAAGCCGGGCACCGTGCTCAAGGGCCACCACTGATCGCCCGCTCGTCCGTTCCCGCGCGCGGCCACGCTGGCGTGGCCGCGCCCGCGCCGCAACCAGCGCCGGCCCCGGCCGCCTTACCGGCAGGGGCCGCTTCGCCCGCCGGCGCCGAACGCCCCGTTTCGCTCTCGCCGCTCTGCCGCCCCGGTCACCTCCCGGGCGGCACGGCGGCGCCTTGCTTATGAACAAAGCCCTCGTCATCGCGCCCAACTGGATCGGCGACGCCCTGATGGCGCAGCCGCTGTTCGCGCTGCTCAAGCAACGCCATCCGCGTCTGGCCATCGATGCGCTCGCGCCGAAATGGGTCGCGCCCGTCCTCGCGCGCATGCCCGAGATCGGGCGCGTGTTTCCCAGCGACCTGGCGCACGGCAAGCTGCAGCTGTCGGCGCGGCTGATGTTCGCCCAGCAGCTGAAGAACGAAGGCTACGACGTCGCCTACGTGCTGCCCAACTCGCTGAAGTCCGCGCTGATCCCGTGGCTGGCCGGCATTCCGCTGCGGGTCGGCTATCGCGGCGAGGCGCGCTTCGGCCTGCTCAACATCCGCCACGCCAATCCGCCGAAGGACAAGCGTCCGCCGATGGTCGAGCACTATGCGCGGCTGGCGCTCAAACCCGGCGCGCGGCTGCCCGAGGGCCTGCCCGAGCCGCGGCTGCGCGTCGATCCGGCGCGCGTGGTCAAGACCGCCGAGCGCTTCGACATCGCGCCGCAGACCCGGCTGATCGCCTTCTGCCCGGGCGCCGAATACGGCCCGGCCAAGCGCTGGCCCGCCGCGCATTTCGCCGAGCTGGCGCAGATGCTGCGCCGCTCGTACCCGTACGCGCAGATCGTGACGCTGGGCTCGGCCAAGGACGGCGAGATCGCCGCCGAGATCTGCGCCGGCGCGCCCTTCGTGCGCAATCTGTGCGGCCAGACCTCGCTGGACGACGCGGTCGACCTGCTGGCACTGTCCGAGGCGGCGGTCTGCAACGACTCCGGCCTGATGCACGTGACCGCCGCGCTGAACCGGCCGCAGGTCGCGGTATTCGGCTCCAGCGATCCGCGCCATACGCCCCCGCTGTCACAGGCAGCGAGTATCATGTGGCTCCAGCTCGAGTGCAGCCCGTGTTTCCAGCGCGAATGTCCGCTCGGCCATCTGCGCTGCTTGCGGGAGATCGAGCCGGAAATGGTCTTCGTGGAACTGCGCAAGCTGCTGCACCGGCCCTGATGGAACCACCGCTGACTGAATAGCTGAACTGCGAATAGCTGAACCGCGTGCGCCGACCCGGCGCCGCCAGGCGCGTCCGGCGCGCCGTTGACTGACCCGCGATGGCCGTCCCCGCCCACACCGCCAGACACCGGCGACCGGGACGGCTTCGATTCATGGCCCGGCCTGCCGGCGGGGCCCACCGACCGATCCCGCCATGCCTCGCTTCGCCCGCCTGTTCGATTCCGCCGAAGACATCCTGGAAGCCTTTCGCGAGGCATTGAAGCTGCGCGATGCCGAAGGCGCGCTGAAGCTGTGGCTGGACGAGGATTCGATCACCTGCGTGATGCCCGACGGCCAGCGGCTGATCGGCCACGATCATCTGCGCCAGGCCTTCCTGCAGCTGCTGGACCGCCAGCCGGTGCTGATCGACGTGCTGGAAAGCAGCAGCCATTCGACGCTGGGCGTCTCCATCTTCGACGTCACCGAGGCGCTGCGCTTCGCCACCGACCGCGTCGAGGCCGACCTGTACGTGCACACCACCTACGTGCTGCTGCAGAACCACGAGGGCTGGCGCCTGGCACATATCCATTGCAGCCCGGCCAACGCCGCGCAGGTCACGATCTCGACCGCGACGGCCAAGCAGGCCCTGCACTGAACCGGCCGGGGAAACGCCCGGCATCCGACCACCCGCCGTCATGTCCCGCCCCGCCGACCTGCTCCGGCATCCGCCCTCGCCGCTGGCCGACCCGCACGGTTTCGACGCCCACGCGCGCATGCCATGGTGGCTGCGCGACGGCCATAGCCAGACCATCATCCCGGCAAGGCTGACGCGCCGGCCGCGCGTGAGCTTTCGCCGCGAACGCTGGGACACCCCCGACGGCGACTTCATCGACCTGGACTGGACCACGCACCCGGTCGCGCCCGGCACGCCGCTGCTGGTGCTGTTCCACGGGCTGGAGGGCAACTCGACCAGCCACTACGCGCAGTCGATGATGGCGGCGCTGCGCGAGCGCGGCTGGCAGGGCGTGATCCCGCATTTCCGCGGCTGCTCCGGCGAGCTGAATCTGGCGCCGCGCTTCTATCATTCCGGCGACTACGTCGAGATCGACTGGGTGCTGCGGCGGCTGCGCGAGCGGCATGCGGCCGATGGCCGGCGGCTGTATGCGCTCGGCATCTCGCTGGGCGGCAACGCGCTGCTGCGCTACCTGGGCGAGGCGCAGTCGAGCGCCGGTTTCCTCGCCGGCGCCGCCTCGGTGTCGGCGCCGCTCGATCTGGCGGGCGGCGGCGCGGCGCTGTCGCGCGGCTTCAACCGCGTCTATACGCAGATGTTCCTGCAGACGCTCAAGCGCAAGTCGCTGGACAAGCTGGCCCAGTACCCTGGCCTGTTCGACCGCGCCGCGCTGCTGGCCAGCCGCGACCTCTATGCCTTCGACAACGTGGTCACGGCCCCGCTGCACGGCTTTCGCGATACCGACGACTACTGGGCGCGCGCCGCCAGCAAGCCGGTGCTGCGCCATATCGCGGTGCCGACGCTGGTGCTGAACGCGCGCAACGATCCCTTCCTGCCGGCGCACTATCTGCCGGGCGCGCGTGACGTCAGCGGGCAGGTGCTGCTGGACCAGCCCGAGCATGGCGGGCACGTCGGCTTCCTGGCGCCGCCGCGCGACTGGCGGCGCCATCTGCCGCTGTCGTCGCTGCTGCCGGGCGGCGGCCATACCGACTGGCTGCCGGCACGGGTGCTGCGGTTCTTCGATAGCCTGGGCTGACAGGGTCTACGCTGGGAACGTAGTGTATTGCGGCGTATAGCGGGCCTGGTGCAGGCCTGCTGCGGGCCTGGTGCGGCCCTTCTGTCGGCCTGCTACGGGCGGGCGTACTGCAACGAGGCCGCAAGCCGCGCAGGCAAGGAGTTCAACAGGAGACGAGCATGGACGAAATCGTCAAGCAGGCGATGGCCCGCTGGCCCAATGTCCCCTACTGCTATGGCTGGCTCGCGCTGGACCGGCGCGGGCAATGGCGCATCCGCAACGAATACGCGCAGCAGCATGGGCTGTCCGGCGATCCGCTGCGGCATCCCGCGCTGGTGGCCTTTATCGAACGCAACTACGTGTGCGACGAGCATGGCGCCTGGTTCTTCCAGAACGGGCCGCAACGCGTGTTCGTCGAGCTTGCCTATGCGCCCTGGGTAGTGCGGCTCCACCAGGGACAGTTCCACACCACCTCGCAGCGGGCCTTCACGCCGCGGTCCTGCCATGCCGACGAGCACGGCAACGTGGTGCTGGTGGGCGAGATCGAGGGCGGGAATGAGGGCGGGAACGCGGGCAGGAACGAGGGCAGGAACGCGCTTCATGCCGCGCTGCTGCATGACCACGATCTCGACGCGTTCAGCAGCAGTTGCGACTGGCACGGCGAGGCCTGCGGCACGGACCTTGGCGTCTTTCACTTCGACGGCCGCGATCTGCCGATCGAGCCGATTGCCGAGGCCGAGGTGCCCCGGCGCTTCGGCTTCGTGCGGCAGCCGCGGCCGCAGCCGGCACCGCAGCAGCGGGCCCAGGAACCGCCGTCCCGCTGACGCGCGGGATGGCGCGCGCGGCGGCGGCGGGGGCCGCTGCGGCTTCCGCTTTGGCTTTGGCTTCGGCTTTGGCTGCGACTGCGACTGCGACTGCGACTGCGACTGCGGCTCAGTTCGGCATGCCCTTGTTGTCCTGCCGCTCTTCCCGATACTGCCGCTCGAGCTGGTGCAGCCGGGCATCGACCTCGGACAGCGTATAGAAGTCGCCGTCGCCGGCCTTGCGCGCGATCTGCAGCTGTTCGATCGCGGCCTGATAGGCGCCGTCGCGCGCGTACTTCTCGGCCAGCGCCTGATGCTGCTGCACGCGCTTGCCCTGCGCCGCGTAGGCGCGCGCCAGCAACTCCCACCATTCCGCGCGCGCGCTCTCCTCGCGGGTGCGCGAACGCAGGAACGTCACCAGCTCGTCGGCACGGCCGGCTCCCAGCAGCGTCTCCGCATACGACAGCGCGACCGCGTGCGACAGCGGGAAGGTCTTCATCGAGGCCAGCGCCTGGCGGACCGCGTCCGGCACCCGGCCTTGCGCGCGCGCCAGCTCGATCGCCATCACGTCGAGCATCGGGCTGCCCGATGACGCCCCGGGAATATTGCCGTACAGCCGGCGCGCCTCGGCCAGCGCCTGCTCCGCCTGCACCAGCCGGCCCAGCCGCTGCTCGGCAAACGCAATGCCGTAGTAGATCGCCGGCTGCCGCATCGGCGATGCGCTGGACAACTGGGCCTGCAGCGCGGCGCGCGCGTTCTGGATATCGGTGGGATTGGCTTCCTGCAGGATGCGCGCGCGCACCCGCGCGAATTCGTATTCGGGCGTGCTGCCGACCTTGCGCGCCGGCAGATGGCTGGCGCGGTCCTGCATGTCGGCGATCCGCTCGGAGGTCAGCGGGTGGGTGCGCACATAGGACGGCACCGAGCTTTCCGAGATGCCGGTGACGCGCTGCAGCCGGCGGAAGAAGTCCGGCATGCCCTGCGGATCGAAGCCCGCCGCCGACAGGATCTGGAAGCCGACGCGGTCGGCCTCGCGCTCGGCGCCGCGCGAGAACGACAGCTGGTTGGCCAGCGCCGCGCCCTGCCCGCCCATCGCCAGCGCGGCCGCGGCGTCGGGGCTGCGGGTCGCGGCCAGCCCGGCCAGCACCATCGACGCCAGCGCGATCCACATCGATTGATCCTGGCTGGTGATGCCGCGCGCGATATGCCGCTGCGTGACGTGGCCGATCTCGTGGCCGATCACCGACGCCAGTTCCGACTCGGTGTCCGACTGCACCAGCAGGCCGGTGTGCACGCCGATATAGCCGCCGGGCAGCGCGAACGCGTTGATGGTCCGATCGCGTACGGCAAACAGTTCGAAGCCGGTGGCGAAGGTGCCGCCGCCGGTGGTGCCTGCAAGGTTCTGGCGGCGCGCGGCCTGGATCAGCTTGTAGCCGAGCGCGTTCAGATAATCGGCCAGCAGCGCATCGGTGACGTACTGCGGATCGCGGCGGATGTCGCGCATGATGCGGTCGCCCAGCCGCTTCTCCATGTCGGGCGACAGCGCCGCGGTCGACGGGTCGCCCATGTCGGGCAGCTGGATGCCGTTGCTCTCGACCACCGGGTTGCCGCTGCGCAGGCCGAAGTCGGACTTCTGCCCAGCCTTCACGCTGCGGTTCAGGTTGTCGTAGACCTGATCGCTGGCGTCGCCCGGCAAGCCCAGCAACGGCGGCGCGATCGTCGGCACCGCCTTGCCCGCCGGCGCCGATGCGGCCTGGGGCCAGGCCGGCGTGGCCAGCGCCAGCATCAGCAGCGCCGCCAGCGGGCGACGCAGCACGGCAAGGCGGGGCCCGGCATGGCGCGATGCGGGCGCCGAGCGTGAACGTCCGGCGGCACGGGCATCGGCACGGCGATCGGCACCGAGATCGGCTTCGAGATCGGCTCCGAGATTGGCTTCGAGATCGGCACCGAAATCGGCACGGAGATCAGCACCGAAATCGGCTCCGGGATCGGTACCGGGATCGGCACGGGAATCGGCGCGAAGATCGGCGAGCGAAGCGCGCCGGGCGACGGGGCGGAAAATCAGCATGTTGCTATGATAGCGGCCTGGCGCGACCGTTCCGCGCCCGGCGGGCACCCCTGCTCTGCCGTCCTGCTTTCCGGATTTCCTGCGATTTCCTTCGATCCCCTCCCGCTTCGGTCCCAAACGTTCGACCCCAACCGTTCGACGCCAACCCTGCGACGCCAATCATGAGCAAGCTCACTCACTTCGATACCGCCGGCCAGGCGCATATGGTGGATGTCGGCGCCAAGGACGCCACCCACCGCGTGGCGATCGCCACCGGCACCATCACGATGGCGCCGGAGACCTTCGCGCTGGTGCGCGACGGCACCGCGAAGAAGGGCGACGTGCTCGGCATCGCTCGCATCGCCGGCATCATGGCCACCAAGCGCACCGCCGACCTGATTCCGCTTTGCCATCCGCTGGCGCTGACCAAGGTCGCGCTCGAATTCGCGCTGGACGAGGCGGGCAGTTCCGTGCACTGCACCGTGCGCGCCGAGACGCGCGGCCAGACCGGCGTCGAGATGGAAGCGCTGACCGGCGTGCAGGTCGCGCTGCTGACGATCTACGACATGTGCAAGGCCGCCGACCGCGGCATGGTGATGGGCGGCATCCGCCTGCTGGAGAAGCATGGCGGCAAGTCGGGGGATTGGGTGGCGCAGTAAGAGCGGCACGCCGAGGCCCGCAAGAGGGGCAATCAAGCCCAGGCAGCACGCCGGGCGGCCCCGCTTCCCTGCTTCCCTGCTTCCCTGCTTCCCTGCTTCCCTGCTTCCCTGCTTCCCCGCTTCCCCGCAGCCCCCGCCGCCCCGCTAGTGGCGCAGACCGAACGCAGCGACGTGCCGGCCCCCGGCGGGCAGATTGGCGGCCGCCAGCAGCGCGTCGGTGAGCAGGTCCTGTCCTTCCGGGCTCAGGTGGATGTCATCGAGATAGGCCACATCGCGTGCGCGGCGCTCGGCGTCGCGCATGCTCACGACCGGCACCTCGTATTCCTCGCACAGCCGGGAGAAGGCCTGCAGGCCGGCCGGCAGGCCGGCGCCATCCAGTTCGTCGCGCTCGTAGTGCTGTACCAGCCGGACCTGCACGCCGGCCCTCCTGGCCATCACGATCAGTTCGGCCAGGTCACGCAGCGAGGCGGCGCGATCGGCATCGGTCGATTCGCGCGCCGGTCCGGACGACTGATCCAGCCCGAGATAGGCGGGCAGATAACGGGTGGCGCCCTCCACCAGCGCCGACAGCGGCGGTTGCGAGGGATGGGTATCCGGCCGCAGCGGCGCGAAGGTCGGCACATCGCCATAATCGGCGCCGTTGACGACGATGATCGCGGTATCGGCGTCGAGAAAACCGAAGCGCCGCGCGTAGGCGAGCCAGTTGCCCGGCCCCCAGCTGAATGCCGCCACATTGCCCACGGTCGCCACCTGGCTGGTCCGGCCCAGCCGTACCCGCAATTGCTCGGTGGCAAGGCGCCCCTGGTCGACCTGCGCGCCGCCGTTGACGACGGAATCGCCGAACACCAGCACGCGCCGCTCCCCGGGCGCGCCTTTCTTCGGCTCGAAATCGTCCGAGCGCATGCCGTAGCGGTTGACCACATAGCGATGGCCGAAGCGCTTCACGCGCTGGTTGGGCTTGAGCAGGTACTCGATTTCCGGATCGGTCTGATAGAGCGGCGGATCGCCCAGGCCGAGGCCGGCGCGCGCCAGCACCTCGGTGGTGATGATGGCCACCAGTCCCAGCACAGCCACCGTCAGGATCCTTCGCTTGCCAGTCCGCATTCGTCTCTCCCGTGTGACACAGGCACCGGGCGAGTCTATGGGCCGGAACTGGCGTGACAAATCGTGCCGACGGATGAAATGCCTCGGCGCGGCGCTTCTCCGGAAACGAAGCCGCGCACGGCTTGCGGCAGCGCGGCATTCCTCCTTCGGACTACCGCCCTACCGTGGTATCGGTGTGGCGGCCCGGCGGCGCTGGACCCACTCGCAGAATTCGCGCGGCCGCCTGGCAGCGTCGACGCCCTCGCAATAGCCGGCGACGCGGGCGAACTGGGCGGCCTCGTCGCCGCGATAGTAGTAGCGCAGCCGCTCGAGCCATTCCCGGCCCTGCTCCGGCTCGCCATTGAGCGCCAACAGCCAGGCGCCGCGCGCGATCATCGTCGGGGTGGGCAACAGGTGGATCGCGGCGATATGCGGCGGCAGCCACGCATCGGCGCCGTCGGCGGTCAGCGGCGCGAGCTCGGCCCGGTGCGCCTCCGCGTGCTGGCCAAACCACAGATTCGGCGCGGGCAAGGTGTCGACCCGCGCCGGGCTGGCGTACTCGCGCGCTTCGACGCGGCGGTAGTCCTGCCACATCGTCGCGAGCACCAGGGCCGCGGCCACGCCGACCACCGCGGGCCCCATCGTGGCCAGCGCGCGCGGCATGCGCGTGACCGCCAGCGCGGCGGGCTCGAGCCAGCCCAGCAGGAAACAGAACGGCAGCAGGAAATACAGGTAGTGCAGCGGATATTCGAGCATCGAATGCACGCACAGCATCGCCAGCCACGTCAGCGCCGCCGCCGTGCGGGCGCGTTCCGCCGTATCGGCACGCCACAGCCTCGCGCGCACCACCCGCCATAGCCAGGCCGCCAGAAACAGCGCGACGCCGGCGGTGCCGACGATCCCGGTCTTGGCCAGCAGGTCCAGCACGGCGTTATGCGCGTGCAGCGACATCTCGACGGTGATGCCCAGGCGCGCCAGTTGCTCGAACTGTGCCCAGCCGAATTCGCCCCAGCCGACGCCGAACCACGGATGCGCGACGAACATCGCCCAGGCATGCGCCCACAGCGCGCCGCGCGCGGAAATCTGGTCGCCGGCCTGCAGTTGCGCCATGGTGTCGAACAGCGACCAGCCGAACGCCTGCCCCGCCGCCTTGATCGCAGGCTGCAGCAGCATCAGCATGGCCACCAGCGCCGCCGCCGCAAACACAAGGCCGGCGGGGGCGCGCAGGGACCAGCGCGCTGACGCCGGCGCCACGTCCTGCGCGGAGCGCGCCAGCCAGGCCGCGACCAGCGCATAGCAGGCGGCCAGCCCCACGTGCAGCACGCCAGTGCGCGAGCCGGACAGCACGACACCGCTTTCGACCAGCGCCACCGCGACCAGCCACGGCAGCGCGCGCAGCTTGCCGCGCGAGGCGAGCCACACCGACGCCGCCAGCGCCAGGCCATGCACGGTCGCCTGGTGGTTGGGCTGGTTCAGATTGCCCCATAGCCGGCGATTGGCGTCGTAGAAGTAATCGGACACCAGCCCGAAGCTGTCGCCCTCGAGCCGGAACAGTTGCACCCATTGGGCGAGCGTGCCGAACAGCCCTGCCGCCAGCCACGCCGTCGCGAACGCGGTCAGCACCACGTCGGCGTCGAGCGCGCGGCGATAGCGATGGCCAGCCCAGATCGCGCCGGTGGCGAGCAGCAGCGCGGCCAGCGTCAGGCTGCGGCTGCCGGTCACGTCGGGCTGACCGGCCAGCGTGGCGCCCGTGCCCAGGGCGATCAGCCACAGGCAGAACGCGGTCACGAACGGAACGCCGGCGGGGGTGGCGGCACCAACGGGGGCACCAGCGGTGGCACCAGCGGCGGCACCGGTAGCGGCACTGCGGGCGGCCCCATCGGCGGCGCGCAGCGTCGCGCACCACAGCACCAGCACGACGAAGGCCAATGCCGACGCCCACTCGCCGTAAAAGGTGGCCAGCGGCAAGGTGTGTTTGGAGACCAGCGGCGGCAACGCGACGGCCATCGCCAACAGCGGGCACGCCCAATCCAGCGCAACGTTCCTGCGCAAATTCACATTCGATTCCCGACGAAGGCGACACGCCCATGGGCGTGTCGCCGAGATGATCCTTGCGCAGTCCGGCGTGGCTGGCGTCGTCCGTCATGACACCGGCCCGGCTACCCGACTCCGCCCTCGCCTGCGATGTATCGGCGGGCGACTGGCTGTTCCTGAGGACATACTGCCTGGCGACCGCGTTCTCGATCGTGGTGGTGATCTCCCAGCTGACCGAGGTCGCGTTGACCGATGGCCGCAGCACGATGTCCCTGCCGTCGACCCCGGCGCCGAGCCCGCTGGCGGACAGCGTCAGCGTGATCACGCCCGGACCGCTGACGGTCGCCTGCGCGATCTCGCGGCTCCGCGCGAACGGCGGAATCGCGGCGGCCGCGTTGTCGTCATTGCAATCGTCCAGCACGCCGCCCGCTTCCTGCGCGCACAGGCTGACCGCCATCTTCAAAGGCGCGGCCGCGGTCAGCACGCTCGACAGCCTGGCCCGAATTGTATCGTCCCGATATTGCGGCACCGCGATGGCGGCCAGGATGCCGATGATGGCGACCACCACCATCAGCTCGATCAGCGTGAAGGCGCGATGGGTTCGATGAGTTCGAGGGGCCCCATGGGCATGATGGGCATGATGGGCGTGATCAGCGCGGCGGCCCCGCGGCAAGCGTGCGGCGACTGGCATGGAGCGGCTCCCGAACGATTGGACGGCCGACAGTATCGAGCGGGCGGACCGCGTTTCGCCGTCCATTCACAAAATTTGGCATCGAAGCCTTGCCCTGGGACCGGCGGCAGCGTCCATGAAAAAGCCCGGCAACGCTGGCGCGTGCCGGGCTCGGTTCGCATGGCCGCACCTGCCCGCAAGAGGGCAAGCGCGCCGGGCGGGGCGTCAGGCGGTCTGCGCGCCGCGCTTCTGCATCAGCTTGCCGATCACCACCACCAGGATCGCGCCGATGGCGCCGAACACCAGGTGGGCGTGGGGCACGTGCACCTCGAACCAGGCGGCGTCGACCGGATCGCTGACCAGCATCTCGCCGGCCAGATAGCCGAGCAGCGCGGCGCCGGCCACGATGATCACCGGGAAGCGTTCCATCACCTTCAGCAGCAGCGTGCTGCCGAACACGATCAGCGGAATCGACAGGCCCAGGCCGATCACCAGCAGCAGCAGCTGGCTGCCCTCGGGGCCCTTCTGCGCGGCGGCGGCGACCGCCACCACGTTGTCGAGCGACATCACCAGGTCGGCGATCAGGATCGTGCGGATCGCGGCCCAGATGTTGTCCTTGGCGTCGTGGCCTTCCTCGTCGTCATCGCCGGTCAGCAGCTGCACGCCGATATAGACCAGCAGGATCGCGCCGATGATCTTCAGGTACGGCAGGCTCAGCAGCTTGACCGCGGCGACGGTCAGCACCACGCGCATGATGATCGCGGCGGCGCTGCCCCAGAAGATCGCGCGCTTCTGCTGCGCCGGCGGCAGGTTGCGCGAGGCCAGCGCGATCACGACGGCGTTGTCGCCGGACAGCACGATATTGGTCAGGATGATGGATCCCAGTGCGATCCAGAACGTGGTGGACGACAGCAATTCCACTGCGTGGCTCCTCGAAGTCGATATTGGAATTGGAATGAAGACGGGGTGTCAGGGCCCAGCCAGCAACGGGACTTGCCCGTCCGCGATTGCGGCCTTTCGGATGTCTGACGCCCAAGACATTGAGATGTACCGCAGAAACCTTTCGTTTTGATTTCAACAAACCGGCAGATACATCAGAGAATGATCTATTTGTCGTTCCAGTGGCGCCAAAACGACAATGCCCTCGCGTGGAGCGAGGGCATTGCAGGGGAGCCGCGGCGGACCGCGGCCCCGGCCGATGGACCGGCAAGGCCGGCCCCGACCCGTATTACAGGATCGACTTCAGCAGACGGCCCATTTCCGACGGGTTCTTGGTGACCTTGATACCGCAGGACTCCATGATCTCCAGCTTGGCCTGCGCCGTGTCGGCACCGCCCGAGATCAGCGCGCCGGCGTGGCCCATGCGCTTGCCCGGAGGCGCCGTCACGCCGGCGATGAAGCCAACCACCGGCTTCTTCATGTTGTCCTTGATCCAGTAGGCGGCATTGGCCTCGTCCGGACCGCCGATCTCGCCGATCATCACGACCGCATCCGTATCCGGATCGTCGTTGAACATCTTCATCACGTCGATGTGCTTCAGACCGTTGATCGGGTCGCCACCGATGCCGACGGCCGACGACTGGCCCAGGCCCAGTGCGGTCAGCTGGCCCACGGCTTCATAGGTCAGCGTGCCCGAGCGCGACACCACGCCGATGCGGCCCTTCTTGTGGATGTGGCCCGGCATGATGCCGATCTTGATTTCGTCGGGCGTGATCAGGCCCGGGCAGTTCGGTCCGAGCAGCAGCGTCTTCTTGTTTTCGCGGCGCATGCGGTCCTTGACTTCCATCATGTCGCGCACGGGGATGCCTTCGGTGATGCAGACCACCAGGTCCAGGTCGGCGTCCACGGCTTCCCAGATCGCGGCGGCGGCGCCTGCGGGCGGGACGTAGATCACCGACACGGTGGCGCCGGTCTGCTGCTTGGCTTCCTTGACGCTCGCGTAGATGGGAATGCCCTCGAAGTCCTCGCCGGCCTTCTTCGGGTTCACGCCGGCGACGAAGGCGTTCTTGCCGTTGGCGTAGTCGCGGCAGCCACGGGTGTGGAACTGGCCAGTCTTGCCGGTAATACCTTGGGTGATGACCTTGGTGTCTTTGTTGATCAGAATCGACATGCTGTAATCCTTTGCTTGGCTGTCGCGGCGGGCGCCCGGCGCCACGCCGCTCGCTTTCGGTTTCGCGTCTGGCTTACTTGCCTGCGGCCGCGGCCACCACCTTCTGGGCCGCTTCTTCCATGGTGTCGGCGGAGATGATCGGCAGGCCCGACTCGGCCAGCATCTTCTTGCCGAGGTCTTCGTTGGTGCCCTTCATGCGGACCACCAGCGGCACGCCGAGCTGCACCGCCTTCGAGGCCGAGATCACGCCTTCGGCGATCACGTCGCAGCGCATGATGCCGCCGAAGATGTTGACCAGGATGGCCTGCACGTTCGGGTTCTTCAGCATCAGCTTGAAGGCCTCGGTCACCTTCTCGGTGGTGGCGCCGCCGCCCACGTCGAGGAAGTTGGCCGGCTCGCCGCCGAACAGCTTGATGGTGTCCATGGTGGCCATCGCCAGGCCGGCGCCGTTGACCAGGCAGCCGATATTGCCGTCGAGCGAGATGTAGGCCAAGTCGAACTTCGAGGCTTCGATTTCAGCCGGATCTTCTTCGTCCAGGTCGCGGTAGGCGACGATTTCCGGGTGGCGGAACAGCGCGTTCGAGTCGAAGTTGAACTTGGCGTCGAGCGCGATCACCTTGCCGTCGCCGGTCAGGATCATCGGGTTGATTTCGGCCAGCGAGGCGTCGGTGTCCCAGAACGCCTTGTACAGGCCCTGCAGCGCCTGGCGGGCTTGCGACAGGCTGGCGTCGGGCACGCCGATCTTGCGGGCGATGTCGTCGGCGTCCTTGTCGGTCAGGCCGATCGACGGCTCGATGATCAGCGTGTGGATCTTCTCGGGGGTCTGCGCGGCGACTTCCTCGATGTCCATGCCGCCTTCGCTCGAGGCCATCAGCGCGACCTTCTGCGACACGCGGTCCACCACCAGGCTGACGTACAGTTCCTTCTTGATGTCAGCGCCTTCTTCGATCAGCAGGCGGTTGACCTTCTTGCCTTCCGGACCGGTCTGGTGCGTGACCAGCTGCATGCCCAGGATGTTGCTGGCGTAGGTCTTGACCTCGTCCAGGCTCTTGGCCACCTTGACGCCGCCACCCTTGCCGCGGCCGCCGGCGTGAATCTGCGCCTTGACGACCCACACCGGGCCGCCAAGCTGTTCGGCCGCCTTCAGCGCTTCTTCGACCGAGAATGCGGGGATACCGCGGGGAACCGGCACATTGTATTTGCGCAGGATTTCCTTGCCTTGGTACTCATGGATATTCATGCGTGTTTCCTTTCGGGTAGGCGTAAATGGGTAGAAAAGCCGGGTAGTAAAGCGTGGTGATGAAGCGGGAGAGGTCGAGATCTCGTGGGGATCCCGGAACCTCACCCGGAGGTTCCGGTGGACCGGTGCGGGGCGCCGCCGTCGTCGTCGGCAATCGCCTGCGGGGCCTGCGGTGACTGCGGCGGCGAGGCCGGCGGCGCATCGGCCCGGGCTCTCGGTTTCGGCTGGTGTCCGTACCAGCGCGGATAAAACTGGCGAACCACCTCCCCTTCGAAGTGCAGCGCATGGCAGCCATGCAGCTGGTAGGGCGGTTCGGGATTGCTGTCGTCGCTGGCGCCGTCGCGAATCTTGAAGACGTCGCCAGCAAAGGCCTGGATTGCCGTCGTCGGCAGGATCCCGGCCAGTTCGGTCAGATGGGTGCAGCCGGCCACCCCGCCCAGGCGCTCGCGCACGGCCTTGCGGAAGCCCTTCATCAGGTTCAGGCCGATCAGCTGGCGGTAGGCCGGGCCGATGGTGTCGCAGTGGCCGGGATAGGGAACCCAGTCGGAGCAGGCCTCGGCGTCGACCACGTTCATGCGCAGGTCGATGGTCACGCGCAGCCACAGGTCGTGCAGCGGCTGGCCGATCGGACGGACGCCGCCGCCGGCGAGCGGAATGTCGCGGGGCTTGGTGTCGGTGAGCCGGGCCTCGATGTCCCACAGGCCGTCTTCGCGGAGATACGCCTCGGCCGTGATGGCGCGACGATGACGCAGGGCGCGATTGACGGGGGCGGAAAGCGGCATGGCACCAGGCTGTGACAAGGGAAGGCGCGGCGGAACCGGCCTGAAGACGATTTGCTGCGGGCGCACGAATTCGCGCCGCGCTTGCGGAAAACTCGTGGAGTTTAACATGCCGGACCGCATTGGCCGGGAATACCCGGATGTGCGCAATGTCGAGCCCGATTGTCGGCGCGGATGATCGGACTGACCGGGCGGACTACGGCGGCGGACTACGGCGTCGCACTACCGCGTCGGACTGACGCGCCGGACTAACGCGTCGGACTGCCGCGTCGGACTACCGCGGCGGCCGCATCACATCCTGCACGCCTGCCGCTCCGGCACGCCGTTCCATCGGTCTTTCACTCGCCCTCCTCGTCCGGCGGCCGCTCGGCATCGCGGATCACCCGGCTGATCGCCGCCTGGGAGAAGCCGCGCGCGGTCAGGAAGCGCAGCTGTTTGGCCTTCTCCTCCGGCGTGGCCGGCGCGACGCCGAAGCGCTTGCGCCAGACCTCGCGCGCCCGCTCGAGCTCGGTGGCACGCAACTGCTGCTGCAGGTCGGCCAGCTGCTCGCCGTCGAGCTGGTGAGTGCGGGCCTCCTGCATGACGCGGGAAGCGCCATAGCGGCTGGCGCGCCGGTGCACCAGGCTCTCGGCAAAGCGGGCATTGGACAGCCAGTTCTCGCGCTCCAGCGTATCGAGCAGGCGCTCCAGTTCCTCCGGCGACTCGGCATGCGGCGCCAGCTTGCGCGCCAGTTCCGCGCGGCTATGCTCGCGGCGCGACAGATAGCCGACCGCGCGCGCTTTCAGGGACAGCGGAGGACGAGGCATGGGGTTGGGAGGGAACGGCGGAGCGGCGGGGCAAGGACGGCAGCCGGGACGGGACGCCCTCTCCCGCTGGGCGAAAGGGGTGGAGGGCGAGCGAACGCGGCGCTTGCAGGCCCGGCGGAGCCGGACCCACAGCGCCGCAAACCCGGCTTACTCTGCCGCCAGCGCCGGCGTACCGTTCATCGGCACCACGCCGAGGGCGGCGCGGACCTTGTTCTCGATTTCGTCGGCGATATCGGGATTCTCGCGCAGGAATTCGCGCGCATTGTCCTTGCCCTGGCCGATCTTCTCGCCGTTGTAGCTGTACCAGGCACCCGACTTCTCGACGATCTTGGCGTCCACGCCGAGGTCGATGATTTCGCCCTGGCGCGAGATGCCCTGGCCGTACAGGATGTCGAAGAAGGCCTCGCGGAACGGCGGCGACACCTTGTTCTTGACCACCTTGACCTTGGTCTCGTTGCCGATCACGTCGTCGCCCTTCTTGATCGAGCCGATGCGGCGGATGTCGAGGCGGACCGAGGCGTAGAACTTCAGCGCATTGCCGCCGGTCGTGGTTTCCGGCGAGCCGAACATCACGCCGATCTTCATGCGGATCTGGTTGATGAAGATCACCAGGCAATTGGTGCGCTTGATGGTGCCGGTCAGCTTGCGCAGCGCCTGGCTCATCAGGCGGGCCTGCAGGCCCGGCAGCGCGTCGCCCATCTCGCCTTCGATTTCGGCCCGGGGCACCAGCGCCGCCACCGAGTCGATCACGATCAGGTCGACCGAGCCCGAGCGCACCAGCGCGTCGGTGATTTCGAGCGCCTGCTCGCCGGTGTCCGGCTGCGAGATCAGCAGATCGCTGACGCTGACGCCCAGCTTGCTGGCGTAATTGACGTCCAGCGCATGCTCCGCGTCGATGAACG
Organism: Cupriavidus cauae; assembly: GCF_008632125.1. GTDB lineage: Bacteria > Pseudomonadota > Gammaproteobacteria > Burkholderiales > Burkholderiaceae > Cupriavidus > Cupriavidus cauae. Next base: position 51,618 of record NZ_VWRN01000034.1, read on the forward strand.
CGCAGGTGCCGCCCAGCTTCTGCATCTCGGCGACCACCTGCAGCGTCAGCGTGGTCTTGCCCGACGATTCCGGGCCGTAGATCTCGACGACCCGGCCGCGCGGCAGGCCGCCGACGCCCAGCGCGATGTCCAGGCCCAGCGAGCCGGTCGACACCACCTGGATGTCCTGCTCGACCTCGCCGTCGCCCATCCGCATGATCGAGCCCTTGCCGAACTGCTTCTCGATCTGGGCCAGCGCGGCGGCCAGCGCCTTCTGCTTCTCGGCGCTCACGCCAGCTGCCTTCTTGCCGTCATCCATGGTCGTCCTTCCGTCAATGGTGTATAAATAGGCCGCATGCGGCGCGCCGCCTGCTATTCGATGCCGATATTGTGCGGCACCTCGTTACGCAGACCCACGCGCCCGACCCGCGCCACCCCGGCGTCTGCATCGTCGGAGCGCGCTGCGGCAACGCATTCTAGAGGCGGAGCATGGCAGCCGTGAATCAGCATCGGCTCAAAAATGCAGCCGGGTTGGACCACGGCACCGCCCGGCTGACCGGCGCCCTCTGTGACGCGTGGCCCCGGTTGCGATCCAGCCCCATGCGCTCGCCTGGAATCAGCGGGTACTGTATAAAAAAACAGTATGCTTGGCAAGCCCCATTTCATCCCATAGTGCGCATGACGATCGGGAGGACAGGGGAAACAGGGCGGCCCGCGCGGGCCGGCGCCCGCCTGCCAAGCCAGGGGAGACCACCATGCGCATTCTGATTGCCGAAGACGACGACGTGCTGGCCGACGGCCTGACCCGTTCCCTGCGCCATTCCGGCTATGCGGTCGATCATGTGGCCAACGGCATGGAAGCCGATTCGGCGCTGTCCACGCAGGCCTACGACCTGGTCATTCTCGATCTGGGGCTGCCCCGCATGCCGGGGCTCGAAGTCCTGAAGCGGCTGCGCGCCCGCGGCGCGATGGTGCCGGTGCTGATCCTGACCGCCGCCGACAGCGTCGACGAGCGGGTCAAGGGCCTGGACCTGGGCGCCGACGACTACATGGCCAAGCCCTTCGCGCTGTCGGAACTGGAGGCGCGCGTGCGCGCGCTGGTACGGCGCGGCACCGGCGGCGGCGCCACGCTGATGCGGCACGGTCCGCTCGCATTCGACCAGGTCGGCCGCATCGCCTATCTGAACGACCAGATGCTGGACCTGTCCGCGCGCGAGGTGGGCCTGCTCGAGATCCTGCTGACGCGCTCGGGGCGGCTGGTGTCGAAGGAGCAGCTGGTCGACCACCTGTGCGAATGGGGCGAGGAAGTCAGCAACAACGCGATCGAGGTCTACGTGCACCGGCTGCGCAAGAAGATCGAGGTCGGCGGCATCCGCATCGCCACCGTGCGCGGCCTCGGCTATTGCCTGGAGAAATTCCAGCCGGCCCCGGCCGCGGCGCATTCCTGATCCCACCGACCGCAGCGGCGCCCGGGCTTTCCCTTCGAACCTGCCCGGCGCGCCTCCGCCCTCCGCCCCTATCTCCCACGCCCTTCGCATGTATCCGCTGCGCCTGCCCTGGAAACGCCCGTCGCCGGCGCTCGGCGACACGCGCCGCCGCCGCGCCGCCGCGGCGGCCACCGCCGAGGACGAGGTCAGCGACGAGATGCTGGCCGACGCCCTGCCCCATCTGGAGGACGACGCCGGGCACGCGTCGCCGCGCTCGCTGTTCGGCGAGATCCTCGACTGGATGCTGGCGCCGCTGCTGCTGCTGTGGCCGCTGAGCATCGCGGTGACCTACCTGGTCGCCAAGTCGATCGCCAACGGCCCCTACGACCGCGCACTGGAATCGAGCGCGATCGTGCTGTCGCAGCAGGTGCGCGAGGTCAATGGCGGCGTGACGCTGCAGCTGCCGCTGTCCGCGCGGGAGATCCTGCGCGCCGACGAGACCGACGCGGTCTACTACCAGGTGGTCGGCACGCGCGGCGAGCTGGTGGCGGGCGATCGCGATTTGCCGCTGCCCGTCGAGGAAGACCGCGGCCACGCCGGGCTGGTGTCGCTGCGCGACGACCAGGTGGCCGGCAACGACGTGCGCGTGGCGTATACCTATGTCGAGATGCCGGCGGTGCCCGGCGGCCATCCGGTGCTGGTGCAGGTCGCCGAGACGCTGGACAAGCGCGCGCGCCTGGCCAACGAGATCATCAAGGGCGTGATCCTGCCGCAGTTCGTGATCCTGCCGCTGGCGGTGCTGCTGGTGTGGTTCGGCCTGTCGCGCGGGCTGGCGCCGCTGACCGCGATCCAGCAGCGCATTCGCGCGCGCAATCCGGGCGACACCAGTCCGATCGACGAACAGGCCGCGCCGCAGGAAATCACGCCGCTGGTGGCCTCGTTCAACGAACTGCTCGAGCGGCTCGATCAATCGGTGCAGACGCAGAAGCGCTTCATCGCCGATGCCGCGCACCAGATGAAGACGCCGCTGGCCGGGCTGCGCATGCAGGCCGAACTGGCCCAGCGCGAGCAGTCGCCCGAGGAACTGCGCAAGTCGCTGGCGCAGATCGCCGGCAGCTCGCAGCGCACCGCGCATCTGGTCACGCAGCTGCTGTCGCTGGCGCGCATGGAGAACTTCGCCGGCAGCGGCAACATGGCGCCGCTGGACCTGGCCGCGCTGGCGCGCGAGGTGGTCAAGGACTGGCTGCCGCAGGCCTGGGCCAAGCGCATCGACCTGGGCCTCGATGCGTCCGACCATCCGGTGATGGTCCAGGGCAACCGCCTGATGCTGACCGAGATGCTGAACAACCTGCTCGATAACGCGATCCGCTACACGCCGCCGGGAGGCCACGCGACCGTTCGCGTCAGCGCCGATCCGTTCGAACCGTTCGCCTATCTGGACGTGGAGGACACCGGGCCGGGCATTCCGCCGGCCGAGCGGCCGCGCGTGATGGAGCGCTTCTATCGCGTGCTGGGCACCAGCACCGAGGGCAGCGGCCTGGGGCTGGCGATCGTGCGCGAGATCGTGCAGCAGCATGGCGGCGACGTCGCCATCGAGGACCACGTCTACCAGCAGCAGCCGCGCCTGGCCGGTGCGCGGCTGCGCGTGACGCTGCGCCGTCCGGCGTCCGCGGAGGCGGCATGAACGCGCCCGATCCGGTACGCCTTGCCCGCCAGCAGCGCGCCGCAGCCGCCTGGCGCACCAACCTGCGCTGGACCGCGGTGCTGCTCGCACTGTGGTTTGCCGGCACGTTCGGCGTCAGCTGGTTCGCGCGCGAGCTGCGCTTCGACTTCTTCGGCTGGCCCTTCTCGTTCTGGGCCGGCGCGCAAGGGCTGCTGATCCTGTACGTGCTGATGGCCGCCGCCTATGCCTGGCGCATGAACCGGGCCGATCGCGAGATCGGCGAGCCGGCGGACGAGCCGAGGGACCAGTCGAGAGACCAGTCGGGATACGAGCCGAGCAACGATGCCGGGCACGCCGACGACGGCGATGCCGCACGGCACCGCTGAACGCCGCGAACGCGCTCGTCGCCCTGCGGGCCGTTCTGCCGGCCGCCCTGCGCACCGCCCCTGCGCACCGCCCCGCAGCGCCCCCCAGCACCCCCCCAGCACCCCCGCAGCACCCCCGCAGCATCGCCTGCAGTACCGCCTGCAGTACCGCCTGCAACACTGCTCGCCGCGTGCTCGGGACCTGCAGCGTCCCGCATCGCAGCATCGCTCCCCCCCCACGAAAGGCGGGTGCCCGCACCGCGCGACGCTAGCGTATACCCCGAGCAATATCGGCCCCCGCGCACCCTCCGCTGTCAGAACGCCGTAAGTTTCGCCTCCCAGAATCCACACACATTCGACGGCCCGCGCCGGAACGCGGCGTGTCCGCCTGCCTTGCGCGGCCGTGCGAAGGACCCCTGAACAGTAGGAGGAGACAAAATGGCTAATGCCCCGAATGTCGCGGTGCCCGGAGGCAGCGCGCAGAACACCCCGATGACGGCCGAGGAGAGGAAAGTCATCATCGCGTCGTCGCTCGGCACGGTATTCGAGTGGTACGACTTTTATCTGTACGGTTCGCTGGCGGCGATCATCGCCAAGCAGTTCTTCGCCGGCCTGGATCCGACCTCGGCCTTCATCTTCGCGCTGCTCGCCTTTGCCGCCGGCTTCATCGTGCGGCCGTTCGGGGCGCTGGTGTTCGGCCGCCTCGGCGACATGATCGGACGTAAATACACGTTCCTCGTGACGATCCTGATCATGGGCGTGTCGACCTTCATCGTCGGCCTGCTGCCCAGCTATGCCACCATCGGCTGGGCCGCGCCGATCATCCTGATCGCGTTGCGAATGCTGCAGGGCCTCGCGCTCGGCGGCGAGTACGGCGGTGCGGCGACCTACGTCGCCGAACACGCGCCGCACGGCAAGCGCGGTTCGTACACCTCGTGGATCCAGACCACCGCGACGATGGGCCTGTTCATGTCGCTGATCGTGATCCTGGTGTGCCGTCAGCTGACCGGCCCGGATTTCGAGGTCTGGGGCTGGCGCATTCCGTTCCTGCTGTCGATCGTGCTGCTCGGCGTCTCGGTCTACATCCGGCTGTCGATGGCGGAATCGCCGGCGTTCCAGCGCATGAAGTCGGAGGGCAAGACCTCGAAGGCGCCGCTGACCGAATCGTTCGCGCAATGGCGCAACCTGAAGATCGTGATCCTGGCGCTGGTGGGCCTGACCGCCGGCCAGGCCGTCGTCTGGTACACGGGCCAGTTCTATGCGCTGTTCTTCCTGACGCAGGTGCTGAAGGTCGACGCCAAGACCGCCAACCTGCTGATTGCCGGCGCGCTGGTGATCGGCACGCCGTTCTTCGTGTTCTTCGGCGCGCTGTCGGACAAGATCGGCCGCAAGTGGATCATCATGGCCGGCTGCGCGCTGGCGATGCTGACCTACTTCCCGCTGTTCAAGGCGCTGACGCACTACGCCAACCCGGCGCTGGAGCGCGCTCAGCAGTCGGCCCAGATCGTCGTCACCGCCGATCCGAAGCAGTGCTCGTTCCAGGGCAGCCCGATCGCCCGCGAGATCGACTTCCGCAGCTCCTGCGACATCGCCAAGCGCACGCTGGCGCAGTCGTCGGCCAGCTACGAAGTCGTCGAGGCGCCGGCCGGGACCACCGCGACCGTCAAGATCGGCGATCGCGAGATCCAGTCCTTCAACGCGTCGCTGGTGCCGCAGGGCCATAGCTTCGAGCCGGAGAGCAAGGCCAGGATCGACGCCTTCAAGAAGGAGGTCGCCGGGGCGATGTCCGCGGCCGGCTACCCGACCAAGGCCGACCCCGCCGAGATGAACACGGTGATGGTGCTGGTGATACTGGTGATCCTGGTGATCTACGTGACCATGGTCTACGGTCCGATCGCCGCGATGCTGGTCGAGCTGTTCCCGACCCGCATCCGCTACACCTCGATGTCCCTGCCCTACCACATCGGCAACGGCTGGTTCGGCGGCATGCTGCCCACCATCTCGTTCGCCCTGGTCGCGCAGAACGGCAACATCTACTACGGCCTGTGGTACCCGATCGTGATCGCCGGCATCACGCTGGTGATCGGCTCACTGTTCATCCGCGAGACCAAGGACGTGGATATCTACGCGAACGACTGATATCCGCATCGCGCCACGCCGGCTCCCGTGCCGGCGGCGAAACGGAGACGAAACCGGCGGTCCGGGAGGGCCGCCGGTTTTTTTGTGGGATAGCTGCATCCGCCGCCACCGCGGCCGGCAGAACCGAATGCAAGGGCCCGTACAAAAGTGTTGACAGCGATCCAACGGCCCGTATAATGGCGGTCTTCGTCGGCGAATTAGCTCAGTCGGTTAGAGCGACGGAATCATAATCCGCAGGTCCGGGGTTCGAGTCCCTGATTCGCCACCAGTATTTCGAAGGGGTCAGCGCAAGCTGGCCCCTTTTTGTTTTGGTGCCGCGGGAGTTGCGCCACGGGTTTGGTGGCGCCGCGGCTTGCCGCCGTGCCGGCGCCGCGACGCGGGGGCGGATCGGAAGCCGATCCATCGCCCCCTTCCCAGCCCCCCTTCCCAGCCCTCCTTCCCAGCCCCTCCTTCCCGCCCCCTTCCCCAAGCCCGCTCAGCTCCTGCAGTAAGCCCGCGCCATCGTCTTGACCTCGTGCGCCAGCGCGCGCCGCAGCGAGACCGGCTCGAGCACCTCGGCCTGCGGACCGAACGAGCGCAGCCAGCGCACCAGCCAGTCGGCCATCTCCACCGTGCAGCGGACCACCAGCGAACCGTCCGGGCCGATCTCCTCGGTCTGATCGGGCGAGATCGGCGCATCGCGCACGATATCGCCGCAGCCCTTGGCGAAGCGGACCGCCAGCTTGATATTGCCGTCCGCGTGCAGGCCGAATTCGGCCGCCTCTTCCACATAGTCGGCCAGCGAGAAATGGTCCGGGTAAATGAAGCGCTCTTTCAGCGCGTGCGCCGCATGGACCCGGTCCAGCCGCAGGCATTGGGGCGCGGGGTCCTCGTCTTCCAGGCCCACCAGGTAGACCATGCCGGCCTTCTCGACCACGCCCAGCGGCATCAGCACGCGCTTGCGCTCGGGCTCGAAGCGCGGCCGATACACGACCTCCAGGTTGCGCTCCTCGAATACCGCGGTCAGTACCGGCAGCAGCACGGTCTCGCGCAGCCGCGGCGGCACCAGCGGCGAGCTGCGTTCGACCACCGACAGCTTGCGATGCCAGGCGATCCGGCCGGCGCAGCCTTCGCGGCCACGCCGCCGCAGCTTCGACTCGGCGGCATCGAACAACGGCCGCAGCAGGGTCGCCATCACCGAAGTGATCTGGCGGCCGGCGAACCGCTTCAGCACCTGCAGGGCGAGCGCCTCTTCGTCGCTGAGCCAGGTATCGGCGTTGGCCAGCACCTTGCCGGCACATTCGGCGCGGCGCCACATCAGGCCGCGCCCTTCCGCGCGGCACTCGGCCGAGCCGTCGGCGACCAGCAGCACCAGCCGCTGCTGCAGCACCTCGGCGGGCGGCTCGGCCACCTCCAGGGCGGCCAGGCCGCGTGCCACGTCCTGGGTGCTCATCCAGCGCCGGGGACCGCCGTCGTCAAGCAGGACGGAAAGAATGGAAACGTCGAGTTGCGAATCGAACTGGTGGGCCATAAAGCGCAATGAAAGGTTGGTCTGCGTGGGGAGAGCGAAGCCTATCAAGCGGGGCGTCCGGAAATGAAGGAAATGGACAAGGAACGACGGTTCCCGGCACGCACTTCGGCCCTCCGAATCGAAAGTGCGAGCAACAGCCTATGCGATGCGCGCCGGCACGCGGAGTGAGCAGCGCCCACGCCGGGCCCGCACAAGCATGCGCATTGTTAAAAACTTTGAATAACTGATACGAGGCGGTCGTGCGTTGCCTCCGGGAGGTGAGCCTATTCTTCTCCCATCGGCTCACGACATCCCCGAGCAAAACGATTCTCAAAAATTCAACAACTGGAGAAAATCATGAAGATCACGACCGCCCGCCTGGTTCTCAGCGCTGCCATCGCCGGTACCGCCCTGCTGTCGCTGAACAGCGTGTTCGCCGCGCCGGTGCGCGGGTCGCATGCCGGCGACGACTATGGCTATACCTTCCGCGCGGTGGACCGCTTCACCGAGGGCGCGCGCGCCTTCGACGTCTACGCGGAGGGCGCCCGCACGCACGACGTCTTCAGCGAGGGCGCGCGCTCCCGTGCCGACTATCCGGCGCCGATCGGCGAATGAAGGACGGGATGAAGGAAGGAATGAAGGAGCAAGCGATGAGCCTTCGAGACAATGCACTGATCGTCGCGGCGTGGATCGGCGCCTGCCTGGCCAGTGGCTGGCTGGTCACCTTTACGGGGCTGCTGCTGTCGCAATAAGTGCCGAGACGGGCATGAAGGTAGGCCAAGTGCCGAGTTTTTGACCGGAATCATGGCGAGATCGCCGCCTAGCTGCCATCATGAATTCAGCCAGGCAAGGCGCCGCCGAACCGCCTGGCCGTCGACAACGCCTGCAAGGCCCGTGATAGGAGAACCCTCGCCATGACCCATATCGTGCTCGCCACTGACGGCTCCGCCTTCAGCGACGCCGCCGCCCGCTTTATCGTCGAAGGGAAGCTGCTGCAGGGCGAAGTGACCGTGCATGTGGTGCACGTCGCCCCGGAGGTCACCGGACAGGTGCGCGCCTTCGTCAGCAAGGACGCGATCGACGACTGGCATCGTGAAGAGAGCGAGAAGGCGATGCGCTCGGTGTGCGACATCCTGGGCGCCGCGCAGCTGCGCGTGGAAAAGCATGCGCTGAGCGGCTTTCCGCCGGACCGGATCGTGGCGCTGGCCAAATCGGTGAACGCCGATGCGATCGTGATCGGCACCCATGGCCGCGGATCGTTCTTCGATGCGGTGCTCGGCTCGGTCGCGGGCCGCGTGGTGGCGCACGCGTCGTGCCCGGTCATCCTGGTGAAGGCACCGGACAAGGCCTGACGGCCCGACGCGGGGCCATTCAAAGGTAGAAGTGGGAGTAAGACCGGGCGCTGCCGCGGCGCCCGGGACAATTGCCCGGTCAGCTGTTCAGCTGGACCACAGCGGCGGCTCGTCCATCAGCGCGATCTGCTCGCGCAATTCGAGGATGCGGTCCTGCCAGTAGCGCGCCGTGCCGAACCACGGAAACGCCGCCGGAAACGCGGGATCGTTCCAGCGGCTCGCCAGCCAGGCGCTGTAGTGCAGCAGTCGCAGCGTACGCAACGCCTCGACCAGATGGAGCTCGCGCGTCGAGAATTCGGCGAAATCCTCGTAGCCGGCCACGATATCGGCCAGCTGGCTCTGCATCGAGGCGCGGTCGCCCTCCAGCAGCATCCACAGATCCTGTACCGCCGGGCCGGTCCGGCTGTCGTCGAAATCGACGAAATGCGGACCCGTGCTGCCACCGCGGGCCTGATCCGCTTCGATCCACAGCAGATTGCCGCGATGGCAGTCGCCATGCAGCCGCAGCAGCGCCACGTCGCCGGCGCGCTCGTAGCAGCGCCGCACGCCCTCGATGGCGAGATCGGCGGCGGCCTGCCAGGCCGGCCGCAGATCGGCGGGAATGCAATCCTGTGCCAGCAGCCAGTCGCGCGGCGCCACGCCGAAGGTCTCGACATCGAGCGCGGGCCGGTGGACATAGGGCTGAGTCGCGCCGACGGCGTGGATGCGGCCGATGAAACGGCCAAGCCAGGTCAGCGTATCGGCCCGGTTGAGCTCGGGCTCGCGGCCGCCACAGCGCGGGAACACGGCGAAGCGGAAGCCGCCATGCGACAGCAGCGTACTGCCGCCGCAATCGAGCGGCGGCACGGCCGGGATCTCGGCCTCGGCAAGCTGCCGCACGAAGGCATGTTCCTCGAGGATGGCGGCATCGCTCCAGCGCCCCGGCCGGTAGAACTTCATCACCATCGGCGCGCCGTCCTCGACGCCCACCTGCCAGACTCGATTCTCGTAGCTGTTCAGCGCCAGCAGCCGGCCGTCCGGCATGAAGCCGGCCGCCTCGAGCGCATCGAGGATCAGGTCGGGTGTCAGCCCCGCGAACGGAATGTCCGGCGAGGCGGCGGGATCGGGCGACGTCACCATGGCTAAGCGCTAGCTTAGGACACCGCGCGCGTCAGGACCCCTGCCGCGAGCGCTGTCCGCCGAGCAGCGCGGCCTGCGGGCCGGGCCGGCGGTTGCGCGAGGGACCATTCGACTCGGACGCCGCGCGCGGTGCCGACTGCGAACGCTCGCCGTTGCCGGCCTGGCGGGCACCGCCCTTGGGCTGCCCGCTGGGTTGACCGCTGCGCTGACCGCCGGGCTTGCCATTGCGTTGGGGCGCGGCGCCGGCCTCCTGCGGCTGGCGGGCGGGACGCGGCTGGCGCGGCGGCCGGGCTTCCGCCCGGCGCTCGCCCGAGGGCGCGCCGGCAGCGGGCCTGCCGCCACCATTGCCACCACCATTGCCCCCGCCATTCCCCTGCGGACGTCCCCGTCCTCCACCGCCATTCTGGCCGCGCGCCTGGCGGCCCTTCTGGATCGGCTCGGGGGCGATGGTCGGATCCGGTTCGAAGCCCGGCAGCACGATCTGCTCGAGCTGGCGCTTGATCAGGCGCTCGATGTCGCGCAGCAGGCCATGCTCGTCGACGCAGACCAGCGACACCGCCTCGCCCTCGGCGCCGGCACGGCCGGTACGGCCGATCCGGTGCACATAGTCTTCCGGCACGTTGGGCAGGTCGAAGTTGACCACATGGGGCAGCTGATCGATATCGATGCCGCGCGCGGCGATGTCGGTCGCCACCAGCAGCCGCAGCGTGCCGGCCTTGAACTCGGACAGCGCGCGCGTGCGCGCCGACTGGCTCTTGTTGCCGTGGATCGCCAGCGCCGACAGGCCTTCCTTGCTCAGTTGCTCGGCCAGCCGGTTGGCGCCGTGCTTGGTGCGGGTGAAGACCAGCACCTGATGCCAGTCGTGCTCGCGCACCAGGTGCGCCAGCAGTTCGCGCTTGCGCTCGCGATCGACCGCGTAGACGCGCTGCGCCACGGTCTCGGCCGTGGTGTTGCGGCGCGCGACCTCGATCGAGGCCGGATTGTCGAGCAGGCGGTCGGCCAGCGCGCGGATCTCGTCGGAGAACGTCGCGGAGAACAGCAGGTTCTGCCGCTTGGGCGGCAGCACGTTCAGGATCTTGCGGATGTCATGGATGAAGCCCATGTCCAGCATGCGGTCGGCCTCGTCCAGCACCAGCATCTCGACATGCGACAGATCGATGGTGCGCTGGCCCACGTGGTCCAGCAGACGACCCGGCGTGGCCACCACGATATCGACGCCGCGCTTGAGCTGGTCGATCTGCGGATGGATGCCGACGCCGCCGAACATCACCATCGAACGCAGGCGCAGGTACTTGCCGTAGTTGCGCACGCTCTCTTCGACCTGCGCGGCCAGTTCGCGCGTCGGCGTCAGCACCAGCGCGCGGATGCGGGGCCGCTCGCCGCGCGCGGGCGGCTCGGCCCGCGACAGCAGCTGCAGCATCGGCAAGGTGAAACCGGCGGTCTTGCCGGTACCGGTCTGGGCGCCGGCGAGCAGGTCGCCGCCCTTCAGGATCGCGGGAATGGCTTGTGCCTGGATCGGCGTGGGCGTGGTATAGCCCTGCTCCGCCACGGCGCGTACAAGCTTGTCAGACAAGCCTAGTTCGGAAAAAGACATGGAATTCGTTTCGGCCGCCCCTTGCGCACGGATGCGCCAATCGTCGGGGCCGGCATGGATAGTGGCGACTGGCCGGCTGCCGCCGTCACCGCCTGCTTGGGCGGGGCGAAGGGCGCCGGGGAAGCGGAACGACTGCCTCCGCTTCCAGGTTCGGAAGGCCCGTAGTGTATCAGCCCCGGCGCATTCGCACCGGACGCCCCATGTGCCGAGCGGGTAGAATAGCGGGCTGTCCCGCCTGCCCCGTCCCCGCCTGCCTGTCCGCCTGTCCACCCGCCTGGCGCCGGCCCCCGCGGCGGGCCGCGCGGCAGGCCATGTAACGCCCCCTGAAGCATCCGATGCCCCCAGGTCAACCACTGAGATCGGCACCATGAATCCACGTCCCCAAGACACCCAGGCCGCCCCGGCCCAGCCCGCCGCCGCCCCTGCCGCGCCCACGAAAAAGGTCTTCGTCAAGACCTATGGCTGCCAGATGAACGAGTACGACTCCGACAAGATGGTCGACGTACTGCACGCCAGCCAGGGCCTGGAAAAGACCGACAACCCCGAAGACGCCGACGTGATCCTGTTCAACACCTGCTCGGTACGCGAGAAGGCGCAGGAAAAGGTGTTCTCCGAACTGGGACGGATGAAGGCGCTGAAGGCCGCCAAACCCGACCTGGTGATCGGCGTCGGCGGCTGCGTGGCCAGCCAGGAAGGCGCGGCCATCGTCTCGCGCGCGCCGTATGTCGACGTCGTGTTCGGCCCGCAGACGCTGCACCGGCTGCCCGAGATGATCGCGCGCCGCCGCCAGAGCGGCCATTCGCAGGTCGATATCTCCTTCCCCGAGATCGAGAAGTTCGACCATCTGCCGCCCGCGCGCGTCGAAGGCCCGAGCGCCTTCGTGTCGATCATGGAAGGCTGCTCGAAGTACTGCAGCTACTGCGTGGTGCCCTATACCCGCGGCGAGGAAGTGTCGCGCCCCTTCGACGACGTGCTGGCCGAGATCGCGGGGCTGGCCGACCAGGGCGTGCGCGAGGTCACGCTGCTGGGGCAGAACGTCAACGCCTACCGCGGCCGCATGGGCGACACCAGCGAGATCGCCGACTTCGCGCTGCTGATCGAATATGTGGCCGAGATCCCGGGCATCGAGCGGATCCGCTACACCACCAGCCACCCGAAGGAATTCACCGCGCGGCTGATCGACGTCTATGCACGCGTGCCCAAGCTGGTCGACCACCTGCACCTGCCGGTGCAGCACGCCTCGGACCGCATCCTGATGGCGATGAAGCGCGGCTACAGCGTGCTCGAATACAAGAGCATCATCCGCAAGCTGCGCGCGATCCGGCCGACCATGTCGATGTCGTCGGACTTCATCGTCGGTTTCCCCGGCGAGACCGATGCCGATTTCGACAAGCTGATGGCGATGGTCGAGGAGATCGGCTACGACACCTCGTTCTCGTTCATCTTCAGCCCGCGGCCCGGCACGCCCGCTGCCAACCTGCACGACGACACGCCGCACGAGGTCAAGCTGCGCCGCCTGCAACGGCTGCAGGCGACCATCGAGGAAAACGTGCAGCGCATCAGCCGCGGCATGGTCGGCACGGTGCAGCGCATCCTGGTCGAGGGCCCGGCGCGCAAGGACCCGACCGAGCTGCACGGCCGCACCGAGAACAACCGCGTGGTCAACTTCGCGCTGCCCGGCGTGCCGCAGGCCAGCCGCGACCGGCTGATCGGGCAGATGGTCGAGGTGACCATCACCGAGGCCTTCCCGCATTCGCTGCGCGGCGAGATCGTGGTGCGCCAGTAGTGCAAGGAGTGCCAGGAGTGCCGGTAGTGGGACGATCGAAGGCACGATCGCCGGGCCGCGAGTCCGCCGAGGACCGCGGCCGGCACGTGGCCATCGCACGCCCAACGACGAACAAGAACGGAGCGCTCTCCCGATGAAAATTCCTTCCGCTGAATTCGTGGCGCCCAAGGACGACAACGCCCGCCTGCAGAACCTGTGCGGGCCGCTGGACGAAAACCTGCGCCAGGTCGAACAGGCGCTGGACGTCACGATCCAGCGGCGCGGCCACAAGATGACGGTGCGCGGCGCCAATGCCAACGAGGCCGCCGCCGCGCTGGAGCGCTTCTACAACCAGGCCCGCACCCCGCTGTCGATCGACGACGTGCAGCTGGGCCTGATCGAGACGCGTCAGTACGCGGCGCATGTCGCGGGCCCGCCGGGGGCGGAGAACGACGCCGGCGGCGACGCCGACGACGAATCGCCGGTGCTGCATACCCGCCGTACCGGCCTGGTCGGCCGCACCGCCGCGCAGCGCGACTACCTGCGCAATATCGTCTCGCACGACCTGACCATGGGCATCGGCCCGGCCGGCACCGGCAAGACCTATCTGGCGGTAGCCTGCGCGGTCGATGCGCTCGAGCGCGACGCGGTCAAGCGCATCGTGCTGACCCGGCCCGCGGTCGAGGCCGGCGAGCGGCTGGGCTTCCTGCCCGGCGACCTGGCGCAGAAGGTCGATCCGTACCTGCGCCCGCTGTACGACGCGCTGTACGACCTGCTCGGCTTCGACCGCACGCAGAAGATGTTCGAGCGCCAGATGATCGAGATCGCGCCGCTCGCCTATATGCGCGGCCGCACGCTGAACCATGCCTTCATCATCCTGGACGAGGCGCAGAACACCACGCCGGAGCAGATGAAGATGTTCCTGACGCGGATCGGCTTCGGCTCCAAGGCGGTGATCACCGGCGACACCACGCAGATCGATCTGCCGCGCGGCCAGAAGAGCGGCCTGATCGAAGCGCAGCACGTGCTGCGCGACGTGCGCGGTGTCGCCGCGACGCGCTTTACCAGCATCGACGTGGTGCGCCATCCGCTGGTGGCGCGCATCGTCGAGGCCTACGACGAATACCACGCCCAGCACAAGGACACCTGATTTGACCAGCAAGAACCCAGCGCCCAGCCTGATCCTGTTCGACGGCGAAGGCCGGGCCCGCAAGAGCGCCGCGCACGCGCTGCGCGTGCAGCTGCCCGACGGCCGCAGCCTGACCGTCGACCTGTCGCAAGCCGCCGACGGCGTGGTGTCGCTGCTGGCCGAGCACAGCGACCCGCGCCAGCGCGCGGGCCTGCTCGCCCGCCCCGACAGCCACGATGCGCTGGCGGTGGCGGTCACCGCCACGCCGCAGCTGACCACCACCGGCACGCCGGCCACGCCGCCCGAACTGACGCTGGACGTGCAGTACGGCGACGGCATCCGCGGCCGCCGCGGCCTGCCGCCGCGCGCGCGGGTGCAGACCTGGCTGCGCTCGGCGCTGTTCGCCGATGCCCAGCTGACGGTGCGCTTCGTCGACGAGGACGAGGGCCGCGCGCTGAACCGGGGCTTCCGCGGCAAGGACTACGCGACCAATGTGCTGACCTTCGCCTATGCCGAGCACGACGACGACCCGGTCAGCGCCGACATCGTGCTGTGCTGCCCGGTGGTCGAGCGCGAGGCGCGCGAACAGGGCAAGCCGCTCGAGGCGCACTACGCGCATCTGCTGGTGCACGGCGCGCTGCACGCCCAGGGCTACGAGCACGAGGACGACGCCGAGGCCGAGGAGATGGAGGCCATCGAGACCGAGACGCTGCTCGCGCTGGGCTTTGCCGACCCGTACCGCGACGACCGCGGCCCGCGCCTGGGGCACTGAGTCCCGGGGCCGGACCGGGCCCGGCCCGGCCCGATATTCGGCCCGAGATCCGGCCTGAGGTCCGGGCCGAAATTCGGACCGAGCCCGCCTACCAAAACCTTGCGCCCGCGCCCCGCACGGGGCCGGCGCGATCCCTCCGGCGCGGCGCCGCCCGTGCGACCCCGGCGCCGCATCGGACCGGCGGTGGCGCCAACCCCCGGCCGCCCCCGGTCTGAACCGAAAAACAATTGGTGTATGCTTGCTCCGGTATCCACCACGCGCAACTTGCGCCATGAACGACCCTTACCCTAGTTCGAAACCAGTCGACCGGCCCCGGTCCCTGCTCGAACGACTGAGCGATCTGATTTCTCCCGAGCCCGAATCGCGGGCAGAATTGCTCGAAGTCCTCCAGGACGCCCACGCCCGCAATCTGATCGACGCCGAGTCGCTCTCGATGATCGAAGGCGTGTTCCAGGTCTCGGAATTGACCGCGCGCGACATCATGGTGCCGCGCGCCCAGATGGACGCGGTCAATATCGCCGATGCGCCGGAAGCCTTCATCCCCTTCATGCAGGAGACCGCGCACTCGCGCTTTCCGGTCTACGAAGGCAGCCGCGACAACATCATCGGCATCCTGCTCGCCAAGGACCTGCTGCGCTACTACACCGACAGCGACTTCGACCTGCGCGAGATGCTGCGGCCGGCGGTCTTCATCCCCGAGTCCAAGCGCCTGAACATCCTGCTGCGCGAATTTCGCAACAACCGCAATCACATCGCGATCGTGGTCGACGAGTACGGCGGTGTCGCCGGGCTGGTCACCATCGAGGACGTGCTGGAACAGATCGTCGGCGACATCGAGGACGAATTCGATCTCGACGAGGATGACGACAATATCGTGCCGCTGCCCGACGGCAGCTGGCGCGTGCACGGGCTGACCGAGATCGAGCAGTTCAACGAGGCCTTCGGCACCCAGTTCCCCGACGACGACGTCGATACGGTCGGCGGCCTGCTGACCAACCATGTCGGCCACGTGCCGCACCGCGGGGAAATCATCACGCTGCCGCCGCTGCGCTTCGAGGTGCTGCGCGCCGATGCGCGCCAGCTGCACCTGCTGCTGGTCCGGCGTGAAGCGCCCGCGCTCACCGACGCCGTGGCCAACGCATGAAGCGGCTGGCGCAGGGCTGGAACGGCGCCGCCGCTGCCGAACTCGAAACACCGCTGAGCGACACCCACCGCCGCGCGCGCTGGGGCCGTCTATTGCTGGCCGGCGTGCTCGGCGTCGCCCATACCCAGGCCTTCGCGCCGCGGGACTGGTGGTGGCTGCAGCTGCTGGCGCTGGCGGGACTGGCCGCGCTGCTGTTCGACACCCGCCGCGCGCGCGATGCCGCCGCGCTTGGCTACGCCTTCGGGCTGGGCTGGTTCCTGTCCGGCATCTGGTGGCTCTATATCAGCATGCACGTCTACGGCGAGATGCCGGCCTGGATGGCCGCGCTCGCGGTGCTGCTGTTCTCGGCCTACCTCGCGCTCTACCCCGCGCTGGCGGCCGCCGCCTGGCATCGCGCCACCGCGCCGCGGCGCTTCGATCCGGCTCGGCGCACCGGCTGGTTCGGCCTGCTGGCCGCGCCGCTGGCGTTCGGCGCGGCCTGGGGCCTGACCGAATGGCTGCGCGGCGTGATCTTCACCGGTTTTCCGTGGCTGGGCAGCGGTTACGCGCACACCGACGGTCCGCTGGCCGGCTACGCGCCGCTGCTGGGCGTCTACGGCATCGGCGCGCTGGCCGCCGTCTGCGCGGCCTGGCTGGCGGCGCTGGCGCGCGTCGCGCGCCCGGGATCGGCGGAATCGCCCGGATTGCCGCAGGGCGAGCGTGCCGCCGCGCCGTCGGCGACCCTGTCGGCGACGCTGTGGGCAAGGCTCGCGGTCCCGCTCGGGCTGGCGGCCGTGCTCGGCGCCGGCTGGCTGCTGGCCGGCCGCGCCTGGACCGAACCGGTCGGCAAGCCGCTGTCGGTGCGGCTGCTGCAGGGCAACGTGCCGCAGGACATCAAGTTCGAAGCGGCCGGCATCGCCCGCTCGAACGCGCTGTACCGGGACATGATCACCGCCGCCCCGGCCGACCTGGTGGTCACGCCCGAGACCGCGTTTCCGCTGATCCTGCAGGACATGCCGCCGGAGATCGCGCTGGCGCTGCGGCAGTTCAGCACCGGCACCGGCACCGCGCTGCTGTTCGGCGCGGCGGGCGCCGACTCGCCGATCGACTTCACCAACAGCGTGTTCGGCATCGGCCCCGAGATGCAGGGCCTGTACCGCTACGACAAGCACCACCTGGTGCCCTTCGGCGAGTTCATCCCCTGGGGCTTCCGCTGGTTCGTCGACATGATGAAGATGCCGCTGGGGGACTTCCGCCGCGGCGGCCTGGCGCAGGCGCCGCTGCCGGTGCGCGGCGTCATGGTGGCGCCCAATATCTGCTACGAGGATCTGTTCGGCGAGGAAATCGCGCGCACGCTGCGCGGCCAGCCGCAGCCGGCCAATGTGCTGGTCAACGTCACCAACCTGGCCTGGTTCGGCGACACCATCGCGCTGGACCAGCACCTGCAGATCTCTCGCATGCGCGCGCTGGAAACGCGCCGGCCGATGCTGCGCTCGACCAATACCGGCATGACGGCGGTGGTGGCCCCGGACGGCAGCGTGCCGGCGCGGCTGGCGACCTTCACCACCGGCACGCTGAGCGCGCAGGTACAGGGCACAAGCGGGCTGACGCCCTATGTGCGGGTCGGCAATGTGCCGGCGGTGCTCGGCTGCCTGCTGGTGCTGCTGGTGGTGGCCTGGCGCGCGCCGTCGGCCCAGGACCGTGGCCGGAGCGGCGGCGCCTGAGCCTGTGCCGAGGCCGAGCCGGTGCTCAGCCCTGGCGGTCCAACCTCAGTGGATCACGCCCGCCACGATCGATACCGCGGCGGCGGCCGCCATCACTGCCAGGGCGACCCGATAGGGTTTGCGCGAGAGAAACGACATGATGTTTGTCCCCGTTGTTGGCGCCGACGGTCACCGCGGGGCGCCGTCCGCTGCCTCTGTCGAACAGCTTTTCAATAATGTATACAAAAATCGATAACGGCAGGCCTTTCCGGAACTTGAGCGCCCTCGGGATTTACCCGAGGTCCTCGCCCACCTGCCTCCCCCTTCCCTTCGGCGGCTGCCGGGCAAAAACCCGCTAGAATTCTGGGTTTGGCAACGGCGGGACCGGCCGGCCCGGCCGCCGTCCCCTGCCCGCTTCCGCTTCGGTGGCCCGCCGCCGGGCCAACTCTCCGCGATCCGTCGTCTTCGTTATGCTGACCTTCCAACAAATGATCCTGACCTTGCAGTCCTACTGGGACCGGCAAGGATGCGCGCTGTTGCAACCCATCGATCTGGAGGTTGGCGCCGGTACCTCGCACGTGCATACCTTCCTGCGCGCGATCGGCCCCGAGCCGTGGCGCGCCGCCTATGTGCAACCGTCGCGCCGCCCCAAGGACGGCCGCTACGGCGAGAACCCGAACCGGCTGCAGCACTACTACCAGTACCAGGTGGTGCTCAAGCCCGCGCCGGAGAACATCCTCGAGCTCTACCTGGGCTCGCTCGAGGCGCTGGGCCTGGACCTGAAGCAGAACGACATCCGCTTCGTCGAGGACGACTGGGAAAACCCGACGCTCGGCGCCTGGGGCCTGGGCTGGGAGGTCTGGCTCAACGGCATGGAGGTGACCCAGTTCACCTACTTCCAGCAGGTCGGCGGCATCGACTGCAAGCCGATCACGGGCGAGATCACCTACGGCATCGAGCGCCTGGCGATGTATCTGCAGGGCGTGGAAAACGTCTACGACCTGGTCTGGACCGAGTGGGAGGAGAACGGCAAGACCCGCCGCCTGACCTACGGCGACGTCTATCACCAGAACGAGGTCGAGCAGTCGACCTACAACTTCGAGCAGAGCAATACCGAGATCCTGTTCCGCCATTTCGCCGAGCACGAGGGCGAGGCCAAGCGGCTGATGGGCGTCGGCGCGGACGGTGACGCGGCCGAGGCGGCGGGCGTCAAGCTGGCGCTGCCGGCCTATGAACAGGTGCTCAAGGCCGCCCACACCTTCAACCTGCTGGACGCGCGCGGCGCGATCTCGGTGACCGAGCGCGCCGCCTATATCGGCCGCATCCGCAATCTGTCGCGGCTGGTCGCGCAGGCCTACTACGAATCGCGCGAGGCGCTGGGCTTCCCGATGTGCGGACCGGCCGGTGCCAACGCCGCGAGCGACGCGTCGACGGCCGCCAGGCCCTCCGTCGAGGCCGCCGCATGAATTCGATGGCACGCCGTGCGCTGTGCTGCGCGCTGGCGGTGGCCGCCGCGGGCGGCGCGCACGCCATCGTGCCGTCGGCCTATGCCCAGGCCTCGCAGGTGCTCTACCCCTCGGCCGAGCAGGCCAATGTCTGCGAAGGCGATTCGCAGGCGCTGCAGCAGGCCATCAACAAGCATCTGCAGCCGCCCGCCAACGCGATCGACCAGTGGACGCAGCTGGTGCGCTCGATGTCCTGCGACCTGTCCGGGTCCAGGGACCTGGGCTGGCGGCGCGTGCCGCTGCGCGCCTATGAGAGCGCGATCCGCTATCCGCTGACCTGGGTCGAGACCGTGCACCGCAACGGCCGGCAACGGCGCCTGGTGCGGACCTATCATTCGGCCTCGCAACTGCCGCCGCGGATCGATTTCTGGATCGGCGGTCGCATCGACGAGATCCGCTACGATCGCCGCCATCACCGCCTGTACGCGCGCTTCTCCGCCAACAGCGAGAAGCTGGCCGGCAATGCGCAGTCCGCGTGCCGCTCGACCACGCTGCAGTTTCGCCAGCAGCACGGGCTATGGCTGCTGTCCGGCGTCGAACCGCGCTGTTGAGCACCGCTGAACCCTTCCGGCGCCGCCGATGCCGGCGTGCGCCACAAACCGTTGGAACCGATTCATGTCGCAACCCCTGACCGATTCGCTGCTGATCGAACTGTACACCGAAGAGCTGCCGCCGAAGGCGCTGGCGCGCCTGGGCGAGGCCTTTGCCCAGGGCCTGTTCGCCGGCCTCGCCGAACGCGGCCTGCTCGATGACGGCAGCACGGTAACGCCGTACGCCACGCCGCGCCGCCTGGCCGCGCTGATCAGCGGCGTGCGCGCCAGCGCGCCGGACCGCGAGCAGCGCGAGAAGGTGCTGCCGGTGTCGGTGGCGCTGGACGCCGCCGGCGAGCCGACCGCACCGCTGACCAAAAAGCTGGCCGCGCTGGCGAAGTCGGTCGGCGTCGAGGCGATCGACTGGCAGACGCTGGAGCGTGCCTCCGACGGCAAGGCCGAGGCGCTGTTCTACCGCTACACCGCGCGCGGCGCGGTGCTGGCCGACGGCCTGCAGGCCGCGCTGGACGACACCATCGGCAAGCTGCCGATTCCGAAAGTGATGAGCTACCAGCGCCCGGACGGCAGCACGGTCAACTTCGTGCGCCCGGCCCACCGGCTGATCGCGCTGCACGGCGACAAGGTCGTGCCCGTCTCGGTGCTCGGGCTGGCCGCGGGCAACCGCACGCTGGGCCACCGCTTCCTGTCCGAGGGCGAGATCGAGATCGCGCACGCCGAGCGCTACGCCGCCGTGCTCGAGAACCAGGGCAAGGTGCTGGCCAGCTACGCGCAGCGGCGCGAGCGCATCCGCGAGCAGCTGCTGGCCGCCGCCGGCGCGGACCGCGTGATCATGCCGGACGCGCTGCTCGACGAGGTCAACGCGCTGGTCGAATGGCCGGTGGTCTACGCCTGCCATTTCGAGGAGGCCTTCCTCGCCGTGCCGCAGGAATGCCTGATCCTGACGATGCAGACCAACCAGAAGTACTTCGCGCTGACCGACGCCAACGGCCAGCTGCGCAACCGCTTCCTGATCGTGTCGAACCTGGCCACCGACACGCCGCAGTCGATCATCGGCGGCAACGAGCGCGTGGTGCGCCCGCGCCTGGCCGACGCCAAGTTCTTCTTCGACCAGGACCGCAAGAAGACTCTGGCCTCGCGCGTGCCGCAGCTGGCCAACGTGGTCTATCACAACAAGATCGGCACGCAGCTGGACCGCGTGCAGCGGCTGCAGCAGATCGCCGGCCATATCGCCGATGCGCTGGCCAGGGCCGGCGTGCCGGTCGACAAGGCGGCCGCGATGCGCGGCGCGGAACTGGCCAAGGCCGACCTGCTGACCGATATGGTGGGCGAATTCCCCGAACTGCAGGGCACGATGGGGACCTACTACGCCCGCCACGACGACGAGGCCGAGGAAGTCGCGCTGGCCTGCTCCGAACACTACCGTCCGCGCTTTGCCGGCGATGCGCTGCCTTCGAACGCCGTCAGCATCGCGGTGGCGCTGGCGGACAAGCTGGAGACGCTCGTCGGCATCTGGGGCATCGGCCTGCAGCCGACCGGCGAGAAGGACCCGTTCGCGCTGCGCCGCCATGCGCTGGGCATCCTGCGCATGCTGGTCGAGACGCCGCTGCCGCTGGGCATCGACGCGCTGCTGGCGCTGACCGAGCAGGCCTTCGCCGGCGTGCCGGCGGTCAAGCCCGCGCGCGAGGACATCACCGACTTCCTGTACGACCGCCTGCGCGGCTACCTGAAGGACAAGGGCTACACCACCAACGAGGTCGAGGCGGTGGTCAGCCTGCGCCCGCAGCGGCTCGACGACATCCTCGGCCGCATGGAGGCGGTGCGCACCTTCGCCGCGCTGCCCGAGGCGGCCGCGCTGGCGGCCGCCAACAAGCGCATCACCAACATCCTGCGCAAGAATACCGAGGCCGTCGGCGAGGTCGCCCCCGCGCTGTTCCAGGAGGATGCCGAAGGCGCGCTGCATGCCGCCATCGACAGCGTGCGGCCCGGGGTCGAGGCGGCGTTCGCACGCGGCGACTTCACCGCCGCGCTGCGCGATCTGGCCCGGCTGCGCGAGGCGGTGGACCGCTTCTTCGACGGCGTGATGGTGATGGCCGAGGACGCAGGGCTGCGCGCCAACCGCCTGGCCCTGCTGGCCTCGCTGCACGCGCTGGCCAACCGCGTCGCCGACATCTCGAAGCTGGCCGGTTGACCCGCGCCCGCAGCACGGCCAGCAGAACCAGCAGCATCGACCGTACCCGTTACCGAAGCGCCGCCATGCCGCAGACACCGCCCAAATTCGTGATCCTGGACCGCGATGGGGTCATCAACCTCGACAGCGACCAGTTCATCAAGACGCCGGACGAATGGATTCCGATCCCCGGCAGCCTGGAAGCGATCGCCGCGCTGAACGAGGCCGGCTACCGCGTCGTGGTCGCCAGCAACCAGTCGGGCATCGGCCGCGGCCTGTTCGAGATGAGCGCGCTCAACGCGATGCACGAGAAGATGTACAAGGCGCTGGCCCGCCTCGGCGGCCGCGTCGAGGCGATCTTCTTCTGCCCGCACACCGCGGCGGACGATTGCGACTGCCGCAAGCCCAAACCCGGCCTGATCCAGCAGGCGGCGCAACGCTTCGGCATCGAGCTACGCGGCGTGCCGATCGTCGGCGATTCGCTGCGCGACCTGCAGGCGGGCGTCGCCTTCGGCTGCACGCCGCATCTGGTGCGCACCGGCAAGGGCGAAGCCACGCTGGCCAAGGGCGGCCTGCCGCCCGGCACGCTGGTCCACGACGATCTGCGCGCGTTCTCGCGCTGGCTGCTCGAAGGCGAAGGCACGCGCCACGGCGCCGCGGCATCGCACGCGGGCACGGCCGCTTCGCCATCCGCCACGTCACCGGTTGACTCGACGAACCCTCGATGATCTTTCTACGCTCCCTGCTGTTCGCGTTGTACCTGCTGGTACTGACGCCTCCCTATGCCTGTGCCTGCTTCCTGGCCTTCCCCTTCATGAGCGCCAATCGGCGCTATCGCTTCGTGCGCGGGTGGCCCAAGCTGGTGATCGGCGCCGCCTGGCTGATCTGCGGCATCCGCTACCGCATCGAAGGCGGCGAGCATCTGCAGGCCATGATCGACAAGCCGGTGGTGCTGCTGTCCAAGCACCAGTCGGCGTGGGAGACCGTGGCGCTGGTGGCGACGATGCCCAAGCCGCTGTGCTTCGTCTTCAAGCGCGAGCTGCTGTTCGTGCCGTTCTTCGGCTGGGCGCTCGGCATGCTGAAGATGGTCCATATCAACCGCAAGGACGGTTCGCGCGCCTTCGCCTCGGCCGTGCGCCAGGGCCGCGAGCGGCTCGCCGAAGGCGCGTGGATCATCATGTTCCCCGAAGGCACCCGCACCCCCGCCGGCATGGAAAACCCGCGCTACAAGAGCGGCGGGGCACGCCTGGCGGTCGAGACCGGCGCCTCGGTGATTCCGATCGCGGTCAACTCGGGCCGCCTGTGGCCGCGCAACTCGTTTCTGAAGTACCCCGGCACCATCACGATCTCGATCGGCCCGCCGCTGTCGTCGGCGCACAAGACCGCCGACATGCTGAACCAGGAAGTCGAGCAATGGATCGAGCGCGACATGCGCCGCATCGATCCGGAGAGCTATCTGCGAGGGCAGCCTGCATGAAGCCGGCACGCCGCGCTCCGGAACCCGCGGACGGCCAGATGGAACTGCCGTTGATGGATTCCGGCGCCGGCACGTCCGGCGCGCGGCCGGCGGCCAGCGCGCTCGATGGCACCACGTCGGCCGGCCCTGCCACGGCACCCTGGCCGGCGCCCCAGCCCAACGCCCGGCTGCTGCGGCTCGGCGAACGTCCGCTCCACTACACGCTGAAGCGTTCGTCCCGGCGCACCATCGGTTTCGTCATCGATGACCGCGGGCTGTCGATCACGGCGCCGCGCTGGGTCACGATCGCCGACATCGAGGCGGCCATCGCCGAGAAGCAGCGCTGGATCTTCGGCAAGCTTGCCGAATGGCAGCAGCGCGACGCGCAGCGCGTGCTGCCCGCGGTGCAGTGGCGCGACGGCGCGACCCTGCCCTTCCTCGGGAAACCCATCACGCTGCGCCTTGATTCGCCGACCGGTACGCTGCTGTTCGATGGCGAGGCACGCGTGCTGCATCTGGCGCTGCCGGAGCAGGCCGACGAGCAACAGATCAAGGACCGCGTGCAAGCCTGGCTGCAGCACCAGGCCAAGCGCCTGCTGGCCGAACGGCTCGATATCTATGCGGAAAAGCTCGGCGTGCGCCACCGCGCCTTCGCGCTGAGTTCGGCCAATACGCGCTGGGGCAGCTGCACCTCGGACGGCAAGATCCGCCTGAGCTGGCGGCTGATGCATTTCCCGCTGTCGGTGATCGACTATGTGGCCGCGCACGAGCTGGCGCATCTGAAGGAAATGAACCACAGCCCGCGTTTCTGGGACACGGTGGCGTCGATCTTCCCCGAGTTCCGCGACGCCCGCGCGCAGTTGCGCAGCCATCCGCCGGAAGCCCTGCCGGCGTTCTGAAGCGGCGCCCCGGCTGTCGCTGTCGCTGCCCCCACCGCTGGCCCTACCGGTGCCGCTCGCCGCGCTGGCGCCGCGCCCGCGCTAGGCGGAGGCAAGCCCCACCGTCTTGTCGCGACTGGCTGCGCCGCATTGGCGCAACTGCGACAGCCAACCGTCCCGCCTCCAGCGCTCCGCCAGCGAACGCAGCGTTTCCCCGCTGGCCAACGGCGTGTTGATCCAGGCATCGCGTCCATGGCGCAGAAATGCAATCAGGCGGCTGAACGGATTGCGCGCCCTGGCCTTTTCCCGCAGCTTGCCGAGCAGCAGATCCATGTCGCGTCCCACCTCGATGGCGTTGTCGGCGATGGCCTTGCCGAGCAGCTCGCGCGCTTCCCGCAGGTCATGCCATTGCGCGCCTGCCCTGAGCGCCTTGACGATCCGGTTCCAGTCGCCGACGCTCGCCGCGTCGCGCAGCAGGCGCTGTCCGGCCTTGCCGCCAACCGATATCCCGGTGGCGTTTTCCAGCCGATCGACGACCGCTGGCGGACAGCACAGGGCCAGCGCCAGCAGCTGGGGCGCCAACGGTTCGATCAAGCGCTTTGCAGCGGTCCGAGGACCGCTGGCGAGGCAGTCCACCAGGTCGACAACGACGGCGTCGCGCCGGGCCAGGGCATCCCATCGTTTCGGATCGAAGCCGTGTATCGCCTCCACCCGCTGCAGACACGCGATCAAGGCTCGGATCGTTCCGGCGCCACGGCTCACGATGGCGCCGATCCGGTCGGCCCTCATTCCGGCAACCACCGCGGCGGCCACTTCCGGAGAGCCCTCGGCGGCCACGACATCGAGCGCGGTCCGGCCGTCGGCAAGCGGGGCCAGCAGCGAGTCCCCCTGCTCGAGGCAGGCGCGCACCAGTTCGACATCGCCGCACTCGACGGCGGCAACGAGCAACGTCGCGCCTCCGCGGTGATCGACCGGTATGTCGGCATGGCCGCCTTGCTCGATCCACCACCGCGCGAGCCGGCGCCAGTCCTCGTTGTCGGCCCGATAGTCGTCGCGAATCATGCCGGGCAGTTCCCTTAGCACCTCGGCACGGTCCTGTTCGTCCAGGCGATGCCATATGGCCTTGGCGATTTCGTTGCGATGCGATCGCAGCGCCATCACCAAATGGCGCGCTCGCGGCTTGACCAGCGGCCAGTGCAGCATGCGCAGGACCTGCACATCGGTGTGCACTGCGCCCAGCACCGCCATCAACGCACGATCGGCGGTCTCCTGCGTCGCGGCGTGCTGTTGGACCCAGTCGATCGGCCGGACACGGAAGGCGAGCTCCTCCAGCGCCGCGTCGCCGTCATTGCCAAGGGCCCCGCGCCACTGCCACAGGCACGCGACCAACCTGGACG
The DNA here is from genome assembly GCF_008632125.1 of Cupriavidus cauae. Taxonomy (GTDB): domain Bacteria; phylum Pseudomonadota; class Gammaproteobacteria; order Burkholderiales; family Burkholderiaceae; genus Cupriavidus; species Cupriavidus cauae. The sequence goes on from NZ_VWRN01000034.1 coordinate 77,191, forward strand.
CGAACACCGCATTGGCCGGGTTCCGCAGCCAGTCCCAGGGGATCGCGGCGGCCGGGGAGATGCCATCGCGCGCCGGCAGCGCCAGCAAGCGCCTCATCATCCGGCCGCTGTCCGCGCTGATCGCGCGCTCCCACGCGCCGCGCAACCAGGCCGGATAGGCCTTGGCGAATGGCGGTTGCGCGAGCCACGCCGCCAGGCGGTCGCCCCCGCCGGCGACGATTGCGCTATCGAGAATCGCATCGATCGACGCTTCGGGCCACGATCCGGCGCGCTCGGGGGAGAGCGTGTCGAGAATGGGTACGAGCAGCGGTGTGCAAGGGTCGAGCCGCCATACCGCCGTCAGGGCATCGATCCGCTGTGCCTGGCTGCAATGGGGCAGCATCAACGTCCACAGCGGCACATTGCGGCCGCGGATGGCGGCGTCCATGGAGGCCTTGGCCAGCCGGCCATCCGGTGCCCAGCGGCAACCGGCATCGAGCAGGATGCGCGTCAGGTGGTAGGCCGATTCCGAATCGGCCAGCGTACTTGCCTGATGCAACAAGGACTCGCCCGAGCATTGCCATCTCGCCGCCACGGCCAGAGGCGACTGGATCAGGTACGCGAGCAGCTTGTGGCGGCCAGTACGGATCGCCGTTTCGAGCGCTTGCCACGGCAAGCTGTCCCGCTGGCGGGATGCCAACCATGCGGGCGAGACGGCCAGCAGCAGGCGGCACACCTCGACGGCGACGTCGTCCGGTGCCTGGCAGGCCGCGCGGATGGCCTCGTCCAGCATGGCGTGCAGGCGCGGACCGGCATCGCGGGCGGCGTGCTGCAGCAGCAAGCCTACCATGGCGATGTCCCCGCGCGCGATCGCCAGGGACAGCAGCGGCACACGGTGTGCTGTCATTGCGTTGGGATCGGCCCCTTGTTCGATCAGCCATGCCGCGATGGCGTACTGCCCCTTCTCGATCGCATGCTTCAATGGCGGATCGCCGCTCAGGTCCCGGAAGTGCGGCCCCGGCGTGTCCGGCAGCGCGGCCTGCACGGCATCGAACCGGCCGGCGCGAATCGCGGCGATCGTCTGCGCCTGCGCGTCCAGCGTCGCCTGCACGAAGTCTGCCGCCTCGGGATGGCCGCTGCGCCGGGCCAACTCGATCGCTTCGTAGGCCACCGGCGCGAGCTGCGCTCCCCCGGCCATCAACCCGGCCAGCATCGCGACGTCGCCCGTCTTCGCGGCGCCGAGCAATGGCGAGCGGGCTGGATTGCGGCGCACGTGTTGCCAATCGCCCTCTGGCGCGCTTCGCCGCTGCGCCGCGCAAGCCAGCAACGGCAGGCGGTAGCGCAGCGCCAAGGCGAGCCAGCGTGATGCGGTGGAAGCCGGCGCCGGCTCGCTGGCCGCCATCGGCGCCATCGCTGCCATCGACGCCATCGCCGAGACGAGCCGTTGCTGGAACTGCGTGAACGCTTGCGGCGAACGCCTGAGCGCCTCGATGATGGGGTCAAGCCCCTCGGCGCCGGCCGGATCGCCTTCGGCGCCCTCGGCAACCGCGGCGACGCAATCGCCCAATGCATCGACGATGGCGCCGTCCGGCGCGGCGACCGCTCGGCGCAGCAGGTTGCCGGCGTGCCGCAGGAAACCTTCCGCATCGAACGGTCCCGGAAGCATGCGCATGCCTTCGTAGAGGTGGCACAGATCGCTCGGCTCCAGCAGACGCACGGCATGGTCGTCATGGACGCTCTCGATCCAGAAGACGTCGGCGAAGCGATGCAACTGCATGTCGCGCGGCCGCCCGCCGGGTTGCAGCGGCGCTTCGCTCCACTGGCGCAACACGTCGGACTTCACGCCGGTCAGGACACCGATGTCGCGCAGCGTCCGCGCCAGGTTCCATTGCAGCAGGGACCGGTCCGGACACAGCTGATACCCGCCGCCGGGCTCGTCGGGCCCGAGCTCGCGCAACAGCGACCCCAGTTCGATGGATCCGAAGTCGCGCAGCAGCGCATCGTCTTCGAGCAGGGGCATGATCTCCGCCGCGACGGCGGACTCGGAAATCGCCTGCCCGGACCACAATGGATGCTCCGCGCCGATACGCGTCTTGAGGGCCTCCATATACTCGTCGGCCAATTGGGCCAGCATCGCTCCGGTCAAGCGCGCCACCTCTGCCGGTTCGGTGATGGCCGCCAGCGCCTGCCGGTCGGAGTCCTCCAGCGGACGGTCGGCGACGAATGGATCCTTGACGACGGGCTGGCCAAGCCATTCGGACAGCGCGTTCAGGCAAGCCTGCAAACGGTGCGTGTCCCAACCGCGGTGGCCCTGGCGCAGTACCAGCCGAAGCAGCTGCTCCGTCATGACATCGTGGAAGATCGCCCTCGCCCTGCCGGCCAGCGAGCTGTCGCAGGCGAGATCGAGCTTGTGGGCGGCCATGGCGATGCCATTGATCGCGCCGGGCCCGCACTTGGGCACGCTGTCGGCCAGGGCAAGCATCACCCGCGTACGCAACGGCATGCAGACCCGGGGATCGTGCAATCGCGCAGCGATCCGCTCCAGCGCCGGCTTGACGACGGTATAGGCAAGCTCCAGATGCGGCTGGAAGCGCGCCCCGGGGCCATCGACATCGTCGCCGAAGAGATCTTCCACCAGTGCATGGATGGCGCCGCGCAGCGGATGATTGAGGTCCTCGGCCATGGCGCAGGCCGCTATGCTGGCGGCCGCCTTCTCGCACTGCTTGCGGAATCGCGGGAATGCCGGGGATCGGCCAAAGGCCTTCACGTCGCCATGCGCGGCGGGGTCGTAGTACACGGGTTCGTCGGGGCCAGCGCCCGCACGCCGCGGCTCCCCATTTGCCGCGGCAGGCCCCATGCCGCCGGGATTGCCTTGCGCAAGGACCATCATCACCATCGCCGCTCTCCGATCCGCCGTTTGAAAGGCGCCCATCTTAGGTGGCTGCGTCAGCTTTGCTTAACACATGGCGCCCGCATGTCGGGTTTCGACGGCGGCCGGGCCTCGGCCGCGGGTTCCGCATCCGGATCCCGCTGCGCCGGCGAAGGGAGGCGGCAAGGGGCCGCGGGGAGGGACCGTCGCCCTGCTTCACCGGTCAAATGCGACTAAACTACGTCCTCGCCTATAAAACGATCCACAAAGGTTTCAATTCATGCGACTCCTCCACACCATGCTCCGTGTCGGCGACATGCAGCGCTCGATCGATTTCTACACCCGCGTGCTCGGCATGCAGCTGCTGCGCGAGAGCGACAATCCCGAATACAAGTACCGGCTCGCCTTCGTCGGCTACGGCCCCGAGAGCGAGACCGCGGTGCTCGAGCTGACCTACAACTATGGCGTGGACAAGTACGAGATGGGTACCGCCTACGGCCATATCGCGCTGGAAACGGACGATGCCGCGGGCGCCTGCGAGCGTATCCGCGCGGCGGGCGGCAAGGTCACGCGCGAGGCCGGCCCGGTCAAGGGCGGCACCACGGTGATCGCCTTCGTCGAAGACCCGGACGGCTACAAGATCGAGCTGATCGAGCGCAACTCCACGCGCGACGCCAGCCGGCCTTGACGGCCCCGGGGCCTCGGCGCCCCTGGGCACGCGGTGACACGCCGGGCCGCGGTACCGCGGTGCGCCGCGGTCGGCGCGGCGCGGCGCACCGCGGCCTCAAAGGATGGTGCAAGTGCTCTTGCCCTCCGCCGCCCGACGGAGATTGCTTTCGCGCTGATAGTCCCTGACGGTCCGGCCCTCGCCATCCACCATGTCGGTCCGCGCCCCCGCCATGATGATCTTCAAGATGAAGCCCAGCGGCTGGTCGCCCAGGTGCGCGTACATCAGCGGCGTGCGTCCCAGCCGATCGCGGCCGTTGATGTTGCCGCCGGCATCGCGCAGGCTCTTGACGATGTCCAGGTGTCCGGCCGACGCTGCCGCCATGATCGGCGTGGCGCCGGTCTCGTCGCGGGCGTCCGGGTGGGCGCCGTAGGACACCAACTGCCGCACGGCATGCAGCTGACCTGACGCAGCGGCGAGATGCAGCGCCGTGAGGCCGAACGGCCCCTGGACATCGACGGGGACGCCATGGAGCAGCAAGCGCGCGAATGGCGCGCCGGCTTTGAGCGCTACCGCTGTCATCAATGGCGTCATGCCGAGCTGGCTTTTGGCCTGTTCCAGCACGACGCGATTGTCCACCGCCGCCGCCAGGTCGATGATGTCGCAGGCCACGCGCGGCGCCTCGTACCGCAAGGCCAGCTGCAACAGATCCAGCTCTTCCGCCAGCGGCATATCGAGGCACCAGCCGCCGGTGGTCACCAGGTGCCGCACCGCGGCCGCATTGTCGGCATCGATCGCGGCCAGCACACTGGTGCGAAACCCTTCCATCCACTCCACCAGCGCCGACTCGAGCGCCGGCAGAACCGCCGCATGGCCGGATGCCGGCGCGCCGCCCACATCCCTGCCGAGCTCCAGCGCGGTCCTGCCGTGCCGGTTCGGCTTGCCGAGCGCGCCGAGCCCGATGCCGCCGCCGAACCAGCGCCCGTGGTCCAACAAGGACTGGACCACCGCCGGCATGGTCGGGCGCATGCCCAGCGCCAGATGCATGCAGGTATCGCCGTCGCCGTTGGTGATGGCGGGATCCGCCCGATGGGCAAGCAGCGTATTGATCAGCTCCGGTTCGCAACGCGACCGGATCGCCGTGTGCAAGGGCGTGTTGCCCTGCTCGTCGCGCCAGCCGACCGCCGTCGGCTCGCGGGCAAGCCACTCGCGGACCGCCGGCCCATCGTGGCGCCGAAGCGCCAGCGTCAGTTCGCGGCCGGCTTCGGAGCCGCCGGCGCCGCGGTCAGCACGGTGGACGGCGTCAGGCACGGGGCCGGGCTGGAACAGCGGTGGCTGGGTCGTGGTAAGGCGTGCATGCATGCTCGCGCTCCTTTGCGGTTGAGGGATCGGGCGACGGGGCATTCGGCCTGTCGCGGCGCGATTCTCATCCGCGCCGGAGGGCGGGCTTTAGCATTCGGGCGGGGTTCTTTCGCGCGCTGCAGCGGTGGTCGGCTGGACCGCGGCCGCCGGCGAACCGGGAAGGAAGGCAGAGGAAAGCGAACGGCGAAGGGGACGGCGGAGGGGACGGCGAAAGAAGCGGCAAAGGAAGCCCGCAAGGGCAACGGCGGGGCCGCCTTACCCGCCGATGCGATTGGCCAGCTCGACGTATTCGGCGACCGGCACCTCTTCGGCGCGGCGGCCCAGGTCGAAGCCGATCGCGTCGAAGTCGACATGATCGCGCAGCATCGACAGCGTGTTGCGCAGCACCTTGCGGCGCTGCGAGAACGCGGCGGTGACGAGATCGCCCAGCACGGTCATGTCGCAGGCGGCGTACGGCGAGCGCAGCCGGCCGTCCTCATGGCGCGGCCACGGAATCATCCGCACCACCGCCGAATCGACCTTGGGCGGCGGGTTGAACGACTCCGGCGGCACGTCGAGCACGTACTCCATGTGGTAGCGGACCTGCAGCATGATCGACAGCCGCCCGAATGCCTTGCTGCCCGGCTCGGCGACCATCCGCTCGACCACTTCCTTCTGCAGCATGAAATGCTGGTCGCGCACGTGGTCGGCGAACTCCATCAGGTGGAACAGCAGCGGGCTGGAGATGTTGTACGGCAGGTTGCCGACGATGCGCAGCGGGCGGCCGGGCTGCTTCAGCTCGTCGAAGTCGAAGGCGAGCGCATCGCCGGCGTGGATCGTCATGCGGTCGCCGTGGCGGCGGCGCAGCCGTTCGACCAGATCGCGGTCCAGTTCGATCACGTGCAGATGATCGAGGCGCTCCAGCAGCGGCTCGGTCAGCGCGCCCAGGCCGGGACCGATCTCGACGACGAGGTCGCCCGCCTGCGGATCGACGGCATTGACGATGCCATGAATGATGCTGTCGTCGACCAGGAAGTTCTGGCCGAATCGCTTGCGGGCCGTATGGCCCTGGTGAACAGGGGAACGCATCGATGTCTCTTCAGTGTCCGGCCGGCGGCTCGCCGTGCAGGCGCCGCCCGGTATGGCCGACCATCCCGATGGCGCAGCGGATCGCCTCGATCATGCTGCCGTGCTCGGCGCGGCCCGTGGCGGCCAGGTCCAGCGCCGTGCCGTGGTCGACCGAGGTGCGGATGAACGGCAGGCCCAGCGTGATATTGACGCCATGGCCGAAGGTGCCGTATTTCAGCGGCGCCAGGCCCTGGTCATGGTACATCGCCAGCACGCAGTCGGCATCGCGCAGCAGCCGGGGCTGGAACAGCGTGTCGGCCGGATAGGGGCCGCGCGCGTCGATGCCCGCCTCGCGCGCCTTCGCCAGCGCCGGCGCGATGATGTCGATCTCCTCGCGCCCGAGGTGGCCGCTCTCGCCCGCGTGCGGGTTCAGGCCGGTCACCAGGATGCGGGGATGGGTCAGGCCGAAGCGGCCCCGCAGATCGTTGTCGACGATCGTCAACGTCTCGAGCAGCATCGGCACGTCCAGCGCATCGGGCACCGCGCGCAGCGGCAGATGGGTGGTGGCCAGCGCCACCCGCAGCATCGCATTGGCATGCGCCGGCTGCGGGCCGGCCAGCATCATCACCACGCGCGACACGCCGGCCCGCTCGGCCAGATATTCGGTATGGCCGGTGAAGGGCACGCCGGCGTCATTGATGGTGCTCTTCTGCACCGGTGCGGTGACCACGGCCGCATAGCGGGCGGCCTGCCCCGGTTGGGGCAGCAGGCCGGCCAGCGCCGCATCGAGCAGCGCCAGCACATGGCGGCCGTTGCGCGCGTCGAGCACGCCCGGCGTGCATGGAGCCGCCAGCGGAATATCTTCGACCACCGCCTCGCCCGCATCGAGCTTGGCCTGCCACGCCTGCGCCAGTCCGAGCGCCGCGGCCCGCTCGGCCAGCAGCCGCGCGTCGCCCAGCACATGGAAGCGCGGACCGCCCTGCCCGCCGGCCAGCTCCAGCACCGCGCGGATCGTGATGTCCGGCCCGATGCCGGCCGGCTCGCCGGTCGTGATCGCGATCGGCAGCGGCGCGGCCGGATGCGATGGGACGGACGGGGCGGGCGAGGAGGAGGGTGTGGCAGGCGGCGCGGTCATCGTGGTCGCGAAACGGAGCCCTTGGCGGGTCCCATGGCAGGTCCTATGGCGGGTCCTGTGGCGGGTCCCATGGCCGGTCCGTTCGCGAGTCCCTTAACGGGACGCCTCGCGATTGGTCCGGTATTCGACATAGGCGGCCTCGCGCAGCTGGCGCAGCCAGTCCTCGTAGGCGGCGCGCAGCTTCTGCTCGCGCACCTCGGCGCGGGCGAAGTCGCGCTGCTTCTCCGGCGACACCTCGACCTCGCGGCGGTTTTCGACCTGGATCAGGTGCACGCCGAACTGGCTGGTGACCGGCTCGGAAACCTCGCCCGGGCGCAGCCGGTTCATCGCCTGCTCGAACTCGGGGACCAGCTCGCCGGGCGACACCCAGCCGAGCTCGCCGCCGTTCTGTGCCGAGCCGTCCTGCGAATAGCGCTTGGCGACATCGGCGAACTGCGTGCCGTGCTGGATGCGTTCGCGCAGCGTGGACAGCTGGCGGCGCGCCTCGGCCTCGGGCATGTTGGGGCCGGTGCGGATCAGGATATGGCGCACCTGGGTCTGGGTGATGCGGCTCGGCGCGACATCGCCGCCGGCAGGCGCGGTGCGCTTGCCGGCGAGCTTGAGCACATGGAAACCGGCGGGGCTTTCGACGACCTCCGGCACCACCTTGCCCGGCTGCAGGTCGAGCACGGCGTTGGCGAACTGCGCCGGCAGGCGGCCGATTTCGCGGTAGCCCAGCGAGCCGCCCTTGGGACCTTCGGCGCCGTCGGAATTGTTCTGTGCCAGCTGCGCGAAGTCGGCGCCGCCCTGGGCCTGCTTCAGCAGCCCTTCCGCCTTGGCGCGCAGCTGCGCCTTCTGCGCCTCGCTGGCGCCCTCGGGCACGCGCACGAAGATCTGGGCGACGTCGTACTGCGGCTCGCCGGTCGGGGCGGCACCGCTGCGTGCCGCGCGCGCGGCCAGATAGTTGTCGATCTCGCCGTCGAACACCTGCACCTTGGAATCGACCTCGCGCTCGCGCAGCCGGATCACCTGCACCTGCTTGCGCAGCTCGCTGCGGTACTTGTCCCAGGTCATGCCGCTGCGGTCGACCTGCGCACGCAGATCGGCCACGCTGATGCGGTTCTGCTGCGCGACCGATTCGATCGCGCGGTCGACCTCCTGGTCGGTCACGCGGATGCCGGCGTCCTGCGCGGCCTGGGTCTGCACGCGCTCCATCACCAGCCGTTCCAGCACGTCGCCGAGCAGTTCCTCCCGCGGCGGAATCGGACGGCCGGCCGTACGCAGCTGGTTCTCGATCTCGTCGGCGCTATCGAGCAGCTCGCGCCGCGTGATCACGGTGTTGTTGACCACCGCCACCACCTCGTCGACCAGTTGCGAGCGGCCGGTGCGCTGCCCCGAACCCAGCCGCGGCTGGGTGGGCGAGGTCGGCGGCGTGGCCTGCGAGCCTTGCGGCACGAAGATGCCGGTGGCGCGCGGTGTGGAGCCGGACCCGCCGGGTGCCTTGAGCTGCGCCGCCGCCGGAACGGCCACGCAGGCTAGCAATGCCGACAGCACGATGCCGCGCGAACGCCGCGACGAAGCCGCGGCAACGGAAAATACGGAAACTGCTTGACGCTTCATCATGGTCCGTCATTCGTAATGGTCGAACTGGGTCTGAGGGATCGGCGCGGCCGAGACAGGCTCGTAGCCCGGCACGTTCAACCTCATGATATCCAGCGGATTGGAGCCGATCTTCGACAGGCCGCGGAACTCCACCTGCAGAAACACCCGGCCGGTGTAGCCCTGCGTGGTATTGCGAAAACGCTGGTAGGCGATCCGGCCGACCCAGCAGTCGGCGGCATATTCGAGCCCCAGCAGCGTATCGACCAGCTGGTTGGCGCTCATGTCGTAGGCGACACGCCCGATGCCGTAGGTCCGCCGCGTGATCGGCCACTGGCTCGAGATCTCGAACTGGTCGATCGCGGTATTGTCGGTGACCGCGGTCGGGCGCCGGTAGCGATAGCCGATGTTCAGCAGCTTGCGCGCCTCGGGCCGCCAGGCGAACGCGATGTTCGACTGGATCACCCGGTCGTTTTCCGGGTTGTACTGCATCCCGGCATTGATGTAGTAGCCGCGGAACAGCTGGATCGTGGTGGCCGCCAGCAGGTCGGAATAGCCCCTCTCGGCGTCGTCCAACGTGCCGGTCAGCTGCACGCGCTGGCCGCTGAAGTCGAAGCGCTGCGCCAGCGTACCACGGAAGCGTTCGATACCCGTCTCGGACTCGATCAGGCGGGTGGTCACGCCCGCGGTCAGCTTGTTGTTGTCGGCGATGCGGTCGTAGCCGGTGAACGGGTTCTCGCTGAAGATCTGCCCGTAGCCGAAGTCCGACTGCACCGTATCGAACAGCGGGAACGCGCTCTGGTCGCGGAACGGCGTGTAGACGTAGAACAGGCGCGGTTCGAGCGTCTGCAGGTACTTGGTGCCGAACAGCCGGCTGATGGTCGGCGCGTCGCGCTCGAACGTCATGCCGCCGTCGAGGCTGAAGGTCGGCACCGAGCGCGTCAGCGTGTTGTTGGCGCCCGGCGTGTTGGTCGACGGCTCCATCTGGTACTGGGCCGCGTTGAACATGACCTTGGGCGTCACGAACCAGCCCGGGCGCACGATCGGATAGCTGATCGACGGCTGGATGAAGACGCGCTCGCCCTGCGGCTGCTGGAAGCCGGTGCTCGTCAGCGGGATGCGGAAGCGCGTGTAGTCGGCCTCGACCTGCACGTCGAAGCCGCCCCAGTTGTAGCGCGTGAACTTGCCGTTCAACTGCGGCACGCGCTCGTAGGTCGGCTGGCTCGGCGCCAGCGTCTGGAAGGTCTGCACCCGCGCCAGCAACGAGAAGTCCTGCCAGTTGTAGGTGACCCCGCCCTCCTGCGTGTACTGCCGCAGCGTCGACTGCGCGACCGTACGCGTCAGGTCGTCCGGATAGCGGTCGTCCGATACCCGGTTCAGGTTCACATAGGCGTTCAGGCCCTTGGCAAGGTTCTGGCTATGCTGGATCGAGTACAGCCAGCGGTCCGAGTTGGTCTTCTGGTCGTTGGGCAGGAACTCGCCGCGGATGCGCCCCGCATAGCCGTTGCCGATATAGCGGAAGTCGCCGCCGAGCTGCACGCCGCGTTCGCTCATCACGCGCGGATACAGCGTCAGGTCGCGGTTCGGCGCGATATTGAAGTAGTACGGCACCGTCAGGTCGAAGCCCGAACGGGAGCTGTAGGCCATCAGCGGTGCGAGGAAGCCGCTGCGGCGCTCGTCGGTCAGCGGGAAGGTCACCGCCGGCGCGGCCAGGATCGGCACATCGAAGAAGCGCAGCACGGCGCCGTGCGCGGTGCCGACCTGGCGGTCGCTGTCCAGGTCGAGCTGGCGCGCGCTGAAGTACCAGTCCGCGTTGTCGGGCGAACAGGTGGTGTAGGTGGCGCGCTGGATGGTGCTCTGGTCCTTGGTCAGGAAGTCGATGCGCTCGGCCGTGCCCGAGCCGCCGGTCTGCTGGAAGTAGTAGTCCGGCGACAGCATGTAGCCTTCGTTGGCCTCGACGCGCAGCCTGGCCTCGGGGCCGACCGCCAGCGTGCCTTCGCGCGAGAGCCGGACGTTGCCGGTCGCCAGCGCCTCGTCGCTGTCCTGGTCGTAGGTCAGCTTGTCCGCCTTGATCACGGCGCCGTCGCTGCGCAGCTCGGCATTGCCCTGCAGTTCCAGGCCGCGCTCGTTGTATCCGGTCATGCTGTCGCCGGAGACATAGGTCGGCGCGCTGGGATCGCCCTCGGCGCTGCGCCAGGTGGCCGGCTCCGACAGGTAGGGGATCAGTTCGCCGGGGCGCGGGGGCTGGCGCGGGTCCGCTGCCTCGGCCGTCGGCTCCGCCGCCGGCAGCGCGGGAATCGCCGAGCCGACCGCCTGGCCTTGCGCCTGCGCGCCCAGCGACCAGCCGGCCATGGCCAGCACCAGCGGACGCAGGGCCCGGACTGGCCGGCGCCCGGGCTGGCGGCCCGGCGCCTGGATTGCGGTGTGATTCGGTGATCGTTGTTGTTCGGTCATGCGAGCGGGTCGTCGGTCGGACGGCGGGACGGTTGCGCAGAACCGCCGCAGCCACCGTCCAAACAGGCTGCCAGGCACAGGACGGCCCACCTGGGAGCCGCCCGGCGCCCGGGTCTGGTCGGGTATTATACGGGGCAACTTATCGACCCTTTCCGGCATGGCAGCACTTCCCCTCGACCCGCGCCAGGACCAGCTCAAAGCGTGGGTGTCCGGACTCGCTCCGGATTGGTCCATCGATCCCGAATCGTGCGTACCGGCTTCGGCCGACGCCAGCTTCCGCCGCTACTTCCGGCTGCGCACCGACAATCCCGCGCATCCGACCGTGATCGCGATGGACGCCCCGCCCGCCCGCGAGGACTGCCGCCCCTTCATCCATGTCGCCGCGCTGTTCGGCGAGGCCGGCGTCACGGTGCCGACCGTGCTGGCGCAGGACCTGTCGCAGGGCTTCCTGCTGCTGGCGGACCTTGGCAACACCACCTATCTGTCGAAGCTGGACATCACCACCGCGCGCACGCTGTACGGCGACGCCGCCGCGGCGCTGGTCAGGATCCAGGCCGCGACCCGGCCGGGCGCGCTGCCCGCCTACGACCGCGAACTGCTGCAGCGCGAGCTGGACCTGTTCCCGCAGTGGTACGTGGCGCGCCATCTGGGCGTGGAACTCGATGCCGGCCAGCAGGCGGACCTGAGCGAGGTCATGCAAACCCTGCTCGCCAACAACCTGGCCCAGCCGCAGGTCTACGTGCACCGCGACTACCATTCGCGCAACCTGATGGTGCTCGACGGGGACGACAAGGGCGGCAACCCCGGCATCCTCGACTTCCAGGACGCGGTGATCGGCCCGATCACCTACGATGCGGTCTCGCTGTGGCGCGACGCCTATATCGAATGGGACGAGGAGCTGCAGCTGGACTGGCTGATCCGCTACTGGGAGCGCGCCCGCAAGGCGGGCCTGCCGGTGGCCGGCGACTTCGGCGAGTTCTATCGCGACTTCGAATGGATGGGTCTGCAGCGCCATCTGAAGGTGCTCGGCATCTTCGCGCGCCTCTACCATCGCGACGGCAAGGACGGCTACCTGGCCAACATGCCGCTGGTGCTGAAGTACGCTCGCGCGGTGGCCGGCCGCTACGGCGAGCTGCGCAAGCTGGTGCGGCTGTTCGATACGCTCGAAGGCGTCGAGCGCCCGGCGGGCTATACCTTCTGATGGACGCGGAAAGCGGCCCGACCCGGCGCGGTGAATGGTGGGCCGGCGTGCGCGCGCTGGCGCCGATGCTGCTGGGCGTGGTGCCGTTCGGCCTGATCTACGGCGTGCTGGCGGTCGGCGCCGGCATGCCCGCGTGGCTGGCCTGCGCGATGAGCGCGATCGTCTTCGGCGGCGCCTCGCAGATGATCCTGACGCAGCTGTGGGCGGCGGGCACGCCGGCGGCGATCGTCGCCACCACGGTCGCGATGGTCAATCTGCGCCACGCGCTCTACTCGGCCACCATCGCTCCCGCGCTGGCGCATCTGCCGCGCCGCTGGAAGGCGCTGATCGCCTATCTGCTGACCGACGAGGCCTTTGCCGCGATGACCCGGCGGCTCGGCGACGACCCGGTGCAACGGCGCTACCGGCACTGGTACTTCTTCGGCGCGGGCTTCGCGCTGTGGAGCAGCTGGCAACTGTCGACGCTGGCCGGCGTGCTGGTCGGCGCCCAGGTGCCGCGCCACTGGCCGCTGGACTTCTTCCTGCCGCTGACCTTCATCGCGATCATCGTGCCCGGCCTGAAGCACCGCTCGCACATCGCCGCGGCGGTAACCGCCAGCGTGCTGGCGGTGCTGTGCTTCAACGTGCCGCACAAGCTCGGGCTGATGGCGGCGGCGCTGGGCGGCATCGCGGTCGGCATGCTGCTGCTGCCGCGCCAGAGCGGCCCCGCCGGCAAGGAGCGCACCGCATGAGCCCGTGGATGCTGCTCGGCGTGATGGCGGCCGCGGGCCTGGCCACCTATCTGATCCGCCTGTCCTTTATCGCCGTCGAAGGCAAGGTGCGTCTGCCGGCGTGGTTCCGCACCGCGCTGCAGTTCGTGCCGGCGGCGATGCTGTCGGCGCTGATCGCGCCCGACCTGCTGATGCGCGATGGCCAGCTGGCCATCGGCCTCGACAATGCCCGCCTGATCGCCGGCGTGGTGGCCATCGTGATCGCCGCGCGCACGCGCAGCATCGGCTGGACCATCGCCGGCGGCATGGCCACCCTGCTCGTCCTGGAGACCCTGATTTGAAAGCGATGATCTTCGCCGCCGGACGCGGCGAGCGCATGCGCCCGCTGACCGATGGCTGCCCGAAGCCGCTGCTGCAGGTCGGGGGCAAGCCGCTGATCGTCTGGACCATCGAGGCGCTGGCCCGCGCCGGCCTGACCGAGATCGTCATCAACCACGCCTGGCTTGGCGAGCAGATCGAGGCGGCGCTCGGCGACGGCAGCCGCTTCGGCGTGCGGCTGGCCTATTCGGCGGAGGGCGAGGCGCTGGAAACCGCGGGCGGCATCGCGCAGGCGCTGCCGCTGCTGCGGGAAGGCACCGGTGGCGATGGCGAGATCGGCGATGGCGGTGCGGACGACGGCACCGGCCGCGATGGCAGGGGCGAGATCTTCGTCGCGGTATCGGGCGACATCTATTGCGACTACGACTTCCGCGCGCTGCTGCCGCGCGCCGCGGCGATGGCGGCCTCGCCCGAACCGCGCATGCATCTGGTGATGGTGCCCAATCCGCCGTTCCACCCCGAGGGCGATTTCGCGCTCGGCGCCGATGGCAAGCTGTCGCTGCCGGGCGAGGCGCCGCTGGCCGAGGGCGCTGCGCGCCTGACCTTCGGCAATATCGGCCTGTACGACACGCGCACCTTCGCCGGCATCGCGCCCGGGCAGAAGGTGCCGATGACGCCGTTCTACCGCGCGGCCATTGCGGCGGGCCTGGCCACCGGCGAGCGCTTCGCGGGCCGCTGGGAGAACGTCGGCACGCCCGCGCAGCTGGCCGCGCTGGACGCCGCGCTGTCGCGCTAGGACGCGCCGCGCTCTCAACGGCTGTCATCGCCTGTCGTTGCCGCGCAGGCGCGGCTCGGCGGCCTGGCGCGCGGCCCTCGACGTCCCTGAGGCCCCCGCCTGCGCAGGAACGACGTGGAGGCATCGGCGAGACCTCCTCGCCGCGCACGTCAACCTCGGCAACGAGCGGCGTTAGAATCGGGCCATTGCCCACTGCCTGCCCGATGCGAGTCGGTCCCCTCATGTCCGCACCAGATTCCGCCCTTCTCCAGGCCTGTCGCGCGCGCCGCGCCCGCGTGCTCGACCACCTGCGCGCCGCCGGCGGCGGCGTGGCGATCCTGCCCACGGCCCCGGAAGCGATGCGCAACCGCGACAGCGACTTCCCGTACCGGCACGACAGCTACTTCTACTATCTGAGCGGCTTCACCGAGCCCGAGTCGGTGCTGGTGCTGATCGCCGTGCCGGCCGGCGGCAGCGACCGCAGCATCCTGTTCTGCCGCCCCAAGCACGAAGAGCGCGAGATCTGGGACGGCTTCCGCTACGGCCCCGAAGCGGCACGCGAGGTGTTCGGCTTCGACGAGGCCCACTCGATCGAGGAGATCGACGCCCAGCTGCCGCAGCTGCTCGCCAACCAGAATCTGATCGCGTATCCGCTGGCCGCTTCGACCCGCATCGACATGCAGGTGCGCCGCTGGCTCGACGCGGTGCGCACGCAGGGCCGCGCCGGCGTGGTGGCGCCGTCGAGCGCGCTCGACATCCGCACGCTGCTCGACGAGATGCGGCTGTTCAAGGACGCCGGCGAGCTCGACATCATGCGCCGCGCCGCGCAGATTTCGGCCCAGGCCCATGTGCGCGCGATGCAGGCCAGCCGCGCCGGCCTGCGCGAATACCATCTGGAAGCCGAGCTGCTGTACGAGTTCCGCCGCAACGGCGCGCAGAGCGTGGCCTACAACTCGATCGTCGCCGCCGGCCCCAATGCCTGCGTGCTGCACTATCGCGCCGGCCCGGCCGAACTGCGCGACGGCGACCTGTGCCTGATCGACGCCGGCTGCGAACTGGACGGCTACGCGTCCGATATCACGCGGACCTTCCCCGTGTCGGGCCGCTTCTCGCCGGCGCAGCGCGAGCTCTACGATCTGGTGCTGGCCGCGCAGCAGGCTGCCATCGACCAGACGCGCGTCGGCGTGCCGTACAACGTGCCGCATGACGCGGCGGTGCGCGTGCTGGCGCAGGGCATGCTCGACACCGGCCTGCTGGACCGGAACAAGGAAGGCGGCGTCGACGACGTGATCGCCAGCGGCAGCTATCGGCGTTTCTATATGCACCGCACCGGGCACTGGCTCGGCATGGACGTGCACGACGTCGGCGAGTACCGCGTGCCCGGCCCGGCCCCCACCGAAGGCGAACGCCCGTGGCGCCCGCTCGAGGCCGGCATGGTGCTGACGATCGAGCCCGGCATCTACGTCCGCCCGGCCGAGGACGTACCGGAGCGCTACTGGCATATCGGCATCCGCATCGAGGACGACGCGGTGGTCACGGCCGACGGTCCCTGTGAATTGATGACCCGCGGCGTCCCGGTCGACGCCGACGAGATAGAGGCGCTGATGCGCGAACGGAGTGAGTTGTAATGGTCAGCTGGTTGAGAAAACTGTTCGGCGGCGCCGATGACAACGCGACGGCGTCGCGAACGCAGGCGGAGCCGGAACAGCCGTTCATCGTCAATCTGTTCGACGACCGCCTGGTGGTCCATCGTCCCGACGGCCAGCGCGAAGAGGTCGAATGGCAGGCGCTGGAGCGCGTGGTCGCGCGGGTCTCGCGGCGCGCGCCGTGGACCGGCAAGGCCTGGCTGATCCTGATCGGCGAGGAACGCCCCGACGGCCGCCAGCAAGGCTGCGTGACGCCGCTCGACGCCGTCAACCACGAGGCGCTGCTGGCACGGCTGCGCGCAATGCCGGGCTTCGATCAGACCCTGCTCGACAACGCCCTGCGCGATGCGCGCAACGGCAGGACGCGCGAGGACGTGGTGTGCTGGCAGCGCGGCGGGCCGGAAAGCGCCGCTGCCGGAGGTGCCAACGATGAACCAGCCCAGCCCTGAACTGCACGGCGACGCCTGCGACATCGCCATCGTCGGCGGTGGCCCGGTGGGCCTCGCGCTGGCCTGCCGGCTGCTGCAGACCAGCCCCTGGCGTATCGCGCTGATCGACGCCGCCACGCCGGCGCGCGCCGCCCGCGATCCGCGCGCGATCGCGCTGTCGCACGGCAGCCGCGATCTGCTGGCGCAGCTCGATGCGTGGCCCGTGGCGGCCACGCCGATCGAGCACATCCATGTGTCGCAGCGCGGCCGCTTCGGCCACGTCAAGCTGCATCACGACGACTACGGCATTCCGGCGCTCGGCTATGTGGTCCGCTACGGCGACCTGTGCGCGGCGCTCGAGCACGCACTTGGACGTGCCGGCGGCCAGCAGCGGCTGGTGCGCGCGTTCGACACGCGCATCGATGCCATCGACCAGATCGACCGGACCGACCGGATGGACGGAGGCTTTCCGCCCGAAGCCAGGCACGGCCCCGCGGGCGCCGCGGCCGAGGCCGTCGCCGCGGGTTCGCCGGACACCGCGCCGGTGCAGTTGCGCGGCGCCGGTCCCGACGGCCAGCCGGTGCGCCTGGGCGCGAGCCTGGCGGTGCAGGCCGAGGGCGGCCTGTTCCATCAGCAGGTCGCGCGCACGGCCGCGGCCGGCGCCACGGGAACGCGCCGCCGCGACTATGGGCAGACCGCGATCGTTTCGCATGTCGCCTGCAGCCATCCGCTGCCCGGCTGGGCCTGGGAACGCTTCACCGAGCAGGGGCCGCTGGCGCTGCTGCCGCACGATCTGGACGACGACCCGCATGGCGACGGCGGCTCGGGCTACGCGCTGGTCTGGTGCTGCTCGCCCGAGGAGGCCGCGCGGCGCCTGGCGCTGGACGACGCCCGCTTCCTGGCCGAGCTCGGCGAGGTCTTCGGTCCGCGCATGGGACGCTTCACGCGGGTCGGCAAGCGTCACGCCTTCCCACTGGGCCTCAATGCCGCGGAGCTGACCGTCAAGGGCCGGCTGGTGGCGATCGGCAACGCCGCGCAGACCCTGCATCCGGTCGCCGGCCAGGGGCTGAACCTGGGGCTGCGCGATGCCTTCGCGCTGGCCGACGAGCTGCGCACCGCCTGCACGCCGCAGGCGCTGGCCGCATTCGGCGCACGCCACCGGCTCGATCGCGCGGTGACCATCGGCGTCACCGACCTTCTGCCGCGCGTGTTCGGCATTCCCTATCCGCTGGCCGCGCACGCGCGCGGCGCCTCGCTGGCAGCGCTGGCCTGCCTGTCGCCGCTGAAGCACGCGCTGGCGCATCAGATGATCTACGGCATGCGCCGCTGATCCCGCTGGCGCAACGAGTCGTCGGGAGTTCGGAGCCGGCTCCCGGCCGCTCCGGTCCCATGTCGCGCCGCAGCACATCGGCCCTGCTTATTTATTGGGCAGCCGGCCGGTTTAGCGGTAAAATCCCGCCCTCGCACATGCCCCCCGCTTCACCGCCGACGCTGCTTCGGCCGGGCATGCCTTTCGCCATTCGATCCGTGACACCGCCCAGTGGCGCCCGGTCACGGCCAGCCTTTCTGGACGTCGCCGGACCCTAGCCGTGCAAATCGGACCTCACCAACTTCGCAACAACCTGTTCGTCGCGCCGATGGCCGGCGTCACGGACCGCCCCTTCCGCCAGCTGTGCAAGACGCTCGGCGCGGGCTATGCGGTCTCGGAGATGGTGGCGTCGAACGCGCAGCTGTGGAAAAGCGAAAAGACCATGCGCCGCGCCAACCACGACGGCGAGGTCGAGCCGATCGCGGTGCAGATCGCCGGCGCCGAGCCCGGCATGATGGCGGAGGCGGCGCGCTACAACGTCGACCGCGGCGCGCAGATCATCGATATCAATATGGGTTGCCCGGCCAAGAAGGTCTGCAATGTCGCGGCCGGCTCGGCGCTGCTGCAGAACGAGCCGCTGGTCGTGCGCATCGTCGAGGCGGTGGTCGGCGCGGTGGGCGACCGCGTGCCCGTCACGCTGAAGATCCGCACCGGCTGGGACCGGCAGAACCGCAACGCGGTGCGCGTCGCGCGCATGGCGGAAGCGGCGGGCATCAGCATGCTGACCGTGCATGGCCGCACCCGCGCGGACCTGTACCACGGCGAGGCTGAGTACGAGACGATTGCCGCGGTCAAGGATGCGATCCGCATCCCGGTGGTCGCCAACGGCGACATCACCACGCCGCAGAAGGCGCGCCACGTGCTGGCAGTTACCGGCGCCGACGCGATCATGATCGGCCGCGCCGCGCAGGGACGCCCGTGGCTGTTCCGCGAGATCGCGCATTTCCTGGCCACCGGCGAGCTGCTGCCGGCGCCGGAAGTGGCCGAGATCCGCGCCATCATGAACGCGCATCTGCAGGACCACTACGCCTTCTATGGCGAATTCACCGGCGTGCGTACCGCGCGCAAGCATATTGCCTGGTACACGCGCGGACTCAAGGGTGCCAATCTGTTCCGGCACCGGATGAACACACTGGAAAGCACCGAGGCGCAGCTGGCCGCCGTCAACGCTTTCTTCGACGAGCAGGCCGCGCTGTCCGACCGGCTGGTGTATGTCGACGAAGGCGAAGCACAGACCGGCGCATCGAACAACAACAACAGGGAGTTGCTTGCCGCATGAGCCGCAATGTTATCGACCAATGCATCCGGGACAGCCTGAGCGCCTATTTCCGCGATCTGGACGGCGAGCAGCCGTCGAACATGTACAACATGGTGCTGGAGGCGGTGGAACGGCCGCTGCTGGAGACGGTGATGGCGCGTGCCGACCGCAACCAGTCGCTGGCCGCGGCCTATCTCGGCATCAATCGCAATACGCTGCGCAAGAAGCTGCAGCAGCACGGTTTACTTTGAAGCGTCCTCCATCACCATGATCAAGCAAGCCCTTCTCTCCGTTTCCGACAAGACCGGCATCGTCGACTTCGCGCGCGAACTGCATGCGCTCGGCGTGACGCTGCTGTCCACCGGCGGCACCGCCAAACTGCTCGCCGACGCCGGCCTGCCGGTCACCGAGGTGGCCGACTACACCGGCTTCCCCGAGATGCTCGACGGCCGCGTCAAGACGCTGCACCCGAAGGTCCACGGCGGCATCCTGGCGCGCCGCGACCTGCCGGAGCACATGGCCGCGCTGGCCCAGCACGACATCCCGACCATCGACCTGCTGGTGGTCAACCTGTACCCGTTCCAGCAGACCGTCGCCAAGGACGACTGCACGCTGCCCGACGCGATCGAGAACATCGACATCGGCGGCCCGACCATGCTGCGCTCGGCGGCGAAGAACCATCGCGACGTGACGGTGATCGTCGATCCGGCCGACTACGCGCCGGTGCTCGACGAAATGCGCGCCAACGGCAACCAGGTCGGCTACGACACCAACTTCCGGCTGGCCACCAAGGTGTTCGCGCATACCGCGCAATACGATGGCGCCATCACCAACTACCTGACCAGCCTCGGCCCGGACAAGTCGCACCAGGCCCGCAGCGCCTATCCGCAGACGCTGAACCTGGCGTTCGAGAAGGTGCAGGAGATGCGCTACGGCGAGAACCCGCACCAGTCGGCGGCGTTCTACCGCGACCTGAAGGCCGTCGACGGCGCGCTGGCCAACTACGTGCAGCTGCAGGGCAAGGAGCTGTCGTACAACAACATCGCCGACGCCGATGCGGCGTGGGAATGCGTCAAGTCCTTCGGGCCCGGCGATGGCGCGGCCTGCGTCATCATCAAGCACGCCAACCCGTGCGGCGTGGCGATCGGCGCCAATGCGCTGGAGGCCTACGAGAAGGCGTTCAAGACCGATTCGACCTCGGCCTTCGGCGGCATCATCGCCTTCAACGTCGAGCTCGACGGCGCGGCCGCGCAGGCGGTCGCCAAGCAGTTCGTCGAGGTGCTGATCGCGCCGTCGTTCAGCGCGCAAGCACGCGAGGTGTTCGCCGCCAAGCAGAACGTGCGCCTGCTGGAAATTCCGCTCGGCAAGGGCGTCAACCAGTATGACCTGAAGCGCGTCGGCGGCGGCCTGCTGCTGCAAAGCCCGGACGCCAAGAACGTGCAGCCGTCCGAGCTGCGCGTCGTCACCAAGCGCCATCCGACGCCGAAGGAAATGAGCGATCTGCTGTTCGCGTGGCGCGTCGCCAAGTTCGTCAAGTCCAACGCCATCGTGTTCTGCGGCGGCGGCATGACGCTCGGCGTCGGCGCCGGCCAGATGAGCCGCGTGGACTCGGCCCGCATCGCCAGCATCAAGGCGCAGAACGCCGGCCTGACGCTGGCCGGCTCGGCGGTGGCCTCCGACGCGTTCTTCCCGTTCCGCGACGGCCTGGACGTGGTGGTCGACGCGGGCGCGACCTGCGTGATCCAGCCGGGCGGCTCGATGCGCGACGACGAAGTGATCGCCGCCGCGGACGAACGCAATATCGCGATGGTGCTGACCGGCACCCGGCATTTCCGGCATTGAGTCCGGACCAAGGGGACCGAGCGGCAACGCGCCGCTCGCAGCCGGGCGAGCAGATCGAATGAGCGGTACGAACGCGCAGTTCGACGAGCACCGGCTGTCCTCTCCCCTGCCCCTCTCCCGCTAGCGGGAGAGGGAACCTTGACGACCCTCAAGCCGCGCGCGCCAACCTTTGAATGCGCTTGCGCGGTTTTCGTGAGGCAGTCCAAAGATCATAGGCGGACTGCAAACCGATCCACATCTCGCTGCTGGTGCCCAGCGCGTCTTCCAGCCGCAGGGCGATATCGAGCGTGATCGCGGCGTGTCCGTTGACGATGCGCGATAGCGTCGCCCGCGTGACGCCGATATGTCGCGCGAAATCGGTCAGCGTCATGGCATCCAGGTCGCGCAGCCATTCGGCGAGCACCGTACCCGGATGCGGTGGGTTGTGCATCCTCGTCATGATTCGATCCCCTCGATAGCCTAGTGATAGTCCTGGTATCCACCCTCTGAGAGCTTTGGCTTTACGCCCGGCGATTTGCGGGATTCGACGACCGTAACGAACGCGCTTACACTAGCGGCCAACCTAGACTCATTGATCCAATGCGCATCCTCGGCATCGACCCCGGCCTTCGTACCACCGGCTTCGGCGTGGTCGAAAAGCACGGCCACAAGCTCGCCTACATCGCCTCGGGCACCATCAAGAGCGATGGCAACGGCAGCCTGCCCGAGCGTCTGAAGACGCTGTATGACGGCATTGCCGAGGTCACGCGAACCTATGCGCCCGATTGCGCGGCGATCGAGAAGGTGTTCGTCAACGTCAATCCGCAATCGACGCTGCTGCTCGGGCAAGCCCGTGGCGCGGCGATCTGCGGGCTGGTGGGCTATGGCCTGCCGGTGTTCGAATACACCGCGCTGCAGTTGAAGGTCGCCGTGGTCGGCTATGGCCGCGCCAACAAGGCGCAGGTGCAGGAGATGGTGGCGCGGCTGCTGGCCCTGCCCGGCCATCCCAGCTCCGATGCGGCCGACGCGCTCGGCGTGGCGATCTGCCATGCCAATGGCGGCGATACGCTTGCCACGCTGAGCGGCCTGGCACCCGAACTCGCGCGCAAGGGCGTGCGGGTGCGGCGCGGCAGACTGGTCGGCTAGCGCCGGCTCTTTCGGTTCTCGGGTTCTCGGGCTCTCGGGCTCTCGGGCTCTCGGGCTCTCGGGCTCTCGGGCTCTCGGGCTCTCGGGCTCTCGGGCTCTCCGGCTCTCCGACTCTCCGGCTCTCCGGCTCTCCGGCTCTCCGGCTCTCCAGCTCTCCAGCTCTCCGGCTCTCCAGCTCTCCAGCTCCCCGGCTCTCGGGCTCTCGCGGCTCTCCAGCCCCCGCGGCGCTGACGGCGTCCCAGGCGACGCCCGCCTCACTTACAATCGGCCTCATCCCGCGCTCGAGGAGGCCGCATGTCCCGTCCCAGCTTGATCCCCCGTTTTGCCTTGCAGCCCGCCGCGCGACTCCACGCCGCGATGTCGGCCGCGATGCTGGCCGCCCTGCTCGCGGGCTGCGTCACCCAACCCGTGCCGCCCGCCGCGCCCGCCGCCGAACCGCCGCAAGCCCAACCGGCACCGCCGAAGCCCAAGCCGCTGGTGATCGGCCATCGCGGCGCCAGCGCACTGCGGCCCGAACATACGCTGGCCGCGTACAGCAAGGCGATCGAGGACGGCGCCGACCTGATCGAACCCGATCTGGTTGTCACGCGCGACGGCGTGCTGGTGGCCCGGCACGAGAACGAGATCGGGGGCACCACCAACGTCTCCACGCTGCCGCAGTTCGCCGACCGCAAGCGCATCAAGGTGATCGACGGCGAGCGGCTGGAAGGCTGGTTCACCGAGGACTTCACGCTGGCAGAGCTGAAGACGCTGCGGGCCCGCGAGCGCATTCCGAAGCTGCGCCCGGCCAATACGCAATACGACGACAAGTTCGAGATCCCGACGCTCGCCGAGATCATCGAACTGGCCGCCAATGCCTCGCGCCGCAGCGGCAGGACCATCGGCCTCTATATCGAGACCAAGCATTCGAGCTACTTCCGCGGCATCGGCCTGCCGATCGAAGAGAAGCTGGTCGAGGCGCTGCGCGCCAACGCCCACACGCGCCGCGCGCCGGTCTATCTGCAATCGTTCGAGACCGCCAATCTGCGCGCGCTGCGGCAGCGCATCGGCAAGTCGATGCCGAACGTCAAGCTGGTGCAGCTGATCGGCAATGCCACCAAGGCGCCGGCCGACTGGCGCCTGGCCGGCGATACGCGCCGCTACGCGGACATGATCACGCCGCTCGGCCTGCGCGAGGTGGCCACCTATGCCGACGGCATCGGCCCCGAGCGCACGCACGTGGTGCCGCGCGACAGCGCCGGCGCGCTCGGCACGCCGACCGCGCTGGTGCGCGACGCGCATGCGGCGGGCCTGGTCGTGCATCCCTACACGCTGCGTCCCGAGAACGCCTTCCTGCCCAAGAGCCTGCGCGGCCCGGGCGGGGACGCCGCGCGGCATCCGGCCGGCATGATCCGCGAGGCGCGGGCGCTGATCGACGCCGGTGTGGACGGCTTCTTCACCGACGATCCGGCGCTCGGCCGCCGCGCGGTGGATGCGCCGTAGAACCGCCGTAGAAGCGCCGTAGAAGCGGAGTAGACCCGCCGCAGACACGCCATGGACCGCCATGGAGCCCCGTAGTCGCGCGGCGGACCGTCTGCCTCGCTGCGCTACACTGGCGCCCTTTCAGACCGACCCATGCCGGCGTGCGCAACAACGCGCCGGCAGCCCATCCCCCGCAAGCCACCATGATCGGACGCATCGCCGGCACCCTCATCGAGAAGAACCCCCCGCATCTGCTGGTCGACTGCCACGGCGTCGGCTATGAGGTCGACGTGCCGATGAGCACCTTCTACAACCTGCCCGCGGTCGGCCAGCCCGTCACGCTGCTGACGCAGCTGATCGTCCGCGAGGATGCGCATCTGCTGTACGGCTTCGGCAGCGCCGAGGAACGCAATACCTTCCGCGAGCTGATCAAGATCAGCGGCATCGGCGCGCGCATGGCGCTGGCGGTGCTGTCGGGCATGTCGGTCGCCGAACTGGCGCAGGCCATCACGCTGCAGGAGGCCGGCCGGCTGACGCGCATTCCCGGCATCGGCAAGAAGACCGCCGAACGGCTGCTGCTGGAGCTCAAGGGCAAGCTTGGCGCGGAGCTCGGCCACGTCGGCGGCGCGGCGGCCGCGCACGACAGCGCCGCCGATATCCTGAACGCGCTGCTGGCGCTGGGCTATTCCGACAAGGAGGCCGCCGCGGCGACCAAGCAGGTCCCTGCCGGCACGGGCGTCTCCGAAGGGATCAAGCTCGCGCTGAAGGCCCTGTCGAAAGGCTGAGGCCGCGCGGCGGCGCGGGCCGGTGTGCAGCAGTGGGCGAGCCGGCATGCGAGCCGGTGTGCAGGCGGTGTGCGAGCCCGTGTGCGAGCCGGTGTGCGAGCCCGTGCGCGAGCCCGTGCGCGAGCCGGTGCGCGAGCCCGTGCGCGAGCCGGTGCGCGAGCCGGTGCGCGAGCCGGTGTGCGGGCCGGTGTGCGGGCCGGTATGCTGGCCGGCGCGCGAGCCCCCGCGTGACCTGTGCCCGCTGAGACGGCGGCCGGCGCCGATGATGCCGTGGGCTACAATCGAGCCAGTTTTCCCGCCTCCGCGCCATGATCCAGACCGACAAGTTCGCCCCGAGCCGCCCTGCCGACAGCGGCGACCGCCTGATCGCCGCCACGCCCGCCTCCAGCAGCGAGGAGGCCTTCGAGCGCGCGCTGCGGCCCAAGCTGCTCGACGACTATGTCGGCCAGCAGAAGGTGCGCGACCAGCTCGACATCTTCATGCACGCGGCGCGCAATCGCCGCGAGGCGCTCGACCACGTGCTGCTGTTCGGCCCGCCGGGCCTGGGCAAGACCACGCTGGCTCATATCATCGCGCGCGAGATGGGCGTCAACCTGCGCCAGACTTCCGGGCCGGTGCTCGAGCGGCCCGGCGACCTTGCCGCGCTGCTGACCAACCTCGAAGCCAACGACGTGCTGTTCATCGACGAGATCCACCGGCTGTCGCCGGTCGTCGAGGAAATCCTGTACCCCGCGCTCGAGGACTACCAGATCGACATCATGATCGGCGAGGGCCCGGCCGCGCGCTCGGTCAAGCTAGATCTGCAGCCGTTCACGCTGGTCGGCGCCACCACGCGCGCCGGCATGCTGACCAATCCGCTGCGCGACCGCTTCGGCATCGTCGCCCGCCTGGAGTTCTATACCGCCGACGAGCTGGCCCGCATCGTCACGCGTTCGGCGCAGCTGCTGCACGCGCGCATCGATCCGACGGGCGCGCTCGAGATCGCGCGCCGCTCGCGCGGCACGCCGCGTATCGCCAACCGCCTGCTGCGGCGCGTGCGCGACTATGCCGAGGTCAAGGGCGACGGCACCATTACGCGGGAGATGGCCGATGCCGCGCTCGCGATGCTCGACGTGGACCGCGTCGGCTTCGACCTGATGGACCGCAAGCTGCTCGAGGCGATCCTGCACAAGTTCAGCGGCGGCCCGGTCGGCGTCGACAACCTGGCCGCGGCGATCGGCGAGGAGCGCGACACCATCGAGGACGTGCTCGAACCCTATCTGATCCAGCAGGGCTATCTGCAACGCACGCCGCGCGGACGCGTGGCGACGCCGGCGGCCTACCGGCACTTCGGGCTGGCGGCGCCGGGCGGCGCGCAGGGAAGCATCCTGCCGGACGAGGCATGATCCGATAAACCACCGTGGAGGCGCCGATGCGAAACGATCGAGACAGCACGATACGACGCGGGGCGCGCGCGCTGGCGCTGGCCTGCACGAAGACGGTCACGTTGACGGGCGCGTTGATGGGCGCGTTGATGGGCGTGTTGGCGGCCGGCGCCATCGGCAGCGCGAGCGCACAAACCGCGTCCGCCACCACCGCGGCAGAGGTCGTCCGCATCGACGCCTCGAATGCGGTACTGGTGCGCGGACCGCAGGGTCAGCTGACCGAATTGATGACCGGCGACGAGGCTCGCCATTTCGGTACGGTCAACGCCGGCGACCGCCTGACGGTGACGCGTGGCCCGGCACGGATCACGAAGCTGGAGCCGCTGGCGAGCCGCAATGTCGCGACCGCGGAATCGGTGGACCGGCTGTCGCGCCGCCTCGACGACGGCCGGCCCGGCGTGGTGCGCGAGATCACCACCACGGCCACCGCCGAAATCGTTGCGGTCGATCCGATCGGACGCACGGTGACGTTCCGCGGCCCGCGCAACGCGGAGCACGCCGCGCGGGCGGACGACATCTCGATCGACGTGGCCGGCCTGCGGCCGGGCCAGATGGCCCGGATCGTGTATCGAGAGACGGTGGAGATTACGAGGGAGGGACGGTAGTCCCGACGCTGTCCGCTGTGATCGGAGTCAGGAAGGTTTGCTCCCCTCTCCCGCGAGCGGGACAGGGAAGAAAACCCATTGCGGCGGCTACCGGCTGACGAGCCTTGCGTCAGGCCGCTTTCGGCTGGCGCTCGCGGTCCCGCTGCTCATCGTCGACCGCACCGCTGACGCGCGCACCCAGCGCCTCGCCGATCATCAGCAGGCTCGGATGTTGCGGGTCGATCCATGCCGCGGCTTCGCCCGCCGCCATCTGCCGCAGCGTGAACTGTCGGCTGCGCTGATGCGGGGTCGAGGCGGCCTCGACCACCCAGGCCGGCGTCGATGCCGGTTTGCCGTGCGCGATCAGCTGCGCGGCGATCGAAGCCGCCTGGTCGCGACCCATGTAGTACACCAGCGTATCGGCCTTGACGTCGGCCTCCACGTCGATGGTGTCGGGCGCCTTCGCCTGCGTGGCAAACGCCACGCTGCGCGACACGCCGCGCTTGGTCAGCGGACGCGCGATCGCCGAGGCGGCGGCCAGCGCGGCCGTGATGCCCGGCACGATCTCGTAGGCGATGCCCGCCTCTTCCAGCGCCTGCAATTCCTCGTCGGCGCGGCCGAACAGCATCGGATCGCCGCCCTTCAGGCGCACCACGCGTTCGTACTTGTGCGCCAGGTCGACGATCTGCCGGTTGATGAAGAGCTGCGCGGTCGAGCGCTTGCCGCAGCGCTTGCCGACCTCGACCAGCCGGGCCTGGGGACACCAGGCCAGCATCTCGGGCGACACCAGCGCATCGTGCAGCACCACTTCGGCTTCGCCCAATAGTCGTGCACCACGCACCGTAATGAGGTCCGCCGCGCCGGGACCGGCGCCAATCAGGTAGACCTTGCCCATATTGCTGCTCCTCGTGATTCCTGGATCGACTTCGATCTCGCTTCGATGTCAGGAATATGCACGGATCATGCCCGCGGCGACCGTGTGATTGGTGGCCTCGTCGATCAGCACGAACGCGCCGGTGGCCGGGTTGTCGCTGTAGACGTCGCACACCACCGGCTTCTGCAGCGTGATCTGCACCGAGCCGATATCGTTCAGGCGAATGTCGTGACGGCCGGTCTCGTGCGACAGCGTATGCACGTCGAGCACGCGGTCCACCGACGACACGCGCGCGAACACGCTGGCGGTGGTGTGCTTGAGCACGTATTTGCGCGCGGTGTTCAGCGCCGCATCGTCGAACCAGCACAGGTCGGCCTGCAGCTTCTTCGCCGGCAGCGCCTGCTCGGTTTCCGCGGCGGCGGCCACGAACATGTCACCGCGCGATACATCGACGTCTTCCGCCAGCCGAATGGTGATGGTTTCGCCGGCGCTCGCCTCCTCGGCCGCGCCGTTCGGCGTCAGCACCTCGGCGACCACCGCCTCGCGGTTGGCCGGCAACACGCGCACGGCCTGGCCGACGCGGACCGTGCCCGCCTCGACGCGGCCGGCATAGCCGCGGAAATCGTCGGACTGCGCACCGTCCTGGCGGATCACCAGCTGCACCGGGAAGCGCAGCGCGGCCTCGCCCTGCGGCGCGACTTCCTCGACCGGCAGCGCCTCGAGCAGCGGCAGCAGCGGCTCGCCCTGATACCAGGGCATCGCCTCGCTGGCATGCACGATGTTGTCGCCGCGCAGCGCGGACACCGGCACGTAGCGCACGTCCTTCAGGCCCAGCTGGCTCGCCAGCTCCGCATAGGCGGCACGGATCTCGTTGAAGCGCTGTTCGCTGTAGTCGACAAGGTCCATCTTGTTGACCGCGACGATCACGTGCTGCAGCTCGAGCAGCTTGACGATCGCGGTATGGCGCTTGGTCTGCGCCAGCAGCTGCGCGCGGCCGTCGGCCACGGTCACGCGAGTGGCGTCGATCAGCACGATCGCGGCGTGCGCGGTCGAGGCGCCGGTGACCATGTTGCGGGTGTACTGCTCATGGCCCGGCGTATCCGCGATGATGAACTTGCGGCGCGCGGTCGAGAAATAGCGGTAGGCCACGTCGATCGTGATGCCCTGCTCACGCTCGGCCTCGAGGCCGTCGGTCAGCAGCGAGAAGTCGATCTGCTCGCCGGCGGTGCGCTTGTTCTTGGCGTTCGCCAGCGCGGTCAGCTGGTCCGACAGCACCGCCTTGCTGTCATACAGCAGGCGGCCGATCAGCGTGCTCTTGCCGTCGTCGACCGAACCGGCGGTGATGAAACGCAGAAGGCCCTGGTGGGCGGCTTGGGTGGTCATGATGCAATCCTGTCTCTGGGCGTCGCTGCTTGCGTCGCTGCTTGCGTCGTTACTTGCGTCGTTAGCTGCGTCGCGGCGTGCGTCAATGTCGCTGGATCGGTCCGGCTCAGAAGTAGCCTTCCTTCTTGCGGCGTTCCATCGACGCTTCGCTGGTCTGGTCGTCCATGCGCGTGGCGCCGCGCTCGGTGATCTCGGTGACGGCGGTCTCGGCGATGATCTCGACCGGGGTCGCCGCGGTGCTGGCCACCGGGCAGGTGCAGCTGATGTCGCCGACCGTGCGGAAGCGCACCGACAGCACCTCGCTGACATCGCCGTCCTGCTTCGGCGTCAGCGGCGTCACCGGCACCAGCAGGCCGTTGCGGCGGACGACCTCGCGCTGGTGCGCGTAGTAGATCGGCGGCAGCGCCAGGTTCTCGCGCGCGATGTACTGCCACACGTCCAGCTCGGTCCAGTTCGAGATCGGGAAGACGCGCATCTGCTCGCCCGGCGCCATGCGGGCGTTGTACAGGCTCCACAGCTCGGGCCGCTGCGCCTTCGGATCCCATTGGCCGAACTCGTCGCGGAACGAGAAGATGCGTTCCTTGGCGCGCGCCTTTTCCTCGTCGCGGCGGGCACCGCCCATCAGCGCGTCGAACTGGTGCTGCTCGATCGTCTCCAGCAGCGTGACGGCCTGGGCCGCGTTGCGCGAATCGGTTTCCTTGCGCAGCCGCACGGTGCCGCGCTTGATCGAATCCTCGACATGGCCGACCACCAGCCGCGCGCCGATCTCGGCCACGCGCTGGTCGCGGAAGGCGATCACCTCGGGATAGTTGTGGCCCGTGTCGATATGTACCAGCGGAAACGGCAGCTCGATCTTGCGGTTGCCGAGCCGGAACGCCTTCAGCGCCAGATGCAGCATCACGATCGAGTCCTTGCCGCCGGAGAACAGCAGCGCCGGGTTGCGGCACTCGGCGGCGACCTCGCGGATGATGTAGATCGACTCGGCCTCGAGCCGGTCCAGGTGGTCGTTCTGCACCTCGATCAGGTGCGCGATGTCGGGATTGCCGTCGCGCGTGGCCGCGGCGCCGGCCTGGAGTTCGTTCATGATGCCCATCTGTGGCCTCAATGCTTGATGTTCTGTTCGTGCAGGCCGCACTCTTTCGAGTCGCGGCTTTCCCACCACCAGCGGCCGGCGCGCACATCCTCGCCGGCGCGCACGGCGCGCGTACACGGTTCGCAGCCGATGCTGGGATATCCCTTGGCGTGCAGCGCGTTGATCGGCACCGCATGGCGCTTCAGATAAGCCCACACTTCGGCCTCGGTCCAGTCCGCGAGCGGATTGAACTTCGGAATGCCGCGCGCCTCGTCGATTTCCTCGAACGGCAGGTCGGCACGCGTGACCGCCTGCTCGCGGCGCTGGCCGGTCAGCCAGGCATCGGCGTGCGACAGCGCGCGGTTCAGCGGCTCGACCTTGCGGATGCCGCAGCATTCCTTGCGCAGCTCGACGCTGTCGTAGAAAGCGTTCAGGCCGTGCTTGCGCACATAGTTCTCGACCGCTTCGGCATCGGGCGTGAAGCGCTCGATCTCGTAGCCGTAGTGCGCCTTGACCTCGTCGAGCATCGCCAGCGTCTCGGCGTGCAGGCGGCCGGTCGCCAGCGTGAACACGCGGATGCCGGCGCGCAGCGCGGCCGAGCCGCGCAGGATCGCGTCGGTGATCACCATGTCCTCGGCGGCCAGGCTCGACGCAAAGCGCGCGCGGTAGAAGCGGCTCGCGATCGCTTCGAGCCGCTCGGCCAGCGCGGCCTCCTTGGCCTCGAGCGCGGCGGTGCTGCCGGTGTATTCCGGCGCCGTCCACAGCGCGGGGCGCAGCGGCGAGGCGGCCGGAATCTCCGAAGCGGTCCCCGGCAGTTCGACGATCGGAATCACGCTCATGCCGATTCCCGCTGTTCGGCGCGCGCCCGGCGGAACAGTGGCAGCGGCTCGTCCACCGAGGCCTGGTAGGTCACGGTGAATTCGCTGAAGCCCTTGAGCGCGTCCTCGATGTTCTTGTCGGCGCGCACGGCAAAGGCGTCGAAGCCGCAGCGCTTCATGAAGTTCAACTGGTCGCGCAGCACGTCGCCGATCGCGCGCAGCTGGCCCTTCCAGCCATAGCGGGTGCGCAGCAGATAGGCGGTGGAAAAGCCGCGGCCATCGCGGAACACCGGGAAGTCGACCGCGAGCAGCGACACGCGCGCCAGCTCGCCGGCAACGTCGCCCGGCTCGTCGTCCGGTGCCAGCCAGATGCCGGTGCGGGCCGCGTCGCGGCTGGCCAGCAGGCCGTCCTTGTGCGCCAGCCAGACCGGCAGCGGGAACAGCACCGCGTCCTGGCTCGATGCCGCCGCGGCGATCTGCTCGTCGGTCGGGGCCTGGCCCTCGGCGCCGCGCAGCACGGTCCACGCGTCGTCGACGATCGCCGGCACGGCGGCCTGGCCGCCGTCGGCGCGTTGCAGTTGGATGATCTTTGCCATATTCGTTCTCGATGCGTTTGCTGTCGTCGATGCCGTCAATCTCAGGCTTCGGCGCGTTCGCGCTGCTTGTCCGCGTAGACGCGCTCCTTGAAGGGCGCGACGCCGATGCGGGCGAAAGTGTCGATGAAGCGTTCGTCCTCGATGCGGTGCGCGACGAAGGTCTCGATGATGCGGCTGACCACGTCCGGCATTTCCTCGGCCTTGAACGAGGGGCCGATCACCTTGCCCAGCGCGGTCTGGTTGCCCTGCGCGCCGCCGAGCGTGACCTGGTACCACTCCTCGCCGTCCTTGTCGACGCCGAGCACGCCGATGTTGCCGACGTGGTGATGGCCGCAGGCGTTGATGCAGCCCGAGATGTTCAGCGAGACCTCGCCGAGGTCGTGCACGAAGTCCAGATCGTCGAAGCGCTGCTGGATCGCCTGCGCGATCGGGATCGACTTGGCATTGGCCAGCGAGCAGAAGTCGCCGCCGGGGCACGAGATGATGTCGGTCAGCAAGCCGATGTTCGGCGTGGCCAGGCCGTTGGCCTTGGCCAGCTGCCACAGGTCGTACAGGTCGCGCTTGCGCACGTCCGGCAGCACCAGGTTCTGCTCGTGCGCGACCCGCAGCTCGCCGTAGCCGAAGCGGTCGGCCCAGTCGGCCACCAGCTCCATCTGCTCGGCGGTCACGTCGCCGGGAGGCGCGGCCACGCCGGGCTTGGTCGACAGCGTCACCGCGGCATAGCCCGGCACCTTGTGGCCGTGCACGCTGCGGCGGACCCAGCGGGCGAAGGCCTTGTCTTCCAGCAGATGCTTCTCGAAGCTGGTGTCGGTGTCGGGCAGCTTTTCATAGGCCGGCGGCGCGAAATGCCGCGCGACACGGTCGAACTCGGCCTGCGTCAGCGTGCCGGGACCATCCTTGCTGTGCTGCCATTCGGCCTCGACTTCCTCGGCGAACTTCTCCGCGCCCAGCGACTTGACCAGGATCTTGATGCGGGCCTTGTACTTGTTGTCGCGGCGGCCATAGCGGTTGTAGACGCGGATCGCCGACTCGATATAGGTCAGCATGTGCTGCCACGGCAGATCGTGCTTGATGATCGTGCCCAGGATCGGGGTACGGCCCAGGCCGCCGCCGGCCAGGATGTTCAGGCGCAGTTCGCCGGCCGCGTTGCGGTAGGCGTAGACACCGATATCGTGCATCTGCACCACGGCGCGGTCGTCCTTCGAGGCCGAGATCGCGATCTTGAACTTGCGCGGCAGGAAGGCGAATTCGGGCTGGAAGGTGCTCCACTGGCGCAGCAGCTCGGCCAGCGGGCGCGGGTCCACCGCCTCGTCCGGCGCGACGCCGGCGAAGTGGTCGGTGGTGATGTTGCGCACGCAGTTGCCCGAGGTCTGGATCGCATGCATCTCGACCGAGGCGAGGTCGGCCAGTGCATCGGGCACGCGCTCGAGCTCCATCCAGTTGTACTGGATGTTCTGGCGCGTCGAGAAGTGGCCGTAGCCGCGGTCGTAGTGGCGCGCCAGATGCGCCAGCATGCGCAGCTGCTTCGACGCCAGCAGGCCATAGGGAATCGCCACGCGCAGCATGTAGGCGTGGCGCTGCATGTAGAGGCCGTTCTGCAGGCGCAGCGGCAGGAATTCTTCCTCGGTCAGCTCGCCCGACAGGCGGCGACGCACCTGGTCACGGAACTGCGCGACGCGCTCGGCAACGATGCGCTGGTCGTATTCATCGTACTGATACATGGTGTGGGTCCGTTCAGTATGCGTTCGTGTTCGTGGGTGTTCGTTCGTACGGGCCGCGGGACAGCAGCACCGCGGCTAGGAAACCAGCTTGATCGCCACCAGCGTCAGCGTGGTGGCCAGCGCGCCGCGCACCAGCCGCTCCGGCAGCGCGCGCGACAGTTGCGCGCCCAGCCAGATGCCGGGGATCGAGCCCACCAGCAGCGCCAGCAGCAGGTTCCAGTCGACGGTGCCGAGCCACACGTGGCCCAGCCCGGCCAGCGCGGTCAACGGCACCGCGTAGGCGATATCGGTGCCGGCCACCTCGGCCGGCTTCATGCGCGGATACAGCAGCAGGATCAGCGTCGCGCCGACCGCGCCGGCGCCGATCGACGACACCGTGACCAGCACGCCGATCACCACGCCGACGATCACCGTGGCCACCGCCTGGGCGCGGCCTTCCAGCTGAAAACGGGGATTGCGGGCCAGCCATTCGAGCAGCTGGCGGCGGAACAGCAGCGACAGCACGGTCAGGATCACCGAGATGCCGATCGACAGACGGATCGCGTGCAGCCAGCCGGCGTCGAGTTCGCCGGCGCTCTTGAGGACGAGAATGGCGGCCAGCGCGGCCGGCAGGCTGCCGATGCACAGGCGCCTGACCACCTGCCACTGGATATGGCCGTGGGCGCGGTGCGCCAGCGTGCCGAAGCCCTTGGTGATCGCCGCGAAGGCCAGGTCGGTACCGACCGCGGTGGCAGGCGAGAAGCCAAACAGCAGCGTCAGCAGCGGCGTCATCAGCGAGCCCCCGCCCACGCCGGTCAGACCGACGAGGATGCCTACCAACAGACCGGAAACGGTAAAGGCCAGGGACATGGGGGCGCACCGAAGTGGGTCCCCGCCGGGCCGCGCCGGCGATGTAACGCCGGGCGCACGGGGACTAGCCGTTCATTAACAAAGTTCGCAAATCGTAATAAACTCGCCTCATATCTCAAACTAATAAGAAGTTGTTTGTTTATACGGACGACGATATATGAACCTGCACCAATTCCGCTTCGTGCGCGAGGCCGTCCGTCAGAACTTCAACCTGACCGAAGCTGCTAAAGCGCTCTACACGTCACAACCCGGGGTCTCCAAGGCGATCATCGAACTCGAGGAAGAGCTGGGTGTCGATATCTTCACTCGGCACGGCAAGCGGATCCGCAGCCTGACCGAGCCGGGCCGCCGCATCCTGACCTCGGTCGAGAAGATCCTGCAGGAGGTCGAGAGCCTGAAGCGGGTCGGCAAGGACTACGCCGCCCAGGACCAGGGCAACTTCACGATCGCCACCACGCACACGCAGGCGCGCTATGCGCTGCCCCGCGTCATCGGCGAGTTCACCAAGCGATACCCGAAGGTGCGCCTCTCCATTCAGCAGGGCAACCCGGCGCAGATCGCGGACATGGTGCTGCACGACCATGCGGACCTGGGCATCGCCACGGAAGGCATCTCCGGCGACAAGAATCTGGTGTCGCTGCCCGGTTACCAGTGGCAGCACACCATCGTGACGCCGCCGGACCACCCGCTGCTGGACAAGCCGCACCTGTCGCTGGAGGACCTGGTCAGTTATCCGATCGTCACCTACGACCCGAACTTCGCCGGCCGGACCAAGATCGACAAGGCGTTCGAGTTGCGGCAATTGCAGCCGGACATCGTGCTGGAGGCGATCGACGCAGACGTGATCAAGACCTATGTGGAGATCGGCCTCGGCATCGGCATCGTCGCCGGCGTGGCGTTCGACCCCGAGCGCGACCGCAATCTGCGCGGCATCCCGGCCGGCCACCTGTTCGGCACCAATGTGACGCATCTGGCCGTCAAGCAGGGCGCCTACCTGCGCAGCTTCGTCTATACCTTCATCGAACTGTTCTCGCCGACGCTGAACCGCAAGCTGGTCGAGCAGGCGATGTCGGGCGACCACGAGGCGTACGAACTGTGAGCGCACATCAACCTGAACAGCGGCCCAGCCAGGACGGCGCGCCTGAGACCACCCTCGGCGCCACGGCCGAGCCCACCATCGAGTGGACCGAGGAAGGCGTGACGCACCGCGCCCGCTGGCGCTCGGAGGCCGGCATGCCGCCGCCGCGACGGGTGGTGATCGCCGACGACCGCACCGACGCCGATACCGCCTACCGCCTCGCCTGCGAGGGCACCGCCCTGCTGTGGCGCGGCGACTTCCAGAACGCGCGCCAGCTGCTGCAGGCGATGGCGCGCCGGGTCGAACGCAAGCCCCGCCGGGCCCAGCGCCAAGCCAAGGCCAAGCCCGCGCCGGCCACGCCGGCCGAGGCCTTCCATCTGCATCGGCAGGCGCAGGCGCAGCGCGCCCGCACCTTGGGCATGCTGCTGCTGCCGTTCGGGGCCGATCACACCGTACCGCTGCGCCGCGCGCCCGATGTGCGCGAGGCCTGCACCGAGGCCTACGGGCCGGGCGACCAGCCCTATGTCGCCTCGATGCGCGAACTGCTGGGCCTGATCGGCGCGCACGAATGGCGCAAGAAGGGCGTGCCGGTGCCGGCGCTGGGCGACCGCATCCATCCCTGGTATGGCGTGTTCTCGCCGGTGCGCGGCGAGTATGTCGATCTCGTCGGCCAGGCACCGTTGCCGAAGGCACTGGCGCGCGAATCGCTGGCATTCGATATCGGCACCGGCACCGGCGTGCTGGCCGCGATGCTGGCGCGACGGGGCGTGGCCCGCGTCGTCGCCACCGACCAGGACCCGCGCGCGCTGGGCTGCGCCGCCGACAATATCGCCCGGCTGGGGCTGACCGGACAGGTCGAGATCGTGCAGGCAGACCTGTTTCCGTCGGGCCGCGCCCCGCTGGTGGTCTGCAATCCGCCCTGGGTACCGGCACGCGCCAACGCGCCGATCGAACATGCGATCTACGATCCCGACAGCCGCATGCTGCGCGGCTTCCTCGCGGGCCTGGCCGCGCATCTCACCGATGACGGCGAAGGCTGGCTGATCCTGTCGGACCTCGCCGAGCATCTCGGCCTGCGCAGCCGCGAGGCGCTGCTCGGCATGATCGAGGCCGCCGGGCTGCAGGTGCTGGGCCGCATCGACATCAAGCCGCGCCATCCCCGCGCCGCCGACGCCGACGATCCGCTGCATGCGGCCCGAGCCGCGGAGATGACCTCGCTGTGGCGGCTCGCGCCGAAGACAGCCGGCTAGCCCGGCTGATGCCGGACCCGACGGGATGGAAGTCCGATCGAAGCCGGATGGAAGCCCTATAGGACTGGATCGAAGCCGGATCGAAGCCGGATCGAAGCCGGATCGAAGCCATATGGAAGCCACATCGAAGCTGGATGAGCCAGACAGAAGCCAACAAGCCGAAGGAGGAGACCCCATGCCACGATCCACCCTGCCCCGCCTGCGACGCTCGCTGCGCCCGGTCACGCTGGCGCTAGCCGCCGTCGGCGCCGCGAGCGCCCTGCTCAGCGGCACCGCGCACGCCGACATCCGCGTCGGCATCGACGTCTCGACCACCGGCCCGGCCGCGTCGATCGGCATTCCGTCGAAGAACACCATCCTGATGTGGCCGGCGACGCTGGGCGGGCAGAAGGCCGAGTACATCCTGCTCGACGACGGCTCGGACCCCTCGGCCGCGGTGCGCAACGTCCGCAAGTTGATCTCCGAGGAAAAGGTCGACGTGATCGTCGGACCCAACATCACGCCGACCGCGCTGGCCGCGCTGGACGCGGTATCGGAGGGCGAAACCCCGATGGTTGCGCTGGCCGCCTCGGCCGCGATCGTCGAGCCGCAGACCGACCCGAAGCGGCGCTGGGCCTTCAAGATGCCGCAGAACGACTCGCAGATGGCGACCGTGCTGACCGAGCACATGAGCAACCACGGCGTGCGCACGGTCGGCTTCATCGGCTTCAACGACGCCTACGGCGAGAGCTGGTGGCGCGAGTTCTCCAAGCTGGCCGAGGTCCGCAAGATCCGCGTGGTCGCCAGCGAACGCTTCTCGCGCAACGACACCTCTGTCACCGGCCAGGTGCTCAAACTGATGGCCGCCAACCCCGACGCGATCCTGATCGCCGGCGCCGGCACGCCGTCGGTGCTGCCGCAGAAGACGCTGGGCGAGCGCGGCTACAAGGGCAAGGTCTATCAGACCCATGGCATCGCCACCGGCGAATTCCTGCGCATGGGCGGCAAGGATGTCGAGGGCACGCTGTTCCCGACCGGCCCCGTCGTGGTCGCGCGCCAGCTGCCCGACACCCATCCGGTCAAGAAGGTCGCGCTCGACTTCGTGACCCGCTACGAGGCCAAGTACGGCGCGGACTCGATCACGCAGTTCGCCGGCGATGCGTGGGGCGCGTGGCAACTGCTCGATGATGCCGCGAAGCGCGCGCTGAAGACCGGCGCGCAGCCCGGCACGCGCGAGTTCCGCCAGGCCATGCGCACCGCGCTGGAAACCACCGCCAATCTGACCGTGCCCAACGGCGTGCTGAATCTGAGCCCGCGCGACCACCAGGGCTTCGATCAGCGCTCGCGCGTAATGGGCGTGATCCGCAACGGCAAGTTCAGTTACGCGGGACAATAAGGCCGGCATTGCCGGGCGCGGCCTTTCTTGGCCGGCGCCCGGTGCCGCGCAACAACAAGATCAGCAAGGAGTTGTCGTCATGACTACGATCGCCTTTATCGGCCTGGGCGCGATGGGCTCGCAGATGGTGCGCCATCTGCTCGCGGCCGGACACACCGTACGCGCCTCGGTGCGCCGGCCGGAAGCCGCCGACGCGGCGCGCGAACTGGGCGCCGAACCGTTCTTCAGCCCCGCCGAGGCGGCTCGCGGCGCCGAGGTCGTATTCACCAACGTGACCTCGTCGGAGGATGTCCGCATGGTGCTGCTCGGCGAAGGCGGCGCGATCGAAGGCGCGGCGCCGGGCACGATCTGCATCGACCACAGCACGATCTCGCCCGTGGTCACGCGCGGGATCGCCCAGGCGCTCGCCGAACGCGGCATCGAGGCGCTCGACTGCCCGGTGTCGGGCGGCACGGTCGCCGCCGAGGCCGGCACGCTGACCATCATGGTCGGCGGCAAGGCCGAGGTCCTCGAGCGCGTTCGGCCGCTGCTCGCGTGCTACGGCAAGACCATCACGCATATCGGCGACAACGGCGCGGGCCAGGTCGCCAAGCTGTGCAACCAGATTGCGCAGGTGGTCAATATCGAAGGGATCGCCGAGGCGATGCGCTTCGCGCAGTCGCAGCAGGTCGACATGCAGCGCGTGCTCCAGGCGATGTCGACCGGCATGGCCGGCAGCCGCATGCTGGACATGATGGGGCCGAAGATGGTCGCCCGCGATTTCGCCGCCGGCATCCAGGCGCGCCTGCACGACAAGGACTTCGGCCTCGCCGCCGACGTCGCCCGCGAAGCGGGCCTCGCCCTGCCCGCGATGCAGGCCACCGCGGCGCAGCTGCAAACCCTGATGCGCAACGGTTGGGGCAAGGACGACACCTCGTCGCTGCTGCGCGTGCTGGAGGATCAGGGCTGAGGTCTGCGGCCGGCCAATCGGCGCCCGGCCAGTCCGTGGCCGGCCCCCCCTTGGTTGTCCGGCCAGTCGATTTGCGGCATAATCCGCTGCTCAGCGCAGTGCCTCCGCCGTTTCTCCGGCGACCCTCCGGCACGATCGCGCACCCGCCCGGGTGGTGAAACAGGTAGACGCAGGGGACTCAAAATCCCCCGCCGCAAGGCGTGTCGGTTCGAGTCCGACCCCGGGCACCATCACGAATCCATTCCCTCTTGTCTACATTGCTTGGCCAGCATCCCCCTTAGGGACATGCATCGGCGTGGGTTTTTCGCGCACCTTACTGGTCGCCTTTGCTGCCCGGTATCGAGAGGTATCACGAGGTATCACGACATTTGATACCGCGTGGCACCCAGCGGGTTCGGCTCCTTAAGCCCGTTCCCAAGGGTTGACCCCAATGGAACCCCCTCCGCCGAAATTTGTATGATGACCTTATTACCTGATAAGGCATCACACCGGTCCAAGCCATGTTCGACAAGGTTTCCGCCCCCGCGATGAGCGATACGGTCGCTCAGCAACTGCTCAAGCAGATCGAGATCGGCAGTTTTGCGGCCACCGGCAAGCTGCCCACCGAGGCCGTGCTGGCGCAGCAGTTCGGCGTCAGCCGCACGGTGATTCGGGAGGCGATTTCCCGGCTCAAGAACGAAGGCGTGGTCGAGCCGCGCCAGGGCAGCGGCGTGTTCGTCAAGGAGCATGGCGCGATCCGGCCGCTGCGCATCGACTACGCCGAGGCGGTGGAGGCGAGCTCGATGCCGCATTTGCTGGCGGTGCGCCGGGCCATCGAGGCGGAGGTGGCGGCGGAGGCCGCGCGGCGCTGCACGGACCGGGATATCGCCGACATCGACGCGGCGCTGGCCAACATCGACGAGGCGGTCGCCGCCGGGCGCGATGGCGTGGCCGAGGATGTGGCCTTCCACCGCAAGATCGCCGCGGTGACCGGCAACCCCTATTTCATCAAGACACTGAATTTCCTGAACCAGTACCTCGAGGCCGGCGTCGCAGTGACCCGCCGCAACGAGGCGACACGCGACGATTTCTCGCGCCAGGTTCGCGAGGAACACGCCGCCATCGTCGACGCGATCCGCGCACGCGACCCCATGGCGGCGCGCAATGCCGCCCTCACCCACCTGTACAACGCCGAGCGCCGGCTGTCGCAAGCCGGCATCTGCTGAGCGGCCGTAGCGGCGGCACGCGCCAACCAGGAACAGATCATGTCACGACATATTGGAGTCATCGGCCTCGGTGCCATGGGCCTCGGCGTTGCGCGTTCGCTGCTGCGCGCCGGCTTTCGCGTCCACGCCTGCGACGTGCGCGACGATGTGCTGCGGGCGTTCGCTGCCGAAGGCGGCATCGCCTGCGCCACGCCGGCCGAACTGGGCGCGCAGTGCGACGTGGTGGTGACGCTGGTGGTCAATGCCGCGCAGACCGAAGCGGTACTGTTCGGCGAGCGGGGCGCGGCGGCCCGCATGAAGCCCGGCAGCGTGGTGATCGCCAGCGCCACGGTGGCCCCGGACTTCTCCGTGCAACTGGGCGAGCGCCTGGAAGCGGCGGGACTGCTGATGCTTGACGCCCCGGTGTCGGGCGGCGCGGCACGCGCGGCGTCGGGCGAGATGACGATGATGACGTCGGGACCGGCGGCCGCCTATGCCGCCTGCGAGGATGTGCTGGAGGCCATGGCCGGCAAGGTCTATCGCCTCGGCGAGCAGTACGGTGCCGGCTCCAAGGTCAAGATCATCAATCAGTTGCTGGCTGGCGTGCATATCGCGGCCGCGGCCGAGGCGATGGCCCTCGGTCTGCGCGAGGGCGTCGATCCCGACGCGTTGTACGACGTGATAACCCATAGCGCCGGCAACTCGTGGATGTTCGAGAACCGCGTGCCGCATATCCTCAATGGCGACTACACCCCACTGTCGGCGGTCGACATCTTCGTCAAGGACCTGGGCCTGGTGCTCGATACCGCGCGCCGCAGCAAGTTTCCCCTGCCGCTGTCGGCCACCGCTCACCAGATGTTCATGAGCGCGTCCAGCGCCGGCCATGGTGGCGAGGACGACTCCGCGGTGATCAAGACCTTCCCCGGCATCACGCTGCCGCCCTCACGCTGACGACAGCCACGCTGAACGTCGCTCGTCCTCCGTCGCCCGCTGCCGCTGCCCGCTCTCCCCGTTTGCCCATGTCCCAGTCCAACTCGCCCCGCCCGCTTCCGGGCCCGCTTCTTGGTTGTATCGCCGACGATTTCACCGGCGCCACCGATCTGGCCAACATGCTGGTCAAGAGCGGCATGCGCACGGTGCAGACCATCGGCGTGCCGCCGTCCGCCGCGCCGCTGCAGGCGGACGCCATCGTCGTGGCGCTCAAATCGCGCACCATCACCGCGGCCGATGCCATTGCGCAATCGCTGGGCGCGCTCGCCTGGCTGCGCGAACAGGGCTGCCGCCAGTTCTTCTTCAAGTACTGCTCGACCTTCGACTCGACCGACGCCGGCAACATCGGCCCGGTGGCGGAAGCACTGCTCGATGCCCTCGGCGACCAGCCCGGGTTCTCGATCGCCTGTCCGGCCTTCCCGGAGAACGGCCGGACCGTCTATCGCGGTCATCTGTTCGTCGGCGATGCGCTGCTCAACGAGTCCGGCATGCAGAACCACCCGCTGACGCCGATGCGCGATGCCAACCTGGTGCGCGTGCTGCAACGGCAAACCCGCGGCAAGGTCGGTCTGATCCGCTACGACACGATTGCCGCCGGCCCGGCCGCGGTGCACGACGCGATCGGGCAGCTGCGCGCCGATGGAGTACGGCTGGCGATCGCCGACGCGCTGTCCGATCGCGACCTGCATGTCCTGGGCGAGGCCTGCGCCGACCTGCCGCTGGTGACCGGCGGCTCGGGCATCGCGCTCGGCTTGCCCGCCAACTTCCGCCGCGCGGGTCTGTTGGCCGAACGCACCGATGCCGCGCAATTGCCGCGCATCGAGGGCTACGCCGCCGTGCTGGCAGGCAGCGCATCGCAGGCCACCAATGCGCAGGTGGCGGCTTGGCGCGGGGAGACAACGAACTCCGATTCCAATACGAACTCGGCAGCAGACGCCCGCCCGAGTTTCCGCATCGACCCGCTCGCGGTGGCACGCGGCGAAGCGGTGGTGGAGCAGGCGCTGGCGTTTGCCCGTTCGCATCTGCCCGAGCCGGTACTGATCTATGCCACCGCCACGCCCGACGAAGTACGCAGCGTGCAGCAGGCGCTCGGCGTGACGGAGGCCGGCCAACTGGTGGAGGCGACGCTCGCCGCCATCGCGCGCGGTTTGCGGGAGATGGGCGTGCGCAAGTTCGTCGTCGCCGGCGGCGAGACGTCGGGCGCCGTCGTGCAGGCGCTCGAGGTCAATTCGCTGCAGATCGGCGCACAGATCGATCCCGGCGTGCCGGCCACCGCCACCATCGACGCCGAGCCATTGGGGCTGGCGCTCAAGTCGGGGAATTTCGGCGCGGTGGACTTCTTTGCCAAAGCGCTGCGTCAGCTGGAAGGAGGCTCGCAATGAGAGAGGAAGCCCGACTGCGCGAGGAAATCTGCACGATTGGTGCGAGCCTGTATGCGCGCGGGCATGCGGTAGGCAGCGCCGGCAATATCAGCGCCCGACTCGATGACGGCTGGCTGATCACGCCCACCGATGCCTGCCTGGGCCGCCTGGACCCGGCGCGCATCGCCAAGGTCGATGCGAACGGCCGGCATGTCTCCGGCGACAGGCCATCGAAGACGCTGGCCCTGCATCGTGGCATCTACGCCAACGACCCCGAGGCGCGCGGCGTGGTCCATACCCACTCTACCCATCTGGTGGCGCTGACGCTGGCCGGCGTCTGGAGCGAGGACGACGTGCTGCCGCCGATCACGCCCTATTACGTGATGAAGGTCGGCCATATTCCGCTGCTGCGCTATCGGCGCCCCGGCGACCCCGAGGTGGCGGCGCAGGTCGCCGCGCTGGCCTCGCGCGTGCGTGGCGTACTGCTGGATCGGCTCGGCCCCGTGATGTGGGGCGCGTCGGTGTCGCAGGCGTCCTGGGCGCTCGAAGAACTCGAGGAAACCGCGCGCCTGTGGTTGATGACCGATCCGAAGCCGGCGCCGCTCGACGCCGCGGCCCTCGAAGAACTACGCCAGACCTTCGGCGCACGCTGGTAGCGCGCGCCAGCCCGCGGTGTGCACGGGCTTTCGTCACGCACACCGGAGCCGGCGCGACAGCCGGCCCGACACCATCCAAAGGAGACAATCCATGACAGCCTACGACGCGGCAGCGGCCGCCTACGTCGACGCACCCGGCAAAGCCGAACTCGACCTGACCTACCGCAAGGTGTTCTGGCGCATCGTGCCCTTCCTGATGCTGTGCTACGTGGTGGCCTATCTGGACCGCGTCAACGTCGGCTTCGCCAAGCTGCAGATGTCGCAGGATCTGGCGTTCAGCGAGACGGTGTTCGGCCTGGGCGCCGGCATCTTCTTCCTCGGCTACTTCCTGTTCGAGCTGCCGAGCAACATGCTGATGCACCGGCTCGGCGCCCGCATCTGGATTGCCCGCATCATGATCACCTGGGGCATCCTGTCGGCCATGTTCGCCTTCGTCACGACGCCGACGCAGTTCTACGTGCTGCGCTTCCTGCTGGGGCTGGCGGAGGCGGGTTTCTATCCCGGCGTGATCCTTTACCTCACCTACTGGTTTCCATCGCACCGCCGCGCCAAGATCATCGCGGTATTCATGTCGGCGATTCCGGTATCGGGCATCTTCGGCAATCCGCTGTCCGGCTGGATCATGGAGAGCTTCCACGGCGGCGCCGGCTTCCACGGCTGGCAGTGGATGTTCGTGCTGGAGGCCATCCCCGCGGTGCTGATCGGCATCGCGACGATCCTCTATCTGGACAACAACATCCGCAGCGCCAAATGGCTGACCGAGCGCGAGAAGCAGCTGCTGGCCGACGAGATCGCCGCGCAGCCGCAGGAGCAGCAGAAGAACGCGCATTCGCTGCGCGCGGTATTTCGCGACCCGCGCATGTGGTGGATGTCGCTGATCTACTTCGCCTTCGTGTCCGGGCAGTACGGCCTGACGTTCTGGATGCCGACCTTCGTCAAATCGACGGGCATCAAGGGCACGCTGGAAATCGGGCTGCTCAGCGCGATCCCGTTCGTGGTGGCCATCGTGGCGATGAACCTGTTCGGCCACAGCGCGGACAAGCGCCGGGAGCGGCGCTGGCATCTGATCGTACCGGCGCTGATGGGCACCATCGGCTTCACCGTCGCCGCTTCCGCGGCGGGCAACACGACGCTGTCCATCGTGGCGCTGTCCGTGGCCGCCGCCGGCGTGCTGACCTGCGCCCCGCTGTTCTGGTCGCTGCCGACCGCGTTCCTGGCCGGCAGCGCCGCCGCGGCCGGCATCGCCATCATCAATTCGATCGGCAATCTGGCCGGCTTTGCCAGCCCCTATCTGATCGGCTATCTGCGCGACGCCACCAACAGCACGGCCAGCGGCATGTATGTGCTGGCCGGCATGCTGGTGCTTGGCGCCGTCGCCGTGTGGCTGACGCCGGCCAGGCTGGTCAACCGCTAATATGGACGCGGCGCGCTTGCGCCGCCTTCTCCCAACCCATCACGACTTGCTGCCATGCCACGCTTTGCCGCCAATCTTTCGATGATGTACAACGAGCACGCGTTCCTGGACCGCTTCGCCGCGGCC
This sequence comes from Cupriavidus cauae, assembly GCF_008632125.1. Classification (GTDB taxonomy): domain Bacteria; phylum Pseudomonadota; class Gammaproteobacteria; order Burkholderiales; family Burkholderiaceae; genus Cupriavidus; species Cupriavidus cauae. Next base: position 120,904 of record NZ_VWRN01000034.1, read on the forward strand.
GCGAACGATGGCTTCCGCGCCGTCGAATACCTGTTCCCGTACGACTTTCCGGCGGGCGAACTGAAGTCCCGGCTCGACGCGAATGGCCTGCAGCAGGCGCTGTTCAATGCGCCGCCCGGCGACTGGGCTGCCGGCGAACGCGGCATCGCTTCGCTGCCGGGACGGGAGGACGAATTCCGGCGCAGCATCGATACGGCCCTCGACTACGCGCGCGTGCTCGGCAACGACAAGCTGCACGTGATGGCGGGCCTCGCGGCGCCGGGCGTGCCGCGCGAGCAGCAACGCGCGGTCTATCTGCGCAACCTCGAGTACGCGGCTCGCGCGGCGCAAGGCGACGGCATCACGGTGCTGATCGAGCCGATCAACACGCGCGACATTCCCGGCTTCTTCCTGAATCGCCAGGACGACGCGCAAGCGATCTGCCGCGAGATCGGCGCGTCCAACCTGAAGGTGCAGTTCGACTGCTACCACTGCCAGATCGTCGAAGGCGATGTGGCCACCAAGCTGCGGCGGGACATGGCCGGCATCGGGCATATCCAGATCGCCGGCGTGCCGGAGCGGCACGAGCCGGATATCGGCGAACTGAATTATCCCTATCTGTTCGAGACGATCGACGCGCTCGGCTACCAGGGCTGGATCGGCTGCGAATATCGCCCCAGGGCAGGTACCACCCACGGGCTTGGCTGGCTGCGCGCGTGGCTGCAGCGGTAGCCCCTTCGGCAATCGAGGGCAATCGAGGCCACCGAGGCAATCCAGGGCAGTGGCGCATTCGTCCGGCGCTACCCCATTCATCGCGATTTCAACAAGGCAACCGATCATGAAAGTGCTGATCACCGGCGGCGCCGGATTCCTCGGCCAGCGTCTGGCCAAACAGCTGCTGTCGCGCGGCGAACTGAACGGCCCCGACGGCAAGCCGGCCCCCATCACGGAACTGGTGCTGGTCGATGTCGTGCGAGGCAACGATTTCGCAGACAAGCGCGTCACCACGCTGGTCGGCGATATCGCCGATGCCGCCCTGCTCGAACGCGCAATCGACCGCGATACCGCCGTGGTGTTCCATCTGGCCGCCATTGTCAGCGGCCAGGCCGAGGCCGATTTCGATCTCGGTATGCGCATCAATCTGGACGCCTCGCGCACGCTGCTGGAAGTGTGCCGGGCGAGGGGCCATCGGCCGCGCGTCGTGTTCACCAGCTCGGTGGCCGTCTACGGCGGCACGCTGCCCGAGGTGGTGCGCGACGATACCGCGCTCAATCCGCAATCGTCCTATGGCACGCAAAAGGCGATCGCAGAATTGATGCTGGCCGATTACAGCCGGCGCGGCTTTGTCGACGGCGTCGTGCTGCGGCTGCCAACCATCAGCGTGCGTCCCGGCCGGCCCAATGCCGCCGCCTCGTCGTTTGCCAGCGGCATCATTCGTGAACCGCTGAACGGCGAGGAGGCAATCTGCCCGGTGCCGGGCGACACGCGCCTGTGGCTGCTGTCGCCGCGCCGCGCCATCGAGGCGCTGATCGCCGGCAGCGAGCTGCCCGGCGAACGCCTGGGCAACCGGCGCATCGTCAATCTGCCGGGCGTTTCCGTGACCGTGGACGAAATGATCGACGCCCTGCGGGAGGTCGCCGGCGACGAAGCCGCCAACCGCATCCGCCGCGAGCCCGACAGCCGCGTGCAGCAGATCGTCGGCAGCTGGCCGGGCCGCTGGGACACGACGCGCGCCGAGCAACTGGGGCTGCGCGGCGACGCCAGCTTCGTCGATGTCGTGCGGGCCTATATCGAGGATGAGTTGCGCTAAGGCGGGTTGCGACAAGGCGAGTTGCGCTACGCCGAAGTTGCGCTAGGGCGAACGCGCCGCGTTCCGCCGCTCCCGAAACGTGATCGACCAGCGCAATTCCCGCGTCGGCTCGACGCTGTGCTGCCACCGCCAACGGGCATCCCCCTCCAGCCGATAGATCGACCTGGGTTGCACTTCAAGCGCAAGCATCTGCCGCCGTAGCGACGGGCTGTAGGGATAAGGGCGAAAGCGCAGCCGCGCGGCGCGGCCCAGCGAGACGCCGAAAACGCGCTCGAAGTCCGGCACGTCGCGGTGCCAGCCCAGCGGCGTGCCCGGCGCATACTCGGCCACCAGGGCATGCACGAGCCGCTCCGGCGGCACGCCGGCCCATTGCGCCACGCGCTCGCGCAGCGGCAGCAGCCGCTCATCCAGGGCCTGTGCCGGCCGCAATTGATTGCTGTCGAAGTCGTAACTGCCGCCGAAGCTCACCACGCGGCGCAGGGCGAGGTAGCCCTTGTATCGTGCGGCTTCCAGCGGCAGCGTGCGGATGATGCCGATGAGGGACGCCTCTTCGTCGAGGGACAGGAATTCGGGCTGGTAGACGAGACCCGGAATCGAGGCCGGCGCGGCGTCGCCCTCGAACAAGCTGAACTGTTCCATCGCGTTCCTTCTGGCTTTCGCGGCGCCTTCCGCGGGGCCCGGTTTGCCGGGCGGCAGGAAAGCCGACTGGCAATCCACCGTGTGGCGGGGGGACCCGAAGGTGCCGCCTGCACCTGCCCAGTCTACGCCGACGACGCCGTCGCGAAGCACCCTGCAGCAAACGCGATTGGCCTGCTCACGTATCAACGAATCGCCAGCGCTTCGGGCGGCAAGGGCTGCCAGCCCCCACCGAGCGCCTTGAATGCGGCGACGGCCGCTCGCGCCGATTCCGTCTGTGCCTGTGCGCGGGCATCCGCCGCCTGCAGAAGGGATTCGTCGGCGTGCAGCACGTCGATCAGGCTCGCGGCCCCCTGCTGGTAGGCCGCGAACGACGATCTTCTGGCACGGGAGAGCGAGGCCTCCCCTTGCGTCAGTACGGCGGCTTGCTCCTGGCGATGGACCAGCGCCGAGAAGGCGTTTTCCACATCCTCGGTGGCCCGCAGCACGGACTGGCGATAGGCGGCCAAGGCCTCGGCATCCCGCCCCTTCGCGAGATCGATCTGCGCATCGATGCGGCCGAAATCGAACAGGCGCCACCGCAGCCCGAGCACACCGGACGCCTGGCTTGCGCCACTGGTCAGCAGATTGCCGCTGGAAATCGCCGTGGCGCTTCCCAGAAGTGCGCTCAGCGAGAACTTCGGGTAGTACTCGGCCATTGCTTCGCCGATTCGGGCATTGGCCGCGGCGAGCCGGCGTTCGGCGGCGATCAGGTCGGGCCGGCGCTGAAGCAGCTCCGCGGGCGTACCCATCTCGGTGATCCGCGGCGTCGCGGGAATCGGTGCCGCGGCTTCGAGTTCGGCGCGATGGGTGCCGGGCGGGACACCCAACATCACGTCCAGCGCGTTCATCGCCGCATCGAGGCCCGTCTGCAGGACGGGAACGGTGGCCTGGACGCGCGCCAGCGCCCCTTCGGTCTGTCGCACTTGATACTCGGCGGCCAGTCCCTTCGCGTACAGCAACCCGACTTTCGCCAGCAGGTCCTGCTGCGTGCCGACTTGCCGCCGGGCGATGTCCAGACGCGACTGCAAGCCCCGGATGGCGATGTAGATGTCCGCCGTCTGCGCGGCCACCGCCAGCCGGGCCGCCACGGCACTGGCCTGCGTCGCTTGATAGTCGGCCAGCGCGGCTTCGCGGCCGCGTCGCAGCCCACCGAACACGTGCACCTCCCAGCTCGCTCCCACGCCCACTTCGTAGGCACTTCCCCACCTGTCGTATCCGGGCGTGGCATTGAGGACCTGTCCCAGCGGCGTTTCTATCGACTGATGCGCACGGGCGGCCGAGCCGCTCACCACGCCTGACGGCAGCAAGGCCGCGTTGGCAGCCTTGAGTCCGGCGCGCGCCCGCGTGACGCGCGCCTGCGCCTGCGCGAGGTCCAGGTTCTGTTCCAGCGCCCACGACACGAAGCGCGGCAACAGTGGATCTCCAAACGACTGCCACCAGGTCGCGAGCTCGGCGGCAGGCATGCCCCGCTCCTGTTTGACGGCCGCCTGCCCGATGTAATGGCTGGCAATGGGCGGGTCGGGCCGGCGGTAGTCGGGACCCACCGCGCAGCCAGCCATCACGCCGGCGCACAGCAGCAGAACGAGGGGACGGCGGGAAGGCATGGGCGGAACCTTGGGTGGGTGGATGAGAGTGACTATAATACAAATCGGTCACTCGTTGTCAACCCTTACCGCACGGGGTAATCTGATGGAATGACCAAGACACGTTCTCCCGCGCCCCAGCTTCGAGGGCCGTCGGACCATGATGTCCGACACCAGATCGTCGAAGCGGCGACCGAATACTTCGGCCTTTACGGCTATGAGAAGACGACCGTCTCCGACCTGGCGAAGGCCATCGGCTTTTCCAAGGCCTACATCTACAAGTTCTTCGACTCCAAGCAGGCGATCGGCGAGGTCATCTGCTCCAACCGCCTGAGCGCGATCATGGCGGCCGTCGACGAAGCCGTTGCCGACGTCTCCTCCGCGTCGGAGCGGCTGCGCCGCATGTTCGGCGCGCTGGTCGAGGCCGGCAGCCACCTCTTTTTCAACGACCGCAAGCTCTACGACATCGCCGCGACCTCGGCCAGCGAGTCCTGGCCGTCGGTTCGCGCCTACGAGGACCACCTCAGGAACCTGGTGCTGCAGATCCTGCGCGATGGCCGCGAGTCCGGCGAGTTCGAGCGCAAGACTCCGCTGGACGAGGCGGCCAACGCGATCTTCCTGGTGATGCGGCCGTACATCAATCCGCTGCTGCTGCAGCACAACCTCGACAATGCCGCCGAAGCCACACGACACCTGTCCAGCCTGATATTGCGCAGCCTGGCACCGTAAGTTTTCTCCCTGTGACCATTGACTAAATTGGTCACACGAATAAAAATGGGGATTCGACTCCGTCAGGAAGGATTCCCATGCTCCGGCGCCTTGCCTCCTTTGCCATCTGCCTGTTGCCGCTCGCGCTCGCGGCATGCGGCGACACCTCTGCCTCCGATCCGCGCACGGAGGCCCCGCTGGTCAGGGTGGGAACGGTGCAATCCGCATCCGCCCCGTCGCGGTCGTTCACGGGGATCGTGGCCGCCCGGGTGCAGAGCGACCTTGGCTTTCGCGTCTCCGGCAAGGTGCTGGAGCGCCTCGTCGATACCGGGCAGACCGTCAGGCGCGGCCAGCCGCTGATGCGCATGGACCCGCTGGACCTGGGATTGCAGGCGCGGGCGCAGCGCGAGGCGGTCGCCGCGGCGCGGGCGCGCGCCAGGCAAACGGCGGACGACGAAGCGCGCTACCGCGATCTGGTCGCCGAAGGCGCTGTGTCGGCGTCCGCATACGATCAGATCAAGGCCGCGGCCGATTCGGCCCGCGCGCAACTCAATGCCGCCGAGGCGCAGGCGGACGTCGCGCAGAATGCGTCGAGCTACGCCGTGCTGCTTGCCGATGCGGATGGCGTCGTGGTGGAGACGCTGGTCGAGCCAGGTCAGGTCGTCAGCGCCGGCCAGCCGGTGGTGCGCCTGGCGCGGGCAGGACAACGCGAAGCCGTCGTGCATCTGCCCGAGACGCTGCGGCCGGCCGTGGGGTCAGTCGCGCAGGCCAGGCTGTACGGAAACGGAGAGGCCGCCGTGCCGGCGAAGTTGCGGCAGATATCCAGTGCGGCCGATCGGCTCAGCCGTACCTTCGAGGCCCGCTACGTGCTCGAAGGCGCGCTGGCCCAGGCGCCGCTCGGTGCCACCGTCACCGTCGAGATTCCGGACGGCACGAATGCCACCCCGTCGTTGCTGGTACCGGTCGGCGCATTGTTCGATCCCGGCAAGGGGCCGGGCGTCTGGGTCATCGAAGGAAGCCCGGCGAAGGCGGTCTGGCGCTCCGTCAAGGTGCTCGCCTTGACCGACGACATGGCCCAGGTGTCGGGCAATCTCAAGCTCGGGGACCGGATCGTATCGCTGGGGGCCCATCTGCTGCGTGAGGGCGAGACCGTCAGGCCTGTCGGCGATGGCGAAGCGACGACCGCCGGAGAACGTCGATGACCGAGGGGCGTTTCAATCTTTCGGCGCTGGCAGTGCGCGAGCGCTCCATCACGCTGTTCCTGATCGTCCTGATCTCCGCCGCGGGCATTCTCGCGTTCTTCCAGCTCGGCCGCGCGGAAGACCCGCCGTTCACGGTCAAGCAGATGACCATCGTCACCGCATGGCCGGGCGCGACAGCGCAGGAAATGCAGGACCAGGTCGTCGAGCCGCTGGAGAAGCGCATGCAGGAGCTGCGGTGGTATGACCGCACCGAGACCTACACGCGCCCCGGACTGGCCTTCACCATGGTGTCGCTGCTCGACAGGACGCCGCCTTCGGAGGTCCAGGAGGAGTTCTATCAGGCCCGCAAGAAACTCGGCGACGAGGCGAAGAGGTTGCCCGCCGGTGTCATCGGACCCATGATCAACGACGAGTATGCGGACGTCACCTTTGCACTGCTGGCGCTCAAGGCCAAAGGCGAGCCGCAGCGGCTGCTGGCGCGCGAGGCGGAAGCGCTGCGTCAGCAACTGCTGCACGTGCCGGGGGTGAAGAAGGTCAACATCATCGGCGAGCAGCCCGAACGCATCTTCGTCTCCTTCTCCCACGACCGCCTCGCCACGCTGGGCGTCACGCCGCAGGGCATCTTCGCGGCGCTCAGCGCGCAGAACGTGCTGACCCCTGCCGGTTCCATCGAAACCCGGGGGCCGCAGGTCTTCATCCGCGTCGATGGCGCGTTCGACAAGCTGGAGACAATCCGCCAGACCCCGATCACCGCGCAGGGCCGAACGCTGAAGCTGTCGGATGTGGCGACCGTCGAGCGCGGCTACGAAGACCCCGCCACCTTCCTGGTCCGCAACAACGGCGAACCGGCATTGCTGCTGGGCATCGTCATGCGCGATGGCTGGAACGGGCTCGACCTGGGCAAGGCGCTCGAGGCGGAAACCACCAAAATCAACGCGGCGCTGCCGCTGGGAATGACCCTGACCAAGGTCACGGATCAGTCGGTCAATATCAGCTCGGCGGTCAACGAGTTCATGGCCAAGTTTTTCGCCGCCCTGCTCGTCGTGATGGTGGTCTGCTTCCTCAGCATGGGCTGGCGCGTCGGTCTCGTCGTCGCGGCCGCGGTGCCGCTGACGTTGGCGGCCGTGTTCGTCATCATGGTCGCCACCGGCAAGAACTTCGACCGTATCACGCTCGGCTCGCTGATCCTGGCGCTTGGGCTGCTGGTCGACGACGCCATCATTGCCATCGAAATGATGGTGGTGAAGATGGAGGAAGGCTATAGCCGTCTCGCCGCCTCGGCCTACGCCTGGAGCCACACGGCGGCGCCGATGCTGTCCGGCACGCTGGTCACCGCCATCGGCTTCATGCCCAACGGCTTCGCGCGTTCCACGGCGGGCGAATACACCAGCAACATGTTCTGGATCGTCGGCATTGCGCTGATCGCATCGTGGGTCGTGGCGGTGGCATTCACGCCCTACCTGGGCGTCAGGATGCTGCCGGACATCCGGAAGATCGAAGGGGGGCACGATGCCATCTACAACACTCGCCACTACCAACGCCTGCGCGCGGTGCTGCGGCACGTCATCGCCCGCAAATGGCTGGTGGCCGGCACCGTCGTCGCGGCATTCGTGGTGGCGATCCTCGGCATGGGGCTGGTCAAGAAGCAGTTCTTTCCGACCTCCGACCGGCCCGAGGTGCTTGTCGAAGTGCAGATGCCCTATGGCACCGCGATCGAGCAAACCGCCGCCGCGACGGCGAAGGTCGAAGCCTGGCTGGCGAAGCAGAGCGAGGCGAAGGTCGTGACGTCCTACATCGGCCAGGGCGCTCCCCGCTTCTACCTGGCCATGGCGCCGGAACTGCCCGATCCGTCATTCGCCAAGATCGTGGTGCTGACCGGCAACCAGCAGGAACGGGAAGCCCTCAAAGCCAGGCTGCGCCGGGCGGTCGCCGATGGGCTGGCCGCCGAGGCACGCGCGCGCGTGACCCAGCTCGTATTCGGTCCCTATTCGCCGTTTCCGGTGGCGTTCCGTGTCATGGGCCCGGACCCGGACAAGCTGCGCGCCATCGCCGCGCGCGTCGAGTCGGTCATGCATGCCAATCCGATGATGCGTACGGTCAATACGGATTGGGGTCCGCGTGTTCCCACCTTGCGCTTCACGCTGGACCAGGATCGTCTGCAGGCCATCGGGCTGACGTCGAGCTCGGTGGCCCTGCAGCTGCAGTTCCTGCTGAGCGGGGTGCCGCTTACCGAGGTCCGCGAGGACATTCGATCGGTACAGGTGGTGGGCCGCGCGGCCGGCGATATCCGCCTCGATCCGTCGAAGATCGCCGGCTTCACGCTGGAAGGAGCGGCCGGCCAGCGCATTCCGCTGTCGCAGGCAGGAACCGTTTCCGTCCGCATGGAGGACCCCATCCTGCGGCGCCGCGATCGCACGCCGACCATCACCGTGCGAGGCGACATCGCCGAAGACTTGCAACCTCCGGACGTATCGAGCGCCGTCATGAACGAGCTGCAGCCGATCGTCGATGCGCTTCCCGCCGGCTATCGGATCGAACAGGCGGGCTCGATCGAGGAATCCGGCAAGGCGACGGTGGCGATGCTGCCGCTGTTCCCGATCATGATCGCGCTGACGCTGCTCGTCATCATCCTGCAGGTGCGCTCGATTGCAGCGATGGTGATGGTGTTCGCGACCAGTCCGCTCGGCCTGATCGGCGTCGTGCCGACCCTGCTGATTTTCCGGGAGCCGTTCGGCATCAATGCGCTGGTCGGCCTGATCGCGCTGTCCGGCATCCTGATGCGCAATACGCTGATCCTGATCGGCCAGATCCACCATAACGAGCAACAGGGACTCAGTCCGTACCACGCCGTCGTCGAGGCCACCGTGCAGCGTGCGCGGCCGGTGATATTGACGGCCCTGGCGGCGATCCTGGCGTTCATTCCGCTGACGCATTCGGTGTTCTGGGGAACGCTCGCCTACACGCTGATCGGCGGCACGTTCGCGGGGACGGTGCTGACCCTGGTGTTCCTGCCGGCCATGTACTCCATCTGGTTCAGGATCCGTCCCGCCACGGATCGCCCTCCCCTCGATCGCGACGCCGGCGACGCGAATCGGCCGACGCGGGAGCACTGGCAGGAGCGGGAGCCGGTCACGGGCGGCTAGCCGCGTCCGGCCGAAAGCCGGGTGTGGCAGACCTCAGGCCATCTCGCTCTCGAGCCGGCGCATCCGCGCCTGTATCGTCGCGGACAGCGCCATCAATGGCCCGGCCAGGTCGGCCTCGACGGTCTCCATATCCTGTTGCGTCGATACGCTGACGTTCAGGACATGGACGCCGTAGCCACTGATCTGCAGCGGCGTCGCCATGGCAACCACCTGCGGCTGCCATGACGCCACGCAGTAGCCCTTCTCGCGCACCGAAACGACGGCCGCCTCGATTTCGCGGCACAGGCGGCTCCAGCCGCGGCCCCGGTGTTTTTCTGCCATCGCCAGCAACATCGCCTGGAACGCGTCGGGGGCGAGCGTCGCGAGGTAGGCCCGTCCCAGCGAGGTCAATGCCATCGGGATGCGCTGCCCGCTGACGACCGTTCGCAACGACTGCCGCCGGTTGTAGCGGAACGACTCGAGATAGACCATCTCGTCGCCGTCGGCGGCGGCCAGGCCGACATTGATCTTGTGCCGCACGGCGGCCTCCACCATCACCGGCGTCGCGACCTTGAGGATCTGCGAGCCGTCGCGCATGGCGTGGGCCATGCTGAGCACCGACACGCCGAGCCGATAGGCGCGCAAGCGCGGGACGTATTCGAGCATGCCGGTCTCGATCAGCGATTGCGTCAGGCGGCTGACGGTCGATCGGGACAGGCCGGTTCGCTCGGCGATCTCGCCGTTGCCCAGCATCGAGGAGCCGGCGCGGAACGCGCGCAGCACGGCGATTCCGCGTTCGAGCGAGCGATTGGGTGTTGCCTTGCCTTGGCCTGGCTTGATCCGTTCCATGCCGACAGTGTATTCGGCAGGAGCGTGCTCCATGGCGGATCGGCTCGTTCGCATGCAGGAGGGGACCGCGCCATCGATGGCTGCAAAGGGGCGGCCCCCCTTGCCTCATTCCCCCTTGCCCCCGCCGGCCAATATCGCCACCCCATCGACCGCCACGACGCCCTGACCCTGGGGCAAGACGAACACCGGGTTGATCTCGGCCTCCACCAGCCTGTCGCCGAGCGTGACTACCATCCGCGAGAAGGCGACGATGGCGTCCGCCAGCGCGTCCACGTCGGCGACCGGACGACCGCGGTAGCCTTGCAGCAGCGGCGCGGTCTTCAGCCGCTGGATCATCTCGAACGCGGCCTGCCGCGTCAGCCCCTGGCCCGGTGGCAACAGGCGCAGCGTGGTATCGCTGAACAGCTCCGCGGCAACGCCGCCCATGCCCAGCAGGATGGCGGTACCCAGCTCGTCGCGGTGCATGCCGAGGATAACCTCGACGCCGCCCCTGACCATTTCCTGCACCAGGTAACGCTCGGGCGCGATGCCCGTCGCGGACTGGACCGCCGCCGCCATCGTTGCCAGCCGTCCCGCCACCTCGTCAGCCGGAACATTGACCGCCACGCCGCCGATATCGCTCTTGTGCGCGATCTCGGCCGACAGCACCTTCAGCACGACATTGCCGCCGAAGTCCCGCGCGGCGGCGCTCGCCTCCTCGCCGTTGCCGACGATGACCTCCTTCGCCACCGGGATGCCAAAGCGCGCGAAAAACGCCTTGGCCGCGGCCTCGTCCAGCGAACCCGTAGCGACCGTACCGAGGTCAGGCAACGGCAGCGCCGGCGTGCCCTCGTCGGCGTCCGTCGCGGTCCTGCCGGCCCGCCACATGGCGTCGAGCGCCACGGTGCATGCCTCCGGCGCGGTGAAGGCCGGCACGCCGCGGCGGTTGAGCAGCGATCCCACTTCTGGCGCATGCGGGCTGACGAAGGCGATCACCGGCTTGTCGCTGTCCGGAAGACAGTCGCGGATGGCATTGGCCATCAGGTCCGGCATCGCCAGACCGGACGAGCCGACGATCACGGATACCGCGTCATAGCTCGGACTATCGAGCAGGATGCGGATCGCGGCGCGCAGCAGGTCCGGCTGCAAGCCCGCCAGCGTCACGTCGATCGGATTGCGGTCGAGCGCCGCATGGTCGCCCTTCTGCAGCGCGCGCAGCTTTGCCGCGGTGTCTTCGTCCGGTGCGGGCGTCTCGAAGCCGGCCAGCCCCAGGCTGTCCGAGACCAGGGTGCCGGCACCACCGGTCGAAGTCAGGATGGCGATGCGCTTGCCGCGCAGCTTGCGCCCGGCCGCCAGCGCCGCCGGCATGTCGAGCAGGTCCGAGAAGTTCTGCGCGCGGATCACGCCAACCTGCTCGAACAGCGCGTCGTACATGCGGTCCGCGCCGGCCAGCGCGCCGGTGTGCGACACGGCGGCCCGTGCCCCGCTCTCCGAGCGGCCGATCTTGAACGCGACGACCGGCTTGCCGGCGCGCCTCGCCTTCAGCGCGGCACGGCGGAAGGTTTCCGGATTGCGCACGCTCTCCACGTACAGCGCGATCACGCGGGTGGCCTCGTCGTCGGCCAGGTAGTCGATGAAGTCGGCGAGGTCCAGGTCCACCTCGTTGCTGGTGGAGATCAGCTTGCTCAGCCCGATGCCGCGTGCCGCGGCGCGCGACAGCAAGGCACCGAGGATGCCGCCGCTTTGCGACACCACCCCGATGCTGCCCGCCGGAAACCGGTCCATCTCGAGCGCGCCGCTGGCTGACAGCGGAATATTGTCGGTCAGATTGACCAGCCCGATGGTGTTCGGCCCGAGCAGGCGCATGCTGCCGGCCGCCTCGATCAGCTCGGCCTGGCGTCGTGCGCCTTCCGCGCCGGTCTCGGTATAGCCGCTCGCCAGCACGATCGCAGCGCCGGCACCGCGGGCCGCCAACTCGCGCACCGCCACGTGAGCACGCTCGGCGCCGAGCAGCACGATGCCGACGTCCGGCACCTCCGGCAGCGAGGCGATATCGGGATAGCAGCGCAGCCCGTCGATCGAATCGACCTTGGGGTTGACCGGGTAGATCGCCCCGCTGAAGCCGTGCTTGCGCAGGTAGGACACGGGACGGCCGGCGGTCTTGGCGGGGTCCGCCGAAGCGCCGATCACGGCGACGCTGCGCGGCTTGACCAGTCGTTGAATGGCGTTCATGGTGTCAGGCCTGGCTGGTCTTGTTGAGGAAGGCCAGCACGGACTCGCGATGCGCGGTGCTGGTGTAGCAGATGCCTTGCGCCTGGCTGCCTTGCGCGAACACCTGGTCTGCCGGCAGCTCGAACGATTGGTTCATGATGCTCTTGCCCAGCGCGATGGCGGTGGCCGAGCCCTGGCTCAGTTCCGCGGCCCAGCGCAGTGCATCGTCGAGCAGCGCTTCGGGCGTGCTGAGGCGGTCGGCGATGCCGAGCGCCTTGGCTTCCTGCGCCGGCACCTTGCGGCCGGTGAACACGAGTTCCTTTGCCATCGACAGGCCGACGCGGCGCGGCAGGAAATACATGCCGCCGCCATCGGGGATCAGGCCGCGGTGGATGTACGACCAGGAGAACGATGCCGCTTCCGACGCGAGCACGAAGTCGCAGCACAGCGCGGTGTCGGCGCCGAGGCCGGCCGCGGCGCCGTTGACCGCCGCAATGGTGGGCTTGGGCATCGTATGCAGCAGCTTGACGGTATGGTGCACGCGCTGCTGGCGGCTCCACCCGTTGAACGCCACCTCGCCCTGCGGCGCTTCCATGCGGCGCTGCATGCCGGCCACGTCGCCGCCGGCGCAGAAGCCCTTGCCATTGCCGGTCAGCACCAGCGCGCGGATCGCCTTGTCCGACGCCACACGTTCGAGCGCATCGATCAGTTCGGTGCGCATGTCGTCGCTGATGGCGTTGCGCTTGTCGGGACGGTTGAAGGCGAGCAGCGCGATGCCCGCTTCGATCTTCAGTTCGATCAGGGAGTAGTGGTCCATGTCTTGATCCGGTGCGGTGTATGGAATGGGTTCTGTGGTCGGCGCCGCGCTCAGTCGACGGTGATGTTGGCTTCCTTGATGACCTTGCTCCACCGCTCGCTCTCGCCCTTCACGTAGCGGCCGAACTCTTCCGGCGTGCCGCCACCGACGGCCAGGCCTTCCTGCTCGGCGCGCTTGCGGAACGCTTCGGTCTGCACGGCCTTCTTCGCCGCCGCGTTCAGTCGCGCGATCACGGCCGGCGGCGTACCGCCCGGCGCAAACAGGCCATACCAGCTGTCGGCCACGTAATTGGGCACGCCGCCCTCGGCGATGGTCGGCACCTTGCTCAGCGCCGGCGCCTGGGAACGCTGCGCGGTCGTGACCGCCACCGCGCGCAACTTGCCGCTCTCCAGGTGCGGCGCGACGGCAGCCGCGGTGGCGAACATCGCGTCGACCTGCCCGCCCAGCAGGTCGGTAATGGCAGGGCCGGCGCCGCGATACGGCACATGGGTGATGTCGACCTTGGCCAGCTTCTTGAAGAGTTCGCCGGCCAGATGGGCCGAGGTGCCCGGGCCTTGCGACGCGTAGTTGAGCTTGCCCGGCCGCGCCTTGGCCGCTGCGATCAGGTCCTGCACGGTCTTGATGGGGCTGTCCGGCTTGACGACCAGGACATTGGGCGAGCGCCCCACCAGCATGACCGGCGAGAACGCCTTGTCGGTATCGAACGGCAGCTTCTTGTGCAGGCTCGGATTGACGGCGTGGGCCATGGTGGCCATCACCAGCGTGTAGCCGTCGGGAGCGCTCTTGGCGACCAGGTCGGTCCCGATGATCGTGCCGCCGCCCGGCTTGTTGTCGACCAGCACGGGTTGGCCGAGATCCTCGCCCATGGTGACGCCCATCGCGCGCGCGATCAGGTCCGTTCCGCCGCCCGGGGCAAACGGCACGACCAGGCGGATCGGCTTGTCGGGGAAGGCGGCCAGCGCGGGCAGCGGCGCGGCAACGGCCATCAGCAACGGCATGGCGGCCCTGGCGAGCCGGCGGGCGAATGGAGTGAAAATCGGGCCGAAAATCGGGGTGCGGATCGATGGCATCAAGCGTCTCCTGAAAATCCTTGAAGCGCCGCCGCCTGTTCACCTGCCGGCGAGGCGCGCCTTGTTTGTGGGAGACAGCTTAGGCCTTGTCCGCTCGGCATACAGCCCCCTATTTCCATTGCATGGAAATGCCGGAAAATGCCGCCGATGCTGGATCACACGGACGAAAAAAAGCCCGGCAGCGCGAAGCACGCTGCCGGGCACGATGCCCTGTGCGGCCGGTCCGGGGATGCCGCCCGCCGGCGGCCCTCAGAACTGATATTTGACGCCCGCGACGAACTGCCGGCCCAGGCCCGGGATCACCGCGAGATTGCCCCACGATGCGGGGTAGTACTCCTTGTCGAACACGTTGTGGACGTCGAAGAAGACGCGCGTCTTGCGGTCGATCTGCCAGTACGACACCAGCTTGACCGTGGCATAGGCGGGCAGCGAATACGTGTCGGTGGCATTCCCCGAGCGCGAGCCCACGTAGACGATGCCGGTGCCGACGCCATAGCGGCCGCCGAATCGCGGCATCGCATCTTCGCGGATCGCCAGCAGACTGGCGCTGACCTTCGGGATATTGGTCACGCGGGTACCGGGCGCGATGGCATTGTCTTCGGTGACCTTGGCGTTCGTCAGCGTGAAGCTGGCGCTGACACGCCAATGCTGGTCGAGCTGGCCGAAGGCGTCCGCCTCGAAGCCGCGGCTGGTGACCTCGCCGGCCGCGACGCTGAAGTTCGGATTGGTCGGGCTGCGGGTCAGCACATTGCTCTTGCGGATGTCGAAGACCGCCAGCGTCGCGCCCAGCTTCGCATCGGCCGATTGCCATTTGACGCCCGCCTCCAGCGCGCGGCCGCTCTGCGGATCGAAGGGGTTGCCGGCCTCGTCCACGCCGCTGTTGGGCCGGAACGACTTGCCCCACGAGGCGTAGAGCGAGGTCTGTGCATTGGGCAGCCACGTCACGCCCAGGCGCGGCGACACGGCATGTTGGTCCTGGCTGGTGGACCGGCCGGTGATCAGGTTGTCCAGGCTCTGGTGATAGCTGTCGAAGCGCACGCCGGCCAGCACCTTCCATTGCTCGCTCAGCGAAATCTCGTCCTGGACGAAGGCGCCCACGTTGCGCTGGTCTTCGCGCGTCGACGTCGTCATCACCAGCGGCGGCTTGGGCTGGCCGTAGACCGGCTGGTAGATGTCGATCGCATAGGGGTTGGTGGCCAGCGTCGAGTAGGCGATGTCCATGCCCATGTGCAGGCGCGACGCGTCGACGCCGAACAGCATGCGATGTCCCAGACCGCCCGTGTCGAAGTTGCCTTCGACTTCGGCCTGCATCGAAGTGTCGCGCGACGGCAGCGTGCGCCAGCTGTGGCGGCGGGTCAGCGTGCGGCCGTCGGGCAGCACACTGCCGAGATCGGCGGCATAGCCTTCGAAGCTCGACTCCTTGTAGCTCGCCCCGATGCGGGTACGCCAGCCCGGCGCCAGCTCGCGGTCCAGCGTCAGCTGATGCGTATCGCTCGACAGATGCAGGTTCGGATCGTTGGGCTCGCCCAGATAGCGGTTGCGCGGCAGGTCGATCCTGCCGTTGACGTTGACCAGGCCGCGGTCCAGCGGCGTGCGCACGCGCATGAACTCGCCTTCGTACTGCAGCAGCGTCTTGTCGTCGAGCGCCCATGCCAGCGCCGGCGCGACGAGGTACTTGTTGTTGTCGATCAGCGAACTGCGGCTCGCGCCGTCCTCGCCCATGACGTTCAGGCGGTAGGCCAGCTTGTCGGTGATCGGACCGGTGCTGTCGACCGCGGCACGCCGAAAGCCGAGCGTGCCGACGCTGAGCTCGGCGCTCGTCGCCGGGGTGAACCTCGGCTTCTTGGTCACGATATTGATCGTGCCGCCCGGCTCGCTGCTGCCGTAGACGGCGGCGGCCGGGCCCTTGAGGAATTCGAAGCGCTCGACCGTGGCGGTGTCGCGCATCGGGTTATAGCCGCGAGAGCCGGGGAAGCCATTGACCAGGTATCCCATGTCCGTGCTGCTGAAGCCGCGGATTGCATAGTTGTCCCAGGTGCCGCCGAAATCGTTCAGGCGCGAAACGCCGCTGACGTAGTCGACC
This sequence comes from Cupriavidus cauae, assembly GCF_008632125.1. GTDB lineage: Bacteria > Pseudomonadota > Gammaproteobacteria > Burkholderiales > Burkholderiaceae > Cupriavidus > Cupriavidus cauae. Next base: position 136,995 of record NZ_VWRN01000034.1, read on the forward strand.
GTGTCGGCGAGGCGCGTGGCGCCGAGGTCGTCGATCAGTTCGGTGGTGACCACGCGAACGGATTGCGGTATTTCGCGCAACGGCGTGTCGGTGCGCGTCGCGCCGCGGCTTTCGGTCGGCACGTAGCCGCCGCCGGCATTCGCGCTGACGCGGACTTCGGGTAGATCGGCGGGGGCATCGTTGTTGGGCGTGTCGGCGTGGGCCATACCGAGCCCGAACCCGGACAGGACAGCCAGCGTGACCGGCCAGGCGAAGCGGCGGGTCGACAGGGTGATGGACATCGAAGGAGCGAAAAGTCGGCGGAAAACCGGCAATGATAACCGGAATCGCGAACGATTCGCATTTCGATTAGCCCTCGCCCAGGGTCGGGATGATGCCGGATCGCGGAACGGGTTCAGCGTAAGCGTCCTTGACATTTAAACCATCGTCCATCAAACCTTCCATCAGGGACCATAACGGAACGGCCTGACTCGGTCGGGCACCTTCCGGCAAATCGACAAACGGTCTCTACAGTGGCGGGGAGGACCAATGCGTGCGCTGCTGATTGTGGAAAATCCCACGCGACAAACGGCGCTCGCCGATTGGCTGCGGCGTCACCGCGATGTCGAACTGGTTTCCTGCATCGGTTTTTCCGAACTCGAAACGCTGTGCAGCCAGTTGGCCGAGCATGGGGCGCAACTTCTGATCATGGCGAAAGCCTCTTCGTACGAGCTTGCCATGGCGCAATTGGAAAAGGCGTGGCATTGCGCGAGCGAATTGCCGATCGTGCTGTTGCCGTGCCTGGAGCAAATCGATGGGAACGCCGCCGACCACAGGCAGGCTGCGTTCGAGCATGCCGTGCGCGTGATATCCGCGGGCATTCGTCCCATGCCACAGCCATCGGCGTTGGGCGACGCGTTCGCCGGCGCAGAGGAGGAAGCGCGCAAGCTCGACCTGACACTGCGTCAATACCAGATACTGGTGCTGCTTTCGATGGGGCACCAGCAAAAGGTCATCAGCCGCATGCTGGACATCTCGCTTGCGACAGTCAAAAGTCATTCGGGGCAGCTGTACCAGCGCCTGGGCGCGCGCAACAAGGCGGAAGCCATCTATGCCGCGCGCCAGCGCGGCGCGCAACTGGCGTGGCCCGATGTGCAAGCACCGGACAAGCCGGCCTGACACGTTGCATGGCCGCGCGTCGATGCGTCAATCAAGACGGCGGCACATGCAGTATGTCCTTGCGCTGAAACGCCGGTGGAAGTCCCTGGCGATCCGGATCTCTTCCGGCAATTGCTCCGGGGAACTGAGCGAAAAGCCGTATCGCGCAAAGAAGCTTGGATGCCTGTTGGTAAACAAGGCAGCGGATTTGCAGCCATTGGCGCGGGCGCGCATCAGCACGGCGCCGACGAGATGTGTCGCGATCCGTTGGTCGCGATATTCGGGAAGAACGGCGACTGCGCGGATGACGACCGTTTCGCCATGAATCTCGCCGCATACGCAGCCGATCGGCTGTTTGCCAAGCATGGCGAGGTGATACAGATGGGTCGATGCTTCGGCTACCTTGTACTTCAGACTGCAGATATCGAGCACCTCCAGGACTGCTGCCAAATCGACCGCCTTGGCGGCTCGAATTCTCACGCCCCTGATCATTCCTTGCACTCCGCTACGGGGACGCGTCTCGATGCTGCATGCATGATGCCGAGACGATGCAGCCTTGCATCCCGTCGGGCAAGGATGGCGCAATTGGCGGCGCCTAACCACTATCCATAGGAATACTTGATTTTCTCGCCGAGCCGCTTAGAGTCGGAATGTGCGAGATGAAAATCGCAGGGCCATCAAGACCATCAAGACCATCAACGCCATCAACGCCATCAACAGAGGAAGGACGCCGCGCGATATCCGGTTGTATCGACGCGGCAATTCCAATTCCATGTGGACCGCCGCCGCTATTTCTTGCCGTTCCCCGCAAACGCCGCCGTAATGCCCAGCCCGATCAGCAGCGAGCCACCGACGTAGCGCTCGAACGTCAGATAGCCGCGGCTATGCCGCAGCCAGCGGCCCGCCGCGCTCGCGGCAAACGCATAGCACGCATCGCTGACCAGACCGAGCAGCGTGAACAGCAATCCCAGAAACACGATCTGCATCGCCACGTGGCCGCGGCCGACATCGACGAATTGCGGCAGGAAGGCCAGGAAAAACAGCGCGGTCTTCGGATTGAGCAGATTGACGATGAAGCCGTCGCGGAACAGCCGCGCATAGCGGCGCTGCTGCGGTACGGCATCGACGGCGACGGGCGCCGGCCGGCCGAAGATCTTCTTCAGCCCGAGCCAGATCAGATAGGCGGCACCGGCATACTTCAGGATGCTGAACGCCACGGCCGACGAGGCCAGCAATGCGGACAGGCCCAGCGCGGCGGCCAGCACGTGCACCAGCGTGGCCGTATGGATGCCCAGATCCGATACCAGCCCGGCCTTGCGGCCCTGCTCCACCGATTGCGCAATGATGTACAGCACCGCGGGGCCCGGAATCACCAACAACACGAGCGCCGCGCTGACGAACAGAATCAGATTGCCTGTACTGGGGATAACGAATTCCATGGCTCGGTCTCCTGGTGGCGAGCATCGCTGGGAAGAAGAACCGTTACTCTACAGCAGGACCGACATCGGGGCCGGTCATGCGCTGCAGCATGCTTTACCTTGCGCCCAGGCGTTCCAATGGCGCGGTACGCGGCGAATTGCCTATCGGCAAAGGCATTCTTTCCATCATCGATATTTAATCTTGTTTGCCGGTCGAGGATAATCCTCAAAGAATCGCCGCTGTCCTCCCGTCCCGGGATTTCCACCGACCCTGCGTCACCGTTCAGAAGTGGGAACCCAATTTTCTGCCGAGGTATGTCTTGTCAAACGTCGCCCCAGCCGCATTGAGCGATTCCGTCGCCGAACTTTCCGAACGCGAGCAGCGCGGCAACATCATGCGGCTGACCGTCGCCCAGGCGCTGGCCGGGGCCAATTCGATCGTGGTCTATGCGACCGGCGCGATCGTCGGCGACATGCTCGCCCCGGACAAGACGCTGGCCACGCTGCCCATTTCGATCTTCGTCGTCGGCATGGCGGCGTGCATCCTGCCGACGGGCGCCATCGCGCGCCGTTACGGCAGGCGCGCCTCCTTCCTGGCCGGCACCGGCTGCGGCGTGCTGGTCGGCCTGCTGGCCGCCGCCGCGGTCGTCTGGAGTTCGTTCTGGCTGTTCTGCCTGGCGACCTTCTTCGGCGGCGCCTATGCGGCCGTGGTGCTGTCGTTCCGCTTCGCCGCGGCCGACGGCGTCTCGCCGGCGCTGCGCCCGCGCGCGCTCTCGTTCGTGATGGGAGGCGGCGTCGTCGCCGGGGTCGTCGGCCCGCAACTGGTCACGCACACCATGCATCTGTGGCCGCCGCACATGTTCGCGGCGACCTTCGTCATGCAGGCCGTCGTCGCGCTGGTGTCGGCGCTGGTGCTGTGGGGCGTGCGGCTGCCGATGCCGACGGCGGCGGAAGTCGCCAGGGGGCGGCCGTTGTCGACGATCGCGCGCCAGCCGCTGTTCGTTACCGCGGTCATGTGCGGGGCCGTGACCTACATGCTGATGAATTTCCTGATGACGGCGGCGCCGCTGGCGATGCATCTGTGCGGCCATTCGCAGGAGAACGCCAACCTCGGCCTGCAGTGGCACGTCATCGCGATGTACGCGCCCAGCTTCTTCACGGGACGGCTGATTACCCGCTTCGGCGCGCAGCGCGTCGTCTCGGCCGGCCTGCTGCTGACCGGGATCTCCGCGGCGATCGGCCTGACCGGCATCGACGTGGCCCACTTCTGGCTGACCTTGATCCTGCTGGGGCTCGGCTGGAACTTCGGCTTCGTCGGCGCCTCGGCGCTGGTGCTGGAGTGCCACCGGCCCGAGGAAAAGACCAAGGTCCAGTCGCTGAACGACTTCATCGTCTTCGGCACGATGGCGATCGGCTCGTTTGCCTCCGGCGGTCTATTGGCCGCGTACGACTGGGATACCGTGTTGTGGGTATCGTTCGTGCCGCTGGCCCTCGCGGTCGCGGCGCTGATCGTGATGGCCGCCCAGGTCAGGCGCACCGCCTAGCGTGGCGGCCTGGGCGATCAGTCATGCCTTGACGCTGTCGTGGAGCGTTCGCGCGATGGCCTGGCTGACCTCGCTCACCCATTCGCTGACGTCGGCCCGACATTCGTGCCAGGCTTCGTCGGCGACATGACCGCGATACGCGTCGCGCGCCGTCGCCAATAACGCGCGCCGCTCCGGCGGCAGACGCGGCAGCAGCCAATCGGCCGCCGCGTCCTTCGGCACGATGTCGCCCGTGGCAACCGTGACCCACATGCGGGCCAGCGTCAGCATGACGTTGCGTTCGTCGCCGCGGACGTTGGCCACCAGCCCCGGCAAGCTGTCCGCCATCGCGCGCCGGATATCGGCGTAAGGAATCGCGGGGAGAAATTCGGCAAGCCCCGGCCCCATCAATGCGCGGTGGCTCTGCAAGGCCGTGGCCAGCACCAGCGTCAGATCGGGATCGGCGGTCGGCGCCGGCACCACGCCCGCTGCGAAATCGTCGCGCAGCCATTCGCCGTAGACGAAGTCGCTCCGCGCCGGGTGGCGCCACGGGGCGATGTCGCCGAGCACGACGACCGTGACCTCGGCATTGCGGGCCGGCCCTCGCCCCGCGCGCGCGCCGGAGACTTCCATCAACGCGGCCACCAGATCCTCGCGGCTCTGCCGGGACATCGTTCGATGCGTCAGCACCAGCAGGTCGACATCGCTGTCCGGCCGCAGCCCGCCGGCAATGGCGGAGCCGAACAGGTACGCGCCGGCGATGTCGTCACCCAGCACGCCGACCACGACATCGAGAATGGGCTGGACTTCGGCCGGGACGGGCTCGTTCGCAGGCGGTGGCATGGTGCAGTGTTGTCGTTGGGGCGTCGGGTCGTTGTTCGCCTCGTTCAATGGCACAGCAATCCTAGCGCGCTGTCGGCGGTAACGAGGCCGCCGACGCTATCGCGACGAGCCTTCAACCGCTGCAGACCGCGCGGTGAACAGGCCGGCTAATCACCGCATAACGTGCGGCGAATCGGCCCGCCAATCACCGCATCCCTTGCGGTGACAGTCCGACCACCACCGCGGCCACCCTGGATGCCAGCGTCACGCCATCACTTCCGCATACTGCGCCGTCAACCCCGCGCATCGCTCCTTCAACAACGCCTGCAATTGCCGCACGGCCGGCGAGAACTGCTTGCGGTGCGGACAGACCAGATGCAGCGGGGTGCTTTCGCCCGGCTCGTGCGGCAGCAGCACGGTCAGGCGGCCGGCCTGCACGTCGCCGCAGACGTCCAGCCACGACTTGTAGGCGATGCCCTCGCCCTGCACCGCCCAGCGGCGGACCACGTCGGCGTCGTCGGTGTACAGGCTTCCCTTGACGGGGATCAGCCGCGGGCCGCCCACCGCCTCGAATGGCCATTTGTCGTAGACGCGGCCGCTCAGGTGGTACAGCAGGCATCGATGCGAGGCGAGTTCGTCCAGCGATTGCGGACGCCCGTGCCGGGCCAGATAGGCCGGAGAGGCGATCAGCACGCGCCGGTTCTCCGGCGCCAGCGGCAGGGCGACATAGCTGGCCTCCTCGATGCGCCCATAGCGGATGGCGACATCGATCGGATCGCGGAACACGTCGGTGACGTGGTCGGACAGATAGAGCCGCAGCGTCAGGTCGGGATGGGCGCGGCGGAATTCGGTGATCCAGGGCAGCAGCACATTGCGGCCGAGATCCGACGGCGCCGTGACGCGCAGCAGCCCGCTGAGCGCCGCGCCGTCGCCGCGCAGCCTGTCGCGGCCCTCGTTCAGCGTGGCCAGGACTTCCTGCGCGTAGGGCAGGTAGCGCTCGCCCTCGGCGGTCAGGCGCAGGCTGCGGGTCGAACGGGCGAACAGCCGGATATCGAGATCGCGCTCGAGCCGCTTGACCGCGGCGCTGACCTGCCCCGGCAGCAGATCGGCCTCGCGCGCCGCGCTGGAAAAGCTGCCGAGGGCGGCGCTGCGCACGAACAGGGTCAGGTCTTCGAGGCGGATCATTTTCACTCGCGGAGAGAAAGTGCTGGCGGATTTTACCGCTTACCGGATAGACGGGATCGGAGCAAGATGACGCCACCATCCAGGCAATACCGCCCTATCCAATTACGGAGCCTCCCATATGAAAGCCATCGCCTACCTCCAGCACGGCCTGCCGATCGACGATCCTGCCGCGCTGATCGACGTCGATCTGCCGATGCCCGAGCCCGGTCCACGAGACCTGCTGGTGCAGGTGCGGGCCATCGCCGTCAATCCTGTCGATACCAAGGTCCGCGCCTCGTCCGCCGTCGCCGCGCTGCGCGTGCTGGGCTGGGACGCTGTCGGCAAGGTCGTCCGCGCGGGCAGCGCGGTCACGCTGTTCGCGCCAGGCGACGAGGTCTACTTTGCCGGCTCGATCACGCGCTCGGGCAGCAATGCCGAGTACTGCCTCGTCGACGAACGCATCGCCGCGCGCAAGCCCGCTTCGCTGTCGGACGCCGAGGCCGCGGCGCTGCCGCTGACGACGATTACCGCTTGGGAACTGCTGTTCGACCGGCTGCGCGTTCCCGAGCACGGCGGCGCGGGCCAGCATCTGCTGATCGTCGGCGCGGGCGGCGGGGTCGGCTCGATCCTGACGCAGCTGGCCCGCCAGCTGACCGGCCTGACGGTGATCGGCACGGCCTCGCGCCCGGAGACGCGCGACTGGGTGAAGTCCCTGGGCGCCCATCATGTGATCGACCACACGAAGCCGCTGCGCGAGGAACTGGAGCGCATCGGCGTGCCGCAGGTCGAGCACGTTGCCAGCCTGACCCATACCGGTCAGCACTACCCGCAGCTGATCGACGTGCTCGCGCCGCAGGGCCAGCTTGCCGTGATCGACGATCCGGCCACGCTCGACGTCATGCCGATGAAGCGCAAGTCGCTGTCGCTGCATTGGGAATTCATGTTCGCGCGGCCGATGTACGAGACGCCCGACATGATCCGCCAGCACGAACTGCTGACCCGCGTCGCGCAACTGATCGACGCCGGCACGATCCGCACCACGCTGGGCGAACACTTCGGCACGATCAACGCGGCCAATCTGCGCCGCGCCCATGCGCTGATCGAAAGCGGCCGCGCGCGGGGCAAGGTGGTGCTGGAAGGGTTTTGAGCGCGTAGGCCGCGCTTTTGTGCCGCCCGATTCACTCGACGTCGGACATCGTCCGCTACCGGCCCGCGGCTGCGCTACGTATGCTGCTGGATTCTCCAGCACCAAGAGGAACTGCCATGACTTCAGCCATACGCCGCCGCGCCGCCTTCCGCATCAAGGCACCCCTGCTCGCGACCCTGCTCGCACCCCTGACCGCCGCCCTGCTCGCCGGCTGCGCCGGCGCCGACATGCAGGGCCTGACGCAAGCCGGCGGCAGCCTGTTCACCGCGGCCACGCTCAACGACGCCAGTATCAAGACGCTGTCGGACCAGTCCTGCGCCGAGATGGACAAGAAGAACAAGATCGCCGCGCCGACCAGCACCTATGGGCAACGGCTGACCAAGATCATGGCGGGCCTGCAGAACACCGGCCTGCCGCTCGACGCCAAGGTCTACGAGACCAAGGAGATCAATGCCTGGGCGATGGCCAACGGCTGCGTGCGGATCTACAGCGGGCTGATGGACATGATGACCGACGACGAAGTGCGCGGCGTCGTGGGGCACGAGATCGGCCACGTGGCGCTCGGTCATACCAAGGCGGCGATGCAGGTCGCCTACGCAACCGCGGCGGCGCGCGGTCTGCTCGGCTCGGCGGGCAGCGCCACGCTGACCGCGCTGTCGTCGTCGCAAGTGGGCGAGCTGGCCGAGACGCTGGTGAACTCGCAGTTCTCGCAGCGGCAGGAAACCGCGGCGGACGACTATTCCTTCGATCTGCTGACGAAGAACAAGTCCAATCGCGAGGCGCTGGTGACGGCCTTCCGCAAGATGGCGGCGCTCGACGGCGGGCAATCGAGCATGCTGAGCACGCACCCCGGTTCGCTGCAGCGCGCCCAGCATATCGAGGAGCGGCTGCGCAGCGGGAAGTAACGGCGGCCTGCGTCAAGTTGGCCTGATGCGTTGGCCGGATACGTTGGCCTGATACGTTGGCCTGATGCGTTGGCCTGATGCGTTGGCCTGATGCGTTGGCCTGATGCGTTGGCCGGATAGGTTGGCCTGATACGTTGGCCTGATGCGACGGCCCGCGATACGAAGAGCTTCGATGAGAGACGGGACACGCCGTCTCTCATCGGCACATGTCATGGCGACATCAGCGCGCCATCATCGCGCCATCAACGCGCCTCGACGAAGGCCAGCACGGCCTCCAGCATCCGCCGCAGCGTCGGCTGCAGCTTGCCGGCCAGCGCCTCGTCGTAGTCGAACGGATATTGCTCGCGCATATAGGTGCATTGCGACAGCTCGAGCTGGATCGCATGCACGCCCTGCGCGGGCTGCCCGTATTGGCGCGTGATATAGCCGCCCTTGAAGCGGCCGTTCAGCACCGAGGTATAGCCCTGGGCTTCGGCGGCGATCTTCGCCACCTGCTCGGCCAGCCCCGCATCGCAGCTCGCGCCGTTGGCGGTGCCGAGATTGAAGTCGGGCAGCTTGCCGTCGAAGAAGCGCGGCAGCACCGAGCGGATCGAATGCGCGTCCCACAGCGCGATCGTGCCGTGCTCGGCGCGCAGCCGCGCCAGTTCGCCGGCCAGCGCATCGTGATAGGGACGCCAGACCGCGTCGCGGCGCGCGAAGATCTCGGTCTCGTCGGGACCCACGCCGTTGGCATACACCGGCGTCTTGTCGAAGGTATCGACCGGACAGAGCCCGGTGGTGTCCTGGCCCGGATACAGGTTGGCGTTGTCGGGCGGGCGGTTCAGGTCGACCACATAGCGCGAGTGCGTCGCCATCAGGACCGACGCGCCGAGCTCGCGGGCGAAGCCGTAGAGCCGGTCCATGTGCCAGTCGGTGTCCGGCACGGTACGCGCCTCGTCGGTCAGCCGGTCGGCGACCGACGGCGGTAGATACGTGCCCACATGGGGCATCGAGATCAGCAGTGGGCGTGTGCCACGCTGCAGCGTGAAGGCCGGGGTATCGGTGGAGAAGGAAGTCATATTGCTGCTACGAGTGGCATCGCGACCGGCCAGTTTCGCTTTGCTTGTCGCTTGTCGCTTGTCGCGTGTCGCGTGTCGCGTGTTGCGCGGGGCCGGTGGCGATATCAGGTTTCGTGGGGAATGCGGTCCGCGGCGCGTAGGCGTCGGCGTGGGCGAGCCCGTCGTCATGGCGCCAGCAGGCTGGCGCGCGCGCTGGCGAAGGCCGCGCCCGCCTCGGCCTGCAAGGCATGGACGCCCCGGTGCACGCGGCAGCGTCCCGCGCTGCGGACTTCCGCTAGTGTCTCATGTCCGTGATTGGCGAACACGTGCACGGCCAGCGCCTGCTCGCCGCGCAGGCCCGCCAGCGTCGGATGGCTGCCGTCCAGCACGACGAAATCCGCCTGCTGTCCGATGGCCAGGCCGCCGACCGCGCGTCCCGCAGCACGCGCCCCGCCGGCGACCGCATCGAGATAGAGCCGATCGGCCACCTGCGGATGCCGGCTCGACGCGAGCACGTTGCGCTTCTGCAGCGCGAGCCGCTGCCCGTATTCGAACAGCCGCAGTTCCTCGCTGACGCTGACGCTGGCATGGCTGTCCGAGCCGATGCCCCACGCCCCGCCCTGTTCCAGATACGGCGCGGCATCGAACACGCCGTCGCCCAGGTTCGCTTCGGTGGTTGGACAGATGCCGGCCACCGCGCCGCTGTGCGCAAGCCGCCGGCGCTCGTCCCAGTCCAGATGCGTGGCATGCACCAGGCACCAGCGCTGGTCGACCGGCGCATGGTCCAGCAGCCAGTCGACGGGACGGGTGCCGCACCACGCCAGGCATTCGTCGACCTCGCGCTGCTGTTCGGCGATATGGATATGCACCGGCGCGGCCGGGTCCATCGCATGCAGGCCCGCCACCGCCGCACGCAGGCTGTCGGGCGGCACCGCGCGCAGCGAGTGCGGCGCGAGGCCGAGCCGTGCCGTGCCCGTGCACGCCGGCGCGAGCCGCTGCAGCAGCGCCAGCATCGCGTCGGTCTCGTGCAGGAAGCGGCGTTGCTCGGCCAGCGGCGGCTTGGGGCCGAAGCCCGCGCTCTGGTACAGCACCGGCAGCAGCGTGATGCCGATGCCGGCGCGCTGCGCAGCGCGCAGCAGCCGCAGCGACATCTCGGCCGGATCGGCATAGGGCGTGCCGTCGGCCTGGTGATGGACATAGTGGAATTCGCAGACGCTGGTATAGCCCGCGCGCAGCATCTCGACATAGAGCTGCGTCGCGATCGCCTCCAGCGTCTCTGGCGCGAGCCGCAGCGCAAAGCGGTACATCAGCTCGCGCCAGCTCCAGAACGAATCGTCGGCCGCCGAGCGGAATTCGGTCAGGCCGGCGAAGCCCCGCTGGAAGGCGTGCGAATGCAGATTGGTCATGCCCGGCAGCACCGGGCCGACGGCGCGCGGCGTGCCGGCCGACGGCGTGGCGTTAGGCGTCACCGCGGTCAGCCTGCCATCGGCGTCCCAGCTCAGCAGCACATTGCCGGCCCAACCGTCAGGCAGCAGCGCCTCGGCGGCGAACAGCGTGGAATCGAGGTCAGGCTTCATCGCGAAACTCCTGCGGGGCCGAAGAGGCGGGTCCGAAGAACACGCGCCCCTGGCGTACCACCGCGGCGAGCGGGTTGCGGCCGAACCAGTAGGCCAGCTCGGCCGGCGAATCGATGCGCCACAGCGCAAGATCCGCGCCGCGGCCCGCCGCCAGCAGCCCATGCCGATCGCTGGCGCCCAGCGCGCGCGCCGCGTGCGTGGTGACGCCGGCGAGCGCCTCGGGCACCGTCATGCGGAACAGCGTGCAAGCCATGTTGAGCATCAGCAGCAGCGAGGTCACCGGCGACGTGCCGGGATTGTGGTCGGTCGACAGCGCGATCGGCACGCCGTACCGGCGCAGCAGCGCGATCGGCGGCAGATGCGTGTCGCGCAGGAAATAGTAGGCACCGGGCAGCAACACCGCGACGGTCCCCGCCTCGGCCATCGCCGCGACGCCGGTCTCGTCCAGATGCTCCAGATGATCGGCCGACAGGGCGCGATAGCGGGCCGCCAGCGCGGCGCCGCCGAGATTGCTCAGCTGTTCGGCATGCAGCTTGACCGGCAGGCCATGCCGGTGCGCGGCGTCGAACACGCGCTCGGTCTGCGCCGGCGAGAAGCCGATGCCCTCGCAGAAGGCGTCGACCGCATCGACCAGGCCTTCCTGCGCCAGGGCCGGCAGCATCGTGTCGCAGACCAGCGCGATGTAGTCGTCGGCGCGGTCCGCGTATTCGGGCGGCAACGCATGCGCGCCGAGGAAGGTGGTATGCACCGCAACGCCGTAGGCCTTGCCGAGCCGCCGCGCGACGCGCAACTGCTTGCGCTCCGTATCGAGATCGAGGCCGTAGCCCGACTTGATCTCGATCGCGGTGACGCCTTCGGCCAGCAACGGCTTCAGCCGCGTCGCGGCCTGCGCGAACAGCGTGTCTTCGTCGGCCGCGCGCGTGGCCCGGACCGTCGACACGATGCCGCCGCCGGCGCGAGCGATTTCCTCGTAGCTGGCGCCGGCGAGCCGCATCGCGAACTCGTCGGCGCGCTGGCCACCGTAGACCAGATGCGTGTGGCAGTCGATCAGGCCCGGCGTGATCCACGCCCCGCCAGCATCGTGATGCGGCAGGCCGCGGTAGGCCTCGGGCAACACGGCCTGCTGGCCAAGCCATGCAATACGCCCCTGCTCGACGACCAGCGCGGCATCGCGAATGGCGTTGGCCGGATCGGCATCCGGCAGCAGATGGCAGCGATGCCAGACGCCGTCGGCCGACGGCGCGCCGGCCACGCTGGCATCGACAGCGAAGTCTTCAGCGGACTGCGTCATGACGTGGTTTCCCTATCGGAGGATGACTGCGGGAGGATGGCTGCGTCGATTGCAGCCTGACGACGAGGCAGCGGGCGCCCTCGCCCTCGTCCTGGGGCAGCCAGCGGAAGGCGCCGCCCGGCGGCAGCAGCATGCCGCTGCCGGCCGTCAGCACGCCGGCCTCGGCGTCCTGCGCATCATCGCAGTGCCAGCTGCCGGCCAGCACGTAGAGCACGACCGTCGTATCCGACTCGACCCCGGCGCTATCGATGGCCGCGCCGGTGGACGCCACGCTCGCTCGGCAGCGGCCGCGGCGCGTCATCACATTGAAGTCGCGCGTCGGCCCGCCCAGCAGCGTGGCGTCGACCGTCGCTTCGCCGGCAAAGGCGAACGGCTCGCCGACCGCCACCAAGCGATGATCGAAGCTGCCATCGCGCGCGTGCAGCCGCACGCCGTCGCCATCGAGCAGCACGATCTGGCGGTCGATGCCGGGGAACGCCGAGAACGGGCCGTCGGCCGCGATGTCGGCGATGCTCAGGCGCCAGTCGAATGCATCCAGCCCGGCGGCGGGCGGCCACGCGGCGATCTCGCGCGTGGTGCCGCCGCCGTTCTTCCACGGCATCGGCGTCAGCTCGTCCAGCGCAAAGCGCCGTGCTTGCGGGGATAGCGATGGCGCCGCGCTCATGCGCGATTGACCATCGGCAGGTTCAGCCCCTTCTCGCGCGCGCAGTCGATCGCGATGTCGTAGCCCGCGTCGGCGTGGCGCATCACGCCGGTGGCCGGGTCGTTCCACAGCACGCGCTCGATGCGGCGGGCAGCGGCATCGGTGCCGTCGCAGACGATCACCACGCCGCTATGCTGCGAGAAACCCATGCCGACGCCGCCGCCGTGGTGCAGGCTGACCCAGGTCGCGCCGCCCGCGGTATTGAGCAGCGCATTGAGCAGCGGCCAGTCGGACACGGCGTCCGAACCGTCCTTCATCGCCTCGGTCTCGCGGTTGGGCGACGCCACCGAGCCGCAGTCCAGATGGTCCCGGCCGATCACCACCGGCGCCTTCAGCTCGCCCGACTTGACCATCTCGTTGAAGGCCAGGCCCGCGCGATGGCGCTCGTCCAGTCCGACCCAGCAGATGCGTGCCGGCAGGCCCTGGAAGGCGATTCGCTCGCGCGCCATGTCGAGCCAGCGGTGCAGGTGCTTGTCCTCCGGGAACAGCTCCTTCATCTTGGCGTCGGTCTTGTAGATGTCCTCGGGATCGCCGGACAGCGCGACCCAGCGGAACGGTCCCTTGCCGCGGCAGAACAGCGGGCGGATATAAGCCGGCACGAAGCCCGGGAAGTCGAAGGCGTTCTTGACGCCCTCGTCGAAGGCGACCTGGCGGATGTTGTTGCCGTAGTCCAGCGTCGGCACGCCCATCTGCTGGAAGGCCAGCATCGCCTTGACGTGTTCGACGATCGACGGGCGCGCGGCCGCCTCGACCGATTTCGGATCGGCCTTGCGCGCGGCTTCCCACTGCTCGACGGTCCAGCCGGCCGGCAGATAGCCGTTGACCAGGTCGTGCGCCGAGGTCTGGTCGGTGACGATATCCGGGCGCATGCCGCCGGCCTGCGCGCGCTTGACCAGCTCGGGCACGATCTCGGCGGCATTGCCGAGCAGGCCGACCGAGATCGCCTGCTTGCTGGCGGTGGCCTCGGCGATCATCGCCAGCGCCTCGTCCAGCGTGGTGGCCTTCTTGTCCAGATAGCGCGTGCGCAGGCGGAAGTCGATGCGCGATTCCTGGCATTCGATCGCCAGCACGCACGCCCCGGCCAGCACGCCGGCCAGCGGCTGCGCGCCGCCCATGCCGCCCAGGCCCGCGGTCAGGATCCACTTGCCGGACAGGTCGCCGCCGTAGTGCTGGCGACCCGCCTCGACGAAGGTCTCATAGGTGCCCTGCACGATGCCCTGCGTGCCGATGTAGATCCACGAGCCGGCGGTCATCTGGCCGTACATCATCAGGCCGGCGCGATCGAGCTCGTTGAACTTGTCCCAGTTGGCCCAGTGCGGCACCAGGTTGGAGTTGGCGATCAGCACGCGCGGCGCGTCGGCATGCGTGCGGAACACGCCGACCGGCTTGCCGGACTGCACCAGCAGCGATTCGTCTTCGCCGAGGCGGCGCAGGCTGTCGAGAATCGCGTCGAAGCATTCCCAGTTGCGCGCGGCCTTGCCGATGCCGCCGTAGACCACCAGGTCCTGCGGGCGCTCGGCGACGTCCGGGTCCAGGTTGTTCTGGATCATGCGATAGGCGGCTTCGATCAGCCAGTTCTTGCAGTGCAGCTGGGTGCCGCGCGGCGCGCGGACTTCGCGCTGGCCGCGGGCGAGGAATTGCTGTTCGTTGGCGTTCATGGTGGTCTCCTGCGAGCGGTATTCGGTTGCGTGTTCGGTTGCGTGTTCGGCTACGTATTCGGTTGCGTATGCGGTTTGCGGTGCTTCGATAGGCGAGCGTCAATGGCCGCGCTTATTGCGCTTCGCCCTGCGCCGGCAGCACGGCACGCACGGCCTGGGGCCAGCCCGCGCCGGCGTCGCCCTGCAGCACCCACTGCTTCATCGCCTCGATATCGGGCGCCAGATAGCGGTCGACCTCGACGAAGTCGACGCGGGCGCGGATGCGCGCCAGTTCGGTCTCGACCAGCGGCGAGGACTTCAGCGGCCGATGGAATTCGATGCCCTGCGCGGCGGCCATCGCCTCGATGCCGACCACGACCGCGGTGTTCTCGGCCATGTCGCCGAGCCGGCGCGCGCCGTAGGTGGCCATCGACACGTGGTCCTCCTGGTTGGCCGAGGTCGGCAGGCTGTCGACGCTCGACGGATGCGCCAGCGACTTGTTCTCCGACGCCAGCGCGGCGGCGGTGACCTGCGCGATCATGAAGCCCGAATGCAGGCCGCCGTCGCGCACCAGGAAGGGCGGCAGGCCCGACAGGCCGGTGTCGAGCAGCAGCGCCAGGCGCCGCTCGGAAATCGCGCCGATCTCGGCCAGCGCCAGCGCGATGATGTCGGCGGCGAAGGCCACCGGCTCGGCGTGGAAGTTGCCGCCGGACACCACGTCGCCCTGTTCGGAGAACACCAGCGGGTTGTCCGACGCGGCATTGGCCTCGATCTGCAGCACGCGCGCGGCGTGGCGCAGATTGTCCAGGCACGCGCCCATCACCTGCGGCTGGCAACGGATCGAATACGGGTCCTGCACGCGGCCGCACTCGCGATGCGAGTCGACGATCTCGCTGCCGGCCAGCAGCTCGCGCACCGCGCCGGCGACGGCGATCTGGCCGGCCTGGCCGCGGGCGGCGTGGATGCGGGCGTCGAACGGCTTGACCGAGCCCTTGATGGCCTCGAGCGACAGCGCGCCCGCCACCAGCCCGGCGGCGAACACGTCCTCGGCGGCGAACAGGCCGGCCAGCGCCAGCGCGGTCGACACCTGCGTGCCGTTCAGCAGCGCCAGGCCTTCCTTCGGTCCGAGCTCGAACGGCTTCAGACCGGCGTGCGCCAGCGCCTCGACGGCCGGCAGACGGCGGCCGTCGACGATCGCCTCGCCGACGCCGATCAGCGTGCACGACAGATGCGCCAGCGGCGCGAGGTCGCCCGACGCGCCGACCGAGCCCTTGGCCGGAATGCACGGCGTGACGCCGTGGTTGGCCAGCGCCAGCAGCGCCTCGATCAGCTCGGGCCGCACGCCCGAATGGCCGCGCGCGAGGCTGACGGCCTTGGTCGCCAGGATCAGGCGCACCGTATCGGCGGGCAGGTCGCGGCCGGTGCCGACGCTGTGCGACAGCACCAGGTTGCGCTGCAGCTCGGCCAGCTTGTCGTGCGGGATGCGCGTGTTGGCCAGCTTGCCGAAGCCGGTGTTGATGCCGTAGACCACCGCGTCGGTGTCGACGATCTGCTGCACGGTGGCCTGCGCGGCGCGCACATCGGCCCAGGCCGAATCCGCCATCGCCAGCTGGACCTCGCCGCGGTAGATGCGGCGCAGTTCGGCGAGCGAGACCTCGCCGGGATGCAGGGTCAGCGTGGGACGGGATTGGGAAGCGGCGTGTTGCACGGAGGATTGGGTTGTCATTGTATGGTCCTGTCTATACAGCTTGGTACAACTTAAATCAGCTTAGGTCGAATCGTGGTCGAAGTCAGGTGCGGAAGCGCTCGGTTCGTTCGGTGGCGACGGCAGCGCGGCTGCGGGCCGTGCCGCGGACCGCCACGCTAGCCGAACGCCGGATTGCCATCGGCACGGAAGCGGCTGCCGAGGCGATAGCGGTTGCCGGGATGCAGGCAGCGCACGAAGGTCACCGGCGTGCCGGCGGTCCAGGTGCGCCGCGTCAGCAGCAGGCAGGGCTGGGTCACCGGCATCTCCAGCTGGCTGGCCTGCTCGGGCGTGGCCGCGACCGCGTCGACCACGTGCTCGACCTGGTCGTAGGGCACGTGCCGCAGCAGATATTCGCCCGGCTTGACGCCGCTGAAGTCCTGGTTGATGAAGTCGGGCGCCACGCGCGGATTCACGTAGCGGTCCTCCAGCTGCACCGGCACGCCGTCCTCGCGATGCACGCATACCGAATGGAAGACCGACTCGCCGGTGCGCAGGTCGAGCGCCGCCGCCACCTCGATCGAGGCCGAGGCGCGCTCGACCAGGATCACGTCGCAGGCGTAGTCGTGCCCGCGCATGCGGATCTCGTCCTGCAGATTGACCACCGACAGCAGCGTCGACTGCGGCTTGTGCTCGGCAACGAAGGTGCCGACGCCCGCCACCCGCACCACCCTGCCCTGCTCGGCCAGCTCGCGCAGCGCGCGGTTGACCGTCATGCGCGACACGGCGAAGCGGTTGACCAGCTCCTGCTCGGACGGCACGCGATCGCCCGGCTGCCAGGCGCCGCTCTGGATCTGGCGCGCGATGTACTCCTTGACCTGCTGGTACAGCGCGGTCGGCGTGGCATCGGGCGACGGGCGGTGGCCGTTGGCGTCGGGACGGGTGGCGGGGCGGCGGGTGCCGGCTTCTACGGTCATGGTCGGTGGTTGCGTGGGTCGATGCGTCGGTCGATGCGTCGGCCGATGCGCAAGTCGGTGGACTTCATTGGCCGCCTCAATGCTCGGCCGAGGCCATCGCCTCGGCACGGATCTCTTCGGTCAGCCGCGCCTTCAACGCCGAGAATTCCGGCGAGGTCTTGATCGTGTAGTGGCGCGGATGGGCGAAGTCGACCGCGATCTCGGTCTTGATCCGTCCGGGCCGCGCAGAGAATACCGCAACCCGGTTGGCCATGAAGATCGCCTCGTCGATATCGTGCGTGACGAACAGCACCGTCTTGCGCGCGCTCTCCCAGATGCCGAGCAGCAGTTCCTGCATCAGCACGCGGGTCTGGTTGTCCAGCGCGCCGAACGGCTCGTCGAGCAGCAGGATCTTCGGATCGTTGGCCAGCGCCCGCGCGATCGCGGTGCGCTGCTGCATGCCGCCCGACAGCTGCTTCGGATAGTGATGCTCGAAGCCGCGCAGGCCCACGCGGGCGATGAAGAAATCGCTGCGCTCGCGCTGCTCCGCCACGCTCATGCCGCGCTCGCGCAGGCCGAAGCGGACGTTCTGCTCGATCGTCAGCCACGGGAACAGCGTATAGGACTGGAACACCATGCCGCGGTCCGCGCCCGGTCCGGTGACCGGCTCGCCGTCGAGCAGCACGCGACCGGAGGTCGGCGCGTCGAGGCCGGCGACGATGCGCAGCAACGTCGATTTGCCGCAGCCGGACGGCCCGAGGATGGTGACGAAGTCGTTCTCGCGGACCTCGAAGTCCACCGGCAGCAAGGCCTGGGTCTGGCCACCGCGCGGATTGACGAAGGTGCGCGACACCTGCTGGATCGACAGCGCGCTCATTGGATGGTGCTCCACGGAAACAGCCGCTGGTTGGCGAGCTTGAACAGCAGGTCCGAGACCAGGCCGATGCAGCCGATCACGATGATGCCGAAGATGATCTGCCCGGTATTGAGCAGCGCCTGGCTGTCGGTGATCATGTGGCCGATGCCGGACGACGAGCCGATCAGCTCGGCGACGATCACATAGGTCCAGGCCCAGCCCAGCACGAGCCGCAGGATTTCGGCGATGCCGGGCGCGGCGCCGGGGATCAGCACGCGCTTGACGATGCCGGCGCTGTTGGCGCCCAGCGTGTAGGCGGCCTCGACCAGGTCACGGCGCGCGCCCCCTACCGTCACGGCGACCATCAGCACGATCTGGAAGAACGAGCCGATGAAGATCACCAGCAGCTTCTGCGTCTCGCCGATGCCGGCCCACAGGATCAGCAGCGGAATGAAGGCCGACGCCGGCAGGTAGCGGCAGAACGAGACGAAGGGCTCGAAGAAGGCTTCGGCGGCCTTGTAGGCGCCCATCAGGATGCCCAGCGGCACCGCCAGCACCGCGGCCAGCACGAAGCCGCCCAGCACGCGCCAGACCGTCATGCCGATGTCGCCGAGAAAGCCGTACTCGGTAAACAGCAGCCACGCCTCGCGCCCCATCGTCATCGGGTCGGCGAGGAAGGTCGGCGGCACCAGGCCGCCCAGCGTCACCGCGCCCCAGACGGCGAAGAACAGCACGAAAAAGCCCAGGCCCAGCACCCAGCGGGTGCGCGGCGCGACGGGGGTCAGCGGCGTCAGCCACGGATGGGTCCGGCGCGCACGCGGCGCGGCCGGCATCGTCCGGGCGGGCGCCGGGCTGTCGGGCGCGACGGCCCGCAGCGAATCGGCGTGCAACGGTTGTGTCATCGCTACTCCTGCCGCTTAGCGGATGAACCGCGGGTCGTACAGCGTCGTCACGTCCGGCACCTGGCGGATCACGCCGACATCGAGCAGCACCGCGGCGGCCTCCTTGCTGAACTGCGCCAGCTCGCCGGCGAAGAACTTGCGGTTGGCCTCGCGATCCTGCCAGCGCAGATACGAGGACGACTTGGCGAACTGCTCGGCGGTCTGCTTGACGGCCGCGCCCATGATCTCGTTGGACTTGGCCGGCTCCTTGCGGATCATCTCGAGCGCCTCGAAGTAGCCGTCGACCAGCGCCTGCGCGGCCTTCGGGTTCTCCTTCAACCATTTCGGCGCGCAGCCGAGCGTGTCCATCACCATCGGGTAGTCCAGCGTGGTGGCGAGGATCTTGCCCTTGTCGGGGTTCTGCCGCACGGTCGACAAGTACGGCTCGTAGGTCATCGCGGCGTCGTTCTGGCCCGAGACGAAGGCCTGCGCGGCCGCCTGCGGCGACAGCGTGGTGGTCTTGACGTCCTTGATGGTCATGCCGTTCTTCTTCAGCATCCACGCCAGTCCGAAATACGGCGCGGTGCCCGGCGCGTCGACGCCGATGGTCTTGCCCTTCAGGTCGGCGAAGGTCTTGACGTCGTTGCGCACCGCCAGCCCGTCGGCGCCGTAGGACTTGTCGAGCTGCACGATCTGCGTGATCGGCACGCCGTTGGCATTCCACGCCACGTGGGTTTCCACCGTGGTCGCGGCGCACTGGATCGCGCCCGAGGCCAGCGCCAGATGGCGGTCCTTCTGCGGAATCATCTTGATGTCGACGTCGACGCCGTGTTTTTCGAAGATGCCGGCCTTGGCGGCCAGCGTCAGCGGCGCAAAGCCGGTCCAGCCGCTCATGCCCAGCGCCACCTTGGTGGTTTGGGCCTGCGCCGCGCCGGCACCGGCGGCGAGCGCCACCGTGGCCAGCCAACCGAGCGCACGGCCGGCGCCCCCTTTACTCCCCAACTTCCGCTTCTGCATCTGCACTGTTTGGCTCCTTTGGTGTCGCGAACGGTGCCGCCGGCTGGCGGCCCGCCCGGGTCGTGCCGGCGTCCTCGGTCGGGGCGCCGGTCGGTTTCCGGGCAATGTAGCAATCCTGTATATACAAGTCAAGGCGACGAAACGTCACTACGGCACGCCGCCGAAGGGACGTCTCCAATGGCAGCCCCGGATCCCGGGCGTTGCTCGCAAACCCTGATAGGGAAAGCGATAACGGGCGATGCAAGGGATTGGCGGGGCCCGCGGCGGTCAGCCGGATCGGTATCCCGCACCAGGCTGGTGACGGCGCCGCACGGCGTGCGGGCATCGTGCCCCAATATGCTGTATAGACAGGGTGGCGGGCGTAAGCACGCAATCGCCATGCCATCGGGGGGCGGCGCTTGCCGCGGGGGTACGACGATTGCCGCGGAGGTGCCGCGCTTGCCGCGGAGGTGCGGCGCCTGCCGCGGCGGTGCGGCACTTGCTGGGGTGTGTGCGCCGCTGGCCGCGGGGGTCAGGTCTCGAAGAAGTGGTGAACCGTCGGATAACGCAGCCGCAGCCGCAGCTCGCGCTTGAGCCTCGCGTTCTCGAGCCGGCGCGATTCGCTCATGAAGCTCAGCAGCGCCGGCTCGACGGCCTGGCGGATCTGCTCGCGCGACAGCCGGGGCGGCCGCGGCAGCCCGCGCCGGTCGGCCACCAGGTCGAAATAGTCGGCCATGCGCAGTTCGCTGTCGTCGCTGGCATGGACGACGCGCTGCGGCCGGCCGCGCAGCAGCGCGGCGATCATGGCGCGGGCCAGGTCGTCGGCGTGGATGTGGTTGGTGTAGACATCATCGTCGCGCACCAGCGCCGGCGTGCCCTTGAGCAGGCGCGCCACCGGCAGCCGGTCGGCGGCGTAGATGCCGGGAATCCGCACGATGCTGGCACGCCAGCCGCTGGCGCGGCCGAAGCTCCGCACCGCCCGCTCGGCGGCCACGCGGCGGCGTGCCCGCGCGGTCTGCGGCCGTACCGGCTGCGCCTCGCCGATGCGCGCGCCGCCGCGGTCGCCATAGACGCCGCTGGTGCTGGCGTAGACCAGCGCCGGCGCGCCGCCGCGAGTGGCCACGCCGGTCCCCCGTCCGGGCCGCTCGGGTAGAATGCGGGGTTCCCGCGCGGGGCGGCGCCATGCGCTGCGCCGCAGCGCCCGCAACAGGGCAACGGTACGTGGATCGTCATCGCCGCGCGCCGGCGGCGGCGCCAGGTGCAACACGCGATCGGCCAGGCCGCCCAGGCGCTTCAGCGTCGCCGGCTCGTCCAGATTGGCCACCAACGGCACCGCGCCCGCCGCCCGCAAGGCCGCCACGCGGCCGGGCTGCGACGTCACGGCGAACACGCGCCAGCGCGGGGCAAGCATTTGCAGGCAACGCATGCCTACGTCCCCACAGCCCACGATCAGCAAGCGCGGGCGGGCCAGACGGGGTGGCGACAGATCTTTGCTCATCGAGAGATTATGGCTTATCAAGTAACCGTGCTGCCGAGCGGCCGCCAATTCGAGGCGGAAGCGAACGAAACCATCCTGTCGGCGGCGCTGCGTCAAGGCATCGGCCTGCCCTACGGGTGCAAGAACGGCGCCTGCGGTTCGTGCAAGGGCCGCGTCACCGCCGGCGACATCGTCCAGGGCGACCATGCCGCCTCCGCGCTGACCGCGCAGGAAAAGACCGAGGGCCGCGCGCTGTTCTGCTGCGCCAATGCGGCCTCGGACGTGACCATCGAATGCCGCGAGGTCCATGGCGCCGGCGATATCCCGATCAAGAAGGTGCCGTGCCGCGTGCAATCGCTGGAACGCGTGGCCGAGGACGTCATCGTGGCGAAGCTGCAGTTGCCGGCCACCGAGCGCCTGCAATACCTGGCCGGCCAGTACGTCGAATTCCTGCTGCGGGACGGCAAGCGCCGCAGCTATTCGATCGCCACGCCGCCGCACGAGGAAGGCCCGATCGAACTGCATTTCCGCCATATGCCGGGCGGCGCCTTCACCGACTATGTGTTCGGCGCGCGCGAGGGCCAGCCGGCAATGAAGGAGCGCGACATCCTGCGCTTCGAGGGTCCGCTGGGCAGCTTCTTCCTGCGCGAGGACTCGGACAAGCCGATCATCCTGCTGGCCTCGGGCACCGGCTTCGCGCCGATCAAGGCCATCGTCGAGCACGCCGCCTACACCGGCATCACGCGGCCGATGACGCTGTACTGGGGCGGCCGCCGTCCGCGCGATCTCTACATGCACGCGCTGTGCGAGCAGTGGGCGCGCGAGCTGCCGAACTTCCGGTACGTGCCGGTGGTCTCGGACGCGCTGGCCGAGGACGAGTGGGACGGCCGCACCGGCTTCGTCCACCAGGCCGTGATGGCGGACTACCCGGATCTGTCGGGCCACGAGGTCTATGCCTGCGGCGCCCCGGTGATGGTCGAATCGGCGCGGCGCGACTTCACCGCCCAGTGCGCGCTGCACGAGGATGCGTTCTTCGCCGACTCGTTCACCTCCGAGGCCGACCTGCACCCGGCCGGCGTGGCCTGAACCAGGGCTCGCGGCGCGGCCGGGCTGGCCCAGCTGGCCCGGATCGCGCCCTGCCCGGCCCGCGCCGCTTGCCGTGCCACACCCGCACACGACCGCACCATCGTTTCACGAGAACAACAATGACGACCCGGACCGCCACCGTCGTCTTTGACACTGGGGCGACTGCGTCTTATAGTTGGCCGCATGAACCACGCCAACATCCGACGCAGCTTCCGTACGTCGCATCCCGCCAGGGTGCCACGCGGCTGACCGTCGACAGCGTCTGTTCAGGTCATCAAGCCACGGGCAACCCCCGTGGCTTTTTTGTTTTGCCGCCCTTCCCTTTTCCTTGTTTGCCGATCTCTGGAGTCCGCCATGGCATTTGCTGAGTATCCCGTCCAATCGCTGATGTACATCACCAACCGGCCCGAGCTCGTCTTCACCGAGGGCAAGGGCTCGTGGCTGACGGACCATCAGGGCAAGCGCTATCTGGACTTCGTGCAGGGCTGGGCCGTCAACTGCCTGGGCCACTCGAACGAGGGCATGATCGCGGCGCTGAACGAGCAGGCCCGCAAGCTGATCAATCCGAGCCCGGCCTTCTACAACGAGCCGATGCTGCGGCTGGCCAAGACGCTGACCGACAACAGCTGCTTCGACAAGGTGTTCTTCGCCAACAGCGGCGCGGAGGCCAACGAGGGCGCGATCAAGCTGGCGCGCAAATGGGGGCGCAAGCACAAGAACGGCGCCTACGAGATCATCACGATGGACCACAGCTTCCATGGCCGCACGCTGGCGACCATGAGCGCGTCGGGCAAGGCCGGCTGGGACACGATCTTCGCGCCGCAGGTGCCGGGCTTTCCGAAGGCCCAGCTCAATGACCTGGCTTCGGTCGAGGCGCTGATCAACGACAAGACGGTCGGCATCATGCTCGAGCCGGTGCAGGGCGAGAGCGGCGTGGTGCCCGCCACGCGCGAATTCATGCAAGGGCTGCGCGCGCTGGCGGACAAGCACAAGCTGCTGTTCATCGTCGACGAGGTGCAGGCCGGCTGCGCCCGCTGCGGCACGCTGTTCGCCTACGAGCTGTCGAACGTCGAGCCGGACATCATGACGCTGGGCAAGGGCATCGGCGGCGGCGTGCCGCTGTCGGCCCTGCTGTGCAAGGCCGAGGTGGCGAGCTTCGAAGCCGGCGACCAGGGCGGCACCTACAACGGCAACCCGCTGATGTGCGCGGTGGGCAGCGCGGTGTTCGAGCAGCTGCTGGCGCCGGGCTTCCTGCAGCAGGTGCAGGAGAAGGGCGCGTATCTGCGCGAACAGCTGCTGGCGCTGTCGAACGAGTTCGGCCTGGCCGGCGAACGGGGCGAGGGCCTGCTGCGCGCGCTGATGCTCGGCAAGGACATCGGCCCGCAGCTGGTCGAGCAGGCGCGCGAGATGCAGCCGGAGGGCCTGCTGCTCAATTCGCCGCGGCCGAACTTGCTGCGCTTCATGCCGGCGCTGAACGTGACCCGCGGGGAAATCGACCAGATGATCGGCATGCTGCGGACGCTGCTGAAGTCGCTGGCCTGATCTTCTGGCGCCGGCCGTCTGCCGTCGTCCACGGCGCGATGGTCCGTGATGGTCGGCGATGGTCGGCGATGGTCGCCCGTGGTTCGGAAACGGGCCGCCCTGCTGCGATGGCACGGCGGCCTTTTTCTTTGGCTCCTCTCCGTAGCCCCCCTTCGTTCACCGCCACCCGCCGCGCGTGGGGACGACGGTAATATTCGCTTGCCTATACTGATGCCATCCAGGACCGGGAGAACAACAATGGGCGGTCGCCTCCATCCCCACAGGCGCGGGCTGGCTACCACGCTTGCCGTGGCCACCCTGGCGCTCGGCACCCTGGCCGCCACACCGGCCGCGGCCGACGAGGCCGCCGACCACGCCGCCATCCTCAAGGCCGAGCAGGACTGGCTGACCGCCACCGAGTCCGGCGATCGCGCGGCGCTGGAACGCCTGCTCCATCCGACCTTCGTCAACATCTCGCCGCTGGGAGGGATGCGCAACCGCGCCGAATCGCTGTCCGCCGGCCCCCCGCCGCCGGGCTCCAGCCAGACGCTGACCGAACTGAAGGTACGCACGTTTCGCGACAGCGCGGTGGTCACCGGCGTCAACCGTTATCGGCCCAACGCGAAAGCCAAGCCGACGGACGTCGTCTTCACCGACGTGTTCGTACGCACGCCGCATGGGTGGCAGGTGGTGTCGTCGCACAATTCGATCCGGCCGGCGCCGGCGGAACGATAAAAAAAGCCCCGTCCATGCAGGCATGGCGGGGCTGGCGACTGCACGGCGGCCCTTCGGCCGCCGTTTTCCTATCGCGACAGGCTCATTCCCCCAGATACGCGGCGCGTACCTTCGGGTCGTCGAGCATGTCGGCGGCATTGCCGCTCATCGTGATCAGGCCGGACTCCATCACATAGCCGCGGTTGGCGGCCTGCAGCGCGAGGCGGGCGTTCTGCTCGACCAGCAGCACGGTGACGCCCTGGCCGGAGATATCGCGCACGACCTCGAAGATCTTCTCGACCATGATCGGCGACAGGCCCATCGACGGTTCGTCCAGCAGCAGCAGGCGCGGCTGGCTCATCAGCGCGCGCGCCATGGCCAGCATCTGCTGCTCGCCGCCGGACATGGTGCCGGCCAGCTGGTTGGCGCGTTCCTTCAGCCGCGGGAAGATGCCGAACATGCGGTCGATGTCGTCCTTGATGCCGGCCTCGTCCTTGCGCGTGAAGGCGCCCATCAGCAGGTTCTCGGTGATGGTCATGCGCGCGAACACGCCGCGGCCTTCCGGCACCATCGCCAGGCCCTGCTTCAGCAGCTCGTAGCTCGGCACGCCCTTGATCGAGCGGCCCAGATATTCGACCTCCCCGCCGGCCCAGGGCTGCAGGCCGGTGATCGCCTTCATCGTGGTGGTCTTGCCGGCGCCATTGGCGCCGATCAGCGTCACCAGCTCGCCGTCGCGGATTTCCAGGTCGATGCCCTTGACGGCCTGGATGCCGCCGTACGCGACCTTCAGGCCGGCGATCTTCAGTAGTGTGTCTTTCATGTGCGGCTCCCCGTCAGTGGGCCGAAGTGCCGAGGTAGGCCTCGATCACCGCCGGGTTGTTCTGGACATCGTACGGCAGGCCCTGCGCGATGACCTTGCCGTAGTCGAGCACGGTCATGCGGTCGCACAGGCCCATCACCAGCTTCACGTCGTGCTCGATCAGCAGGATGGTCCGGCCATCGCTGCGGATCTTGTCGAGCAGGCCGCGCAGCTCGACCTTCTCGGTCGCGTTCATGCCGGCAGCGGGCTCGTCCAGCGCCAGCAGCTTGGGCTCGGTCGCCAGCGCGCGGGCGATCTCGAGACGGCGCTGGTGGCCGTACGACAGATTGCGCGAGGTGAAGTTGGCGTACTTGCCGATGCCGACGTACTCGAGCAGGTCATGCGCCATGTCCTCGACGCCCTCTTCTTCCTTGCGCACCGCCGGCGGACGGAAGATCGCGCCGATCACGCCGGCCTTGGTCCGCACGTGGCGGCCGACCATCACGTTCTCGAGCGCCGTCATGTCGCCGAACAGGCGGATGTTCTGGAAGGTGCGGGCGATGCCGGCCTTGGCCACTTCATGCACCGCGGTCGGCTGATAGGGCTTGCCGTCCAGCACGAACTCGCCGGAATCGGGGGTGTAGAGCCCGGTGATCACGTTGAAGAAGGTGGTCTTGCCGGCGCCGTTCGGGCCGATCAGGCCGTAGATCTCGCCGGACCGGATCTCCAGGCCCACATCCGACAGCGCCTGCAGGCCGCCGAAGCGCTTGTTCACTCCCTTGACGGACAGGAGGATGTTTTCGTTGCTCATCAGGTCCTCCCGCTTCACAGACGTCCAACGCTACCGGGGCGGCGAATCACCGGCCGGTCTTCCTTGCGCGGCGACGGCCACAGGCCCGCCGGGCGATACAGCATCACGCCGACCAGCGCCAGGCCGAACAGCAGCTGACGCAGCACCTCGGCGTCGACGATCACATGGCCGAACAGCATGTTCTGCACCGGCTCGGCCACCACGCGCAGCAGCTCCTGGAAGCCGATCAGCAGGATGCCGCCCAGGATCACGCCCGGGATATGGCCCATGCCGCCGAGCACCACGATCGCCAGCACATAGATCGATTCCCACAGCGTGAACGATTCCGGCGAGACGAAGCCCTGGAAGGCGCCGAACACCGCGCCCGAGACACCGCCGAACGACGCGCCCATGGCGAAGGCCAGCAGCTTGATGTTGCGGGTGTTGATGCCCATCGCCTTGGCCGCGATCTCGTCCTCGCGGATCGCCACCCAGGCGCGGCCGATGCGCGAGTTCTGCAGTCGCAGCGAGACGAACACGATCGCCACGACCAGCAGGATCAGCAGGTAGTAGTACATGAACACCGGCGTGAATTTCAGGCCGAAGAACTCGTGCGTCTTGGAGAAGTTGAAGCCGAAGATGGTGATCGGATCGACCGCGGTGATGCCCTTGGGACCGTTGGTGATGTTGACCGGCCGGTCCAGGTTGTTCATGAAGATGCGGATGATCTCGCCGAAGCCGAGCGTGACGATCGCCAGATAGTCGCCGCGCAGCTTCAGCGTCGGCGCACCGAGCAGCACGCCGAAGATGCCCGCCACCAATGCCGCCAATGGCAGCACCCACCAGACGCTGACATGGAAGCCGTTGGGGAACAGCTGCGCGATGGTCTCGAACTGGTTGGCCAGATGCGGCGACCCGAGCAGCGCCATCAGATAGGCGCCCACCGCATAGAAGGCGATGTAGCCCAGGTCCAGCAGGCCGGCGAAGCCGACCACGATGTTCAGGCCCAGCGCCAGCATGATGTACAGCAGCGCGAAGTCGAGCACGCGCACCCAGTAGTTGCCGCCCAGGAACTGCACGGCGAACGGCGCGCACAGGCCGATCACCAGGAAGGCCGCCAGCGCGAACATGGTCTTGGCCGGCGTCTTGGTCAGCGGCGCGGCCTGCGCCGTCGTAGAAATCGGAGTGTTCATCGTTGCGATCCCCTTACGCCCGGTCGGCCACACGTTCGCCCATGATGCCGGACGGACGGAACACCAGCACGGTGATCAGCACGATGAAGGCAAACACGTCCTGGTAGTTCGAGCCGAACACGCCGTTGGTCAGGTCGCCGATATAGCCGGCGCCCAGCGCCTCGATCAGGCCCAGCAGCATGCCGCCGACCATCGCGCCGGCGAGGTTGCCGATGCCGCCGAGCACGGCCGCGGTAAACGCCTTCAGGCCGGGGATGAAGCCCATGTAGAAGTGCGCGTTGCCATAGTTGGTCGCCATCATCACGCCGGCCAGCGCAGCCAGGGTCGCGCCGATCATGAAGGTGGCCGAGATCACGAAGTTCGGGTTCACGCCCATCAGGCCCGCCACGCGCTGATTCTCGGCGGTGGCGCGCATCGCGCGGCCGAGCTTGGTGCGGTTGACCAGCGTCAGCAGCCCGGCCATCACCATCACGGCCATGCCGATGATGACCATCTCCTTGCCGGTGATGGTGGCCCCGGTGTTGCCGATATCGATCGGGCTCGAGGGCAGCAGCTGCGGGAAGGTCAGCGGATTGCGCGACCAGATCATCATCGCGATGGTCTGCAGCATGATGGAGACGCCGATCGCGGTGATCAGCGGAGCCAGCCGGGGCGCGTTGCGCAGCGGCCGGTAGGCAATCCGTTCGATCGAATAGGACAGCATCGCGCAGACCGGCATCGCGATCAGCGTGGCGATCACCAGCGTCAGCCATTCCGGCAGGCCGGGGGCGAATTGCTGGAGTGCGAGAATTGCCGACAGTGCGGTCAGCGCGCCGATCATCAGCACATCGCCGTGGGCGAAGTTGATGATCCCGAGAATGCCGTAGACCATGGTGTAGCCGAGTGCAATCAGCGCATAGATGCTGCCGAGCACCAGACCATTCACGATCTGCTGGATAAGGATATCCATGAATACTCCTGGCTTGCCGCCCGCACTTCCGGCATGGATGGATGCCGACCGGGCAGCGGGGTGTGAGTGGTTTGGTAAGTGGTTATGTGCTGGTAAGCGGGTAAAGCAACGGCCTGCCGCGTTCCACCCATGGTAAGGGCGCTGTCACAAAAGGCGAGGCTAAAAAGAACGGCACCGCAAAGTACTCACGGTGCCGTTCGGAGGACCGGGTAGGTCCGAATTACATCTTCACGACGTCAAGCACGGACTTCTTCTTGTCCTTGTAGTCGTACAGCGTGATGGTGCCTTCCTTCATGTCGCCCTTCTCGTCGAAGGCGATGTTGCCGATCACGCCCTGGTAGTTGGTCTTGGGCATCTCCGCCAGGATCGCCGCGGGCTCGGTCGAGCCGGCGCGCTTCATCGCATCGACGATCACCATCACGGCGTCGTAGGTGAACGGCGCGTAGATCTGCACCGGTGCGTTGAAACGTTCCTGGTAGCGCTTCTGGAACTCGGCGCCCTTCTCCATCTTGGACAACGCCAGGCCGGCCTCCGAGCAGATGATGTTGCTGACCGCATCGCCCGCCAGTTCCGCCACCTTGTCGGTACAGACGCCGTCGCCGCCGACGATCTTGGCCGGGATGCCGAGTTCCTTGGCCTGCTTGGCGAACGGGCCGCCGGTGGCGTCCATGCCGCCGTACATGATGACGTCCGGCTTCTTGCCCTTGATCTTGGTCAGGATGGCCTTGAAGTCGGTGGCCTTGTCGTTGGTGGCCTCGCGCGCCACGATGTTGACGCCGGCGGCCTTGGCGGTCTTCTCGAACTCGTCGGCCAGGCCCTTGCCGTAGGCGGTGGCGTCGTCGACGATCGCCACGCTCTTGGCGTTCAGGCTCTTGGCGGCGTAGTTGGCCAGGGCCGGGCCCTGCTGGGCATCGGTGGCCACCACGCGGAAGGTCGTCTTGAAGCCCTGCTTGGTGTAGTCGGGGTTGGTCGAGGACGGCGAGATCTGCACGATGCCCGCATCGCTATAGATCTTGGAGGCAGGAATCGACACGCCCGAGTTCAGGTGGCCGACCACGGCGACGACCTTCTCGTCGACCAGCTTCTGGGCCACCGAGGTGCCGGTCTTCGGATCGGCCGCGTCGTCTTCGCCGACCAGTTCCAGGCGGACCTTCTTGCCGCCCAGTTCCAGACCGGCCTTGTTGACCTCTTCGACGGCCAGGCGCGCGCCGTTCTCGTTGTCCTTGCCAAGGTGGGCGATCCCACCGGTCAGCGGCGCCGCATGGCCGATCTTTACCACCACCTCGCCGCCAGCCGGTGCCGCCGCGGCAGGTGCCGAGGCCGTCGCACCGGGCGCCGCCTCTTCCTTCTTGCCGCAGGCAGTAACCAGTGCCACTGCCGCTGCGATCGGCAGAATCTTGGCCAACGTGATTTGCATGAGTGATCTCCTAGGATTCACAAGATCAGGGTTACGCAACGCCTCCCGTCCGTTTCCCTGCACCGCCTTGGTTTAGTTTCAATTTGAAACGCGCGCATTGTATCCCCTTTTTTTGCGGATGCAATACGCGACGCAACAACCTGAGCCTTTTACCCTTCTATTGAGCTAGGTAATTTCCCCAATGCCGTCATTGGGGCAATTCCCATTCACAACAGGGGCTCTTTGAGATACCTAACAAGATCCGTGCCCGCCACGTCACCAGGCGGCCTTCCGGACGTTCCAGCGTGGCTGACAAGGCACCTATCTTTATAGATATTAATTAGGCATTTCATAAAAGAAATATGCACCAATTTAGAATGTCGGCAATCCGCGTTCGCACCAATCGAGGGAAAACCCGTATTTAGGGGAATTACCCTAAAGTCCTTCGCAAAAGACGCGCCTTGTGCCGAGCCAATATATCGTTGTGACGATTAAGTTTCTTTCGGCGGAAGCACGACACTCGGCATGGCGCGGTGCAATGGCGCGAAAACACGCCGGCCAAAACGACAACGCCCCGCTCGAGGCGGGGCGCTGCTAAAAACCGGGAAGGTCCGCGGGACTCAGGCGGCGGTCGCCTGCAGGCCCTTGGGCAGGGGGAACGACATGTTTTCCTCGATGCCCTCCAGCGGACGCACCTGCCGCGCGCCGAGCGCGCGCAGCCGGTCGACGATCGACTGGGCCAGCGCCTCCGGCGCCGAAGCGCCGGCGGTCAGCCCGATGCGGCGCTTGCCGGCGATCCATTCGGGACGGACCTGTTCCGGCGCATCGACCATATAGGCAGGCACGCCGAGCCGCTCGGCCAGTTCGCGCAGGCGGTTCGAGTTGGAGCTGTTGGGACTGCCGACCACGATCACCACGTCGACCTGCGGCGCCATGAACTTGACGGCGTCCTGGCGGTTCTGCGTTGCATAGCAGATGTCCTGCTTCTTCGGCTCGCGGATTTCCGGGAAGCGTGCCTTCAGCGCGGCGACGATCTCCTCGGTCTCGTCGACCGACAGCGTGGTCTGCGTGACATAGGCCAGCCGCGTGGGATCGGCGACCTGCAGGGTCTGCACGTCGGCCGGCGACTCGACCAGCAGCATGCCGCCGTCTGCCTGGCCCATCGTGCCCTCGACCTCGGGGTGGCCGCGATGGCCGATCATCACGATCTCGCAGCCTTCGGCGCGCATCTTGCCGACCTCGACATGCACCTTGGTCACCAGCGGACAGGTCGCGTCGAAGACGTTCAGGCCGCGCGCCTGCGCCTCGGCGCGGACGCTGCGCGACACGCCGTGGGCGCTGAAGATCACGGTCGCGCCGGCCGGCACCTCGTCGAGGTCCTGCACGAAGACGGCGCCCTTGCGGCGCAGATCGGCCACGACATAGGCGTTGTGCACGATTTCATGGCGCACGTAGATCGGCGCGCCAAAGCGCTGGAGCGCGCGCTCCACGATCTCGATCGCGCGATCGACCCCGGCGCAGAAGCCGCGCGGCTGGGCCAGCAGGATCTCGGCGTCGGGGGCGGGAGTCATTTCGGACATGCGGGGAGGTAGCTGCGCTCCGGCTGCCGAGGCGGCCGGAGCAGGTCGTCAGAGGATGCCGATCAGCTGGACGTCGAACAGGATGGTCTGTCCGGCCAGCGGATGATTGAAGTCGAACAGCGCCGAGGTCTCGCCGATTTCCTTGAGGACGCCGGCATATTTGCCGCCGCCGGGCGCGTTGAACTCGACCAGGTCACCCGGGCTGTAGTCCTCTTCGAACGAGCTGTTCTCGCGCAGCGTGGCCAGCGACACGCGCTGCAGCAGCTCGGGATTGCGCGGCCCGAAGGCGTGCTCCGGCGCCAGACGGTAGCTGGTGCGCTCGCCCTCGGCCATGCCGAGCAGCGCCTGTTCCAGCGTGGGCGCGAACTGGCCCTGCCCCAGCAGCAGCGTGGCGGGCTTGTCGTCGAAGGTGCTGACGACCTCGGTACCGTTCTCCAGCGAGATGCGGTAATGCAAGGTCAGGAAGGAATCGGCCTGCACGGTCTTGCGCGCGGTGGCGCCGCCGGAGTCCGACGCAAAAGTTTGCGAATTCATGAATGCTCAACCAGTCGAGAACCCGTATTGTAAGCGACTGGACCCGGCGCCGCCGATCACGGCCACGGGCCCGCCCCGCCCGCCGACGCGCTTCCCGAACGAGACCGCCATGCCCATCCCCGATTGGCCCGCCAGCGAACGTCCTCGCGAAAAGCTGCTGCAAGCCGGTGCCGCCTCGTTGTCCGACGCCGAACTGCTCGCGGTATTCCTGCGCGTCGGCGTGCCGGGCAAGAGCGCAGTCGATGTGGCGCGCGAGCTGATCGCGGCATTCGGCTCGCTGACCGGGCTGCTCGCCGCCAGCCAGACCGAACTGAGTCGGGTGCGCGGCGTCGGCACCGCCAAGTACGTGCAGCTGCAGGCGGTGGTCGAGTTGACGCGGCGGGCGTTGGCCGAGCAGCTGGCGATGGCGCCGGGCCTGGAGTCGCCGCAGGCCGTACGGGACTACCTGCGGTTGTCGCTGGCGCAGCGGCCTTACGAGGTGTTCCTGTGCCTGTTCCTGGATGCGCGCAACCGGCTGCTGGCCGCCGAGGAGCTGTTCCGCGGCACGCTGACGCAAACCAGCGTCTACCCGCGCGAGGTGGCCAGGCAGGCGTTGGCGCATAATGCGGCCGCGGTGATCGTCGCCCACAACCACCCGTCGGGCAATCCGGCGCCGAGTCCCGCGGACCTGGCGATGACCAAGGCGCTGGCGCATTCGCTGGCGCTGATCGACGTCCATGTGCTCGACCACTTCATCGTCGCCGGCAATACGACCTACTCGCTGGCCGAGCACCGGCAACTGTGACGCCAAAGGCACGGGCGCGTCGCCGTGGCGACAACACACAGAAGGCATTGATCGGCGGAGGGATTTCGGTCTATAATGCCCGTTTTGCTGAAGTCTTAACCGCTGCAGTCCGGGCCCGCGCGCCTTTTGTTGATCTGTTGCGAACATTGTCCACGAATAGAAGATTTAGGAGTGCTTCATGGCACGCGTCTGTCAAGTGACCGGGAAAGCGCCGATGGTCGGCAACAACGTTTCCCACGCAAACAACAAGACCAAGCGCCGTTTTCTGCCCAACCTGCAGAACCGTCGTTTCTTTGTTGAATCGGAAAACCGCTGGGTGAGCCTGCGCGTCTCGAACGCCGGTCTGCGCCTGATCGACAAGAAAGGCATCGACTCCGTGCTCGCCGACCTGCGCGCACGCGGCGAAGTCTAATTAGGAGTTCATCATGGCCAGCAAAGGCGGACGCGACAAGATCAAACTGGAATCCACCGCGGGTACCGGTCACTTCTACACCACCGACAAGAACAAGCGCACCATGCCGGAAAAGATGTCGATCAAGAAATTTGATCCGGTCGCGCGCAAGCACGTCGAGTACAAGGAAACCAAGATCAAGTAATTGATCCTGCGTTCCAGCGAAGAACCCCGCCATGGCGGGGTTTTTTGTTGCCTGCTCGTCGCCGCTGCCCCGCTCCCCGACTCCCCGACTTCCCGACTTCCCGACTTCCCGACTTCCCGACTTCCCGACTTCCCGACTTCCCGACTTCCCGACTTCCCCGACTTCCCCGCTCCCCCACTGCCGGCTCTGCCCAACATGCCGTGGGAGCCGCAGCACGCCGCGCCACCAGCAGGGGCAAGGCGCGGCGGCTTGATCGGCGGTGTACACTTTCGAGCTTTCCCGCACCACCGGCGCCCTCGCCGCGCCACCACGCATCATGAACTTCGACGTCGCCATCGTCGGCAGCGGCCTGGCCGGCCTCACGGTCGCGCTGCAACTGGCCGACAGCCACCGGGTTGTCATCGTGAGCAAGCGCGCCATGACGCAAGGCGCCAGCGACTGGGCCCAGGGCGGCATCGCGGCGGTGCTGGACTCCGGCGACAGCCACGACGAACACACGCAGGACACGCTGATCGCCGGTGCCGGCCTGTGCGATGAAGGCGCGACCCGCTTCATCGTCGAGCACGGGCGCGAAGCGATCCAGTGGCTGATCGACCGGGGCGTGCCGTTCACGCGCGACGAACAGGCCGAGCTCGGCTATCACCTGACCCGCGAGGGCGGCCACAGCCATCGCCGCATCATCCACGCGGCCGACGCCACCGGCCATGCCGTGGTCACGACGCTGACCGAGCAGGTGCGCCGCCATCCCAATATCACGATCCTCGAAGACCATTTCGCGATCGACCTGATCACCTCGCGCAAGATGGGACTGGGCGGCAACCGTTGCCTCGGGCTGTACGTGCTCGACGACGCCAACGGCCAGGTGCATACGCTGACCGCCAGCCATACCGTGCTGGCCACCGGCGGCGCGGGCAAGGTCTATCTCTATACGACCAATCCGGACACGGCTACTGGCGACGGCATCGCGATGGCCTGGCGCGCGGGCTGCCGGGTCGCGAACATGGAATTCATCCAGTTCCATCCGACCTGCCTGTACCACCCGTATGCCAAGTCATTCCTGATTTCCGAGGCGGTGCGCGGGGAAGGCGGCCGGCTGGTGCTGCCCGACGGCACCCGCTTCATGCCGGAGCACGATGCGCGCGCCGAACTGGCGCCGCGCGACGTGGTGGCCCGCGCGATCGACTTCGAGATGAAAAAGCGCGGCCTGGACTGTGTGTACCTCGACATCACGCACCAGCCCGCGCCCTTCCTGCGCGAACACTTCCCCACCATCCACGCGCGCTGCCTGGAACTGGGCATCGACATCACGCGCCAGCCGATCCCGGTGGTGCCGGCCGCGCACTACACCTGCGGCGGCGTGGTCACCGACACGTCGGGACGCACCGATCTGGACAATCTGTACGCGGTCGGCGAGACGGCCTACACCGGCCTGCACGGCGCGAACCGGCTGGCATCGAACTCGCTGCTCGAATGCATGGTGATCGGCCGGGCGGCCGCCAACGACATCGCGTCGCGGGCCAAGGCCGGCAAACCCGATCTGGCGTTGCCGCCGTGGGACGAGAGCCGCGTGTCCGATGCCGACGAGGAGGTCGTGGTCTCGCACAACTGGGACGAGCTGCGCCGGATGATGTGGAACTACGTCGGCATCGTGCGCACCAGCAAGCGGCTGGAACGCGCGCAGCATCGGATCGCGCTGCTGCGCGAGGAGATCACCGAGTACTACGCGAATTTCCGCGTCACGCGCGATCTGCTGGAACTGCGCAATCTGGTCGAAGTGGCGGCGATGATCGTCGACAGCGCCTATGCGCGCCATGAAAGCCGCGGCCTGCATTTCAGCCGCGACTATCCCGGGACATTGCCGAAGGCGCTGCCGACCGTGCTGCAGCCGCCGAACGGTCGCCGCCGCGGCAACTGAACACCGACCGAAACGATACCGAAGCGCACCCGAAGCGCACCCGAAACGCACCCGAAGCGCGACGGAAGCGCACCCGAAGCCGAGCCGGGTCTGATCGGGCCCGGACAGACAGCAGGCTCGAGCCCGATGCGGCCCGAGCCGGCTCAGCCGATGATGCGCAACGAGTAGTCGGTTGCGCGCACGTCCTTGGTCAGCGCGCCCACCGAAATCCGGTCGACGCCGGTCTCGGCGAAACGCCGGATCGTATTCGCGTTGACGCCGCCGGACACTTCCAGCACCGCGCGGCCGCGATTGACCCGCACCGCTTCGCGCATCATCGGCTCGGTGAAGTTGTCGAGCAGGATCGAGACGGCACCGGCGGCCAGCGCCTCCTCCAGTTCGACCAGCGACTCGACCTCGACCTGCACCGGCACGCCGGCGTTCAGCGCGGCCGCGGCCTGCAGCGCCGCGGTGACGCCGCCCGCCGCGGCGATATGGTTTTCCTTGATCAGGATGCCGTCATAGAGCGCAAGCCGCTGGTTGTCGCCGCCGCCGACCTTGACCGCGTACTTCTGCGCGAGGCGCAGTCCCGGCAGCGTCTTGCGCGTGTCGAGCACGCGGGCGCGCGTACCGACGACCAGGTCGGCATAGCGCCGCGTCGCGGTGGCCACGCCCGACAGCAGTTGCAGGAAATTCAGCGATGGCCGCTCGGCGGTCAGCAGCGAACGGGCCGGGCCGTCGATCTCGCAGACCACGGAATCGGCCGCCATGAGGGCGCCTTCCCGTTGCAGCCAGCGGATTTGCAAACGCGGATCCACCGCATGCATGCAGGCATCGAACCATGGCTGCCCGCACAGCACCGCCTCCTCGCGCACGATCACACGGGCGTGCGCCTGCTTGTCGGCCGGCACCAGCTGGCCGGTCCAGTCGCCCGAGCCGACGTCCTCGGCGATCGCCGCGCGGACGTTCTCGCGCAGCGCCTCGGCCAGCGCGGGTCCGTACTGGTCGAAGACCGGATTCACTGTATCGCCTGTATCGTTCATCGCGGACTCGCTCATGCCGGACCGATCCCCTGGAACAGCGCCTGCTCCTTGGCCAGGTCGGCGGCGGGCCGTACGTTGGCCTTCTGCCGCGCGGCAAAGTCGAGCATGCGGTCGATGCAGGTATAGGCGCGACGCCCGATGTCGGGATCGACATGGATCTCGTTGCGGCCGGTCTCCAGCACCTCGGCCAGATTGGTCAGCGCATTCATCGCCATCCACGGGCAATGCGCGCAGCTCTTGCAGGTCGCGCTGTTGCCGGCGGTCGGCGCCTCGATGAAATGCTTGCCCGGCGCGGCCATCCGCATCTTGTGCAGGATGCCGTTGTCGGTGGCGACGATGAATTCGTTGGCGTCGAGTTGCTGCGCGGCGGCGATCAGCTGCGAGGTCGAGCCGACCACGTCCGCCTGGGCCACCACGTTGGCCGGCGATTCCGGATGCACCAGGATCCTGGCCTTCGGATGTTCCTTGCGCAGCAGATCGAGCTCGATGCCCTTGAACTCGTCGTGCACCAGGCACGAGCCCTGCCACAGCAGCATGTCGGCGCCGGTCTGGCGCTGGATATAGCCGCCCAGGTGCTTGTCCGGCGCCCACAGGATCTTCTCGCCGCGCGCGTGCAGATGTTCGACGATCTTCAGGCCGATGCTGGAGGTCACCATCCAGTCGGCGCGCGCCTTGACCGCGGCGCTGGTGTTCGCATAGACCACCACGGTACGGTCCGGATGCGCGTCGCAGAACGCGGCGAACTCGTCGGCCGGGCAGCCCAGGTCCAGCGAACAGGTCGCGTCCAGGTCGGGCATCAGGATGGTCTTTTCGGGACTGAGGATCTTGGCGGTCTCGCCCATGAAGCGCACGCCGGCCACCACCAGCGTCTGCGCCGGATGGTCGCGCCCGAAGCGGGCCATCTCCAGCGAATCGGACACGCAACCGCCGGTTTCCTCGGCAAGGTCCTGCAGGTCGGCGTCGACATAGTAGTGCGCGACCAGCACCGCATTGCGCGCCTTCAGCAGCGCGCGGATGCGATCCTTCAATGCCGAGCGCTCGTCCGGCGTCAGCGCGGGCGGCACCTTGGCCCAGGCGTGGGCGACGCAGCTCGCGCCACCGTCCGCCTGCATCTGCGTCGGTTTCTCGAACTCGACGGTCTTGATCGTTTGGGGGGTCATCTCCTGTACTCCTCGGGGCACCCGTGCTCGCCGCCGCATCGCCTCGCGTGGTCATTGCGGCCGGACCGGCCTCTAGATGGGGCGGCGTCGCCAAAAGAAAAGCCCCGCCAGCGACAGCATGGCGGGGCTTCGGGCGCGCCTGGCATTGTAGCAGGCGCTGTCCTTCTTATCAGGCGTTACGCGTAGCGGCGCAGGCGCAGCGAGAACTCCTGCAGCGCCTGGATGCCGCTCGCTTCGGCGCGGTGGCACCAGGCCTGCAGCTGTTGCAGCAGCTGTTCGCGCGTCAGGTTCGAACGGCCCCAGATCGCGGCCAGTTCGCGGCGCATCTCGACGAAGGTCTGCAGTGCCTTGTTGTGCTCGACGATGCTGGCCAGTTGCTGGCGCTGAGGCTCGGCCAGCTTGGTCTCGTCGCGGTGGAACCACTTGCGCGCCAGCTTGAAGCGGCGATAGTCGGCAACGCGCTTGGCCTTCAGCTGGGCCAGTTCCTCGCGGTACGCATTCTTGACGGCCTTGGCATAGCGGGCCATCACGTCATAGCGGTTGGCGATGATGGCTTCCAGCGTGTTGTGATCGACCGGACGGGCCTCGACCAGACGCGCCTTGGGCGGGGTCTTCTTGACCTTGGCCAGGCCGACCGCCTGCATCGCGCGGATGTAGCACCAGCCGATGTCGAACTCGTACCACTTGATCGAGAACTTGGCCGAGGTCGGATAGGTATGGTGGTTGTTGTGCAGTTCCTCGCCGCCGATGATGATGCCCCACGGCGACACATTGGTCGACGCGTCCTCGCAATCGTAGTTGCGATAGCCCCACCAGTGGCCCAGGCCGTTGATGATGCCGGCGGCATGAATCGGGATCCACAGCATCTGCACGCCCCAGACCGACAGGCCGACCACGCCGAACAGCGCCAGGTCGATGATCAGCATCAGGCCGACGCCCTGCCAGGTGAAGCGCGAATACAGGTTGCGCTCGATCCAGTCGTTGGGCGTGCCGTGGCCGAACTTGGCCAGCGTTTCCTTGTTCTTGGCTTCGGCCCGGTACAGCTCGGCGCCTTCGAGCAGCACCTTGCGGATGCCGCGCGTCTGCGGGCTATGCGGATCGTCTTCGGTTTCGCACTTGGCGTGGTGCTTGCGGTGGATCGCGGTCCACTCCTTGGTGACCATGCCCGTGGTCAGCCACAGCCAGAAGCGGAAGAAGTGCGCGGCGATCGGGTGCAGATCGAGCGAGCGGTGCGCCATGCACCGGTGCAGGAAAATCGTGACACCGGCGATGGTGATGTGGGTCATGACCAGGGTGAAGATCACGATCTTCCACCAGGACCAGTCGAGAAGGCCGTTGGCGGCCCACTGAAGAATTGTGTCGAACAAACTGTTCTCCGTGCTTGATAGAGGCTGGCTGCGACGTGTCGGGGTGTCGCAGCAACGCGCAGAAAAATGACTGCAAATCCAGTGATTGCGTCTAATGGCGTCAGCCAAGGCGTCTTGCGCCTTCGCGGGACCCCGGCACGCGCCGCTGCAATCTGGCGGCTGGCCCTCGGGCACGGATCGGTAGTCCGGCCGGGGGAATCCCCGGGACGACCCGCGATTTTACCGGAACGCCAGCGTCCCGGCATCCGCTTTTACCCGTGCGTGTGCTTTTCGTTTGCCGTGTTGGACGCCGAAAACGATACTTCGTTCCTTCAATGGCGATGGCGTCACATACGCGACCTGTCGCGCCCTTCTTATGCCGATTCCGCCGCATTGGCCGCGACCCGCGACACCGGCGTCGCGGTCAGCGTCCCGTCCGTGGGCAGCACACGCAACTCGCGCTGCGGATAGGGAATCGAAATGCCGCTGGCCCGGAATGCCTTCCAGATGGCGCGGTTCATTTCCGATTGCACGCCGAGCTTGCCGTTCTGCGGATCGGCGATGAAGCCCGCCACCTCGTACTCGACCCCGCTGTCGGCAAACGCCACCAGGAAGGCCGACGGCGCCGGGTCCGCCAGCAGGCGCGGAATGCCGCGCACGGCCTCGGTCAACAGTGCCAGCACCATCTCGGGATCGGCGTCGTAGTCGGCCTGCACCCGGGTCGCCACCCGTACATTGGTATTCGAGAACGAATGGTTCTGCACCGACTGCGCGACCAGCTGCTCGTTCGGCACCAGCGTCTCGCCGTCGCCGTTGCGCACCACGGTGTAACGGGTGCGGATCTGCGCCACGATGCCGGTGTACTTGTCGACCGTGATCTGGTCGCCGAGCTTGACCGAGCGGTCCAGCAGGATGATGAAGCCCGACACGTAGTTGCTGGCGATCTTCTGCAGGCCCAGGCCCAGGCCGACGCCGAGCGCTCCGCCGAACACCGACAGCACGGTCAGGTCGATGCCGACCAGCGACAGGCTGAACAGCAGCGAAACCAGCAGCAGCAGCGCCTTGGACAGCCGCGTCAGCGCCACGCGCAGGCTGGTGTCGATGGTCGCCGAGCGCATCAGCCGCTCTTCCAGCCACGAACCGAACCACAGCGCGGCCAGCACCGTCAGCAGGATCCACACGCAGGCCATCAGCAGATCGGCCACGCTGATGCGCTGCTGCCCGAGAGCGAACTGGATCGAATCGAGCCACTGCACCGCCTCGGACAGCATGCCGAGCACGTACAGCGCCATGCCGACCCAGACCAGCGTGGTCAGCACCTTCTCCACCAGGGTCAGCATGCCGTGCAGCTGGCCGTTGCCGGACAGCACGCGGCGCAGCACGTAGAAGGCGAAATAGAGGAAGGTGATGCCGAACAGCGGCACCAGCGCCAGCCGCAGCATGCTGACCGGAATCAGCGGCGCCAGCGCGAAGCGCGCCGCCAGCACCAGCAGCCAGCCGAACAGCGGAAACATCGCGCGCTCCAGGCTCGCGGCGGCAAAGCGCAGCGCGAAGCTCGAACCCGCGTAGCGGGCCTCGAGCCGCCCGGCGACATGGCGCGCCAGCGGCCAGGCCAGCAGCACGCAGCCGGCCAGCACGGCCAGTTGCCACAGGAAGCCGGGGTCGCCGGCATCCTGCATCAGGTCGCCCAGCATCTTGCCGAACACGGCATGGGATTGCGACAGATCGGTCAGGGAGTTGGAGGCCATCGATCGACGAGTTCAACCAGTAAAGAAAGCAACGACAGTGAAGAACAAAAAAATACCGGGCGGTGAGTGCCCGGTATCCGCGAAACGACAGGGGCCGGGGCCCCCATGCTCATTGGCGCGAGCGCTCCAGCACCGCCGCGAAGAATCCGTCGGTCTGGTGCAGATGGGGATAGAGCGCCAGCGTCTGCGCGTCCTCGGGCAGGTCGGCGATCGCGATCTTCTGCTCGGCCAGCACCTGTGCCACCGGCACGAGCTGGAAGTCGGCATGGCGGCTCAGGAAGTCACGCACGATCGCCTCGTTCTCGGCCTCGAGCACGCTGCAGGTGGCATAGACCACGCGGCCGCCCGGCTTGACCAGGCGCGCCGCCGATTCGAGGATGGCCGCCTGCTTGGCGGTCAGCTCCAGCACCGTCTGCGGGCTCTGGCGCCATTTGAGGTCCGGATTGCGCCGCAGCGTGCCCAGGCCGCTGCAAGGCGCGTCGACCAGCACGCGGTCGATCTTGCCGGCCAGCCGCTTGACCTTGGCGTCCTGCTCCGAGTCGATCAGCACCGGATGGACGTTCGACAGTCCGCTGCGCGCCAGGCGCGGCTTCAGGTTGGCCAGGCGCTTGTCCGACACGTCGAAGGCGTAGAGCCGCCCGGTCGAGCGCATCAGCGCGCCGAGCGCCAGCGTCTTGCCGCCGGCGCCGGCGCAGAAGTCGACCACCATCTCGCCGCGCCGCGGGGCGACCAGATGGCACAGCAGCTGGCTGCCCTCGTCCTGCACCTCGACCAGTCCGTTGATGAACAGCGGCAGCTGGTTCAGCGCCGGCTTGCCGGCCAGGCGGATGCCGGTCGGGGCGATCGGCGTCGGCTCGGCCGCAAGGCCGGCCTCCTCCAGCTCCGCCAGCGCGGCCTCGCGCGAGGTCTTGATCAGATTGGCGCGCAGATCCAGCGGCGCGGGCCGCAGCCAGGCATCGCCGAGCGCGGCGGTAAAGGCCTCGCCGTGCCGGGCGACCAGCTGTTCGTACAGCCATTCGGGCAGATTGGCGCGCACGCGCGGCGCCAGGCTGGCGCGTTCGATGGTCATCAGCCGGTCCAGCCACTGCGCCTCTTCCGGATACAGGAACGGCGTCAGCGCGTCGCGGCCCAGCGTCGCCGCCAGGCCCAGCAGGGCCAGCCGGCGCGGCGCGGCGCCCGAGCCGGACTCGGCGAACTGGGCGAATTCCACGCGCCGGCGCAGCACGGCAAACACGGCCTCGGCGATGATGCCCCGCTCGCGGTGGCCGAGCTTGGGATTCTCGCGGAAGTAGTAGCTGACCACGGCGTCAGCGGGCCGCGCGAACAGCATCACCTTGCCGAGCAACCGGTCGATATGCTGGATATGCGTGGCGTGCAGGGCGCCGTGCGGACGCGCCTGGCCGTCGTTGGCGCTCTCGCGCGGCGAGGTGGCCTTGCGCAGCGGGCTTGTCTTGCGTTTGGTGCGGGAGGGCGGACGCGCGCCGCCGCGCGGTGCCTGGGCGGGACGGGTCATTGACGGGCTCCGGTGGTATCGATGGGGGTGGCGGAGTCCGAGGGGGAGTCCGAAGTGGGGTTCGAAGCGGAATTCGGGGCGGTGGCGGCATCGTCGGACGATGCCGCCACCGCGATCAGCAATTGCGGTTCGGGCGGCTCGACATGGACCACGCTGTCCTTGACGCGCAGCCGCCCTTCGACGAACCAGCGCACCGCGCGGGGATAGATTTGATGCTCGCAGGGCAGCAGCCGCTGCGCCAGCGTGTCGGGGGTGTCACCAGGACCGACCTCGATCGCCGCCTGCAGCACGATGGGACCGTGGTCCAGCGCGGCGGTGACGAAATGCACGCTGGCGCCGTGCACCTTGACGCCGGCCTCCAGCGCCTGCTGATGGGTATGCAGGCCGGGGAAACTGGGCAGCAGCGACGGATGGATATTCATCATGCGGCCGGCATAGTGCTCGACGAACTCCGGCGTCAGGATCCGCATGAAGCCGGCCAGCACCACCAGGTCCGGCACGTGGGCGTCGATCGCGTTCGCCAGCGCCTTGTCGAAGCTGGCCCGGTCGGGATAGTGGCGATGATCGACCACGCCGACCGGAATGCCTTGCGCCGCGGCGAACTTGAGGCCGGGCGCGTCGGGGCGGTTGGACAGCACGGCGGCGATCCGTGCCGGCCAGGCCTGCTCGGCGCAGGCCCGGACGATCGCTTCCATGTTCGAACCGCGCCCCGAGATGAGGATGACGATATTTTTCATCGCGCAATTCTACCAAGCGGCGCCCCGCGACAGCGCCGTGGAAGCCTTCCGCCGCAAACTGACCGGCCCGCGCTTCCCCCGATTGCGGATTGTGACGTCCCGCTCGCTCTGCTAGAGTCGCCCTATCGCCCATCCGCCCGCTCGACGGGACGGGACCATACAACAAGGGCGAAGCTGTTTTAGACGGGAAATCGCATGTCGAATGTTGCACCGACCTTGCTGGTGGTCGACGACCACCCCATGGCGCTGTCCGGCACCACCCTGTTCCTGGCGCAGGTGATGCCCGATGTTGCGGTCCATGCCGCCGGGAGCGCCTCCGAGGCGCTGGACACCCTCCAACGCGGGCTCCGGCCCGATATCGTGCTGCTCGACATCTGGCTGAACGACGGCACCGGCTTCGATGCCATGCAGACGCTCAAGGCCATCGTGCCGGCCGCACGCTTCATCTTCATGTCGGCCGAGGCCACGCCCGAGATCGTCGAGCGGGCCCGCGCGCTGTCCGCCTTCGGCTTCGTCGGCAAGCATCTGGACGCGCCGGCCTTCGCCGCGGTGGTGCGCCGCGTGCTGGCCGGCGACACCGCCTTTCCGTCCGACGAGGCGCTGAACGGCCAGCCGCGCGCCTTCGGCCCGACGCACAGCATCCCGGTCACGCCGGCCGAACTCGGCCTGACGCCGCGCCAGGGGTCGGTGCTGG
This sequence comes from Cupriavidus cauae, assembly GCF_008632125.1. Taxonomy (GTDB): domain Bacteria; phylum Pseudomonadota; class Gammaproteobacteria; order Burkholderiales; family Burkholderiaceae; genus Cupriavidus; species Cupriavidus cauae. The sequence goes on from NZ_VWRN01000034.1 coordinate 180,283, forward strand.
CGCTGGTGCTAGAAGGGCTGCCCAACAAGGTCATCGCGCGCGAGCTGGGCCTGACGGAGAACACCGTCAAGGAACACGTGTCGGCGATCCTGCAGCGGCTGGGCGTGCGCACGCGGATGCAGGTGATGTCCCGCATGGAGCGGTTCCGGCTGCGACAGTAGACGCGGCTCGCCGGGCAGCACGCGGCCAGCCGGCTCAGGCGAGTCAAAGCCTGTTGAAGCCCGTCAAAGTCCAGTTGCCAGCTCAATCTGGTTCAGGGCGGCTCGGGGCGCTTCAGGGCGGTTCAGGGCGGCTCGGGGCGGCCTGGGGCGGCTCAGGCAACCCAGGCGGCCGCCAACGCCTTCATGCCGTCCGCAGCCAGCGCCGCAGCAGCATCCGCAACGCCCCCGGGTCGACCGGCTTGGGCAGCACGAAATAGCCGGCCTCCTCGGCCTCGGCCAGCGCGGCCGACTTCAGGTCGCCGGTCAGCAGCGCGCTGCGCGCCTGCGGCTGGGTCTGCTGCCACCGCTCGAGCAGCGCCAGCCCGTTCTCCGTTCCCGGCAGCCGCAGGTCGCAGAAGATGATGTCGGGCCGCAGGCCGCCGGCGAACATCCGCTCGGCCTCGGCGCCATCGGCGGCGCACGACACCCGCACGCCCCAGGCCTCCATCAGCGCGATCCAGGCGTTGCGGACGTGGCTGTCGTCGTCGACCACCAGCACCTCGCCGTGCAGCCGGTCCGGCATCGCGTGCTGGGCCACCGCGTCGCGGCGCATCGCGCGGATCGTGGCCACCGACTCGGCCGGCGCCGGATTGAGCGTGAACCAGAACATCGAGCCCTTGCCCGGCACCGAGCGTACGCCGTAGGTCCCGCGCATCAGCCGCACGCATTCCTTGAAGATCGCCAGCCCCAGACCGAGCCCGTGCGAGCGGTCGCGCTGCGGGTTGTGGACCTGGAAATACGGCCCGAAGATGTCCGGCAAGTGCTCGGCCGGAATGCCGGCGCCGGTGTCCCAGACCTCGATGCGCACCTGGCTGCCGCGCATGCGGGCGCCGACCAGCACCCGGCCCTGGCGCGTGTAGCGCAGCGCGTTTTGCACCAGATTGAACAGCGCCCGGCGCAGCAGCACCGGCTCGGCCATCGCGTGCAGCTCGCCGGCCACGCGCGGCGACAGCCGCAGCCCGGCCGCCCGCGCGTCGCCGGCGAACTGGTCGCAGACCTCGCGCACCAGCTGGCCGACATCGCAGGGCTCGAGCGTCGGCAAGACCTTGCGGCCTTCCAGCTTGGACAGGTCCAGCAGCGAGCGGAACAGCAGATCGATGGTCTGCGTGCCGGCCGCGACCTGCTCGACCAGCGGCCGCAGCGCCGGCGAATCGTTGCGCGCGCGCAGCGCCTCGACCAGCATCACCAGCGCATGCACCGGCTGGCGCAGGTCGTGGCTCGCCGCCGCCAGGAAGCGGGATTTCTCCTCGCTGGCATGCAGGGCGCGCTCCTTCTCCTGCTGGAACTGCCGCGCCAGCCGGCGGCTTTCGCCCTCCAGCCGGATCGCCCGCACCAGCGAGCCGTGCAGGTTCAGCGCATGGCGCGCCAGCATCAGCGCATAGATCACCAGCAGCAGCCGGATATAGCCGCCGTGGCCGGGAAACGCGTAGCCCGCCAGCAACAGATTGGGCACCAGGATCGGAATGCCGACATAGAGCAGGTTGACCGGGGCCGGCGCCTGCGAGCTCGCGCCGCCGGCCAGCGCGCCGAGCGTCAGCACCAGCAGCACGCCGGAAAACACCGGGGACGACGACACCAGGTGCAGCAGCGCCGCGCTGCCCCAGCTCAGGCCCACCAGCACCGCCACGCCGCGCATCGGGTCGCGCCACTTGCGGGTATGGGCCGAGCGGCTCAGCGTCGGGATATCGCGCAGGTAGCCCAGATAGAACCAGGCGCAACCGGCCGCCTGCAGCAGCATCGCCGCGCACCAGGCCAGCAGCGCGCCGCGGCTGGCCTCGTGCCAGAAGGCGGCGGCCGTCAGTCCGGGCAGCAGCAGGGCCGTCACGATGCCGCTGGGCATCACACGATGCACCGCGGCCAGCAATTTGGCCTCGGTATCGGCGTCCAGCGGCGGCGCGGGCGGCGGAAGGATGCGCTTGAGCAGCGCGATCAGGTTGGCGGACGGCACCGGGAAGCGGCGTGCGTGACGGCGAGAATGTGGACGCGGCATATCATGCCGACTTTCGCCGCGGTCCGCCACCGGGCCTGGGGCCTCGACACAGCCGAGGGTGCCCCCGCCACGGCCGCCCGGCAGGCACCGGGCAGTGTTGTGCCGCAAGGCGGGGGGAAAGCGCCCATTCCCTTTATAATCCTGCCTTTATCCAACCGATTGTCGCCGTCCTCGTGAAAGTCTTCCGCGGCCTGCCCAATGCCGAGAGCCGGGCACCCTGCGCACTGACCATCGGCAATTTCGATGGCGTGCACCGGGGCCACCAGTCCCTGCTCGCGCGCGCGCGCGCGGCCGCCGACGCGCGCGGACTGCCGCTGTGCGTGATGACCTTCGAGCCGCACCCGCGCGAATTCTTCACGCCGGACCGCGCCCCGACCCGCATCGCGCTGCTGCGCGACAAGCTCGAAAGCCTGCGCCGCAACGGCGTCGACCGCGTGGTGGTCGAGCACTTCAACGCCCATTTCGCCGCCCAGTCCCCCGAAGCCTTCGTCGAGAACGTGCTGTGGCACGGGCTGCATGCGCGCTGGGTGCTGGTCGGCGACGACTTCCGCTTCGGCGCGAAGCGCGCCGGCGACTTCGCCTATCTGCAGCAGGCCGGCAAGCGCTACGGCTTCGACGTCGAGCAGATGGGTTCGGTCTCCGAGGGCGGCGTGCGGATTTCCAGTTCGGCGGTGCGCCAGGCGCTGGCCGAGGGCGACCTGGACCACGCGCGCCGGCTGCTGGGCCATGGCTATGCGATCAGCGGCCACGTCGTGCATGGCCGCAAGCTGGGCCGCGACCTCGGCTTTCCGACGCTGAACCTGCGCATTCCGCACAAGCGCCCGGCCGTCAACGGGATCTTCGTGGTACAGGTGCACGGCATCGCCGACACCCCGCTGCCCGGCGTGGCCAGCATCGGCGTGCGGCCCACGGTCGAGGACGCCGGGCGGGTGCTGCTGGAAGTCCATCTGTTCGATTTCGACCGCAGCGTCTACGGCAAGCTGGTGCGGGTCGAGTTCATCAAGAAGCTGCGCGACGAAGCGCGTTTCGACTCGCTGGAAGCGCTGACCGCGGCGATCGCCAAGGATTGCGCCGACGCGCGCGCCTTCTTCGGCATGACCGAGCCCGATGCGCAGGCCGCGGCGGACGCCGCCGGCGCTGCCGGCACGCCGGCGGAGCGCACCACCTCGGCCACGGACCGAATTAGCTAGCGGCCGGCTTTCGCCGCGCATGCGCGCGCAGCCGGGTCACCGCCGACCCAGCCCCAATTTTCGCGCCGGCCCGCACCGCCCGGGCCGGGCGCTCACCGAATCGCCCTGAGAATCGTCATGTCCGACACCAAGCAAGCCAAGGCCGGCGCCAAGCCGGAGAACAAGAGCGCCGAGAAGAGCAAATACCCGGTGAACCTGCTCGACACCCCGTTCCCGATGCGGGGGGACCTGCCCAAGCGCGAACCGCTGTGGGTCAAGCAGTGGCAGGAAAAGAAGATCTACCAGGCGATCCGCGCGGCGCGCCGCGGCGCGAAGAAGTTCGTGCTGCACGACGGCCCCCCGTATGCCAACGGCGACATCCACATCGGCCACGCCGTCAACAAGGTCCTGAAGGACATGATCATCAAGGCGCGCGGGCTGAGCGGGCTCGACGCCGTCTACGTGCCGGGCTGGGACTGCCACGGCATGCCGATCGAGATCCAGATCGAGAAGCAGTACGGCAAGGGCCTGCCGGTGCAGGAGGTCCAGGCCAAGGCGCGCGCCTACGCGACCGAGCAGATCGCGCGCCAGCGCAAGGACTTCGAACGGCTGGGCGTGCTGGGCGACTGGGACGATCCCTATCTGACGATGAACTTCAGCAACGAGGCCGACGAGATCCGGGCGCTCGGCAAGATCCTCGAGAAGGGCTACGTCTTCCGCGGCCTGAAGCCGGTCAACTGGTGCTTCGACTGCGGCTCGGCGCTGGCCGAGGCCGAGGTCGAGTACAAGGACAAGACCGACCTGTCGATCGATGTCGGCTTCCCGTTCGCCGAGACCGACAAGCTGGCGCGCGCCTTCCACGTGCCGCTGGAAACGCTGGGCGCGAAGCCCGGCTGGATCGTGATCTGGACCACCACGCCCTGGACGATCCCGTCGAACCAGGCGCTGAACCTGCATCCCGAAGTCGAATACGCGCTGGTCGACACACCGCGCGGCTTCCTGATCCTGGCCGCCGAGCGCGTCGAGGAACAGCTCAAGGTCTACGAGCTGGAAGGCAAGGTCGTGGCGACCTGCTCGGGCGCGGCGCTGACCGAGATCCGCTTCCACCATCCGCTGGCGAAGATGGACGCCGGCTACGACCGCCTGTCGCCGATCTACCTCGGCGACTACGTGACCACCGATACCGGCACCGGCATCGTGCACTCGGCGCCCGCCTACGGCATCGAGGACTTCCAGTCCTGCAAGGCGCACGGCATGCGCGACGAGGACATCCTGAGCCCGGTGATGGGCGACGGCGTCTATGCCAGCTGGCTGCCGCTGTTCGGCGGCCTGTCGATCTGGGACGCCAATCCGCGCATCGTCGAGACGCTGAAGGCCTCGGGCAACCTGTTCAACTCGCACCGCTACGAGCACAGCTACATGCACTGCTGGCGGCACAAGACGCCGATCATCTACCGCGCGACCTCGCAGTGGTTCGCCGGCATGGATGTGGTGCCCGCCGACAACGGCCCGACGCTGCGCGCGACCGCGCTGGCCGGCATCGAGGCGACCGCCTTCTACCCGTCCTGGGGCAAGCAGCGCCTGCACAACATGATCGCCAACCGGCCGGACTGGACGCTGTCGCGCCAGCGCCAGTGGGGCGTGCCGATGGCGTTCTTCGTCCACAAGGAAACCGGCGCGCTGCATCCGCGCACGCCGCAGCTGCTCGAAGCCGTGGCCAAGCGCGTCGAGCAGCATGGCATCGAGGCCTGGCAGACGCTGGACGCGACCGCCTTCCTGACCGAACTGGGCGAGGCCGACGCCGCGATGTACGAGAAGAACCGCGACACGCTGGACGTGTGGTTCGACTCGGGCACCACGCACTGGACCGTGATCCGCGGCTCGCATCGGGAAGACCTGTACGATGCGGCCGCCGATACGCCGGACGGCCGCCTGGCCGACCTCTACCTGGAAGGCTCGGACCAGCACCGCGGCTGGTTCCACTCGTCGCTGCTGACCGCCTCGATGCTGTACGGCAAGCCGCCCTACAAGGCGCTGCTGACGCACGGCTTCACCGTCGACGGCGAGGGCCGAAAGATGTCGAAGTCGGTCGGCAACACCGTGTCGCCGCAGGACATCGCCAACAAGATGGGCGCGGAGATCATCCGCCTGTGGGTGGCCTCGACCGACTACTCGGGCGAGCTGTCGATCTCCGACGAGATCCTGAAGCGCGTGGTCGAGGGCTACCGCCGCATCCGCAATACGCTGCGCTTCCTGCTGGCCAACCTGACCGACTACGACCACGCGCGCGACGCGCTGCCGCCGTCGGAATGGCTGGAAATCGACCGCTACGCCGTCGCGCTGACCGCGCAGCTGCAGAAGGAAGTGCTGTCGCACTACGACGTCTACGAGTTCCACCCGGTGGTGGCCAAGCTGCAGACGTTCTGCTCGGAGGACCTGGGCGGCTTCTACCTGGACGTGCTGAAGGACCGGCTCTATACCACCGCGCCGGACTCGAAGGCGCGCCGCGCCGCGCAGAACGCGCTGTTCCACATCACGCAGGCGATGCTGCACTGGATGGCGCCGTTCCTGTCGTTCACCGCCGAGGAAGCGTGGCAGGTGTTCGCGCACGGCACCGCGCATGCCGATACGATCTTCACCAGCACCTACTACACGGTGCCGGAGGTCGACCAGGCCGACGATCTGCTGCAGAAGTGGCACGCGGTGCGCGCGGTACGCGCGGAGGTGACGAAGCAGCTGGAGGCGGTGCGGGCCGAAGGCGGCATCGGCTCGTCGCTGCAGGCGGAGGTTTCCATCCAGGCCGGCGGTCCGGCGCTGGAGGCGCTGGCCAGCCTCGGCGACGATCTGCGCTTCGTGCTGCTGACCTCGGCCGCCACGGTGTCGCCGGCGCCCGAGGCGGGCGACCTGCTGGTGACCGTGCATCCGTCCAGCCATGCCAAGTGCGAGCGCTGCTGGCACTATCGCGAGGACGTCGGCCATGACGCCGCGCATCCGACCCTGTGCGGCCGCTGCACCAGCAATCTGTTCGGCGCCGGTGAACCGAGGAGCCACGCCTGATGGCCGCGACCACCCGTACCGCCCGCGGCCGGGCCGCGAGCAACAAGAGCCGCAGCGGCACGCCGCTGCTGTGGCTGGCCTTCGCCGCGCTGGTCGTGGTGCTGGACCAGTTCTTCAAGATCGTGATCGTGCGCAGCTTCGACTATGGAGAATCGCGCCCGGTCACCGGCTTCTTCAACCTGGTGCTGGTCTACAACAAGGGCGCCGCGTTCAGCTTCCTGGCCGACGCCGGCGGCTGGCAGCGCTGGTTCTTCACCGGGCTGGGGCTGGCGGTCGGCGCGTTCATCGTCTGGCTGCTGTTCCGCCATGCCGGCCAGAGGCTGTTCAGCCTGGCGGTGTCGCTGGTGCTCGGCGGCGCGATCGGCAACGTGATCGACCGCATCGTCTATGGGCATGTGGTCGACTTTCTCGACTTCCATCTGCGCGGCTACCACTGGCCGGCGTTCAACGTCGCCGACTGCGCGATCACGGTCGGCGCGGTGCTGCTGATCGTCGACGAATTCCGGCGGGTGCGCCGGCACTGAGCCCGCGCCGAAGCGCGCCGTGCGATGAGCCGGCGCGTCGTTCGGCGCGCCGGTATCATCGACTCCCCCCCTCGCATCGAAGGCCACTCCATGGATCTGCGCGGCAAACATCTCGTACTCGGGCTGACCGGCGGCATCGCCTGCTACAAGTCGGCCGAGCTGGTCCGGCTGCTGACCAAGGCCGGCGCCACCGTCCAGGTCGTGATGACCGAGGCGGCGACGCAGTTCATCACGCCGGTCACGATGCAGGCGCTGTCCGGGCGCCCCGTGTTCACCTCGCAATGGGACGGCCGGATCGCCAACAACATGGCGCATATCGACCTGTCGCGCGAGGCCGATGCGATCGTGATCGCGCCGGCCTCGACCGATTTCCTCGCGCGGCTGGCCAACGGCCTGTGCGACGACCTGCTGTCGACGCTGTGCATCGCGCGCGATTGCCCGCTGCTGGTGGCGCCGGCGATGAACCGGCAGATGTGGATGGCGCCCGCGACCCAGCGCAACATCGCGCAGCTGCGCGCCGACGGCGTCGCGGTGCTCGGTCCGGGCAGCGGCGACCAGGCCTGCGGCGAGGTCGGCGACGGCCGCATGCTGGAGCCCGAGGAACTGCTCGACGATATCGTGGCCCACTTCCAGCCGAAGGTGCTGGCGGGCCGCCGCATGCTGATCACCGCCGGCCCGACCTTCGAGGCGATCGATCCGGTGCGCGGCATCACCAACCGCTCGTCGGGCAAGATGGGCTTCGCGCTCGCGCGCGCGGCGCGCGAGGCCGGCGCCGACGTGCTGGTGGTGGCGGGCCCGACCGGGCTCCCGACCCCGCGCGGCGTCGCCCGCATCGACGTGCAGAGCGCTCAGCAGATGCACGACGCGGTGCTGTCGCAACTGCGCGGCACCGACGTCTTCGTCGCGGTGGCCGCGGTGGCCGACTGGCGCCCGGCCGAGGTGTCGGAGCAGAAGCTGAAGAAGGCCAACGACACCGACACGCCGACGCTGCGCTTTGTGCAGAACCCGGACATCCTGGCCACCGTGGCGGCCCGGCCGGATGCGCCCTATTGCGTGGGCTTTGCCGCCGAAAGCGAAAACCTGGAGCAGTACGGCGAGCAGAAGCGCCGCCGCAAGGGCGTGCCGCTGCTGGTCGGCAATATCGGCCACCACACCTTCGGCCTGGACGAGAACGAGATCGTGCTGTTCGACGAGCGCGGCGCCACGCGTCTGCCGCGGGCGGACAAGCTGGCGCTGGCCCGGCAGCTGGTGGCGGCGATCGCCGAGCGGCTGCCGGTCGCGCGGCCTTGACCGGCATCGCGCATATCACCGCCCCCTGCTTGTCTCCCCTCTCCACCTGAGGCGGAGAAGGGGAACACGGTCTCCCTTCGAGCCCCTGATCCCGTATTCCCGTATTCCATATTCCCGATTCGCACATTCCCATGACCGCTTCCCCGAACCCGACCGTCGAAATCAAGATCCTGGACGCGCGCCTGCATGAGTGGGGCCTGCCCAGCTACCAGAGCGACATGGCCGCCGCGATCGACCTGCACGCCTGCCTGGACGCGCCGCTGACGATCGAGCCGGGCACGCCCGCGCAACTGGTGCCGGCCGGCATCGCGGTGCATATGGGCAACCCGTATATGGCCGCGACGATCGCGCCGCGCTCGGGCCTGGGACACAAGAAGGGCCTGGTGCTGGGCAACTCGATCGGCGTGATCGACGCCGACTACCAGGGCCCGATCATGGTCAGCGTCTGGAACCGCAATGCGCCGGGCACCGAGCCGATCGTGATCCAGCCGGGCGAGCGCATCGCGCAGATGATGTTCGTGCCGGTGCTGCGCCCGGTCTTCACGACGGTGGAAGCGTTCTCGAGCGAATCGGCGCGCGGCGCCGGCGGCTTCGGTTCGACCGGCGTGCATCACGGCGGCGCGGCGGCCTGAGGGTCGCCGGCGCGGTCACCGAGGCGGTCACTGGCGCGGTCGCCAACGCAGCCACCCACGCAGTCACCAACGCAGTTGCCGCCGCAGTCGCCGGCGCGGTCCCCTGCGCAGTCACCGGCCCGGTGACCGGGCCTCAGCGCTGCTCGAACAGCAGCGCGACGCCGGCGGCCGCGTGGGCCGGGATCAGCGTCTCGGTCGCGCTCAGGTCGAGGCTGGGCACGCCGGCCTCGCGCCACAGCGCGCGCGCCTGTTCCAGCGACGCGGTGCGCAAGCGGATCGCCGCATAGCCCGGCACCGCCTGGCGGATATGGCCGGTGCCGGTCGCGGCGGCAAGGGCCTGCGGGGTCGACAACACGAGCGTCGCGTCGCCGACGGCCAGGCTGCAGACGTGCTCGCTCAGCTGGGTCAGCTCGGCGCCCATCAGTTCGGCATAGGCCCGCGCGGCGGCATCGACCAGCGACGGCGCCACCACCAGGAACATCGTCCCGATCGCCTGCGCACCGTTCGCGTGCGTCATCCATTCCGGCCGCCACAGCAGCTCGGGCGTGCGGTGCTCGCACAGGAAGAAGCGGGCGCCGGGCGCGTCGTCCATCGCGGTTACGCGGAAGGTGGCCGGGTGTTCCGATCCGTCGTCCAGGCGCACCGGACGCGAGAACTCGACCGGCTCGGCGGTATGCCAGCCGCCGCCGCGCAGGGTCGCGGCATCGGCCACCGCATCGTCGCTGCGGCACGACAGCGCGGCGCAGCCCCCGCCGTGCTGCTGGCTGTGCCAGTAGTACTGCAGCGCCTCGCTGGGGCCGTCGACATGCATCAGCTCGAGATAGTCGCGAGCCAGCATCACGCAATGGTTCTGCGAGCCCAGCGTATGGAAGCCCCGCGGCGTCAGCGTGAAGCCGAGCCGTTGCCAGGTCTGCGCGGCGGCATCCAGGTCGGGGCAAATCACGACGGCATGGTCGAACTGGCGCTGCGCTGCGATGGTCGCTGTCATTGCCGCTGTCCTTGCGTCACGGTGGGACGATTGCCCGGATCGATCGGGGATCGGTCTCGGGGCGATTATTCGAACTGAAGATTGGCATGGCGGGCAACCGCCTGCCACCTGTCGTGCTCGCGCCGGACCAGCTGGCCCAGCGCTTCGGGTGTACCGGCCACGGGTTCGAGGCCATGCGCGGCCAGCGCCGAGGCGACCCGCGGCGCGCGAATCGCGTTCGACAGGGCGCCATGCAGGCGACCGACCACGGCCGCCGGCAGTCCGGCCGGACCGAACACGCCGATCCAGCCATAGGCCTCGAAGCCCGCCAGGCCCTGCTCCGCGACGGTCGGCACCTGGGGCAGCTGTGCCAGCCGGCGCTCGCCGGTCACGGCCAGCGCCTTCAGCGTGCGCGTCTGCAGGTGGGCCTGCACGGCCGCGTAGCTCGCCAGCACCAGGTCCGCCTGGTCCGACAGCACCGCCTGCACCGCCGGCCCCGTGCCCTTGAATGCCACGTGCCGCCACGACGCCCCGCCCTCGCTCGCCAGCGCCTGCGCGGCCAGCTGACTCAGGCTGCCGGAGCCGGGCGACGCGACCCGGATCGCTTCGTCACGCTGCCGGGCCAGGCCGATCAGCGCACGAATATTGTCGACCGGCAGCGAAGGATGGACGGCGACCACCAGCGGATGACGGGCCAGCTGCGAGATCGGCGTGAAGTCACGGAAGGTGTCGTACGGCAGCTGCTTGTAGGCGATCGGCTGCAGGGCGAGGCTGTCGAAGGCCATCAGCAGCGTCTGCCCATCGGGCCGGGCGCGCGCCACCGCGGCGGCGGCCTGCAGGCCCGCGGCGCCGGGACGGTGATCGACCACCACCGGCTGGCCGAGCGCCTGCTTCAGGCCCGGCTGCAGCTGGCGGGCCACCACGTCGCCGCTGCCGCCCGGCGGGATCGGCAGCACCATCGCCACGTGGCCGCCGTACGTGCTCGCGGACTCGCCCGGCAAAGCGTGGGCGGTCAACGGGATCGGGGACGTCGCGGCCAGCGGCAGCGACTTCAGCATCAGACGACGCAGGCGAAACATCGGTGGCTCGTTCAGCTTGCCGGCAGGCTCGGCGCCGCGTCAGGCGGCGGCCCGCACCGTGCTCGGCCAAATGAATAGGGGCGGCATCGCTGCCGCCCCGTACTATTTTGCCGAAGGATAGCATGGAACGCGGGTGACGGGCCTTGTCCGCCCCGCCACCCGCTTCCTTTCCTGCGATCAGGCCTCCGCGCGTTGCTCGCTTTCCGGCGCCTCCGGCGGCTCGGTATCGATCTCGGCGAACTCCAGCTTGATCTGGTCCTTCTCGTCCAGGTCGACCACGACCTTGCCGCCCGACGCCAGCTGGCCGAACAGCAGTTCGTCGGCCAGGGCCTTGCGGATCATGTCCTGGATCAGCCGTTGCATCGGACGCGCGCCCATCAGCGGATCGAAGCCCTTGCGCGCCAGGAACTTGCGCAGCTTCTCGGTGAAGCTGGCCTCGACCTTCTTCTCGTGCAGCTGCTCTTCCAGCTGCATCAGGAACTTGTCGACCACGCGCAGGATGATTTCCTCGTCCAGCGAGCGGAAGCTGATGATCGCGTCGAGCCGGTTGCGGAACTCGGGCGTGAACATCCGCTTGATGTCCGCCATCTCGTCGCCCTGCTCGCGCGACGACGTGAAGCCGATCGTCGCCCGGTTCATGGTCTCGGCGCCGGCGTTGGTCGTCATGATGATGATCACGTTGCGGAAGTCCGCGCGCCGGCCGTTGTTGTCGGTCAGCGAACCGTGGTCCATCACCTGCAGCAGGATGTTGAAGATATCCGGATGCGCCTTTTCGATCTCGTCCAGCAGCAGCACGCAGTGCGGCTTCTTCGTCACTGCCTCGGTCAGCAGACCGCCCTGGTCGAAGCCCACGTAGCCCGGGGGCGCGCCGATCAGGCGGCTCACCGCATGGCGCTCCATGTATTCGGACATGTCGAAGCGGATCAGCTCGATGCCCATGATGAAGGCCAGCTGCTTCGCCACTTCGGTCTTGCCGACACCGGTCGGGCCGGAGAACAGGAAGGAGCCGATCGGCTTGTCGGTCTTGCCCAGGCCCGCGCGCGACATCTTGATCGCGGAGGCCAGCGCCTCGATCGCCGGATCCTGGCCGAACACCACCGACTTCAAATCGCGGTCCAGCGTCTGCAGCTTGCTGCGGTCGTCCTGGTTGACGCTCTGCGGCGGGATGCGGGCGATGCGCGAGACGATGTCCTCGATCTCGCCCTTGCCGATGGTCTTCTTCTGCTTGGACTTCGGCAGGATCCGCTGCGCTGCGCCCGCCTCATCGATCACATCGATCGCCTTGTCGGGCAGATGACGGTCGGTGATGAAGCGCGCCGACAGCTCGGCCGCCGCGGTCAGCGCCGCCGAGGCGTACTTGACGCCGTGGTGCTCCTCGAAACGCGACTTCAGGCCGCGCAGGATCTGCACGGTCTGGTCGACCGAGGGTTCGACCACGTCGATCTTCTGGAAGCGCCGCGAAAGCGCCGCATCTTTCTCGAAGATGCCGCGATATTCAGTGAACGTCGTGGCGCCGATGCACTTGAGCTGGCCCGACGACAGCGCCGGCTTCAGCAGGTTGCTGGCGTCCAGCGTGCCGCCTGACGCGGCGCCCGCGCCGATCAGCGTGTGGATCTCGTCGATGAACAGGATCGCGTTGGGGTTGTCCTTCAGCGATTTCAGCACGCCCTTGAGGCGCTGCTCGAAGTCGCCGCGGTACTTGGTGCCGGCCAGCAGCGCGCCCATGTCCAGCGAGTAGACGACCGCCTTCTCGAGGATGTCGGGCACCTCGTTCTTGGTGATCCGCCAGGCCAGGCCTTCGGCGATCGCGGTCTTGCCGACGCCGGCCTCGCCGACCAGCAGCGGATTGTTCTTGCGCCGCCGGCACAGGACCTGCACCACGCGCTCGACTTCGCTCTCGCGGCCGATCAGCGGATCGATCTTGCCGGCCTTGGCCAGCGCGTTCATGTTCTGGGTGTACTGCTCCAGCGGGCTTTCCTTGCCGTCGCCGCCCTCGCCCTCGGCCGCGCCGTCGCCATGCTTGGCGGGCTCGGACTGATCCTTGCGGATGCCGTGGCTGATGAAGTTGACGACGTCCAGGCGCGTCACGCCCTGCTGTTGCAGGTAGTAGACGGCGTGCGAGTCCTTCTCGCCGAAGATGGCCACCAGCACGTTGGCGCCGGTGACTTCCTTCTTGCCGTTGGAGGTCGACTGGACATGCATGATCGCGCGCTGAATCACGCGCTGAAAGCCGAGCGTCGGCTGCGTGTCCACCTCGTCGGTACCAGGCACGACGGGGGTGTTGTCGACGATGAAATTCTTCAGGCTGGTGCGCAGGTCCTCGATATTGGCCGCGCAGGCGCGCAGAACTTCCGCTGCGGTCGGGTTGTCCAGCAACGCCAACAGCAGGTGCTCCACGGTGATGAATTCGTGGCGTGCCTGCCTGGCCTCGACGAAGGCCATATGCAGGCTGACTTCCAGTTCTTGCGCAATCATGCTTCCTCCATCACGCACTGCAGTGGATGCCCTGCCTGCCGCGCGTGCGTTGACACCAGCTCGACCTTCGTCGCGGCGATATCCCTGGTATAGATACCGCAGACTCCCTTGCCTTCCCGATGGACGGTCAGCATGATTTGCGTCGCCGTTTCTCGGTCCCTGCTGAAATACTGTTGCAGGATCATGACGACAAACTCCATCGGAGTGTAGTCGTCGTTCAGCAGGACGACCTTGTACATGGCCGGCGGTTTGAGCGCCTGCTCTTTCCGCTCCAGTACGGTGCCTGCATCGCGTTGTGGGACATTCGCCAGCCGTGTAGCCATGGCTTTATTCTAACCCCTCCGCTCAAGTCTGCAATTTGGGCAAAAGCTGTCGGTTTCAAGGGCCAGCTACCATTTCCGGACAATCCTCGCCCCTCCAACCGCGCCGCCCGGCGCAGCGGGGAACGGCGTGCCCGAGGGCGTGCCCCAGGGCGTGCCAATGCGCGCTGCGCGAGCCGTCACAGTAGCACGGTTGCCCGCCGTCCCATTCCTGCCACATTGGCATCAGGGTCGGGAATGTGCCGGGTTGACAGTCTGATTGTTTGCCAGAAGAATCGTTCGGACATTCAGGTCCGGTCCCGCGAGCCAAAGCAACAGACCGGACCTCGAGTGCTCCGTGAGCAGGGAGGCCTACGGAGCTGGCAGCGGCGCCTCGACAGAGGCGCTGCAGTGTTTGGTGCAACGGTGCGTTGCGCCGGCGGCTGGCCTGAGCGCCCCCCTGTTTGAAATCTGTTTTTTCGTTGGGGGAGTTTATGGCAAGCGGTACGGTCAAATGGTTCAATGATGCCAAGGGCTTCGGGTTTATCACCCCGGACGACGGTAACGAAGAACTGTTTGCGCACTTTTCGGCTATCCAGATGAATGGCTTCAAAACCCTGAAAGAGGGCCAGCGCGTTTCATTCGAAATCGTGCAAGGTCCGAAGGGCAAGCAAGCCACGAACATCCAGAGCGCCGCCTGAGCGCGACATCGCGACCGCACCGGCCGACAGAGCGCGCGGCGGTCGCTACAGGCTTCGGCGGCAGGCGTCCGGCGGGGGCAATCGGATCATCGATTGCCGAGGCGCAGGTCGTTGAATCCTGGGGAAAGGGCCCGGCAATGCCGGGCCTTTTCCATTCCGGCAGCCCCGCATCGGCCGCCCACATTGGCCGCCGGCATCGGTGACCCATATCGGCCGCCCACATCGACCACCTCCCTGGGCCATAGATCCTGGCCACCCACCTTGGCCGCCGAACTTGGCCACCCGCCTTGGCGACCCACCTTGGCTGCCGACCTTGGCCGCCGGCCTTGGCTGCCCACCTTGGCCGCCGACCTTGGCCGCCCACGTTGGGCGTCCACCTTGGTCGCCTACATCGGCCCGCTTTAAACCCGGCTCAAAAAACAAACCCCCGCTACCTGACGGCAACGGGGGTTCGCGCCAACACCGCGCACCGCGCAGCCAGAGGCAGCGCGACGCGCGCGAAGCGGGCGATTACATGTTGTCGATCATCACCTGACCGAAGCCCGAGCACGAGACCTGGGTCGCGCCTTCGAGCAGGCGGGCGAAGTCGTACGTGACCTTCTTCGACAGGATCGACTTCTCCATCGACGAGATGATCAGGTCCGCCGCCTCGGTCCAGCCCATATGGCGCAGCATCATTTCGGCCGACAGGATTTCCGAACCCGGATTCACGTAGTCCTTGCCGGCGTACTTCGGCGCGGTACCGTGGGTCGCTTCGAACATCGCCACCGAATCCGACAGGTTGGCGCCCGGCGCGATGCCGATGCCGCCGACCTGCGCGGCCAGCGCGTCGGAGATGTAGTCGCCGTTCAGGTTCAGCGTGGCGATCACCGAGTACTCGGCGGGACGCAGCAGGATCTGCTGCAGGAACGCGTCAGCGATCGCGTCCTTGACGATGATGTCCTTGCCGGTCTTCGGATTCTTGAACTTGCACCACGGGCCGCCATCGATCAGCTCGGCACCGAATTCCTTCTGCGCCAGCTCGTAGCCCCAATCGCGGAAGCCGCCTTCGGTGAACTTCATGATGTTGCCCTTGTGGACCAGGGTCACCGAGGGCTTGTCGTTGTCGATCGCGTACTGGATGGCCTTGCGAACCAGGCGCTGGGTGCCCTGCTTCGACACGGGCTTGACGCCGATACCCGAGGTTTCCGGGAAGCGGATCTTCTTGACGCCCATTTCGTTCTGCAGGAAGGCGATGACCTTCTTGGCCTGCTCGCTTTCGGCTTCCCACTCGATACCGGCGTAGATGTCTTCCGAGTTCTCACGGAAGATCACCATGTCGGTCTTCTCGGGCTCGCGCACCGGCGAGGGGACGCCCTTGAAATAGCGCACCGGGCGCAGGCAGACATACAGGTCCAGCTGCTGGCGCAGCGCGACGTTCAGCGAGCGGATACCGCCGCCAACCGGCGTGGTCAGCGGGCCCTTGATCGAGACCACGTATTCACGCAGCACGTCCAGGGTTTCGTCGGGCAGCCACACATCCGGGCCATAGACCTTGGTCGACTTCTCGCCGGCGTAGATCTCCATCCAGGAGATCTTGCGCTTGCCGGCGTAGGCCTTGGCCACGGCCGCGTCCACCACCTTGATCATCACCGGGGTGATATCGAAGCCGGTACCGTCGCCTTCGATATAAGGGATGATCGGGTTGTCCGGAACATTCAGCGAGAGATCCTGGTTGACCGTGATCTTCTCACCGGCCGGGACCTTGATGTGTTGGTACATGACGTCTCCAGTACGGAACGGGGGTTTTCGAACGGCCGGCGGGTTCGTGACCAGACGGCGAAATGCGGGCCTAGCGGGAGGCATTGTAACGGCCCTCGCGACACCGGCATTGCTGCATCGCGAGACTGCGTCCTATCTGGGTCTTATATAAGACACAAGACCGGTTTCGTATTATGCAGCAATTTTTCATCATCCGCCATCCCGGACAGCCGCTTGCGTCATGCCCGCTGCGGCATACTGGCGCCTTTCCCGCACCGGTTTCCCCATGACATTGATCGCCCTGAACAAGCCGTTCGGCACCATGAGCCAGTTCTCGCCCCATCCGAGCCGGCAGACGCTCGCCGACTGGATCGCGATGCCGGACGTCTATCCCGCCGGCCGGCTCGACGCCGACAGCGAGGGGCTGCTGCTGCTGACCGATGACGGCGTGCTGCAGGCGCGCATCGCCGACCCGCGCCAGAAGCTGGCCAAGACCTATCTGGCGCAGGTCGAAGGCGTGCCGGACGAGGCCGCGCTGGCCCGGCTGCGCGCCGGCCTCGACCTTGGCGACTTCCAAACCCTGCCGGCGCAGGCCACGTTGATCGACGAGCCGGATTTCCTGTGGCCGCGCACGCCGCCGATCCGCTTTCGCGCCGCGATCCCGACGCAGTGGCTGGAGATCGTGATCCACGAGGGCAAGAACCGGCAGGTGCGCCGCATGACCGCGGCGGTCGGCTACCCGACGCTGCGGCTGGTCCGGGTCGGCATCGGCGCGCTGGACCTGCGCCAGCTGGGTCTCGCCCCGGGGCAATGGCAGGAGGTCGCGCCGCAGAGCCTGGGCATGAGCGGGCCTGCCCGTGGCGCCACGCCCGTCCGGCCTCGGCCAAGTTCCGGTGGCGCCAACTCGGGCCGCACGAAGCCGGGCCGCACGAGCCCCGGCCCCGCCAATCCGGGGCGCACCGGCACGAGCCCCGAAAACGCCGGCCCCGGCAAGGCCCGCCGTACCGACGCGGGTCGTACCAACACCGGCCGCACCAACGCCGGCCGTAACGACTCGGACCGGACTGCCGGCCCCAGCCGCCGCCGGCGGCCGGGCTAGCCGCGCTGCGCTATGCTTGCGGCTGCGTTCCGCTGCGGTTCCGCCGCGTCGCGCCGCGTTTTCCTGACTCCGCCGACATGACCCTCGCCCTTTCCGCCATGCCTGTCCGCTGTCCGTCGTCCGCCGCGCCGCTCGATTGCGCCCTCCTGTCTTCGCCCCGCCGCCGCCTGGCACGCCGGCTCGCCGCCCTCGCCTGTGGCGCGGCGCTGCTGGCACCGCTCGCGCACGGGCAAACGCAAACGCAGCAGCGGCTGCCGGTGGTGTCGCTGAGCGCGGGCATGTACGTGATCCGCGCCGAGGTCGCCGCCGATCAGCAATCCCGCCAGCAAGGGCTGATGTACCGCAAGTCGATGCCCGCCAACGCCGGCATGCTGTTCGTGTTCGAGCAGAAGGCCGGTCACTGCTTCTGGATGAAGAACACCGAGCTGCCGCTGTCGATCGCCTTCCTGGCCGACGACGGCACCATCGTCAACATCGAGGACATGCGGCCGCACAGCGAGGACAACCACTGCCCGAAGGCGGCGATCCGCTATGCGCTGGAGATGAACCAGGGCTGGTTCGCGCAGAAGGGCATCAAGGCCGGCGCGAAGATCGGCGGCCTGCCCCCGCAATAAGACGGCCCCGTAAAGAGCAGGCCGGAAGGAAGACGCGGCCTTCGGACAGGCCGCGTCGGCATCGCAGGGCCCATCAGGCCCCGATCCGGACTTCAGTCCCGGAAGTTGTTGAAGTCCAGCGGCGCCTCGGACACGTCCTTGCGCAGCATCGCAATCACGTTTTGCAGATCGTCGCGCTTCGCGCCCGACACGCGCACCGCATCGCCCTGGATGCTGGCCTGCACCTTGATCTTGCTGTCCTTGATCATGCGCACGATCTTCTTGGCCAGATCGCCGGTGACGCCCTTCTTGATCGTGATGACCTGCTTGACCTTGTCGCCGCTGATCTTCTCGGTCTTGCCATAGTCGAGGAAGCGCACGTCGACATTGCGCTTGGCCATCTTGCTGAGCAACACGTCCTTGACCTGGCCGAGTTTGAAGTCGTCATCGGCAAACGCGGTCAGTTCGCCTTCCTTCTGCTCGACACGGGAATCGGAACCCTTGAAGTCGAAGCGCGTCGAGATTTCCTTGTTGGCCTGCTCGACCGCATTCTTGACCTCGACCATATTCGCTTCGCACACCACGTCAAACGACGGCATCGCCTACTCCTTCTGTATTTCCGGTACCTCGGACCTCGGTACCCTGTTCGATCCCTGAACCTGGCCGACCCTCGCCGGCGGTTCCGTATAATCCAGCCAACCCTGCAGTCCAGGCCGTTCCGCTCCATCCCCCTATTCGGGCATCCTCGTCCGGCAACTTTTTCCGCATGGCAGATTTCCACGAATTTTATCCGCTGCGCCAGCACAACACATTGGGTTTCGACGTACGCGCGCGCTTTGCGATGGCGGTGCGCAGCGAAAGCGACCTCGTCGAGGCGCTCGCCGACCCCCGCGCCGCGCAGCGGCCGGTGGTCGTGCTGGGCGGCGGCAGCAACGTGGTGCTGACCGGCGATCTCGATGCGGTCGTGCTGCTGATGCAGATTCCGGGCTACACCGTCGCCAGCGACGACGACGCCTGGCTGGTGACGGTGGGTGCCGGCGAGAACTGGCACGCAACCGTCAATCGGACCATCGCCGACGGCATGCCGGGGCTCGAGAACCTGGCGCTAATCCCCGGCAGCGTGGGCGCCGCGCCGATCCAGAACATCGGCGCCTACGGCGTCGAGCTGCGCGAGCGCTTTGACAGCCTGCGCGCCTGGGACCGGCAAACCCGCGGCTTTGTCACGCTGAGCCTGAGCGATTGCGCCTTCGGTTATCGGGACAGCCTGTTCAAGCAGGCCGGCCGGGATCGCTACGTGATCACCGCGGTCACGCTGCGCCTGCCGCGCCGCTGGCAGCCGGCGCTCGGCTATGCCGAACTCGCCCGCGAGGTGCACGATCATCCGGCGCCCGATGCGGCCGCGATCCGCGACGCGGTCATCGCGATCCGCCAGCGCAAGCTGCCCGACCCCGCGGTGCTGGGCAATGCCGGCAGCTTCTTCAAGAATCCGGTGGTCAGCGCCGCCCAGCGCGACGCGCTGGTGGCCGCGCATCCGGACCTGGTCAGCCATCTGCAGCCGGACGGCAGCTACAAGCTTGCCGCGGGCTGGCTGATCGATCGCTGCGGATTCAAGGGCCTGCGCGAAGGCCCGGTCGGCGTGCACGAGCGGCAGGCGCTGGTGCTCGTGCACCATGGCGGCGGCGACGGCCGTGCGCTGCTGGCGCTGGCGGCGCGCATCGCCGATACGGTGCGGGAGCGCTTTGGCGTCGGGATCGAGCCCGAGCCGGTGGTGCTGTAGTCCGGACGGTAGTTCCGGCGGCAGTTCCGGCGGTATTGCCAGCGCACCCCTTTCCCTCTCCCCCGGCCCCTCTCCCGCTCGCGGGAGAGGGGAGCATGCCCACAGCGGCTCGATGGTTCCCCGCCGATGTTGGCCGCCGAGGTTGCCCGCCGGTGCTTGCGCGCTGACCGGTTACAACGGCAGATCCTGCAGGAACTCCTTGCGGATATCGACGGTGCCGCGCTTGCCGACGGCATCGTAATGCTGCTCGAGCCAGGCCTGCGCGGCGGTGCGTCCGCGCTCGCGCAGCATCAGCAGGAAATTCCAGTCGGTCACCAGCTTGGTCGACGACGACAGGTCCGCCAGCGCCTCGTCGGCGCGGATCGAATGCAGCAGGATGTATTTGAGCTTGTCGCGGTATTCGGGCTTGAGCCACTCCTCATCGAGCAGCTTCTGCACAAAGGCGATCGCGCGCATCTCGCGCAGCAGCGACGCGTTGAAGGTGATCTCGTTGAGCCGCTCCATCACTTCCTGCGGCTGCGTGGGCACGTCGGGGCGCGAGATCGGATTGATATGGACGACCAGGATGTCGCGCGTCGCGGTCTGGTAGAAGAACGGGAACAGCACCGGATTGCCCATGTAGCCGCCGTCCCAGTAGTACCGCTCGCCGATCTCGATGGCCGGATACAGGTACGGCAAACAGGCCGAGGCCAGCACCGCGTCGACGGTGAGATCGGCGGTCTGGAACACCCGCACGTTGCCGCTGTTGACGTCCGTGGCGGCGATGAACAGCTTCGTTTCCGGGCAGGCTCGCACGCGCTCGAAGTCGACCTGATCCTCGAGCAGCGAGCGCAAGGGGTTGAACGTGCTGCCCTGCGCGGTCGCGCTCCACCAGCCGGACCACATCCGCATCCAGTCCTGCAGCGGCCAGCTGTTGCCGGGCTGGCCCGACAGCCAGTCGACCGTCTGCTGGCCCAGCGTCGAGAACGGCGAGCCGGCGCGCGACACGCCGAACCAGAAGTCGTGCAGCTTCTCTCGCGCGCGCTCAGGCCCGCCTTCGAGCAGGCCGTCGATCATCACCACCGCGTTCATGGAGCCGGCGCTGGTGCCGCTGATGCCGTCGAAACGCAGGCGGCCATCCTCCAGCAGCGCGTCGAGCACGCCCCAACCGAAGGCGCCGTGCGCGCCGCCGCCCTGCAGGGCGAGATTGATCGGCTTGTGTCGATTGGCCATGCGGAACTCCGTGAAGCGGGGCGATCAAGGGGGACGATCAGGAGAGACGGCCGCGCCATGCGCGCGGCCGCGGACGCGCGGCGAGCGATCAGCCGAAGTGGCAGACGTAGTCGAGCGTCTGCTGCACCTCGATATCGAAGCTGCTGTCGCCCGGGACGTTGAACTGCTGGCCCGCGCCGTAGGTCTGCCATTCGTCGGAGCCCGCCAGCCGCACGCGGCAGACGCCGGCGTTGATCTCCATGATTTCCGGCGCGCCGGTCTTGAAGGTCAGCGAGGCGGGGAAGATCACGCCCAGCGTCTTGCGGGTGCCGTCCGGAAACAGCACGGTGTGGCTGACACATTTGCCGTCGAAATACAGATTGGCTTGCTTGACGACGGAAACATTGTCGAACTGGCTCATGGTGACTCTCCTGATAAACGATGGAAGTTGGGGGGCGGACCCACATGGACCTACGTGGGCCTGAAAGGACCTGCGCGGACATGTGCCGACCTGTGCGGACATGAAAAGAGGGGCCGCCTGGGCCCCTCTCCTTCCTTACCGATGCGCGTGGCAGCCGCTCGCTGACGGCTTACTTGCCGCGCTGGCGGCGCGCATTCTCGGCGATGCGCATGCGCAGCGCGTTCAGCTTGATGAAGCCGCCGGCGTCGGCCTGGTTGTAGGCGCCGAAGTCGTCGTCGAAGGTGGCGATGGTCTTGTCGAACAGCGTGTCCTTCGAATCGCGGGCCAGCACGATGACGTTGCCCTTGTACAGCTTGACGCGCACCCAGCCGTTGACGTTCTGCTGCGTATGGTCGATCAGCACCTGCAGCGCGCGGCGCTCCGGGCTCCACCAGTAGCCGTTGTAGATCAGGCTGGCGTAGCGCGGCATCAGGTCGTCCTTCAGGTGGGCGACTTCGCGGTCCAGCGTGATCGATTCGATCGCGCGGTGGGCGCGCAGCAGGATCGTGCCCCCCGGCGTTTCATAGCAGCCGCGGCTCTTCATGCCGACGTAGCGGTTCTCGACCAGGTCCAGACGGCCGATGCCATGCTTGCCGCCCAGGCGGTTCAGTTCGGTCAGCACTTCGGCCGGCGACATGCGCTTGCCGTTCAGCGCGACGATGTCGCCCTGCTCGAACTCGATGTCGAGGAACTCGGGCGCGTCCGGCGCCTGCTCCGGCGACACCGTCCAGCGCCACATGTCTTCCTCGGCCTCGGCCTTCGGGTCTTCCAGATGGCGGCCTTCGAACGAGATGTGCAGCAGGTTGGCGTCCATCGAGTACGGCGCGCCGCCCTTCTTGTGCTTCATGTCGATTTCGATGCCGGCCTTCTCGGCGTAGGCCAGCAGCTTCTCGCGCGACAGCAGGTCCCACTCGCGCCACGGGGCGATGACCTTGACGCCCGGCTCCAGGCCGTAATAGCCGAGCTCGAAGCGGACCTGGTCGTTGCCCTTGCCGGTGGCGCCGTGCGACACGGCGTCGGCGCCGGTGCTGCGCAGGATCTCGATCTGGCGCTTGGCGATCAGCGGACGGGCGATCGACGTGCCCAGCAGGTATTCGCCTTCGTAGACCGCATTGGCGCGGAACATCGGGAAGACGAAGTCGCGCACGAATTCTTCGCGCAGGTCGTCGATAAAGATGTTTTCGGGCTTGATGCCGAACTTGAGCGCCTTCTGGCGAGCCGGCTCCAGTTCCTCACCCTGGCCGATGTCGGCCGTGAAGGTGACCACCTCGCATTGGTAGGTGTCTTGCAGCCACTTCAGGATCACCGAAGTGTCCAGCCCGCCGGAGTAGGCGAGCACGACTTTCTTGATATCGCTCATGTTCGACTCGATGCGCAAAAGAGGCGCGGACCGGCAGGTAAGACAGTCCGCACATCGGATATGGAAAAACGGAAAGCCGCTATTTTGACATGACCGCCCGGGCTTGGGCGCCACATCGCCGGACGGCGCGGCTCGGACGCCAGGCGATCGACCGGATCATCGATCCGACGCGTCGCTCAATAGCGCCCGCACAGCAGGTACTCCATCAGCGCCTTCTGCACGTGCAGCCGGTTCTCGGCCTCGTCCCAGACCACGCTCTTCGGGCCGTCGATCACGGCGGCCTCGACTTCCTCGCCGCGGTGCGCCGGCAGGCAGTGCATGAACAGCGCGTCGGGATTGGCGCGGTCCATCATCGCGGTGGTCACCATCCAGTCCTGGAAGGCGCGCTTGCGGACCTCGTTCTCGGCCTCGAAGCCCATGCTGGTCCAGACGTCGGTGGTCACCAGATCGGCGCCCTGGCACGCGGCCAGCGGGTTGTCGAAGACCTTGACCAGGCTCGCGGCGCTGGCGGGCACCATCGCCGGATCGAGCTGGTATCCCGGCGGCGCCGAGAAATGGAAGGTGAAGCCCAGCCGTTCGGCGGCCTGGATCCAGGTATAGGCCATGTTGTTGGCATCGCCGATCCACGCCACCACCTTGCCGCGGATGCTGCCGCGATGCTCGATATAGGTGAAGACGTCGGCCAGCACCTGGCACGGATGGTATTCGTTGGTCAGCCCGTTGATCACCGGCACGCGCGAATGGGCGGCGAAACGGTCGATGATCTCCTGGCCGAAGGTGCGGATCATGATGATGTCCACCATGCGGGAGATCACCTGCGCGGCGTCCTCGATCGGCTCGCCGCGGCCCAGCTGCGAGTCGCGCGTGTTCAGGAACACCGCGTGGCCGCCCAGCTGGTGGATGCCGGCCTCGAACGACAGTCGCGTGCGGGTCGAGTTCTTCTCGAAGATCATCGCCAGCGTACGGTCGTGCAGCGGATGCCAGGTCTCGTAGTTCTTGAACTTGGTCTTCAGAATCCGGGCGCGGTCGAGCAGGTACTCGTACTCCTTCGCATCGAGGTCGCTGAATTGGAGATAGTGCTTGATCGGCGTTGGGCTCATAAAACAAAGAAGGCGGCTCGATGGGGACACGCGAGGCCATGAACGGTCATGGAACCACGCTGTCGCGGAGCCGCCTTTCGCGTCGCTTGCGCAATGTGAGTTCAGGAATCATAAGGGATTATTCCTGCTTTGGCGAGCCTGGGCGGGCGCACGGCCGGGCCGCCGGGGAGCCCTCCCGGCTTATGCGGCAGTCTTATATAAGATATAATACTCGCTGATTCACGCGGGGCCCGGCATACCCTTGCCGCCGCCCGCCGCCGGCATCAAAAGTGCCCCCGCCACGACCGACGCCCCGCCTTCCGGCCAGATTCGCGCGAACCCATCGCCGCTCGCCGCGTCAAACGGGCGCCCGTTGCGGGTTTCCCGTCGAGTCACCAGCCTCACCGCAGTCCATGAATTCCACCGTTCGCCAGTACTTCATCCAGGGCATCACCAAGGAAGGCAAGACCTTCCGTCCGAGCGATTGGGCTGAACGGCTGTGCGGCGTGATGGCGCAATTCCGCCCGCCCGGTGATACCGGCGATCCCCGCCTGACCTACTCCCCTTACGTGCGCCCGGTGATGTCCGGCGGCGTCAAATGCGTGGTGGTCGATGCGCGGCTGCGCGAGATCGAGCCCAAGGCGCTGGACTTCGTGCTGAACTTCGCGCGCGACAACCACCTGCAGCTGGTCGAGGCCTGCTCGCTGGATTGAGTGCATCGACGAATAAGCGCGGGAGCGCGCCGAGGGCGAAGGGCAAGGACGAAGCGCAATGCCGCAAATCGGAAGCGCAACGCCGAAGCGCAATGCCGAAGCGCCAAGCGGAATGCAAAAAGCCCGTCATCGGACGGGCTTTTTTACTGCGTCGACCGCGCGCCAGGCGCGGCCGGTGAACGCGGCAATCAGGCGGCCATGGCCTTGATCGCAGCCGACAGACGCGACTTGTGGCGCGCTGCCTTGTTCTTGTGAACGATCTTCTTGTCGGCGATGCTGTCGATCACGGCTTGCGAGTTCTTGAAGATCTCGGCAGCAGCGGCCTTGTCGCCGGCGTCGATCGCCTTGCGGACTGCCTTGACGGCCGTGCGCAGACGCGAGCGCAGGCTGGAGTTGTGCGCGTTCTGGGCGACGGCTTGACGCGCGCGCTTGCGAGCTTGTGCGGAATTTGCCATTTCGTAAATATCCTGAATTCAGATGCGTGCGTGGATTGCACAAGAGCGACCCGGGATGCACTGACACACGAATCCGGAACGCAACTATCTTCTCGAATCGGCGATTATACACACAAGATCGAAGCCGCCGCAAGGAAGATCCCACCCCTCGGCGAAGGCGGCGGGCCGCGCACACCAATCCGTATAATTGGCGCCACAATTGGCAGGCCCAGGCTCGCCCGGTGTGGTGGCATTGCAACTTTCGGCGCTCCGCGGCCGTCTGACTGCGATCCGCCGCCCCGGCGACGCGTCCCGGCGGCGCCACAACCGTTTCCTCTCCTCCCCGACCTTGAACCTGCTCAAATCGCTCGCCACCATCAGCGGCCTGACGATGCTGTCGCGCATCACCGGCCTGATCCGCGAGATCCTGATCGCCCGCGCGTTCGGCGCCTCCGACATGACCGACGCGTTCAATGTCGCCTTCCGCATCCCGAACATGCTGCGCCGGATCTTCGGCGAGGGCGCCTTCCAGCAGGCCTTCGTGCCGATCCTCGGCGAATACCACGGCAAGCGCGGCGACGAGCCGACCCGGCTGCTGGTCGATGCGGTCGCCACCGTGATGGCGTGGGCGCTGGCCGCGGTGTCGCTGGTCGGCGTGCTGGCCGCCCCGGTGATCATGACGATCGTCGCGACCGGCTTTCGCGGCGACAACCAGACCTACGACGCGGCCGTCTTCATGACCCGCGTGATGTTCCCCTACATCGGCCTGATCTCGATGGTCGCGCTGGCCTCGGGCGTGCTGAACACCTGGCGCAACTTCGCGGTGCCCGCCTTCACGCCGGTGCTGCTGAACCTGTCGCTGATCGGCGCCGCGCTGTTCGTCGCGCCCCATCTGCAGCAGCCGATCTACGCGCAGGCCTGGGGCGTGCTGGTCGGCGGCCTGCTGCAGCTGGCGATCCAGGTGCCCGCGCTCAAGCGCATCGGCATGCTGCCGCGCATCGGCGTGAACCTGCGCGCCGCCTGGCGCGACCCCGGCGTGCGCCGCATCCTGCGGCAGATGGGCCCGGCGCTGCTGGGCGTGTCCGTGGCGCAGATCAGCCTGATCATCAATACCAATATCGCCTCGCGCCTGGCCACCGGCAGCGTGTCCTTCCTGACCTATGCCGACCGCCTGATGGAGTTTCCGACCGCGCTGCTCGGCGTGGCGATCGGCACGATCCTGCTGCCGAGCCTGTCGAAGGCCAGCGCGCGCGAGGACAGCGTCGAATATTCCGCGCTGCTCGACTGGGGCCTGCGGCTGACCTTCCTGCTGGCGATCCCGAGCGCGATCGGCCTCTATGTCTTTGGCCGGCCGCTGACCGCGGTGCTGTTCCACTACGGCAAGTTCGACGCCCATGCGGTCGAGATGACCAGGCTCGCGGTGATGGCCTACGGCGTCGGCCTGGTCGGCCAGATCCTGGTCAAGATCCTCGCGCCCGGCTTCTACGCGCGGCAGGACATCCGCACGCCGGTCAAGATCGCGATCGCGATGCTGGTGATGACGCAGCTCGCCAACCTCGCCTTCGTGCCCTGGCTCGGGCACGCGGGGCTGGCGCTGTCGATCAGCGTCAGCGCGACGCTCAATGCCGTGCTGCTGTTCATCGGCCTGCGCCGCGTCGGCGTCTACCGGCCCGCGCCGGGCTGGTGGCTGTTCCTCGCACAGCTGTCGGCCGCGGCGACGCTGCTGGCGGGCGTGCTGCTGTGGTTCGCGCGCACCTTCGACTGGGTCGCCCTGGGTACCACCCCGCTGCTGCGGATCGCGCTGATGGCCTCGTGCCTGGTGCTTGCGGCGGTCGTCTACTTCGGTACACTGTGGCTCACGGGCCTGCGCTATGCTGCCTTCAAGCGCAAAGCAGCCTGAAGACATGGCGCCGGCCGCAACCAGGAACCGCTATGACCTCGACCAAAGTCCTGGACTATTTTGCCGCGCTGGTGGCGGACGACAGCGGTATCCCGCTGACCGAAACGGCCCTGTCGATCGCACAGGATGCCTACCCTGACCTGGATCTGCAGGCCGAACTGGCCGCCATCGACGTATTGGCCCTGCGGCTGAAACGGCGGATCGCCGACGGCACCCCGGCCATCCAGCGCCTGCGCCTGCTGAACCATTTCTTCTATCGCGACCTGGGCTTCGGGCCCAACGCGAACGACTACTACGACCCCGACAACTCGTATCTGAACGTGGTGCTGCGGCAGCGGCGCGGCATTCCGATTTCGCTGGCGGTGCTCTACATGGAGCTCGGCCAGCAGATCGGCCTGCCGCTCAAGGGTGTTTCCTTCCCCAACCACTTCCTGCTGCGGATGTCGATTCCGGCGGGCGAGGTCGTGCTCGATCCGCTGACCGGCGAGACGCTGTCCAAGGAACAGCTGCAGGACATGCTGGACCCGTACCTGGAGCGCGAGGGCATCGCCGATCCGAACGCGGTGCCGCTCGGCCTGTTCCTGCAGACCGCCAGCCATCGCGAGATCATCGCGCGGATGCTGCGCAATCTGAAGGCGATCTATCTGCAGGAGTCGCGCTGGCAGCGGCTGCTGGCGGTGCAGAACCGGCTGGTGATCCTGCTGCCCGATTCCATCGAGGAAGTGCGCGACCGGGGCCTGGCCTACGCGAATCTGGAATGCTTCCGGCCCGCGCTGGAAGACCTCGAGGCCTATGTCAGCGCCCGGCCCGATGCGGCCGATTCGACCCAGATCCGCGACCGCATGCCGGCGCTGCGGATGATGAGCCGGTCGCTGAACTGAGCGGGCGAACGCAACCGGGCAAGGAAGAAGGGAGAGACAGAGAAAGAGACAGGCCGGCATCGCGAAGATGCCGGCCTCGCAGCAAGCCGCGTCCTACGACACGTCTTACGACACGCGGCGGCGCTTGTCGCCGCGCCGCAGCAGGCGCCACAGGCCGCCCAGGATCAGCGGCACGATCGCCGCGCTGATGCCGGCCAGCACGATCAGGTTCAGGTACTGCTTGATGAATGGCAGGTTGCCGAAGAAATAGCCGGCGAACACCAGGCCGAACACCCAGATGACCGCGCCGAGCACATTGAAGAACTGGAAGCGCGCGAACGTCATCTGCGACACCCCCGCGACGAAGGGCGCAAACGTACGCACGATCGGCACGAAGCGCGCGATCACCAGCGTCTTGCCGCCGTGGCGCTCGTAGAAGTCGTGCGTCTTGCGCAGCGCCTGCTGGTCGAGGAAGCGCCATTGATGGTCGAACACCTTCGGGCCGATCCAGCTGCCGATCCAGTAGTTGACGGTATTGCCGCCGATCGCGGCGGCGAGCAGCAGCCCGATCAGCACCCACTCGTTCATCGCCCCGGTGGCGCAGAACGCGCCGGCGATAAAGAGCAGCGAATCCCCGGGCAGGAAGGGCACCACGACCAGGCCGGTCTCGGCAAAGACGATCGCGAACAGAATGGCATAGACCCAGGCGCCATATTGCTGAATCACGGTGCCGAGATACTTGTCGACGTGCAGCAGCATGTCGATGAACTGCAATACGATTTCCAAGACGTTCCCCATCTTTGTCCAGCCCGACATCATACAAGACGAACGTGGCCGCACCGGTGGCGTAAACCCCCCATCTGCGGCAGGGGTGCGAGCTTCCGCACGCAATGGGGCACATCGCTCCCGCGCCATCCCGCCCCGTCCCCGACGCGTCGCCGCCGCGTTCCGCTCCCATGCCGCAACGAGGCCGGCACGTATAATCGCTGCCATGTCCGCGCCACCCTCCTCTCCTGCCTCCGCCGCCGCATTTCCCGCATCGGGCACCACCCCGGGTGCCGACCCGCGTGCAGACCGCCCGCAGCGCCGCCTGGCCCCCTCACGCCCGATCCGCCCGCTGCCCGATCAGCTGGTCAGCCAGATCGCGGCCGGCGAGGTGGTCGAGCGCCCGGCCTCGGTGGTCAAGGAGTTGCTGGAGAACGCGCTCGACGCCGGCGCGACGCAGTTGTCGGTGCGGCTCGAGGAAGGCGGCGTACGCCGCATCGTGATCACCGACAACGGCTGCGGCATCCCGGCCGAGGAGCTCTCGGTCGCGCTGATGCGCCATGCCACCAGCAAGATCGCCTCGCTCGATGAGCTCGAATCGGTGCTGACGCTGGGCTTTCGGGGCGAGGCGCTGGCCTCGATCGCCTCGGTCTCGCAGCTGGTGCTGACCAGCCGCACGGCGAACTGCCCCCACGCCAGCCAGATCCATGCGGACACCGGCGCGCTGCAGCCCGCCTCGGGCGGGGTCGGCACCACCGTCGACGTGCAGCACCTGTATTTCAATACGCCGGCCCGCCGCAAATTCCTGAAGAGCGAACAGACCGAGCTCGGCCATTGCCTCGAGGTGATCCGGCGCATCGCACTGGCCCGGCCCGACGTCACGCTGTCGGTCCATCACAACGGCAAGCCGATGGAGCACTGGAATGCGGGCGATGTCGCCACGCGTACCGCGCAGGTGCTCGGCAGCGAATTCGCCCGGGCGCGGCTGCCGCTGGAAGAACAGGCCGGCGAGCTCGCGCTGTACGGCTTCGCCGGATTGCCGACCGCCTCGCGCGGCCGTCCCGACCAGCAGTTCTTCTTCGTCAATGGCCGCTTCGTCCGCGACAAGCTGCTGACGCACGCGGTGCGCAGCGCCTATCAGGACGTGCTGCACGGCGACCGTTTCCCTTCGTACGTGCTGTGCCTGGACCTGCCGCCCGAGCTGGTCGACGTCAACGTGCACCCGTCCAAGATCGAGGTGCGCTTCCGCGAATCGCGCGCGGTCCATCAGTTCGTCTACCACGCGGTGCAGCGCTGCCTGGCGCGCCAGGCGGGCGAAAACGGCGACAGCCTGCATACCGGCGACGACGGCATCGGTCATGGCGGCCAGGCCCCGGCGCTGCGCGTCGCCGCCACCAGCCCCGCGCAGCCGGGCGGTCGCCCCTGGGTCGATTACACCGCGGCCGCGCGCCAGACCGAGCTCGGTATCGCGCAGCCGCGGCAGGCGTATCTGGGCATGGTCCGCGATGCGCTGTCGCCGGCCGGCCAGCGCTTCACGCCATCGAGCCAGCCGCCCGCCTGGCTGGCCGATGCGCGCGCCGCCCGTGCGGACGAACCGCCGTCGCTGCTCGACCGTGCCCCGATGCAGGGCGCAGGCGCCGGCGACGGCGAGCAGGACGACGCCGGCGACCATCCGCTCGGCTATGCGATTGCCCAGCTGCACGGCATCTACGTGCTGGCGCAGAACGCGCGCGGCCTGGTGCTGGTCGACATGCACGCCGCGCACGAGCGCATCCTGTACGAGCAGATCAAGACCGCGCTCGACGCGCGCCAGATGACGGTGCAGCCGCTGCTGATTCCGGTCACGCTGCCGGCCAGCCCGGTCGAGATCGGCGCCGCCGAGGAACACCAGGACACGCTGGCGCTGCTGGGCTTCGACATCGCGCCGGTCTCGCCGACCACGCTGGCGGTGCGCGCGATTCCGGCGCTGCTGAAGCAGGCCGACGCCGAGGCGCTGGCGCGCGACGTGCTGCGCGACCTGCATGCCTATGGCGGTTCGCGCGTGCTGGCCGAGCGCCAGAACGAACTGCTGGCGACGCTGGCCTGCCACAGCGCCGTGCGCGCCAACCGCAAGCTGACCGTCGAGGAAATGAACGCGCTGCTGCGCCAGATGGAACAGACGGAGCGCGCCGACCAGTGCAACCATGGCCGGCCGACCTGGGTCCAGCTGACCGTGGCCGAGCTGGACCGACTGTTCCTGCGCGGCCAGTAAGGCCGCGCGCTGTCGTTGTCCGCCTCGTCGTTGTCCGCTTATTCCATGGCCTCCGCCTCGCCCGCTCCCATCGTCTGCCTGCTCGGCCCCACCGCCTCGGGCAAGACCGCGGCCGCCCTGGCACTGGCCGCGCGCGCGCCGATCGAGATCATCAGCATGGATTCGGCGCTGGTCTATCGCGAGATGGACATCGGCACCGCCAAGCCCTCTGCCGCCGAACTGGCCGCGGTGCCGCACCATCTGATCGACATCATCGATCCGGCCGACAGCTATTCGGCCGCGCAATTCGTCGCCGATACCAATGCGCTGATCGACGCGATCCGCGCGCGCGGCCGCGAGCCGCTGATCGTCGGCGGCACCATGCTCTATTACAAGGCGCTGACCCAGGGCCTGAACGATCTGCCGCAGGCCGATCCGCAGGTGCGCGCCGAGCTCGACAAGCTGGCCGAGCAGCGCGGCTGGCCGGCGCTGCATGCGATGCTGGCCGAAGTCGATCCGGTCACGGCGGCGCGGCTGGCGCCCAACGACGCACAGCGCATCCAGCGCGCGCTGGAGATCCACCGGCTGACCGGCCGTCCAATGTCGGCGCTGCTGGCACGCCAGGCCGATGCGCGCACCTTCGACGGCGCGGCCGGCGCGCGCTTTCGCGCGATCGCGCTGGAGCCATCGGACCGCGCGGTGCTGCACGCGCGCATCGAGGCCCGCTTCGACGCGATGCTCGCCAGCGGGCTGCTGGACGAGGTCGAACGCCTGCGGGCACGCGGCGACCTGCATCCGGGACTGCCATCGATCCGCTGCGTCGGCTACCGGCAGGTCTGGGAATATCTGGACGGCCTCTGCGACTTCGCCACGATGCGCGAGCGCGGCATCGCGGCGACGCGCCAGCTGTGCAAGCGGCAGCTGACGTGGCTGCGCTCGACGCCCGAGCGGCTGGTGGTCGATTGCCTGGCGCCGGACTATGTCGACCAGGTCGCGCGGCTGGCGCAACTGGGCCCGTAGCCGACGGCACGGCGAGCGCGCGATAATCGCGGCTTCGTCCCGTCCGGGCTACTACATTCAAATTCCGCCGCCATGACCGCCACCGCCTTCACGCTGCGCCCCGCCACCGCCGACGACTGCGACACGCTGCTGCGCCTGATCGCCGAGCTCGCCGAGTACGAGAAGCTGACCCATCTGGTCGAGGCCACCCCCGAGAAACTGCGCCGGACGCTGTTCGGCGCGCGCCCGCTGGCCGAGGCCGTGCTGGCCGAGGTGCCCACGCCCGAAGGCCCGCGCGCGATCGGCTTCGCGCTGTTCTTCCATAACTACTCGACGTTCCTGGCCAAGCCCGGCCTCTATCTCGAGGACCTGTATGTCGAGCCGGCCTGGCGCGGCCACGGCATCGGCAAGGCCCTGCTGATCCATCTGGCGGGACTGGCGGTCGAGCGCGGCTGCGGCCGTTTCGAATGGACCGTGCTGGACTGGAACACGCCGTCGATCGACTTCTATCGCGCGATGGGCGCCAGCGTGCTGCCGGACTGGCGCATCTGCCGGGTTACCGGCGAGGCGTTGACGGCGATGGCGGGGAAGTCAGCCTGACGGCGCGGGCATGAACAAGCGGGCTTGAACAAACGGGCTTGAAGAAGCGGGCCTGGACAAGCCGGCCTGCCTCGACACGGGCAGCGACGCGCCCAAACGAAAACAGGCGGATGCCAAAGCATCCGCCTGTTTTTTTGTCCCAACGCCGGGAGGATCAGACCACCGTGGTCAGACCACCACGGTCGGCGCCTGCCCCTCCTCGCGCTCGCGGATCTCGCCGATCTGCCACACCGCCTCGCCGGCGGCCTGCAGATGCCGGATCGCGCGTTCGGCGTCTTCCTTGGCCACGATCACCACCATGCCGACGCCGCAGTTGAACACGCGGTGCATCTCGTCGTCGGCGACGCGGCCCTGGGCCTGCAGCCACTGGAACAGCGGCGGCAGCGTCCAGGCATCGCGCTGCAGCACCGCGGTGACTTCCTTGGGCAGCACGCGCGGCACGTTCTCGGTCAGGCCGCCACCGGTGATGTGGGCCATGCCCTTGACCGGGAGCGTCTCGATCAGCGACAGCAGCGGCTTCACGTAGATGCGCGTCGGCGCCATGATGGCGTCCTGCAGGCGCTGGCCGTGGAAATCGGCCTCCAGGTCCGGCTTGGCGACCTCGATGATCTTGCGCACCAGCGAATAGCCGTTCGAATGCGCGCCCGACGAGGCCAGGCCCAGCACCACATCGCCCGGCACGATGGTGGTGCCGTCGATGATGCGGCTCTTCTCGACCGCGCCGACCGCGAAGCCGGCCAGATCGTATTCGCCGTCCGGGTACATGCTCGGCATTTCCGCGGTCTCGCCGCCGATCAGCGCGCAGCCGGCCAGTTCGCAGCCATGGGCGATGCCCTGGATCACGGTGGCGGCGGTATCGACGTCCAGCTTGCCGCAGGCGAAATAGTCGAGGAAGAACAGCGGCTCGGCGCCCTGCACCAGGATGTCGTTGACGCTCATCGCGACCAGATCCTGGCCCACGGTGTCGTGGCGGTTCAGCTGGAAGGCCAGCTTCAGCTTGGTGCCGACGCCGTCCGTGCCGGACACCAGCACCGGCTCCTTGAACTTGCGCGACAACTCGAACAGCGCGCCGAAGCCCCCGATGCCGGCCATCACGCCCTCGCGCATGGTGCGCTTGGCGAAGGGCTTGATACGGTCGACGAGCGCGTCGCCCGCATCGATGTCAACGCCGGCATCGCGGTACGAAAGGCCTGCCTGGCCGGAAGTGGGGGCTGCGCTCATGGAATTCTGCGGGTCCTGGATGGTGGAAATGACGACACTCGGGCGAGTCGGATCACGCGTCGGACCACGCACAAGTGAGGAATGCGGCCCTCGCGGCGCCGGTTGGCGGGTCGCGAGTCCAGTAGAATCGCGATTTTAACGGATACCGGGTGTCGGCTTCCAGTTGCATCGGCTTGTGCCGTGCAAACCCGCCGCCGCCGGGCGACGACCCGCGCTTGCCGCGCGTCCTCGGCTTTCCTTTTGCTGGTCTCTTTCAGCTGGTCTCTTTTTACCGGTCTTTCCCCCACTGTCCCGATGAACGCCCCCCTGCTGTCCCACGAGGCCAAGCGCATTCTGCTCTGGGTCGCGCTCGGCGTCGCGCTGTTCGCCACGCTGCTGGCGCTGGCGCCGGTGCTGTCGCCCTTCCTGTTCGCGTTCATCTTCGCCTACATCCTGAACCCCGGCGTCGATTGGCTGCAGCGGCACAAGGTGCCACGGGTGATTGCCGTCTCGCTGATGATCCTGCTGCTGATCGTCGTCGTGGTGTTGCTGGTGCTGCTGGTCATCGCCGTGCTCCAGCGCGAGATTCCGCAGTTGCGCGAGCAGCTGCCCGAACTGCTGAAGAAACTCAATTCGGTGGTGGCCCCGCGCTTGTCCGAACTCGGCGTGCGCGTGCGCTTCGACTTCCCGGGGCTGCGCCGCATGATGTCGGAGCGCTTCGCCGCCAGCCCGGAGGACCTGCTGGCGGTGCTGCTGACCTATGTGCGCGTCTCCGGCACCGCGCTGATCACCTATGGCGGGCTGGCGCTGCTGGTGCCGATCGTCATGTTCTATCTGCTGATGGACTGGCACATGGTGATGCGCCGCATCGAGGGCCTGGTGCCGCGCCGCTGGGTGCCCAAGGTGCGCGAGCTGACCGCCGAGACCGACGCGCTGCTGTCGCAGTATCTGCGCGGGCAGATCGTGGTGATGCTGATCCTGGCCGCCTTGTATTCGATCGGCCTGACCATCGCCGGCTTCGAGATCGCGATCCCGATCGGCGTGTTCACCGGCCTGGCGGTCTTCATCCCCTATATCGGCTTCGGCTTCGGCCTGGCGCTGGCGATCGTCGCGGCGCTGCTGCAGTTCGGCAATCTGTACGGGCTGGGCGCGGTCGCCCTCGTCTACGGCATCGGCCAGTTCGTCGAGAGCTTCTATCTGACGCCGCGCCTGGTGGGCGACCGGATCGGGCTGCATCCGCTGGTGGTGATTTTCGCGCTGCTGGCCTTCGGGCAGCTGTTCGGCTTCTTCGGCGTGCTGCTGGCGCTGCCGACCTGCGCGGTCCTGCTGGTCGGCGCCCGCCAGTTGCGGCGGCTGTATGTGACAAGCGACCTCTACCGGAAGTAATCGATACGCCATGTCTCCGCGCCCCAAGCAACTGTCGCTCGAACTGGGCAGCCCGCCGCCGTCGACCTTCGAGAACTTCTTCGTGTCGGCCAACCGCGAGCCGGTGCAGCGGCTGCGCGAACTGCCGGGCGCGGTGGCGCAGGAGCGCGCCGCCGACCGGCTGATCTATCTGTGGGGCGAGACCGGCTCGGGCCGCACCCATCTGCTGCACGCGCTGTGCGACGCCGGCCCCCATGCCGGCCTGCGCTGCCGCTATCTGAGCCCGCACCACGCGCTGGCCGATTTCATCTTCGATCCGAGCTGCCAGCTGTACACGGTCGACGACGTCGACCTGCTCGACGAGGCCCGCCAGATCGCGGTGTTTTCCCTGTATAACGAGGTCCGTGCGCACGTGCGCACCGCGCTCGTGGTGGCCGGCAGCCTGGCCCCGGTCACCATGCCGGTGCGCGAGGACCTGCGCACCCGGCTCGGCTGGGGCCTGGTCTACCAGCTCGCGCCGCTGTCGGACGACGACAAGATGGCCGCGCTGGTGCAGGCCGCGCGCGAACGCGGGCTGCAGCTGTCCCCCGAAATCCCGCACTGGCTGGTGACGCGCCACTATCGCGACATGCCCAGCCTGATGGCGCTGCTGGACGCGCTCGATACCTATTCGCTCGAACGCAAGCGGGCGGTGACGCTGCCGCTGCTGCGCGAAATGTTCGCCGAGTTGCGTGAATAGCGCGCGGGCCGGCCGGAAGCCCTACACACCGGCCCACACGCCGGCCCGCGCAGCGGCCCCAAACACCGGCTCGCACGCGGCCCGCCCCCTGGCACGCTCCCTGCAATCGGCCGCCAAGCCGGCCGTCATCCCCTTAAGGTAAAATCGCCGCCCATGAATCTGGCATTGTTCGACCTCGACCACACCCTGATCCCGACCGACAGCGACCACGAATGGGGCCGCTTTCTGGTCCGTCTTGGCGTGGTCGACGAGGAAACCTATCGTCGCAAGAACGACGAGTTCTACGGCCACTACAAGGCCGGCACCCTCGATATCCAGGCCTTCCTGAAGTTCGCGCTGGCCCCGCTGGCGGCCCATCCGCGCGAGCGCCTGAACGCCTGGCGCCAGCAGTTCATGCACGAAGTGATCGAGCCGGCCATCACGCCGCAGGCGCGCGCGCTGGTCTACAAGCATCTGGACGCCGGCGACCTGTGCGCCATCGTCACGGCGACCAACAGCTTCGTCACCGCGCCGATCGCCGCCGCCTTCGGCATCAAGCACCTGATCGCCACCGAACCCGCCACCGCCGACGGCCTGGCCGAGAGCGCCTACACCGGCGAGGTGTTCGGCATCCCGAGCTTCCGCGAAGGCAAGATCGCCCGCGTCGAGGCCTGGCTGAAGGAACAGGGCGCGCGCTGGCAGGACTTCGCCACCACCACTTTCTACAGCGATTCGATGAACGACCTGCCGCTCTTGGCCAAGGTCACCGAGCCGATCGCCACCAACCCGGACGAGCGCCTCCGCCATCATGCCGCCGCGGCCGGCTGGCGCATCATGGACCTGTTCTGACGTGATCAAGAAGCTTATCAACCGGCTGCTGGGCAAGCCCGGGCCCAAGCAGCGACGCCTCGGCCGCGCCCACACACCGCGCATCATCAGCGCCGACGAGCACCAGATCGATCCCACGCTGCTGTCGCGCAACGCGGTCAAGGTCACCAGCACGCTGCAGCAGGCCGGCTACCAGGCCTTCATCGTCGGCGGCGCGGTGCGCGACCTGCTGCTCGGCATCAAGCCCAAGGACTTCGACGTGGCGACCAACGCCACGCCCGACCAGGTGCAGGCGCTGTTCCGCCGCTCGCGCATCATCGGCCGGCGCTTCCAGATCGTGCACGTGACCTTCTACGGCGGGCGCGAGCAGGAAATCATCGAGGTGTCGACCTTTCGCGCGCTGGTCGACGCGGTGGCCAGCGAAACGCTGCCCGAAGGCCGCCGGCTCAAGCGCGCCGAACTGGACAACAAGACCCACGCGATCGACGCCTCCGGCCGGGTGCTGCGCGACAACGTCTGGGGCTCGCAGGCGGAGGACGCCGAACGGCGCGATTTCACCATCAATGCGATGTACTACGACCCGGCCGAGCAGACCGTGCACGACTACCACCACGGCATGGAAGACATGCGGGCGCGCACGCTGCGGATGATCGGCGATCCGGTCACCCGCTATCGCGAGGACCCGGTGCGGATGCTGCGCGTGGTGCGGTTCGCCGCCAAGACCGGCTTCGACATCGACGAGGCCACGCGCCAGCCGATCGCCGACCTGGCCTCGCTGATCCACAACGTGCCGAGCGCGCGCCTGTTCGACGAAATGCTCAAGCTGCTGATGTCGGGCCACGCCTGGGCCTCGCTGCAGGAGCTGCGCAAGGCCGGCCTGCACAAGGGCCTGCTGCCGCTGCTCGACGTCGCGATCGAACAGCCGCTGGGCCAGCGCTTCGTGCAGCTGGCGCTGGACAACACCGACCGCCGCGTGCAGGCCGGCAAGCCGGTTTCGCCGGGCTTCCTGTTCGCCGCGCTGCTGTGGCACCACGTGCTGCAGCGCTGGAAGTCGCTGCGCGAAGGCGGCGAGCATCCGATCGCGGCGCTCAATGCGGCGATGGACGACGTGCTCGAGCGGCAGACCGGCCAGCTGGCGATCCAGCGCCGCTTCGTCACCGACATGCGCGACATCTGGGGCATGCAGCCGCGCTTCGAGAAGCGCGTCGGCCGCATGCCGTTCCGCCTGCTGGAATCGCCGCGCTTCCGCGCCGGCTTCGACTTCCTGCAGCTGCGCTGCGAGGCCGGTGAGATGCCGGCCGAACTGGCGACCTGGTGGCTGGACTTCCAGAACGCCGACTCCGAAGGCCGCGAGAATCTGATCGAAGCGGCACGCGCCTCCGGCACCGCCGGCAGCGAGGGTCCGGCGCGCAAGAAGCGCCGTCGGCGGCCGGCGCGGAAATCGGATAAAGTTTCCCCCCGGGATGAGACGGACGCGGCAGCCGACCAGCAAGGCGGCGCGCGCGGCCAGCCGGAGGAAACCGAATGACACTGGCCTTCATCGGCATCGGCGCCAATCTGGGCGACGCAAGACAAGCCGTCAAGGATGCCATCGTCTGCCTGGCGCAGCAGGTCGGCATCCGGATCGTGGCGCGATCCTCGCTGTATCGCAGCGCGCCGGTCGATGCCGGCGGCGACGATTACTACAACGCGGTGGTCAAGCTGGAGACCAGCTTCACGGCCGCCCAGCTGCTGGTCATCTGCCACCATATCGAAGACCAGTTCGGCCGTGAGCGGCCCTTTCGCAATGCACCGCGCACGCTGGACCTGGACCTGCTGGTGTTCGGCGACGAAATGCATGACGGCGCGCAACTGACCGTGCCGCATCCGCGCGTCGCGGCGCGCGCGTTCACGCTGGTGCCGCTGCTCGAGCTCGAACCCGAGCTGGTGATTCCGGGCCTGGGCCGCGCGGCCGACCATCTGCCCGCGGTCGCGGGCCAGCGCATCGACAAAGTTTCCTTCTGCCAATGTACGCGCCAAGCAGAATCTCCCCGTTCTTCCTGACTGCCGGCCTGCTGACGCTGTCCAATGTGTTCATGACCTTCGCGTGGTACGGCCACCTGAAGGATCTGGGCAGCCGCCCCTGGTATATCGCGGCGATCGTCAGCTGGGGCATCGCGCTGTTCGAGTACCTGCTGCAGGTGCCGGCCAACCGGATCGGTTTCCAGCATGGCATCTCGCTGGCGCAACTGAAGATCCTGCAGGAAGCGATCACGCTGACGGTGTTCGTGCCGTTCTCGCTGCTGTACATGCAGCAAAGCTTCAAGTGGGACTACGTGTGGGCGGCGCTGTGCATGGTCGGTGCCGTCTATTTCATCTTCCGCAGCTGACGGCCCCGCCCGTTCCGGGCGCCGGCCAGCGGACCTCCGAGGCACAACGATGAGCTATCTCCTGGAACCCTCCCGCAAGTCCATCACGATCCCCAAGCTGCAGGCGATGCGCGCCGCCGGCGAAAAGATCGTGATGCTGACCGCGTACGACTCGAGCTTTGCCGCGCTGCTCGACCACTGCGGCGTCGAGGTGATCCTGATCGGCGATTCGCTGGGCAACGTGATGCAGGGCCAGCAGACCACGCTGCCCGTCACGCTGGAACAGATGGCGTACCACACCGAATGCGTGGCGCGCGGCAACCAGACCGCGCTGGTCGTCACCGACCTGCCCTTCGGCACCTACGGCACGCCCGAGCAGGCCTTCGCCAGCGCCGTGACGCTGATGCGCGCCGGCGCGCAGATGGTCAAGCTCGAAGGCGGCGAGTGGCTGGCGCCGACCGTCCGCTTCCTGGTCGAGCGCAGCATTCCGGTGTGCGCGCATATCGGGCTGACGCCGCAGTCGGTGCATGCCTTCGGCGGCTTCAAGGTGCAGGGCAAGACCGACGCGAGCGCGGCCCAGCTGCGCCGCGACGCCGAGGCGCTGCAAAGCGCCGGCGCCCAGCTGATCGTGATGGAAGCGGTGCCGGCCGCGCTGGCCGCCACCGTGACCAGCCAGCTGGAGATTCCGACCATCGGCATCGGCGCCGGCGTGGATTGCTCGGGCCAGGTGCTGGTGCTGCAAGACATGCTGAACATCTATCCCGGCCGCAAGGCGAAGTTCGTGCGCAACTTCATGGAAGGCCAGACCTCGATCGAGGCCGCGATCCGCGCCTATGTCGCCGCGGTCAAGGACGGCAGCTTCCCCGCGCCCGAACACACCTTCTCGGCCTGACGCCGCCCGATGGAGATCGGCGCCGCCACCGCGACCGCCTTCGCGCTGCTCGCCGGCGGCGATCCCGCGCTGTGGGAGATCGTCTGGACCTCGCTGAAGGTCGCCTTCGCCGGGCTGGCCATCGCCACCGCCCCGGCGATCGGCGCCGCCTACCTGATCGCCACCCATGACTTCCCCGGCCGGCGGCTGGTGGTGGTGCTGGCGCAGGCCTTCCTGTCGTTTCCGACCGTGCTGGTCGGCCTGATCCTCTATCTGCTGCTGACGCGCCAAGGGCCGCTGGGCAGCCTCGGGCTGCTGTTCACGCCCACCGGCATGGTGATCGGCCAGGCCGTGATCGGCTTTCCGGTGGTGCTGGCGTTCGCGCTGTCGACGCTGCAGGGCGCCGATGCGCGGCTGCGCGAGACCGCCTGGGTGCTGGGCGCCGGCGCCTGGCGCACCTTCTTCACCGTACTGCGCGAGCTGCGCTTCGGCCTGATGGCGGCGGTGGTCGCCGGCTTCGGCCGCGTGATCGCGGAAGTGGGCTCGGCGCTGATGATCGGTGGCAATATCGAAGGCTCGACCCGTACCATCACCACCGCGATCGCCCTGGAGACCAGCAAGGGCGAATTCGCCCAGGGCATCGCGCTTGGCATCGTGCTGGTGGCCCTGGCCCTGCTGGTCAACGTGCTGCTGGCGTGGTTGCAGGGCGCCGGAGGATTTCGCCGATGAATGCACCGGAGCCGGATCGGAACCGCCCCGCCGGGGACGCGCTGGCGCCGCCGCTGCTGGTGGTGCGCGGGCTGCGCCGCCGCATCGGCGCCCGTGCGTTGTTCGATATCGACGCGCTGGCCTTTCCGCGCGCTACCGCGGTGGTGCTGACCGGCGTCAACGGCGCCGGCAAGACCACGCTGCTGCGCATGATCGCCGGCCTTGAACGCGCGCCCGGCGCCACCGTCGACTGGACCGGCGCCGACGGCCGGCCGTGCAGCGCCTCGCTCGATCCCCTGCCGCTCGCGCTGCGCCAGCGCATCGCCTACATGCATCAGCATCCCTACCTGTTCCGCACCTCGGTGCGCGAGAACATCGCCTACGGGCTGCATGCGCGCGGACTGCCGGCCGACGAGGTCGCGCGCCGCGTCGGCGCCGCGCTGGGCTGGGCCGGGATCACGCATGTCCAGGACACCGCGCCCGACCGCCTGTCCGGCGGCGAAATCCAGCGCGTGGCGCTGGCCCGCGCCAAGGTGCTCGAGCCGGACCTGCTGCTGCTCGACGAGCCGACCTCCAACCTGGACGGCCACGCGCGCGAACAGGTGATCGCGCTGGTGCGCGAGCTTGCCGCCGAAGGGCGGACCGTGGTGATGATCTGCCACGACCGCGACCTGATCAATCTGCCCGGCGTGGTGCGCTGGAAGCTGACCGACGGGCGGCTCGACACCCATCACCGTTAGGGCTTTTCTGCGGGCAAGCGCAGCATGGCGGGCAGCACGCCGCGCAGCGCGTTGGCGATCGCCAGTTCGTCGGCGCGCAGCAGCATCTCGCGCGTGATCGGGCTCTCGACCACCGTTCCGCCGAGATAGCCAACGCCATCGCGCAGCACCTCGTTACGCATCACGCCCGGCAGGATGTCCGCCGACAGCGGCGGCGTCAGCCAGCGGCCGTCGACGCGCACGAAGACCGAGCTGCGTCCCCCTTCCAGCAGTTCGCCACGCGTGTTGAAGAACAGGCTGTCGAAGGCGCCGATGCGCTCGGCTTCGCGCCAACCGGCGTCGAAGGTGTCGCGCGCGCTGGTCTTGTGCCGGCGCAAGGGATCGGCGACAGGCAAGGCGACGTCGGCGACGATCAGGCCCACCGGTCCTTGCGGCAACGGGGCCAGCGCACCGGAGGTGCATCGCAGCGTTCCGGCCTTGTCCAGCGTGAGCCGTAGCCGCGCGGGACCTTGTGCGAGGGCTGCCGCCTCCCGCGCGATCGCCTCGCGCACCGCTTGCTGATCGAAACGAAAACCGAAACACGCCGCTGACGCACGCAGCCGGGCCAGATGCGCATCTAGCCGCAGGCAGCGGCCCTGCTCCACCCGCATCGTCTCGATCAACGTGAAGCCCGGATCGTGCCCCGTCAGGAAGCGCGCCTTCCAGCCGCATTCGGCGTACTCGTCGGCGGCAACGCTGTCGTGCACGATGCCGCTGCCGACACCCATTTCGCCTGCCCTCAGGCCGTCGTCGCGGCGCGGACCGAGCACCAGCGTGCGGATCGCCACGGACAAGGTCGCCTGTCCCAGCGTTTCGCCCGGTTCGGGCGCATCGACCCAGCCGATCGCGCCGGTATAGAGGCCGCGCGGGGCGCGCTCCAGCTCGGCGATGATCTCCATGGTCCGGCGCTTCGGCGCACCGGTGATCGAGCCGCACGGAAACAGCGCGGCCAGCAGGCCGGCCAGCGTGGTCCCGGCGCGAGCGGTGGCCGTCACCGTCGAAGTCATTTGCAGGACCTGGCCGAACGGCTGCACGGCGAAGCGTTCGGGCACCTGCACCGTACCCGGCTGCGCGACCCTGCCGAGATCGTTGCGCAGCAGGTCGACGATCATCACGTTCTCGGCCCGGTTCTTGTCGTCCGCCGCCAGCGCGGCCGCGGCTTCGGCATCGCGCTTCGCATCGCCGCTGCGCAAGGCGGTGCCCTTCATCGGCCGGGTCACCAGCTTGCCGCCGCCGTCATGACGGAAGAACAGCTCGGGCGATAGCGACAGCACCCAGTGATCGCCGGGCAGCCTGGCCAGCGCGCCATACGGCACCGGCTGCGCGCGGCGCAAGTCCCGATAGAAAGCGATCGGATCGCCAAAGGATGCGAAGCGCAGGCGCTGCGTGAAATTGACCTGATAGGTATCGCCAGCCTCGATCCATTCGTGGATGCGGGCGATGGCCGCGTGGAAGCTGCGTTCGTCGGTATCCGAGCGGACCTGCATCGCGCCGGCGAGCGCGGTGGTGTCGCAATGTTCATCGAGCCAGCGCCCGATCTTCGCCGCATCGCACACCGTCTTGGACGCGAACCACAGGACGCGCATCCCGCCATCGGCAAACGGATTGGCGGCACTGGGCTGCGCCAGCGTCGGCACCCGAACCAGGGGCGCGCCGAATTCGTAAGGGGCGAACAGGCAGGCATGCCAACCTTCCCTCCACCCGTCTTTCAGGCTCGGCTCCAAATGCTCCAGTGCACCCGCCGGCACGACGTCCATGCGCATGAAGCCGGTATAGAGCCGGCACGTCGCCCCCTCGCCCGTGGCCTCGTCGAGCAGGACGAACGGCGCGCCAGGGTCGATCCGAGGCAGGAAGGACGAAGCGGAATGGCCTGAGCTAGGGGACAACGCGGACATCGGGCAGCAGGGTTAGGGAACGCCTTGGGCGCGGCTTCGGGCCGGCAGACAAAAGAGAGGCCACATTATCGCCCGCGATGAACCCGCCTTCGCAATTCGCTCGCGGGACAACCACCGCTCAACGTCGCCGTCCGCGCGCCTTCCCACAAGCGCACAGTCTTTGTCGTTGCCAGCAAAAACAACTCTCCGCCGTTTTTTATAGCGAGGTCTGCCCAATGCGCGGATCGTTGCCGCCATGCCGTCCGCAGTGATGGCGAAAAAAGAAAACGGGACCGTCGCCCCGTGCATGACGCACGGGACTGAAACCGCTACGGGGGAGAGATGGGAGCCAGGACATCTACCATCAAGTGTGCGCGCCTCGAGGACTTGGCCACCGTCCCAAGGTCAGAGAAGGAACCGCTGCTCCGGGTTCGTGAAGGCGACATCGGCTATGTGAATGTACAAGTCGAGGGCCACGAATACCTGGTCACCAGAA
Source organism: Cupriavidus cauae (assembly GCF_008632125.1). GTDB lineage: Bacteria > Pseudomonadota > Gammaproteobacteria > Burkholderiales > Burkholderiaceae > Cupriavidus > Cupriavidus cauae. The sequence goes on from NZ_VWRN01000034.1 coordinate 223,632, forward strand.
CCGGCCAGTTCGGCGTTCAGGTCTGCCGACTCGATATCGAAGATCTCCCGCTCGCCAGGCGATTCTTCCAGGCCATCAAGGAGTTCTTTACTCACCGAGTTGCCGATTTTTTTCAACTCCGCGGTGTAGGCAGCCGGTCCTATCGGATCGGCAAGGCAGTCGAAAGCTGGACGGGATTTGCGGATGGGCAGGAGAAGGCGGAGGGGCCGCCGAGCGTACTGGCGCCAACAGTCAGTATCCAGACGCCCGGTAAAAAGACGACGGAAGGCCACTCCAACTACGCCGTCGTGCATTTGGCAAACCATGGTACGCGGCCGGCGGGCAAGATCAAGATTTCGACAGCGTGCAAGCCTCTGAGCGAACGCGATTACGCGTGGCGAAATGGCTTGCTCTGTCGGCTCTTTGGGCCAGCAACGAAATTGCAGGCTGGAGCAGCGCCAGAATTGGATGACGAGGCTTGCCGAACGGAACTCACGGCAGCCTTCGACCTCGCCGGCGAAGACGCACAGCAGGCGTTTGCGCGGCTATATGAAACGATGCTCGCCATGGTTGGCGTCCAGGGGGCCGCGGTTGCCAATGCTGGCAGTGCGCACGTGCCGCTCGTTACACGCGCAAAGCTGCTGTTGCTTGGATGCGCAATCTCGACCCACGTCTGTGCCGAACAAACGCCACGGAAACGGTCACCGCAGGAAGCAGCCGAGGTGCTCGGCATGCTAGGCTCTTCGTGGCATCAGTTGAGCGACCACAGTGAGGCAGCGATTCAATGCTGGCAGGCCGCTCGTCGGCTATCTCGTTGCGAGCTTGGCCTTCAGATGCTCCTGGAGCTGATCGGCCGGCCCACGGATTTGCCGGAGCCGGTCGTGGAGCAGTGGCAAGCGGCATTGCGGATCTATCTTCAAGCGTGCGATTACTTGAGCTCCCGTAGTGATGCGGCCCGCCACGAGGACGCGCGCCGTGGATCGGCAAACGCCGACGGCAACATCGCAAGCGAACTTGATGCCCTGCGGGCCTGGACCGGACATCCCATCGGCGCCGCCGAATATGCCGCGGCCATGCTGGCCGATGCAAACCATCGACGGGAGAACCGGCTGGCGTATCGCGCGTTGATCGGTGCCGTCAAGCTGATGCAGATTCGCGCGTTGGCCGATCCTGCATGGATGAAGGCCCAGCGCCGAGCGATGGAGGGCGCAGGTTCGGTGCCATCCTTGGCGGCACCGTTGTCGAAAGACGAAGTCGTGGCGCTCGCCTTGTGGCGTAACGGCTTCCGCGACGACCTGGATGATGGCCTGCTCGCACAATTTCAGCACCTGCTCAACAAGCTGGTATTGGAGTGGCTGCCGCGCAGGCGCGTCGATCTGCTGACGGGTGTCGAGAACGAGCTGATGCCCGACGATTCACCCGTTGCCTTGGCGTTGGGTGATCCGATGACGCAGGCAGTCACCCGAAGAACCGTGACGCAGCAGAGCCAGGACTACCACACGGCAATGGGCCGGATGACACGGTTGCTGGTGTTGCATTTCAAGATGGCCGCGGGGATTCCGTTGCTTCAGCATGAGGCATTGTTGCGGGATGTTTTGGGATTCTGGGATGAAGTACGGAAACTTGGTTTATCGGTAGAAGCCGCTGCGCAGTTGGAGCTGGAACTCGAGCACGTTTTGGCTCGGCTCGACAGTGTCGCGCGCGTCATGGAAATTAATAAGGGCGTTCAGGCTTACTCCACGGACAATCTTCGAAAGCTGCGTCACGACCTTCACATCCAAGCCGACACCAAAACATGTCTGGCAGACCTTCGTCAGCATCTGAAAGCCATGCACGCACGTTTCGCGCAAGCCGACTTGGCTCTAGAGTCGCTGCACCCATTCGACGGGGTGGCGCAGGATATTGGGGCCGCGCAGCAAATAGCTTGCCTCGTTCGATATGGTCTTCTAACGCAATGGTTGTGTTCCACCGAATTCGGCATGCGTCTGCACGCGTATACCGTTACGGATGCATTCAAGAACGCCGTCATCAGCGACCTGATCGATGTTCCAGCCAATCGTCCGCATCGACTAGAAATTGAAGCGGAATTGAGCGGCATTACACGAATCGATCTAGACGTGATTGACGAATGGGCGGCGGAGGCCGGCGTGCTGAGTGCAACGTCACCGGAAGCGATCCCGGCAAGGACGGGAGTGTCTACGGAAGTGCCTGAGATATCTCGCCGCTTCCAGGAATACCGGCAGGTCGTCGCGATGCTGCGAGCCGGCCGCGACAAGGCCGATGCCGGGGTGGTACTTCCCGAAACGCCGCGCACCAGGGAAGACTTCCGACAGATCGCTAGCCATCGAATCAACACCAATCTCGGCAACGGCGCCAAGGGCAGCGTTTCGAGGACTGGGGGTGCAGGGGCGAGCGTCAGCATCGGTGCCGGCGCCTCCGCCATCCTCGCCGGCCCCGCCCCCACGATAAGCGTCTCGTTCTCGCAGGCGAGTACCACCACCCGTACGGGAAGCTTCGGCATTTTGAGTAGTTCCGTCGGTGGGCAAACGATGACCGTCAGCGAGACCACGGGAGATACCGGCCAGGTCGGGGCCGGCATCAGCGTCTCCACGACGACCGCCCTGGACGTCGGTGTGGACGCAAGCTACGTCGATCGAGACGGTACCGAGATCGGCATCGCCATACGTTCCCCGGCCACCCCCGGCTCAAGAGACTGGGTAAAGACTAGCCAGGACGCCGTCAACGTCGTATTCGGCAAGAAATTGGCGAACAAGATTGAGAAAGACCTGGCTGCTGCGCCGTATCCATCGAAAGGTGACCGCGCGCTTCGAGAGCTGTGCTACCAGTGCTTTCAGCCCCTGTTGAAGGGGGCACTCGCCCTGAATGTCTTTGACAACAAGACCTCATCAGAATCCGTCAATGCTGGCATTTCTGCCGGCGTTGGATTCAAGGTAAAAGAAGGGCTTCTTCAGGGCTCTCTCAATGCACGCCTGGGCAAGGAGACCGATCTGCTGACTCGCCAGACGCGGGTCGACCGGACCGGATCCACGCGGGTGGCGGTTCACGGCATTGGGGCCGGCTCCCGCTGCAGTGCGGCAGTGCGCGTGCTCGCTACCGTGCTGCCAAGTGAACTCACAAGCCATCTCAAGAGCGCCCTGTCATCAGGCGAGCTGGTGGGTACAACAGTAACTTTCAGGGAACGAGGCGCTCAACATTTTATTCGGCGAGAAACAAGGGATGGCCTCACCCAGCCTTCTTTCGCGTGGGACATCGTTTTTCGCAATGTCGATGACTTGATCGCACACTCGAACATTCCGGAAGTGCAAGAACAATGGGGTGCGTACAACGAATCGCTGACCCCTGACGCGATGAAACTGAAGCTCGACAAGTGCATGCAGTACCTGCGATTGCACACTCGGGACTCCAGGCAGACCTTCATGGTCCGGCGATATCTGGTGGACGACAAGCTCACCGAGCTCAACGCATGGACGGCATTGGCAGAAGGACTGAGCGGCGACATCTTTCCGTTTGGCGACCTGTGTGATCGCTACGCGGTGACGCAGCGCTGCTTGAGTTTGCTGACCAAGAACGAGCACTACAAGCTTGGCGGATTCGGCGCCTACACGGGCGACTTTCGCGAAGAAGAGATCGGCCTCCACGGTGGCTTGATGCTCACGGAGACCAGAACGGTATCCGTGTCGACGGAGCTGCTGTGGTTCAACGCTCGAATCTCTCCACGCGCACCGAAGTCTTTGGAGGAGACAGACGCATCGGGATCTGAAGGAACCAACCCCACGTTGCTTGTGCAGCCGCGAGAAAAGCCAGCCCGTGCGTCATATTTCCCCGAGTTGCGTAACCCGTCCCATTCCGAGGTCCAGGCGCAAGTCGGCTCCCCAATCCCATCCCAGGAATTAGACCATGCTCCACTCCTCCACTAGCCGCTCGTCACCTTTGAACACGTTAAACCCCATGGATCACGCGCGTCGGGCCTCGGCCTTCATTGCGCGTACCTGCATCGATGCATCGCCTTCAGATACGAAGTGCTTAGGACAATTCGCTATCGCGCCAAGCGATCACTCATCCGATGGAGTGGCGAATGCATGTAGATCAGCGAATCCAGAGACGGTGGGCAAAAGCGATATGCTGAAGACGCTAAAAGCGCGTAACCTGAGTGTCCACGGCGCGCATGTATATCATGTTGGAATCCCAGCCATCTTGCTGGTTGCATCTGCGTACGCGGCCGATCGAATAACGCGCAAGGTTTTCTTTGAGACCTTGGATCTGTTTGTCCGACATGCACAAACAGACTCGGATGACCCAGATTCGATTAAACCGCATCACCTCACGCACCTAGGCATCGCTGCGGCCAACGCTAGAAAACTTCCATTGCATGATTCCACGCACGACATCGTGCTAGTCGCTGGCCTGTTGAACGGCGTAATCGACATGGAGGATTTTGAGCTGCTATACGGTCCCGGACCCAAGGGACGATTTTTGCAACGCCACTTTCCCGGCGCCCTAATCCTGCCCCCGGCTCCTCCCTTGGTCGATCACTTCTACTGCGATCCCTACGACGTGCTGATAAAGGACACTAGCTACAGTCGTCAGGACTTGAAGGAGAAGCTCCCGCTGATCTGTGCGCGGATGGAACAAGGCCCCGACTTCTACACTTCCACAAACCACTACAAGCTCCGCCTGCTCGCCGCCGAAAGGAAGGGCGTTCCACTGAACGTCCTCGGCCCCTTCGACAACGAGGAATCGATGAGGCAAGCCTTCGCCGACATCTTCCATGTAGTTGCGCCTGACTACGAACCCAATGGCACCTGGCGTCAGGACGTCAAAACCTTCCGCTTCGTGGAGCCGAAGAGGATCGACTGGGTACCCCAGCAGCCGAAGACGATGGAAACGGGCACCGGACGACCTAAGCCGGACCGCAGCTGCTCGCAGCTTCTATGCAACGTCGTATGACGGCCCAGTCGGCATAGCCGGCACACAACGCCTCCCGCACCAATAAAAAAGCCGCGCCCAACCAAGGGCGCGGCTTTTTGTCATTCCCCACACACCCGGGGAAGCGCGACTCAGCTAAAAAAGCTCTTGACCTTATCCAACCAGGACTGCTCCTGCGGACTATGCCGCGAGCCGCCTTCGTGGACCGAGCGATCGAACTGGCGCAGCAGTTCCTTCTGCGCCTCGGTCAGCTTGACCGGCGTCTCGACGTTGACGTGCACGTAGAGGTCGCCGGGCGTGCCAGAGCGGACGCCCTTGATGCCCTTGCCGCGCAGGCGGAAGGTACGGCCGGTCTGGGTGCCTTCGGGGACCGGGAAGCTGGCCTTGCCATTCAGCGTCGGCACTTCGAGGTCGCCGCCCAGCGCAGCGGTGGCGTACGAGATTGGCATCTGGCAATGCAGGTCGTCGCCGTCGCGCTCGAACACCGGGTGCGGCTTGATATGGACCTCGACATAGAGGTCGCCCGGAGGGCCGCCGTTGATGCCGGGTTCGCCATTGCCGGTCGAGCGGATCCGCATGCCTTCGTCGATGCCGGCCGGGATCTTGACCTCGAGGGTCTTCTGCGTCTTGATCTTGCCCTGGCCGTGGCATTTGACGCACGGCTTGGGGATGTACTTGCCGGTGCCGTGGCACTTCGGGCAAGTCTGCTGCATCGTGAAGAAGCCCTGCGACACGCGCACCTGTCCGATGCCCTTGCAGGTGGGGCAGGTTTCGACGTGCGAGCCGGGCTCGGCGCCGTTGCCGTGGCAGTGGTCGCAATCGTCCCAGTGCGGCACGCGGATCTGCGCCTCGTGGCCGTGCGCGGCCTGCTCGAGCGTGATCTCCATGCTGTAGCGCAGGTCGGCGCCGCGATAGACCTGCGGACCGCCGCGTTGCCGCCCGCCGGCCGCCTGGCCAAAGATGTCGCCGAAGATATCGCCGAAGGCCTCGGCGAAACCGCCGTAGCCCTGGGCACCGCCGAAGCCGCCCGCCATGTTCGGGTCAACGCCCGCGTGGCCGTACTGATCGTAGGCCGCCTTCTTCTCGGGATCGGAGAGCATCTCGTAGGCCTCCTTGGCCTCCTTGAATTTCTCCTCCGCATCCTTGCTGTCCGGATTGCGGTCCGGGTGGTACTTCATCGCGAGCTTGCGATACGCCTTCTTGATGTCGTCGTCGCTCGCGTTCTTGCCCACCCCGAGCACTTCGTAGTAGTCACGTTTTGCCATGGTGGCTCAAACCCTGATTGGCCGACCGGTGCGCACATGCGCGCCGGTCGACGAATAGCAAAAAGCCGAGCGGGGAAATCCGACGGCGCCGGCCCGCAGGTCCGCGCTTGGTCCGATATCCGCCGCCCGGCGTCGGGACAGGCATGGCGCCGGCGCAAGGCCCGCGCCATCCCATGTCCGTCGCATTACTTCTTGTCGTTGACTTCCTTGAACTCGGCATCCACGACGTTGTCGTCCTGCGGCTGCGCTTCGTGCGCACCGCCGGCCGCGCCAGCGCCGGCACCAGCCCCCGCCGCGCCGGTTTCGCCGGCCTTGGCCTGCATGTCGGCGTAGACCTTCTCGCCCAGCTTCTGGCTGACCTCGGACAGCGTCGCGACCTTGGCGTCGATCTCGGTCTTGTCGCCGCCGCGTGCGGCGTCTTCCAGTTCCTTGATCGCAGCCTCGATCTTTTCCTTCTCGCCCGACTCCAGCTTGTCGCCGTACTCGGTCAGCGCCTTGCGGGTCGAGTGCACCAGCGCGTCGGCCTGGTTGCGCGCGTCGGCCAGTTCGCGGGCCTTGCGGTCTTCCTCGGCGTTGGCCTCGGCGTCCTTGACCATGCGCTGGATCTCTTCTTCCGACAGGCCCGAATTCGCCTTGATGGTGATCCGGTTTTCCTTGCCGGTCGCCTTGTCCTTGGCGCCGACGTGCAGGATGCCGTTGGCGTCGATGTCGAACGACACCTCGATCTGCGGCATGCCGCGCGGCGCCGGAGCGATGCCTTCCAGGTTGAACTCGCCCAGCAGCTTGTTGCCGCTGGCCATCTCGCGCTCGCCCTGGTAGACCTTGATGGTCACCGCCGGCTGGTTGTCGTCGGCCGTCGAGAACACCTGCGCATGCTTGGTCGGGATCGTGGTGTTCTTGCTGATCATCTTGGTCATCACGCCGCCCAGCGTCTCGATGCCCAGCGACAGCGGGGTCACGTCGAGCAGCAGCACGTCCTTGCGATCGCCGGACAGCACCGAGCCCTGGATCGCCGCGCCAACCGCAACGGCTTCATCCGGGTTCACGTCCTTGCGGGCATCGCGGCCGAAGAACTCGCGCACCTGCTCCTGCACCTTGGGCATGCGGGTCATGCCGCCGACCAGGATCACGTCGTCGATATCGCTGACCTTGACGCCGGCGTCCTTGATCGCGATGCGGCACGGTTCGATGGTGCGCGTGATCAGTTCCTCGACCAGCGCTTCGAACTTGGCGCGCGTGATCTTCAGGTTCAAGTGCTTCGGACCCGAGGCGTCGGCCGTGATGTACGGCAGATTGATTTCCGTCTGCTGCGAGCTCGACAGTTCGATCTTGGCCTTTTCGGCCGCTTCCTTCAGGCGCTGCAGCGCGAGCACGTCCTTGGACAGGTCGACGCCCTGCTCCTTCTTGAACTCGGCGATGATGTAGTCGATCAGGCGCTGGTCGAAGTCCTCGCCGCCGAGGAAGGTGTCGCCGTTGGTCGACAGCACTTCGAACTGCTTTTCGCCGTCGACATCCGCGATCTCGATGATCGAGATATCGAAGGTACCGCCGCCGAGGTCATACACCGCGATCTTGCGGTCGCCCTTCTCGTTCTTGTCCATGCCGAAGGCCAGCGCGGCCGCGGTCGGCTCGTTGATGATGCGCTTGACCTCCAGGCCGGCGATGCGGCCCGCGTCCTTGGTGGCCTGACGCTGGGCGTCGTTGAAGTACGCCGGCACGGTGATGACCGCTTCGGTCACCGGCTCGCCGAGGTAGTCCTCGGCGGTCTTCTTCATCTTGCGCAGCACTTCGGCCGAGACTTGCGGCGGGGCCAGCTTCTGGTCGCGCACCGACACCCAGGCGTCGCCGTTGTCGGCCTTGACGATCGAGTACGGCATCAGGCCGATGTCCTTCTGGACTTCCTTCTCTTCGAACTTGCGGCCGATCAGCCGTTTGACGGCGTACAGGGTGTTGCGGGGATTGGTCACTGCCTGGCGCTTGGCGGGGGCGCCGACCAGGATCTCGCCGTCTTCCATGTAGGCGATGACCGAGGGGGTGGTACGCGCCCCTTCCGAGTTCTCGATCACCTTGGGCGTGTTGCCCTCCATGATCGCGACGCAGCTGTTGGTGGTACCGAGGTCGATACCGATGATCTTACCCATTTATTCTCTCCTCTTGAGCCATCGCTATCCGCGCGGCCTCAACTCAACCTGAGGCCGAAGTGTGGCCGGCCGGCACCTTTTCAAGGGCGGAACCGGCAAATCCGAGTAATTTTGTTGGTTTTTAGGGCGCCGGGCGCCGGCGCCGCCGGGGGCGAGAATCGGCCCGAACCGTCACTTATGTCAAATCAATTCTTGCGGCCGCGTTGCCATTGCACGTCGGTCTGCCCACCGGCCCGGTTGGCGACGCGCGCCAGCACGAACAGCAGGTCCGACAGTCGGTTCAGGTACTGGCGGGGCGCCTCATTGACCGCTTCGACCGCGCCGAGGGCGACCAGCGCCCGTTCGGCCCGCCGGCAGACGGTGCGGCAGACATGGGCCAGCGCCGCCGCGCGGGTGCCGCCCGGCAGAATGAACTCGGCCAGCCGGGGCAGATCGGCGTTGTAGTGCGCCAGCCAGTCGTCGAGTTGGGCGACCTGCTCGGGCTTGACCAGGGTGTATCCAGGGATCGACAGCTCCCCGCCCAGATCGAACAGGTCGTGCTGGATGTGCAGCAGCGCCGCGCGGATGTCGTCGGGCAGCGCCTCGGTCAGCAGCACGCCGAGCTGTGCGTTCAGTTCGTCCACCTCGCCGATGGCGGCGATGCGCAGGCTGTCCTTGCCGGTACGGCTGCCGTCCCCCAGTCCGGTGGTGCCCGCATCGCCGGTGCGGGTGGCGATCCGGCTCAATCGATTGCCCATGGAAGTCCTCCGTCTCGATGTCGCATTATGGCGCGCCATGCACGCGGCGTAGAATAACGGGGTCCGCAACACCGGGCCGCCCCGTGCGGCCGCATCCTGACACGGGCGGCGGCTCGCCCGGTCGCAATGAACGACGACCGTCCATGCCGACCGCAGCCAGACAAGGCCAAGCCGCCTGCCTGGCCCGCCCAGCCCCGCCGGAGACCAGCATGAACCATCCCACGCCCCACGCCGACCTGATTCGCCGTCCGCTGCCGCCGGAGGTGGCCGACGCCCTGCAGGCGCGCTTCGGCGAGCGCTTCACTACCTCGGCGGGCGTGCGCGAGCACCACGGCCGCGACGAATCGCCGTTCCCGCCGGCCCCGCCCGATGGGGTGGTGTTCGCCCACAGCACCGAGGAAGTCGCCGAGGTCGCCCGGCTGTGCAACGCCCACGGCGTGCCGCTGATTCCCTACGGCGCCGGCTCGTCGCTGGAAGGCCATCTCCTGGCCGTGGCCGGCGGCATCAGCCTGGACCTGTCGCAGATGAACCAGGTGCTGGCGGTCCAGCCGGAGGACCTGACCGTCACGGTGCAGCCCGGCGTCACCCGCAAGCAGCTGAACCAGGAAATCAAGGACACCGGCCTGTTCTTCCCGATCGACCCGGGCGCCGACGCCTCGCTGGGCGGCATGTGCGCGACGCGGGCGTCGGGCACCAACGCCGTGCGCTACGGCACCATGCGCGAGAACGTGCTCGCGCTGACCGTGGTGACCGCCGACGGCCGCGTGATCAAGACCGGCACCCACGCCCGCAAGTCCTCCGCCGGCTATGACCTGACCCGGCTGTTCGTCGGCAGCGAAGGCACGCTGGGCATCATCACCGAGATCACGGTGCGGCTGTATCCGCAGCCCGAGGCGATCTCGGCCGCGGTCTGCGCCTTCCCCGACATGGGCAGTGCGGTACGGGCCGTGATCGACACCATCCAGCTCGGCGTGCCGGTCGCGCGCGTCGAGTTCGTCGACGCGCTGGCGATCCGCGCGATCAACCGCCACGACCGCCTGACGCTGCCCGAAAGCCCGCATCTGTTCTTCGAATTCCACGGCACCGAGGCCGGCGTGCGCGAGCAGGCCGAGACCGTGCAGCAGATCACCGCCGAGCATGGCGGCCAGGGCTTCGAATGGGCGACGCGGCCGGAAGACCGCAGCCGGCTGTGGAACGCCCGCCATACCGCCTACTTCGCGATGCTGCAGCTCAAGCCGGGGTGCCGCGCGGTGACCACCGACGTCTGCGTGCCGATCTCGCGGCTGGCCGACTGCGTGGTCGAGACCGAGCGCGACCTGATCGCCTCGAGCCTACCCTGCCCGATCGTCGGCCACGTCGGCGACGGCAATTTCCACGTGGCGATCCTGACCGACCCCGACAAGCCCGAGGAACTGGAACAGGCGGAAGCGCTGAACGCGGCGATCGTCGCGCGCGCGCTGGCGATGGGCGGCACCTGCACCGGCGAGCACGGCGTCGGCCTGCACAAGATGGACTTCCTGGTCAGCGAGCATGGCGAAGACGCGCTGGACGTGATGCGCGCGATCAAGCGGGCGCTGGACCCGAACGGCATCCTGAATCCGGGCAAGATCTTCCGTCCGAGCCGCTGAACCGCTAAATCACTGAACCGCTGAGCCGCCCCCTCAAGCCCACCCGAAACCGACCATGGCCGCGCTGTTCAACCGCATCCCGCCGCTCCACCTGCTGATCGCCTTCGAGGCGGCGTCGCGGCTGGGCAGCTTCGCCCGCGCGGCCGAGGAGCTGTCGGTCACGCCCAGCGCGGTGTCGCACCGGATCAAGAATCTCGAGGAGCTGTGGGGCGAGGACCTGTTCGTGCGCGCCAACACCGCGCTGCGGCTGACCGCGGCGGGCACGCGCTATCTGCGCAATGTGCAGGACGCCCTCAAGTCGCTGAACGAGCTCGCCCGGCCCGAGTACAACAAGATGCGCACGCGGCTGCGGGTCGCCACGCCGCCGACCTTCGGCCGCCAGCATCTGGTGCCGCGGCTGCCCGAGTTCGGGGCGCTCTATCCGCATATCGACCTGGAACTGCAGCTGGCGATCCCCTTCCTCGACGTGAAAGCCGAGGACACCGACGTCGAGATCCGCTATGGCACCGGCCGCTACCCGGACCTGAAGACCACGCGGCTGCTGGTGGAGCCGGTGTTTCCGGCCTGCGGGCGCGAGTACTATGAACGGATCGACGGACGCGCGATCACGCGGCCCGAGCACCTGGCCAATCTGGTGCTGCTGCGCAGTCCGCTGGAGCCGTGGAAGCCGTGGTTCGAGACTGCCGGGCTGGACTGGCCCGAGCCGCAGAGCGGCCCGCAGTTCAACGACATCGGCTTCATGCTGGAGGCGGTCGCCTCGAACCAGGGTGTCGCCCTGGTGCGCCAGCGCATGGCGCGGCACTGGCTGTCGCTGGGCCAGATGGTGCGGCTGCTCGATATCGAATCGGAGTCGCCGCATGGCTACTACATCGTCGAGCGCGAACAGGCGCCGCTCAAGCCCGAGGCCCGCTACTTCGTCGACTGGCTGCTCAGCCTGGAGTGGTAGGGGCATGCCCCTCGCCGGGCGCCCGGCTGCTGCCGGCCCGGCCGCCCGGTCCCGGCATGGCCTCGGCGCCGCGCCAACCAGCCGCGCCGCACGCGTGGCAGGCCCGCCAAGCCGCCACGGCATGAGCGATTTTGATCGGCGCGGCGCGCCGAATTCACGTGCGGCGGCGGCTGCGCGGCCATCGCCTGCGCTATAGTCTGCCGTCCCCCGCCTCGCCTGCGCCGCCAGGGCCGCGAGGCCATACAGGAGTCGCCATGAACGCCCCGCAAGACGCTGCCATCCCCGCGGCCTCCTCCGCCGCGCTGGCCGCCGCGCTCTCGCCCGAGCAGACCGCCGAGCTGCTGCGCGAACTCGCGCGCATCCTCCCCGAGCCCGCGCTGCTGACGCGCCCCGAAGACACCGTGCCCTATGAATGCGACGGCCTGGCGGCCTATCGCCAGGTGCCGCTCGCGGTGGTGCTGCCCGATACCGAGGAACAGGTGATCGCGATCCTGCGGCTGTGCCACCGGCTGCGGGTGCCCGTGGTGCCGCGCGGCGCCGGCACCAGCCTGTCCGGCGGCGCGATGCCGATCGCCAGCGGCGTGGTGCTGTCGCTCGCCAAGTTCAAGCGCATCGTGTCGATCGATCCGCTGTCGCGCACCGCCATCGTCCAGCCCGGCGTGCGCAATCTGGCGATCTCCGAAGCCGCCGCACCGTACGGCCTGTACTACGCGCCCGATCCGTCCTCGCAGATCGCCTGCACCATCGGCGGCAACGTCGCCGAGAATTCCGGCGGCGTGCATTGCCTGAAATACGGCCTGACCGTTCACAACGTGCTGCGCGTGCGCGCGATCACGATGGAAGGCGAGGTGGTCGAGTTCGGCAGCGCCGCGCCCGACGCCCCGGGCCTGGACCTGCTCGCGGTGCTGATCGGCTCGGAGGGCATGCTGGCGGTCACCACCGAGGTCACCGTCAAGCTGGTGCCGCGGCCGCAGCTGGCGCAGGTCATCATGGCCAGCTTCGACGACGTCGAGAAAGGCGGCAATGCGGTCGCCGACGTGATCGCCGCCGGCATCATCCCGGCCGGGCTGGAGATGATGGACAAGCCGGCCACCGCCGCGGTCGAGGAATTCGTCCATGCGGGCTATGACCTCGATGCCGCCGCGATCCTGCTGTGCGAGTCCGATGGCACGCCCGAGGAAGTGGCCGAGGAAATCGAGCGCATGAGCGAGGTGCTGCGCGCATCCGGCGCGACCCGCATCGCGGTGTCGCAAAGCGAGCCCGAGCGGCTGCGCTTCTGGAGCGGCCGCAAGAACGCCTTCCCCGCCGCGGGCCGGATCTCGCCCGACTACTACTGCATGGACGGCACCATCCCGCGCAAGCACATCGGCACGTTGCTCAAGCGCATCGAGCAGATGGAGCACAAGTACGGCCTGCGCTGCATCAACGTCTTCCATGCCGGCGACGGCAACATGCATCCGCTGATCCTGTTCGATGGCGCGGACCATGACGAGTGGCAGCGCGCCGAGCTGTTCGGCGCCGACATCCTGGAGACCTGCGTCGAGCTCGGCGGCACCGTCACCGGCGAGCACGGCGTCGGCGTCGAGAAGCTCAATTCGATGTGCGTGCAGTTCGCGCCCGAGGAGCGCGAGGCCTTCCTGCGCGTGAAGGCGGCCTTCGATCCGGCGCGGCTGCTCAATCCGGACAAGGCCATTCCGACGCTGGCGCGTTGCGCCGAATACGGCAAGATGCACGTGCGCCGCGGCCTGCTGCCGCATCCGGACCTGCCGCGCTTCTGAGCGAGACCCGCACGCCGATGGCCGACTACCGTCAAGCCCCTCGCCAAGCACCGCGCCAGGCCACTCGCCAGGCGCCGGGCCAGCCCCGGCGCGACGATCCGCGCCGGCGCCAGGAAGCGTTCGTCCGCCAGTACCTGGGCAAGCCGGAGACCGGCTGGCGCCAGCGGTGGTACACGATCATCTTCGAGGCGGATACCCGCGAGGGCCGGCAGTTCGATGTCGCGCTGCTGCTGGCGATCGTGGCCAGCGTGATGGTGGTGATGCTCGACAGCGTGCCGGCGATCCATGCGCGGTTCGGCATAGCCTTCACGGTGCTCGAGTGGATGTTCACGCTGCTGTTCACCGCCGAGTACGTGATGCGCATCCTGGTGGTGCGGCGGCGCCTGCGCTATGTGTTCAGCTTCTTCGGCATCATCGACTTCGTCTCGATCATGCCGACCTGGCTGGCCTTCTTCATGCCGGAGCTGGCCTTCCTGATCGACGTGCGGCTGCTGCGGCTGCTGCGCGTGTTCCGGATCCTGAAGCTGACGGTCTACTTCGAGGAGGCGCAGATCCTGTATCGCGCGCTGGCCAACAGCCGCCGCAAGATCGCCGTGTTTCTCGGCACGGTGTTCATCATCACCGTGATCCTCGGCACCGTGATGTACGTGGTCGAGGGGCCCGAGAACGGCTTCGTCAGCATCCCGCGCAGCATGTACTGGGCGGTCGTGACGCTGACCACCACCGGCTACGGCGACATGGTGCCGAAGACCGCCGTGGGGCAGTTCATCACCTCGCTGACCATCCTGCTCGGCTACGGCATCATCGCCTTCCCGACCGGCATCGTCGGCGCGGAACTGGCCGCCAGCATCATCCGGCGCCCGCTGACGACGCGCACCTGCGTGCATTGCCTGACCGAGGGGCACGACCCCGACGCCTCCTATTGCAAGCACTGCGGCAAGAAGCTGCCGCCCTATCAGGTCGAGGTCGGCGACCAGACCTGACGTCCCGCGGCGACGAACGACGGAACGCCAGGACAACAGAACGACAGAACAGAAGCGCCCGCCGGGCGCGGCCATGTGCCGCCCCCAAGCGCCTGAACCGAAGACAACCAGAACCCTAGCCATCCCCTGCCCACGCCATGCAAGACAAGCTCGACGCCTTCCGCGATGCCATCCGGCACGCCGCCGCCAGCCGTACGCCGCTGCGCTTCACCGGCGGCGGCAGCAAGGATTTCTACGGCCAGCCGCCCGAGGGCGAGCTGCTGGACACGCGCGGCCATGCCGGCATCGTCGACTACGACCCCGCCGAGCTGGTGATCACCGCGCGCTGCGGCACGCCGCTGGCCGAGATCGAGGCGACGCTGGCCGAACGGCGCCAGATGCTGGCCTTCGAGCCGCCGCACTTCGCCGGCGCCGACGGCGTCAGCCGCGCGACGCTGGGCGGCGCGGTCGCGGCGGGCCTCTCGGGTCCGCGCCGGCAATCGGTCGGCGCGCTGCGCGACTTCGTGCTCGGCGTGCAGATGATGGACGGCCGCGGCGACACGCTGCAGTTCGGCGGCCAGGTGATGAAGAACGTCGCGGGCTACGATGTCTCGCGGCTGATCGCCGGCTCGCTCGGCACGCTGGGCCTGATTCTCGAAGTCTCGCTGAAGGTGCTGCCTGTGCCGTTCGACGACGCCACGCTGCGTTTTGAACTTGGCGAGGCCGACGCGCTGCAGCGCCTGAACCAGTGGGGCGGCCAGCCGCTGCCGATCGCGGCCTCGGTCTGGCACGACGGCGTGCTGCACGTGCGGCTGTCCGGCGCGGCGGCGGCGTTGCGCGCCGCGCGCGAGCGTCTCGGCGGCGAGGCGATCGAGCAAGGCGAGGCGCAGGCCCTGTGGCAAGCGCTGCGCGAGCAGACCCATCCGTTCTTCGCGCCGTCCCATGCCGGCGCGCCGCTGTGGCGCCTGGCGCTGCCGACCACGGCCGCGCCGCTGGCCCTGCCACCGGCGGCGGGCGGCACGCAGCTGATCGAATGGGGCGGCGGCCAGCGCTGGTGGATTCCCGCGCAGCCGGTACCGGCCGCGCAGGTGCGCGCCATCGCGCAGGCCGCGGGCGGGCACGCGACGCTGTTCCGTAACGGCGACAAGTCCGAAGGCGTGTTCACGCCGCAGTCGGCGCCGCTGATGGCGATCCACGCGCGGCTGAAGGCGGCCTTCGATCCGGCCGGCATCTTCAATCCGGGGCGGCTGTACCCGGACCTCTGAATTTGGCGCTCCATTCCCGGCTCCATTCCCGGCTCCATTGCGCGCCATCCCCGATCCGCTAGACAAACGCCCCGGCAAGTCCCCACGACAAACACAGGCGACAAGCCCGACGACAAGCCAAACGACAAACCGGCGCGACAACCACTCTGGTCCCTATCATGCAAACGACCCTGGCCGATTTCCTCCGCGACACGCCCGATGGCGAAGAAGCCAAGTCCATCGTCGGCAAGTGCGTGCACTGCGGCTTCTGTACCGCGACCTGTCCGACCTACCAGCTGCTCGGCGACGAGCTCGACGGGCCGCGCGGACGCATCTACCTGATGAAGCAGGTGCTGGAAGGCAACCCCGTCACCGAAAGCACGCGCCTGCATCTGGACCGCTGCCTGACCTGCCGCAACTGCGAATCGACCTGCCCGTCGGGCGTGACCTACGGCCGGCTGGTCGATATCGGCCGCCAGGTCGTCGACGAGCGGCTGGCCGAGCAGGGCCTGCATCGTCCGGCACGCCAGCGCATCGCGCGCTGGGTGCTGCGCGAAGGGCTGACGCGCCCGCGCCTGTTCGGCGCGGCGATGCGCATGGGACAGCTGGTGCGTCCGCTGCTGCCCGAGGTGCTGCGCAACAAGGTGCCGGTGGCCGCGCCGGCCGGCGCGTGGCCGCAACGCGAGCACGCCCGCAAGATGCTGCTGCTGGCCGGCTGCGTGCAGCCGTCGATGTCGCCCGACATCAATGCCGCGACCGCGCGCGTGTTCGATCGTCTCGGCGTGCAGATGGTGGTCGCGCCCGAGGCAGGTTGTTGCGGGGCAATCCGCTACCACAATGGCGACCATCCGGGCGGGCTCGACAATATGCGCCGCAATATCGATGCATGGTGGCCGCACGTCGAGGCCGGCGCCGAAGCCATCGTGATGAACGCCTCGGGCTGCGGCGTGATGGTCAAGGAGTACGGCCATCTGCTGCGCCATGACCCGAAGTACGCCGAACGCGCGGCGCGCATCTCGGCGCTGACGCGCGATGTGTCCGAACTGCTGCCCGCGTTTGCCGAGCCGCTGCAACGCCTGGCCGAGGCTGCGCCGCCGCCCGCGCAGCGCGTCGCATGGCACCCGCCCTGCACGCTGCAGCACGGCCAGCAGATTCGCGGCAAGGTGGAGGCGCTCTTGACCGCACTCGGCGTGGAGGTCAAACTCTGCGCTGACAGCCACCTGTGCTGCGGATCGGCGGGTACCTACTCGGTGTTGCAGCCGGACCTGGCCTATCGCCTGCGCGACGACAAGCTCGCCAAACTGCAGGCCACGCAGCCGGACACCATCGTGTCCGCCAATATCGGCTGCATCACCCATCTGCAAAGCGGCACGCAGACGCCGGTGCTGCACTGGATCGAACTGGTGGATCGCATGCTCGGTTGACGGTGCGCGGGAGGCTGCCGCCGGTGGAATCGCGGTGATTCCGCCTGGCCGACCAACCTGCCCCTCGCATGCTCCAGACGCTTGCCATCCTGCTGGTATTCCAATCCGTGGGCGAGGTGTTCAGCTACGCGCTGCGCCTGCCCGTGCCCGGTCCCGTGATCGGCATGATCCTGCTGTTCTGCTGGCTCGCGATCGACGATCGCCTGCTGGCGATCATCCAGGGCACCACCGCCGAGCTGCTCAAGCATCTGTCGCTGCTGTTCGTGCCGGCCGGCGTCGGCATCATGGTGCACGGCAGCCGTATCGGCGGCGAATGGATGCCGATCATCGTCGCGCTGGTGTTGTCGACCTGGCTGGCGATCGCCACCACGGCGCTGGTCACGCGCGCGCTGATGCGCAAACCCCCGGCCTCCCCGGCGTCCTCGGCGTCCTCCGCCGGCCCCTCCGCGGACGATGCCGCCACCGACGCGGGAGAGCGCCAATGACCCCGCGCCTGAACGAGATCTGGGTCTATCTGGCCGCCAGCCCGCTGCTCGGGCTGACCGCGACGCTGCTGGCCTATGTGTTCGCCTTCCGCATCTACGAACGCGCGCGTTTCTCGCCGCTGGCCAATCCGGTGATGATCTCGGTCGCGCTGCTGGTCGCAGTGCTGACGGTGACCGGCACGCCGTACCAGACCTACTTCGACGGCGCGCAATTCGTGCACTTCCTGCTTGGTCCGGCCACGGTGGCGCTGGCGGTGCCGCTCTACCAGCAGCTGCCGAAGCTGCGCGCGCACGTGCTGCCGCTGCTCGGCGGGCTGCTGGCCGGCTCGCTGGTCGCGGTGGTGTCGGCGGTCGGCATCGCCTGGCTGCTGGGCGCTTCTCCCGAGGTGGTGCGCTCGCTGGCGCCCAAGTCGGTGACCATTCCGATCGCGATGGGCGTGGCCGAGAAGATCGGCGGCCTGCCGTCGCTGACCGCGGTGCTGGTGATGGGCACCGGCATCATCGGCGCGATCAGCGCGACCAAGATCCTGAACCTGCTCGGCATGCGCGACTACAGCGTGCGCGGCTTCGCCACCGGGCTGGCGGCGCACGGCATCGGTACCGCACGGGCCTTCCAGGTCAATCAGGAGGCCGGCGCCTTTGCCGCGCTCGGCATGGGCCTGAACGGCGTGCTGACCGCGGTGCTGGTGCCCTTGCTGGCGACGTGGATGCCGCGCTGAGCCG
The DNA here is from genome assembly GCF_008632125.1 of Cupriavidus cauae. Taxonomy (GTDB): domain Bacteria; phylum Pseudomonadota; class Gammaproteobacteria; order Burkholderiales; family Burkholderiaceae; genus Cupriavidus; species Cupriavidus cauae. Next base: position 241,891 of record NZ_VWRN01000034.1, read on the forward strand.
GGCTTCGCGGCTGGTACACGCAAGCATGCGCTTGGGCGTGCCTGGGCCCGTGTCTGAACGCGGGCCTGGGCGCGCCTGAGCCTGGCTGAGGTTCCTGAACGCAGCCAAACGCATCCAAGCACGCTCGCGCCCGGCGCCGCAGGACCGAACGACAACCGAAGGGAGAACGCGATGGTACTGAAGCTCGCTCTGGCGCTCGTCTCGCTGTTCGTGCTGTGGGGCGCGCTGGCGCCCGACCAGCTCGGCACCACCATGCAATGGCTGCTGACGGGCGTGATCGCGCGCTTCGGCTGGTTCTACCTGCTGTCGATGTTCGGCTTCCTGGTGTTCGCGCTGTACCTGGCGTTCGGCCGCTTCGGCAGCATCCGGCTCGGCGGGGAGGACGCCGAGCCGCAGTTCCACCGGCTCAGCTGGTTCTCGATGCTGTTCGCCGCCGGCATGGGCATCGGCCTGGTCTTCTGGGGCGTGGCCGAGCCGGTCTCCCACCTGATCAAGCCGCCGCTCGGCCTCGAAGCGCTGACGCCGCAGGCGGCCGGCACCGGGCTGCGCTACGCCTTCTTCCACTGGGGGCTGCATCCGTGGGCGGCCTACTCGATCGTCGCGCTGGCGCTGGCCTTCTTCCAGTTCAACCGCGACCGGCCGATGCTGATCAGCACCACCTTCGAGCCGCTGATCGGCGAGCGCGCCAACGGGCCACTCGGCAAATGGATCGACGTGCTGGCGCTGATCGCCACCGCCTTCGGCGTGGCCACCTCGCTGGGACTGGGCGCGCTGCAGATCAATGCCGGCCTGTACCGGGTGTTCGGCATACCCAACGATATCGCGGTCGAGCTGATCATCATCGCGGTCGCCGGCGCGCTGTACATCCTGTCGTCGCTGAGCGGCCTGACGCGCGGCATCCAGTGGCTCAGCAACCTGAACATGGTGCTGGCCGTGCTGCTGCTGTTGACGGTGTTCGTGCTGGGGCCGACGTCGTTCATCCTGGACGCGCTGACCACCACGGTCGGCGCCTACCTGGACAACCTGGTCGGCATGAGCATGCGCATGACGCCGTTCAGCAAGGGCACCTGGGTCGCCGACTGGACGCTGTTCTACTGGGCCTGGTGGATCGCGTGGGCGCCCTTCGTGGGCACCTTCATCGCGCGCATCTCGAAGGGCCGCACCATCCGCGAGTTCATCGTCGGCGTGCTGCTGGCGCCGACGCTGATCAGCTTCCTGTGGTTCGGCGTCTTTGGCGGCGCGGGGCTGTATGCGTCGATGTTCGAGAACGTGCCGGTGGTGCAGGCGGTGCAGCAGGACCCCTCGCTGGCGCTGTTCGCGCTGCTGGAGGCCTACCCGGCGGCGACGCTGACCTCGATCCTGGCGATCGTGCTGGTCACGGTGTTCTTCGTGACCTCGGCCGACTCGGCCACCTTCGTGCTCGGCATGATGTCCGACCACGGCAATCCGCGTCCGCCGGCGCGGCTCAAGCTGATCTGGGGCGTGCTGATCGCGCTGATCGCCGGGGTGCTGCTGGTGTCCGGCGGGCTGAAGGGGCTGCAGTCGATGTCGATCCTGGCGGCGCTGCCCTTCGCGGTGGTGATGGCGGCGATGTGCTTCAGCCTGTTCCGCGCGCTCGACGAGGAATCGAACCGGCTGGAGCGCCGCCACCGCGCGCGCGACCGGCTGCTGGAGCGGCTGCTGCGCGACCGCGAGACCCAGCCGCCGGCGGGGCCGCCGCAGGACTGAGCCCCCGGGCGCCGGCCAGCATCGGCTCAGCGCGGTTTCGGCGCAGGTTTCGGCGCAGGTTTCGGCGCAGGTTTCGGCGCAGGTTCGGCGCAGGTTCGGCGCAGGTTCGGCGCAGGTTCGGCGCGAGTTGGGCGCGAGTTGGGCGCGGGTTCGGCCGGCTGCGGCTTCCGCTTCAGCGCGCCGGCTCGGCCAGCAGCGTCTCGATGTCGGCCTCGATGTCCTCGGGCTTGGTGGTCGGCGCATAGCGCTTGTACACCGTGCCGTCGCGGCGCAGCAGGAACTTGGTGAAGTTCCACTTGATCGCCTCGATGCCGAGCAGGCCGGGCTTCTGCCCGGTCAGCCAGCGATACAGCGGATGCGCGTTGGCGCCGTTAACGTCGATCTTGGCGAACATCGGAAAGCTGACCTGGAAGCGCGTTTCGCAGAACTGGCCGATCTGCTGCGCATCGCCGGGCTCCTGCTTGCCGAACTGGTTGCACGGGAAGCCGAGTACCGCGAAACCGCGCCCGGCATGGCGCTCGTGCAGCCGCTGCAGGCCGGCGTACTGCGGCGTGAAGCCGCATTCGCTGGCGGTATTGACGATCAGCAGCACCTTGCCCTCGAACTGCGATAGCGAAACCGGCTGGCCGGCCAGCGATTCGGCGCTGAACTGGTAGACGTTGTCCATGGCGTGTTCCTGTCGGCGAATGGGTTGGGAGCAAACACTATAATGGCCTACCCCTTGTTGCCAACCGTTTCTTTCGATGTTTGCCGAACCATGTCGGTCATAGCCGCGAATCTCCAAACCGTGCGGCGTCGCCTTGCCGCCGCCGAACTCGAGGCGGGCCGATCGGCCGGCGAGGTGTCGCTGCTGGCGGTGTCCAAGACCTTCCCGCCCGGCGCGGTACGCACGGCCTTCGAGGCAGGCCAGCGCGCCTTCGGCGAGAACTATGTGCAGGAAGGCCTGGACAAGATCGCCGCGCTGGCATCGCTGCGCGAGCAGCTGTCGTGGCACTTCATCGGTCCCCTGCAAAGCAACAAGACGCGCGCGGTGGCCGAGCACTTCGACTGGGTGCATTCGGTCGACCGGCTGCGCATCGCCGAGCGGCTGTCGGCGCAGCGCCCCGCCTCGATGGGACCGCTGCAGGTCTGCATCCAGGTCAATATCAGCGGCGAGGCCAGCAAGAGCGGCGTCGCGCCGGCCGACGTGCTGGCCCTCGCGCGCGCCATCGCGCCGCTGCCCAATCTGCATCTGCGGGGGCTGATGGCCATTCCCGAGCCGGCGGACGATATCGCGGCGCAGCGCCGCCCCTTCGCCGCGCTGCGCGCGCTGCTGGCCGCGTTGCGCGAGGACGGCCTGGCGGTCGACACGCTGTCGATGGGCATGTCCGGCGACCTCGAGGCGGCGGTGGCCGAAGGCGCGACGATCGTGCGGGTCGGCACCGCGATCTTCGGCGCCCGTCCGCGGCCGGCCGAAAGCGGCATGAACCCGGCCGGCGCGCCGTGATGCGGCCCTGATGCGGCCCTGACGCTGCCCGGGCTGGCGCGAACCGTCCCGGGACCGGCTGCCGACGTTCCGATTTCCCGATTCCCCGATTCCCGACTCACAGCGAGACCCACCCATGCTCACCACTCTGACCTTCGGCTTCGTCGGCGGCGGCAACCTCGCCACCGCCCTGATCGGCGGCCTGATCGCCCGCGGCGTGCCGCCTTCGTCGATCCGCGTCGCCGATCCCTACGCGCCCGCGCGCGAACGGCTGGCGCGCGAGCAGCGCGTGCATACCGTCGAGACGCCCGACGTCGAACTGGCCGGCAGCGACGTGATCGTGATGGCGACCAAGCCGCAGCAGTTCCGCGAGGCGGCCGAGCAGCTGCTGCCGCATCTGCGCACCGCCGGCAGCCGCGGCCTGGTGGTCAGCGTGGCCGCCGGCATTCGCCTGCAGGACATCCAGCGCTGGCTCGGCGGCCATGCGCGCGTGGTGCGCTCGATGCCCAATACGCCGGCGCTGGCCGGCAAGGGCATGACGGGGCTGAGCGCGCCGGCCGCCCTGTCGGCCGAGGACCGCGCCGTCGCCACCGCGCTGGCCGAGGCGGTCGGCCAATGCCTGTGGCTGGACAACGATGCGCAGATGGACGCGGTCACCGCGGTCTCGGGCAGCGGCCCGGCCTATGTGTTCTACGTGATCGAGGCGATGGAGCGCGCCGCCACCGAGCTGGGCCTGAGCGCGGCGCAAGGCCGCCAGCTGGCGATCGAGACCTTCCGCGGCGCGGCCGCGCTGGCGGCGCAATCGAGCGAGCCGGTCGCGACGCTGCGCGAGCGTGTGACGTCCAAGGGCGGCACCACCTACGCGGCGCTGACGGTACTGGAGCAGTCGGGCGTGGGCGAGGCCTTCGTCAAGGCCGTGCACGCCGCGGCGGCGCGCGGCGCGGAAATGGGCGAGGAATTCGGCCGCGAGGGTTGAGGCGGGATTGCAGGACGGTCGTCCCCGCGCAGGCGGGGAGACCGCGACTTTCCGGCGCCGCTCGTTCCCGAGGTCGCTGGTCCCCTATGCGGGAACGACAGGACTACCGCAGCGCGTACGCCAGCGCGGTGCCGGCAAACACCCAGGCGCCCAGCCAGTTGTTGTGGCGGAACGCCGCGAAGCACTGCATGCGGTCGCGCCCGCGGATCAGCGTGTAGTGGTACACGGCGGTCGCCGCGGCCGCCGCCAGGCCGAGCCAGTACGGCCAACCCAGTCCGAGCATGCCACCGGCCAGCGCCATCAGCGCCAGGAAGCCGGCGTAGCAGATCATGATCGCCGCGACATCGAAGCGGCCGAACGTGATGGCCGAAGTCTTCATGCCGATCAGCAGATCGTCGTCGCGATCGACCATCGCATACGCGGTGTCGTAGGCGACCGACCAGAACACATTGGCCAGCAGCATCAGCCAGGCCACCGGTGGCACCTGCTCCTGCACCGCGGCGAAGGCCATCGGGATACCGAAGCCGAACGCGATGCCCAGGTACGCCTGCGGAATCGCGAAGAAGCGCTTGAAGAAGGGATAGGTCGCCGCAACGATCACCGCCACCACCGACAGCCACTTGGTCAGCGCATTGAGCGGCAGGATCAGCAGGAAGGCCAGCACGGCCAGCGTGCCGGCCACCGCCAGCGCCTCCCAGGGCTGGATGCGCCCGGCTGTCAGCGGCCGCTCGCGGGTGCGCTTCACATGCTTGTCGAAGTCGCGGTCGGCCCAGTCGTTCATCGCGCAGCCGGCCGAGCGCATCAGGAACGTACCGACCACGAAGATCCAGAAGATGGGCCACGGCGGCGGCCCGCCGGCGGCCATCCACAGCGCCCACAAGGTCGGCCACAGCAGCAGCAGCGTGCCGATCGGCTTGTCGATGCGCACCAGGCGCGCGTACAGGGCGAGACGTTCGAACATCGGGGTCGGGTGGTGGGACGGGGACAGCGGCACGGGATTGGCGGAGGGATCGGGAGCGGCGAGGGATCGGAAGGACCGGCGAGGGACCAGGATGGAGCGGACGAGGATCGGATCAGGATCGGCATCGTGGCCCGGCGGTCGCGGGCAGATCGATCGCCCCTGGCGAGGCCCCTGCCACAACCTGGAACGATACGCCGCCGGCGCGGCGGCGGCGCATCGTCAGGACGCGAGCCTGCTCAGGCCAGCATCGAGCGCAGCATCCACGCGGTCTTTTCGTGCGTCTGCATGCGCTGGGTCAGCAGGTCGGCGGACGGCTCGTCGGCGGCGGCCTCGACCAGCGGGAAGATCGAGCGCGCGGTGCGCACCACGGCCTCCTGGCCCTCGACCAGCTTGCGGATCATCTCGGTGGCCTCGGGCACGCCCTCTTCCTCCTGGATCGACGACAGCCGCGCGTATTCCTTGTAGGTGCCCGGTGCCGGATAGCCCAACGCGCGGATGCGTTCCGCGATCGAGTCGACCGCCAGCGCCAGTTCGGTGTACTGCGTCTCGAACATCAGATGCAGCGTGTTGAACATCGGGCCGGTGACGTTCCAGTGGAAGTTGTGCGTCTTCAGATAAAGCGTGTAGGTGTCCGCCAGCAGCTTGGACAGGCCCTCGGCGATCTTCTTGCGGTCCTTGTCCGAAATCCCGATGTTCACGCTCATCTCGTTCTTCTTCGCCATGATCGATACGCTCCGTTCTGATGTGGCCACGACTAACTGCGGAAAAAAATGCGACAGGGGCCGCCAGCTCTGCGCCAGCGGCCCCGGCATCGCATTATGGCATCCGAACGGCGGCGCGGACAAACCCGCGCCGGCCGTTCGGGCGCCCTGCGCCGACCTTCAGCGTACGGTCAGCGGACGTTCAGCGCCCGCTCCACCCCTTCCGCATAGGCCGGATCAACCTTGCGGAAGTGCGCGAGCTGGACCTGCACGATGTCGGCCGGCACGCCCTGCATCGCCGCCGCGATATTGCCGAACAGGCGCTGGCGCTGACCCTCGTCGAACAGCTGGAACAGCGCGCGCGGCTGGCTGTAGTAATCGTCGTCGTCCGCCCGGTGGTCGAAGCGGTCCGCCACCGCGCCCACCGCCAGCGGCGGCTCGACCGCGCGCTCGCCGGCGGCGAAAGCGCCCTGCCGGTTCGGCTCGTAGTTCAGCTTGCTGCCCTGGTTGCCGTCCACGCGCATCGCGCCGTCGCGGTGGAAGCTGTTGTGGAACGGGCATTTCGGCGCGTTGACCGGGATCTGGTGGTGATTGACGCCCAGCCGGTAGCGCTGCGTGTCCCCGTACGAGAACAGCCGGCCCTGCAGCATCCGGTCCGGCGAGAAGCCGATGCCGGGCACGATGTTGGACGGGTTCATCGCCACCTGCTCGACCTCGGCGAAATAGTTGTCCGGATTGCGGTTCAGCTCCAGCACGCCGACGTCGATCAGCGGGTAGTCGGCATGCGGCCACACCTTGGTCAGGTCGAACGGATTGATGCGATACGTCGCGGCGTCGGCCTCGGGCATGATCTGCACCTGCAGCTTCCAGCGCGGGAAATTGCCTTGCTCGATGTTCTCGTACAGGTCGCGCTGCGCGCTCTCGCGGTCGCCGGCGACCACTTTGGCCGCTTCCTCGTTGGTCCAGTTGGCGATGCCCTGCTGCGACTTGAAGTGGAACTTGACCCAGAAGCGCTCGCCCGCCGCGTTGATGAACGAGTACGTATGCGAGCCGAAGCCGTGCATCTGCCGGTAGTTCTGCGGCAGGCCGCGGTCGCTCATCAGGATCGTGACCTGGTGCAGCGATTCGGGATGGCGCGACCAGAAGTCCCAGACCGCGATCGGATCGCGCAGGTTGGTGCGCGGATTGCGCTTCTGCGTGTGGATGAAGTCGGGGAACTTGAGCGGATCGCGGACGAAGAACACCGGCGTGTTGTTGCCCACCACGTCCCAGTTGCCCTCGTCGGTATAGAACTTGACCGAGAAGCCGCGCACGTCGCGCTCGGCATCGGCGGCGCCGCGCTCGCCGGCCACCGTCGAGAAGCGCAGGAACAGCGGGGTCTGCTTGCCGACCTCGGCGAAGATCGAGGCCTTGGTGTACTGCGTGATGTCATGCGTCACGGTGAAGGTGCCGTGGGCACCCGAGCCCTTGGCATGCACGCGCCGCTCGGGAATGACCTCGCGATCGAAGTGCGCCAGCTTCTCCAGGAACCAGACGTCCTGCAGCAGCATCGGACCGCGCACGCCGGCGGTCAGCGAATTCTGGTTGTCGGCGACCGGCGCGCCGGCGGCGGTGGTGAGGGTGTCCTTGTCCTTGCTCATCGTGACCTCTGCTGGTGGGGATAGGGTGGTACGGAGTAACCGGGGAATACCGGAAATACGGAAATACCGGGATGCGCGAAACGGCTGCATCAACGACCGCGAGACTACGCGGCGTTTGCGATGCCGCCGTGACGCCGCCGCAGGCTGTCGCCCATCAATAGACGGTGGCGAAACAGGCCAGGCAGTCGGTCAGCTGACGGCGCAGGTCGCGCCAGACGGCGCCCGGGGCGGGCAACGGCAAGGGACGGTTGCGGTTCATGCTGACTCCTTTTGCGAGCGGTATCGTGCGTCGATGGAAGGAGTTTAACAATCACCTATTGGTATAGGAATTTAATTATTTAAAACTATGATATAGCGTAAAGCTAACAGGCGGGCCGGCGGGGAAGAAGGCGGAACGAAGCGGCAGACGGCGAGGAAAAGGCGGCGGGGGAAGCGAGCCGAAAGGAGCCCGAAAGAGGTCGCTGCATCCGGCGGGTCCGAGGCGCAGCGCGGCGCCGGCCGCGCTCGGAGAAACGGTCTGGAGAGGGTCCGGAAAGCCTCAGGCCGCCTTGGCCAGCGCGTCCGGCGTCAGCTTCCGCACGCCCGGCAGTTCGCAGGCCGCCACCGCCGCGCACAGCGCTTCCATTGCCGGCAGCCGGGTGAAGCTCTTGCGCCAGGCGAGCACGACGCGGCGATCGGGCACCGGCTCGGCGAACGGCACGTAGGACAGCAGATCGTTGCCGGCGTGCATGTCGGGCACCGAGGTCCGCGGCAGCACGGTAATGCCGACACCGCTGGCCACCATATGGCGGATGGTCTCGAGCGAGGAGCCCTCGAAGGTCTTCTGGATGCCGTCGGCGGCCTGCGAGAAGCGCGACAGTTCCGGGCAGACGCCCAGCACATGGTCGCGGAAGCAGTGGCCGCTGCCCAGCAGCAGCATGGTTTGCTGCTTCAGTTCGTCGGGCGCGACGTTTTCCGCCTTTTCCAGCTGATGCCCGCGCGGCACCGCGACGACGAAGGGCTCGTCGTACAGCGGCCGCACCGTCAGGCCGGAGTCCGGGAATGGCTCGGCCATGATCGCGCAGTCGATCTCGCCCTGCTTGAGCAGTTCGATCAGCTTGACCGTGTAGTTCTCCTGCAGCATCAGCGGCATCTGCGGCACGGTGTGGATCATCTGCTTGACCAGCGCCGGCAGCAGGTACGGCCCGATCGTGTAGATCACGCCGACGCGCAGCGGCCCGGCCAGCGGGTCCTTGCCCTGCTTGGCGATCTCGCGAATCGCCATGGTCTGTTCCAGCACCCGCTGCGCCTGCGCGACGATCTGCTCGCCGACCGCGGTCACCGAGACCTCGGAGGTGCCGCGCTCGAAGATCTGCACGTTCAGCTCGTCTTCCAGCTTCTTGATGGCCACCGACAGCGTCGGCTGCGACACGAAGCAGGCCTCGGCGGCACGGCCGAAATGGCGCTCTCGCGCGACGGCAACGATGTACTTCAGTTCGGTCAGCGTCATGTCGTATCGGCTTGGGATTGTGGTGGAGCGGGCGATGCCGGGATGGTCCGAAAGAGGTGTCCCGGCGGGCTGATGCAGCCGGCGAGACAGTCGGATCGCCGGTCGAATCGCCGCGAAAGCACGTGACAGAAGTGCTTCGCAAATTATCGCTTTTCAGAAGCGATAGATTTTACCTTCGAATCGAGGTTCTGTCAGAGCCGCGCGGCAAAGCGGCGTGCACTGCTCTTGACCACCGGCGCGGCGAAGGCGGACTTCCGAGCTTGCGGCCCGGGATTCTCGGCTCCCACGCCCTCACGCCCTCACGCCCTCACGCCCTCACGCCCTCGGGCCCTCACGCCCTCAGGCCCTCACGCCCCGACGCCCTCGCCCTTTCACGCCTTCACGCCTTCACGCCTTCACGCCTTCAAGTAATGCTCCCGCCCGCCCAGCCAGCGCGACAGATGCGCCTGCGCCGCTTCGGGGTAACGGCTCAGCAGCAGTTCCGCCGCCTGCTGCGCCGGCTCGACCAGCCAGGCGTCGGTTTCGAGATCGGCAAAGCGCAGCATCGCCTCGCCCGACTGGCGCGCCCCCAGGAACTCGCCCGGCCCGCGAATCTGCAGGTCGCGCCGGGCGATCTCGAAGCCGTCGGTCGTCTCGCGCATCGTCGCCAGCCGCTGCTTGGCGGTCGGCGACAGCGGCGCCTGGTACATCAGCAGGCAGACCGACTCCGCGCTGCCCCGGCCGACGCGGCCGCGCAGCTGATGCAGCTGCGCGAGGCCGAAGCGCTCGGCATGCTCGATCACCATCAGCGAGGCGTTGGGCACGTCGACGCCGACCTCGATCACCGTGGTCGCCACCAGCACCTGCAGCCGGTTGGCCGAGAACGCGTCCATCACGGCGGCCTTCTCGGCCGGCGGCAGGCGCCCATGGACCAGCCCGACCTCCAGGTCCGGCAAGGCGGCGGCCAGCGTCTCGTAGGTTTCCTGCGCGGTCTGCAGCTGCAGCGCCTCGCTCTCCTCGATCAGCGGACAGACCCAGTAGACCTGCCGGCCCTGCGCGGCGGCGTGGTGCACGCGCTCGATCACCTCGTCGCGGCGCGCGTCGTTGACCAGCCGCGTGACCACCGGGCTGCGGCCGGGCGGCAGCTCGTCGATCACCGACACGTCGAGGTCGGCGTAGTAGGTCATTGCCAGCGTGCGCGGGATCGGCGTGGCCGACATCATCAGCTGGTGCGGCACGGTGGCGGGCTCGTCGGCGTGTGGTGCGGACCCCGCGCCGTCCTGCTCGGCCCCGTCCGCCTTGCCGCGCAGAGCCAGCCGCTGCGCCACGCCGAAGCGGTGCTGCTCGTCGACGACCGACAGACCCAGCTTCGCGAAACGCACCGTGTCCTGGATCAGCGCGTGGGTGCCGATCGCAAGTTGCGCCTGGCCCGACTCGACCCGTGCCACGGCCTCGCGCTTTTCGGTGCGCTTCAGGCTCCCGGCCAGCCATACCACCTCGACGCCCAGCGGCGCGAGCCAGCCCGACAGCTTGCGGTAATGCTGCTCGGCCAGGATCTCGGTCGGCGCCATCAGCGCGGCCTGGTAGCCGGCGTCGATCGCCTGGCAGGCGGCCAGTGCCGCGACGATGGTCTTGCCGCTGCCGACATCGCCCTGCAGCAGCCGGTGCATCGGGTGCGGCGCGCCCATGTCGGCGGCGATCTCCTTGACCACGCGCTGCTGCGCGCCGGTCAGCGCGAACGGCAGCGCGGCGAGGAAACGGTCCAGCAGGCCGCCGGCGCGGCGCGGCATCGGCGGCGCGTTGCGGGCGCGGCGCGCCGCCTGCGCGCGCTTGAGCGACAGCTGCTGGGCCAGCAGTTCGTCGAACTTGATGCGCACCCACGCCGGGTGCGAGCGGTCGATCAGCGCGGCCTCGTCGACCTGCGGCGGCGGCGCATGGAGCAGCCGCAGCGATTCGGCCAGCGGCTGCAGCTTCAACGGCGCCAGCGGGCCGTCCAGCAGCGGCCGCGGCAGCGTCTCCGGCAGCGGCGTGCGCTGCAGCGCCCCGCCGATCGCCTTGCGCAGATAGGCCTGCGAGATGCCGGCGGTAGCGGGATAGACCGGCGTCAAGCGGTCCGGCAGCGGCTCGTCGGGGCCGACCGGGCGCACGACCGGATGGATCATCTCGGCGCCGAAGAAGCCGCCGCGGACCTCGCCGCGCACGCGCAGCCGCACGCCCTCGGCCATCTGCCTGGCCTGGCTGCCGTAGAAATTGAGAAAGCGCAGCGTCAGCTCGCCGCTGTCGTCGGCGATGCGCACCACCAGTTGCCGGCGCGGCCGCAGCGTGACCTCGCTGGACACCACCTCGCCCTCGACCTGCACGGCGAAGCCCAAGCCCGCGCGATGCACGGCCTCCCTGATCGGCAGCAGCGTGGTCTCGTCCTCGTAGCGCATCGGCAGATGCAGCACCAGGTCGACGTCTCGCTTCAGGCCCAGCTTGGCGAGCTTGGCCATGGCCGACGACGGTGCGGCGGCCTTGCCGGATTTGGCGGGCGCGTCGGCCTTGGCGGGCGCGCCGGACTTGGCCGACTTCGCGGCCTTGGCGGCCGGCTTGGCCGATGGCGGCTGGGCGTCTGGCTCGGGCGTGCGTTCGCTGGCGGTGACGGGCATCGAGGCGTGGTCGGCAGGGCGCGGCGGCGCCGCGGGCGTGTCGGATCGGATCGTGGGAAACGGCGGGGCCGTCGGCGCTCCGCGGGTCGCCCCGGCGGAATACCCGCCATCACGGCCATGGCGGCAAGCCTGGCGGCCGAAGCCTTACAATAGCGGGTCCGCCGATTGTACCCATGCCTGCGCCGCGCGCTCCAGGCGCCACCGGCGGTATCCCGACCCGCTGCCCCTTTTGCACCTGCCGCCGGCCTCGTTGCGAGGCGCCGGTCCCTGTCCTTTTATGCTGACGCTGTCCGATTTCGACTTTCCGCTGCCCCCCGAACTGATCGCCCAGACCGCGCTGCCCGACCGCAGCGCGAGCCGGCTGCTGGTCGTGCGGACCGGCGCGGACGGCGCCACCGAGCTGGACGATCGCGCCTTCGCCGACCTGACCGACTATCTGCGCCCGAACGACCTGCTGGTGTTCAACGACACCCGCGTGATCAAGGCCCGCTTCTTCGGCCAGAAGGCCAGCGGCGGCAAGGTCGAAGTGCTGGTCGAGCGCGTGCTCGACGCCGACACGGTGCTGGCCCAGGTGCGCGCCTCGAAGACGCCGGCCGAGGGCAGCACGCTGCGGCTGGCCGATGCCTTCGATGTCACGGTCGGCCCGCGCGTGGACCAGTTTTTCACGCTGCGCTTTCCCGAGCCGGCGCTGGACCTGATCGAGCGCTTCGGCCGCCTGCCGCTGCCGCCCTATATCACGCACGATCCGGACGCCTACGACGAGAGCCGCTACCAGACCGTCTATGCGCGTCATCCGGGCGCGGTGGCGGCGCCGACGGCCGGGCTGCATTTCGACGACGCGCTGTTCGCCCGGCTCGACGCCCACGGCGTGCAGCGCGCCTTCCTGACGCTGCACGTCGGCGCCGGCACCTTCCAGCCGGTGCGCACCGAGAACCTGGCCGAGCACAAGATGCATTCGGAGTGGTACGCGATCTCCGAGGAACTGGCGCAGGCGGTGCGCGACACCCGCGCCGCCGGCGGCCGCGTGATCGCGGTCGGCACCACCTCGCTGCGCGCGCTGGAATCGGCCGCGACGCCCGAAGGCGAACTGCGGGCCGGCAGCGGCGACACCGACATCTTCATCACGCCGGGCTATTGCTTCCGGCTGGTCGACGCGCTGATCACCAACTTCCATCTGCCCAAGTCGACGCTGCTGATGCTGGTGTCGGCGCTGGCCGGCATCGAGCCGATCCGCATCGCCTATCGCCATGCGGTCGAGCAGCGCTATCGCTTCTTCAGCTACGGCGACGCGATGCTGCTGCAGCGCCAGCCCTGAACCGCCGCCCGCGCCCTGCCCCGGCACGCCCCGGCCCACCGAATCTCCGCCACCCCTACGCCATGCTCGAATTCGAACTGCTCACCACCGACGGCAACGCCCGCCGCGGCCGCGTCACCCTGAACCACGGCGTGGTCGAGACGCCGATCTTCATGCCGGTCGGCACCTATGGCTCGGTCAAGGCGATGTCGCCGCTGGAGCTCAACGGAATCGGCGCGCAGATCATCCTGGGCAATACCTTCCATCTGTGGCTGCGGCCCGGGCTGGAGGTCATCGACACCCACCAGGGCCTGCACCGCTTCATCGGCTGGGACAAGCCGATCCTGACCGATTCGGGCGGCTTCCAGGTGTTCTCGCTGGGCGAGCTGCGCAAGATCACCGAGGAAGGCGTGACCTTCGCCTCGCCGGTCAACGGCGACAAGCTGTTCCTGTCGCCCGAGATCTCGATGCAGATCCAGCGCACGCTGAACTCGGACATCGTGATGCAGTTCGACGAATGCACGCCGTACGAGATCGAGGGCCGCCCGGCCACGCACGAGGAGGCCGCGCGCTCGATGCGCATGAGCCTGCGCTGGGCCAAGCGCTCGCGCGACGAGTTCGAGCGGCTGGCCAACCCGAACGCGCTGTTCGGCATCGTCCAGGGCGGCATGTTCGAGGACCTGCGCGACGAATCGCTGGCCGGGCTGTCGGAGCTCGGCTTCCATGGCCTGGCGATCGGCGGCCTGTCGGTCGGCGAGCCCAAGGAAGACATGATGCGGGTGCTCGAACACGTCGGCCCGAGGCTGCCGGCGGACAAGCCGCACTATCTGATGGGCGTCGGCACGCCGGAGGACCTGGTGGCGGGCGTGGCCTCCGGCGTCGACATGTTCGACTGCGTGATGCCGACCCGCAATGCCCGCAACGGCTGGCTGTTTACCCGCTTCGGCGACGTCAAGATCAAGAACGCGGCGCACCGCAACGACCCGCGGCCGCTGGACGAAAGCTGCGCCTGCTACACCTGCCGCAATTTCTCGCGGGCCTATCTGCACCATCTGCACCGGGTCGGAGAAATTCTGGGCGCGCGGCTCAATACGATCCACAATCTGTATTACTACCTGCAGCTGATGCGCGAAATCCGCGAGGCGATCGAGCAGCACCGCTTCGACGCCTTCCGCCGCCAGTTCGCCGCCGACAGGGCGCGCGGCACGCAGTAAGACGGCCCCGGCCGCCCTGCCGCCGGCGGCCCGCGACGGGCGGGCCCGGCAAGGCGACACAAGCCGCTGAACGGGCCGAACCGGGTGATAGAATGCCCGATTCCTTGAATCAATTTTGTGACGGAGAAGCAACGTGCTGATTTCGAACGCATTTGCCCAGACCGCCGGCGGGGCCGGCGGCGCGGCGGGTGGCCTGATGAGTTTCCTGCCGATCATCCTGATGTTCGCGGTGCTGTGGTTCATCATGATCCGCCCGCAGATGAAGCGGCAGAAGGAAGCCAAGGCGATGCTGGAAGCGCTGGCCAAGAACGACGAAGTCGTCACCGCCGGCGGCATCCTGGGCCGGGTCACCAAGGTCAACGAGCAGTATGTGACGCTGGAAATCGCCGAAGGCACCGAGATCACGGTGCAGAAGAACGCCGTCACCGCGGTGCTGCCGAAGGGTTCGCTGAAGGCGCTCTGAGCCCCTCGCTCTCTCAGGCCTTGCGGGTCCGCCGCAAGGTTCCGGCACGCCGCCAATAGCGTGCCCGCACAGCCGCCTGGCCCAGCCCCGGGAAGTCTCCGGTCGGGCCAGGCGGCTGTTTGCCAACCGGTTGCCTGCGCGATACGCCCGCGGAATCCCGTCCGCGCGCTGCGCCGGCCGTAGAAAGACCGTAGAAAGACTGGCCGAAGATGAATCGCTATCCGCTTTGGAAATACCTCGTGATCCTGGTGGCGCTTGCCATCGGCATCATCTATACGCTGCCCAACTTCTTCGGCGAGGCGCCTGCGGTGCAGGTCTCGTCGGGCAAGGCCACCGTCAAGGTCGATCTGGCGATGCAGAAGCAGATCGAGCAGGTGCTGGCGCAGAACGGCTTGCAGCCCGACGGCGTGTTCTATGACGTGTCGGGACAGTCCGGCTCGGTCAAGGCGCGCTTCCGCACCACCGACGAGCAGCTGCGCGCCAAGGACGTGCTGTCGCGCGCGCTCAATCCCGATCCCAACGATCCGACCTATGTGGTCGCGCTGAACCTGCTGTCCGGCTCGCCGAAGTGGCTGACCTCGCTGCATGCGCTGCCGATGTACCTGGGCCTGGACCTGCGCGGCGGCGTGCACTTCCTGCTGCAGGTCGACATGAAGGGCGCGGTCGACAAGAAGCTGGACAGCCTGGCCGGCGACGCGCGCACCGTGCTGCGCGACAAGGGCATCCGCCACGGCGGCGTGGACCGCAACGGCGACCGCGTGACGGTGCGCTTCAACAACCCCGAGGACGCCACCCGCGCCCGCGGCGTGCTGGCCGACAGCCTGCCGGACCTGACCTTCGCGATGGACGGCAACAACGTGGTCGGCACCTTCACCGAGGTGGCGCGCCGCGCGGTGCAGGACGCCGCCGTGAAGCAGAACATCACCACGCTGCACAACCGCGTCAATGAACTGGGCGTGGCCGAGCCGGTGATCCAGCAGCAAGGCGCGGAGCGCATCGTGGTGCAGCTGCCGGGCGTGCAGGACACCGCCAAGGCCAAGGACATCATCGGCCGCACCGCCACGCTGGAGGCCCGCCTGGTCGATCCGGACGCACCGCGCGCCCCGCGCCAGGGCGATCCGATCCCGTTCGGCAGCGAGCTGTTCCTGCACGGCAACGGCGCCCCGGTGGTGCTGAAGAAGCAGGTGATCTTCACCGGGGACCGCATCGAAAGCGCGTCGGCCGGCTTCGACCAGAACCAGCGCCCCTCGGTCAACATCAAGCTCGACGCCCAGGGCGGCCGCGTGCTGCGCGACGTCTCGCGCGAGAACATCGGCAAGCCGATGGGCATCGTGCTGTTCGAGAAGGGCAAGGGTGAAGTGCTGACGGTGGCGACGATCCAGTCCGAACTGGGCTCGAGCTTCCAGATCACCGGCTCGTACTCGACCGAGGCCGCCAACGACCTCGCGCTGCTGCTGCGCGCCGGCTCGCTGGCCGCGCCGATGGACATCATCGAGGAACGCACCATCGGCCCGTCGCTGGGCGCCGACAACATCGAGAAGGGCTTCGACTCGGTGGCCTACGGCTTTGCCGCGATCGCCGTCTTCATGGTGCTGTACTACCTGCTGTTCGGCGTGTTCTCGGTGATCGCGCTGGGCGTCAACCTGCTGCTGCTGATCGCGGTGCTGTCGATGCTGCAGGCCACGCTGACGCTGCCCGGCATCGCGGCCATCGCGCTGGTGCTCGGCATGGCGATCGACGCCAACGTGCTGATCAACGAGCGCATCCGCGAGGAACTCCGCGCGGGGGCGTCGCCGCAGATGGCGATCGCGGTCGGCTTCGACCGCGCCTGGGCCACGATCCTGGACTCGAACGTGACCACGCTGATCGCCGGCCTGGCGCTGCTGGCCTTCGGCTCGGGCCCGGTGCGCGGCTTCGCGGTGGTGCACTGCCTGGGCATCCTGACGTCGGTGTTCTCGGCGGTGTTCTTCAACCGCGGCCTGGTCAACCTCTGGTACGGCCGCAAGAAGAAGCTGCAGAGCGTGTCGATCGGCCAGATCTGGAAGCCCGGCCCGGACAACAAGGGCACCGTGGCCAACAAGTGAGGGCAATGAGCGTGAGCGCGGCGGGGCCCTGCCCCGCGGCTCCGGCCTGACGGCCAGACTCGAACGTCACCCTCGAACGTCACCTTCGCACGATACCCTCGAACGAAACACCCGAACGCAGCACGCTGCAGCAGATACAGGATTCACCATGGAATTCTTCCGCATCCGGCGCGACATTCCGTTCATGAAGCACGCGTTGATCTTCAACGTGATCTCCTTCGTGACGTTCTTCGCCGCCGTCTTTTTCCTCTGGCAGAAGGGCCTGCACCTGTCGATCGAATTCACCGGCGGCACGGTGATGGAGGTCAGCTACCAGCAACCCGCCGACCTGGAACGGATCCGCGGCCAGGTCGGCAAGCTCGGCTACACCGACGTGCAGGTGCAGAACTTCGGCACCTCGCGCGACGTGATGATCCGCCTGCCGCTGCAGAAAGGCGCCGACGGCAAGCCGGTCAGCTCGGCACAGCAGAGCGAGCAGGTGATGGGCGCGCTCAAGGCGGTCTCGCCCGACGCCAACCTGCAGCGCGTCGAATTCGTCGGCCCGCAGGTCGGCAAGGAGCTGGCCACCGACGGCCTGCTGGCGCTGCTGTGCGTGATCGCCGGCATCGTGATCTACCTGTCGATCCGCTTCGAATGGAAGTTCGCGGTGGCGGGCATCATCGCCAACCTGCACGACATCGTGATCATCCTGGGCTTCTTCGCCTTCTTCCAGTGGGAATTCTCGCTGTCGGTGCTGGCGGCGGTGCTGGCGGTGCTCGGCTATTCGGTCAACGAGTCGGTGGTGATCTTCGACCGGATCCGCGAGAACTTCCGCAAGTTCCGCAAGATGAATACCCACGAGGTCATCGACAACGCGATCACCAGCACCATCTCGCGAACCATCATCACGCACGGCTCGACCGAGATGATGGTGCTGTCGATGTTCTTCTTCGGCGGTCCGACGCTGCACTACTTCGCGCTGGCGCTGACGGTGGGCATCCTGTTCGGCATCTATTCGTCGGTGTTCGTCGCCGCGGCGCTGGCCATGTGGCTGGGCGTCAAGCGCGAGGACCTGATCAAGGGCGAAAAGAAGGCCGGCGGGGCAGACCGCGACGATCCGAACTACGGCGCGCAGGCATGACGTGCCGCTAGCCAGTAAGCAGGCGTAAAAAAACGGGGCTCAGGCCCCGTTTTTTCATTGCCCCGCTCCCGGCGGAAGGAAGCAAACCGGCTTCCTTCAGATGCTGTCAGGTTCGGTCAGAACTGCTCGATCCAGATCGCCAGCCGGTCGGCGCCGAACTGCGTCGACGCCGGCGCCAGGCGCGAGACGATGGTATTGCCGTCGCGCAGCATCTGCAGCGCATTGCCGCTGCGATCGAGCCACAGCAGCGCGGCAAACCACGCTGCGTGCTGGTCCGACACCGCGGTGCCGACCGGCGCGCCGAGGAATTCGGACAGCACCGGCAACGACAGCCACACCAGCGCGTCACCATCGCGGCGCACCGCCTCGCCCAGCTGCTGCGCGATCACCGCCAGCGCGTCGGCACCCGCCGCGGCGTCATGCGCGCTGCGCAGTTGTGCCAGCCGGCTCGCCACCGCATGGCCGAAGGCGCCGCTGCGCTGGCTTTCGGCGCCGATCAGGTCGGCGTAGTCCATCCTGGCCCAGTCGGGCTCCGGACCCTTGGCACCGGCCATCACGGCGGCGGCCAGATAGGTCTCGACCGGCTGGAAGCGCTCCGGACCGATCAGGCTGGCGCACAGCGCGCGCACCATGCCGATGCGCCCCGCCAGCGTCTGGCGCTGGATCACGCTCAGCTTCTCGCGCACCAGCTGGTCGCGCTCGCGGCGCAGGCCGGCGATCTCCAGCGCCTGCTTGAGCTCCATGCGCAGCGCGGTAATGTCCCACGGCTTCTTGATATAGCGGTGGATCTGCCCTTCGTTGACCGCCTGCACGGTCGACTCGAGCTCGGAATACGCGGTGGTCAGGATGCGGACGATATGCGGATAGTGCTCGCGCGCATGGCGCAGCAGCTCGTTGCCGTATTCGCCCGGCATGCGCTGGTCGGAGACCAGCACGGCCAGCGTGTCGCCATGGGCTTCGAGCAGCGCCTTGCCCTCCTCGACCGAACCGCCGGTGACCACGGGCGCCAGCCCGCCGATCGCCCTCTGGAAATACTTGACCGCGGTGGCCTCGTCGTCGACGAACAGAATCGCGGGAGGCGATGCCTGGTTGTCGTTCGGTTCGTTCATTGACCGCTCCTATTGCTGTGCATTCGATTCTTCGTCTGAGGGAATTCCAGCGTCACGGTGGTGCCGGCGCCCGGAATCGATTCGATCCGGATGCCGCCGCCGAACGACTGCATGACGCGGTTGCAGAAAATCATGCCGAGGCCATTTCCGCCCGCGGCGGCATGCGTGGTGACCGGATCGACCAGCAGGCGCTCCATCACGTCGGGCGGAATGCCTGGACCGTTGTCGCTGATGCAGATCACGGGGTCGGGCTGCGCCACGACACGGAAGCGCAGCGACGGCTTGGGGACATCGGTCAGCGCCCGCAAGCCATTGTTCAGCAGCGACGACAGCACCAGCGACACGCAGTTCGGCAGCGTATGGACGATGAAGTCGCCGTGCAGTTCGACCTCGACCCAGTTGCGCTGCGGTCCGGTGAACGGATAGCTGTCGAGCAGCGCCATGATCAGGCTGCCTGCGGTGATGTCGCGATCGTTCTCGCTGGTCAGCGGCCGTTCGCCATTGCCGCGCACCGACTGCAGGAACGACGAAATCACCGCCAGGCAGTACTGCGCATTGCTGTGCATCACCGCGGCCGCCTGGCCGATCTCGGCCTGGCGCTGCGGATCGTATTCGGCGCTGCTGCGGCTTTCAACACCGCGGGCGAAATTCGCGATAGCCGCCAGCGGGGTGTTAAGTTCGTGCGCGAGGAAAGCCAGCGTCTCGTCGATCGCGGTCAGCCGCTGGTGCCGCGACTGCCGTTCGCGATGACGCTCCCGCGCGAGCGCCAGCACATCCCGCACCGCCTGCAGGCCGAGCGGCTTCTCGAGGATGCGAAACACCTCGCCGCTGTTGACGGTCTGCAGCAGCATGTCCTTGTCGGCGTAGGCCGTCACCAGGATCCGCACGATCTGCGGATACTCGGCGGCGACCTGCCGCAGCAGATCGGCGCCGTTGCGCCCCGGCATGCGGAAGTCCGTGACCAGCACCGCGGTGCGGCCGCTGTCGTTGCGCAGCATCTCGATGGCCTGGTCCGCGCCCTGGGCGAGCAGCACTTCGTACTCCGCGCCGGCCGCGCGGGCGAAATACTTGCAGGCCATCTCCTCGTCGTCGACGTAGAGCACGGTCAGCCGCGGCTGGCGCAAATCGGTCCGCAGTTCGGTCCGCGGCTCTGTCCGCATGTCTGTCCGCTGTTCCGTCATGGCGCGCTCATTCCGCCCGCGGCAGATCGAAGCTGAACGCGGCCCACTGGCCCAGTTCGCTTTCGGCGAACAGCACGCCGCCATGCCGCTCGATCACCGCATAGCTGATCGACAGGCCCAGGCCCAGGCCCTGGCCGACCTCGCGCGTGGTGAAGAAGGGCTCGAACACGCGCGCGAGATTCTCGCTGGGGATGCCCGGGCCGTTGTCGCGTACGTTGACGTGCAGCCGGCCGTCCTTCCACACCACGGTGGTATGGATCGCCGGTGCCGGCGTGCCGGCCTTGCGCATCGCCAGCGCGGCGTTCGAGAACAGGTTGATCAGCACGCCGATGATGGCGGCCTCGTCGCCGAACACCAGCGTGTCCGGCGGCAGCTCGCGCGTCATCCGCACGCCGCGCAGTTCGTGCGCGGTCAGCCGGCTGGCCGAGTCGAGCGCCTTCTCGAACAGAAAGGGGCGGCCCTCGACCTCGGCGCCGGGTTGCCGATAGGCAAAGATCTTCAGGTCCGAGACGATATGCTGGATCCGCTGCATCCCTTGCCGGGCGTCGATCAGGCATTCCTGCAGCGAGGCGCTCTCCTTGGCCTGCGGTTCCTCCAGCGCGATCTCGATCGCCATCAGGCAGAAATTGACCGGGTTGTTGACCTCGTGCAGCAGCCCCGCGGCCAGCGTACCGACCGCGGCCATCTTCTCCTGCTGCAGCAGCTGGCCCTTGATCTGCGCCAGATTCTCGTTGATGCGGGCCAGCTCGTCGTTCTTGTTGGCCAGTTCTTCCTTCAGCCGGAACAGCTGGAAGCGGCCCTTCTCGTTGAAGTAGGTGTAGACCGCGCTGGCGGCGCCGGCAAACAGCACGAACAGCGAGTTGACCAGGAAGGTGCCGACCGGATGCAGGCCGTCCGGATGCAGCAGGCAGGCCACCAGATAGCAAAGGTACGACAGGCCGCCGAACACCACGTTCTGCCACAGGCCGAACGGCAGCGCGATACCCGAGGCGAAGATCGCCAGGTTCAGGCCGACGTAGTACGGCGAGGCGACGCCATCGGTCTCCCAGATCATCCACGCGATCATCAGCTGCGGCAGCAACAGCCACGACAGCGTCAGCCATGGCGCCAGCCTGCGCCCGTGCTGGCTGTACAGCACCACGACGATGCCGGCGATCAGCATCGAGACGACGATGCGCGCGACCGCGAAGGGTCCCTGCCACTCCGGGTACTGGCCGTAGTCGAGACCCATGCCGAGCAGCACCAGCACGATGGCGGTGTAGGCCCCGCCGCGGCTGAACGCCAGGCGAAAGTCGGCCAGTTCGGCCTGGTATCCGGCGTAGAGTCGGTTGACAGTCATGGCAGATCGGCGGCGCCGCCTCAGGAGATGGTGGCTTCAGCGAACACGTTGACGCCCGTGGCATCGACATAGACCTCGTGGTCGGTCGACTGCTCGGGCAGCAGGCTCAGCATCTTCGGTTCGTCGCGATAGATCAGGTACCACTCGAGCAGATGTTCCATCCCGTATCGCTCGGGATTGTTCGAATGGACGTTGGTGACCAGCACCCGCCCGCCCGGGCGCGTGCGCGCGGCGAAATGGCTCAGCAGACGGGCGCAGACCTTGTCGGACAGATAGTCGAACAGGCCGGCGCAATAGACCGCATCGAACTCGCGCACCGAAGGATCCTCGACCGCGATACGCCGCTTGAGCAGCTCGTGCACCGACTCGTGCACCATCTCGACCTGCAGGCTGCGTCCCGCCTCCCGGGCGGCGCGCTGGATGGAGCCGCGGGTAAATTCGAGGGTCTCCTCGCTGAAGTCGACCAGCTGGAACGACAGCCGGTCCGGCTCGGCGTATTCGCGCGCAAAGCGCTGGATCTCGAAGGCCGGGCCGCAGCCGACGTTCAGCACGCGGAACGGCCGCCCCGCCGCGCGGGCGCTGTCCGCCTGCCGGCTGAGGAAGTTGACCAGCAGATCGATGCGGTTGCGGTGCGCGGTGGCGACCGCCGCCTTCAGGAAGGCGGTATTGACGATCTGGAAGTAGGTGGTCGGTCCCTGCTGCGGATCGCTCAGGATCTGGTTCACCATCTCGTAGTCGCCGGCGTAGCCGAGCGGCTTGGTGAAGGTGCGATAGACGAACGGCGCGCGCAGCAGCAGCGGATGCAGCGCCGATTGCGCATAGGTTCGATGCACCGGCGCCAGCTCGACGTCGACGCGCTCGGCCTCCCCTTCGAGCCGGTCCAGGTACGACTTGACCTTCACCATCAGCGGCGTGGCCAGCTCCTGGAACACGTCTGCGCGCAAGCGGCCGTCGACCTTGGGCAGGCTTTCGGTCAGGTCGACCTGCTCGACCCAGCGCGAGACCTCGGACAGGAAGGCGCGCATCTCGTTGACGGCGATCTGGTAATCGCGGCGGATGTTGAAGCGCGTGTCCCAGTCGCTGACGAACAGCTCGGCCTCGCGCCCCACCGAGCGGGGCTCGTTGGGCAGGTCGCTCAGTTCGCGCCATTCGTCGATCAGCGTCAGCGAGACCACCGCCGTGAGACCGGTATTGACCAGGCTCATCACCACCGCTTTGCCAAGATAGGCGTTCTTGGCCCCGATCCTGACGCTCAGGTCGCTCAATACCTCGCTGACCTGGACAATCGAGTACGGGTTATAGACTTCCATCACCAGAGATTTTCTCTGGAGATTAATGATCGTGCCCCGCACCTGCTCGCCCTGCGAGTTGCGGAAGCTGACCACCGGATCAATTTGCGTTTGGGAGTACACGGTTTTGCGCCAGGGAAAATCCGAAGGATGCGGCTGGCTCATGCCGACACGGTGGTCGGAACGGTCCGGCGCGGCATGGGCGAAGGAACTCGCGAACGGCTCGGCGAAGGCGATGCACGGAAACTAGGGGTTGGGCATACGCTTGCGATCCTGATCGGGAAGTGAGCGGCGAAGGGGCAAGCTGCGGGACTGCCGCCGGGCCAACGACAGGCCGATGCGGGCCAGTAGCCTGACCGAAAGCCGGCCGGCAACGGCCTGGAGCGCGGGCCGGCAATGCCTGCCCCCGGTCTCGCTCCCGGGCCGCCAGGTGCGAATCAGCGACCGATTGTACTGTGCGCTCGCTGCAGTGGACAACGGCCCTCATCCCAACGAGGGGAGCCACCCCACATGACCCCCCACCGCGGGAGGGTTGCCGCCAATGAAAAAGGGCCGGATGAACCGGCCCTCGAACTGCTGACAAACTGGTGTCACGATGCTGTCGTTCCCGCGCAAGCGGCAATCCGGCGTCCTTGAAATTCAACGGGACCCCGCTTGCGCGGGAACGGCAGGTTCGGACGCCGCAGCCTCAGTCGGCGCGCACGCCCTCGACCTGGATCGCCAGCTTGACCTCGGGCTTGAAGCCCATCTTGACGCCGTAGTCGATGCCGAAGTCGGTGCGGTTGAAGGTGGCATAGGCGTCGGCACCGCAGGCCTCGCGCTTGAGCATCGGATGCTGCATGCACTTGAACTCGCGGATCTCCAGCTTGACCGGCTTGGACACGCCGCGCAGCGTCAGCACGCCATCGACCTCGGTCGGCACGTCGCCGGCGAACTTCGAGAACTTGCCCTTGTAGGTCGCCTCGGGATAGGCCTGGACGTCGAACATGTCCGGGCTCTTGGCGTGCTCGTTCATCTTGCCGTGGCCGAAGTCGATCGACGCGGTATCGATCTTGATGTCGAGCGTGCCGGTCTTGGCGGCGCGGTCCAGCGTGACGACGCCGCTGGACTTCTCGAACTTGCCGCGCCACTTCGACAGCCCGCCCAGGTGATCGGCCTCGAAGCTCGGATACGTATGGGTCGGATCGAGGTTGTAGGTCACGGCGGCCGCCGAGGCGAGGCCGGCGAAGGCGGTGGCGGAAGCGGCGGCGAGGATGGCGGCGGCGGTACGCAGTTTCATGGGTTCTCCGGTAAGCGTTGGTTCGGCGATTGGATTCAGCCGTTGGTTTCGTCGGGCAGGTGCGGCGGTGACCGCAACGATGGTTTCAGGGCGGGATCGCGATTCCCTGGGGCGGTGGTCGTCCGGCTCAGGACTTGGCGGCCGTGACGAGGCGGAACTTGATCTGGACCTCGTCGGCGACCACCGAGGTGTCCTTCCACTCGCCCTCGCCGATATTGAAGACGCTGCGCTTGATCGGCAGCACGCCCTCGAAGACCTGATTGGCGCCTTCCTGGCGATAGGTCGCGGGCACCACCACGTCCACGGTCTTGCCCTTGATGGTCAGCTTGCCGGCGACATCGAACTTGCCGGCGGCGGCCGGCTTGATGCCGGTCGATTCGAACACCGCCTTGGGGAAGCGCGCGGCATCGAACCAGTCCTTGCCCTTGACCTCCTTGGTGGTGGCGGCGTCGCCGATCTCGAAGCTGGCCACGTCGATCTCGACCTTGGCGCTGGAGCTGGCCAGCCTGGCGGGATCGAAGTCCACCGCGGCGGCAAAGCGCTTGAACTTGCCTTCCATCGGCACGCCGATCTGGCGCGCGACCGCGGTCACCGAACTCTTGCCGGCATCGAGCTGGGCGGCGGCGAGATTGGCGGCAAAGCCGGCGCAGGCCAGCGACGCGGCCAGCAGCAAGGCACCGGGACGGGGAATACGTTTCATCGAGGACTCCTCGGTTTCATTCGGTCAATGCGGAACAGCAGAACAGCGGAACAGCGGCAGCGATCGGCCGGACTCAGCGCAGGAACGGCAGCATGCGGCCGAGCGTGCCGTCGCGGTCCAGCCACTGGTGCTTGAGCGCCGCCGCGGCATGCAGCACGACCAGCGCGGCCATCAGATAGTTCAGCCAGACATGGGCGAACTTCAGCGTTTCCTTCAGCGCGTCGTTCGGCTCGATCAGCGTCGGCAGCGGCCACATGCCCAGATAGACGACGGGCACGCCGGCGGCGAGGCTGTACAGATAGCCGGTTACCGGCACCACCAGGATCAGCAGATAGAGCAGCCCGTGGGCGGCCTTGGCCGCGCCGGCCTGCCAGGCCGGCATGCCGGCCACCGGCGCCGGCGCGGCATGCGTCAGACGCCAGAGCACGCGCAGCACGGCCAGCGCGAACACCGTCACGCCCAGCCACTTGTGCCACGAGTACAGCTTGAGCTTGGTCGGCGTGAAGCCCGGGATGTCGGTCATGTAAAGACCGAGCCCGAAGGCCGCGAAAATCAGCAGAGCGACGATCCAGTGCAGGCCGATCGCGGTCGCGCCATAGCGCGCTGGGGTAGTGGAACGCATCGATGAAATCCGGCTTCAGTCTTTATTCTTTCGGCAGACGCTGTTAATTCTCGCATTATTGCGTCCGCAAAGTGACGCCGGGAAGGCGGAACTTCATTGAGTCGTTCAAAGCGTTTGAATAGATCCGGTCCCCGACGTCGGCGCAGAACCGGTCGGATTATGGTGTGTCGCAAAAGTCGCAACCACAAGTTTGACCGATTCGAGGATCAAGCGGTTTCGGCGGCAAGTGGTCGATATCCCGCCGGCTTTCCGGGAGCGGCTCCCATTTCTCGAGCAGTTGCCAGTCACCGCTCCAAAGAAAAAGCCGCCCGGAGGGACGGCTTTAAGGAATCGTCGTGCGCCACCGACACAAGATCGTGTCGGCACCCCTCGAGGCCTTACTTCAACCTTTCCGCCAACTCCACCGCCCGGCCGATATAGCTGCCCGGGGTCATCGCCAGCAGGCGAGCCTTGGCCTCGTCGGGGATCGCCAGGCCTTCGATGAAGGTGCGCAGCGCCTCGCGGGAGATGCCCTTGCCGCGGGTCAGTTCCTTCAGTTGCTCATAGGGATTGGCGATGCCGTGGCGGCGCATCACGGTCTGCACCGGCTCGGCCAGCACTTCCCAGCAGTTGTCCAGGTCCTCGGCCAGCCGCTCCGGATTGGTTTCCAGCTTGCCCAGGCCGCGCAGGCAGGCCTCGTAGGCCAGCAGGCTGTAGCCGAAGGCGACGCCGATATTGCGCAGCACCGTCGAGTCGGTCAGGTCGCGCTGCCAGCGCGAGACGGGCAGCTTCTCCGACAGGTGGCGCAGCAGTGCGTTGGCCAGGCCCAGGTTGCCCTCGGAGTTCTCGAAGTCAATCGGGTTGACCTTGTGCGGCATCGTCGACGAGCCGATTTCGCCGGCCTTGGTCTTCTGCTTGAAGTAGCCCAGCGAGATATAGCCCCAGACGTCGCGGTCCAGGTCCAGCAGGATGGTGTTGGCGCGGGCCACCGCGTCGAACAGCTCGGCCATGTAGTCGTGCGGTTCGATCTGGATCGTGTACGGGTTGAAGGCCAGGCCCAGCCGGTTCTCGATGACGTCGCGCGAGAAGGCCTCCCAGTCGAACTCGGGATAGGCCGACAGATGCGCGTTGTAGTTGCCCACCGCGCCGTTCATCTTGCCCAGCAACTCGACCCGCTCGATCCGTTCGATCGCGCGCGCCAGGCGGGCCGCGACGTTCGCCATTTCCTTGCCCAGCGTGGTCGGGCTGGCGGGCTGGCCGTGCGTGCGCGACAGCATCGGCTCGCGGGCGTTGGCGTGCGCCAGTTCCACCAGCCGCGCATGCACGCGGCGCAGCGTCGGCACCAGCACGCTGTCGCGCGCGCCCTTGAGCATCATGCCGTGCGAGGTGTTGTTGATGTCCTCGGAGGTGCAGGCGAAGTGGATGAATTCGCTGGCGGCCACCAGCTCGGCGTTGTCCTGCACGCGCTCCTTCATCCAGTACTCGACCGCCTTGACGTCGTGATTGGTGACCGCCTCGATTTCCTTGATCCGGGCCGCGTCGGCCTCGCTGAAGTTGTCGACCAGCGCCAGCAGCGCGGCTTCGGACTGCGCCGAGAACTTCGGCATGTCGGGCAGGCCGGTGCGGGCCAGCGCGATCAGCCAATGGACTTCGACCTTGACGCGGTGGCGCATGAAGGCGGCCTCGGACAGCCATTCGCGCAGCGGGTCGGCCTTGGCGGCATAGCGGCCATCGATCGGGGACAGGGCGGTGAGCGGCGAGAGCGCGGCGGGGGAGGCGGTAGCGGACATGCTGGCAGACGGCGGGAGGGAATGAAGAGGGAAACTGGAACGGTGTCGGCAGGGGCGTCGGCGCACGCGGCAGCGGCGAGCTGCGCTGGCACATCCCATGTACTCAAGCGCATACAAAGCCGGGAAGTACGATCCTGCGCGATCCGGGGCGATCCGGCGCACCAGCCTGGCAGCCGGCGCTGGAAAGCCGCGATTTTACCACCGCCCTTCCCGCTGCGCCGCGCGATCGTCGTCAGTGTTGCGGGCAATCCCGCCGGCCCGCCGCTGCACGCCGGCGCCGTGCCGGAACGGCCGCCCGGGCGGTTATACTCGCCACGCCGAGCCAGTAGCCTGTTACGAAGTGCATCAAGGCAGACAGGACCCGCGCGCCACCGCCGGCGCACGAGGCCAGCCGCTCCATCGCGAAGCGCCCGATGCACTCCATAACGAGCTCAAGGGGAGAACATGAAGCTGTACGCATCGCAGACCAGCCCTTACGCGCGCAAGGTGCGCGTGGTGATGGCCGAGAAGAAGATCGACTATCAGCTGGTGGAAGTCGACGTGTGGTCGCCGGACACGGTGATCGGTCAATTCAATCCCCTCGGCAAGGTGCCCTGCCTGGTGATGGAAGACGGCGGCGCGGTGTTCGATTCGCGCGTGATCGTCGAGTACGTCGACACGCTGACGCCGGTCAGCCGCATGATCCCGCAGGGCAGCCGCGAGCGGCTCGAGGTGCGCTGCTGGGAAGCGCTGGCCGACGGCCTGCTCGATGCCGCGCTGCTGGCGCGTCTGGAACATACGCAGCGCGAGCCGGCCCAGCGCAGCGAGCGCTGGGTGCGCCGCCAGCTTGGCAAGATCGACGGCGCGCTGGTGGCGATGGCCAACGGCCTGGCCGACCGCACCTGGTGCGCCGGCAACCATTATTCGCTGGCCGACGTCGCGGTCGGCTGCGCGCTGTCCTATCTGGACTTCCGCTTCCCGGACATCGCCTGGCGCGAACGCCATCCCAACCTGGTCGCCTTTCACGACAAGGTCAGCAAGCGCCAGTCGTTCATCGATACGGAGCCGCCGCGGGGCTGAGGATGACCGGGGTCACCGTGGCCACCGAGGTCGCTGTGGCCACCGTGAACCGTGCCGTCCGCGGCCACCGACACGCCGTCGCTGGAGGACGGCGTGCGCGGCATCACTGGATGATGCCGCCGCCCAGGCAGACCTCGCCGTCGTACAACACCGCTGATTGCCCCGGCGTCACGGCCCATTGCGCTTCGTCGAAGCGCAGCTGCAGGTTGTCGGCATCGACCGCGTCGACGAGGCACGGGGCATCGCTCTGCCGATAGCGCGTCTTGGCGCTGAGCGCGGTGCCCGCGCGCGGCGCATCGCCGGCGACCCACGACAGGTCGGCCGCGCGCAGCGTCGGCGACAGCAGCCACGGATGATCGTGCCCCTGCACCACGTACAGCGTGTTCGACGCCATGTCCTTGCGCGCGACGTACCAGGCATCGCCGCTGCCGTCGCGGCTGCCGCCCAGGCCGATGCCCTTGCGCTGGCCCAGCGTGTAGAACGCCAGCCCGATATGCTCGCCGACGACCTTGCCGTCGGCCGTCTTCATCGGCCCCGGTTTGGTCGGCAGATAGCGATTCAGAAAATCCCGGAATGGGCGCTCGCCAATAAAGCAGATTCCGGTGGAATCCTTCTTCTTCGCGTTCGGCAGGCCGATTTCCGCGGCGATTTCGCGCACCTGCGTCTTCGGCAGCTCGCCCAGCGGAAACAGCGTGCGCGACAGCTGCGCCTGGTTCAAGCGGTGCAGGAAGTAGCTCTGGTCCTTGGTATGGTCCAGCGCCTTGAGCAGTTCGAAGCGGCCGTGCCCGCCCTGCCGCACGCGCGCATAGTGGCCGGTGGCAATGCGCTCGGCACCGAGCGACATCGCATGGTCGAGGAAGGCCTTGAACTTGATCTCGGCGTTGCACAGCACGTCGGGATTGGGCGTGCGCCCGGCCGAATACTCGCGCAGGAAATCGGCGAACACGCGGTCCTTGTACTCGGCGGCGAAGTTGACCGCCTCGACGTCGACGCCGATCAGGTCGGCCACCGACACCACGTCGAGCCAGTCCTGGCGCGTCGAGCAGTACTCGCTGTCGTCGTCGTCCTCCCAGTTCTTCATGAACAGGCCGACCACCTCGTAGCCCTGCTGCTTGAGCAGCCAGGCGGTGACGGACGAGTCCACCCCGCCCGACATGCCGACCACGACGCGTTCGCCGCGGCCGATGCCGGGATTCAGTTCGGGGCGGGCCGAAGTGGCGGCGCTCGTGACGACGCTCATGGCAGCGCTCCCGGCATCAGCGCCGACGGATGCGTGTACAGCGCGTCGAGTGCGAAGCGCTTGCCGGCCAGATAGTCCTCGACACAGGCCAGCACCAGCGGCGAGCGATGGCGCTCCGGGCAGGCGCGGATCTCGTCGGCGCTGAGCCAGACCGTGCGCACGATGCCGGTATCGAGGGGACGGCCGCTGTCGAGCGGACCCAGATCGCCGGTGAAGGCGAACCGCACATAGGTGATGTTGCCGTCGGGATGCTGGCCGGTCGGCGAGGTCACCGAACCGGCCAGATAGCAGCCGAGCAGCGCGCGCGGCTCGAAGCTGTGCGCGGTTTCTTCCAGCGTTTCCCGGATCACGGCGCGCACCAGGCTCTCGCCCGGGTCCAGATGGCCGGCCGGCTGATTCAGCTTCAGGCCATCGCGGGTTTCTTCTTCGACCAGCAGGAAGCGGCCGCCGCGCTCGATCACGGCCGCCACGGTGACGCTGGTTTTCCAGTCTTGGGACATGATGCACAAGTTTTAGGCAATCCGGCATTCTACCGGCTGGCGCGCGGCGCTGCAGCGCCGCGGACCGCGCCCGGGCCCCGCGCGGAACGCACCCCGATCGCACCCATTGCCGTCAGATTCCTGTAAGCTGCGAAAAAATTGTGCGCTGCGCTGGACGGCGGCGCCCACAAACGAGCCCGGATGCCTGCCCGGCCGTAGCCCGGAGCGGCACCGCAACAGGAGAAGCTGACGATGCAGATCGGTATCCCGCTGGAGACACGGGCCGGCGAAGCGCGTGTCGCCGCCACCCCCGAGACCGTCAAGAAGTACGTCGCCCAGGGCCATCAGGTGCTCGTGCAAAGCGGTGCCGGTGTGCGTGCCAGCTGTCCGGACGCGGCCTACGAGGCGGCCGGCGCCAGCATCGTCGATGCGGCCCGCGCGTTCGGCGCCGAGCTCGTGTTGAAGGTCCGCTCCCCCGATCCGCAGGAACTGTCGCAGATTCGCCCCGGCGCCACGCTGGTCGGCATGCTCGATCCGTTCGACGCCGACAACAATGCGCGCATGGCCGCCGCCGGCATCGTCGCCTTCGCGCTCGAGGCCGCGCCGCGCACGACCCGCGCGCAAAGCATGGACGTGCTGTCCTCGCAGGCAAACATCGCCGGCTACAAGGCCGTGCTGGTCGCCGCCAACCACTATCAACGCTTCATGCCGATGCTGATGACCGCCGCCGGTACGGTCAAGGCCGCGCGCGTGCTGATTCTCGGCGCCGGCGTGGCCGGCCTGCAGGCGATCGCGACCGCCAAGCGGCTGGGCGCGGTGATCGAGGCCTCCGACGTGCGGCCCGCGGTCAAGGAACAGATCGAATCGCTGGGCGCGAAGTTTCTCGACGTGCCGTTCGAAACCGACGAGGAGCGCGAGATCGCGCAGGGCGTCGGCGGCTACGCGCGGCCGATGCCGGCCAGCTGGATGCAGCGCCAGGCCGCGCTGGTGCACGAGCGCGCGAAGCAGGCCGATATCGTCATCACGACCGCGCTGATCCCCGGGCGACGCGCGCCGGTGCTGCTGAAGGAAGAGACCGTACAGGCGATGAAGCCGGGCTCGGTGGTGGTCGACCTGGCCGCCGCGCAAGGCGGCAACTGCCCGCTGACCGTGGCGGACGAGGTCGTCGAGCGCCATGGCGTGACGCTGGTCGGCTACACCAATCTGGCCAGCATGGTCGCGGCCGATGCCTCCGCGCTGTACGCGCGCAACGTGCTCGACTTCCTCAAGCTGATCGTCGACAAGGACGGCAAGCTGACAATCAACCCGGAAGACGATATTGTCGCGGCCTGCCTGATCAGCAAGGACGGCGCGCTGGCCCGCCAGGCCGCCTGAGCGGCTGCCGGATCGGCGCTGCCTGTGCGATCGGCGCGCCGGCAGCGCCAACCCTCCAGATCGATTCAACCCGGATTCAACCCGCGCCCATCCCGGGCGCGTTTTCACGGTGCCGCGGCCACCCGTTCGAGCCGTCGCGGCGCCAGCATCAACGAAGGAAAGCAACACCATGCAACGCATCATTCTGCGCGCCAAGCTGCATCGCGTCACCGTGACGCAGGCGGACCTGCACTACGAGGGGTCGTGCGGCATCGACGAGGATCTGCTCGACGCGGCGGACATGAAGGAGTACGAGAAGATCGAGCTCTACAACGTCAACAACGGCGAGCGTTTCTCGACCTACATCATCAAGGGCAAGCGCGGCACCGGCGAGATCTCGCTGAACGGCGCCGCCGCGCGCCGGGCCCATCTGGGCGACCACCTGATCATCTGCACCTACGCGCCGATGAGCGATGCGGAACTGGCCGACTACAAGCCGAAGATCGTGCTGGTCGACGACAACAACCGCATCAAGGAAATCAAGAAGGTGTGATCCCATGATCGCCGCGCGCAGGCAGTCTCGCCCGCAGTCCCGGCATGCCGACGGTGGCCCTGGCGCATGGCGCCGCTGGCTCATCGTTGTCGTGGCGGCGGGCTGTGCGGCCTGCGCCGGCGTATCGGCACCCAGTACGGCACCCAGTACGGCACCCGTTACGGCACCCGTTACGGCACCAGCTGCGGCGCCGGTTACGGCCCCGGTGTCGGCGTCCGACTCGACGCCGGCATCGCCATCGCCTGACGTCGGCGCCCCGCCCGCTTCGGCGGCGGACCCGCTACCCTCCTGGCGCGACGGCGCCGCCAAGCAGGCGATCCTGCGCTTCGTGCGCGACACCACCACCCCGGGCGGCCGCGACTTCATCGCCCCGGCCGACCGCATCGCGATCTTCGACAACGACGGCACGCTGTGGCGCGAGGACCCGCGCGCCGAGCTGCTGTTCGTCGCGCATCTCGCGCGAGCGCGCACCGAGGCCGATCCGACGCTCGGCGCGCAAAGCCCCTACCGCGAATTCCTCGCCGATCCGCGCGGCTATCTGCAGCGCGGCGACACCGCGGCGCTGCAGCTGCTGCACGCGGTGTACGGCAACACCGCGGTCGAATCGTTCCAGGACGAGGCGCGGCGCTTTCTCGCCGTCGCCCGCCATCCCCGCAGCCGCGCGCCGCTGCGCGACGGCATCTACCAGCCGATGCTGGAATTGCTCGGCTTGCTGCGCGCGCAGGGCTACCAGACCTGGCTGTGCGCGGGTTCCACCGCCGACTTCATGCGCGCCTTCGCCGCCGACTACTACGGCATCGCGCCGCAGCAGGTGATCGGCTCGCGGCTGGCGCTGCGCTTTCGCGAGACCGCGCAGGGCAACGCCGTCTGGCGCGAGCCGCGCGTCGACAGCTTCAACGACAAAGAGAACAAGCCCGCCAATATCGCGCTGCAGATCGGCAAGCGTCCGGTGTTTGCCGCCGGCAATGTCGGCGGCGCGGGCGATATCGCGATGCTGGCCTACAGCCAGGGACGGCGCGGGCCGTCGTTCCAGCTGTTGATCGACCATGACGACGCGCAGCGCGAGTCCGCCTACACCGAGCCGGATGGCGCCTCGCTGAAGGCCGCCGCCGCGCACCGCTGGACCGTGGTCAGCATGCGGCGCGACTGGGAACGCGTGTTCGTGGCGCCGTCGGCGCCAGGCCGGGCACTGGCCGGCGAGCCAATGGCGAGGCCGGCCGCGCCGTAACGCGGAACTGTGCGGAAAAGCTGCGCGGGAAACCGCGGGCGCAACTGCGCTGGGAAGAGCGGACAACCGAATTCAAGCAACGGGAGGAGAAGTCGATGGAGATGGTGAACCACACGGTGATCAACCTGATCATCTTCGTGCTGGCGATCTACGTGGGCTACCACGTGGTCTGGACGGTCACGCCGGCGCTGCATACCCCGCTGATGGCGGTCACCAACGCGATCTCGGCGATCATCATCGTCGGCGCGATGCTGGCCGCCGGGCTGACCGAGGGCGGCGTCGGCCGCGCGATGGGCACGCTCGCCGTGGCCCTGGCCGCGGTCAACGTGTTCGGCGGCTTCCTGGTGACCCAGCGCATGCTGGAGATGTTCAAGAAGAAGGAGCCGAAGAAGGCCGCGCAGGCCGCCAGCAAGGAGGGCGCGCAATGAGCATGAACGTCGTCACGCTGCTCTACCTGGTGGCCTCGGTCTGCTTCATCCAGGCCTTGAAGGGGCTCTCGCATCCGGCCACCGCGCGCCGCGGCAATGCCTTCGGCATGATCGGCATGGCGATCGCCGCGCTGACCACCGTCGCGCTGATCGTCAAGCTGAAGAACGAGTTCCTGGCCGCCGGCATCGGCCAGTCGTCGATCGGCACCGGCCTGGGCCTGATCCTCGCCGGACTGGTGGTCGGCGGCGGCATCGGCGCCTACGTCGCGAAGAAGGTCGAGATGACCAAGATGCCGGAACTGGTCGCGGCGATGCACTCGCTGATCGGCCTGGCCGCGGTCTTCATCGCCATCGCGGCGGTGGCCGAACCGGCGGCCTTCGGCATCACGGCGGCCGGCTCGCACGAGATCCCGCTGGGCAACCGCATCGAGCTGTTCATCGGCTGCTTCGTCGGCGCGATCACGTTCTCGGGCTCGGTGATCGCCTTCGGCAAGCTGGCCGGGCGCTACAAGTTCCGGCTGTTCCAGGGCGCGCCGGTGGTGTTCTCGGGCCAGCACTGGCTGAACCTGGCGCTGGCGGTCGCGATGGTCGGCTTCGGCATCGCCTTCTTCATGACGCAGCAGTGGCTGCCCTTCCTGGTGATGCTGGCGATCGCCTTCGTGCTCGGCGTGCTGATCATCATCCCGATCGGCGGCGCCGACATGCCGGTGGTGGTGTCGATGCTGAACTCGTACTCGGGCTGGGCGGCGGCGGGCATCGGCTTTTCGCTGAACAATCCGATGCTGATCATCGCCGGCTCGCTGGTGGGCTCCTCCGGTGCGATCCTGTCGTACATCATGTGCCGGGCGATGAACCGCTCGTTCTTCAACGTGATCCTGGGTGGCTTCGGCGGCGAGGCGAGCAGCGCGGCCGCGGCGGGCTCGCAGGCGCAGCGCAACGTCAAGTCGGGCTCGCCGGACGACGCGGCCTTCCTGATGGGCAATGCCGAGACCGTGATCATCGTGCCCGGCTACGGCCTGGCGGTGGCGCGCGCCCAGCATGCGCTCAAGGAGCTGACCGAGATGCTGTCCGAGAAGGGCGTCACGGTGAAGTACGCGATCCACCCGGTGGCGGGCCGCATGCCGGGCCACATGAACGTGCTGCTGGCCGAGGCCGAAGTGCCGTACGACCAGGTCTTCGAGATGGAGGACATCAACAGCGAGTTCGGCCAGGCCGACGTGGTGCTGGTGCTCGGCGCCAACGACGTGGTCAACCCGGCGGCCAAGACCGACCCGAACTCGCCGATCGCCGGCATGCCGATCCTCGAGGCCTACAAGGCCAAGACCATCATCGTCAACAAGCGTTCGATGGCAGCCGGCTATGCCGGGCTGGACAACGAGCTGTTCTACATGGACAAGACGATGATGGTGTTCGGCGACGCCAAGAAGGTGGTCGAGGACATGGTCAAGGCGGTCGCCTGACCGGGGGAGTCCGGCCCGGAAATCGCCTCGCGCCGGCCCCCTCCGGGGTCGGTTGCGCCCCCGCTCCGGCGCGCTATACTGGCCCTCGGCCGCGGGGGCCGGCATGCGCCGGCCATCACGGCCCTGGCGCCGGCCCCGCGTTCCCTGCTGCAGCCGGACCCGCTCCTTGCCTCCCGGGGTCGCACGCGACATGACATTCAATCCGCAGGACAGGCATCTGCCGGTCTTCCAACATCCGATCCTGACCGTACTGGTCGACGACAGCCGTTCCTTCATGGACAGCCTGGTCTTCCAGATGGACCGGACCCGCCCGGTGGTCACCTTCACCGACCCGCGCGAGGCGCTGCAGTGGATCCGCGAGGCCTACACCACGCGCTTCACCGGCTTCCTGCCGGTGCGCGTCACGCACGACGATCTGACCTTCCTGACCGAGCGCCGCACGGTGCAGCTCGATATCGACCGCATCCATCGGCAGATCCACGACATTCACCGCTTCGTGCAGCCGGGCGTGATCGTGGTCGATTATTCGATGCCGCAGATGGACGGGCTCGAGTTCTGCCGCGCGCTGCAGGACCTGCCGTGCAAGACCATCCTGCTGACCGGTACCGCGGATGAAGGCGTCGCGGTGCAGGGCTTCAACCACGGCCTGATCGACCGCTACGTCAAGAAGCACGACAGCAATATGGTCGAGCGGCTGGACCAGGAGATCGACGCGCTGCAGCAGCAGTACTTCACCACGCTGTCGCACACGCTGCGCGACCTGCTGACGCGGCACTCGTTCTCGTTCCTGTCCGATGCCGCGATGGCCGAGCGCGTGCGCCAGCTGGCGGCGCGCTACGGCTTCGTCGAGTACTACCTGTACCCGAACCCCGCCGGTATCCTGCTGCTGACCGCGCAGGGACAGGCCACGCTGATGGTGATCGAAACGCGCACGAGCCTCGCCAGCCAGGTCGAGTCGGCCGAGGCCTACGACGCGCCCGCTGCGCTGACCGAAGGCCTGCGCGAAGGCCGCATCGTGCCGTTCTTCTGGCCCGGCAACGGCATGTACACGCCGGCCTGCGTCGACTGGGAGCAGTACTGCCTGCCGGCCGAACGCGTCGAGGGCCGCGAGGAATTCCTGTACGCGCTGTTCGACCTGCCCCGCCATCTGCTCGACGAGCCGGTGGTCAGCTTCCGGACCTTCCTGACGGAATTCGAGCGCAACGAGGGAAGCCTGACGGGGCGTTGAGCGTCACGTCGGTCCACTCCCTCTCCCGCTGGCCGAAGCCCGGTTGGGGGAGCGCGAGGACGCCCTCGCTTTCTACGACTGCGCCCGGTTGCCGCCCTTCACCATCTCGAAGCGGAACAGCCGGCATTCGATATTGCCGTTGTAGAGCGGCACGCGCCGCGATTCCTTCAGCCGCAGCCGGCGCGGCAGCGACAGGTCGCCGGTGAAGATCCAGGCCTCCCAGCCCGAGAAATGCTGCTTCAGCGTGGTCGCGAACGCGCTGGCGAACTGGTTGGCGGCGGCCTCCTCGGCGCTGTCCACCGGCGCCTCGTCGAACGCCGGCCGGCGCTGGCCGCGCACAGCGATCCGCTCGCCATAGGGCGGGTTCAGCAGCAGCAGGCCCGGTTCGGCGAACGGCGGCTGCACGTGGCGCGCGTCGACCTGCTTGGCCCGCAACTCGCCCGGCAGGCCCGCACGCTGCCAGTTGGCGCTGGCCATCGCCAGCATGTCCGTCGAGATATCGCTGCCGGCAATGGCCAGGTCCGCCGGCGCGGCGGCCGCGGCGCGCTGGCTCGCGGCCTGGGCCTCGCTCTTGAGCGCCTTCCAGGGCTTCAGGTTGATTCCCTTGAGCCATTCGAAGGCGAAGCTGCGC
The DNA here is from genome assembly GCF_008632125.1 of Cupriavidus cauae. Classification (GTDB taxonomy): domain Bacteria; phylum Pseudomonadota; class Gammaproteobacteria; order Burkholderiales; family Burkholderiaceae; genus Cupriavidus; species Cupriavidus cauae. The sequence goes on from NZ_VWRN01000034.1 coordinate 278,600, forward strand.
GCCGCGCCCGGGGCCAGCCCGAGCGCGACCTGCGCCGCCTCGACCAGGAACGTGCCGCTGCCGCACATCGGGTCGTAGAAAGGCCGCGAGGTCTTGCCCGGCGTCCAGCCGGCCAGCCGCAGGATGCCGGCGGCCAGGTTCTCCTTCAGCGGCGCCTCGCCCTTTTCCATGCGCCAGCCGCGCTTGAACAGCGGCTCGCCGGTGGTGTCCAGGTACAGCGTGCAGTCGTGCTCGGTCAGATGCGCGTAGATCCGTACGTCGGGGCTGGCGGTGTCGACGCTGGGCCGCGCACCGAGGCGCTCGCGCATCGCGTCGCAGACGCCGTCCTTGACCCGCAGCGCGGTGAAGTTCAGGCTGCGCAGCGGCGAGCGGTGCGCGGTCAGCTCGATCTTGATGGTCTCGTCCGGGCCGAACCACTGGTCCCAGCGCTGCGTGCGCGCCAGCTCGTAGATATCGTCCTCGTGGCGGTAGCCGCGGGCGGCAACCCGCAGCAGCACGCGGCTGGCGATGCGCGAATGCAGATTGACCGCATAGGCGGCCGCCATGTCGCCGGAGAAGCTGACGCCGCCAGGCACCTCGCGATGGACGTCGAACGGTGCGAGGGCATCCACATCGGGCCGCACGGCGATCTCGCGCAGCTCGTCGGCGAGCGCGCTCTCGAGGCCGCGCGGGCAGGGGGCGAAGAAGGCTTGGGTCATCACAGCGGTCCGGCAAAAAGGGGGCGCGAACGGGTCGCAAAGGTCGCGAACGGTCGCAACGGGTCAAGTCAACAGCAGGCGAAACGGGGCAACCGCTTCAAACAAAAACGTCCGCCGTGGCGGACTGCAGGCGCCGGCGCCAGCCCCGGGCCGGACCGGCAGGACCGCGCTCAGGCGGCCGCCAGCGCGCGATCGAGAAAGTCGAGCCGGTCCTGGCCCCAGTACGGCTGGCCGTCGTAGACGTACCAGGGCGCGCCGAACACGCCGGCCGAGATCGCATCCTGGGTATGGCGCGCGTATTCCTCCTGCACGCCCTGCCCTTCGCTGGCCTTCAACAGCGCCGCGCCATCGAGGTCCAGGCGGTCGGCCAGCTCGGCCAGCGTGGCGGCATCGGCGATATTACGCTCCTCCGCCCACAGCGCCCGGCCGATCGCACCGAGCAGCGCCATCGCGCGCGCCGTGCCATGGGCCAGCCGCGCCGCGATGATCAGCCGGCTGGCGGCGTCGCCGGAGACCGGAAAGTATTTGGGCTCCAGATTGAGCGGCACGCCGAGGTAGTCGCGCCAGCGCGCCAGTTCAACCAGCCGGTAGGCCTGGCGCTGCGGCGGCCGCTGGGCCAGCGGCAGGCCGCCCGAGGTCGCGAACACCTTGCCCAGGTCGCAGGGCTTCAGATTGACCTGCGCGCCATGGCGGGTCGCGATCTCGGTAAAGCGCGCGTGGCCGAGGTACACGTACGGCGACTGCGGCGAGAAGTAGTAGTCGATCTGCTTGCTCATCGGTTCCTCGGGGTAGGTTCAGGCGGGGGAATTCAGGGCGTTGCGGCCGATCCAGGCAATGCCGAGGGTTCGGCCATGCCGCCCGACATGGAGGCGTCAGAACGGCTTGACCACCACCAGCACCACGATCGCCAGCAGCACCAGCACCGGCAGTTCGTTGAACCAGCGGTAGAAGCGATGCGAGCGCGTATTGCGTCCGGCCTCGAATTTGCGCAGCAGCACCGCGCAGCCATGGTGATAACCGAGCAGTACCAGCACCAGCGCCAGCTTGGCATGCATCCAGCCCTGTCCCGGCCCGCGCCCGATGCCATAGCCCAGATAGAGCCACAGCCCGAACGCCAGCGCGGGGATCGCCAGCATCGTCATGAAGCGCAGCAGCTTGCGCGCCATCGCCAGCAGCCGCGCCACCGCGGCGGGATCGGTCTCCATCGCCAGATTGACGAAGATGCGCGGCAGGTAGAACAGCCCCGCGAACCAGGAGACCACGAAGACGATATGCAGCGATTTGACCCAGAGCATCGGCGATCCGTATGACCCGGTAATTTACGTGCGAACTTCGCCGTGGCCGAACACCACGTACTTCAGCGAGGTCAGCCCTTCGAGGCCGACCGGGCCGCGTGCGTGCAGCTTGTCGTTCGAGATGCCGATCTCCGCGCCGAGGCCGTACTCGAAGCCGTCCGCGAAACGCGTCGACGCGTTGATCATCACGCTGGCCGAATCGACCTCGCGCAGGAAGCGCATGCCGGCCGAATAGTTCTCGGTGACGATCGAATCGGTGTGGGCCGAGCCGTAGGTGTTGATGTGGGCGATCGCCTCGTCGAGGCCGGACACGGTGCGGATCGCCAGCACCGGCGCCAGGTATTCGAGGCGCCAGTCTTCCTCGGTCGCATCGACCAGGCCTTCGATGCCCGCGGCTTCCAGCGTGGCGCGCGTGGCCGGGCAAACCCGCAGCTCGACGCCCTTCTGCTGATAGATCGTGCACAGCGGCGGCAGTACGCGCGCGGCAATCGACTCGGCCACCAGCAGCGTTTCCATCGTATTGCACGGCGCGTAGCGCTGCGTCTTGGCGTTGTCGCAGATGCGCACCGCCTTGTCGAGGTCGGCGTCGCCGTCGACATAGACATGGCAGATGCCGTCCAGATGCTTGATCATCGGCACGCGCGCCTCTTCCATCAGCCGCGCGATCAGGCTCTTGCCGCCGCGCGGCACGATCACGTCGACATACTCGGTCATCGTGATCAGGCGCCCGACCGCGGCGCGGTCGGTGGTCTCGATGACCTGCACCGCCTCGGCCGGCAGCCCGGCCTCGGCCAGGCCCTCGGCGACCAGCCTGGCCAGCGCGGTATTCGATTCGATGGCTTCCGAGCCGCCGCGCAGGATGGTCGCGTTGCCCGACTTCAGGCACAGCGCCGCTGCGTCGATGGTCACATTGGGGCGCGACTCGTAGATGATGCCGATCACGCCGAGCGGCACGCGCATCTGGCCGACCTGGATGCCGGTCGGCCGGTATTTCATGTTGCCGATCTCGCCGATCGGATCGGGCAGCGCGGCAATCTGTTCCAGTCCGGCGGCCATGGTGGCGATGGCCTTGTCCGACAGCGTCAGTCGATCGACGAAGGCGGCGTCCTGGCCGTTGGCGCGGGCGCGCTCGACATCGCGCGCATTGACGGCCTTCAGCTGCTCGGCGTCGCGGCGGATCGCGGCGGCGATGGTCAGCAGCGCGCGGTTCTTGTCGGCGGTGGAGGCGCGCGCCATCGCGCGCGACGCGGCGCGGGCCTGGCGGCCGACGCGGTCCATGTACTGGTAGAGGTCGAGCTGGTTCATATCGGTGGCCGGTCGGTGCGGCCTGGCAATCTTGTATTTGGCGGGCGCGCTGCGGGCGGCGCGACGTCGCGGGTTCCGGCGGCGCTCGGCCGCAGCGTTGGGGCAGATCAGCGTGCCGTTCTTCCGCGCAATGGTGAGCGCAAGATGGTCAGCGAAACCTCGTCAGCGCCAAACCATCAGCCCGACATCGTCAGCCCGAAGCCATCAGCGCGCGATCATCAGCGCCAGCTGCAGCAGGCCGTCCCACGGCTCGGCCGGCATGCCGTCGACGCGCAGGCCCTTGGTCTGCCGGTCCAGCTTCGCGGCCATCGCCAGCGCGGCCTCGAGCCGCTCGGTGGACAGCCGCTGCGCGGCCTGCGGCACCAGCTTCTCGCGCGGTCCCCAGATGCGCAGCTCGCGGGTCAGCACGCCCATCGGCTTGCCGCCGGCCAGCCCCTGCCGGACCTTGGATAATACGCGAATTTCCTCGGTCAGCGCCCACAGCACCAGCACCGTGGCCTCGCCCTCGCCGCGCAGTCCTTCAAGCATCCGCACCAGCCGCGGCACGTCGCCGCCGAGCATCGCCTCGGACAGCTTGAACACGTCGTAGCGGGCGACATTGAGCACCGCGTCGTGGACCTGGTCGAAGGTCAGCACGCCGGCGGGATACAGCAGGCCGAGCTTCTGGATTTCCTGATGGGCGGCCAGCAGGTTGCCCTCGACCTTGTCCGCGATGAACTGCAGCGCGCGGCGGCCCGGTTCGCCCGGCTCCACGCGCTGGTTCTGCAGCGCCAGCCGTTCGCCGACCCAGGCCGGCAGCCGGGTGCGATCGACGCTGTCGACCTTGATCGAGACGCCGGCGCCTTCGAGGGCCTGGAACCAGGCGGACTTCGACGCGGCAAAATCCAGCCGCGGCAGCGTGATCAGCATCACCAGATCGGAGGCGACCGGCGAAGCCGACAGCTGCGCCGCGACAGCGCGCAGCACCTCGCCGCCTTCCTTGCCGGGCTTGCCGGACGGAATGCGCAGCTCGACGATCTTGCGGTCGCCGAACAGCGACATCGACTGCTGGGCCTCGAGCAGCTGGCTCCACTGGAAGCCGCGCTCGGACACCAGCACGTCGCGCTCGCTGTAGCCGGCCGCGCGCGCGGCCTGGCGCAGGCGATCGACCGCTTCGAGCACCAGCAGATGCTCGTCGCCGTGCACCACGTACAGCGGCGCCAGCCCGCGCGCCTGGGCCTGGCGCAGGTGACCGTCGAGAGCGTCGAGCTTGAGCTGCATCCGGTGGTGGTATTCGCCTGTCCTGGCTGTCTTGGCTGTCGTACCTGGGCGCGCTGCGTGCGCGGCCTCAGGCGGGCTTGGCGGCGGCGAGCCGGCGCATCAGCTGCTGCACGATGTCGCGCTGCATGTCGCGGTACAGCTGCTCTTCCTCGTAGCCCTTGGCCAGCGCGTTGGCCTCGTTGTAGGTCAGGTCGCGGAACAGCACCATCTGCGACGGCGCGATCATCTCGCGGCCGGCCGCATCGCGCAGCCGGAACGTGAAGCGCTGCGTCAGCCGGTATTCGCGCACGACGCCCGCCGTCGTGATCGACAGCACGGTCTTGGTGCGGCTGTCCTCGAGCACGTCGAGCAGCGCGTCGGCCTGCTTGGGATCGGTGACGACGATGGTGTCGGAACCGCCCTGGATGGCGCGCGTCAGTTCGGCGCCCATCAGCGAGTTCTTCGGGATGCCGACATACAGCCGCTTGAAGGCGAAGTCCGAGCTGCCGCGCAGATGGAAGCCGCAGCCGGCCAGCGCACCGGCGGCCAGCAGCGCGGCCAGCACGGCGCGGCGATTCGGGTTCGGTCTAGTCATGGCGCGATTCCTTTGATTGGGTCGATGGCGCGGCGGCGGGATGCCATTGCGGTGGCGGCCCGCCTCAGATCACCACATTGACCAGGCGGCCGGGCACCACCACGATCTTCTTCGGCGCGGCGCCCGCGGCGAACTTGGCGACGGTCTCGCTGGCGGCGGCCATCGCCTCGATCGCGGCGCGGTCGGCATCGGCGGGCACCGTCAGGCTGCCGCGCACCTTGCCGTTGACCTGCAGCACCAGTTCGATCTCGCTCTGCACCAGCGCGGCCTCGTCGACCTGCGGCCACGGCGCATCGAGCAGGTCGCCATGCGCGGCGGCGTAGCCCAGTTCCTGCCACAGCACGTGGGTGATGTGCGGCACCACCGGGTACAGCACGCGCAGCAGGATGCCGAAGCCCTCGCGGCGCGCGGCCGGCGACGCCGACTTGGCATCTTCCAGCGCGTTGAGCATCTTCATCGCGGCGGACACCACGGTGTTGTACTGGATGCGCTGGTAGTCGTAGTTGGCCTGGCGCAGCACGCCATGCACGTCGCGGCGCAGCGCGCGGTCGGCGTCGACGGTCTCGCCGCCGGCACCGGCGGCACGGATCGCCTCGGCGTTCGCCTGCCCATAGGCCCAGACCCGGCGCAGGAAGCGCGAGGCACCCTCGACGCCGGAACTGCTCCACTCGAGCTGCTGCTCGGGCGGCGCGGCGAACATCGTGAACAGGCGCGCGGTATCGGCGCCGTACTGGTCGATCAGCGCCTGCGGGTCGATGCCGTTGTTCTTGGACTTCGACATCTTCTCGACGCCGCCGATCTCGACCGGCTGGCCGTCGGCCTTCAGCGTGGCGCCGACCGGGCGGCCGCGCTCGTCGGTCCTGACGTCGACGTCGGCCGGATTGAACCAATGCTTCTTGCCGTTCGCGTCCTCGCGATAGTACGTCTCGTTCAGCACCATGCCCTGCGTCAGCAGGTTGGTGAACGGCTCGCCGAACTTGACCAGGCCGAGGTCGCGCATCACCTTGGTCCAGAAGCGCGCGTACAGCAGGTGCAGGATCGCGTGTTCGATGCCGCCGATGTACTGGTCCATCGGCATCCAGTAATCGTTGCGTGCATCGACCATCGTGTCCGCGTCCGGGCAGGTATAGCGCATGTAGTACCAGCACGAGTCGATGAACGTGTCCATCGTGTCGGTCTCGCGCCGGGCCGGCTTGCCGCAGGACGGGCACGTGCATTCGAGGAAGCGCGGGTCCTTGGCCAGCGGGTTGCCGCTGCCGTCCGGCACCAGGTCCTCCGGCAGCACCACCGGCAGGTCCTTCTCGGGCACCGGCACCACGCCGCAGCTGTCGCAATGGATCAGCGGGATCGGCGTGCCCCAGTAGCGCTGGCGCGAAATGCCCCAGTCGCGCAGGCGCCAGGTCACCTTCTTCTCGCCCAGGCCCTTGGCCGCCAGGTCGGCGGCGATCGCGTCCACCGCGGCGCGATGGTGCAGGCCATCGTAGTGGCCGCTATGGATGCAGCGGCCATGTTCCTTGTCGGCGTACCAGTCCTGCCAGGCCTCGGTCGAGAACGGCTGGCCCTTGACGTCGATGACCTGCTTGATCGGCAGGCCGTACTTGCGCGCAAAGGCGAAGTCGCGCTCGTCGTGCGCGGGCACGCCCATCACCGCGCCGTCGCCGTAGGTCATCAGCACGTAGTTGCCGACCCAGACGTCGACCGGCTCGCCGGTCAGCGGGTGCACGACCTTCAGGCCGGTCGGCATGCCCTTCTTTTCCATGGTCGCCATGTCGGCTTCCATCACGGAGCCGCGCTTGCACTCGTCGATGAAGGCGGCCAGCTCGGGATTGGTCGAGGCGGCGTGCGTGGCCAGCGGGTGCTCGGCCGCGACCGCGCAGAACGTCACGCCCATGATGGTGTCGGCGCGCGTGGTGAACACGTACAGCTTGCCGCCGCCGATCAGTTCGCCGTCGTCGCCGACGATCGCGTGCGGGAAGGCGAAGCGCACGCCCTCGCTCTTGCCGATCCAGTTCTGCTGCATCACCTTGACGCGCTCGGGCCAGCCCAGGCCCTCGAGCTCGCCCAGCAGCTCCTCGGCGTACTGCGTGATGCCGAGGTAGTACATCGGAATCTCGCGCTTCTCGACCACCGCCCCCGAGCGCCAGCCGCGGCCGTCGATCACCTGCTCGTTGGCCAGCACGGTCTGGTCCACCGGGTCCCAGTTGACGGTGCCGGTCTTGCGGTAGGCGATGCCCTTCTCCAGCATCTTCAGGAACAGCCACTGGTTCCAGCGGTAGTAGTTCGGATCGCAGGTGGCGACCTCGCGCGACCAGTCGATCGCCAGGCCCATCGACGCCATCTGCTTCTTCATGTAGGCGATGTTGTCGTAGGTCCAGGCCGCCGGCGCCACGCGGTTGTTGATCGCGGCGTTCTCGGCCGGCATGCCGAAGGCGTCCCAGCCCATCGGCATCAGTACGTTATGCCCGTTCATGCGCAGGTAGCGCGCCATCACGTCGTTGATGGTGTAGTTGCGCACGTGCCCCATATGGAGCTTGCCCGACGGATACGGCAGCATCGAGCAGGCGTAGAACTTGGGCTTCTCCTTGCCGTCGGGGCCCACCGCGTGCTCGTCGACGCGATAGGCGTCGATGGCTTGCCAGTGCTGGCGGGCGGATTCTTCGACTTCGGCGGGGAGGTATTTGTCTTGCATGGTTGGGACAGCGGCGCGCGCGCGGCGCACCAGCGATGTGGAATCTGGCAGCGGTTGGGGGCACGCCAGCCGTTGGCGGCGTGCGGGAAACGCCGATTATAACCGGCGGTGGGCCGCGGAAACGGCCTGCGCGCGCCGCCTTGGGGAGGGCAGGCGCGGCCGGGCAGGCTGCGCGTCGTACTTCAGGCCCGCTGGCTTCAGGGCTGCCTACTTCGCGCGTGCCAACTTCCGGCCCGCTTGCTTCAGGCGTACTGACGTCGGGCCAGTTACTTGAGCCCCAGCACGTCCTGCATGTCGAACATCCCGTTCGGCTTGTCCGCCAGGAAGCGGGCGGCGCGCACCGCGCCGTCGGCATACGACTGGCGGCTAGAGGACTTGTGCGTGATCTCGATGCGCTCGCCGATGCCGGCGAACAGCACGGTGTGGTCGCCCACGATATCGCCGCCGCGCACCGTGGCAAAGCCGATCGAATTCGGATCGCGCGGGCCGGTATGGCCTTCGCGGGCGAACACGCCGCAGGTCTTCAGGTCGCGGCCGAGCGCCTCGGCGATGATCTCGCCCATCTTCAGCGCGGTGCCCGAGGGCGCATCGACCTTGTGGCGATGGTGCGCCTCGATGATTTCAATGTCGTAGCCGGAGGACAGCATCTTCGCCGCGACCTCCAGCAGCTTGAAGGTCGCGTTGACGCCGACGCTCATATTGGCGGCGAAGACCACGCCGATCGACTGCGCGGCCTCGGCCAGCGCGGCCTTGCCGGCGTCGTCGAAGCCGGTGGTGCCGATCACCATCTTGACGCCGAGCCGGCGCGCCACCTGCAGGTGGGCCAGCGTGCCTTCGGGACGGGTGAAGTCGATCAGGCAGTCGGCGCCGGACAGCGCGGCCTCGATGTCCGAGGTGATCCTGACACCGGTTTCGCGCCCGAGGAACAGGCCCGCGTCCTGCCCCAGCGCGGCCGCGCCGGGCACGTCGAGCGCGCCGGCCAGCGTCACGCCCTCCGCGTTCAGCACATATTCGATCAACATGCGGCCCATGCGGCCGGAGGCCCCGGCAATAGCGAGTTTCATGGCGAGTCGGTTCCCCGGAAAGAAATCAGGCGAATAACAGTGAAGTCAGGACAGGAGGACAAGGCACGACGCCGGCGCTGCGTGGGAAGGCCACGCCCAGGCGTGGCTTGACTGTCCTCACCGCGCGCCGGTGCAACGGCATGGGCGGCCCCGCGGGCCGCACCCTGCGATTTACTTGACGGTGTCGGCGGGGCTGGCGCTGGCGGCGCGCTCGCTGGCCGGCTCGGCCGCCGGCTGCGACGGCGCCGCACCGGCGGGCGTCGCGGCG
>NZ_VWRN01000035.1 GCF_008632125.1 Cupriavidus cauae
CGCGAGCCGCCGCGCTTCGCTCACGCCCGCGGCAGGCGTGGTACCGGGGGCCGAGCGGGTGTTGGCCGCCAGTTCGAGCTGGCCGGCCGTGCGGCGCAACGCGGCCACGCGCAGCGGATCGGAGGCCGGCGGCGCGGCTGGCTGGGTCAGCGCCGGCAGCAGCGCCCGCGCCGCCGATGCGAACAAGGGCAGTTTGGCGTCCTGATCGTGCGGCACGAAGCTGTCGAGCGTGGTGACGCGCTCGACCTCGGGCCGTGCCGACAGCCGCGTCGCCAGCGCACGTGCGGCCTCGAGCGAGGGCGCCAGCACGCTGACATCCTCGGTGCCGGCCTGCGGCGCGTCCTTCAGCGATCGCAGCGTTGCCATCGATTCGGAGGCCGGGTCCTTCAAATTCAGCGGATCGAAATCGAAGCGCAGCTGCGTCAGCAGCGGCGAGGCGGCCAGGATCACGACGCAGGTGACCCACAGCACCGGCTTGCGATGGCGCTCGAAGAACTCGTCGGCGGGCGCGAGCCAGCGGATGCCGGGCGCCACGGTCTCGCCGTCGGGCTGCAGCACGCGGATCAGCGCCGGCAGCAGCGTGACCGTGGTCAGGAACGCGACGAACATGCCGACGCCGGCGATCAGGCCCAGTTCGGCCACGCCGCGATAGTCGGTCGGCAGGAAGGCGAAGAACGCGGCGGCGGTGGCCGCCGCCGCCAGCGACAGCGGCACCGCCAGCGCCTGCGCGGTATGGGCCAGCGCCGTCACGATATGGTCGCGGTCGTGGCGCTCGGCGCGGTAGCGCACGCCGAACTGGATGCCGAAGTCCACGCCGAGGCCGACGAACAGCACCGCGAAGGCGACCGAGATCATGTTCAGCGCGCCGACCATCGCCAGCCCCAGCGCCGCGGTGACGGCCAGGCCGGCGAACAGGCTCAGCAGCACCGCGACGATCAGCCGCGCCGAACGCAGCGCCAGCCACAGGATCAGGATCACGACCAGCACCGTCACCGCGCCGTTCAGCGCGGCGCCGTCGGCCACCGAGGCGAACTCGTCGTCGGCCAGCGCCTGCGGCCCGGTCAGCCGTACCTCGGCCGCGTAGCGCTGTGCCAGCTGCAGCTGCGCCGCGCTGGCGCGGATCGCGGCCGAGGCATCGGCGCCGGCCTGCAGGTCGCCGTAATCGAGCACCGGGCTGACCGCGACGAAGGCCAGCGCGGGACCGGACGCCGGCGTGGGGTCGGCCAGCGTGCGCCAGGACAGCGCCGCCGGCCGGCCTGCCAGCACCTGCTCGAGCGCCATCGCGCTGCGCGACAGCAGCGGCGCCATCTGCGCCAGCGTGACCTGGCCCATCTGCAGCGGCAGGCCCAGCGTGACCGACAGCGTGTCGGCCAGCCCGCGCAAGGACGGATCGCGCGCCAGCGCATCGAGCAGCGGCCGCGCATCGGTCAGGTCGCGCGTGACCCGCGCGAGCGTCGGCGTATCGAGAAACAGCAGGCCGTTGCGCGCGAAGAAGGCGCCGCCGCCGGGCTGGCGAACCGCCTCGAAGCGGGACGGCTGATTGCGCAGCGACTGCGCCAGCGTATCGGCGGCGGCTTCGGCCAGTTCGGGGACCGGCGCCCGCACCACCGCGAGCATCAGGCGGTCGCGGTCGGGGAAGGCTTCGTTCAGCGCGGCGTCGTAGCGGGCCCAGGGTGCGTCGACATCGAGCAGGCGGCCGATATCGGTATTGATCGCGAAGTGCCGGGCCGCATACCAGCCGCTGCCGGCGCAGACCACGGCCGCCAGCGCGATGGTCAGCCAGGCGCGCGCGGTCGCCAGCATCACCAGGCGGGTAATGGCCGCGGTCAGCATGCGAGGCCAGCGTAGGCGCAGGCCACTACAGCGGCGCTGGCGGCGGGTCTATACTCGATCGCTCGGATCGCCATGTTCGTCGTCATGCCGTCGGATCGCTCTCCATGTTCCCTGTCCGTTCCCGTTCCCGCTTCCGCTCCCGCTCCCGCTCCCGCTTCGGCTCGCCGCTTCCCGCGCTGGCCATCGCGCTTCCGCTGGCACTGCCCGCACTCCCCATCGCACTCCCCATCGCACTCCCCATCGCGGCCGCCACGCTGATCTGGCCGCTGCCTGCCAACGCCGCCGAGCGCGCCGCGCCCGACCGGCTGGTGCGCACCGCGGTGGAAGGGGTGATTTCCGCGGTGCGCGCCGATTCCGCGGCCAGCGCCGGCGATCAGGCCAGCGTCGTGGCCGTGGTACGGCGCCAGTTCCTTCCCTATACCGATTTCGCGCGCACCACGCGGCTCGCGCTCGGTCCCGCCTGGCGCACCGCCAATCCCGCGCAGCAGCAGCAACTGGTCGAGCAGTTCCGCACGCTGCTGGTCCATACCTATGCGCTGTCGCTGTCCCAGCTGCGCGGCCAGAACGTCGAGTTCCGCTATGCGCCGGTGCAGGGCGGCGCCAATGCCGACGACGTGGTGGTGCGCACGCGCGTGATTACCGCGGGCGACGAGAACCAGATCGACTACCGGCTGCGGCGCGGCGCCGACGGCTGGAAGATCTACGACATCAACATGATGGGCGCGTGGCTGATCGAGGTCTATCGCCGCCAGTTCGGCGACATCGTCGAGCGCGACGGCATCGACGGGCTGATCCGCTATCTGTCCGAGCACAACGCGCGCCAGGCCGGCGGCCGCTGAAGCGCCGCGCCTCATCGCCGGCCGCTCCGTACGGCCGCGGCCGGTTCGCCGTGCCGGTCGCGCCAGCGGCGCACCTCGAACCACTGCCACGACAGCAGCGCCGGCACGCCGTACAACACCTCGCGCGCGCGGCGCACCAGCGCCAGCGACAGCGCGGTCTGCGCGTCGATGCCGAGCAGCTGGCCGAGCAGCATCACCACCGCCTCCTGCACGCCGAGCCCGCCCGGCACGAAGAAGGCCATATTGCGCGCTGCCATCGTCAGCGACTCGATCGCCAGCGCCTCGCCGAACGACACCGGATGGCCCAGCAGCCGCAACGCGAACCAGGTCTCGACGGTGCCGGCCGTCAGCCCCAGCAGTTGCCAGACCGCCGCGGTGACCGGCGTGCGCAGCCGTCCCAGCAGCGAGCGGATGCGCTCGTCCAGGCCCGCGCCGAGGTCGGCGCCGGCGATTGCATCGACCATCCGGTGTTCCTCGCCGAGCAGGCGCCGGGCCAGCCGTTCGAGCCGCGCGAACAGCGCGCCATGCCGCAGCGCCAGCGCAAACGCGACGGGCAGCGGCAGCGACAGCAGCAACCCGCCGCCGATCGTCAGGGCGCGCTGTTCCTGATGGCCGCCGGGAATCGCGGCGATCAGCAGCAGCACGCCGATCACGCAGAACAGATACTGCGAGAACAGCGTGACCATGACCTCGACCACCACGCTGGCGGTGACCGCGCTGGTGTCGCCGACCTGCAGCCTTCCCAGCCGGATGCCGGCCAGCTCGCCGCCCACATTGGCCGTCGGCAGCAGCCGGTTGACGGCCTCCCGCACGCTTGCCACCCACCACAGGAACAGCATGCCCGGATGCGCGGCGGGCGCCGCGGCGCGCAGCAGGCCCTGCCAGGCGCGCGCGTCGAGCGCGATCGCCACGCCATGCACAGGCAGCAGCCACAGCAGCGGCCAGCCGGCGCGGGCGACGGTGTTGGCGATCTGTCCCACGCCCTGATGCACGATCAGCGCGCCCAGCGCGATCAGCCCGATCAGGCCGGCCAGCAGTCCGAGCCGCTTCATCGCCGCCACCCCGGCGAGGCACAGGAGCCGTCGTCGCCGATGCGCGCGGGCAACTGATCGGCGAAGCCGCCGCGCCGCGGCGCCACCTGCTCCAGCGCGATGCGTACGCGCGGCGACAGCAGCGCGGCCAGTTCGTCGGCATGGCGGTAGCCGCGCATCGACGGCGCGATCCGTTCGCCGGATTCCGTCGCCGGATGCAGATAGAGCTCGACCACGCCGGGCGGGAGCGTGCGCAAGGCGGCCAGCACGGCGTCCTCGTCCATCGCGCCGCTGCGGGCGATGCCGATCACATGGTCGTTGTGGGCGATGCCGGCGGCATCGAGGCGCCGGCGCAGCAGCGCGAGCCACGGGCGCAGCCACCATGGCGCGCCCGTCTCCCGCGGCAGCCGCATCGCGCGCAGGCCGTAATCGCGGCCGATCGCGAGGATCAGCGACAGCACGGTCGGATGCAGATGGAAATGCTTGTGCGTATTGACGTGATCGAGTGCCAGGCCGGTCGCGGCGAAGGCGGCGAACTGCGCGCGGATCTCCGCGGCCAGCTGGCGGCGCACCGCATCGGACAGGAAGAAGCGCAGGCCGTCGCGCGCCATCGCCGAGCCGAAGCGGCCCTCGGCGTCGACCAGGTCGGGAATGGCGGCCGGCGGCAGCACCGACGGACCGTCGGCCAGCACCAGATGCAGGCCCACGCGCAGCCGCGGCAGCCGGTGCGCGCGCGATACCGCATCGGCGGCGGCCGGTGCGCCGACCATCAGGCTGGCGGCGTCGAGCACGCCATGCCGGTGAGCCAGCTCGACTCCCTCGTTGACGGCCGGATGCAGGCCGAAGTCGTCGGCGGTCACGATCAGCGCGCGTGGCCGCGTCCGGCCCGTCGCCGGCCCTGCGGCCGTGGTCGCGTCAGCGGTCGCCTTGGTGGTCGCGTTGACGGTCGCGGTGGTGGTCGGGATCGGCAGGATCAGGCCTCGTGGGTATGCAGGAAGCGGAAGAATTCGACGCCCTCGCGCAGCCGGCGCCGCGTCATTTCCCAGCTGCCCATCATTTCGCGGGTGATCTCCCAGATCTTGGACGGCCGGAAGTAGAAGCGGCGGTAGAAGGTCTCGACGCCGTGATAGATCTCATCGCGCGACAGATGCGGGTAACTGATCGCCGCCAGCTGCACGCCGCGGTCGTTGACCAGCGGGATCACCTTGTCGTCGGCCAGCCAGCCGTTGTCGAGCGCCTGCCGGTACAGCGCGGTGCCGGGGTAGGGCGCGGCCAGCGAGACCTGGATCGTATGCGGATTGATCTCCTGCGCGAAGGCGATGGTCTTCTCGATGGTCTCGCGCGTCTCGCCCGGCAGGCCGAGGATGAAGGTGCCGTGGATCGTGATGCCGAGCTTGCGGCAGTCCTCGGTGAAGCGCCGCGCGATATCGGTGCGCAGGCCCTTCCTGATGTTCAGCAGGATCTGGTCGTCGCCCGATTCATAGCCGACCAGCAGCAGCCGCAGGCCATTGTCCTTCATGATCTTCAGCGTGCTGTAGGGGACGTTGGCCTTGGCATTGCACGACCATGTCACGCCCAGCTTGCCGAGCCCGCGCGCGATCTCCTCCACGCGCGGCTTGAAGTCGGTGAAGGTGTCGTCGTCGAACATGATCTCGCGCACCTCCGGCATATTGCGGCGGATCCATTCGACCTCGGCCAGCACGTTCTCCGGCGAGCGCACGCGGTAGCGATGGCCGCCGACCGTCTGCGGCCACAGGCAGAACGTGCAGCGCGAGCGGCAGCCGCGGCCGGTGTAGATCGATACATAGGGGTGCAGCAGATAGCCGATGAAGTAGTTGCGAATGTTCAGGTCGCGCCGGTAGACCGGGGCGACGAAGGGCAGCGCGTCCATGTCCTCGATCATCGGCCGCGGCGGGTTGTGTTCGATGGTGCCGTCGGCCGCCCGGTAGCTGAGCCCGGCGATCCGCGGCAGCGGGATGCCGGCGGCGACGTCGCGGCAGGTGTAGTCGAATTCCTCGCGGCAGACGAAGTCGATCGCCTCGCTGGCGGCCAGCGTGCCGCCGGGATCGACCGCGGCCTTGGCGCCGACCATGCCGAGCCGGATGGTCGGATAGCTGGCCTTAAGCGCCTGCGCGAAACGCACGTCGGCCGGGAACGACGGCGTGCTGGTATGCACGATCACCAGTTCGTATTCGCTGGCGATGGCCAGCGTCTGTTCGAGGCTCAAGCCGTCGGCCGGTGCATCGAGCAGGCGGCTGCCGGGTACCAGCGCCGCCGGTTGCGCCAGCCAGGTCGGATACCAGAACGAGCGGATCTCGCGCCTGGCCTGATAGCGCGAGCCGGCGCCACCGTCGAAGCCGTCGAAGGAGGGCGCTTGCAGGAACAGGGTCTTCATCGGGTCCTCCGGGAGACGGAAGGGGGCTGCATGTCGGCGCGATCGTGGGGGCGGGGCGGGCTTGCGCCGACTGCCGCGCTCGCGACCCCATCGCGCGTCCATTGGATGGCAAGGCGCGTACCGCGCCAGCGCACCTGCCGGCCGGCCATCGCCACCGTCCATTCGAGCAGCAGCAGCGTATCGCGCAAGGGCGCGCGCAGCGCCGCGCCCGCATCGCGGCAACGCAGCGTCCGGGCCATCGCCCCGAGCACCGCCACGAGAGCGAGCGCGCGCGAGGACGCCAGCAGCAGCCCGATCACCAGCATCGGCCAGGTAAAGGTCAGGAAGACCAGGGCGAAGCCGGCGGGATCGAGCGCGCGCAGCGTACGCAGCCAGCGCAGTTCGTGAGACCACAGCGCGCGCGGCGTGGTTTCCGCGATATCGGTGCCGACCACGACCTCGGACAGCACGGTGCGCAGCCCTTGCCGGCGGGTCAGCTCGCCGAGCCAGTAGTCGTCGGCGAGCCGGTCGGCCAGGGCCGCGAAGCCGCCGATCCGCAGCAGCGCCTCGCGCCGCAACGCGATGGTCGCGCCGAAGCCGAAGCGCTGGCTGCCTCCCGCATGCGCGACGCGCACCGCGGGAACGAACCACTCGTCGATGAATTGCGCCCCCAGCCGCGCCCAGATGCCCCACAGCGGCCGGCCGCGATACAGGCAGGTCACGATGCCGACGCGCGGGTCGGCCAGCGGCGCCGTGACGCGCCGCAGATAGTCGGCACGCACCGCGATATCGCTGTCCGCGATCACCAGCCGCTCGTGGCGCGCCAGCGGCAGCATCGCCAGCAGGTTGGCGACCTTCGGGTTGACGGTCGGCAGCGCCGGCGCGGTCCGATGCGCGCCGATCGCCACGGCGATATCGCAGCCGGGGAACGCCCGACGCAAACGCTCGACCACGGCCAGCGCCGCATCGTCGGGCTCCCACACGCCGAACACCAGCTGGAAGCAGGGATGGCGCTGCCGGCAGAAGCTGGCGAGATTGCGGTACAGGCGCGGCTCGTCGCCGCACAGCGGCTTGAGTACCGTCACCGGTGCGAGGCCGTCATCGCCTTGTACGGCGGGTGCGGGCAGGGGACGGCGGCTGGCCCACCAGGCCGCCGCCGCATAGCCCGATGCCAGCACGGTCAGGACGCCGCCGGCCAGTCTGACCCAGTCCATGCGCGTTCAATGCAGCGCCGTGGCCCGCCGGTCCGGCTTCGGGGCGTGGATGGAACCGGCGGTGTCGGCGGCGTCGGCGGAACCGGCGGAATCCGCAGAATTCGCGGCAGAATCCGCAGAATCGGCGGTGGAATCGGCCGGGCCGGCGGCGCGGCGCCGGATCTGCTCGAGCTTGATCTCGACATGGCGCGAGAACACGTACTCGGCCGGCCGCTGGCCGTCCAGCGCAATATCGGGCGCCATCGGGCCGTCGGTGCGCACGCCGCGCAGCGCGACGCGCATCGCCTTCAGCGGATGCGCGACGGTATCGGCCACCGCGGTGGCCTCATAGCCGCTGTGCACCATGCAGTTGGCGCATTTCTCGTAGTTGCCGGTGCCATAAGCGTCCCAGTCGGTGTCCTCCATCAGCTCGCGAAACGTCGCGGCATAGCCTTCGCCGAGCAGATAGCACGGACGCTGCCAACCGAACACGGTGCGCGCCGGATTGCCCCACGGCGTGCAGCGGTAGGTCTGGTTGCCTGCAAGAAAGTCCAGGAACAGCGTCGACTGGCTGAAGGCCCATTGCCGCCCGCGCCGGCCGCGCGCGAGGATGTCGCGGAACAGCTGGCGCGTCTTGCCACGATGCAGGAAGTGCTGCTGGTCGGGCGCGCGCTCGTAGGCATAGCCGGGCGAGACGGTGATGCCGTCCACGCCCATCGCCTTGACCGAGTCGAAGAAACGGGCCACGCGCTCCGGGTCGGCATCGTTGAACAGCGTGCAGTTGATGTTGACGCGAAAGCCGCGCTGCTTGGCGGCGCGGATCGCGGCCACCGCGCGCGCGTAGACGCCGGACTGGCAGACCGCGCGGTCGTGCATCTCGGGATCGCCGTCCAGATGCACGGACCAGACGAAGTAGGGGCTCGGCCGGTAGGCGTCGAGCTTCTTCTCCATCAGCAGCGCGTTGGTGCACAGGTAGACGAACTTGCGGCGCGCGACGATGCCTTCGACGATGGCCGGCATCTCCTTGTGCAGCAGCGGCTCGCCGCCGGCGATCGAGACCACCGGCGCCCCGCATTCGTCGACCGCCGCCAGGCACTCGTCGAGCGACAGGCGCTGGTTCAGGATCGGTTCGGGGTAGTCGATCTTGCCGCAGCCGGCGCAAGCCAGATTGCAGCGGAACAGCGGCTCGAGCATCAGCGCGAGCGGATAGCGCTGGCGGCCGGCCAGCCGCTGGCGGACCACATAGGCGCCCACGCGGGCAACCTGGAGCAGGGGGATGGCCAAGGCGCTCTTCCTCCTTCGATGTGGGTGGATGGATGCCTGGGCGGGATCGCGCTTCGCCCGGCGGCTTCAGGCCACGGTGACGCCGGCCAGCTCGGCGGGCAGACGGAATTGCGCGGTTTCCTCGCGGCCTGTCATCGTGCTGACTTCGACCGGCCCCAGCCGGCGCAGCGCGGCCAGCACGTCCTCGACCATCGCTTCGGGCGCGGACGCCCCGGCCGTGATGCCGACCACGGCGGCATCGCGCACCCAGGCCGGGTCGAGCTCGCTGCCATCGGCGATCAGAAACGACGGCACGCCGCTCTCGGTACCGATCTCGCGCAGGCGGTTGGAGTTGGAACTGTTGGGCGCGCCGATCACCAGCAGCACGTCGACCTGCGTGGCCAGCTCGCGCACCGCGCTCTGGCGATTCTGCGTGGCATAGCAGATGTCGCGCGTATCGGGTCCGACCAGATCGTGGAAGCGCCGTTCCAGCGCGGCGATGATGCCGCGTGTATCGTCGACGCTCAGCGTGGTCTGCGTGACATAGGCAAGCGGCGTGTCGGCGGCCAGATCGAGCTGCGCGACCTCGGCCTCGTTCTGCACGAGGATCACGCGGCCGGGGATCTGGCCCATCGTGCCGACTACCTCGGGATGGCCGGCATGGCCGATCAGGATGACGATGCGGCCGCTGGCCGCGTATTGCCTGCCCTGGTTATGGACCTTGATGACCAGCGGGCAGGTCGCGTCGATCGCATGCAGCTGGCGCGCTTGGGCTTCCCGCTCGACGCTGCGCGCGACGCCGTGCGCGCTGAAGATCGTGACCGCGTCGGCCGGCACCTCGTCGAGTTCCTCGACGAAACGCGCGCCCTTGTCGCGCAGGGTGTCGACCACATGGCGGTTGTGGACGATTTCGTGGCGTACGTAGACCGGCGCGCCGTGCTTGACCAGCGCGCGATCGACGATCTCGATCGCTCTTACCACGCCCGCGCAGAAGCCGCGCGGCTGAGCCAGAATCACCCGCATGGAGACGTTCCCCCTGGCAATACAACCTGGACACCGCGCCTTGACACCGGGCCCTTGACGCCGGGCCTTGACGCCGGGCCTTGACGCAGCGTTGCCGGCAAGCCGCCGTGGAGCCGGCGCCTTGTCCGGTGTGCGGGAAGCGCTTCCCGTCGCACGGTGGTTACTATATACCCGCGTCGGCGGCTTTGCCCGGCCGGCCCGGGGCAGGTCCGGCGGAGGTCCGGCACACGTCCGGCACAGTTGGAAGCAGGTTCGGCGCAGGTCTGGCACACCCAGGCAGTCCCGCCGGACGAAGCACCGCGCGACAGACCGTGCGAAAAGACAGCGCGCAGGACAGCACCATGGAGAGCCGATGGAAACCATCGACGACGACATTCTGGTCACCGGGGCATCGGGCTTTCTCGGCTCCGCGGTGGCACGGCAAGGACTCGCGCGCGGCTGGCGCGTGCGCGTGCTGGTCCGCGCCGGCAGCCCGCGGGGCAATCTGGAGGGCCTGCCGGTGCGTATCGTCGAAGGGGATATGTGCGATCCGAAGGCGGTCGAGCGCGCGATGCGCGGGGTCCGCTATCTGTTCCACGTGGCGGCCGACTACCGGCTGTGGGCGCCCGAGCCCGAGGCCATCGTCCGCACCAATGTGGTCGGTGCCGAGACCATGATGGGCGCGGCCCGGCGCTGCGGCGTCGAGAAGGTCGTCTATACCAGCAGCGTCGCCACGCTGCGCGTGCAGGGCGCGACCGCGCCGGTCACCGAGACTGCCACGCTGTCGCCGCAGCAGGCGATCGGGGCCTACAAGCGCAGCAAGGTGCTGGCCGAACGCGCCGTCGAGCGCGAGATCGCCGCGGGCCTGCCGGCCGTGATCGTCAATCCTTCGACCCCGATCGGGCCGCGCGACATCCGGCCGACGCCGACCGGCCGGGTGATTGTCGAAGCGGCCAGCGGGCGCATTCCCGCCTTCGTCGATACCGGGCTCAATCTCGCGCATGTCGACGATGTGGCGGAAGGGCATTGGCTCGCGCTTGAACGCGGACGCATCGGCGAGCGCTATATCCTCGGCGGCGAGGACGTGCCGCTGCGGCAGATGCTGCGCGATATCGCCGAGCTGACCGGCCGCCGCGGCCCGCTGGTGCCGCTGCCGCGCTGGCCGCTGATCCCGTTCGCGCATCTGTCCGAGGCGATCGCGCGGCGGCGCGGCACCGAGCCGCTGCTGACGGTGGACGGGCTGGCGATGTCGCGCTACCGCATGTACTTCAGCTCGGACAAGGCGCGCGCGGAACTGGACTACCGGCCGCGGCCGTATCGGGAAGGGCTGCGCGATGCGGTGGAGTGGTTCCGTGGGGCGGGGTATCTGCGCTGATGGCCGAGACCGGGCGGGCGCGCAAATGCATCGGCGGCCCGCAGGCCGCCGATCGACAATCAACGCGCACGATCAACGCGCACGATCAACGCTGGATGTGGGCGGGCTTACCGAAGCAGTGACTTGCCAACTCACTTGCCAACCCAGGGACTTACCAGCGCAGCTGCTTGTTGCGCTGGCCCGCGCTCAGCGTGGTGCGCTTGGTGTTGCCCTGATAGTCCGCGGTGACCTGGTAGGTGCCCTTCGGACCCTTGATCAGGCAGCGCGGTCCGGTGGAGCGGAAGTTCGCGACCTGCTTGCCGCCGCGCGACAGCGTGATATCGACATCGGACAGATATTCGCCGCGCGGGCCTTCGGTCATCAGCAGGCCCATGTCGTAGTTGCGGGCCTCGGCGCGCATCGCTTGTTGCTCGTCTTCGGCGACGCCGCCGCACACATAGGTAAAGGGCCCGGCCGTCTGCGGCGTCAGGTCCGCGGCCAGGGCCGGGACGCTCAGGACCAGCGCACCGAGCGCGGCGGCGCCGAGCCCGGCAAGGCGGCGGGAAAGACGAGACTGGCGGGGAGGATCGAAACGGCCGGAATGGCCAGGGCAGGACGATTCGGATGCAAGAGTCAGTGTCTTCATCGATGTTCTCCTGTGACGGGGATAGCAGTTTGACGATGCGAATGCCGGGTTTGTTCTCGCCTCGCCGGCAATTTGCCGAAGCCTTTTCCGCTTTCTTGCCGATCTCGCAAGAGTCGGCGGGCCTGCGCGGCCCCTGCGAGACGGGCACGAGGCCCTCAGGACCCCTCGGGGGCCGCGGGGACGCGCCTGTAGCCGTAATACAGCGTCACAAATGCAACACTTCGCGCGGCCAATATTACGGCGCCGCCGCATACAGTACGGCCATGTTCAACGGCTCCTCAGGGGGACAACCATGAAACGGATTCTCGCAATGGTCGCTGTGGGCGGTGCCATGCTGGCAGCCAGCGCCGCGGCGCATGCCGGGGTGGACATCCATATCGGCGTCGGCGTGCCCGGCGTGGTGGTGGCGCCGGCACCGGTCTACCGGCCGGCTCCGGTCTATGCCCCGGCGCCCGTCTATGCGCCGGCCCCGGTGGCCTACGCCCCCGCGCCCGTGGTGGTGGCGCCGCGCCCGGTGGTGGTCGCTCCCGCGCCCGTCCGTTACGGCCCGCCGTATGGCTATGCGCGCGGCTGGCACCGCCACGACGGCTATCGCGAGGCGCGCTGGCGCGATCATCGCCACTGGCACTGAGCCGCGGCCGGGCCTTGCCGTACCGGCTTGAGGGACATCATCCGCCTTGGCCGCTTCGGCGGCCCGGCCTCCTCAGGCCGGCGCGGCGGGCGCCGGCGCCTCCTGCAGTATTGCGTGTTCGGTCATGCGCAGCGCGTCGACGTCGTAGCCCAGCTCCGCGACCCGATGCAGCAATTGCGAGCGCAGCGCCGGCTCGGGATCGCGCGCCCGCGTCAGGATCCACAGGTAGCGCCCTGACGGCTCGCCCACGATCGACCAGCTGTAGTCCTCGGCGTGGTCCAGGATCCAGTAGTCGCCGACGTAGAACGGTCCGAAGAACGACACCTTGAACTTGGCGTTGCGGCTGTCCGGCACGACGCGCGCCTTGCCGCGCGAGATGCGGGGCTTGCCGGTCGCGTCGCGGCCGGCGCGGTTGACGATGTCGATCAGCCCGTCCGGCCGCAGGCTGTACTCCGCGGTGACCGCGTCGGCGCCCTGCTCGAAGTGGTTGTCGTAGCGCGCCATCTCGTACCAGCGGCCCAGGTAGGGGTCCAGTTCCACGTCCTTGTCCGGCTCGGGCACATGCGGATTGCGCACGGGTTCGCGCGAGCGCGCGGCCAGCAGCAGTGCCGCACCGACGCTGGCGACGCCGGCGAGCGTGGCCAGCGTGGTCATGCGAGCCTTGTTCATGTCTGCCTCCTCGGGATGCCGTCGGGCCAGGTGATTGGCCAGTTATCGGCCAGTCTAGGCAGCGATGACGGCGGGCGGCATCGGTCCGCGTCCTACGCGCCAGAGCCTATGCGGCCAGACCTATGCGGCCAGACCCACCCATGCGCCGGAACCCATGCGTCCGAACGGGCCGGCTCCCGGTCTTGTCGTATCGCGATGATGTGGCGTATCGTGCCGTATTGATTTGTCTCCATGGATTGACAGCCGCATGACGCCCACCCCGGACAGCGACGCGCGCACGCGCAAGGTGATGTTGTGGGTCGTCGCGGTCGGCTTCTTCATGCAGACGCTGGACAGCACCATCGTCAATACCGCGCTGCCCGCGATGGCGGCCAGCCTCGGCGAAAGTCCGCTGCGGATGCAGTCCGTGATCATCGCGTATTCGCTGACGATGGCCGTGATCATCCCGGCGTCGGGCTGGCTGGCCGACCGCTTCGGCACGCGGCGGATCTTCCAGCTGGCGATCGCGCTGTTCGTGCTCGGATCGCTGCTGTGCGCCTATGCGCAGAGCCTGCCCTTCCTGGTCGCGGCGCGCGTGGTGCAGGGCGTGGGCGGCGCGATGCTGCTGCCGGTCGGGCGGCTGGCGGTGCTGCGGACCTTTCCGCGCGAGCAGTTCCTGCAGGCGCTGAGCTTCGTCGCGATTCCCGGCATGATCGGGCCGCTGATCGGGCCGACGCTGGGCGGCTGGTTGACCCAGGCGCTGTCGTGGCACTGGATCTTCCTGATCAACGTGCCGGTCGGGCTGCTCGGTGGCCTGGCCACGCTGCGCTACATGCCGAACAGCCGTCTGCCCGAGACGGGCCGTTTCGACGTCGCCGGTTACGCCTTCCTCGCCACCGCAATGGTGACGATCTCCTTCGCGCTCGACGGCCTGGCCGACTTCGGCTTCGAGCACGCCACCGTGCTGATGCTGCTGATCGCGAGCCTGGCCGCGCTGACCGCCTATGCCCTGCACGCGGCGCGGCGCACGCAGCCGCTGTTTCCGCTGACGCTGTTCCGCATCCACAGCTTCAGCGTGGGCCTGCTCGGCAATCTGTTCGCGCGCATCGGCAATGGCGCGATGCCGTTCCTGATCCCGCTGACGCTGCAGGTGTGCCTGGGCTATTCGCCGCTGTACGCGGGCCTGATGATGTTGCCCGTCACCGCGGCCGGCATGCTGTCCAAGCGGCTGGCGACCCGCCTGATCGAGCGGCACGGCTATCGCCGGGTGCTGGTGACCAATACCTTCGTGGTCGGGCTGGTGATCGCCTCGTTCGGGCTGATTTCGCCGACCTTGCCGCTGCCCCTGGTGCTGTGCCAGCTGGCGCTGTTCGGCGCCGTCAATTCGATCCAGTTCACCGCGATGAATACGGTCACGCTGAAGGATCTCGGCGGTGCCAGCGCCAGCGGCGGCAACAGCCTGCTGTCGATGGTGCAGATGCTGGCGATGAGCCTGGCGGTCACGTCCGCCGGCGCCTTGCTGGGGACCTTCAACCGCGTCTTTCAGGAGCATGCGCAGGCCGGGCCGCTGCCGGCGTTCCATGCGACCTTCGTCTGCGTGGGGCTGATTACGTCGGCGTCGGCCTGGATCTTCATGCAGCTGACGCCCGAGGACGATACCGGGACGGGCCAGGCCACCAGGGAAACGCGCGAGACGGCGGAAGCGGCGGAGGTCTGAGGCCGCGGACCGGCCAGGAACGGCGCCGGGTTCGTCCGCCGCTGTTCAGGATTGGCGCGCCTGCGCGGGGAGATGCGCGCGGCGGATGTTGGGCGCGCAGGGCGGGATGTCGTGATGCCACTCGCGCGGGATGTCGGGCTCGACATCGAACTCGTTGCGCACGATGGTTTCGATCGCGGTACAGACGCCCACCGTGCCCTTCGGCCCCACGCAGACCAGGCTGCGCGGACGCTCGGCATCGCGCGGTACCGCATACACGTGCATGCCCTCGCGATACAGCGGATGGCTCGGCAGCCGCGCATTGACCATCTCGACAAAGCGGCGCGGACTGATCACTGGCTTTTCCATGGAGGTCTCCCTGCGAGCGGAACAGCCTCTCTTGCCGGTGCGCCGTGGCGCCGGTGGCGAGTGGGGTTCTCCCGTCGTGGTGAGAGTCGGTCGGATCGGGTCCAGTGAGACGCCGACGGCGTCTGCGCCCTGCCGGCAAGGTGCCGTCAAGCCAGGTTGCGAGCGCGCAGCAGACCCGTGCCGGGCGAAAGGCCCGACGCCTTCAGGGTAGTGCATATCGGCCGGCGTGCAAGCGCCGGCGCCCGGGCTCAGTGCTCCGTGGCGATGCGGGGACCGTTCAGCAGCCGGTTGCATTCGGCCCAGCCGGCCGCTTGCGCCTCCGCCTGCGTGGGCCACTCGGCGTGGGCCTCGATGATGCAGTCGCAGTCGGCGCTGCCGCAGTGTTCCTCGAGCACCATCTGCCAGGTGTAGGCCTGCGGCTGCAGCTCGATCACGTGCAGCACCACGGTGCGGTGCTGGTCCGACAGGGACAGGGATGTGTTCGGCATGGCGGGTTCCCCTTGCTACCTCGATTCATCCTAGCAGTTGGACGCGGGGATTTCGGGCCGGTGGCACAGTGAGGCCGCCGCTTTTGTTTCGTGGGCATTTACAGTATCTTCTGCGCTTGCCCGTGCCCGCCGCCGATCCCTCTGCCTCGATGAGCCGCATTTCTTCCTCTGCCGCCGCTTCCGCCACCTCCTCCGCCACCCCCTCCGGCGGGACCGCCCGAGGCCTTGGCGATGGCATCGCCGCGCTGCTGGCGCACTACGACACCACCGTGTTGCCGCTGTGGACCGGCCCCGGCTGGCACGAATCCATCGGGCTGCCCTACGAGGCCCTGGCGGGGCGCGATGCCAGCCCGCTGCCGGTGCAACGCTTTCGGGCGATGGCCTGCGCGCGGCAGCTCTACGTGTTTTCGCGGCAGCCGGGCGGCCTCGCCCACGCCGATACGCTGTTCGCCGCGCTGCGCCGCCGGTTCGCCGATCCGGAAGGGGGCTGGTACTACAGCATCGGCGCCGACGGCGCGCCGCTCGATACCGGCAAGGACCTGTACACGCACGCCTTCGTCGTGTTCGCCTGCGCCGCGTACTGGCGCCGCAGCGGCAATGCGGATGCCCGCGACGTGCTGGACGGCACGGTGGCGCTGATCGAGGCGAAATTCGGCATTCCGGACGACCTGTACCACGCCGCCCTGGCGCGCGACTTCACCGTCGAGCGCGAGGCGGTGCTGCAGAACCCGGTGATGCATCTGACCGAGGCCTATCTGGCCGCGCACGAGGCCACCGGGGACCAGTGGTACGCGCAGCGGCTGCGGGAGATCGCGCAGCGGGTCCAGCGCACCTTCGTCGATCCGGCGAATGGCTGCATCGCCGAGTTGCCGCTGGGCGCGGCCGACAACCGGATCGAGCCGGGCCACCAGTTCGAGTGGTATTCGCTGCTGGCAATGGCGCCGTCGGTGTTCGGCGCGTGCGAACTGGCCGAGTCGCTGACGCGCGGCTGTGCCTTCGCGCAGCGGCATGGGGTGGCACCTGGCACGCAGGGCGTAGCCGCGGCGCTCGACGCGGACGGACGCATCATCGATGCGACCCAGCGCATCTGGGCGCAGACCGAATACGCCCGCGCGCTGGCACTGCGCGGCGACGGCGAGGGCCGGGCCGCGCTGGCCCAGTGGCTGGCCGCCTTCCCCGGCCGTTTCCTGCATGCACGCGGCTGGCACGAATGCATCGGCCCGGACGATGCGGTGCTGCGCGACGAGATGCCCTCGACCACGCCGTACCATCTGGCCACCGCCTACGAGGCGCTGCGCAAGCTCGCCGATTGAACCCCGTGCTGCCCGTGCTGCCCGTGGTTTCCGTGCAGTAACGCGGCCCGCTCAGTCCTGCACGCCGTTCTCGCGCAGCAGCCGCTCGCACTCGTCGAGCATGTCGTGCGCGAAGGCCGACTGATAGTTCGGGTCCAGCGATTCCATCATTTCATGCGCTGCGTACAGGCCAGCCGAGCGCGACAGCGTTTCCGCCAGTTGGCGTGCGAGCTGGTCGCTCAGTTCCGACAGCAGCCGGCGCTCGCTCAGCGCCAGTTGCAGGCGCGAGCGCGACAGCCATTGGGCGGCCAGCGTGGCGGCCTGGGCGTCGGTCATCCATTTGCCGTGCTCGTAGTAGGCCGACAGGCGTTCGGCGGCCAGCGCGAACAGCAGCGCCTTGCGCGTATCGAAGTCGAGCAGGGGAGCGGAGGGAGCAGGGGGACGCGGGGGAATCGCTGACATCGGAAACGAATCGGATTGGCACGTGCGGGCAGACGCGACGGACGCGACGGACGCGACCGCCCAGCGGAAATGGCGCAGTCAGGCCATGGTGGACGGCATCAAGCCGCCGAACCGGCCCCGGCCGCGGCGAGGCGCTGGCCGAGCCAGACGCCGATGTCGGCGATCTCCTCGAGGCAGACCGAATGCGGCATCGGATAGGTCTGCCACGTCAGCGGATAGCCGCGTTGCTGCAGCAGGTCGCGCGCCTGCGTGCCGAGCGCGAGCGGCACGACGTCGTCCTGCGCGCCGTGCGCGGCGAAGATCGGCGTCGCGGCGTTGGCCGGCGCGGCCTCGGCGTCGAGCAGCGTGGGCGAGGCCAGATAGGTGGACAGCGCGATGATCCCGGCCAGCGGCTCGGGATGGGTCAGTCCGGCCAGATACGCCATCGCGCCGCCCTGCGAGAAGCCCGCCAGCACGATGTGCGAACTCGGGATGCCGCGCGCGTTCTCGCGGGCGATCAGCGCGCGGATCGTGTCGCGCGACGCGCGGATGCCGCTCTCGTCGGCATGGCGGCGCGCATCGTTGAGCGAAACGATGTCGTACCAGGCGCGCATGATATAGCCGCCGTTGCAGGTCACCGGAATCAGCGGCGCGTGCGGGAAGATGAAGCGCACCGCTGCGTCGGACGGCAGGCCGAGTTCTGGCACCACCGGCACGAAATCGCCGCCGTCGGCGCCCAGGCCATGCATCCAGATCACGGCAAAGCGTGGCTGCGGCGCGGTTTCGATTTCGATCGGGGCGTCGGCGGAGGATTCGGCGGCGGATTGAGCGGCGTGGAAGGCTTCGGTCATGGCAAGGCGCGGGGTCGACGGCGCGCTGGGGAAGGACTGGACGGCATCGGCAAGGATGGCGTGCGCATCCTCAGGGGATCGCCGGCATCCGCGCTTTGCAAATGCAACGGCGCCGGGCAGCGCGGCTGCGCAGTATCGCACAGAAGCGGCGCGCGCCCGCCGCGGGGCGCGCCGCCGACAGCAAGGGATCAGGCCGCGGACGGCACGATCGGCACGGTGGTCAGGCCAGGCGCGATGCGCGAGGGCTGCGTGGCGGTCTGCGACGGAACGGGCACGGTGTGCGAGGCGGCGGCCTCGGTCCGATCGGCCTGTTCGGCAGCCGCGGCTTCGCTGGCGCGGCGTTTGTCGACGACCTGTTCGACTCCGGCGGTGGCGACCTCTTCCAGGAAGCCGACCATGTCGCGGTAGTAGTCGACCTGCATCTGCGCCTCCAGCAGGCGCCGCTCGGCCTGGAACAGCGCGAGCCGCATGTCCTGCAACTCCTTGGCGGCGATCTTTTCCGGGCTGGGCGCAATGAACAGTGATGCAAGCGAACGCATGGCGGTGTACCTCCCGTACTGGATTCGATGATCCTTGTGGTCGAAAAACCTCTCAGGCCATGCGATCCAATATAGACGCCAATGCACCTCGGCCATGTGCGGCGCACCGCATCCGTCGCGGATCGCCCACAACCACGCGCCATGACGGATTGTCGGATCGCGGCGGGGCAGGGTAGATTGTCCGATGTGCCGCACCTTGGCACGCCGATTTATGAACTTGGCTTCACGTGGCGCTTCGGGGATGCGGGTCGCATCCGAGGCGCCTTAATATTTTCCTTGACTATCTATCTATCGGTAGATAACATGCAGGACATGGAACCCGCAGTGCGTTGACGAAATCGACGGACTCCTGGTCCACCAGCATTACCGAGCCGCCGAGGCTATTTTTTTGACAGAAGTTATCTATCTACGAGTAGATACCGATGCCGGAAAAAGCGCCGATGCACCCGTTGCCAGGGCGGACGCAGGAATCAAGGGACTACCACCTGCCTGCGCGCCCACCGAAGCCAGGAGAACCATCATGCAAGCCAAGTTCGCCAAGACCCTGATTGCCATCGCCACCGTCGCCGCCGCTGCCGTCGCCGGCCAGGCTGCCGCCGCCAGCGCGGGCGGCGTGCCGGCCGATCGCTACGGCTACGAACTGCGTACCGGCAAGTTCGATCCGTACAGCGAGGGCGCGCGCACCGGCAAGTTCGACGTCTACAGCGAGGGCGCCCGCGCCGGCAAGTTCGACGTCTACAGCGAAGGCGCGCGTGCCGGCAAGTTCGATCCGTTCACCGAAGGCGCCCGCGTCGGCAAGACCGATCCGTTCACCGACAGCTTCCGCAGCGCCGGCCTGGATCGCAGCGGCGTGTCCGCCTCGCCGTCGCGCCGCTTCGATTCGTACACCGGCGGCGCGCGCAGCGTGGACACCTACACCGACGGCGCCCACGCCTGACGGGAGCGGCGGGGCAACCCGCCGCGCGCTCATCGTGGCCAGGCCGCCAGCACCGCGGCTAGGCTTGTTTTCAGGAGTCGATCATGGGAATTCGCGACAGTGTTCTGATTGTGTCCGGTTGGCTGTTGCTCTGCGGAGCAAGTGGTTGGCTAGTCACGGCGATCGCGCAAGTGTTGCCCGCTTGATGCCGGGCAATGGCTCGCATCTTGCATGACGCTTGACGGCAGGCATGCCGGCAATCCGGGGCTATCCCTCATTGCTAACCTATCTGTTGGTAGATAAAGTGGCGTCATGAAAGCGCAATCCGTCCGCGAGCAACTGCTCGACCACACCTTCGCCTTGATCCGCCGGCGCGGTTTCAATGGGTTCAGCTATCGCGACCTCGCCGACCTGGTCGGCGTCAAGACGTCCAGCATCCACTATTACTTCCCGTGCAAGGAAGACCTGGCGCTGGAAGCGACCAGGCAATACACGGCCCGGATCGCCGAAGAACTGAGCCATATCGACCCGGCGCTGAGCCCGCTCGAACGCGCCGAGCTCTACCTGAATGGCTGGCGCCGCAAGCTCGATCCGGACCAGATCTGCATGTGCGGCATGCTGGCGACCGAAACCGAGTGCCTGCCGGAAGCGGTTCATGCGGTGCTGAAGGACTTCTTCCTGCTGCACGAGCGCCTGTTGACCGGCATGATCGAACAGGCCCGTGCCGAAGGCGCACCGGCCCAGCCGATCCCGGCCGCCGAACTGGCGATGGTGATCTTCGGCGCGCTGCAGAGCGGCCTGATCTCGGCGCGCCTGTTCCGCTCGCCCGAGCGCTGGGAAGCCGCGGCGCAGATGCTGCTGGCCGCGGTCGGCAAGCCGGCCGGCGCGACGTCCGCCGCCGAACAGCCGGCCGAAGCGGCCGCGGGTTGAGCGCGGCGGCGCCGCGCGCCGACCTCTGGCGTCGGCGCCGGCAGTTCGCGACCGGCCCGCGACCTCGGGTCTGCTCCCCGGCAGACCTCGATACCCACTCCTGTGCTGCAGCGGTTGCCCACTCGGGCCAGCCGTGTTGCAATCCTGCCCGATGGCGATTTCCCTGCTGATTCTGCTGATGGCCGGCGCACTGTTGGTGTGCGCCGCGATCGCTATCGCGAGTTGGCCGCGGCGCGACGATCCCACCGTGCGGGCCTTTCTGCTGCTGGCTGTCGGCGCCGGCATCTGGTGTGCCGGGCGCATGCTGGAAATCCAGGCTCCCAACGTCGCGGAACGCATCGTCTGGGCCAAGCTGCAATATCCGGGCATCCTGATGGTGCCGGTGGGCTGGCTGCTGTCCGTCGTGCGGCTGACGCATCCCGACCACGTGATCGGCCGCGGCTGGCTGACCCTGGCCCTGGCGATCGGCGTCGCCAGCATGATCCTGGTGCTGACCAACGAACGCCATGGGCTGGTCTGGCCGCAGATCCAGTGGTTCGGCGGCGAAGGCCTGCATACGCGCGCCGTGTTCTCCCACGGCCCGGCTTATTGGGCCCTGGCCGCCTACAGTTATGGCCTGCTGTTGGCGAGCCTCTATTTCCTGGTGACGGCACGCCCGCGTGGCAGGCTGTCGCGCGGGGGCAGGGCGGTGCTGATCGCCGGGCTGTTGCTGCCGGTGCTGGCCAATGTCGCCTACCTGCGCGGCTGGACCACGCCGGTGGGCGGCGACCTGACGCCCGCGACGTTTTCCGTGATGGCGCTGCTGGTCTGGCTGTGCGCGCTGCGGCCACATCTGGGCGACGTGGGCCACTATGCGCGGCTGCGCGTGTTCGACGCGCTGCGCGAAGGTTGTGTGATCGTCGACGACCGCGACCGCATCGCCGATCTGAACCGCACGGCCCAACGCATGTTGCCCGGACTGCGGCGCGGCGATCCCGCGCCCGCTTCGTGGCTGGCGACCCGGCCGTATGTGGCGGGCGTGCCGGATTACGAGCTGACGGTCGAGCCGGTGCGCAATCTGGAGGAGCGGGTCATCGGCCGCATCGTCTTCGTGCGCGATGTCAGCGCCTTTCGCACGCGCGAGCATGCGTTGGTGGAAGAGAACTCCAATCTCGCGGTCCGGCTCAACGAAACCGTCGACAAGCTGCTGCGCATCGAAGGCGATCTGTATCGCGACCCGCTGACCGGCCTGTTCAACCGGCGCTTCTTCCAGCGCGAGGCCGGTGTGCTGCTCGCCGCGGCGCAGGAGCGCGGCACGCCGCTCGGCCTGATGCTGATCGACATCGACTTCTTCAAGCAGTACAACGACATCTACGGCCATTTGCGCGGCGACGAATGCCTGCGCGCGATCGGCGCGACGCTGGCGCAGACGCTCGACGAGGCGGCCAGCTTCTGCGCGCGTGGGCGGCGAGGAGTTCGCCGTGGTGCTGCACCAGGCCGATGCGGATCGCACCCGTGCCATCGGCATGCGCATGCTGCAGGCAGTGCGCTCGCTGCAAATGCCGCATGTGGGCGCGGACCCGTCGCATCCCTTCCTGAGCATCAGCGTCGGCGCAGTCTCCCGCATTCCGGACTCGCCGCTCGTCGAGGAACTGGTGGCCGCCGCCGACGTTGCGCTCTACGCGGCCAAGCGCGGCGGCCGCAACCGGCTGGTGATGGCCGGCGGCCAGGCCGTCGCGCCGCACACGGACCCGTCCCCGCTGGTCTGACGGCGCAGCCGCACCCCAGGCGATCCCGCCTTCCACCGTTCCAGGAGACAAGATGCCCACGCTCGATACGCTGATCGCCTTCTTCGGCATTGCCGTGCTGCTCGGCCTCGCGCCCGGGCCGGACAACGTCTTCGTGCTGCTGCAGTCCGCCATGCGCGGGCCGCGGGCGGGTTTGACCGTGGTGCTGGGCCTGTGTACCGGCCTGCTGTTCCACACCGCCGCGGTGGCGCTGGGACTGGCGACGTTGTTCGCGGCGTCGGCCACCGCCTTCACCGTGCTGAAGATCTGCGGCGCGCTGTACCTGGCGTGGCTCGCGTGGCAGGCGTTTCGCGCGCCGGTCGATGCCCCGGTGCAGGCAAGCGAGCGCGCCGGCAACGGCTGGCAGATGTATCGGCGTGGCGTGGTGATGAACATCACCAATCCCAAGGTCGCGATCTTCTTTCTTGCCTTCCTGCCGCAGTTCGTCTCGCCGGCGCAGGGACCGATCGCCATGCAGATCGCGGTGCTGGGCGCGGTCTTCATGCTGGCCACGCTGCTGGTGTTCGGCGCCATCGCATGGTTCTCCGGGCTGTTCGGCACGTTGCTGCTGCGCTCGGCGCGCGCGCGACGGGCGCTGAACTGGTTCGCCGGCACCGTCTTCGCCGGTCTGGCGGTACGGCTCGCGACGGCGCAGCGCTAGGGGATCGAGGGTCAGGCACAGCACCTGCAATGCACTGCGACTCGGTGCCGCAGAGGCTGTCTGTATAGATTCCGAAACATTGCATCGCAGTGCGTCGGCGAGACTCTATAGAGTCGGACCAGTCTCGACAGCAAGCTCGCACGGAAGCGCTACATTGCGCCATCCCGCTCGACTGCCGAGGCGACCGCCATCGTGTTTCCCTCTTCCTTTCCCTCCTTCGGCCGTCTTCTCGGCCAGTTCGGCCAGCCGTTCTTCCGTTCCGAACCGGGGCGATCCCACGGTGATGGCCAGCGCGCCGAACCCGCGCCGGACGCGATGCATCCATGCCTGGCACTGGGCCTGTACCAGCCACCGCTTCCGGAAGAACCCGTGCCAACGCGCGTCCCGCTCGATGCGCCCGATCCTGCCAGCCATGTCGACGCGGCGCTGACCTTGCTGCGCCGGCGCACCGGCGTGCCGCTTGCCGAGCGTCTCGCCACCGGCCTGCCGAGCGATCGGGCTGCCGCCATCGCGCTGCTCGACGCGCTGCTGACGGATGGCAAGCCGGCCGGGCCGCTCGCCGCGTCGAGCCCGCTTGCCGCCTCGGAGCCGGGGCGCCGCGCCATCGCACAGGCGCTTGCGCTGCGGGACCGCTTGCAGAGCGAACCATCCGCGGACGCCGCCACGCTGCAGCACGCGGTCGACGAACTGGTCGGCACGCTGGAGGCGATTCCCTACGGCCGAGAGCATTCCGTGCTGCGGGAGCGGGGCGATGCCGCGCTTCGCGCGATCGTCGGTGGCCCCCCATGGGACCTTGCCGCGATGATCAACAGCGACCGGCTGCCCGATCGCCAGGCGGCGGCCAGGCAGATCGACATGCTGCTGGCGCATGTCAGGGTGCTGGCCGGCAACAGCGGGCAAGCGCCGTCTGCCGACCGCTTTCCGCCCGCACTGCGCGCGGCGCTGCACCGCCTGGTGCTCGAGGGCGGTCACGGGCTGAACGCCGCGCAGCGGTTGGCGCTGCGGCAGTGCCCGGTCCTCGGCCCGGAACTGGAGCCGATGCTGCAAGCGGGCAGCACGCTCTCCAGCGTGGCAACAGACACGCTGGACCGCTTTTGTCGGCATGCCGGCCACTGTACGGCCGACGAGAGTCAGCACGCCGGCGATGCGGTCCTTCTCGCGGAACTCGCTGCGCTTGGGGCCAGCGCCCGCAAGCTGGCCGACAGCGCACGGGCTCTCATCGGCGATGCGGATCGGGCCGGCACCGGTTCCGATCTTCCGGCTGCCGACAGCGCGCCGGAGAGTCTGCTGCACGACGCGCTGGCGACGAGGCTGGCGGCGTTGAAGCCGAACGACATCGCCAATCTGCATCGCTGGATGACGACGCCAGCCATGCTCGCACTGCGTGCCATGGTCCACCGCTCGGCGCGCCCCGGCGAGCGCCACGACACGGGCACGTCGCGCGCCGCCAGCGCGCTCGCCGGCCAACGTCGGCTGCTGGGCGACTGGTTGGCCGCCTACGATCAGCTGTCCGCCTTGCTCGCCATGCGCATGGCGTGGCAAGCGGCGCCGGCAGCCAAGCGCGAAGCGGCAAATAAGAAGACGAAGCCTGCAGCAGCGCCTTTGCCGAGCGCCAGTGACGCCAAGGCACGCGCCGCAGGCAAGGCGCGTGCCTCGGACCAGGGCTTGGCCCATGCCCGCCAGGCCGATTCCACTTCGTCGGAGGCACCGCACGGCGCGTCATCGGCATCCGCGCAAGCGGGCGCAGTCGCTGCGGCGAACGTCCTGTTCCGGCAGCTGTTCGCTACCGACCCCGCGCCGGAGACTCCGGCCGAAATGCCGCTCGATTGGGTCCGGGCCTGATCCACGCACATGGTTAGTCAGGGCGCGGCCTCGATGGGGCCGCGCGGAATGCTTTTTTTTGCTTGTTTGGGGGAATGGGATGTTGCAAGTCGTGTCCAGATTCTTCGGTCCGTGCCTGGGCGTCAGGTACAAGGTGCGGTCCGAAGCCGCGCCATCCTCGGGCATTGCATGCGGCGTTGCATGCGGCGCGCCAACCGCGCGAACCAGCCTCTGGTCCCGGCTTCTGCGCGCGTTATTCTTCTGGCGCGGCCGGCGCGCGCAGACGGTAGCCAGCGGCCGTCAGCCGTTGCCCCGGATCACCTACGTTTCCACGCCGCCGCCCTTGTCCGACCGGGATACGGCGAAGTCGATCGCCGAGAAGCTGACGCCATTGCCGCCCGATGCGCTTGCCGCATTCTGTGCCCGGTGCAGCAGGGACACCCTGCAGGCGATGGTGGACTGGTGCCAGGACCCCCGCGGCTATCCGGCATCGGACCTCGGCAACGACGCCGCGGCGGACGATGCGGCCGCGACAACGGCGGCGAAGGCCATGATCGAGGCGACCGCGAGGGAAGCGCAGCGCAGGTTCGAGCCGGACAGCATCGTGCCCGCGGCTGGTGTCGGTCATGTGTTGACGCAGCTGGACCGCGAACTGGCCAAGGTACGCGACGGCAAGGGCGTACTGGACCTGGCGCGCCTTCGCGACGACTGGGTCAGCCCGCGCCCGCGCGACCGCAAGTTCCTGGCCGGCGGTGCGTACGCTGCGGATACCTTCGACATGTTCCGACGTTCGGTCGAGGCGGTGTGCCGTTTCGGGATGGCGGACGGCGACCTGGCACTCACGCAGGCATTGGCCGCGAAATGGGCGACAGCCGCGCAAGCGCTATGCAGGGCGTCGGAAGCCCGCGAACTGACCGTGAACGGCATGACCCGCCATGCCGACGATTTTCGCGTGCTCGAGCGGGATACCGCGCTGGTGCTGATCCGCACGCAGCTTGGCATTGCCCAGGAAGCGCCGCCCTCGGGTCCGTCCAGTGCCGCCGGGCCGGACGAGGCAGCGGCGGCTGCCGCAGCCGCTGGCGCCGCGTCGAGTCGCGTCAACAAGAAGCCCCGCAGCAGTCCGCCGCCGGCCGCCATGCAGACATTGACGGACCTGCTGCTTGATCCTGGCAGCGATGCCGACCAGATCGGTGCTGCCATCGATTCGCTGGTCCACAACTTGCGCACGCTGGCGCGGCAGCGCGCGGGCGAGGGGGTGCTCACGGAGATCGAGCGGCGTGTGGACGATCTGCTGGCACGTGCCGGTGCCCGGCTGACAGAGCCGCAATTGCATCGTCTCGGCGACGCGCTGCAGCGGCTCGATCTGAACGCCTGGGGCACCTGCCGCAAGCTGCTGGACATCCGCGAGGCGCTGTACGACGCCGGCAAGCAGGCCTTGCGCGACGCGATGGCGGGGATCGCCGGCGTGCGGGCGCGGCAGTCCGCGGTGCGCGCGCAGGCGCAGCGGATCTGGCACAGCGCCGGACTGGTGGATGCCGAGGTGGCACGGGGCGGCGGCCCCTCCGGCGCGAGTCCGGGCCATGGTGCCATCCTCCGTTAGCACCGGCCACGTCGGACCATCACGCAATCCGGCGGCGAGTTTGTATCGCCGTGTATCGACCCCGTCGATCGATACACGGCGATGCGCGGCGGCGGAATTCGGACATGCCGACGATACTGCGCGGGAGTCCACTGGCGTTTCTCACCCACCTTTTTGGAGAAACGACCATGTCAGATTCAGTGAACGCACATCGCCGCCGCTTGCTCGGCTCGACCACGGCGCTGGCCGGCATCGGCTTGCTGGAACTGGGCCTGGGCAGCGCGGCCAGGGCACAATCGGCAAAGTCGACGCAGTCGGCACGGCCGGCCGCAACCGGTGCCCGGCAAACGCCGGGTGCCGCCTCCTTCGGCCCCATTCGCCAGATCGACGCCGGCACCTTGAACATCGGCTATGCGGAGGCCGGGCCGGCCAACGGTCCGGTGGCGATCCTGCTGCACGGCTGGCCGTACGACATCCATAGCTTCGTCGAGGTCGCGCCGCTGCTGTCGGCGGCCGGCTATCGCGTGATCATGCCGTACCTGCGTGGATACGGCTCGACCCGCTTCCTGTCGGCCGACACGCCGCGCAACGGCCAGCAGGCCGCGCTTGCGCTCGACGTCATCGCGCTGATGGATGCGCTGAAGATCGACAAGGCCATCATCGCCGGTTTCGACTGGGGCGCCCGCACCGCGAATATCGTCGCCGCGCTGTGGCCGGAGCGCTGCCTTGGACTGGTATCCGTCAGCGGCTATCTGATCGGCAGCCAGGAAGCCAACCGCAAGCCCTTGCCGCCGCAGGCCGAGTTGCAATGGTGGTACCAGTTCTACTTCGCGACCGAACGCGGAGCCGCCGGCTATGCGGCCAATCTCGATGGCTTCAACCGGCTGATCTGGCAACTGGCCTCGCCGCAGTGGCGATTCGATGACGCCACCTACCGCCGCTCGGCGCAGTCGTTCGACAACCCCGATCACGTCGCCATCGTGATCCACAACTATCGGTGGCGTCTCGGGCTGGCCCAGGGCGAGACGCAATACGATGCGCTGGAGAAGCGCCTGGCGGCGGCGCCGAAGATCTCGGTGCCGACCATCACGATGGAAGGCGACGCGAACGGTGCCCCGCATCCGAAGCCCGCCGCTTACGCCGGCATGTTCACCGGCAAGTACCAGCACCGGGACATCGACGGCGGCATCGGCCACA
This sequence comes from Cupriavidus cauae, assembly GCF_008632125.1. Classification (GTDB taxonomy): domain Bacteria; phylum Pseudomonadota; class Gammaproteobacteria; order Burkholderiales; family Burkholderiaceae; genus Cupriavidus; species Cupriavidus cauae. Next base: position 27,361 of record NZ_VWRN01000035.1, read on the forward strand.
ACCTGCCGCAGGAAGCACCGCGCGCATTCGCCGACGCGGTGTTGCAGGTCGTGCAGCTTTGAGCGGGGGGATCTCGCATGCAACGTCTTCGACTATCCGAAGCCCTTGCCGGCCTCGCGCTGCTGGCCTGCGCCGCCTTCGGCCAGCAGGCCGTCGCGCAGCCACTGGTCCACGCCGAAAGCGAAACCGCGCAGCCAGCGGTCCATGCGGCCAGCGACACGGCGCAGCAACAGACCGGCAAGCAGACCACCCAGCAGCCAACCGCCCAGCAGCCGACCGCCCAGCAGCCGACCGCCCGGCAGCCGACCACCCGGCAGCCAACCACCCGGCAGTCAACCGCCCAGCAGTCAACGGCCCAGCAGCCGATTGCCAAACAGTCCGCGCTGCAGCCAGCCGCCGCCACGCCTTCGGCGTCCCCGATCTATGGCGTGACGATTCCCGCCGGTTACCGCAAATGGCAATTGATCGCGCCGGCCGAAGAGGCCGCCCCGCTCGATGAACTGCGTGTGGTGCTGGGCAATCCCGAAGCGATGGCGGCCATCGAACGATCGGCGAAGCGCTTCCCCGACGGGGCCGTGCTGGTCAAGCTCGCCTACAAGCGCAAGCCATCGCCCGACTTCGAGCCCGCGACGATCCCGGGGCAGCCGACCACGGTGCAGGTGATGGTCAAGGACTCGCGCCGGTATGCGTCGACGGGTGGCTGGGGCTTCGGCCGCTTCGTCAACGGCGTGGCGGTGGACGCGGCCCAGCATCAGACCTGCTTCGCCTGCCATGCGGCCCGCGTCAAGGACCGCGATTACGTGTTCACGCGCTTCGCACCGTAGCGGCGGCCTTGGCCGCGCCCCGCGGTGCCGGTCCGGATTGGCCTGTTGTCCTGGCAGGCCGATCCGGATTTTTTTTGCCCTCGGCAGGCATCACCGCATCACCGCATCACCGCATCACCGCATCACAGCACCACAGCACCACAGCACCACAGCACCACAGCACCACAGCACCACAGCACCACCACGTCACCACGCCACCACGCCACCACGCCACCGCGCAACGGCGCAACGGCGCAACGGTGCAACGGTGCAACTGTGCAATTGCCACGATCCATGGGGAAGCACCACGAACCACCGAGAAGGCCCGCGCTTTGTATTGCACTGTATCCAGCCCGGCCTGCGATGCAACTCCGTGACAATCCCGCACGCCGTCAAACACATCCGCGATACACGCCCGCCCTGAAATGGCGACATCGAATCCACGACGCCATTTCAAGGAGCGCACTGTGCAAGACCGGCCCATCCCCATCCCGCTGACGACCCGCCTCGATACCGTCGGCCACTGGCTCGCGCCGCTGGGACTGCGCGCGATCCTGGCCTGGGAGTTCTTCGAGTCGGGCCGCGAGAAGCTGCTCGGACAGAACTGGTTCGACCAGCTCGCCGGGCAATTCCCGCCGCCGTTCTCGCTGCTGAGCGCCAACCTCAACTGGACGCTGGCGACCTGGCTCGAACTGCTGGGCGCCGTCGCGCTGCTGCTGGGCCTGGGCACGCGCTTCGTCGCCTACGCGCTGATCGTGCTGACCGTGGTCGCGACCTACGCGGTCCATTGGCCAACGGAGTGGGCGAGCCTCGCCGAGCTGTGGCAGGGCTACGCCGTCACCGACAAGGGCTACGGCAACTTCAAGCTGCCGCTGCTGTATGTGCTCATGCTGCTGCCGCTGCTGCGTGGTGCCGGGCCGCTGAGCCTGGACGGCTTGCTGATGCACCGGTGGACGCATGGCAACGCGCTGCCCGCCGCCGCCAACCATGCCGGCCATGCCGTCTGGTCCGCCGTGCTGATCCTGCTTGGCCTGCCGCTGGCGCTGTTGCTGCCGTGGGCCGGCAGCGCGCTGATTGTCATCGGCATCGCGTTGGCCGCGCTGTGCAGGGCGAGTGCCAGGGCCAGGGCCAGGGCGGGGGCCTGATGGTCTGGCCATCCGGCCGATCGATACGCGGCGCTGCCCTGCGCAAGCCCGCCATACCCGGCACCACCCCAATCGACACGATTCCGTTCGCCACGCCTCGTGGCACAGACCCGCACGTCCGCGTGCATTGACTCAGGAGATTCGCCATGTCACAAGCTCATTCCCCCCGCAAGACGACGCTCGGCCTGCTTGGTGCCGCGCTGGCCGGCAGCGTGCTGCTGAATGGACCGGTCTTCGCCATGCAGCCGCTGGCGCAGGGCTATCTGGTGGCCGCGGCCGACGGCAAGGCCGCCGAAGGCAAATGCGGCGAAGGCAAGTGCGGTGCGGAAACGGTGCGCGCACCGCGCGGCGCGAAGAAGGGCGCGCGGGCAGAAGGCAAATGCGGCGAGGGCAAGTGCGGCGAAGGGAAATGCGGCGAAGGGAAATGCGGCGACGCCTCCTTCTCGCGCACCGATACCGACAAGAACGGCCTCGTCTCGCGCGCCGAGTTCCTGGCGGTGGCGCCGACGCGCGCCGCGGAGTTCGACAAGATCGACACCAGCCACGACGGCAACATCTCGGAGGCCGAGGCCTACGAGTATCTGCGCGCCACCTACCAGGCCAACGGCAAGCCGGTACCGAAGAACCTGTTCGCCAAGCTGAAGAAGTAACCGTCCCGTGCGGGCCGCGCCGCGCCGGATCGAACCGGTGTGGCGCGGCTGCGCAAGCCCTGCATCGGGCCCCCCGGTGGCCCCATGCCCCCCCATGTTTTCCCATGCCCCCCAAACGATCCAAGGAGATCCACCGTGCCGGTGCCGATCCGTTCGTCCGTCCTGTCACCGCGCTCCGCGCCCACCGCCTGCGTCGGCCTGGGGCTGCGCCGGGCCCTTATCCCGCAGCTGGAGCAGGCGCCGCCCGGCGACTTCGATTTCCTCGAGCTGGCTCCCGAGAACTGGCTGCGCATCGGCGGCGCCCATGGCAAGGCGCTGGGCCGTCTGGCCGGGCGGTATCCGCTCTACTGCCATGGACTGTCGCTGTCGCTCGGCGGCATCGCGCCGCTGGATGAGGGCCTGCTGACCGAGATCCGCGGCTTCCTCGATGGCCACCGCGTGCCGCTCTACAGCGAGCACCTGAGCTACTGCACCGACGACGCGCATCTGTACGATCTGTTGCCGCAGCCGTTCACGGCGGAGACCATCGAACATGTGGTCGCCCGCATTCGCCGGGCACAGCAGATCCTCGGCAGGACGATGGCAATCGAGAACGTCTCGTACTACGCCGCGCCGCGGCAGGACATGGACGAGGCCACCTTTACCAATGCCGTGCTGCGCGAGGCGGACTGTGTCTTGCTGCTCGACGTCAACAACGTCTACGTCAACGCGATCAACCACGGCTTCGATCCCTATGCCTTCCTCGATGCGCTCGAGCCGGGCAGGGTGGCCGCCTATCACGTGGCGGGCCATTACGACGAAGCCGACGACCTGAAGATCGACACCCATGGCGCCGCGGTCAAGGCCGAGGTATGGGCGCTGCTGGAATACGCCTATGCACGCTTTGGCGTGCATCCCACCGTGCTGGAGCGCGACTTCAACTTTCCCGACTATGCGGAGCTGGCCAGGGAGCCGCGCCATATCCGCGAACTGCAGGCCCGTGCGGATGGAGCCGCGAGGAGAATCGCCCATGGCTGAGATCGCGCGCACTTCATTGCAGCAGCAGCTGGCGCTGACCCGCCACCTGCGCGATCCGTCGCGCCATCCGTCACCGCCGGGCATGGACCCGGCCCGCGTGCGGATCTATCGCGAACTGGTGACCGGCAACCTCGTGTCGCTGCTGGGCGGGACCTTTCCGGTGCTGGTGTCCTTGCTGGGAGCCGAGCATTGGCGCTGGCTGGTCGAGCGCTTCCTGCGGGACCACCGTTCGCACACGCCGCGCTTCGGCGAGATTGCCGCAGAGTTTGTCGTCTTCGTCGACGGGCTGGATCTCGAGTCCTTGCCGGCGCCGATGCGGCGGCCGTTCCTCGCCGAGCTGGCGCATTACGAGTGGGTGGAAATGGCGCTGCTGCAGAGCGATGCACAACCGCTCGGCGCGGAACTGTTCGCCCCAATCCCGGCCCCAACCGGCGCTCCAACCGGCGCTCCGATGGGTACTCCAATGAGCGCTCCGATGGGTACTCCAATGAGCGCTCCAATGGGTACTCCAATGGGCGCTCCGGCCCTGGACCTGCCGCTGCAACTGTGCCCGCTGGCCTGGCCCCTGGCCTATCGCTGGCCGGTGCATCGGCTCGGACCGGCGTATCGGCCGTCGCAACCGCCGGCCCTGGCGACCTTCCTGCTGGTGCGCAGGACCGCCGATGACGAGGTGCGATTCTCGGAGCTGAGTCCGCTCGCCTGGCAACTGCTGCACGAGATCGGGCAGTCGGGCGGCTCGGTGACCGCCGACAGCCTGCTGCACGAACTGGGGCGTCAATGCGGCGTACCGGACTTGCCGTCCTTCGTCGCCGCCGGGATGGCGCTGCTCAACGACATGCACGCCGACGGCATCGTCGCGGCGGTTCGCGATCGAGAGGATCACGGCCTGGAGAGCGATGCCTAGCTGGCCGGCAACGCGATCCAGCGTGCCACCTCCCGCGCCACCCATTCCGCATCGTCGTGCGGCAGGTCGTGTCCCGCCCACGGGTGCACGCGATGCGGGACCGACCACGCCGCGGCCAATCGCGCCGAGCAGGCCGGGGACACCAGCCGGTCGGCGGCCGACGACAGCAGCAGCGTGGCGCAGTGTGGCGGCGCCGTGCCGGCCCGGAAGCGGGCCGCCGCCAGCAGTTGGCGCAGCGCATTGCCGCGGCTGACCGGCGCGTCCGTGCGGATCGCGGTCCAGCGCGCCACGTCGGATTCGACTGCATCGGTGCGGGCGCAGGTCAGCCGATGGATGATGGCCTCGCAACGGGCGCCGTCGTGCCACGAGCGCATCAGGCCAAGCACCGCGGGCCACGCGCCGGGACGCATGCGCTGATGCGGCGCGCCGAACGGCCGCATGCTGGTGTTGATCAACACCAGCCGTTCGATGTCATCCGCGTGCTGCTGCGCCCACGCGGTCGCCACCATGCCGCCCAGCGACATGGCCAGCAGCCGGTACGGCGGGCGCAGGCCGGCCCGTGCCGCGTCGGCGCGCAGGTGGGACACGATGGCCGCCACCGTCGCCGGCGATCTCCGGCGGGCCTGGCTGCCGTTGCCCGGCAGATCGAGCATCGTCAGGCGATCGTTATCGCCGACCGCGCCGCCGCGCCGCAGCGCCGCCGGCAGTTCGCCCCAATGGCGCGCCTCGCGCGTCAGCCCGCGCAACAGGATCCAGTCGCTCATCGTGTCGGCCTGCCGGCAGGGGCGCGCCAGTGTTCGCTGGCCTCGCGCCAGATCGCCTGCCGCGCCGCACCGGTCGGCAGCCAGCGCGCCGGCGCGAAGGCGGCGCGCGCCAGAAAGTCGAACAGGCTGACATGGCGGCGCAGCACGCGCGCGGTGCGATGCGCCTTGACCGGATTGAAGAAGCCGTCGCGCGAGAACAGCTGCCGCGGATTCTTCTTGATCCACAGCCACGAGCCCAGTTCCAGAGTCATCGGCAGGAAGATATGCGGCGCGGGCGTGCGGTCATAGGCGTAGTCCCACAGGTCGCCGTGCACCAGGTACTGGTGGCTCTGCGGCTCGAAGGCGTAGCCGTGATGCGGGTGGGCCTGCTCGAACAGCGTCTTCAGCACGTACATCTCGGGCAGATGCGGCATCGCGGCCTGCGTCCGGGCATAGGGAAACCAGATGCTGTCGCGCCAGCCGTAGCCCGAATGGCAATCGACCGCGAAGCTCAGCGGGCGCGTCAGCAATTGCGCCTGCACCACGCGCAGCAGCGCGGTGCTCTCGGCCTCCATCGGCGTGCCGGCCCTGCCGCGGTACCACGGCAGCCACGGGCCGATGCGCTGGCCGCCGGCGAGGAAGGGCACGCGTCCCTCGGCGTCCTGCGGGGCGTTGCGCATCAGGTCGACGCCGTTCGGATTGGCGCGCCGGCCGGCCCACATGCCGGCCGGGTTGACGATCGGCATGAACAACAGCCGGACCTTGCGCAATTGCAGGTGCAGCAGCTCGTCCCATTCGAGGCGCTTGAGCAGCGCCCGCATATAGTCGAGCAGCAGCTGCGTGCCGATCCGTTCGAGGCCGTGGATGCCGCCGAACAGGCCGATCGCCGGCGCGTGGGGATCGCGCGAGCCGATGCCGGCGAGGTACACCGGAAAGCGCCGCCCATGGCTGCTGGCCTCGCATACGACTTCGATATCGAAATGCGCCGCGCCGACTTCCAGCAGTGCGCGCAGCAGATCGAGCTCGGCGAAACTGTCGGAGGCGGGAAGGGGCATCGGGGCAGTCGGGCGGAAGTTGGGCCGAAGCTGGGCGGAAGTTGCGCGGCGGTTGGGCGGCGGTCGGGCGGCGGTCGGGCGGCGGTTGGGCGGACGGCGAGCGGCGCGCCGCGACCGCGCCGGTCCGTATGACGGAACGATGTTGCGAGTCTACTCGCGCAATATGACAGTGCCTTGTGACGACACGGGACTGTCATCGAGCCGGGTCATGCGGCCGCGCCGGTCAACCGAGCTGCTCGGCCAGGACCTCGCGCGCGGCCTGTACCACCGGTGCTTCGCCGCGGCGCGGCGGCAGCAGGCAGAACTCGACCTCGGGCAGCGCCGGCAGGCCCAGCGACGATGCGGTCGCCGCGTCGAGCTCGGCCACGCCGGCCGGAATGGCCGAGCGGTTCAGGCACGAGATGCCGAGCCCGGCCGCGAGCGCCATCTGCAGCCCCGCCACGCCGGACGCGGAGTGCGAGACGCGGTACGGCACGCGGGTACGCTTCAGGGTCCGGACGACGTACTGGTGTAGCGAGCAGGTGTCCGGCAGCAGCACCAGCGGCAGCGGCATGGCGATGCTGTCCGTGTCCCCGCGCGCGACGACCCAGGCCAGCGGCTCCCGCCGCAATGGGCGCCAACCGGCGCGCGACCCGCGGGACCCGCGCGAACGATCGGCGGCGCCGCTGCGCGCTCCCACCACCCGCATGGTCAGGCCGATATCGAAGGCGTCGTCGTCGACGCTGGCATCGATCGCTGCGCTCTTCATCACCGTCACGTGCAGCCGCAGTTGCGGGTGCCGCTCGCGCAGGCGGCGCAGCATGCCGGCAATCTCGCTGGTGCGGTAGTAGTCGGTGATGGCGAGCCGCAGTTCGCCCGCCAGGGTTTCGCCGCGGATGTCCTGCATCGCCAGCGCGTCCAGATCGAGCATGCGGCGCGCATGGCCGAGCAGCCGTTCGCCGGCCGGGGTGGGCTGCACGCCCCGGCGGCCCCGCAGCAGCAGCGGCACGCCGGCGCGCTCCTCCAGCTTGCGCAACTGCTCGCTGACCGAGGACTGCGACAGAAACAGCCGCGGCGCCGCGGCCGACAGGCTGCCGCTGTCGGCCACCGCGACGAAGGTACGCAATTGTTCGAGATCGAAGCCACGCATCGCCCGCTCCTGGTTTCGGCATTACCGATGGATGGTATCAAATCTTCCCGCTTTTCCGATGGCAGGCGGGGCACTAGGATCGAGTCAGTGGCGGGTCGGCACGGCGATATCGAGCCGGCCCGTTGCCACCTTCGATTCCATGCAGCGACCACTTCACCGACCATTCAAGGAGGAAACCACGATGCCCCATCTCCAACTGCAGATCTCCGGCCGCCCCGATACCGCGCTGACCGCCAAGGCCGCCGCCACCGTTGCCGAGCTGACCCGTACCGTGCTGGGCAAGAAGCCCGAAGTGATGGCGGTCGCGGTCCAGTACGTGCCGCACGACGCCTGGTTCATCGACGGCCAGCCGCTGTCCGCGCTCGGGCGCAATGCGTTCCATCTCGATATCAGCGTGACCGACGAGACCAATACCAAGGCCGAGAAGGCGCGCTACCTCGAAGCGGTGCACCGCGCGCTGTCCGAGTTGATCGGCAATGTGCACGACTGCTCGTACATCCATGTGATCGACGCCCGGGCCGCGGCCTACGGTTATGGCGGCCGCACGCAGGAATACCGCCATCAGCACGGTTCGACGTTGTAGTTGGCGTTCGGCCGGAGCGGCGGCAAGTAGCCCGCGGCGGCTCCGGCGACCGGGCGGCTCGGCGATTCGGTGATTCGGTGATTCGGTGATTCGGCGATTCGGCGACCCCGCGACCGGCGGCGACCCCCGGCGACTGACCTCAGCCCGCGGGCAGCCGATACAGGCGCCGTGGCTGGCCGTCCGGCGACAGTTCGAACACGACGCCGCCGCCGCTGTCGGCCCCCTGTCCCGTCAGGGCCGTGATGACGACCTGATGGGTCACCATCAGATACGGCCCGCCGCGCGGATCGAGCTGGTCGATAAAGCGGGACAGCGCGGCGGTTTGATGCGTGCGGGCGTCGGCGTCGCCGAAGAAGGAATTGAGCACCGGCAGCACCGTGACGGGACCGAGGTCCATCAGGCGCGCGGTGTCCCGGCAGCGGCACCAGGCGCTGCTCCAGACCGCGCTGGGACGAAAGCCCGCCGCGCGCCACGCCGCGCCGAGGCGTTGTGCCTGGGCGCGGCCGCTCGCATCGAGATTGCGCTGCGTCGGACAGGACTGCAGGTCGAAGCCGGGCGGGTCGCCGATGCCGGGTGCATTGGCATGCCGCAGCAACACCACCACATTGGGACGGGCCAGCGCCGAGACGGGCAGCGTGCCGAGCGGTTGCGCAAGGGCGCTGGACACGCTGGCCGGCATCGCCGATGCGAGCGCTGTCCAGCAGGCGACGCGGGCCGCGATGCGCAGTGCATCGCGCCGCCGCGTGGAGGGTGTGTCGATGGGCCGTCCGCTGCGATCGATCATGTCATTCCTCCTTGCTGCCCCCCGCCTGGCCGCGGATCTGCGGCCTATATCTGGCGGCTCGCCTCTGACGGCTGCGTCCAAACGGCTTACTCTGACGGCTGCTTCGCACGGCTGCTGCTAACGGGCTGCCTCTAACGGCCTGCCTTTAATGGCCGCGTGTAACCCTGGTTTTAACGACCCGTTTTAACGGCTGAGACCGCGCGCCGAGATCGGCCACAGCGATTCCACCTTGCCGTCGCGCACCCCGACCAGCGTGTCGTACAGGTTCAGCGTCGGATCGCAATGGCCCGGCACCAGCCACAGCGGTTCACCCAGTTGCGGCAGTGCCGGCACCTCGCCGCCGGCGCCCGGCACCGGCCGCACGATGCCGTGTTCGTCGTTGGCGGCGACATAGGCCAGCCGCGTGCTGCGCGTGCCGCCGTTGCGCTGCCCGCCGCTACGCTCCCCGCCGCTACGCTCCCCGCTGTTGTGATCGACGCCGTTGCGTTGCCCGCCGTTGCGTTCCCATACCCATGGCAGCCCCGAGTCGACCGCCATCGACTTCAATCCCGCATCGACCACGACCTGGCCCTGCGCCGCGGTGCTCATCACCGTGGTCGCGATAAACAGGCTGTGCTCGAAACGCAGCGCCTCGGCCGCGCCGTCGTCGCCGCGCGCATTGCTGCCGTAGTCGCCGTCCATGAAGACATACGAACCGGGCTGGATCTCGGTGAAGACGCCGCTGGCCAGGTCGAATTCGACACTGCCGCTGCCACCGCCGGTGACCACCTGGCACGGCGCACCGGCCGCCGCGAGCCGGGCCGCCACCGCGCCGGCACGCTCCGCCGCGCGGGCCGCGGCCTCGCGCCGGGCGGCGTGGTCGCGCACATGCTGGATGCCCCCATGGTAGGCCTGCAATCCGCCGAACGACAGGCGCGGCTGCGCGGCGATGCGCTCGGCCAGCCGTAGCGCGGCGTCGGCATCGGCCACGCCGCAACGGCCCTGGCCGATGTCGAGTTCGACCAGCACCGTCAGCCCGCTCTGCTCGCGTTCGGCGGCCTCGGCCAGTGCGCGCACCTGGACGACGGCGTCGACGCAGACGCTGATCCGAGCGTGGCGCGCCATCCGGGCCAGCAGCGTGGCCTTCGCCGGGCCGGCGATCTCGTTGCTGATATGGACGTCGGCGACGCCGGCGCGCAGGAACGGCAGCGCCTCGCTGACCTTCTGGCAGCAGATGCCGACGGCGCCGCGCGTCATTTGCGCCAGCGCGATGTCCGGACATTTGTGGGCCTTGGCATGGGGCCGCAGCGCGACGCCGGCCCGATCCGCGGCCTGCTGCATCCGCTGCAGATTGCGCTCGAAGGCATCGAGCTCCAGCACCAGCGCCGGCGTGTCGATCGCCTGCCACGGCTGGCCGGGCTCGGCGATCGGGGGCAGGGCGGGCAGTCCCGCCGGATCGCGCAGGACGGGCAGGTCGGTCGCGGCGGAAGGCACAGGGCGGTGATCGGGCATGACGGCGAGGTCTCCATAAGGGGCGGTGGGCCGAAAGGCGTGAGGCGCGGGGCATCATCGGTCGATCGGGACGGGCTGTCAAACCGTGCCGTGGCGCGCGGCCGCGGGTGCCGGACCGCTACCCGGGTCCCCGTGCCGCGGGTCCCTGCCCGGGGCCCCGTGCCGTGTTCGGAGCGCCGTGGGCCACGGGGGACGCTGTCGCGCTTGTCCTACACGGCTTGCGGCGGCCGTCCGACTGCGGGGGGCGTGAGCCGCCGACTATGCTGACAGTGATGCACCGCGCTTCCCGCGCGGCGCTCCCCAGCCCCCGCACCGTCCCCCTCGCCATGCATGCCACGCCCAATCCGTCCGCGCAACCCGGTGCGCCATCCGCACCGTCCACGGGTGGCGCGCGGGCGGTGCCATCGCGGGACGAGGCAGCAGTCGAGCCGCTGGCCGGGGCGACGGCGGCGAGCCAGGCGGCGGCCACACGGCCGGACGCTTCGGCCATCGCCGCGAATGCCCGCGAGCGCGAGCCTGGGGCGACCGCACAGCGGGACGCATCGGCCATCGCCGTGGGCGCCCGGGATGGCGAGTCCGGAGCGGCCTCATCCGCAGCCTCATCGGCCGCCACATCGGCGGCCGAGCCGGCCCGCGGCCCGGCCAGCGCCCGCATGCTGCCGGTGGCGATCCAGCGCGGCAGCCTGGCGCTGGTGGTGCTGGCGACGCTGGCCTGCCTGTACGCGCTGCATGTTGCCAAGGCTTTCGTGATTCCCGTGGTGCTGGCGGTCATCCTGACCTATCTGCTCGATCCGCTGGTGTCGGCGCTCCATCGGCAGCGGCTGCCGCGTCCGATCGGCGCGACGCTGGTGTTGCTGGGGTTGGTCGCGGTGCTGCTGTGCGGCGCCTATCTGCTGCAGGGCCAGGTGGAGGCCATCGTCGACCGTCTGCCCGAGATCGCCCGCAAGCTGTCCCGCAGCCTGTCGGCGCTGCTCAGCGGCGACGACTCGATGTGGCAGAAGATCCAGCGCGCGGCGACCGTGCTGACCGGCGGCACGCCACAGCTCTCGCGCGGCGCGCCCGTCGTGATCGAGAAGCCCGCCGGCGCGCTGCACGACATGGTGCTGGCCGGCTCGGTCAGCGCCTTCGCGGCGGCGGGGCAGGCCGTGGTGGTGCTGTTCCTGACCTTCTTCCTGCTGGTGTCGGGCGACATGTTCAAGCGCAAGTTCGTCAAGATGACGGGCCGCACGCTGACGCAGAAGAAGGTCAACGTCCATATGCTCGGCGAGATCAACCGGGCGATCCAGCGCTACATGCTGATGCTGCTGATCACCAATGCCGCGCTGGGGGTGTGCACGTGGTTCCTGCTGAAGGCGATCGGCCTGCAGCACGCCGGCACCTGGGCGCTGGCCGCGGCCGCGCTGCATCTGATTCCGTACTTCGGCTCGGGCGCCACCGCGATCGCGCTCGGCGTGGCGGCCTTCATGCAGTTCGGCACGCTGGGGCTGGCCGCCGCGGCAGCGGGTGGGTCGATCCTGATCGCGACGCTGATCGGCTCGGTGGTGCAGACCTGGATGACCGGGCGGATGGCGAAGATGAATCCGGTGGCGGTATTCGTCGCGCTGCTGCTGTTCACCTGGCTGTGGGGCGCGTGGGGGATGCTGCTGGCGATTCCGCTCGCCGTGATCGCCAAGGTGGTGGCCGACCATATCGAGGGGCTGGAGTTTGTGGCGGAGTTCCTGGGGGAATAGGGGAGCCGACGGAACCGGGCCGGCCGACGGAACAGGGGCGGTCGACGGAACAGGGGCGGCCGACGGAACAGGGCGACGGGATAGGACGGCCCACCCAAAGGGCGACCGGCGGACAGCGCGCCCGGCAAGACCCTGCCGCAAGCAGGGCCGAGGCTTGACCTGCAGTGCCGCCAACTATATCGTAAGATATGTTTTTCGATATAACGGACGACTGACCCATGCCTCCTCGCCATCATCACGGCCGGCACGGCCACGGACCCGGCGGTCCCTTCGGTGGATTCGGCGGTTTCGACTCCGACGCCGACGGCCTGCGCCGCGGCCGCAAGCTCGGCGCCGACGACCTGCAACTGCTGCTGCTCGACCTGCTGGCCGAGCAGCCCAGCCATGGCTACGAGCTGATCAAGGCGCTCGAAGCGCGCAGCGCCGGCTTCTACAAGCCCAGTCCGGGCGTGATCTATCCCGCCCTGACGTACCTGGAGGAGATCGGCCACGCCGAGGTAGACGTCGACGGCAACCGCAAGTGCTATCGGCTTGCCGAGCCCGGCCGCGAGTTCCTGCAGGCCAACCGCGAGCGCCTGGCGCTGCTGTGGAACGGGTTGCGTCATGCCGCCCGCAAGATGGAGTGGGTGCGCCGCGCGCTTGCCGGCGAGCCGCCGCCCGAGCCGGACGAGCAGGGCAACGGCTGGCTGCCGGAGTTCGTGCAGGCGCGCATGGCGCTCAAGCGCGCGCTGCTGCTGCGCACCGATGCCTCGCCGGCCGAACAACGGCGCATCGCCGACATCCTGCTGCGCGCCGTCGCCGATATCGAAAACACCGAGGCAGCCGCCGTGCCGCCGCGTCCCGCCCGACCACGCCAACCGAGGTAATGCATGTCCGCTACCGATCGCGCCAATACCGCCAATACCGCCAATACGGCCAATACGGCCAATACGGCCAACACCGGCGATACCGCCAGTCCGCTCGATAGCCGCGGCGCCGCCGCGCTCACCGTCGAACGCGTCCGCCATCCGCTGAAGTTCCGCCACATCCAGGTGGTCCGCACGCAGCGGCTCTCACCGGCGCTGCTGCGCGTGACCTTCACCGGCGACGACCTCGCCGACTTCGTCTCGGCCTCGTTCGACGACCACATCAAGGTGTTCCTGCCCGCGCCCGGACAGCAGCGCCCGGTGCTGCCCGAGATGGGACCCGACGGTCCGATGTTCCCCGAGGGACAGCCGCGCCCGATCGCGCGCGACTACACGCCGCGCCGCTACGACGCCGCGACGCGCGAGCTCGATATCGAATTCGTGCTGCACGGCGACGGTCCCGGCGCCAGCTGGGCGGCGCAGGCGCAGCCGGGCCAATGGCTGGGCATCGGCGGGCCGCGCGGTTCCTTCGTGATCCCGTCGGCGTTCGACTGGCACCTGCTGATCGGCGACGAAGCGGCGCTGCCCGCGATCGCCCGCCGTCTCGAGGAATTGCCCGCCGGCAAGCGCGTGGTGGTCGTGGTCCAGGTCGAGGATCGCGAGGCGCGTCTCGATCTGCGCAGCAATGCCGACTGCGAACTGCATTGGCTGTATCGCGCCGAAGGTGACGAATTGCTGACGACGCTGCGCCGGCTGGAATTGCCGGCCGGAGAGGGCTATGTCTGGGCCGCCGGCGAAGCCGCCGAGATGCGCGCGGTGCGCGCTTGCCTGGTTGACGAGCGCGGCATCGACAAGCGCCGCATCCGCGCGTCGGCCTACTGGAAGCACGGCGCGGTCGGCGTGCACGAGACGCTCGACGACTGAGCCCCGCGCAGGGCTGGGGCGCTCCGGCTCAGTGCGAGCCGGCGTGTCCGCTCTGACGATGGAACTGCGTATGCCGGTAGAGCCCGTACAGGCTGGTCGCGGTGAAGCCGAGCTGCTGCACGAACAGGCCATAGGTGCCGGTCACCAGCGCGAACACGCTCCACACGATGTTCGAGCACAGGTACGAAATCCAGCCCCAGCGCGACGCCTTGTTGTGCAGCGCCACCAGCAGCGAGCCGCTCATCGCGAGCGCGCAGCCCGACCATTCCAGACCATTGAGCACCATCGGCAGTTGAGCGGCAGCGAGATCCATCGCGCTATGTCTCCTTTTTTTTGTGTTCAAGTTTTGCATACAAAGCGTAGGCGGAGCTTACCGCCGAAGCGCGGCGCGAGCAAGAGGGGAGAAACGCTCGGCACAAGCTGCGGCGCCCCAGCGGGCCGATGAGAGCGTCATCGCGTTTGCGCGATAGCCGTGGACGCGCGCCCGTAACCCGATTAACATCGTTGCCGGCGGCACTGACAACCGCCAACGTCGCTCGGACGGTTCCGGGCGCTTACGTACAAGGACAACCATGTCAGCCATTCCGGCATCCCCGGGCTCGAGCACTTCGGGCCAGCGCCGCTTCGCGCGCATCGATCGTCTTCCCCCCTACGTCTTCAATATCACCGCCGAGCTCAAGATGGCCGCGCGCCGTCGCGGCGAGGACATCATCGACATGAGCATGGGCAACCCCGATGGCGCGACGCCCGCGCATATCGTGGCCAAGCTGACCGAGGCGGCGCAGCGCCCCAATACCCACGGCTATTCGACCTCGCGCGGCATCCCGCGGCTGCGGCGCGCGATCTCGCACTGGTATCGCGAGCGCTACGACGTCGAGATTGATCCGGAACGCGAGGCCATCGTGACGATCGGCTCGAAGGAGGGGCTGTCGCATCTGATGCTGGCCACGCTCGATCGCGGCGACACCGTGCTGGTGCCGGACCCGAGCTATCCGATTCACATCTATGGGGCGGTGATCGCCGGCGCCGATATCCGCTCGGTGCCGCTGATTCCGGGCGTCGACTTCTTCGCCGAGCTCGAGCGCGCGATCCGCGGCAGCTATCCGAAGCCCAAGATGATCGTGCTGGGCTTTCCGTCCAACCCGACCGCGCAATGCGTCGAGCTCGATTTCTTCGAGCGCGTGATCGCGCTGGCGCGCAAGCACGACATCCTGGTCGTGCATGACCTGGCCTATGCCGACATCGTCTTCGACGGCTGGAAGGCGCCGTCGATCCTGCAGGTGCCGGGCGCCAAGGAGATCGCGGTGGAGTTCTTCACGCTGTCCAAGAGCTACAACATGGCCGGCTGGCGCATCGGCTTCATGGCCGGCAACGCCGACCTGGTGACGGCGCTGGCGCGCATCAAGAGCTATCACGACTACGGCACCTTCACGCCGCTGCAGATCGCCGCGATCGCCGCGCTCGAAGGCGACCAGCAGTGCGTGCGCGAGATCGCCGCGCAATACCAGTCGCGCCGCGACGTGTTGGCGCGCGGCCTGAACGAAGCCGGCTGGCCGGTGGAGCTGCCGAAGGCGTCGATGTATATCTGGGCGCGGATTCCCGAACCGTATCGCGCGCTGGGCTCGCTGGAGTTCGCCAAGCAGCTGCTGGAGAAGGCCAAGGTCTCGGTATCGCCGGGCATCGGCTTCGGCGACTTCGGCGACGACTACGTTCGCTTCGCGCTGATCGAGAACGAATCGCGCATTCGGCAGGCGGTGCGGGGCATCAAGGCGATGTTCCGCGCCGATGGGCTGGTCGCGCCGGCCGCGCATGAGCCGGCGCGCGGGGGCGGGGCGAAGGGGTAGGTCGTCGCGCCCGCGCGAGCGGGGGAATCAGCAAGTCAAGGCGGGCGATGCCAACGGGTGCCGCTCCCCTTGCCACGGCGATACGAAGAACCGGCGTACCGCATCGGGATCGACCTCGTCATGGCTGCCGACCCGCCAGTGCGGGGTCTGGTCCTTGTCGACGATCAGCGCGCGCACGCCCTCGATGAAATCGCCGTCGGTGAAGGCGTGGCAGACCACGTCGAGCTCCATGCGAAAGCAGTCGGCCAGGTCCAGCCGGCGGCCGCGCAGCAGCAGTTCGCGCGTGACCGCCGTCATCAGGGGCGAGCGCCCGCGCAGCAGCATGGCGGTCTTGGCGGCCCATTCGGCCCATTCGGCCCTTTCGGGACCATCGGAGCCACCGGTGCGGTCGGCGTCATCGGCTCGGTCGGCACCATCGGCTCGGTCGGCGCCATCAGCTCGGTTGGCCCGGTCGGCTCGGTCGGCCCGGTCGGCTTGGTCGGCGCGATCAGCTCGGTCGGCCCGGTCGGCGCGCTCCGCCCGGTCCGTGCAGCAGGCATCCTGCTCGCCCGCGAGCCCCTGCAGGATCGCCGCCGGCGTCGCGTCGGCGCGGAAATGCCGCAGCAGGGCGGGCAGGACCTTCAGCAGCGGGGCGTCGGCCGCGGTGACCGGCGATGCGGGGACCAGCGCGCGGCGCAGGGTTGCGAGCACCGTGTCGCCGTTGCCGGGCCAGGCGCAGCCGGACCAGTCGATGCTGGCCAGCGTCGCCTCCAAGTCCGCCAAGGCGGCGCTGTCGACCGCGACATCCGCGAGCCCGCACAGCAGCGTGTCGGCCGCGCCGAGCGTCACCCCGGTCAGGCCCACATAGAGCGCCAGCTCGGGCGTCATGCGCGACAGGAAGTGGCTGGCGCCGACATCGGGCACCAGGCCGATGCCGGTCTCCGGCATCGCGACGCGCGCGCGTTCGGTGACGATGCGCAGCCGCGCGGCCTGCGCCAGCCCCATGCCGCCGCCCATCACAATGCCGTCCATCAGCGCGACCACCGGCTTGGGATAGCGGTGCAGTTCGAAATCGAGCTGGTATTCGTCGACGAAGAAGCGGCGGTACAGCGGTTCGCCATCGTTGCCGCCACGCCCCGCCATGTCGTCGCGATAACTGTCGTACAGCGCGCGGATATCGCCACCGGCGCAGAACGCCTTGTCGCCTGCGCCGCGCAGCACCACGGCGACGACATCGTCCCGCGATGCCCATTGCCGCAGTCGTTCGCGCAGCGCCAGGATCATCGGATACGACAGCGCATTGAGCTGGCGCGGCCGGTTCAGCGTGACCAGCCCGACGCGATTGATGACGTCGAAGCGGACCTCGTCTGTGCCCTTGGCATCCACCGCGTGCGGCATGGTTTCGGCCCTTGCGTTCACGCCGTCCCTCCATCGGCATCCAGGTATTGCCGAATCACGCCCGAGAAATCGAGCTGGCCATCGCCGCGCTGGCACATCGCCTGATACAGCTGCTGCGCCAGGGCGCCGAGGAACAGCGGCTGCCGCACCGCGCGCGCGGCATCGTTGGCCAGCCCCAGGTCCTTGAGCATCAGCTCGGCGCCGAAGCCGCCGCTGTAGCCGCGCGCGGCCGGCGCGGTGTCGATCACGCCGGGGTAGGGGTTGTAGGTGTCGGAGGACCAGCAGCGCCCGGTCGAGGTGTTGACGATGCCGGCCAGCACCGTGGTGTCGATGCCGAGCCGGGCGCCAAGCGCCATCGCCTCGGATACGCCGATCATCGAAATGCCCAGGATCAGGTTGTTGCAGATCTTCGCGACCTGGCCCGTGCCGGTGTCGCCGCAGCGGACCACGTTCCTGCCCATGCCGGAGAGCACCGGCTGCAGCCGCTCGAACAGCGCCGCCTCGGCGCCGACCATGAAGGTCAGCGTGCCGGCCTGCGCGCCACCGGTGCCGCCGGACACCGGCGCGTCGGCGAACGGATTGCCCTGACGCGCGGCCAGCGCGGCCAGTTCGCGTACCGTCGCCGGATCGATCGTGCTCGAATCGACCAGCGGCACGCCGGGACGCACGCCGGCCAGCACGCCGTTCTCGCCGGTGTAGACGCCGCGCACATGGGCCGCGGCCGGCAGCATCGTGATCACGATATCGGCTTCCGCGGCCGCCTGCCGCGGCGAATCGGCGCCGCTGGCGCCGGCTTCGCGCAACGCGGCCAGCGCCT
This sequence comes from Cupriavidus cauae, assembly GCF_008632125.1. Lineage (GTDB taxonomy): Bacteria > Pseudomonadota > Gammaproteobacteria > Burkholderiales > Burkholderiaceae > Cupriavidus > Cupriavidus cauae. Next base: position 45,202 of record NZ_VWRN01000035.1, read on the forward strand.
GCGCGTTCAGGTCGAATACCGTCAGCGTGTGGCGGGCCTTCAGCAGGTTGCGCGCCATCGGCGCGCCCATGTTGCCCAGGCCGATGAAGGCGATATGCATCGAGGTCTGCTGCATCGAGGTCTCCTGTGCGTTGCCGGTTTCAGCGCAGCGCGATGGTGGTATTGACGCCCTGGTTGACGGTCTCGTCATCGAACCAGCGTGCCGTCACGGTCTTGGTCTGCGTGTAGAACTGCACCACCTGCTTGCCGTAGGGGCCGAGGTCGCCCAGCTTCGAGCCGCGCGAGCCGGTGAAGCTGAAATACGGCACGGGCACCGGAATCGGGATATTGATGCCGACCTGGCCGACGTCGATCTCGCTCTGGAACTTGCGCGCCGCGGCGCCGCTCTGCGTGAACACGCCGGTGCCGTTGCCGAAGGGGTTGCGGTTGACCAGCGCGATCGCCTCGTCGAGCGTGTCGACGCCGATCACCACCAGCACCGGCCCGAAGATCTCCTGCGTGTAGATCGACATCTCGGTGGTGACGTCGGTAAATACGGTGGGCCCGATGAAGTTGCCGTCCGGATAGCCCGGCACGCTCACCTCGCGGCCATCGAGCGCGAGCGTCGCGCCTTCCTTCACGCCGGCCTCGATCAGGCCCAGGATGCGCTGCTTCGCCGCGACCGACACCACCGGTCCGACATCGGTGCCGGGCTCGGCACCGGCGCCGACCTTCAGCGTGCGGGCCTTGGCGATCAGCTCGGGCACCCAGTCGCGTGCCGCGCCGACCAGCACCGCCACCGACGTCGCCATGCAGCGCTGGCCCGCCGCGCCGAAGGCGGCGCCAACCAGCGCGTTCAGCGTCTGCTCCTTGTGCGCGTCGGGCAAGACCACGGCATGGTTCTTGGCGCCCATCATCGACTGCACGCGCTTGCCGTGGCTGCCGGCCAGGTTGTAGACGTGGGTGCCGACCGCGGTCGAGCCGACGAAGGACACTGCCTTGACATCGGGATGCGTGCACAGCGCGTCGACCACGTCCTTTGCGCCATGCACGACGTTCAGCACGCCGGGCGGCACGCCCGCTTCGAGCGCGAGCGCCACCAGGTCCATCGTCGACAGCGGGTCCTGCTCGGAGGGCTTGAGCACGAAGGTATTGCCGCAGACGATCGCCATCGGGAACATCCACAGCGGAATCATGGCCGGGAAATTGAACGGCGTGATGCCGACGCACACGCCGATCGGCTGCTGCAGCGTGTAGGTGTCCACGGTCGCCGCCACGTTCTCCGCAAAGCCGCCTTGCTGCAGCGTGCCGATCGAGGCGGCGTGCTCGACCACCTCGAGGCCGCGGAAGATGTCGCCCTCGGCGTCGGACAGCGTCTTGCCCTGCTCGGCGGTCAGCATCGCGGCGATGCGCTTGCTGTGCTCGCGGATCAGCGCCTGGTACTTCAGCATGATGCGCAGCCGCGCGCCGATCGGCGTATGGCGCCAGCTGGCGAAGGCGCGCTGCGCCGCGCCGACGGCGGCGTCGACCTCGGCCTGCGTGGCCAGCGGCACGCGCGCCAGCACCTGCTGCGTGGCCGGATTGACGACCTGGCGGTATTCGGTGGCGGCCGATTCGACCCATTCGCCGTTGATCAGCAGCTTGACTGTCGGAATCGCGGTGTCGGTGGCGGGCTGTGTGGTCATGGTGTCTCCATCGTTTGTCTGGTCGTGCAAGTCGTCAGGAAAGGCGAGGCGCGAACTACAGCGAGCGGGCGATCAGCATCCGCTGGATCTCGCTGGTGCCTTCGTAGATCTGGGTGATGCGCGCGTCCCGGTAGTGCCGCTCGACCGGGTAGTCCTCGAGGTAGCCGTAGCCGCCATGGATCTGCAGCGCCTTGGAGCAGACCCGTTCGGCCAGTTCCGACGCATACAGCTTGGCCTGCGAGGCTTCGGACAGGCAGGGCTGGCCGTCGCTGCGCATGCGCGCGGCGCGATGCACCAGCAGGCGCGCCGCGTTCAGCTCGGTCGCCATGTCGGCCAGCATGTTGGCGATCGGCGCATGCTCGCGCAGCGGCCGGCCGAACTGCACCCGTTCGCCGGCATAGCGGCAGGCGGCATCGAAGGCCGAGCGCGCGATGCCGATCGCCTGCGCGGCGATGCCGATGCGGCCGCCTTCGAGATTCGACAGCGCAATGCGCAGGCCCTCGCCGGTGTCGCCGAGCAGCGCGTCGTGCGGCACGACGCAGTCCTCCAGCGTGATCGCACAGGTGTCCGAAGCACGGATGCCGAGCTTCTTCTCGGGGGCATGGACGTGAAAGCCCGGCGTGTCGGTCGGAACGAGGAAAGCAGACAATCCGCGCTTGCCGCGCTCCGGTTCGGTCGCGGCGAAGACGATGGCGATGCCGGCGCGCTGGCCGTTGGTGACGAACTGCTTGTTGCCCGACAGGACCCAGCCGTCGTCGGTCGGCCGCGCGCGCGTGCGCAGGTTGTGCGCCTCGGAGCCGGCCTGCGGCTCGGTCAGGCAGAACGCGCCGATCAGCTCGCCGCTGGCCAGCGCCGGCAGATAACGCTGCTTCTGCGCCTCGCTGCCGTAGTGCAGGATCGGGCCGCAGCCGACCGAGCTGTGCACGCTCATCAGCGTCGCGCAGGCCGCGCAGCCGGCGGCGATCTCCTCGATCGCCAGCGCGTAGGCGATGTAGTCGGTATAGGTGCCGCCCCATTGCTCGGGCACGATCATGCCGAGCAGACCGAGCGCGCCCATCTCGGCGACGATCTCGTCGGGCAGTTGGCCGCTGCGGTCCCATTGCGCGGCGTTGGGCTTGAGCCGTTCCTCGGCGAAGGCGCGCGCGGTGTCGCGGATCATGCGTTGCTGCTCGGTGTATTCGCTGTACATGGCGCTGTGGTCGCGTGGTTGCGGGGTCGTCGTGGTGCGTCGTCGTGGTGCGGTCGTGGAATGACGGCAGTGTAGAAAGGCGATGCCGGCGCGCGCTATGCCAAAATCCGCCAACTGTGCTGAACTGATTTGCCACTGCCCGCCGCTTGCCGTGACGGCGGCAGCCGGCATCCCGACCACCTTACGGATCGTCTCCATGCCTTTGCTGTTGCGTCCCGTTACTGCCTCGCGTGCCGATGGAAAAAGGTAGCGTCGCGATCTGCTTTGTCCACCATGCGATTTCCGGGCTGCGCTCGCGCGGCATCGATCCGGAGCCGGTGCTGCGCGCCGCCGGTATCGCGCCGGCGATGCTGGCGGTCGCGCAGGCGCGCGTGTCCGCGGCGAGCTACAGCGGGCTGTGGCTGGCGGTATCGGCGGCGCTTGGCGACGAGTTCTTCGGTCAGGACTCGCGCGCGATGAAGCCCGGCAGCTTCGCGCTGCTGTGCCATGCGGTGGCCGGCAGCCGCACCGTGGGGCAGGGGCTCGACCGCGTCGCGCGCGGCTTCGGCCTGCTGCTCGACGATATCGGCGTGCAGCTGCTGCGCCGCTACGATGGCGACGCGCCCGGCGCCGGCCCCGAGCGCGCCGCGCTGGTGCTGACCGAGCCATCGCGCCGCCACCCCGGCGTGTTCGCGCAGGAGACGCTGCTGATCATGCTGCACGGGCTGATGTGCTGGCTGGCGCGGCGGCGCGTGCCGGTGCGGCTGGCCGCCTTCCGCTATCCCGAGCCCGACTACAGCGCCGAGTACCGTGTCATGTATTCGCGCCAGCTCGCGTTCGATGCGCCTTGCTCCGCGCTGATCTTCGACGCCGCGTGGCTGGAACATCCAGTGCGGCACGACGAGCGCAGCGTCAAGGCCTTCCTGCGCGACGCGCCCCATAACGTGGTGGTCAAGTACTCGGACCGCAGCAGCGTGGTGGCGCGCGTGCGCCGGCTGCTGCGGCAGTCGCGGCCGGATGCGTGGCCGACCTTCGAGGCGCTGGCGGCGGCGCTGCATCTGTCGGCCTCGTCGCTGCGGCGCAGGCTGATGGAAGAGGGCGCCACCTATCAGCAGCTGAAGGACGAATTGCGGCGCGACCTGGCGATCGAGGCGCTCAGTCATACCGACTTGCCGATCACCGAGATCGCCGCCGAGATGGGGTTTGCCGAGCCCGGCGCCTTCCATCGGGCGTTCCGGCGCTGGACCGGGCTGCGGCCCGGGGTTTATCGCGGCATGCATGCCGCCGCGGACTGAGGGCGCGGCGCGGCGGACGGGATCAGTGCGGCGCGTCGGCGCGCCGGTCGCCGGTGTCGGCGCCGCGGTTCGCGCCGTTGTTCACGCTGCCCTTCGCGCTGGCATCGACGGCCGCGGCGGCGTCCTGCCGCGCGCTCTCCAGCACGCGCCGGATCATCGCCGTCGCCAGTTCCTGCTCGCCGAGAAACACCTCGCCGACGCGGTCCTTCAGCAGCAGCGCGGCCTCGTCCTCGCTGTGCGTGCGCACCAGGATGCGGATCCCGGGATTGAGCGTGCGGGCGATCTCGACCATGCGCCGCACGCCGACGGTATCGGGCGTGGCGATCACCAGCATGCCGGCGCGCGCGATATGGGCCTGGATCAGCACGGACGGTTCGGCCGCATCGCCCGATACCGCCGGCACGCCTTGCGCGCGCAGCGCCTCGACGATCTCCCGGTTCTGGTCGGCCACTACCACCGGCACGCCATGCGCGCGCAGCGCCCCGACGATACGGCGGCCGACACGGCCGTGGCCGACCAGCACCACCTGCCGCGTCAGCAGCGCCTGATCGACCGTCGCCGGCAGCTCGGCCAGCGGATCGGCGCTGCGCTCGAGCTTGCGCGCCAGTTCGGAGCGCGCGCGGATCCAGCGCTGCAGCGGCTCCACGGTGCGAAACACCAGCGGATTGAGCGCGATCGAGATCAACGAGCCGGCGAGCACCAGATTGTGTCCCTGCGGGCTCAGCATGCCGAGCGTGACGCCGAGCCCGGCCAGGATGAACGAGAACTCGCCGATCTGCGCGAGGCTCGCCGACACCGTCAGCGCGGTGTTCAGCGGATAGCGCATCGTCAGCACCAGCGCAAGCGCGGCCAGCGATTTGCCGACGATCACGATGGCCAGCGTGGCAACGACCTGCAGCGGCGCGTCGAGCAGCACGCGGGGGTCGAACAGCATGCCGACCGAGACGAAGAACAGCACCGAGAAGGCGTCGCGCAGCGGCAGCGTCTCCTGCGCAGCGCGATGGCTCAGCGCCGAGCCGCGCAGCACCATGCCGGCGAAGAAGGCGCCGAGCGCGAACGAGACCCCGAACAGCACCGCCGAGCCGTAGGCGATGCCGACCGCCGCCGCGACCAGGCACAGCGTGAACAGTTCGTTGGAGCCGGTGCGGGCGACCTGCCAGAGCAGCCATGGAAACACGCGGCGGCCCACCAGCAGCATCAGCGCGATAAAGACCGCGACGCGGCCCAGCGTGGCGCCCACCGTCGCCCATAGCGACGCGCCGGCATCGGGCGGCACGGCGCCGTTGCCGCCCGCCGCGATGGCCGCGGCCTGGCCCGACGGCACGGTGCCGAACACCTCGGCCAGCGCGGGCAGCATCACCAGCACCAGCACCATCACCAGATCCTCGACCACCAGCCAGCCGACCGCGATCCGGCCGTTGACGGAATCGAGCGTGCCGCGCTGCTCCAGCGCGCGCAGCAGCACCACGGTGCTGGCGACGGACAGGCACAGGCCGAACACCAGCGCGTCGGCCAGCGGCCAGCCCCATAGCCGCGTCACGCCGGCCCCGAGCGCGGTGGCGAAGGCGATCTGCACGATCGCACCCGGCAGCGCGATGCCGCGCACCGACAGCAGGTCTTCCAGCGAGAAGTGCAGGCCGACGCCGAACATCAGCAGCATCACGCCGATTTCCGCGAGTTGGCCGGCGAGCGCCATGTCGGCGACGAAGCCCGGCGTGGCCGGGCCGATCACGATGCCGGCCAGCAGATAGCCGACCAGCGCCGGCGCGCCGAGGCGAGCGCAGATGAAGCCGAAGACGAGCGCCAGACCGAGGCCGGCGGCGATGGTGGTGATCAGGCTGACTTCATGGGGCACGGGCGGCTCGCAGCGAAGTGATCAGGGGTGATCGGGGGATCGGTGGCGCAACGGTCTGCAGTCCATGATAGCAAGCGGATGCGGCCGGGCTCCCCGCACGGGCGGCAACGGGGCGTCGTTTACACTGTCGCCTTCGCTCGTTTTCCAAAGATCGCGGTCCCTCCTGCGGTTCGTTTCCGCGGGCTGCCCGCCGTTCCCGCTTCATGTCCCAGCCGTCCCCCGCACCCCATCAGATCGATCTCGTCGTCTATCCCGGCTTCAAGGCCATGGAGGCGGTCGGACCGATGACGGTGTTCGACTATGCCAACCTGCAGCTGGCCCGGCGCGGCCAGCCGCCGGCCTATCGGACGCGCATCGTCTCGACGCGTGTGGGCCCGGTGCGTTCGGACACGCTGATGACGCTGGAGGCCACCGCGCGGCTCGACACGGTGCTGCTGCCCGACACCGCGGTGATCGTCGGCGCGCGCGATATCGAAGGGGCGTTGCAGGAAGCGGGGGAGATCGTGCCGTGGGCGCGCGCGGTGGCCCCGCGCATCGGCCGGCTGGTGGCGCTGTGTTCGGGATCGTTCTTCCTGGCCGCCGCCGGTCTGCTCGACGGCAAGCGCGCGACCACCCACTGGAGCGTGGCGCCGCTGCTGCGGCAGCGCTATCCCGCGGTGGCGGTCGATCCCGATGCGATCTTCGTGCGCCAGGGCCGGCTGTGGACCTCGGCCGGCGTCACGGCCGGCATCGACCTGGCGCTGGCCATCGTCGAAGAGGACCTCGGACGCGAGATCGCGCTCGATCTGGCGCGCGAGCTGGTGGTCTTCCTGAAGCGTCCGGGCGGCCAGTCGCAATTCAGCGTGCATCTGGCCAGCCAGACCACCGGCCACGCCGGCGTGCGCGAGGTCCAGGACTGGATCCTGCGCGACCTGACCCGCGCGTTCACGATGAGCGAGATGGCGGCGCGGGCCGCGATGAGCGAGCGCAATTTCCGCCGTGTGTTCGCGCGCGAGACCGGGGCGAGCCCGACCGCTTTCATCGAATCGGCGCGGCTCGAAGCGGCACGCCGCCTGCTGGAGCAGGGCGAGCTGCCCCTGAAGGCGGTGGCCGCGCGCAGCGGCTTCGGTTCCGACGAAGCGCTGCGGCGCGCCTTCCTGCGCCATCTGGGCATCACGCCGCGCGACTATCGCCAGCGGTTTGGCGCGGCGGCGTAGCGCCCAAGCACCCAAGCACCCAAGCACCAAAGCGCTCAAGTACCGAAGCGCTGAAGCACCGCAGCGCCCAAGCACCGCAGCGCCCAAGCACCGCAGCGCTCAAGCACCGAAACGCCGAAGCGCCTTCCACCGCCCGGTCAGCCGTCCTGCAATTGCGCCGCGTGATGGCGCAGATGGTCCTCCATCCACGTGGAGATGAAGTAGTAGCCGTGGTCGTAGCCCTGATGCCGCCGCAGCGTCAGCGGCTGGCCGACCGCGGCGCAGGCCGCCTCGAAGGCCTCGGGATGCAGCTGGTCGGCGAGGAATTTGTCGGCCAGCCCCTGATCGATCAGGATGCCGCCGGGGAAGGGCGCGGTGGGCTGCGCCTGCATCAGCGCGCTGGCATCGTACTGCAGCCATTGCGCGCGATCGTCGCCGAGATAGCGGCTGAACGCCTTCTCGCCCCAGGGACATTGCGACGGCGCGGCGATCGGCGCGAACGCCGACACCGAGCGGAAGCGCTCGCGATGGCGCTGCGCCAGCACCAGCGCGCCGTGGCCGCCCATCGAATGGCCGAAGATGCCGATGCGCCGCGGGTCGGCGCCGAGTTCGCCGACCACCCGATCGTAGAGCTCGCCGGCGACATAGCTTTCCATGCGCCAGTGCGCGTTCCACGGCGCCTGCGTCGCGTCCAGATAGAAGCCCGCGCCCGCCCCGAAGTCCCATTCGTCCGCCTCGCCCGCGATGCCGGTGTCGCGCGGGCTGGTATCGGGCGCAACCAGGATCAGGCCGAGCTGCGCGGCGAGCCGCTGCGCGCCGCCCTTGATCATGAAGGTTTCTTCGGTGCAGGTCAGGCCCGCCAGATAGATCAGGGCCGGCCGCGGCGTGCCGACGCCGGCCAGCGCCGCGGGCGGCAGGAAGACCGAGAAGCGCATCGGCAGGCCGACCGCGGTCGATGCATGCCGGTAGAAGCGCTGCACGCCGCCGAAGCAGCCGTGCTCGGAGAGCAGTTCGAGCATGAGCGTCGCGCCTCCGGCCTTAGTACAGCACCACCGAACGGATCGACTCGCCGCGCTTCATCAGGTCGAAGCCCTCGTTGATCCGCTCCAGCGGCAGCGTGTGCGTGATCAGGTCGTCGATGTTCAGCTTGCCGTCCATATACCAGTCGACGATCTTGGGCACGTCGGTGCGGCCGCGCGCGCCGCCGAAGGCCGAGCCCTTCCACTCGCGGCCGGTCACCAGCTGGAACGGACGGGTCGAGATCTCGGCGCCGGCCTCGGCCACGCCGATGATGATCGATTTGCCCCAGCCCTTGTGGCAGCACTCCAGCGCCTGGCGCATGACCTTGGTATTGCCGATGCATTCGAACGAGTAATCGGCGCCGCCGTCGGTCAGCTGCACGATATGGTCGACCACGTTCTCGACCTCGTTCGGATTGACGAAGTGCGTCATGCCGAATTGGCGCGCCAGCGCCTCGCGGTTCGGGTTGATGTCGACGCCGATGATCTTGTCGGCGCCGACCATCTTCGCGCCCTGGATCACGTTCAGCCCGATGCCGCCCAGGCCGAACACCACCACATTGGCGCCGGCCTCGACCTTCGCCGTGAACAGCACCGCGCCGACGCCGGTGGTGACGCCGCAGCCGATATAGCAGACCTTGTCGAACGGCGCGTCGTCGCGGATCTTGGCCAGCGCGATCTCCGGCACCACGATGTGATTGGCGAAGGTCGACGTGCCCATGTAGTGGAAGATCGGCTTGCCGTCGAGCGAGAAGCGCGAGGTGCCGTCCGGCATCAGGCCCTTGCCCTGGGTCGCGCGGATCGCCTGGCACAGGTTGGTCTTGCGCGACAGGCAGAACTTGCACTGGCGGCATTCGGGCGTGTAGAGCGGGATCACGTGGTCGCCCGGCTTCAGCGAGGTCACGCCCGGGCCGACCTCCGTCACGATGCCGGCGCCCTCATGGCCGAGGATGGCGGGGAAGATGCCCTCGGGGTCCGCGCCCGACAGCGTGTAGTAGTCCGTATGGCAGATGCCGGTGGCCTTGATCTCGACCAGCACCTCGCCGGCGCGCGGTCCGGCCAGGTCGACTTCCTCGATGGTCAACGGGGCGCCTGCTTTCCAGGCGACGGCGGCTTTGGTTTTCATGGCGGCTTTCCTAAGGTGGCGACGCGCGGGGCGCGTGGCGGGTTCGATCGATGGCGGACGCGGGGCCGGCAGCAGCGGCAGCAGCGGCAGTAGCGGCATCGCGCGTTATCGCACGGCACCGCGCGGCACCACCCAGCACCGCTCGGCTCCACGGGGTTCGGCCGACACTGTAATGCCTGCGGCATCGGCACGGCGGGGCAATGCTGCCCGCTTGGCCCCGCAAGCCGCCATTTTGGCCGAATGCGAGGGCTAGCGGCCCGGCATGCGGGCCGCGGCCTCGGCCGTGGCGGTCGCTGTCCGCGCCGGCAGGTCGGCGGCGCCCTGGTGGCGCCGGCCCAGCCACCACCCAAGCAAGCCCCAGACCAGGGCCAGCACGGCACCGGTCAGGGCGACCACCGCCGGATGGCCGGCCAGCGCGTCGATGCCGGTCTTGACCCAGGCGCTGACCGCATCGCCGGCGCGGTAGACCATCGTGTCGATGACGTTCTTGGCCTTGTACTTGGTCTCGGCATCGACCACGGTGAACAGCATCTCGCGGCCGGGCCGCACCAGCGCGTACTCGCCGACGCGGCGCAGCACCATCACGCCGGCCAGCACGCCGAACACCGGCCAGATCGCCAGCAGCACGAAGCCGCCCGCCACGGCCAGGGGCACCACCGTCAGCAGCGCGGTCACGCCGTAGCGCCGCGCGATCTGGCCGGAGAAAAACAGCTGGATCGCGATGGTGGCGGCCTGCACGATCGCGTCGATCGCGCTGAACACGCGCGTCTGCTCGGTGCGGTCGGGGAAAGTCTCCGCGACCAGCCGCGCCTGTTCGAAGTACAGGAAGGTGCTGGCGGTCGACAGCAGGATCACGAACAGCGCGATGCCGAGCAGATAGCGCGAGCGGGCGATCAGCGTCAGGCCGGCCAGCAGGCTGCCGCCGATGGGATCGCGCGGATCGTCGCGCGCGGGGCCGGCATGGTGCGTGGGTGCGGCGCTCGCCGCGGCATCGCGCGGCGCGATGGACCCGGCGCCAATGTCAGCCCTGGCCCGGGTCGCGACACCGGTTGCGGTACCGGTTGCGGTACCGATCGCAGTACCGGCTGCGGCACCGGCCGCGGCACCGGCCCCGGCCCGCGCCCGCCACCGGAACAGCCACGCGCAACCCGGCAGCGTCGCCGCCAGCAGCACGGGGGACAGCAGCATCAGCCCGGTCAGCCCGATCGGCCCGACCAGCCATCCCGACAGCAGCGGCCCGGTCAGCCCGCCGACGCTGGCGCCCGCCGCAATCACCGGAAACAGCCGGCGCGCCTGTTCGGGGCGGAACACGTCCGCCATCAGGCTCCACGCGACCGACACCACGAACAGATTGAACACCGACAGCCACACGTAGAACACCCGCGCCAGCCAGACATCGTCGGGCCGCGCGCGCGTGGCGAGCGCGAAGGCCAGCAGATTGGCGATGAAGAAGGCATAGACCCAGGGCACGAAGCGCCGCCGCGGCAGCCGCGAGCTGCACAGGCCGTACAGCGGAATCGCGGCCAGCATCACGACGAAGGTCGCGGTGAACAGCCATTGCAGGTTCTGCACGCCGCCGGCGATGCCCATCGTTTCGCGCACTGGCCGCAGCATGAAGTAGCTGGCGAACAGGCAGAAGAAGAAGCCGAATGCCGCGACTACGGCCGCGTGTTCGCCCGGGCGGATGCCGAGCGCGCCGAGGCGGCCGGGGCCGTGGCCAGGGTTGGGGTGCGGAGGCGGGGCGGCTGCCATGCCCGGCGATTGCGGTGGACGGGCGCTAGGTCAGCAGCGCCGCGATGCGCTCGCGCTGCTGCGCGTCCGGCATGCGGCCGAGCGCCGCGCCGAGGTTGTCGCGCATATGGCGGGGATTGGACGTCGCCGGAATCGCCGCGGTCACCGCCGGATGGCTGACGATGAATTTGAGGAACAGCTGGCCCCAGCTGCTGCAATCGAGCTCGGCCGCCCACGGCGGCAGCTGGCGTCCTTGCACCGCGCGGAACAGCCGCCCGTCCTGGAACGGCCGGTTGATCAGCACGCCGATGCCGCGCTGCCGGCACAGCGGCAGCAGCCGGCGCTCGGCCTCGCGCTCGCCCAGCGAGTAATTGATCTGCACGAAGTCGATCTTTTCGCTGCGCACGATCTGCTCGAGCCGCTCGTGCGCATCGGCGCGATAGTGGGTCACGCCGATATAGCGGGTCTTGCCCTGTTCCTGCAGCCGGCGCAGGAAACGCAGGTTCTCTTCCCAGTCGATCAGGTTGTGGACCTGCAGCAGGTCGACGGTGTCGCTGCCCAGCTCCTGCTGCGAGCGCGCCCATTGCGCCGGCGCGCTGCTGCTTGATGCCGAGATCTTGGTGGCGAGGAAGACCTGCCCGCGGCCATTGTGCAGGCGCAACAATTCGCCGGTGACGGCCTCCGCGGCACCATAGCTGGGCGCGGTATCGAGAACGGCGCCCGGCATCCGCAGCAGCAGCGACATCACCTCGGACAGCGGGCTCTGCTGCAGGCCCTGCGTCGGCGCGTCGAAGGTGTCGGCGGTGCCCAGGCCGATCACCGGCAGCGTTTCGCGCGTGCCGGGGATGGCGCGACGCAGCGGGCCAGCGCAGCCGCCCGCGGCCGGCGTGCCGGGGGCTGCGGACGCGGAGGCCGATGCCTGGCCGGGCTGGGCCCGTGCGGCGGACGTCAGCGTGCCCGCCAGCGCGGCGGAGCAGGCAAGGAAGCGGCGACGATCGATGGGCATGGCGTCTCCTGGCGAGCCGGCAACTTCCCGGCCATTGTAGGTAAGACGCGCCGATTTGGCACAGCCGCCGCCGCGGCCTTCCTCCCGCTCAGATCACGGTGGCCAGCCCCAGCGTCAGCAGCAGCGCCACCACCGAAATGATCGTCTCGCAAACGGTCCAGGTCTTGAACGTCTGCGCCACGGTCATGTTGAAGTACTCCTTGACCAGCCAGAAGCCCGCGTCGTTGACGTGCGACAGGATCAGCGAGCCGGCGCCGGTGGCCAGCACCAGCAGCTCGGGGCGCGTGCCCGGGACGCTCGCCGCGATCGGCGCGACGATGCCGGCCGCGGTGGTCATCGCCACGGTGGCCGAGCCGGTCGCGATGCGGATCATCACGGCGACCAGCCAGCCGAGCACCAGCACCGAGACGTTGGCGCCGGTGGCCACTTCCACGATCGAATTCGAGATGCCCGAGTCGCGCAGGATGCGGCCGAAGCCGCCGCCGGCACCGACCACCAGCGTGATGATCGCCGTGGGCGCCACCGATTCGTTGGTGAAGCGCAGGATCGCCTCGCGATTGAAGCCGCGCGCCTTGCCGAAGGTGTAGAAGCTGACCAGCGCGGCGATCAGCAGCGCGATCACCGAGTTGCCGATCAGCTTGAGGAAGTCGTTGGCCCAGGTCTTCGGCGTCGTCACCAGGTCGGCGCCGCTGCCGATCAGCATCAGGATCACGGGCAGCAGGATCGTGAAGACCGTGATGCCGAAGCCCGGCAGCGCCTGGGCCGGCGCGGTGTCGTCGGCTTCCTCGATGAACTGCGCCGCCAGCGGGTTGTCGGCGGGCAGCTTGATATGGCGGTCCATCAGCTTCGCGAAGATCGGACCGGCGATCGCCGCGGTGGGGATGCCCACGATCAGCGCGTACAGGATCGTGCGGCCGATGTCGGCGCCGTAGGCGGTCACCGCCAGCAGTGCCGCCGGATGCGGCGGGATCAGGCCGTGCACCACGGACAGGCCGGCCACCATCGGGATGCCGACCTTGACCATCGAGGTGCCGGTGCGCTGCGCGATATTGAAGGCGATCGGGATCAGCAGCACGAAGCCGACCTCGAAGAACACCGGCAGGCCGACGATGAAGGCGATGGTCGCCATCGCCCAGTGCACGTTCTTCTCGCCGAAGAAGGCGATCAGCGTGCGCGCGATGCGCTCGGCGCCGCCGGACTCGGCCATCATCTTGCCGAGCATCGTGCCCAGGCCCACCACGAGCGCGATATGGCCGAGCGTGCCGCCGACGCCGGCCTCGAACGACTTGACGATCTCGTTCATCGGCATGCCGACCGAGAAGCCGAGCAGCACAGAGACGACCACCAGCGTGATGAAGGGGTTCAGCTTGAATCGCGCGATCAGCACGACCAGCGCGATCACGGCGATCAGCGCATACAGCAACAGCGTGGTTCCGGTGACTGGGACCATGTTGTCTCCTTGGGGTGCGCGGGGCCGGTCGGCGCCGCGGCGTATGAAAGAGGCCGCTGGCGCGGCCCGGTTGGGAAAAGGGAAGGGGAGGCGGCCTGGATTCGCTGTATCCGCCTGTATCCGCGGGATCAGGGCAATGCGCGGAATCGGCGAATCGGCTGAATCAGCGGATTCCGCCGATTCAGCCGCCCGGACGCTTGTAGGCGATGCAGTCGATCTCGACCTTGCAGTCGACCACCATGCTCGACTGCACGCAGGCACGCGCGGGCGGATTGGCGCCGAAATACTGCTTGAAGATCTTGTTGAACGAGGCGAAGTCGCGTGCGTCGTCGAGCCAGACGCCGCAGCGGACCACATGCTCGGGGCCGTAGCCGGCCTCGGCCAGGATCGCCAGCACGTTCCTGATGGCCTGGTGGGTCTGCGCGACGATGCCGCCGTCGACGACCTCGCCATCGACCATCGGCACCTGGCCGGACACATACAGCCAGCCGTCGGCAGCGACCGCGCGTGCGAACGGCATGTGCTGGCCGCCGGTGCCGGTGCCGCCTTCGACGCCAAAGCGTTGGATATCCATGAAGACTCCTTCGAACTGAATACGGGAAACGGTGAGCTTGAAACAGGGGGGGAGCGTGCGGCCTTACGTGTCCGCGATGTTGTCCGCGTTGCGGTTCGCGATGGTGTCCGCGACGGCGGGGACCGGCTCGCCGCGCGGCAGGAAACGCCCGGCGCGCGCGCCGGTGGCGCGCCGCTGCGACCAAGACAGCGTGCCGTTGACCCACACCGCGGCGATGCCCTCGGCCGGCTGCATCGGCTCTGTGAACGTGGCCGCGTCGCGGATCGTCGCGGCGTCGAACAGCACCAGGTCGGCCCAATGGCCTTCGCGCACGAAGCCGCGTCCCGCGAGGCCGAAGCGCTCGGCCGACAGGCCGGTCATCTTGGCGATCGCCATCGTCAGCGGAAACAGCTCGCGGTCGCGCGCATAGTGGCCCAGCACGCGGGGGAACGCGCCCCACAGGCGCGGATGCGGCAGCGGGTCGTTGGGCAGCCCGTCCGAGCCGATCACCGTGGCCGGATGCGCCAGGATGCGGTCGACGTCGGCGTCTTCCATGCAGTGATAGACCGCGCCCGCCGGCTGCAGGCGGCGGGCCGCCTCGTGCAGATCCACCTGCCATTCGGCCGCGATATCGGCGAGCAGGCGTCCGCCCATCGCGGGATGCGGCGTGGACCAGGTCACCATGATGTCGAAGTCGCCGGTGACCTGCTTCAGGTCCAGCGTCGACGAACTGGCGGTATAGGGATAGCAGTCGCAGCCAACCGGCTGCCAGCGCTGGGCGGCATCGAGCGCGTCCAGCACCGCGCCGCTGCGGCCCCAGTTGTCCACGCCCGCGCATTTGAGGTGCGAGATCACGACCGGCACGCGGGCATGGCGGCCGATGCGGAAGGCCTCGTCCATCGCGTCGAGGATCTCGGCGAATTCGCTGCGCAGATGCGTGGCGTACAGCGCGCCGGCGCGGGCCAGCGGCTCGGCCAGCGCCAGCACTTCCTCGGTCGGCGCGGCAAAGGCGTTGGCATAGGCGAGGCCGGTCGACAGGCCGAGCGCGCCGTGGTCCAGTGCCTCCTGCAATTGCGCGCGCATCGCGGCGATCTCGTCGGCGCTCGCCGCGCGGTCCAGCCGGTCCAGATGATTGCTGCGCAGCGCCGTGTGGCCGACCAGCGCGGCCACGTTGACCGCGGGCCGCGCCGACGCGATGGCATCGACGTAGGCCGAAAAGCTCGGATAGCGGAACGCGCTCGCATCGCCCAGCAGGTTCATCGGATCGGGCGGCTCGCCGCGCAGGGCCACCGGTGCCGCGCTGATGCCGCAGTTGCCGACCACCACGGTGGTCACGCCCTGCGACAGCTTCGGCGTCATCTCGGGCTGGCGCACCACGTTGGTGTCGTCGTGCGTGTGGACGTCGATGAAGCCCGGTGCCAGCACAAGCCCGTCGGCCTCGACGACCTCGGCGGCGGCGTCGGCGGCGATGCGTTCGCCGCCATCGTCGTCGGCATCGATGTCGACGATGCGGGCGATGCGGCCGTCGCGCAGCCCGACATCGGCGACGCGCGCGGCGGCGCCCGAGCCGTCGATCACGGTGGCGCCGCGGATCAGCGTGTCATAGGCGAAGAGGGTGTCCGAGCTCGCTGCCATGGTCAGTCTCCGAGCGGCTGACGGCTGTCGCGCATCCCCGCGCTGCCGCGCTCGCCGCTGCCCCGATGCGCGTCCAGCACGTACTTGAGTCGCCGCAGCCGTTCCTGGCTGTCGTCCTGCTGCAGCAACGCCAGCCGCGTGGCCAGCACGTCCAGCACCAGCAACATCGCATAGCGCGAGGCCGACGGCTTGAAGATGAAATCGGTCTCCAGCGCGCGCACGGGCAGCAGCACGTCGGCGCGCGCTGCCAGCGGCGAGCCCAGCGCGGTCACCGCGATCACGCGCGCACCGTATTCGCGCGCGACATCGCAGCTGGCCAGCATCTCGGGCACGCTGCCGCTGACCGAGAAGGCCAGCACCACATCGCCCTTGACGAGCGTGGCCGCGACCATCTGCTGCAGCACCGCGTCCTGATAGCTCGCGACCGGCCGGCCCAGCCGCGCCAATCGATAGCGCGCCTCGTCGGCGAGCCAGGTCGAGCCGCCACCCATGCCGAAAGCGTAGACCATGCGCGCGTCCTGCAACAGGCGCGCGGCGCGTTCGATCTGGGCCTCGTCGATCAGTTGGCGATTGGCCTCGAGCACGGCGACCACGTCCCCATGCAGGCGGTCGGTCAGCGAGGGCGGAGCCGCTTCCGCGCCCGAGTCCGCGCCGACGGTGCCGGGCTCGTGCTGCAGGAAGCGTTGGCCAACCGCGGTCGCGCGCGCCAGCCGCAGCTTCAGGTCGCGCACGTCGCGGCAGCCCAGCGCCTTGGCCAGGCGCGTGACGCTGGCCTCGCTGACGCCGGCCCTGCGGGCCAGCGCATTGATGCTGGCCGAGGCCGCGCCGGCGACGTCCTCCAGGATGACCTGGGCCACCTTCTGCTCGGCCAGCCGCAGCGTCGGGCCGCGCTCGGCGATGCGGGTCAGGATGTCGAAGGCAGCGGGCATGGGCTTGGCGAAGGGGTGCCGGACGTCGGGCCTGGCCTCGGTGAGGCCGGGGCATCGCAGCGTGTTACTTTATAACAAGGATGAAATATCGTAATTTCGCCGCTATCATTACGTCAATCGAAAATTTCGGCAGCGCGCCACAGTGTGTGGCTGGGCGCGGCAAGGCGGACAACGGCATGCGTGATATAAAGTACCAGAGCGGGATCATCGATCCGCTGAACAAGGCGCTCGGCAAGCTGGAGGCGCCGCTGGCGCCCGCCGAGGCCGCCACCGGCTGGCGCCTGCTGGACGAGGAACTGAGCCTGCCGGCCGCGGTGCTGTACGAAAGCCGGCTGGCCCACAACCTTGCCTGGATGCGCCGGTTCATGGACGAATATGGCGTGAAGCTGGCGCCCCATGGCAAGACCACGATGGCGCCCAAGCTGTTCGCGCGGCAGCTCGAGGCCGGCGCCTGGGGTATCACGCTGGCGACCGCGCAGCAGACCGCCGCCGCCCATGCGCATGGCGTCAAGCGCGTGCTGATGGCCAACCAGCTGGTGGGCCGGCGCAATATGGAGATCGTCGCCGACCTGCTGCGCGATCCCGATTTCGAATTCTTCTGCCTGGTCGACTCGGCCGAGCTGGTGGACCAGCTCGGCACGTTCTTCCGCGCGCGGGGCCAGCGCCTGCAGGTGCTGCTGGAACTGGGGGTGGAGGGCGGGCGCACCGGCGTGCGCGACGCCGCGCAACAGCAGCAGGTGCTGGACGCGCTGGACCGTTGGTCCGACGCGCTGACGCTGGCCGGCGTGGAGATCTACGAGGGCGTGCTGCAGCAGGAGGCCGATATCCGCGCCTTCCTGCGCCGCACCGTCACGGTGACGCGCGAACTTGCCGCGCAGGGCCGTTTCGGCGCGGGTGCCGAACCTCGCCCGGTGGTGCTGTCCGGCGCGGGCTCGGCCTGGTACGACGTGGTGGCCGAGGAATTCGCCGGCGCCGACATCGGCGCGCCGATCGACATCGTGCTGCGGCCGGGCTGCTATCTGACCCACGACGTCGGCATCTACCGGCAGGCGCAGCAGCGCATCCTGGCCAGCAACCCGGTGGCACGGAAGATGCGAGAGGGTCTGCAGCCCGCCTTGCAGCTGTGGGCCTATGTGCAGTCGATCCCCGAGCCGGACCGCGCGATCGTCGGCATGGGCAAGCGCGACGCCGCCTTCGATGCCGGCATGCCGATTCCGGCGCGGCACTTTCGTCCCGGTTCGGCTGATCGCGGGGCAAAGGACGACGCAAAGGACGGGACAAAGGACGGGGCAAAGGACGGGGCAAGCGCGCGGGGAACCGCGCCGGTCGATACGCCGTCCATACCTTCTCACTGGGAGATCACCGGCATGATGGATCAGCACGCCTATCTGCGGATCGCGCCGGGGGACGATGTGCGGGTCGGCGACATGATCGCCTTCGATATCTCGCACCCTTGCCTGACCTTCGACAAGTGGCGGCATATTCCGGTGCTGGACGACGAACTGCGCGTGGTCGATATCGTGCAGACCTTCTTCTGAAGTTTCCCGCTTTTTCGGTCCTCCGGTCCTCCGGTTCCCCGGTTCTTCCGTTCCCCTTTCTCCCGTATCCGCGATCGCACCATGAGCATCGATATCCTGGCCTTCGGCGAAGCGCTGGTCGAGTTCAACCAGCAGCCCGACGCGCCCGAACGCTATCTGCAGGGCTTCGGCGGCGATACCTCCAACTTCTGCATCGCCGCCGCGCGCCAGGGTGCGCAGACGGGCTTCATCAGCGCGGTGGGCGCCGACAGTTTCGGCGAGCGCCTGCTGGCGCTGTGGACGCAGGAGCGTGTCGATACCCGCCATGTGCGCACCGACCCGCGGGCGCCGACCGGCGTCTACTTCGTCAGCCACGACAACCACGGCCATCGCTTCGACTATCTGCGCGCCGGCTCGGCGGCGAGCTGCTACAGCCATGACGATCTGCCGCAGCAGGCGATCGCCGAAGCGCGCTATCTGCATCTGTCCGGCATCAGCCTGGCGATCAGCAACACCGCCTGCGATGCCGGGCTCGCGGCAATGGAGCTGGCGCGCAAGGCGGGCGTCAAGATCTCGCTGGACACCAATCTGCGGCTGCGGCTGTGGTCGCTGGCCCGCGCGCGCGGCATCATGCGCGAAGCGCTCGGGATGACCGATATCTGCCTGCCGAGCTGGGACGATGTCACGGTGCTGACCGGGCTCGACGACCGCGACGCCATCGTCGACCATCTGCTCGGCTGCGGCGTGAAACTGGTCGCGCTCAAGCTGGGCGAAGAGGGCGCCTACGTGGCGACGACGGATGCGCGCGCCCTGGTGCCCGCGTATCCGGTGCAGCCGCTCGACGCCACCGGGGCCGGCGATTGCTTCGGCGGCAGCTTCGTCGCGCGGCTCGCCGCCGGCGACGATCCCTTCGACGCGGCCCGCTATGCCAACGTGGCCGCCGCGCTGTCGACCACCGGCTATGGCGCGGTCGCGCCGATTCCCTCGGCGGAAACGGTGCTGGCGCGGCTGGCCGAATCCGTCTCGGTGATCCGATGATGGCGCCGGTCCGCGCTCGCGGTGCTGCCGCGCGGCTGTCGCGCACGCTGGACCGGCTGGCGGGGCTGCGGCTGGATCTGCGCGTGCTGAAGCGGCCGACGCTTCCTTTCAACCCGTACCGACTTCTTTCCCGATAACGCCATGCCCAGCCAATCTCCCTCGCTGATCGACCGCCTGGCCGGCGTGCCGGTCATTCCCGTGCTCGAGTTCCACTCCGTCGACGAGGCGCTGCGCGTCTCCGAGGCGCTGGTGGCCGGCGGCCTGCCGGTGCTCGAAATCACGCTGCGCACGCCGGTCGCCATCGAGGCGATGCGCGCGGTCGCCGCGGCCTTGCCGCAGGCAGTGGTCGGCGCCGGTACCGTGCTCGATGTCGCGCAGTTGCATGCGGTGCGCGATGCCGGCGCGCAGTTCGCCGTCTCGCCCGGGCTGACACCGCGGCTCGCCGAAGGCGCACGCGATGCCGGCATTTCGCTGCTGCCGGGGGTTGCGACCGCCAGCGAGGCGATGGCCGCGCTCGAGGCCGGCTTTACCTTCCTGAAGTTCTTCCCGGCCGAGGCCGCCGGCGGCATGCCGATGCTGAAGTCGCTGAACGGGCCGCTGCCGCGGCTGCGCTTCTGCCCGACCGGCGGCATCGACGCGGCGCGTGCGCCGGCCTATCTGGCGCTGCCGAACGTGGTCTGCGTCGGCGGCTCCTGGGTCGTGCCCAAGGACGCGGTCGCCAGCGGCGACTGGGCGCGCATCCGCTCGCTGGCGGAAGAGGCCGCGGCGCTGCGGCGCAGCTGAGCGCGGGCTTCCTGCCGCGCTCTTGCGGCGCTCCTTCGGTCCTTCTTTCGAGCGCCTTTCGCGCTCGTGCGGCGCCCGTCCGGCGCTTGTCCGGCGCTTGTCCGGGTCCGTCCGGCGCCGGCAAGCGCTCGGCATGCGCTCGGCATGCGCCAGCCCGGCGCGCCTCGCGCGCTGCAGCACGGCCGTTGGCCTGCTGTCGGACAAAGGCGGATTGTCCGGGCCGTCGGCGCCACCTAAGCTGACAGCATCCGGACTGATGGAGTCGGCATGACGGCGTTTGCGGTGTCGTGGGGGAAAGCGAGGCCGCGCACGGCGAGCTGGTTGCGCTGGCTCGCCACGGTGACGCTGGCGCTGAGCGCTTCCGCCTGCGCCAGCCTGCCGCAGGATGTACCACGCCGGCCCTCGACCGCCTTCGCCGGCTGGGCCGATACGCCGCTGGGCCAGGTCGTCGCCCGCAGTACGCCGGACCCGGCACTGTCCGGCTTCCACCTGGTGTCGTCCGGCGAAGAGGCCTACGGCACGCTGATCACGCTGGCCGACCGCGCCACCCGTTCCCTCGATCTGCAGTACTACATCGTTGCCGCCGACGAATCGTCGCGCGAGATCCTGCGCCGCGTGCGCGCGGCCGCCGAGCGCGGCGTGCATGTGCGGCTGCTGGTCGACGACCTGCACAGCGACGGCAAGGACCCGGCCTTCCTGCGTTTCGCACGCCATCCCAATATCGAGGTGCGCTACTTCAATCCGTTTCCCGCGGGGCGCTTCTCCAAGCTGACGCGCTTCATCAGCGTGGTCGGCGACGCCCGCCGGGTCAACCGGCGCATGCACAACAAGGTCTTCATCGCCGACAACGCGATGGCGATGACCGGCGGCCGCAATATCGGCAACGCGTATTTCCTGCGCGCGCCGGATACCAACTTCGTCGATCTCGACGTGGTGGTGGCCGGCCCCGCGGTGCGCAGGCTGTCGGCGGGCTTCGACGAGTACTGGAACAGCCAGTACGCCTATCCGGTGGAGGCACTCGCCAATCCGAACGAGGCGGCGCCGGGACCGGCGGGCACGCCGCCGGGTTCGGGCGTGCAGGCCGCCGGTAATCGGGAAACGGAAGGGGCGGGCGGATCGTCCGGCTCGGGTTCCGGCAGATCGGGCGTTGGCGGATCGGCCTCCGGTGCATCGGGCTCTGGTGGTTCGGGCTCCGGTGGATCGACCGGTTCGAGCGGTTCGTCTTCGCCGCCCGCGCCCGAGCAGGCGCTGGTCGACGAGGCCGCGCAGCGCGAGGCCGAGCAGAAGCGGCTGGAGGCGAGCGGCATGACGGCGCCGCAGAAGATCGATCCGAACAAGAGCTTCCTGGCGCGCGAGCTGATCCGCGGCGGCAAGCTGAACTTCGAATGGGCGCGCGCCAGCGTGCTGGTCGACAACCCCGCCAAGGTCGAGCCCGACAAGCTGCCGGACAGCGACGACACGCTGGCCGACGAGGTCGCGCGGATGATGAACGAGGCGCGGCAGGAGATCATCATCATTTCGCCGTACCTGGTGCCGGGCAAGCGCGGCGTCGAATGGCTGACCGGCCTGGCCCGTCGCGGGGTCAAGATACGCGTACTGACGAACTCGCTGGCGGCGACCGATTCGCCGATCGTGCACGTCGGCTACAAGCGTTATCGGAAGGAGCTGCTGCGCGCCGGCGTCGAGCTGCACGAGCTGAAGTCACGGCTGCATCGGCAGCAGCGCGCGGTGGGGGATTTCAAGTCCTCGCAGGCGAGCCTGCATGTCAAGGCGGCGGTGGTGGACCGCACCACGCTGTTCGTCGGCTCGATGAACTTCGATCCGCGCTCGATCACGCAGAACACCGAGACCGGCATCATCGTGCGCAACGAGCGGCTGGCGGGGCAGGTGGCGCAGCTGTTCACGGGCGCGATCGGCGTCAACAGCTGGCGCCTGCGGCTGTCGGAGGACGACAAGCTGCAATGGGTGGACGGGCAGGGCAAGCAGGCGGTGGTGCTCGATACCGAGCCGGATACCACCTGGTCGCAGCGCTTCTGGATCGACGTGCTGACGCCCTTTACGCCGGAAGAGCTGCTGTAAGCCGCCGGCAGCGGCAAGGCGCCGGCTGCATCAAGGCACCCGCTGCCCAGGCTCCGATTGCAGCAAGGCGCCGACTACTGGAGGCGCCGGCAGGCCGCCGCGCATCTGGCGGGCGGCCTGCCGGGTTGCCTGCCTGGCTTACTTGTGACGATCCGCCGCGCCTTCGAGCTTTTGCCCGCCGCGCTGGATGTCCTGGCCGAGCCCGGCCATCGTGTTGCAGCCGGTCAGCAGCACAGCCAGCATCAGACCGAAAATCCAACCTTTTTTCACACTGCGCTCCTTTTGAGATGTTGCGAACGGGGCGATTTTACAATTGGTGCGGCCCGCTGCGCACAGGGCAGTGTGGCTATTTGTAACGGCCGGCCGGGCGGACGAACGGGCAGGGCGCCGAAGGGGCGCAGAGCGGACGCAAAACGGATGCGGAAGGTGCCGGAAGGGGCAACGAAGGGGGGACGGTGCCCTCCCTAGACGTAGGCGATCAGCCTTCCGGCCGCGATCACCAGCGTCCAGGTCAGCAGCGACAGCACCGCCGCGGTGCGGGCCGCGCGCGGCGGCCGGACGCCGACGTTCCAGTCGGCCACGGCAGCGCCGCTGCGGGCCTCGCCCGGGCCGGCCGCCCGCTGCAGGGCCCGGTACGGCCACAAATGAAACGCCAGGGCATTGAGCAGCCCCAGGGCGATCAGGGCCAGCTTGGCATACAGCGCGGGATTGGTCGCCAGTTCGTCCGCATGCGCCAGCAACAGCAGGACGCCGCTGATCGCCACCGCGACGAAGGCTGCCATCGTCAGCGGCAGAACCTGGCGCAGCAGCGCCGTCACCGGCAGATTGCGCCAGAGCCCGGCGAGGCGCAGATCGACCACGGCGATGGTGCCGAACAGCAGCGCCATGCCGGCCAGGTGGACGATCTCGACCAGCGGATAGGCCCAGGCGGAAGCGCGCAGCGCGCTCGACAGCGGCAACGCCGCCAGCGTCGCGCCGAGTTCCGTCAGCGATGCCACGGCGGGCGGGGCAGGCCGATCAGCGCAGTTCGACGGTCTGGCCGTCGAGCACGATCCGCTCGGCGCGCATCTCGTCGCCGTGTTCCTTGCTGGGATAGCCGACGATGGTGACCTCGCGGCCGACCGCGACCTTGTCGGCGGTCGCCCCGCGCGCCTGCATCCGCGAGATCGGCGCCAGCACGGCGAGCCAGCGCTTGCCGTTGGCATCGATCCGCACCATCGCGTGCGGGTTCTCGTATTTGACCTCGGTCAGCTTGCCGGTCAGCGTGATCGGCTTGCTGTCGTCATAGCTGGACCAGCCGTGATGGGCGGCGGCCGGGCCGGCCAGCAGGGCGGCGAGCGCCGCGGCGCAGGAAAGCGCGGCCAACGGGGCGGCGCGCATCGCTGGGAACCGGTGGAACGGGCGGGACAAAGCGGACAGGCGGGACAAGCGGGACAGGTGGGACATGGCGGATCTCCGTAACGGCAGGCAGCGGGCGGGCAGCGGACGGAACGCATGGAAGCGGACGGCGGGCTCCGTCCGCTGCTGAGTATAGCTCCCGCTAGCCGGTCGTATCGGGCTCCGGCCCTTCCTCGGAGGGCAGCGGGGTGGCCAGCACCTTGTCGATGCGCTTGCCGTCCATATCGACGATCTCGAACTTCCAGTCCAGCCAGCTGACCGAGTCGGCGATCTGCGGCAGCCGTCCCAGCAGCAGCAACAGCATGCCCGACAGCGTGTGATAGCGCTCCTTGTCCTCCTCCGGCACGCTGCGCAGGCCGATGCGGTCCTTGAGCTCGGGGATCGGGATCAGGCCGTCGAGCAGCCAGGAGCCGTCCTCGCGCTGCACCGCCCATTCGTCGCCGGCGATGTCCGGCTTGAACTCGCCTGTGATCGCCTCGATCAGGTCCTGCAGCGTGACGATGCCCAGCACCTCGCCGTACTCGTCGATGACGAAGGCCATCTGCCCGCCGGACGAGCGGAAATGTTCGAGCAGCTCCATGCCGGTGACGCTCTCGGGCACATAGACCGGGGCCTGCATCACCGCCGCCAGGTCGGTGGCCTCGCCGCGCAGCTTGCGCGCCAGCAGCTGGCGCGCGCTGACCACGCCGATCACGTCGTGCATGCCGCCGCGCACCACCGGAAAGCGCGAATGGTCCGACTCCTCGATGCGGCGCAGGTTTTCCTCCAGCGGCAGTTCGACGTCGAGGCTGATCACGTCGCCGCGCGGCACCATCAGCGAAGTCAGCTGGCGGTCGTCGAGCCGGAACACGTTGCGCACCATGGTGTGCTCGTGGCGCTCGATCACGCCGGCCTCCGAGCCCTCGACCAGCAGCGCGTGGATTTCTTCCTCGGTGACCGCGGGGCCGGCGCCGCTCTTGACGCCGATCAGCCGCAGCACCAGCCGCGTCGAGCTCGACAGCAGCTTGACGAAGGGCGTCGAGGCGATCGCCAGCCAGGACAGCGGCCGCGCGACGGCGCGCGCCAGCGTTTCGGGCGCCAGCTGGCCCAGCCGCTTGGGCACCAGCTCGCCGAGCACGATGGAAAAGTAGGTCAGGCCCGCGACCACGATCGCGGTCGCCACGTAGCCCGCGGTGGGCTGCGCCATACCGAGTCCCTGCAGCCAGATGCCGAGCGGCTGTGCCAGCGCGGACTCGCCCACCACGCCGTTGAGCACCCCGATCGACGTGATGCCGATCTGCACGGTGGACAGGAAGCGGGTCGGATCCTCGCCCAGCTTGACCGCCTCGATCGCGCCGCGGTCGCCCTCGTCGATCAGCTTCTGCAGGCGGGCCTTGCGGGCCGAAACCAGCGCGATCTCCGACATGGCGAACACGCCGTTGAGCAGGATCAGCGCCAGCAGGATGGCTATTTCCATCGGGTTGCGCGCCCTACGCGCGCGGGTGTTGTCGAGCCGTCAAGCATAACATCGGCATGTGGCCGGTCCGGCTTCGGTCCGGCTTCGGTACGGCGTTCATTACCTGGCAGGTTATCGCCAGCGCGCGCACCGCATGCTGTAATGCGGCCATGGACACGCTGACCCCCGCCTCCGAAACCGCCCTCGACTTTCCCGCCCTGCTGCGCTACTGGCGCGGGCGCCGCGGCTACAGCCAGCTGGCGCTGTCGCTTGCCGCGGGCGTGTCGCAGCGGCATATCAGCTTTCTCGAATCGGGCCGCGCCCGGCCCAGCCGCGAGATGATCCTCGCGCTGTCGGACCGGCTCGGCGTGCCGCTGCGCCAGCGCAACCGGCTGCTGCTGGCGGCGGGCTTCGCCCCCGCGTACAGCGAGCATGCGCTGGCCGAACCACCGCTGCAGATGGTGCGCCAGGCCATCGCGCTGATCCTGGCCAAGCAGGAGCCGTACCCCGCCGTGGTGCTGGACCGCTTCTGGAATATCAGCGACGCCAACCGTGCCTATCGCCGCATGGTCGACGCGCTGCTCGACGGACGTCCCGCGGCGGTGCTGCCCGAGGGCCTGGGCAACGATGCCGGCGGCGGCCCGCGCATCAACCTGATGCTGACCGTGTTCGATCCGCAGGGCCTGTGGCCGCTGATCGAGAACGCCCATCAGGTCGGCCGCTATCTGCTGCGCCGGGTCTGGCAGGAGCTGCAGGCGCAGGCGCACGACCGCGTCGCGCGCGAGATCTTCGCCCGCATCGCGCAATGGCATCCGGAGATGATCGGGCCGGGCGGCGTGCCGCATGCCGACGAGGAAGCCAGCGAGGGCCCGCTGCCGCCGGTGCTGCCGGTGGTGCTGCGCGCCGAGGGCTTCCAGGCCTCGCTGTTCTCGACGCTGACCACGCTGGGCAATCCGCACGACGTCACGCTGCAGGAACTGCGGATCGAATGCTTCTTCCCGGCCGACGAACCGTCGCGCCTCGCGCTCGAGGCGCTGGGGCGCGACGCCGAGCCCGCCGCCGTTCAGAACCGGTAGCGCAGATAGGCGGTATGGAAGTCCGAGCCGGGATTGGGCTTCTTGATGCCGGCATTCGAGATGTGCTGGTAGCGGTAGCCGATCGCGAAGCGCTGGTCCTTGCCGAACGCGATGCCGACGCCCGCCATGTCCGAGAACTGGAACGCGGTCGACATGGTGTGGTTGTCCGACGTTCGCGTTCCGCTCATCAACCGCACGCCGATCGATGCCTCGAGGAAGGGCACCCACCGATGGCGCTGCCACGCCAGCCTGAACACCGGCTGCGCGCCGATCTCCCACAGGTTGCGCGGATTGGCGTCGCTGGTGCTGTCCCAGCGCGCGACATTGAGCTCCCACGACAGCCCGAGCCGCAGGCCCATCGGGTCGCCCCAGCCGAAGCCGGAGTCCCAGCCGAAGGCGATATCGACCTTGCGCACGTCGGTGCGGCTGTCGGTGCCGTAGCCGATCTGCACGGTGGGGTCGGCCCATGCCGCGCTGCCGGCAATCAGCAGGGGCAGGGCGGCGAGCCAGCGCAGCGCGCGCGTGGCGTGACGGGAAGGGGAAGGGCGGCGGGACAGGCGGGCAAGCGGATTGTCGTCGAATGGCATCGTGATCGCGGCAAGAAAAACGGGAACGGGAAACGCGGGCGAGAGCGCGGAAAGCCTGCGCGGCGCCGGGAATTCGATGCCCGCATGGCGGGCGCGGCGTCGGCGCAAGTCGTTTAGTTGTAGTACAGATCGGGCGCTTACGCCGCATCGCGTGCTAACATCGCAACGCCGGCGCGGGCCTCCGCCCCCGGGAATCGGGCCACGATTCCTCGAAGGGCAAGCGCGTTTCGCCGGTTTCGTTACGTCTTCAGGGCGGGGTGAAAGTCCCCACCGGCGGTATGCCGAACGCGTTCTCCGACGCGCCGGCGAGCCCGCGAGCGCCCGCGTCGATCCATGTTTTCCTTTGTCTGGTACATGGATTCGCGCGGGGTCAGCAGACCTGGTGAGAGGCCAGGGCCGACGGTCATAGTCCGGATGAAAGAAGATGGGCGAGCAAGCATCGCTGCCGCTTCACTGCCGCTTCCCTGCGGTCAGGCTGGAACGGCGCGGGCCTGCGCGGTCGGGTGCCTCGTGCATGCGGCTCCGCGGTTCGTTGCCTTGCCATGCGCGAGTGGGCGGCGTCGTGAACGATCACGCAGGTCGGCTTCGGGCCGGCTCTCGTGCGCGCTCCCGCTTGTGACGCCAATCCCCTGAAACGCCCGTTGATCTTTACGCAAGGAGCGTTTCAATGCTGTCCGCTATCTCTTCCCACGATATCGCTTCCCCCGACCACGCCGCCTCCGCGCAGGCCGCCGTCGACCCTGCCGCCGCCATCGTGCCGGCGCTTCCCCACGATCTGCCGACCCGCATCGAGCAGGCCCTGCAGGCCATGCGCGAGGGCCGTCCCGTGGTGCTGATGGACGACCACGACCGCGAGAACGAGGCCGACCTGATCGTCGCCGCCGAGCGGCTGACGCCGGGCAATATGGCGATGCTGATCCGCGAATGCAGCGGCATCGTCTGCCTGTGCCTGACGCGCGAGAAAGTCGCGCGGCTGGGCCTGCGGCCGATGGTCGAGAACAATCGCAGCCAGTACGGTACCGCGTTCACGGTGTCGATCGAGGCGAGCACCGGTGTCACCACCGGCGTCAGCGCGGCCGACCGGATCACCACGATCCGCGCCGCGATCGCCGACGACGCGGGGCTCGACGCGGTGGTCAGTCCCGGCCATGTGTTTCCGCTGGTGGCCGCCGACGGCGGCGTGCTGACCCGGCGCGGCCATACCGAGGGATCGGTCGATCTCGCGCGGCTGGCGGGCCTGTCTCCGGCCGCGGTGCTGTGCGAGCTGATGAATCCGGATGGCACGATGGCCCGCTACGAGCAGGCGCTGGTCTTCGCCGCGCAGCACGATCTGCCGGTGCTGACCATCGCCGAACTGGTGGCCTGGCGAGAGCAGGGGCACTGAGGCCTGGGGGCGGACCGTTCCGGCCGCGGCGGCGCGTCGCTGTGCGACAATGCCGCCTGTCGCGCGGCCCATGCATCATCGTGGGCCGCGCCTGCCGCCGGTCCCCGGGCCGTCCCCGTTTCACCAACGCGCCCCGCATCATGTCGTCTCGTGCCGCCACGCCCGCACCGCGCCGCCGCGCTCTCAGCGCCGGCGTCGCGCCGTTTCGTTACCGTTCCGCCGAATCCACCGCATCCAGATCGATCGCGCCGCTGCTGCTGCTGGCCGTCACGCTGACGCTCGCGCCCGCGCTCAGTCCCGATGCCCACGCCGACACCGCTCGCGGCAAGGTGCTGCCCGCGGCGGCCGCCGGGCTCTATCAATGCCAGGGGCCGAACGGCGGCACCGTCTTTCGTTCGACGCCGCGCGAAGGCTGCGTGACGCTGGCCGCGCCGGACCCGTCCGCTCCGGACCCGCAGCGCTGGCTGCCGTTGATGGGCGCCAATGGCGTGATCTCTTATCTGGACCAGCGTTCGGTGCGCCGCAAGGGCGCGCGCATCGGCGTCGTCGTGATGCGCAACGCGCCGGTCGGCGGCGCCATCCACACGACCAGCGGCGAGCCGATCCAGTCGTCGCTGCGGCGCATGGTGCTGGACTGCGCCACGTCGATGTACGCGGTGGTCGAGCAGACGCTGTTTCCGCGCCGTTTCGCGCGCGGCGAACCGCTTTATACGATCCGTTCGCCGCAGCGGGCCACGCCGCAGGTGGCCTCATCGGGCTCGCTGGCCAGCGAGATGATGGCGCGCCTGTGCCGCTGAGCTCTGCGCCGAACGGCTTTTCCTTGTTTCCTATTCTTCGTCGACAGCCCGCGCCCGCCAGCGGCCGTCCGGCTGCCTGCAGAACCAGCCGGTCCAGCTTTCCTCGTTGCTGGACCGCTGCAGCTCGCTGCGAATCTGGCGGCAGGGCTGGCCGTGGTCGGTCTTGCTCTGCAGCGGCGTGATCCTGGCGTAGGTGGCCGGGCGCCGCGGCGTGGCCTGGGTTCGCCACGAGACCGGGGTGCCGTCCTCGGTCGTGTTCAATGCGCGATTGACCGCGGAGGCGAAGGCGCGCGCCTCGCTCTGCGTCATCGTGCCGACGATCGTGCTCGCCAGATAGTGGTCGACATAAGCCCATGTCGGCGCCGCCGCGCACAGGGCCAGCGCAAACACCAGTGCACGCGCCAGTGCACGCGCCAGTGCAAACGCCAGTGCAGGCGCAAGGCGCCGCGGCAGCGGCAGCCGGGCGCGCGCCGAATGCGGCATCGGCAGGCGGGCAGGCGCTGCGTGCGGCATCGCATCCCCCTTGTCAGCGTGGTGGGCGTGGTCGGCCCGGTTTCACGCGGGCGCGCCATCGAACGGATCGGTCGATTGTAGTGCGCGCCGACACGCGGCGCGGCTCGCGCGCGCCGGCCTGCGTGTTCCGTCCCACCAAGGCAGGGTTTTGTCGGACAGCCTCCGATTGACGCCGCAATGACACGGGCCTAGTTTCAATCGTCGCGCCCGCTGCGGCACGTTCGTGTTCCGGCGCTTGCCGCCCGCACGGTACGGCCGCATCCGCAACCGACCGCGTGCCGTCCGGCGCGCATCCGATCCCGACACCGATTCGCTGCTCCTGCGCGCAGGACGACAGGAGCGGACAGGCCGTGCGCGCCGGTCGTGGCCATGGGCCTTGTTGCGGTGCAACTTCGGCGCCATTTGATGGATGAGGAGGATACCCGACGTTGATCAATCAAGAGGCGGATAAGCAACAAACGTTTCAAATTGTTGCAACCGTTGCGTGACCGAAACGTGACTTTTGGTAGGCAAATTTGTTAAGGTTTTGTCCCGCATTGCAGCAAATCCAACACCTTCCAAGCGTCACCAAAGTCACAGCCCCCGGCAACGTCCGTCATGGGGCGGCTCAGGCACCGGTTCTCCGGCCTGGCCATCGACGAGTTTCCGCGCCACTGTCCGCGGCTTCCCGAATAACCAATTGCATTACCGACTACCGCCTTTGATGACGGCATTCATGATCGACTCCGCCATTTCCTCGCCGCTCTCCGCCCGTTCCCGCCGGCCCATGCCGTCGGCGCGCTTCGACGGCGTGCGACTGGGACGCTGGCTGTGTGCCGGTGCGCTGGCCTGCTTCGCAATGGCGGCGCATGCGTTCAGCTTCGATACCGTGGCGGCGCGCGCGCGCCAGCTCGCCAATTCCCCGTACAAGGCCCCCAAGGCCCATCTGCCGACCGAGCTGCGCGAACTGTCGTACCCGCGCTATCGCGAGATCCAGTACAAGCCCGAACGCTTCGTCTGGCGCAATACCAAGCTGCCGTTCGAGCTGTCGTTCTTCCACGAGGGCATGGTGTTCGACCAGCCCGTCAAGATCAACGAGGTCACCGGCAACCGCGTGCGCGAGATGCGCTTCAATCCGGCCGACTTCAACTACGGCTCGCACAAGTTCGACCCCGAGATGCTCAAGGGCCTGGGCTTTGCGGGCTTTCGCGTGCTGCATCCGGTCAACGGCAAGCACAAGGACGAGGTGGTGTCCTTCGTCGGCGCCAGCTATTTCCGCGGCGTCGGCAAGGATCAGTGGTACGGGCTGTCGGCGCGTGGTCTTGCAGTCGACACCGCGCTCGCTTCGGGCGAGGAATTCCCGCGCTTCGTCGAGTACTGGATCGAGCGTCCCGCACCGGGCGACAAGCAGCTGGTCATCTATGCGCTGATGGATTCGCGCCGCATGAGCGGCGCCTATCGCTTCGTGATCAAGCCGGGCACCGACACCGAGACCGAGGTCAAGGC
Organism: Cupriavidus cauae; assembly: GCF_008632125.1. Lineage (GTDB taxonomy): Bacteria > Pseudomonadota > Gammaproteobacteria > Burkholderiales > Burkholderiaceae > Cupriavidus > Cupriavidus cauae. The sequence continues at coordinate 75,900 of NZ_VWRN01000035.1, forward strand.
ACGCCTGTATCTGCGCGAGAACGTGACCAAGCTGGGCCTGGCGCCGCTGACCAGCATGTACCTGTTCGGCGAAAACCAGCCGCCCGCGGCGCCGGAGTTCCGTCCCGAGGTGCACGACTCCGACGGCCTGTCGATCCAGCTGGGTACCGGCGAATGGATCTGGCGTCCGCTCGTCAATCCGCGCCGCCTGCTGGTGACCTCGTTCTCGGCGACCAATCCGCAGGGCTTCGGCCTGATGCAGCGCGACCGCTCGTTCGCCAGCTACCAGGAAATCGGCGAATGGTATGAACGCCGGCCGAGCGGCTGGGTCGAACCCCGCGGTAACTGGGGTTCGGGGCGCGTCGAACTGGTGATGATCCCGACGCCGGACGAGACCAACGACAACATCGTGGCCTATTGGGTCCCGGACAACCCGCCCAAGCCGAAGCAGCCGTTCGATCTCGAATACCGGCTGCTGTGGCAGAAGGACCGCGAGCGCATGCCGCCGCTGTCGTGGGTCACGCAGACCCGCCGCGGGCAGGGGCTGTCCCGCAACAAGGAGGACACCAGCTTCTCGCTGCTGGTGGACTTCGAGGGGCCCGCATTCAAGAAGCTGGATCCCGCCGCGCATATCGATGCGGTGGTATCGGCCGATGGCAACGCCGAACTGCTGCGCACCACGACGCAGCGCAACGAGGCCACCGGTGGCTGGCGCATGACGATGTTCCTGCGCCGCAAGGACGAGAACAAGCCGGTCGAGTTGCGCGGCTATCTTCGCAACGGCAACACAACCCTGTCAGAGACATGGAGCTACATCTTACCCCCAGGCTAAAGCAGCGCTCGGCCGCGGCGGCGTGCGAGCGCTATGTCGACCGCCTGCCGGTATCGCCGGAACAGCGCCGCGACCTGCTCGCCGATACCGCGCTGCATGAAGGCATCGTCATCAAGGGCGATGCCACCGGCGACGATCCCGGCGTGCGCTCGCTGCAAAAGGCGCTGTCCAATGGCGACGGCGCGGCTTCTCCCGCCGGCGCGGCCTACGGCTCGATCGAGCGGCGCCTGCAACTCGCCTACGGCGAGCCCAAGGTCGGCGGCGAACCGCTGATCGAGCGGCGCGCCGACGGTACGGTCCATGTGGCCACCGGCCCCGAACCCAAACGTGCGTCGATGGTGCCGCGGCCGTGGCCGCCGCACCTGGTCGCGGCCTTCGTGCGCAACGGCGTGCGCAAGCTGTTCGGCAAGCCGCCCGTTCCCGAGACCTGGGACACGCTGCACGACGGCCCCGACGCCGAGGGCAAGTGGCATCCGGCCGGTGCGCACCGCCGCTGGGTGCTGCTGTTGCTGGTGATCGTGCAGACCATGATGGCGACGTACTTCATGTCGACGGTGCTGCCGTACAAGGGCAACGACACCCTCGAGATGATCACGCTGGGCCTGTTCACGGTGCTGTTCTCGTGGGTCTCGGCCGGCTTCTGGACCGCGATGATGGGCTTCCTGGTGCTGGCCAAGGGGGGCGATCGCCATCTGATCTCGCGCTCCGCGAGCGGCAACGCGCCGATCGCCCGGGAGGCGCGCACCGCGGTCATCATGCCGATCTGCAACGAGGACGTGACCCGCGTCTTCGCCGGCCTGCGCGCGACCTACGAATCGCTGGAACGCACCGGCGAACTCGCCCACTTCGATTTCTTCGTGCTGTCCGACAGCGGCAATCCCGACCTGCGCACCGCGGAAACCGATGCGTGGATGGAGACCTGCCGCGCGGTCAACGGCTTCGGCCGCATCTTCTATCGCTGGCGCCGTCATCGCGTCAAGCGCAAGACCGGCAACGTGGCCGACTTCTGCCGCCGCTGGGGCAGCAAGTATCGCTACATGGTGGTGCTCGACGCCGACAGCGTGATGAGCGGCGATTGCCTGGCCACGCTGGTGCGGCTGATGGAGGCTAACCCGGGCGCCGGCATCATCCAGACCGCGCCGCTGGCGACCGGCCGCGAGACGATGTATGCGCGCGTGCAGCAGTTCGCCACGCGCGTCTACGGACCGCTGTTCACGGCCGGCCTGCATTACTGGCAACTGGGCGAATCGCACTACTGGGGCCACAACGCGATCATCCGCATCAAGCCCTTCATGGAGCATTGCGCGCTGGCGCCGCTGCCCGGCAAGGGGCCGCTGGCCGGCGAGATCCTGTCGCACGATTTCGTCGAGGCCGCGCTGATGCGCCGCGCCGGCTGGGGGGTGTGGATCGCCTACGATCTGCCGGGCTCGTTCGAGGAGCTGCCGCCCAATCTGCTCGACGAGGTCAAGCGCGACCGCCGCTGGTGCCAGGGCAACCTGATGAACTTCCGGCTGTGGATGAAGCAGGGCTTCCACGCCGTGCACCGCGCGGTGTTCCTGACCGGCGTGATGGCCTACCTGTCGGCGCCGCTGTGGTTCCTGTTCCTGCTGCTGTCGACCGCGATGCTGGCCAAGCATGCGCTGGTGCCGCCCGAGTACTTCTCGCAGCCGTACCAGTTCTATCCGAACTGGCCCGAGTGGCATCCGGAGAAGGCGCTCGCGCTGTTCTCGGCCACCGCCACGCTGCTGTTCCTGCCGAAGCTGTTCGGCGTGGTGCTGCTGATGAAGCAGGCGCGCCGCTACGGCGGGGCGCTGCGGCTGATGCTGTCGATGCTGATCGAGGTCGTGATCTCGGCCCTGCTGGCGCCGGTGCGGATGCTGTTCCATACGCAGTTCGTGCTCGCCGCCTATATCGGCTGGGGCATCTCGTGGAAGTCGCCGCCGCGCGAGGACGCCGAGACGAGCTGGGGCGAGGCGGTGCGCCGCCACGGCTGGCACACCGTGCTGGGTCTGGGCTGGGGCGCGCTGGTGTACTGGCTCGATCCGGGCTTCGTCTGGTGGCTGCTGCCGATCGTCGGCGCGCTGGCGCTGTCGATCCCGCTGTCGGTCTGGCTCTCGCGCGTCAGCCTGGGCCGCGCCACGCGCCGTGCCGGACTGTTCGTGATTCCGGAAGAAATCGAGCCGCCGCGCGAGATCGTCGACACGCAGCGCCATGTGGCGGAGGCAGGCGATACGCCGGGCTTCGTCGACGCGGTGGTCGATCCGGTCACCAATGCGCTGATGTGCGCAACGGCGACCACGCGCGTGGTGCAGCCGGCCAGCACGCAGCGCCAGCACGCGGTGCTGGTGCAGCAGGCGCTGACCAATGGCCCCGGCAATCTGAGCGCGAAGCAGAAGCTGCTGCTGCTGAACGATCCGCTGGCGCTGTCGCGGCTGCACGAGGCGGTGTGGTCGTCGCCGCTGGCCGACGACGGCTGGAAGGCCACGCGTGCGCTGCTGCGCCGCGCGGCCAATGTCGTGCCCCTGCGCCCGCGGGGGAGTGCGGCGGCTTGATCGGACACCACCCCCTCTCCCCGACCCTCTCCCGGTGAGGGAGAGGGAGAACCCAAACGCCGGCTGCCACCGCCAACGCCGCTTCAATGCCTCGCTCCCCGCTCCCGCATGCGGGAGAGGGTTGGGGGAGAGGGGTTGGGACAGAGGGCAGGAGCGGTGGCTATGCCATCGCCGATGGAAGCGAGACGGGACGCTCAGCGCAGCGCCGCCGTGCAGATCGGGCCGTTGATATAGACGTCGCCGACGCGGCGCTCGCCGCGGGCCTTGCGTGTCATGTAGCGGAACATCATGCTGACGCCCAGCTTGGTCAGGATCTCGACGTCGCGATTCGCGCAGATATTGCGCTGTAGCGGCGCGGCATAGCTGACCTCGAAGCTGGCCAGGTCCAGCATCGGCCCGCTGTAGTTGGTCAATTCCAGCTGGAACAGGATGTGTTTGCCGGGCACCGCCTGGCAGCGGCGCAGACGCGTTTCCTTGTCGATCTCGATCGGCAGCGCGTCGTTGAGCTGGCGGCAGGCGCGCGCCAGCACGGTATCGGGCCGGCGCGAGCTGCGCAGGAATTCGGGGACGCCGGCCGCGCCGGTGTTCTGGCCGGTGGCCGCGCCGCGCAGCATGCGGGTCAGCGAATCGGCTTCATCGACCACCACGGCCGCGCTCGCGGCTGGATGTGCCGCGACAGTACGCGCCGTGACCGGCGCCGCGCAGGCGGACGAGGCCCACAGCAACCAGGTTGCGGTAGCGATCCCGATGGAGGCCGACGTTCCTCGGGCGATCGATGCAGTCGTGTGGTTCGATATGGTTCGCATGCAGGGAAAGAACGCCTGGAACGGCACGGGGCTGGGGCTGCGCTGAAGTCCCGCGATCGAGACCGGCGATGAAGACGGACCGGCAGTGTGTCGACCGGGTGCATTGTACCCGCCGGCCCCGTGAGGCGGAACCCGCAGGCACGCAATACATCACGGTGTGCAACAATTGCGCCTTTCGCTTGACGGCGTTCCGTCGTCCGCCAATGACCCAATCCTCCCGCACGGCCACGACGCCGCGTTTTCCGCTTTGGCTGCTGATCTGCGCGTCGCTGACCGCCTTGGCGCCGCTGTCGATCGACATGTACCTGCCGGCGTTCCCGACGCTGGCCGCCGACCTCGGCGTCGACATCGGCAGCGTGCAGCTGACGCTCGGTACCTTCCTGGTCGGCCTGGCGATCGGGCAGTCCTTCTACGGTCCGGTCAGCGACCGCTTCGGCCGCAAGGCGCCGCTGTATGTCGGGCTCAGCCTCTACGTGCTGGCGTCGGTGGCCTGCGCGCTGTCCGGCGACGCACCCGCACTGATGGCCTGGCGCTTCGTGCAGGCGGCCGGCGGCTGCGCCGGCATGGTGATGGCGCGCGCGATGGTGCGCGACCGGCTCGAGGCGCACGAGTCCGCGCGCGCGTTCTCGTCGCTGATGCTGGTGATGGGCCTGGCGCCGATCCTCGCGCCGATCGTCGGGGGCGCGATCCTGACCGTGCTGGGCTGGCGGGCGATCTTCTGGGTGATGGCCGCGGTCGGCACGCTGGTCCTGCTGCTGGTGCATTTCCGCCTGGAGGAGTCGCTGGACCCGCGCCGCGCGACGCCGCTGCGCCTGGGCAATGTCTTCGACAACTACGGCGCGCTGCTGCGCGATCGCGAATTTCTCGGCTACTCGCTGTGCGCCGGCTTCGCGCAGTCGGGCATGTTTGCGTACATTGCCGGCTCACCCTTCGTGCTGATCGAACTGCATGGCATCGATCCCTCGCACTATGGTTTCGTCTTCGGCGCCAATGCGTTCGGCCTGATCGCGATGTCGCAGATCAATGCGGCGCTGGTGCGCGGCCGCTCGCTCGACCGCGTGCTGCAGTTGGCGCTGCTGGCGCCGTGCGGCGCGGGACTGCTGCTCGCGCTGGCCAACCTCGCCAACGTGGCGGCGCTGCCGGTGCTGCTGGTCGGCTTCTTCATCTTCGTGGCGGGCCTGGGTTGTATCACGCCCAACGCGTCGGCGCTGGCGCTCGCGCATCAGGGCCATCGCGCCGGCACCGCATCGGCGCTGATGGGCACGCTGCAATTCGGCATGGGCACGCTGGCCGGTACCGCGGTCAGCCTGTGGCACGACGGCACCGCCTTGCCGCTGGGCGTGGTGATGGCCATCGCCGGCATCGGCGCGGTGCTGATGCGCATGTTCGGCCGTCGTTCCGCCGTGGTGGCTGCCGCGGAATAGGCTGCCGGCCGGGGAGGCGTGGCGACGCGGGGCGCCGCGGCCCTTGCCGCAGGTTCGGGATAACCCGCTGTCGGACCCGCGTCAAAGCCCCGAATTGAGGGGGTAAATCTCCCCGAAAGCCGCTTGACGGAAGGATTTCCGGCATTTTCGTTGCGTCGGTGCGACTGGGGATTGCCCAACGCGCAAGCGGCGGATTAGACTGCGCCGGTCGGTGAAACGGCTCAGGCTGGTCACCGGTGACGACGACCAACAAGGGATACAGCCATGAATAAAGGTGAACTGGTGTCTGCCATCGCCGCAGACGCGGAACTGAGCAACGCTGCAGCAGAGCGCGCCCTGAACGCCGCGCTGGAAAACATCAAGAAGGCGGTTGCCAAGGGAGATTCGGTCACGCTGGTGGGCTTCGGCAGCTTCGGCGCCGGCAAGCGCGCCGCCCGTACCGGCCGCAACCCGCGCACCGGCGAAACGATCAAAATTCCGGCCGCCAAGACGGTCAAGTTCTCTGCCGGCCAGGGTTTCAAGGACGCTGTGAACAAGAAGAAGTAAGAGCGGGCATCCTCGGATGCCAACCGGAGAGAGCGGCCCACGTGGGCCGCTTTTTCATTTGGCGCCGCCGTCGCCGCGCCGCGCTACACTCGCATCCTGCAAGCGCGTTCCGCCACCGCCGCAGTTCGCCACCCCAATCTCAACCCACCCGCGCCGATTCCTCCGCGCCGCTCCCGATGAACGACCTCTCGCATCAACTGTCGATGACCGTGCTGATGACGCCGGACATGGCCAATTTCTCCGGCAATGTCCACGGCGGCACCATCCTCAAATATCTGGACATGGTCGCCTATGCCTGTGCCAGCCGCTACGCGGGCCGCTATGTCGTCACGCTGTCGGTCGACCAGGTGGTGTTCCGCCAGCCGATCCACGTCGGCGAACTGGTGACCTTCCTCGCCGCGGTCAACTACACCGGGCGCAGCTCGATGGAGATCGGCATCAAGGTCATCACCGAGAACATCCGCAGCAAGCTGGTGCGCCATACCAACAGCTGCTATTTCACGATGGTCGCGGTCGACGACGACGGCAAGCCGGCCGAGGTGCCGCCGCTGGTGCCGCGCGACGAGGTCGAGCGCCAGCGCTTCGCCGCCGCGCAACTGCGCCGCCAGCTGCGCCAGGAGATGGAGCACCGGCACGACCAGATCCAGGGCGCGGTGAGCTGACCATGGCGCGCGCATCCCGTCGTCCGATGGCCGCAGGTTCGGCCGCATCGCTGGCTGCCGTGCGGGCTGGTGCGTTGGTTCGTCCGCTGGTTCGTCCGTTGGTTGGTGCGTTCGTTGGGGCGCTGGCGTTCGCCACGATCGCGCCCGCGCATGCCGAAGAAATCGGCAGCGTCAACACGCATTTCCGCGTGACCGGCTCGGACCGCGTCGTGATCGAGGCCTACGACGATCCCGAAGTCGACGGCATCACCTGCTACGTCTCGCGCGCCCGCACCGGCGGCATCAAGGGATCGCTCGGCATGGCCGAGGACCCGGCCGAAGCCTCGATCGCCTGCAGGCAGGTCGGCAAGATCGCCTTCAAGGGCCCGCTGCGCCAGCAGGACAATGTGTTCTCCGAACGCATGTCGATCCTGTTCAAGACCCTGCACGTGGTGCGCGTGGTCGATCGCAAGCGCAACACGCTGGTCTACCTGACCTATTCGGACCGCATCGTGTCCGGCAGCCCGAAGAACAGCGTGACGGCGGTACCGGTGGAGGCCGGCACGCCGATCCCGCTGCGCTGAGCGCTGCTCTCTTTCGTGGGGGGCGCTACTGCCCCAGCGCCGCCCGCTCCGCCGCGCAGTCGCGCGTCGGCTTCAGCCCCTTGGCGCGCGCGGCCGCCACCTCGGTGCGTGCGGCCGCGAGGTCGGCGCGGAAGGTCGGATCGGCATGCAGCCGCGCCACCGTGGCGGCGCCCATGATGCGGCCCTGGTTGGCATCGCTCTGCCAGTGCACGTTGCAGGCGAGGCGGCTCTGGCCGTAGGCGAGCCCGCGCGCCAGGATCGCGTCGGCGCGCTCGGGGTCGACCTCGGTCAGGATCAGCGCCCAGGCCCAGCCCGCCGCGTTGTGGCCGGACGGGTAGGAGCCGTCCTTGGCCAGCTTGGCGACATCGTCGGGGGTGCAGGTCGGCAGGTGGTTGACGAGGAAGGGACGCTGGCGCCGGTAGTGCTCCTTGGCGCGATAGGTCGACAGGCCGGCGTCCACCAGGCTGCGCCGCAGCAGCAGGTAGAGCTGCGGGGTATCGCGTTCGTTGATCGGCACGCCCAGCGCGCACGAGAAGGTCTCGGCCGCCTGCGGGAATTTCAGGTTGGCGTCTTCGACGGCCAGTTGCCAGCGGGGCGTACCTGTCTTGGCCAGGTTCGCGCGCGCGGCTTCCTCGTCGGCGGCGAGCGCCTGCGAGCCGGGCGCAGGCGGTGGCGGCACGAGGCGCAGGCTGTCGGGACGCTGGTCCGCGGGTAGGTAACCGGCGAGAACGCCCGGGCGCAGTTCCGGCACGTCGCCGGCCCGGCTGATGGGGCCCTGGCTGGCGCAACCGTAGGCGCCTGCCAGAAAGGCGGCGACGGCAAAGACGGACAGGGTGCCGCGCCAGGCGGCGCGGATGGGCGAGGCGGCAGTGGCCAAGATAGGGGCTCCCGGTTGTCGTGATAGGGCGCGTGGCGCGTGGCTACGCGTTCGCGCCATTGTCGAACAGCTTGCGCAATTCCGACTTCAGGATCTTGCCGTTTGCGTTGCGCGGCAGCGTCGCGTCGCGCACGATCACGCGGACCGGCACCTTGAACGCCGCCAGCCGCTGCGCGACGAAGGCCTGCAGCTCGGCCTCGGTAACGCTGGCGCCGGGCTTGACGCCTACCACCGCGCCCGGTTCCTCGCCCAGCGTGCGGTGCGGGATGCCGACCAGGGCCGCGTCCATCACCGCGGGATGCTCGTACAGCGCGCTCTCGACCTCGATGCAATAGATGTTCTCGCCGCCGCGGATCAGCATGTCCTTGGCGCGATCGACGATATAGAGGAAGCCTTCCTCGTCCAGCCGCGCGATATCGCCGGTGCGCAGCCAGCCGTCGACGAAGGTGCTGGCGGTGGCCTCGGGCTTGTTCCAGTAGCCGCGCACGACATTGGCGCCGCGCACCATCAGCTCGCCGACCTCGCCGGGCGGCAGGGCGCGGCCGCGGCCGTCGACCACCTTCATCTCGCCGATCGGCAGCGCGGGGCCGCTGCTGTCGGGACGATGCAGGTATTCCTCGGCGTTGTGGCTGGTGAAGGTGGCCGAGGTCTCGGTCATGCCCCAGCCGATGCCGGGCATCGACTTGGGGAACACCTCGACGATGCGGCGGACCAGCTCGGGCGAGGCCGGCGCGCCGCCGTAGTTGACGCTCTCCAGCGACGACAGGTCGAAGCGCTCACGCTCGGGATGCTCGACCAGTTGCCAGGCGATGGTCGGCACGCCGCCGGCCACCGTGCAGCGCTCGCGCTCGATCAGCGCCAGCGCGCGCAGCGCGTCCCAGCGGCGCATCAGCACGATCTTGCTGCCGGCGTGCAAGGCGCCGTTCAGCACCGACATGCAGCCGGTCACGTGGAAAAAGGGCACCGACAGCAGCGTGGCCTTCTGCGGTGCCTGCGGGTCGGGTTCGGGAATCGGCTGGCCACGGCGCAGGAAGTTGCGCGCCGGGCCGAAGCCGCCGCAGAAGGCCACCGTGGTCGCATTGCGGTGCGTGCCGATGGCGCCCTTGGGCTTGCCGGTAGTGCCGGAGGTATAGAACAGCGTGGCGTCGTCCTCGGGATCGATCGCCACGTCGGGCAGCGGCAGATCCGGCAACGCGTCCCAGGCCATCACGTCGCCGGTGGTCCGCTCCAGCGGCACCACGCGCGGATCAACATCTCCGGCCATCGCGGCATTGCCGGCATCGGCGCCGAAGCGGCAGACATGGACGCGCAGCAGGGCGGGGCACTCGGCCAGATGCGAACGCAGCCGCTCGAGCCGTTCGTCGTCGACGATGGCGACCTTGCAGCCGGAATCGGCCAGGCCGTATTGCAGCTCGGGGCCGGTCCACCATGCGTTGAGCGGCGTCGCGATGGCGCCGGTCAGCAGCGCGCCGTAGAAGGCCGCGGGCCATTCGGGCAGGTTGCGCATCGCCACCGCGACACGGTCGCCGGGGCGCACGCCGTCCGCGATCAACGCGTGCGCGATCGCCAGCGCGGCGCGCGCGAAGCCCGCATAGGAAACGCGCTGGTCCTCGTAGACGACGAAGGTACGCTCGCCGCGCGCGCGGGCCTGCAGGAACAGGTCGCGCAGCGTCGGCGGCGCGTGCTTCCAGACCGTGGTTGGAATGCCGCGGATCTCGCGCACCTCGGTTTCGAACGGTGCGCCGGGAGCGGTCAGGCGGGCATGGGCTTCGGCCAGCGAGATCGCCGGCCAGGCCGGCGAATCTCCCTGCGCACTGCCCTGTGAACTGCGGGTCGGCGGTGCCATCGGGCGGCGAGCGTGAGCGCCGCTCAGATCGTCACGCCGCCGTCGACCACCAGCGCCTGGCCGGTCATGAAGGTGCTGGCGCTCGAGGCCAGGTAGACCGCCGCGCCGGCGATCTCGACCGGCTCGCCGATGCGGCGCAGCGGCGCGTTCTCGGTCGATTGCTTGTAGCGCACCGGGTCCTCCCACAGCGCGCGGGCGAAGTCGGTCTTGATCAGGCCCGGGGCGATGCAGTTGACGCGCACATTGTGCGGGCCGAATTCGACGGCCAGGTTGCGCGCCAGCTGGAAGTCCGCCGCCTTCGAGATGTTGTAGACGCCGATGGTCGGCGAGCCGCGCAGGCCGCCGATCGACGACACGATGATGATCGAGCCGTCCTTGCGGTCGATCATCTGCGGCGCGACCATCTGGATCAGCCAGTGGTTGGAGATCACGTTGTTGTCGAGCACCTTGCGGAACTGCTCGTCGGTGACCCCGCCCATCGGACCGTAGTAGGGGTTGGACGCGGCATTGCAGACCAGCACGTCGATCTTGCCGAACACGCGGTTGGTCTCGTCGACCAGATGCTGCAGATCGCTCTTGGACGAGATATTGGCCGGCACGGCGATCGCGGTGCCGTCGCCGTGCCTGGCGTTGATGGCGTCGACCACTTCCTGGCAGGCCTCGGCCTTGCGCGACGAAATGACCACCTTGGCGCCCTGGACCGCCATCTGCTCGGCGATCGCGCGGCCGATGCCGCGCGAAGAGCCGGTGACGATGGCGACCTTGCCGCTCAGATCGAACAATGACATGGGGTGTCTCCTCTACCGATCCCGTTTTCCGGTGGACTCTGATGTTGGTGTGGCGCCGCGGCACGCGTTGCACGGGCGGCGGCGACCGGCACATTATGGTCGGTGGGTCTGGCCGCGTCCACAGGCCGGCACGCGTTCCTCGGCCCTTATCAGCATTCTTTCTGCGGGGGATTCACGGCGTGCATGGTGCGCAGGGTGGGCCGGTGTGCGGGGCGCCCGCCCGCATGCCTCAGGCCCGCCGCGCCAGCCATTCCCGCAGGCCGGCCGCCGTCTCGTCGTCCAACCGTACGCCGATCCGTTTGCGCAGCGTGGCGACGATCTCCGCCGGCGTGTCGAGCAGCAGGTGGCGGCTGGCGCCATCGGCATCGCGCTCGGTCAGCTCGCCGTTGGTCATCGTCAGGCGGACGTTGCCGTCGGTGCGCGCCGCCATCAGCCGGTGCAGGAACACGCTGTCCGGATGGGTGCAGACATACCAGTTGCGCGCCGCGTAATCGATCCACGCCTGCGGCGACAGGTCGAAGCGATAGAGCTTGGCCCAGCCGTCGGCGGTGGCCAGTTCGAGATCGAGCAGGTGGAACGCGCCGCCGGATGCCGCACCGGGCGGTGCGCTGACCAGCCGGTACGGCAGCCCCTCGGGCGCCGGTTCGGACAGCGGCAGCGCGCAGGGCGGATTGGGGCCGCCGAAGCCGGCGTCGGCGATGTAGTCGCGGTGGGCGACGCGCACGCGCAGCAGCAGATGGGACTGCGGCGTCGGCACGCCTTCGTCGACGCCGTAGCGCACCCGCGCGGCCAGCGGCACCACCTCGAAGCCGAGCGCCGTCAGCGCGGCGGCCAGTAGCGTGTTGTGCTCGAAGCAGTAGCCGCCGCGCTCGCGCGTCACCAGCTTGTCGAACACCGCGTCGAGCGCGATGTCGATCGGGCGGCCGAGCAGCACGTCGATGTTCTCGAACGGAATGCGTCGCAGATGCGCGGCAACGATCGCGTCGAGCGCCTCGCGGCTGGGCGATGGGCGCTCGCGCAGGCCGATGCGGTTCAGATAGGCGTCGAGCCGGTCGGCATCCAGGCTCGGCTGGGCCGATGGGTTCACCGGTGTGGTCAAGTCAAGGTCTCCAGGGTCGACAGATCGAGCAGTTCGATATCGGCGTAGCGCAGCCGCAGCAGGCCGCGTGCCTCCAGTTCGCGCAGCGCGTGGTTCACGGTCTGCCGGGACAGGCCGAGCATCTGCGCCAGTTGTTCCTGCGGCAGATGGATCGAGCGATGGGGCTGCCGTGCGGGGTCTTCGGCCGCCGCGGGCGTGTCGCCATAGGAGCGCGCGATGGCCGCGAGCCGCCGGGCGGTACGCGCCAGCGGGGGCAGCAATTGCGCCTCCTCGACATAGCGGAACGCCTCGCGTGTCTTGCCGGCCAGCAGCTTGCCGAACTCCCGCCACCAGGCCGGCTGCGCGGCCAGCATCGCGTCGAGCCGGGCGCGCGGGACGTGCCACACCGCCGCACGCGTCGCCGCGCGGGCGTCATGCGTGCGCAGCAGGCCGTCGAACAGGCAGATCTCCCCGAACCATGCGCCCGCTTCCAGCAGGCCCAGCAGCGCGGCCTTGCCGCCGGCATCGTGCGCATGCACAAGAACCGCGCCGGCGATCACCGCGTACAGGCCATCGAAGGGATCGCCGCGCTGGAACAGGACCTCGCCAGGTTCCAGCCGGCGCATCGTGCCGCTCTCGAGCAGGGCCGCGCGCATGTCCTCGGGCAGGCCGCGAAACCAGCTACCCGTGCGCAGCGGGGCGAGCGGATCGGCGGGGTTGTCGGTGCCACGCGTGGGGCAGGCAAGGGGCGGAATGCCCATGGTGGTCTCCATCGTCATCGCGACGCAGGGCAGGGTCGAGGTGAGTCCGTGCGAGCGTCGGTGCGTGCGCCGGTGCGAGTTCGGCAAGGGCCGGGGACGAGGTCAAGGACCAGCCCAGGGACAAGCCCAGGGACAAGCCCGGACTGTCAAAATTCGGACAGACCGCGTCCGGCGCGCCCATTACTATAAATCGATCATGCCGGGCTGGAGCGCGCCAGCCATGCGTCGGAGGTGCGCCAGGAATGCAGCCGAAGTTCGCCCGTGGTGCGCCCGTATTGCGCCCGTATTGCGCCCGTATTGCGCCCGTATTGCGCCCGTATTGCGCGGAATCGGTCCGACGGCATGCCGTTCGTAGTCCCCGCTGACAGGAGGAGACGCCATGAAAACGCTGGTCGACCATCTATCCCAATACGCCGCCTACCACCGCGACAGCCGCAACGTCGCGACCCACTTCGTCGGCATCCCGATGATCGTGCTGGCGGTCACGGCGCTGCTGGCGCGTCCGCAGATCCCGCTCGGCGACGGCGCCGCGATGCTGACGCCGGCCATCGTGGTCTACGTGCTGTCCTGTCTGTTCTACCTGCGGCTGTCGGCGGGGTTCGGCATCGCGATGACGCTGATCCTTGCCCTGTTCGTCTATGTCGGCCATCTGATCGGAGGACTGTCGACCGCGGCCTGGCTGGCGATCGGCATCGGGCTGTTCGTGCTTGGATGGGTGATCCAGTTCGTCGGCCACTATTACGAAGGGCGCAAGCCGGCCTTCGTCGACGATCTTGTCGGGCTGCTGATCGGCCCGCTGTTCCTGGTCGCCGAGACGGCTTTTGCGCTGGGCCTGGCGCGCGAAACGCGCGAACGGATGGAGGCGCACGCGCACTGAATCGCTATCGCACGCGCAAGGAGCGGGTCATCGCTCGACACTGCAAAGCACGGCGATGCGCGCCGACAGGAGGGCCCGGGCGTTGCCGCGCACGTGCGTCGATGCATCGGCGCGACAGAAAGCAGGACTTTTCACCGGGTTTTTACGGGGTTTCAGGGGGGTAACGGGCCAAACCCCCTTGGAAATGCGTCACTTTCCGCTATGATTCGGTGGCCGCCGCAGCCGTACGCTGTTTTCGCGGGGTTTGCGGCGCCAACCGTTCAACTCTATCTGACCAATATGGCGACCAAAGCGAAATCGACCGCGAAAGCTGCAACCAAGACCGCCGCGACCAAGAAGGCACCGGCAACCAAGGCGCCCGTGAAGGCTGCCGCGAAGAAGGCCGCTGCGCCCGCAACCGCAACCCCGCGTCCGCTGAAGGACACCTTCAACAAATCCAGCCTGGTCGCTCACCTGGTCGCGCAGACGCAAGTCGAGCCGAAGGCCGTGAAGACGGTGCTCGCCCATCTGGAAAACACCATCGTCAGCGCGCTGCACAAGAAGGGCGCCGGCGAATTCACGCTGCCCGGCCTGCTGAAGATCACCGCGCAACAGGTGCCGGCGAAGAAGAAGCGCTTCGGCAAGGATCCGTTCACTGGCGAAGAGCGCTGGTTCCCGGCCAAGCCGGCCAGCGTCAAGGTCAAGGTCCGTCCGCTGAAGAAGCTGAAGGACGCTGCCGCGTAATACGTCATCCGACGTGACCGCGACAGGCGGATGCCGGTCGCGGCAAGCAGTGAAAAAAGGGAGCCGCATGCGGCTCCCTTTTCCGTTGGCGATGCGTCGGCGAGGAATGCACCGAGGCGAATCGGCGGACAACGAATCGGGCCGCGACGAATGAATTGCGCTGCAGCGGCTCGGGCCGAAACCAATCGACCTACGGCGCGATGCAGCTACGGCGCGACGCCTTGGATATTGCAATTAACCGCCAGGCATTCGCCCACGCTGACCGGTCATGGCCAGCAGGGCGAGGGGCGCCTCGTGCTAGGCGCTATGGTCCGCCGGCGTGTCCTGCGTATGCGCGCCGTCGCTGAAGCGATCGCGATGGTCCGCGCCATGGCCGCCCTGCGTGAAGCTGTCGCGCGGGCCGAGGCGGCTGGCGCCTTCGGTGAACACATCGAACTTCTGGGTCGCGCTGCGCGCGCCGTCGGTGTACGGATCGGCGGTGCGCGTTGCGGCCTTGGCCGACAGCGAGACGGTGGCGCCGATCATCATCGCCACGGTGGGCAGCAGCGCGGCAAGCATCGCGCGGCGGCGCGCATGCCAGCGCTGGCGCAACGCGCGCAGCCGCTGAGCCGCCAGCGGGGGACGCGGACGGGGCGGGGCGCCGGACGCTCGGTGAGGCACGGTGGTCGGGGTCGTTCGAGTCATGGCAACACTCCTTCAGATTGGGATCCGGGGCGGTTCTGGGAACCTTGACGAGGGGAGACGGCTTGGCCAAGCACGGTTAGCAGTCTACGAACCGGGCCGGACGCGGCGGTGACGCCAGCCTGACAATTGCGTCAGGATCGGCGGCGCGCCGCGCACCGCGGGTGGCCGGACAAATACCCGGTGGCAGCACGGCTTGCACGGTGATGCCCACGCCGGCGGCAAGCTGACAACGTTGACAGGTTCGGGCGGCGGCTTTCACCTATAGTTGCCGGAAATGGCGGGCGGAAGCCGTTGGCGCGGACATTGCGGGCGACGGCTGTGCCGCGAGTTTGGCGCCAACTGTTTGGCCGCAACTTTGCCGCGAACTTGCCGGACTTGGAGGGCCGGACCCATGAAACTGTTGTTGGTAGAGGACGAGATCAAGACCGTCGACTATCTGCGCCGTGGGCTGTCGGAAAACGGCTATGTGGTCGACACGGCGACCAACGGGGTCGATGGCCTGCACATGGCCTGCACCGAGCCCTACGACGCGATCGTGCTCGACGTGATGCTGCCCGACCTCGACGGCGTGTCGATGCTCAAGTCGCTGCGGCGCGAGCAGCAGACGCCGGTCATCATGCTGACCGCGCGTGACGATCTGGACGACCGGCTCAATGCCTTCGACGCCGGCGCCGACGATTACCTGGCCAAGCCGTTCTCCTTCCTCGAGCTGCTGGCCCGCCTCAATGTGCTGACCCGTCGCGGCCGCCAGAGCGAGCCCTCGCAGCTGACGGTCGGCGACCTGCGCATCGACCTGCTGTCGCGGCGCGCGATGCGCGGCACCCGGCGGCTCGACCTGAGCGCGCGCGAATTCACGCTGCTGTCGGTGCTGGCGCGGCGCCAGTCGCAGATCGTCTCGAAGACGGCGATCACCGAGCTGGTCTGGGACATCAGCTTCGACTGCAATACCAATGTGGTGGAGGTGGCGATCAAGCGCCTGCGCGCCAAGCTCGACTGGCCGGGCGAGCCCAAGCTGCTGCATACCATTCGCGGCATGGGCTATGTGCTCGAATGCCGCGCCGAGGAAATCGCGTGAGCCGCCGCCGCTCGATCGCCACGCGGCTGGCCGCGATGTTCGCCCTCGCGGCGGCGCTGGTGTTCTCGGTCACCGGCTTCGTGATGTATTACGTCCAGTGCGTCGAGCTCGAGAAGCGCCAGCTCGAGGAGCTCGAGGCGCGCTTCCAGCTGATCGGCCCGAAGGCCGCCCACTACGGCACGCAGCCGCAATGGGAGCGCTTCGGCGCGGTGCTGACCGGCATGACGCCAGAGGACGACAGCCTGCGCTATTTCGTCGACACGCCGGATGCGCGCTTCCGCTTCGGCAAGCCGTTTCCGCGCGACGCGGTCACCGTGCAGCGTGCGCCGGATGTCTGGACGGTGCAGTTCGACGACCGCAGCTTCCTGATGCTCAAGCGGATCATTCCCGCGCTGGACGAGCGCCCGGCGCTGGCGCTGGTGGTCGCGGTCGATCAGGCGCCGTTCTACCAGACCAGCCGCGTGCTGGGTGTCGCGCTGATCGTCTGCTCGGCGCTCGGTGTGCTGGCGGTGGCGGTGCTCGGCTGGCGCATCGCCAAGGTCGGGCTGGCGCCGATCGAGGCGCTGTCGCGCCATGCCGGCGAGCTCAATCCGCGCAAGCTGGAGCGGCTGCCCGATACCGATCTGCCGGCCGAGCTGTCCGGCCTGGTGCTGGCGTTCAACGGCGCGCTCGACAAGCTTGAACGCGCCTACGTGCAGCTGTCCGCCTTCAATGCCGATGTCGCGCATGAACTGCGCACGCCGCTGGGCAACGTGATCGGCCAGACCCAGGTGGCGCTGTCACGCCCACGCAGCGCGCGCGAGCTGGAGGACATCCTGCAGTCGAACCTGGAGGATCTGGAACGGCTCGGCCGCATCGTCGTCGACATGCTGTTTCTCGCGCAATCGGACCGCGGTGCGCTGGCGCGCGATCTGGTCGAGGTGTCGGTCGCGCACGAGGTGCGCCGCAGCGCGGACTTTCTCGACATGCTGTTCGAGGATGCCGGCGCGACGCTGGAGATCGTTGGCGACGCGCGGGCCCGGGTCAACGCCTCGCTGCTGCAGCGCGCGATCACCAATCTGCTCGGCAATGCGCTGCAGCATGGCCTGCATGGCCGTCCGGTCGCGGTCGAGATCGGCGACGAGGCCGGCGTGGTGACGATTGCGGTGCGCAACGAGGCCGACCCGTTGTCCACCGCGCAGATGGACCGGCTGTTCGACCGCTTCTACCGC
This sequence comes from Cupriavidus cauae, assembly GCF_008632125.1. Taxonomy (GTDB): domain Bacteria; phylum Pseudomonadota; class Gammaproteobacteria; order Burkholderiales; family Burkholderiaceae; genus Cupriavidus; species Cupriavidus cauae. Next base: position 93,184 of record NZ_VWRN01000035.1, read on the forward strand.
GTCGACAGCGCGCGCGCCGACAGCCGCCAGAACCACGGGCTCGGACTGGCCATCGTCAAGGCCATCGCCACAATGCATGGCGGCGCGGTGTTCGCGCGCCAGTCGCGCGGCGTGGTCTGCATCGGCCTGACGCTGCCGGCGCTGCCGCCGCAGGCGCCGACGTCCGACAGCCTGCCTCCGCTGACACAGGCGGCCACGGCATGATCGGCGGCGGCAAGACGCGCACGCCGCGGCGCGTGCGCATGGCAAGGCGTGTCCGGCGCCTCGTCGTCGCCGCGCTGGCCGCGACCACGGCCGGGCTGATGGTGCTGGCTTCGGCCTGCAGCCTCACCGCGCAGGACCACGGCGGGCGGGACCCCAGCCGGCACGAACACAGCCGGCACGACCACAGCCGGCAGGACTACAGCCGGCAGGACCACAGCCGGCAGGACCACAACGGGCTGGACGACAGCGCGGCGCGCGCGCCCGCCATCGCACCGACCTTCGCCGCGCATCGCGCGCAAGCGCTCGCCGCGCTGGAAAGCCGGCGCCGCTACGTGTCGGCCGATATGCAAGCCGAGACCGAATGGAATCTGCCGCGCGAATGGCGTCCCGCCGGCACGCCGCGCGGGGGGGCGCTGCTGGTGCACGGGCTCGGCGATTCGCCGTGGTCCTTCGTCGATATCGCGCCGCGGCTGGCCGAGCGCGGCCTGCTGGTGCGCACGGTGCTGCTGCCCGGCCATGGCACGGCGCCAGCGGACCTGATGGACATCAGGCTGGAGGACTGGCAGCGCGTGCTGCGCGAGCAGGTCGCGGCGTTGCGGGACACCGTTGGCGACGGGCCGCTGTATCTCGGCGGCTTCTCCACCGGCGCCAATCTGGTGCTGGACTATGCGCAGGCCCATGCCGAGATCGCCGGGCTGTTGCTGGTGTCGCCGGCGCTGCGTTCCGGCAGCCGATGGGAATGGCTGACGCCGTGGCTCGCACCGGTGATGCCGTGGCTGTTGTCGACCGGCGACGACCGGCCGCAGCAGACGCCGGTCCGCTATCTGAACACGCCGACTAATGGCTTCGCGCAGTACTACCGCAGCAATGTCGCGGCGCGCGCGGCGCTGAACGCGCGCCCTTACGACAAGCCGGCGCTGCTCATCGTTGCCGAGCACGATTCGGTGGTCGACTCGCATTACGTGCGGCAAGTGTTCGGTACGCGCTTCACGCATCCGGCGAGCCGGCTGATCTGGTATGGGGCGGAGCAGGGCGATGCGAGCGGCGATGTGCTTGTCGACGCGAGGGCCGATGTGCGCCTCGCTGGAAGCGTCGATGCGAGCGTCGGTGCAAGCCGCGATGCGAAGGCCGGCGCGAGTGCCGGTACCGGCCGCGTGCTGGTCCGCCCGGACCGCCTGCCGGCAGAGCGCATCAGCCAGTTCTCGCACATGGGCGTGCTGTTTTCCGATGCCAATCCGCTCTATGGGCGGCAGGGCTCGTTGCGGCTGTGCCTGAACGGTCAGGAGCCGGCCGAGTACCAGCGCTGCGTCGATGGCGCCGAGGTCTGGTATTCGGACTGGGGCTATCGGGAGCCCGGCAAGGTGCACGCACGGCTGACCTACAACCCGTATTTCGCATGGCAGACCGGCGTGATGTTGTCGGTGCTGGGGTTGGACGGGGCCGCTGGGGCGGTACCGGCCACGGCCTCGGCCACCGCATTGCCAACCAGCTCGGCCACCACCTCGGCCACCGCATCGGCCGCGGCATCCTATGCCGCATCCCCTGCTGAATCGGGCACGGCATCCCCCACGGCATCCCCGACGGCATCCCGGTAACGGGCCCGGTCCGCCATCCTGCGCGGACCGGCCCTCAGCCCCCGATCACCTGCTTCGCGTAGCTGGCGCGCTCCATCTCGCGCACCTCGACGCTGATCTGCACCGGCGTGTTGTTGGCGCCCGAGCGGACGGCTTCGGCGATCACCTCGCAGACCGCCTGGCCCAGCGCCTGCCGCGTCGCCAGGTCGCGGCCGTCGAGAATCGACAGCCGGCCATGGACGAAGGCGCGCTCGACCGCTTCGGTCCCCTGGCGGTAGGTCTCCAGCGTGATGCAGCGCGACTTGATATCGGGCTCCTGGAATTGCCCGGAGGCCAGCAGCGCGGCGTTGGCCTGATCCAGCAGTTCCTCGGGGGAGCAGTTCAGGCGCGCGTTTTCGGTGATTTCAATGACGAGATGGGGCATCGGGGACTCCGTCGGATGGCGGGAAGAGACAGCGGGCAAAACGCCGGGTGCGTCGAGGCATCGGTGTTCGGTTCGTTCCCCGGCGCACTGCCGCTGTCGGCGGCGATGACGTTCGCGGGGGTAGTCATGATAAGCGCCGTGCCACGGTCAGGCCAACGCCCGGCGAGGGCGCGCGGCGGTCACCCCGGCGGCCACCCCGAATTTTGGCGCGATAATCGGTCCTGCCTTGCCTCCCGTTTCGCGTTCGCCTGCACAATGGGGCGATGCAGGGCCCAGGTCCCGATCCGGTTCGGATCCCGTCCCGATCCCGTTCAGGAGCCTGTTCCAGATGTCGTTCCCGTTGTCGTTCCCGATTTCGTTCACGATGTCGTTCCCGATTCTCGTCCCGTTTCCGATTCGATGAGCCAGCCGATGACCCAGCCTAACGCCGATCTCCCATCGTCCTCCGCCGGCACGCCGGCGCCCGCGCCACGCAGCGGCGGCCGCATCCTCGTCGATGCGCTGCGCATCCACGGCACCGAGCGCGTGTTCTGCGTGCCGGGCGAGAGCTTCCTCGACGTGCTCGACGCCCTGCACGATCAGCCCGCCATCGACCTGATCGTCTGCAAGCACGAAGGCGCGGCGGCCAATATGGCCGAGGCCGACGGCAAGCTGAGCGGACGTCCCGGCATCTGCTTCGTCACGCGCGGACCCGGGGCGACGCATGCCAGCGTCGGCGTCCATATCGCCGCGCAGGACTCGACGCCGATGATCCTGTTCGTCGGGCAGATCGCCCGTGAGCACCGGGGCAGGGAAGCGTTCCAGGAGGTCGACTACGCGGCGATGTTCGGCGGCATGGCGAAATGGGTCGCCGAGATCGACGACCCCGCGCGCATCCCCGAACTGGTGGCGCGCGCCTTCCAGGTCGCGACCTCGGGCCGGCCCGGACCGGTGGTGCTCGCGTTGCCCGAGGACGTGCTCGACGGCGATGCGGCCTGCCGCGACACCGGCGCGTATCGGCCCGTGGTCGCCTCGCCGTCGGCCGCGGATGCGGCCGCGCTGGCCGAGCTGCTGTCGTCAGCGCAGCGCCCGCTGGTGATCGCCGGCGGCGCCAACTGGCGCGACGAGGATGCGGCCGCGTTCGCCCGCTTCGTGCATGCCTGGGACCTGCCGGTGGCCTGTGCCTTCCGCCGCCAGGACGTGCTGGACAATCGCGATCCGCACTACGTCGGGCATCTGAGCCTGGGTGTCAATCCGCGCCTGGCCGAGCGCGTGCGCGGCGCCGACCTGATCGTCGCCTTCGGCACGCGGCTCGGCGACGTGGCCACCGACGGCTATACGCTGCTCGAACCCCCGCGGCCGCGCCAGCGGCTGGTGCATATCCACGCCGATGCGGCGGAACTGGGCCGGGTGTACCAGCCCGATCTGGCGATCCACGCGGGTATCGGTCCGGGAGCGGCGATGCTGGCGGGCCTGCCGGCGCCGGCGACGATACGCTGGCGCGAATGGACGGCCGCGGCGCGCGCCGATCATCAGGGCTTCGTCTCACCGGCCTCGCCGCACGCGGACGCCACCGGCGTCGACATGACCGCGGTGGTCGACCATCTGAACCGCACGCTGCCCGACGATGCGATCGTCACCAACGGGGCCGGCAACTATGCGGTCTGGCTGCATCGCTACTTCGCCTATCGCCGGCCGCGCACGCAGCTGGCTCCGACCTGCGGTGCGATGGGCTATGGCCTGCCCGCTGCGATCTCGGCGAAGCTGCGCCATCCCGAGCGCACCGTGGTGTGCTTCGCCGGCGACGGCTGCTTCCAGATGTATCCGCAGGAGCTGACCACCGCGGCAGCGGTGGGGGCCAATGTGGTGGTGCTGGTCGTCAACAACGGCATGTACGGCACGATCCGGATGCATCAGGAGCGGCGCTATCCGGGCCGCGTCAGCGGCACCGGCATCGTCAATCCGGATTTCGTCGCGCTGGCGCAGGCCTGTGGGGCCTGGGCCGAGCGGCTGACCAGCGCGGACGGGTTTGCCGACGCCTTTGCGCGCGCCTGCGCCGCAGGCAGGCCGGCGCTGCTCGAGCTGTGCACCGACCCGCGGCAGATCACGCCGGCGATGCGGCTCAGCCAGTAGCAAGCGACGGGACCGCCGGAGCGCTGCCGGCGCTGGCCGTGGTTGTGGCGGTGCTGGCGGTGGTGGTGGTCGACTTCGCCGACGCGGCGGCGAGCAGACGCTTGATCTGGCGGTCGCGCAGGTCCAGCGTGCATAACTCATCGTTGACGAGCAGCCAGTCCTCGCGCAAGCAGGCGCCGATGCGCTGCACCACGCCCACGGGCAGCCGGAAGTCCGCGAAGGCCGAATACCTCGGAATCTCGCCGCGCCACCAGTGCTGCTTCCACACGTCGGTCAGGCGAGCGGCCAGTTCCGCCAGTTGTTCGTCCTTGGCGTCGGCCGACTGGCGAAGCGCCTGCAGAACGCCCATCACTTCGGCATAGGCCGATGCGCTCTCCGACCGGTTGCGGCGCAGGTACCTGACCACGGCCGCCATCTGTGCCAGCACCGCGGCGGCGGCGACGTCCAGGCACTCGGGTGGATCATTGCCGGCGATCGCGCGAACCACCTTGCACCATTTCCCCTTGTGCGCGAACAGCTTGCAGCGGTCCGCCTTGCGGATGCGCTCGGCCAGGAAATTCAGCCTCACGCGGCGCGCTTCGGGCGACAGCACCGGGGAAATCCGCGGGCGCGGTTCGTCGACGTCAACGCCGGTGCCAGAAGGGACGCGTGCTTCGTTGGCGGAGGGCGGCACAGTCGAGACAGCCATGCCGGCCCGCTGGCGCAGTCGCGTGATGGTGTGCAATACGGCGGGAACCTGCCCGTGACAGGGCCGCTCGCAGCGATACCTGTCGCGCGGCACGACGCAGCTCAGCAGCGTCAGCACGACGCGGCGGAACCAGCCCAATTCGCGCCAGTTGCGCTCCAGCCGGACATCGACAGGCTGGCGGGCGTTCGCGACTGCGGCATTCTCGACGACGAGCCGGTAGCCGCGGCCGCCGACGAAGAACGAGCCGCGCTGAAGGACGATCCGCTTCAGCATGGATTCGTCGCTGCCTTTGGCGACGGCGTCGAAGAATTCGTGCGCGGTCGAATAGTGCGCCGCGAGGACGGGGCGCGCAAGGCAGGGCAGAGTGGGCATGGGGGGCGCTCCGGAAAACGCCGCACTGGCGCGCGGCAGTGGGATTGCCGCGTCCGATTGGCCGCGCCCGCCAGGCGGGGCCAATCGGTTTGCGGGACACCGGAATCATGGCGGCATGCTGGCCGCGTTCTTGCGAATTTGGCGCGGTCCGTATGGCAAACGGTAGCCTGCTCGTCGCGCGATCGCGGTTTCGTCAGCGTCGCGGCAGGCCGGCCGCTTCCGCGTTGCCCGATTGTCGCGTCGCCCGATTGTCGCGCCGCCCGATTACGGCCGTCCGATTACGCGCCGCCGAGTTCGCGCTCGATCCGCGCGACGCATTCGATCAGCACCGGCCGCACCACGTCGAGCAGATGCCGCGGCGGGACGACCGCGTTGGGGCCGCTGCAGCTCAACGTCATCGGGGGCAGCGCGGGGCCCGGATGAAAGGCGGCCGCGATCGAATTGATGTCCGGCAGCCAGTCGCCGAACGAGGTGGTGCAGCCCATGCGCCGGACTTCCTCGCGGCTGCGCGCGAGCACCGCCTGGGCCTCGGCCTCCGGGAGCCCGTCGCTGGCGCGGAAGGCGGCCAGCGCCTGGCGCGCGTCGGCGGCCGGCAGCGCCTGCAGATAGGCGCGGCCCGCGGCCGTGGTCAGGCCAGAGATGCGCGTGCCGACGGCCACGCGCAAGGTCAGATAGCTCTCGGCCTGGCAATTCTCGAAGATCAGCATGCGGCCGCGATCGCGCAGGATCAGCGAGGCGACGCCCTGCGACAGATCTGCCAGGCGCTGCATATGCGGCCGCGCGACCGCCAGCACATCGGCGCCTTCGCGCGCGGTCGGCGCCAGCGCCAGCGCGGAGCTGCCGAGGCGATATTTGCCGGCGTCCGGCTCCAGGCGCAGATAGCCGAGTTCGGTCAGCGTATGCGTCAGCCGCGATACGGTCGACTTGGGCAGGCCGCAGCGCTGCGCCAGTTCCGCGTTGCCCAATTGCGCGTCGAAGCCGCGGAAGCAGGCCAGTACATCGAGGCCGCGCGCCAGCGCGGTGACGAAGTGGCGGTCTTCCTTGTGGCGGGGCGCGCCGCTGCCGATGCCGCTGCGGACGTCGTCCCGCTCCGCCGCCTCGGTCGCCATCGCCTGGGCCTGATCGTCGCTTGCCATGGTGCTCGTGCGATCCGCGCTCAGAACTCGCCGGCGGCCAGCATCTCGCGCAGCCTGGCCTTCAGGATCTTGCCCGACGGCGCGGCCGGCAGCTGTGCGACCACCTTGATTTCCGCGGGGATCTTGTACGGCGACAGCCGTTCGCGCAGGAAGGTCTTCAGCGCCGCGGGGTCGAGCGTCATGCCGGCTCGGACCTCGACGAAGGCGATCACCTCCTCGTTGCCCTCGACGGCGCGTCCGACCACGGCCGACTGCACCACCGCCGGGTAAGCGTTGATCGATTGCTCGACTTCCTCGGGATACACGTTGAAGCCGGAATGGATGATGATTTCCTTGGACCGGCCGACGATGGAGATCGCGCCGTCGTCGTCGATCCTGGCGAGGTCGCCGGTATGCAGCCAGCCGTCGGCGTCGATCGCCTGCGCGGTCAGATCGGGGCGCTTGTAGTAGCCCTTCATCACGTTGGGGCCACGCACCAGCAGTTCGCCGCTGCCGTCCGGCAGCGGATCGCCGAGGCACACCTCGACACCGGGCACCGCCTGGCCCACCGAGCAGTCGCTGCGGGGCGCATCGACGCGCGTCTGGCTGACGGTCGGCGACGTTTCGGTCATGCCGTAGCCGTTGTGCAGCGTGATGCCGAAGGTCTGCTCGAACGCGGCCTTCAACGTCGCGGTCAGCGGCGCGCCGCCCGATTGCGCCATGCGCAAGGCCGGCGCGCGCAGCGGCGTGGGCTGGCTGCGGCCCCATTCGATCAGCTTGGCGTACATCGCCGGTACGCCGTGCAGCACCGACAGGTTCTCCTCGACCAGCGCGCGCGCCAGCCGCTCGGGCCGGAAGCGCGGTTCGTAGTAGACCGTGGCGCCGTTGGAGAGCGGGCCGACCAGCAGCACCGACAGGCCGTAGACATGCGAGATCGGCAGCACGCCATAGACGCGGTCGCCCGGCTGCACGCGCGCCTGCACGCGGTTGCTGTGGCCGATGAACATCAGGTTCGAATGCGTCAGCATCACGCCCTTCGATGCGCCGGTGGTGCCGGTGGTGTAGATCACCGCGGCCACCTGTTCGCGCGCGTCGGCCTGCACCGGTTCGGGCACCGCCTCGCCATTGAGCTTGCCGATCAACAGGCGCCCGACATGCGGCCATTCGGCCCATTGCGCGCCGCGCGCCAGGCCGTGCTCGCGCGCCTCGGGGTAGGCATTGTCGAGATACAGCGCGAGCCGGGCGCCCGCGTGCTCGATGATGTTGTCGATCTCGCGCGCGGACAGGCGGGCGTTGACGGGAATCGCCCACGCGTCCAGCGAACTGAGGGCGAGGATCAGCACCGCGCAGCCGACGCTGTTCTCGGTCACCAGCACCACGCGGTCGCCGCCGCGCACGCCGGCATTGGCGAGCGCCGCCTCGCTCTGGCGCACCGCGCCCTCCAGCTCGCCATAGCGGATCGAGCGCTCGCCATCCATCAGCGCGACCACATCGGGGCGGTCGGCGGCCCAGGGCGCGATGGCCTGGTGCAGGCGCGCGTAGGGCGGCACGAACTGCGCCGTGGCGGCGGAGGGCTGGGAAGCGGGCGTGGAGGCGGCGGGGGAATTGGCGCCGGTATTGGGGCCGGTATTGGGGCCGGCATTAGCGCCGGCATTGGCGCTGAAGGTGCTGCTCATCGAAGTCTCCGGAATGGCGTTGCCGGCGTGGCCGCCGGCTTGGTCTGTCCGCGATGGTTGCATCGTTCGATGATGCCGTCAACTGCAATGCAGAATCTATGTTCTGCATTGCAGAACAGCCAAATCCGATGGCGGGATGCGTCCAGCAGCGTCCCAAGACGGCGGAGCGCCTCGCCTCCCGGCGGGCCCGGCTCAGAAGCGGAAGCGCCCCACATCGGCGGCCAGTTCGCCGGCCTGCCAGTCCAGCGATTCGGCTTGCTGCGCCACCGTGGTCACCAGTTCGGCGTTCTGCCGGCTGGTGCCGTCCAGGCGCGCGACGGCGCCGTCGACCACCGCAATCCCCGCCGCCTGCTGCTGCGCCAGGCCATTGAGCCGCTCCGCCAGCGTATGGCTGCGCAGCACCGCCTGCTCGATCGCCGCCATCGCCTGTTCGACCTCGCCGCTGAGGCCGGCGCCGGCCTCGATGTCGCGCGTGGCTTCGCCGAGCAGCGCGCCGATATCGCGCGCCGATTGCGCGCTGCGTTGCGCCAGTGCACGGACTTCGTTGGCCACCACGGCGAAGCCGCGGCCCGCCGCGCCGGCGCGCGCGGCTTCGACCGCTGCGTTGAGCGCCAGCAGATTGGTCTGGAAGGCGATGCCCTGCAGCACGCCTACCACTTCGGAGATGTCGCGCGAACGCGCCTGCACCGCATCCATCGACGCACGCATGCTGCGCACCACCGCGCTGCCGGTGCCGACCGCGTCGCGCGCCTGGCTGGCCATCGCGCTGGACTCGTGCGCACGCATGTGGATCTGCTCGACCAGCCCGCGCAGTTCGCCGATGCTCGTGGCGGCTTCCTCGACGGCGGCCAGCTGGCGGCCGGTGCGCTCGGAAAGATCGTGATTGGCCGCGGCGATCTGCTCGCTGGCGCCGTGGATCTGGCGCGCCGAGGATTGAATGCGCGCGAGCATCGCGGCCAGCGCGTCGCGCATCGCGGCCAGGTCCTGCAGCAGACCGCGCGCGCCGCGCCGGCGCAGACGCTGGCCTTCGGTCAGGTCGCCGGCGGCGATGCGCCGCGCGGCGTCGGCCGCCTCGCGCGGTTCGCCGCCGAGTTCGGCCAGCAGGGCGCGCGCGGCCTGCCATGCCAGCACTGCGGCCGCCGCGAGGCTCGCGGCCAGCATCGCCATCGTGATCCACTGCGCGCGGGCCTGGCTGTACGACACCGAGGCCACCGTATCGGCGGCCTGCTTCTCCAGGCGGGCACGGGCCTGCTCGATCTGCGTGCCGAGTTTCGCCAGCTGTTCGGCGACGAAGTGACCCTCGACGGAGACGGCGCTGTCGAATTGCAGCGCGTCGAGCGGCTGCTTGCGCAACAGCTCGACATAGCCGTGCATCAGTTGCGCCGCGTTGGCACGCTCGCGCGCCAGCGCCTCGGCCTGATCCGGCGCGGCACGGCCGACGCCGGACAGCGTGGTGTCGAGTGTCTGCAGGGCCTGGGCGATCTGTTGGGCGGCGGTATCGCGCTCGGCCGTGCTGGTGGCCATCGTCAACGCGAGCTGGGCGTGTCCCAGGCCGGCCAGCGCCGACTGGGCGCGCTCGGCCGCGACCGAGCCGCGCATGTCGCGCTGATACAGCGTGTCGGTCCTGTCCTTCAGCGCGACCAGATTGACGATGCCGCTGACCGCGGCCGCCGCGCCGAACAGGTAGACCAGCACGAACGCCGTGCCCAGGCGCGCGGCAAGCGGCAGGCGTGGCCGGCGCCGGGCCGCCGAGGAAGGCGAGGACTCCGAGGACTCCGATGGCCCGGATTGCCACGCCGGCCCCGGTGGCCCCGATGGCCCCCATGGCGACGTGCCCGCTGGCGCCGTGTCCGCCGTGGCAGCGGTGCCGAGCATCGGTGCGATCCCCGCGCCCGTGCTCGACCGCAAACCAAACCTTGACCGCCAGCGCGGCCACCCCGTTCTGAATATTTGCAACATGGCTTTCCCCCGCCGCATGCGGCGCCCGTGAATTGTTGTTTTGGGCTGATGCTGGCGAGGGGATGTGACGTCGCCGTGACGTCCTGCCATGCGGCGGGGTTGTCATATGGCGGTCATGTGACTGTCATGAAATAGGCTGCCTTGCCGCGCGCCTCGTCGATGCCGGCGCAGGCCACACACGCCGTCGCCGCGTCCATCCCGGCGTCCTTGCCACCGTTGTCGAGATCCCCATGTCCGTTGCCGTGATCGAATCCGCCGCAGCGGCTGCGCCGATGCGTCTGCCGCCGCTGCGCGCCGTCTTCCAGCCGATCGTGCGCTTCGAGTCGGCCGATCTGCTCGGCTACGAGGCGCTGCTGCGCGGACCCGAGGGCTCGCCGCTGGCCTCGCCCGAAGCGCTGTTCCGGCTGGCCGTCAGCCCGGCCGAAACGATGGCGCTGGAAGTGCAGGCGGCCCGGGCCGCGCTGGCGCGCTTCGCCGAGCTGCAGTTGCCCGGCGCGCTGTTCGTCAATTTCAGTCCGATGACGCTGCGCCATCTGCTGGCCGATCATGGCCGCGGCATGGCGGCGCTGCTGGCGAACACCGTGGCCCCGGGGCGCGTGGTGATCGAGCTGACCGAGCAGACCCGCATCGGCGACATGGCGGCATTTGCCGACGCGATGGCGGTACTGCGCGATCTCGGCCTGCGCTATGCGCTGGACGACTTCGGCACCGGCCACGCCAACCTCGATCTGCTGGTCCAGCTGACGCCGCAATTCATCAAGCTCGACAAGTCGCTGGTGCACGGCGTGGCCTCATGCTCGCGGCGGCTCGAACTGATGCGCACGGTGTTGAGCCTGGCCGATGCGCTGGGCATCAGCGTGATTGCCGAAGGCATCGAGGACAACGAGGAGCTGGCGGTGCTGCGCGATCTCGGCGTGCCGTTCGGCCAAGGCTATCTGCTGGGGCGGCCATTGCCGGAGCCGTCGCAGGCGCCGCCGCATGACGTGGTGCAGGCGCTGGGCTCGCGCCAGATCGCGGTGTTTCCGCAGGTGGTGCGTTCGGGCTGGACCGGGCCGAATGCCGGCAAGCTGCTGCGGCGCGCGCCGACGGTGCGGCCGGAGCAGACCAACAACGAGGTGCTGGCGCTGTTCCACGCCCATCCCGGGCTGCATGCGCTGGCCGTGCTCGATCCGGAGGGCAGGCCGATCGGCATCATCAACCGGCAGAGCTTCATCGACCGCTATGCCGCGCCGTTCCATCGCGAGCTCTATGGCAAGAAGGCCTGCATCCTGATGGCCCATCGCGAGCCGGTCTGCTTCGATCGCGAGGCCACCATCGAGACCATGGCCAAGAGCCTGGCCAGCGGCAACCAGCGCTATCTGGCCGACGGTTTCATCATCACCGATGGCGGCCGCTATGCGGGCCTGGGCACCGGCGCGGACCTGATCCGCGCCGTCACCGAGATCCGCATGGAGGCGGCGCGCTATGCCAATCCGCTGACTTTCCTGCCGGGCAACATCCCGCTGAACCAGCATGTCGACCGGCTGCTCGATGCGGGCGCGGCGTTCTGCGCCTGTTATGTCGACCTGAACCACTTCAAGCCCTTCAACGATCAGTACGGCTACTGGAAGGGCGACGAGATGATCAAGGGCGCGGCCGCGATCCTGGCCGATGCCTGCGATCCGGTGCGCGACTTCCTCGGGCATGTCGGCGGCGACGACTTCCTGGTGCTGTACCAGAGCCCGGACTGGAACCAGCGCGCGCGCGGCGCGATCGCGCGCTTCAATCGCGCCGCGCGCGAACTGTACGACGCGGACGACCGCGCGGCAGGGGGCATCCATGGCGAGGACCGCCATGGCCGCACCGCATTCTTCCCGATGGTCAGCATGGCGATCGGCGCGGTCCGCGTGGCCCACGGGGTGGCCCGCACCGAGACCGACGGCTGGCGCCTGGGCAGCAGCCATATTGCCGCCGCCGCGGCCGCGGCCAAGCGCGATGCCAAGAAGGACCCGAGCGGTTTCGCGGTGGTCGACCTGACGCCGACTCTGGGGCCGGGCGGTCCATCGGAAGAGCGCAGCGAGGGCCGTCCACATTGAGCGACCGGCGAGCGCCCGGCTCGCGAACGGGCGTTCGGGTTATCCACAGATTGTGTGGATAACCCGACCGGGCCCGGCGCCAGGCGCGCGCCGGCGCGTCGCCCCATCGGACTGCCTAAAAAAAATGCAAACGCAGGCGCCGAGGTCATCAGCGCGTCCATGTTGCATACATGGACGGGCGCGATGCAGGCCGCCTATGCCACAATGCGCGGCAGTTCAGTGTTCACTGTTCACTCATCATCGTTCACCGTTCATCGTTCAACCGCATTCCGCAGCGGATGGCAGCCGATGTTATTGAGCACCAGCGTTGTCGCGACGATTGTCCTGTGTTTCCACGTGATCGGCGTGTTCGCCGCCATGCATGCCGTGATGACGGTCCGCACCGCGCCCGGCGCGATCGCCTGGGCCGGTTCGCTGCTGTTGATACCGTATCTGGCACTGGTGCCGTACCTGGTGTTCGGCAGCAGCAATTTCGTCGGCTATGTCAATGCGCGGCGCTTCTATCGCGCCCAGATGCGCGAACTGCGCCACGGCATGGAGCCGCGCGAGCGCGAGGCCTGCATCGTCCGGCAGCCGCATCATCCGGGACTGCGCGCACTGCCAAGGCTGACCGGGCTGCATTGCCTGTCCGGCAATCATGTGCAACTGCTGGTCGATGGGCAGGCCACCTTTGCGGCGATCTTCGCCGCGTTGAAGTCCGCGCGCCGCGTCGCGCTGGTGCAGTTCTTCATCGTCCATGACGACGAGCTCGGGCGCGAGCTGCAGGCGCTGCTGTGCGAGCGCGCGGCCGCGGGCGTCGAGATCTATTTCCTGTACGACAGCATCGGCTGCCATGCCTTGCCGGGCCACTACGTTCGCCGCATGGCCGAGTGCGGCGTCAAGGTCAGCGCGTTCGCGCCGCACCGCGGCTTCGTCAATCGCTTCCAGCTGAACTTCCGCAACCACCGCAAGCTGGTGGTGGTCGATGGCGAGCGGGCCTTCATCGGCGGCCACAATGTCGGCAACGAATACATGGGCCGCAGGCCGCCGCTGGCGCCCTGGCGCGATACCCATATCGAGGTGCGCGGACCGGCGGTGCTGGACCTGCAGATGACCTTCGCGGAGGACTGGTACTGGGCCGCGCGCGAAGTGCCGACGCTGCTGCTGCCGCCGCCCGAACCGGCCGGCGCGATGGTGTGCCAGGTGGTGCCGAGCGGGCCGGCCGATTCGCAGGAGACCTGCTCGCTGTTCTTCGTCGAGGCGATCCAGGCCGCGCGCAACCGGCTGTGGATCACGACGCCGTACTTCGTGCCCGACGAGGCGGTGTTCGCGGTGCTGCGGCTGGCGGTGCTGCGCGGCGTCGACGTGCGCATCCTGATGCCGGGACGCGCCGACCACAAGGTGGTGTTCGCCGCCTCGACGCTGTACGCCTACCAGGCGATCTGCGCGGGCATCCGCATCTATCGCTATATCCCGGGCTTCCTGCACCAGAAGGTGATGCTGATCGACGACGAGCTGGCCGCGGTCGGCACCGCGAACCTCGACAACCGCTCGTTCCGGCTCAATTTCGAGCTGACGGTGATGACGGCCGATCGCGCCTTCGCGAGCCAGGTCGAGGGGATGCTGCTGGCCGATTTTGCCCAGGCACGCGAGATCGGCCGCGACGAATACCTGGCCGCGCCGGGGCCCCGCCGCGTGGCGATGCATGTGGCCAAGCTGTTCGCGCCGATCCTGTAGGGGCTGCGCGCCGGGCTGGCAAGCGCGGCCCGGGTGAAGGGCCCGACACGGGGCCCCGAGCGGCCCTTTGCCGATTCGCGGTATCCTTGCCGTCAGGCGCCGCCCTGGAAGGGGCCATCGGCAGGCATCACCCAGCCGGCAGCGGACTCTCCCGGGACCCCATCCCGGCCGCTGCCACGGCATCCGGCGCACACGCATTGGCAAGATGATATGAACGACACGGAAATCACGCTGATCGGTTCGGCACGGCTGCCGACCCGCTTCGGCGAGTTCACCGCTCACGCCTTCAAGGGCGCGACCAGCGGGACGGAACACCTGGCGCTCAGCGTCGGCGACATCGCCGGCGAGGGCGTGTTGACGCGGCTGCATTCGGAATGCCTGACCGGCGACGTATTCGGTTCGTGCCGCTGCGATTGCGGCGAGCAACTGGCGCTGGCGATGGAGCGCATCGCCGAAGAGGGCCGCGGCATCCTGCTGTACCTGCGCGGCCACGAAGGCCGCGGCATCGGCCTGGGCCACAAGATCCGCGCATACAGCCTGCAGGATGGCGGGCTCGACACGGTCGATGCCAATCTGGCGCTTGGGCAGGCGGTCGACTCCCGCACCTATGCCTTCGCCGCCGATCTGCTGCGCCAATGGGGCGTCAAATCGATCCGGCTGATGAGCAACAATCCGCGCAAGCGGCAGCAGCTCGAAGAGGCCGGCATCACCGTGCTCGAGCAGGTGCGCCACAGCGTGCCGGCCAACGCCGAGAACGAAAAATACCTGGCCACCAAGCGCGTGCGGCTCGGGCATCTGCTCGACTGACGGCGCGCCGGACAACGGGGGACAATTCGCCGGACAACGCGTCCGGGAACGCGCGCGACACCGCTCCCGGTCCTTGGGCAACCCTGTAGGCATCGACCGACAGCTTCTCGGGCGGCCTGCTTACAGTCCCCGCCCGCCGCTTCTCTTATCGTGAAGGCATGGTCGCACCGCACGCGGTGCGCGCCGTTTTGCAGCCTCGCTGCAACCGTCCTGCAACCGCCGCCGCGGCATGCGGCGGCATCACGATAACGAGGAGTCGCCATGGCAGACAAGAACGTCGATGTGCTCAACGATCTGATCGAGGTGTCGCGCGACGGCGAGCAAGGTTTTCTGAAGGCCGCCGAGGATGCCACCAATCCTGAGCTGAAGGAACTGTTCACCAGCCGCGCGACCGAGATCGGCGCCGCCATCCGCGAGCTGCAGTCGCAGGTGATCGCGCTGGGTGGCCGGCCGGAAGAGGGCGGCAGCGTGGCCGGCGCGTTGCATCGCGGCTGGGTCAGCCTGCGCAGCGCGGTCGCGAATCGCACCGATCTGTCTATCCTTGAGGAATGCGAGCGCGGCGAGGACGTGGCCAAGAAGAAATACGCGGACGCCCTCCAGCACGACGATCTGAGCTTCGAAGTGCGCGCGCTGATCGAACGCCAGTATCACGGCGTGCTGCGCAACCATGACCTGGTGCGCGACCTGCGCAACCGCTATCGCGCGACCTGAGCGGCCGAGGCCGCCGCCACCGCCACGCGAAGGAGACAGACGATGAGCCAGCCCGGCAAGCCCGACACCGCGGTTCCCCGCTCCGGCCAGCAAGGCAAGGGCGGGGCGGCCGAGGACCATACCGAGCGCAACCTCGACGAGGCGCTGGAGGAAACGTTCCCGGCCAGCGACCCGATCGCGGTCGAGCCCGACAAGGACGACAGTGAAGGGCAGGGCGGCAGGCCGCGCAAGGGCGGCCAGGCTGGTGGCCCCGGCTGATCGCCCGGGCCGGATGCGGCGATTGGCCGCAGGGGTTGCCCGGCAGGATTGACCGCGAGGATCGGTCGCGCAACTGGCCCTGCCAGGTTCTGGCCGTACGCAAAAGCAAAGACGCGGGAGCCGCAAGGCTCCCGCGTCTTGTCTTGCGCGTCCCCTAGGGAAGCTTGCGAAGTTGTGCGATTACCGACATCAGTTGCCCGTGCGCCACGGTGACCGCGGGCTCGTCCTGCAGCGCCTCGTGATAGCGCTCGCGGAACGCCGGATCGCCCTGCGTGCTGAACAGCCGCGCCGCCGCCTCGGCCACCGCGCGGCAGGTGCCATCATGGTGCTTCGGCCCGTCGAGCTCCTCGTCGATCTCGACGATCAGGCGCGACAGCGGGTCTAGCCAGCGGAAGTAGTTGTCCTCGGTGACGATCTGCACGAACTGGCCCGCGGGGATCGGGCCATAGAGGCGTTCATATTCGTTACGGTCGTGCTGGATGATCTCCTTGTGGGATTTCAGCAGCGCGGCGCGCAGCGCGCGCAATCCGGCGCGGCGCGATTCCTGCGTGGCTTGGTATTGTTCTTCAGTCAGCATCCCCATTCTCCGCTCCCGGTTCGGTGTTGTGCGGTCGTCCCGCGCGACAGGGGTAGTGGCGCGGTGCGTGTGCTTGCTCGTGGACGATGCGTCGTGCGGCCGTCGATGCAGGCCGCATGCCAGTATATGTAGGCGCCGGGGGGCGATCCAACCTCGTGCTATCCCGAATGGCCGCGATCTTTGGAATGCGGTGATACAAACGGTGCGGCATGCAGGCCCGCGCCGAATGGCCCGGATTCGATGTGAATTATTTTTAGGGCAGACATAACGATTGCCGCGGCGGCAGTGTCATGGGGCACAATAGCCGCATGTTGCGCACACGATGCTCGGCGCGGCTGGGCCCGCCGCCTTCCCTTCGCCTTCCCGCACCCTCTGCCGGAGACGACAGATGGTGATGCTGTGGCTGATCGCTCTGCCGCTGGTCGCGGCCATGCTGACGCCGCTGGTCGGCCGCCATCTGCGAGCGCTGACCGCGCCGCTGGTGCTGGGCACGCCGATGCTCGGGCTGGCCCTGCTGGCCAGCGTGCGGCACGAGATCTTCAGCGGCGAGGTGCTGGCCTGGCGCATGCCGTGGCTCGACAGCCTTGGCTTTGCGCTGAGCTTTCGGCTGGACGGCCTGTCCTTCGCCTTCTCGCTGCTGGTGCTCGGCATTGGCCTGCTGGTGCTGCTGTACGCGCGCTATTACCTGTCGCGCAGCCAGTCGACCGCGCGCTTCTTCGCGCTGCTGCTGCTGTTCATGGCCGCGATGCTCGGCGTGGTGCTGTCGAGCAATCTGCTGCTGCTGGTCGTGTTCTGGGAATTGACCAGCATCGTTTCCTTCCTGCTGATCGGCTTCTGGTCGTATCGCTCCGATGCGCGCAAGGGCGCGCGCATGGCGCTGACGATCACCGGCGGCGGCGGGCTCGCGCTGCTCGCCGGGGTGCTGCTGCTCGGCCATATCTGCGGCAGCCTGGAGCTGTCCGACGTGATCGCCAGCGCGGGCACCGTGCAGAAGCACCCGCTGTATCCGCCGATGATCGTGCTGGTGCTGCTCGCGGTCTTCACCAAGTCGGCGCAGTTTCCGTTCCACTTCTGGCTGCCGCACGCGATGGCGGCACCGACGCCGGTCTCGGCGTATCTGCACTCGGCCACCATGGTCAAGGCCGGCGTGTTCCTGCTGGCGCGGCTGTATCCGGTGCTCGAGGGCACCGATTGGTGGTTCTACATGCTGAGCCTGACCGGCCTCGCCACGCTGGTGGTGGGCGCCGGCATGGCGCTGGTGCAGCGGGACCTGAAGGGGCTGCTGGCATATTCGACCATCAGCCATCTGGGCCTGATCACGCTGCTGTTCGGGCTCGACACCGGCCTGAGCACGGTGGCCGCGCTGTTCCACATCATGAACCACGCGGTGTTCAAGGCCTCGCTGTTCATGGCCGCCGGCATCATCGACCACGAGACCGGCACGCGTGACCTGGGCCGCCTGCGCGGGCTGCGCCGCTACATGCCGCACACCGCGCTGCTGGCCATCGTCGCCTCGCTGGCGATGGCCGGCGTGCCGCTGCTCAACGGCTTCCTCTCCAAGGAGATGTTCTTCGGCGAGACGCTGGCACAGGGCCTGCTCGGTCCGTTCAACTGGACCATTCCGGCGCTGGCGACCGCCGCCGGCGCGCTGACGGTGGCGTACTCGCTGCGCTTCATCCATGGCGTGTTCTTCGACGGCGAGCCCGACGACCTGCCCCATCATCCGCCGCACGAGCCGCCGCGCTGGATGAAGATCCCGGTCGAGATCCTGGTGGTCACTTGCCTGGTGGTGGGGCTCTTTCCCAACCACACCGTCGGCGGCCTGCTCGATGCGGCCGCGCGTGGCACCATGGGCGCGCCGCTGCCGATCTATAGCCTGAGCCCCTGGCATGGCTTCAATCTGCCGCTGGCGATGAGCGCCCTGTCGATGGCGGCGGGCGGCGCGCTGTTCTTCCTGCGCCGCGATTCCTTCCGCCACTATCACGCGAAGCTGCCCCAGCTGAACGCGCGCGACCGCTTCGAGGATGCGATCGAGCGCGTCGAGCGCGCCGCCGGCCGCGTGGCGCTGCTGTTCGAGAACGGTTCGCTGCAGCGCTATCTGGCCTTCGCGATTGCGGCGATGGTGCTGCTGCCGGCCCGCTATCTGTTCGAGCTCGAGCAGGCCCAGGGCCCCGCGCCGCTGTCCCCTGCGGACCCGGTCACGGCGACCGGCCTGATACTGCTGGCGATCGGCGCCATCGCCGTGGTCGCGGCGCGCCGGCAGCGCGTGGTGGCGCTGCTGATGGCGAGCCTGTGCGGGCTGATGGTGGCGCTGGCCTTTACGCGTTTCTCGGCGCCGGACCTGGCGCTGACGCAGATCTCGGTCGAAGTGGTCACCATCATCCTGCTGGTGCTGGCGCTGTACTTCCTGCCGGTCGACCTGCCGGAGCGGGCGGGGACCGCGCGGCATCTGCGCGATGCCGCGCTGGCGCTGGCCGGCGGCGGCACCGTGGGCGTGGCCGCGTTCGCAGTGATGACGCGCCCGCACCAGACCATCGCCGATTTCTTCATCGCGCAGAGCGTGCCGGGCGGCGGCGGGCATAACGTCGTCAACGTGATCCTGGTCGATTTCCGCGGCTTCGATACGCTGGGCGAGATCTGCGTGCTGCTGATCGCCGGCCTCGGCGTGCATGCGCTGCTCAAGGGCCTGCGCCTGCCGGCGCCGACGGCCGGCCCGAACGACATGCCGTGGTCGCGCCAGAGCCATCCGCTGCTGCTCGCGATCCTGGCACGGCTGATGCTGCCGCTGACGATGCTGGTGGCGATCTTCATGCTGCTGCGCGGGCACCAGCTGCCCGGCGGCGGCTTCGTCGCCGCGCTGATCACCGCGGTGGCGCTGCTGCTGCAATACATCGCCAGCGGCGTGCTGTGGACCGAGTCGCGCATCACGCTGCACCATCGCGCCATCGCCGGCGCCGGCATCCTGATCGCCGGGCTGGTGGGCCTGGGCAGCTGGGCGTTCGGCAATCCGTACCTGACCACCGCCTTCGGCCACTTCCATCTGCCCGGGATCGGCGAGATCGAACTGGCGACCGCCTTGCTGTTCGACCTGGGCGTCTATCTGACCGTGGTCGGCACCGTGCTGCTGATCGTGTCCCACCTGGGCGTGCGCGACAAGCGGGTGGCCGCCGCGCGCGAGATCGCGGAGACTGCCTGATGGAAGCCCTGTTCGCCGCCGCCATCGGCGTGCTCGCCGCCTGCGGAATCTATCTGGTGCTGCGCGCCCGTACCTTCTCGGTGGTGCTCGGACTGGCGCTGCTGACCTATGCGGTCACGCTGTTCCTGCTGGGCATGGGCCGGCTGACCACCGGCAAGCCGCCGATCATCGCGCCCGGCGCGCAGTATGCGGACCCGTTGCCGCAGGCGCTGGTGCTGACCGCGATCGTGATCGGCTTCGCGATGACGGCCTTCATCATGGTGCTGGCGTTGCGTTCCCGTGCGCTGCGCGGCAGCGACCATGTGGACGGCGACGAGCCGGCCGATCCATCGTCGGCGGTACCCGGGCAGCCGCCGGAGCCCGAACGTCCGGAGGATGCCGAGCGCGCGCGCTCGGCATCGCCCTCGACGGCGCCACCAACGGGACCATCAACGGCGCCATCGACCGCTCCGTCCCCGGCCAGCGAGGAGGCGCGATGAACCACGCCATGCTGCTGCCCATCCTGCTGCCGCTGTTCTGCGGCGGCCTGCTGGTGGTGATGCCGGCCCGCTGGCGCGCACGCTCGCGCTGGCTGGGCGTGCTGGCGACACTGGCGCTGCTGCCGATTGCGGCCGGCATCGTCGGCCAGGCAGCCGGCGGCAACATCGCGGTCTACGCGCTGGGCAACTGGGCGGCGCCGTTCGGCATCGTGCTGCAGCTGGACCGGCTGGCGGCGCTGATGCTGCTGTTGACGGCGCTGCTCGGCGCGGCCGCTGTGCTCAGCGCAGGCGAGCGCGATACCCGTGCCGGCCGGCATTTCGACGCCTTGTTCCAGTTCCAGCTGATGGGCCTGAACGGCGCCTTCCTGGCCGGCGATCTGTTCAATCTGTTCGTGTTCTTCGAGATCCTGCTGATCGCCTCGTACGCGCTGCTCGTCCATGGCGGCGGCAGCGAACGGATTGGCGCCGGCCTGCATTACGTCGTGCTCAATCTGGTCGGCTCCTCGTTCTTCCTGTTGGCGATCGGCGTGCTGTACGGCATCACGGGCACGCTCAACATGGCCGACCTCGGCGAGCGGCTGGCGCGGCTGGCGCCATCGGAGGTACCGCTGGCGCTGGCGGCCGGCGCGATGCTGATGCTGGTGTTCGGGCTGAAGGCGGCGATCTTTCCGCTGTCCTTCTGGTTGCCGCGTGCCTATGCCGCGGCGGCCGGGCCGGTGGCCGCGCTGTTCGCGATCATGACCAAGGTCGGCATCTACGCCATCCTGCGCTGCCATGCCCTGCTGTTCGACGGCGGGCGCGGCTGGTTCGGCGCCTTCATGCACCACTGGCTGTGGTGGCTGGCGATCGTCACGATGGTGCTGGCCGCATGCGGCGCGCTGGCGGCGCGTTCGATGAAACGGCTGACCGGCTACCTCGTGCTGGTATCGGTCGGACTGCTGTGCGCCGGAGTCTCGATGCAGACGCCGCAGGCCTGGAGCGCGACGCTGTACTACCTGGCCAGCACCACGGTGGGTACCGCCGCGCTGTTCCTGCTGGCCGATTCGCTCGAGCTGCCGTCCGGCAGGATGCCCGTCGGCGGCGGCGTTTCGCGGCTGGCCGGCACGCTGTACCTGACCGCCGCGATCGCCGTGGTGGGGCTGCCGCCGCTGTCGGGCTTCATCGGCAAGGTGATGCTGATGCAGGCGGTGCCGCTGTATGGCGAGTGGAACGGCGCGGCGGTGCTGTGGCCCGCGGTACTGGTGTCCAGCCTGGCCCTGATCGTGGCGATCAGCCGCACCGGCAGCCGGCTGCTGTGGCAGGGGCCGGCAGCCGCCGCCGCGCACGAGCACGGCATGGTGACGCGGCCACAGGCCAGTACGCCGCCGGTGCGCCGCCCGGACGCGGCCAAGCTGGTCTGCTGCGCATTGCTGCTGGCCTGCAGCGTGGCGCTGGTCGTGTTCGCGCGGCCCTTGTCCGGCTATCTGGACGCAACCGCGCTGCAACTGTTCGACCGCGCCGCCTATACGCGGGCGGTGCTGGGCGCGCCGACGGAGCCGGCACGATGATGCGGCGCCTGTTGCCCCATCCCTGGCTCAGCGCGATGCTGCTCGCGGTCTGGCTGCTGCTGGGCAATGCGGCCGCGCCGGGCGACTGGCTGCTCGGCGCGCTGCTGGCCTGGGCCATTGGCCTGCGCGTCGGCCGGCGGCTGTGGTTGCGGCCGCTGCGGCTGGCGCGGCCCTGGCTCGCGTTGCGATTGATCTGGCATGTCGCCGTCGACATCGTCGTCGCCAACGTGCATGTCGCCTGGCTGGTGCTGGTGCGTGGCGCGCGCCTGCAACCGGCCTTTATCGAGCTTCCGCTCGAGTCCGAGCACGAGATCGCGCTGACCGCGCTGATCAGCATTGTGTCCCTGAGCCCGGGCACGGTCTGCGCCGAACTGAGCGACGATCGCCGCTGCCTGCTGATCCATGTGCTCGATCTGGACGACGCGGACGACATGATCGCGCGCATCAAGTCGCGCTACGAGGCGCCGTTGAGGGAGATCTTCCTATGCTTGCCGTCGTGATTCCGATTTCGCTGGCGATGCTCGGCATCGCCTTCCTGCTGACGCTGCTGCGGCTGCTGATCGGCCCGACCTTGCCGGACCGCATCGTCGCGCTCGACACGCTGAACATCAATGCGATCGCGCTGATCGTGGTGTTCGGCATCTGGCTCGGCTCCGCGCAGTTCTTCGAGGTGGCGCTGCTGCTCGCGGTGATGGGCTTCATCGGCACGGTCGCGCTGACCAAGTATCTGCAGCGCGGCGACATCATCGAGCTGAAGTAGGGAGCCCCGCGATGCCGTTCTACCTCGAGGCCATCGTCTGCGCGCTGCTGCTGATCGGCAGCCTGTTCACGCTGGTCGGCGCGATCGGCCTGCTGCGCCTGCCGGACTTTTTCATGCGGCTGCACGGGCCGACCAAGTCGACCACGCTCGGCGTCGGCGGGGTGGTGATCGCGTCCGTCGTCTACTTCAGCAGCCTGGGTGAGGGCTGGAGCCTGCACGAGATCCTGCTGACGGCCTTCCTGTTCCTGACCGCGCCGATCAGCGCGCATATGCTGGCCAAGGCGGCGATGCAGCAACGGGTGCCGGTCCATCCGGTCACGCGCGGCCGGCCGTGGCTGACCGATCGCGGCGCGGAGGCCGAGCCGGAGGACGACGACGGCATCGAGCAGCGCTAGGGTTCCGCGGCCGGTTTTGGTTTTGGCCCTGGTTTGGGCCTGGGCTTGGGCGCGGACTCTGACGACGACGCCGACGGCGACTTGGCGACGGCGCGTTTCGCGACCGTCTTGCCGGCGCCCTTGCGCGCCGCCTTGCCGCTGAACTTCGCGGCCAGCTTCAAGGCTGCGACGATTTCATCGAAGGCGGCCTCGCGCGCCGCGGGATCGGGCACGCGCAACGCATAGGACGGGTGGTAGGTCGGTATCACGGTGCGGCCTTCGTGCTCGATCGGCTGGCCCAGCACCTTGCGCAGCGCCGTCGCCTTGACGCCCAGCACGGCCTTGAGCGCTGTCGCACCGAGCGCCACCACCACGCGCGGCGCCACCCGTTCGAATTCGTCCTCGAGCCAATAGCCGCAGGCCTCGATCTCCCGTTGTGCCGGTGTCTTGTGTAGCCGCCGCTTGCCGCGCAGCTCCCATTTGAAATGTTTGACCGCGTTGGTCAGGAATACCGACTCGCGCGACAAGCCGGCTTTTTCGAATGCTTCGTCAAGCAGCCGGCCCGCCGGCCCGACGAAGGCCTTGCCGGCGAGGTCTTCCTGATTGCCGGGCTGTTCGCCGACCACCATCACCGGCGCCGGCGTCGGGCCGTCGCCGGGCACGCCATAGGTGGCATTGCGCCACAGGTCGCAGCGGCGGCAGGCATCGAGCGTGGCCGGCCGCTGGTCGGACGGTTCCGGTGCGGGGTCGGGCGCGTCGTCGGGTGGAGTTGGGCGGGATGGTGAGGACATGGCGCGTGGGCAGCGGTGCTGGCGAGCCGCGTTGCTCGTTTCAAGCACGCCGCATGCCAACGGCGCCGAGCGCCGATCCTGGGTCGCTGATCCTGGTCTTCGATCCACGACCGCGATTCCGATCCCGATTCTCGGTCCTCGGTCCTCGGTCCTCGATCCTCGATCCTCGATCCTCGATCCTCGATCCTCATCCGATCGGCTCGGACGGGATCGGGCCGGCTCAGAGCGGCAACAGCGACAACCCCCAGCCGCCGAGCGCGCAGGCCACCACCACCAGCCACGGCGGCAGCTTCCAGAACATCAGCGCCACCAGCGCCGCGAGCGCCAGCGCGAAGTCGGCCGGGCGGTGGATCGCGCTGGTCCAGACCGGATCGTACAAGGCTGCCAGCAGCACGCCGACCACCGCCGCATTGACGCCGGCCAGTGCACCCTGGGCATGCGGACTGCGGCGCAGCCGTTCCCAGAACGGCAGGGCGCCGGCGACCAGCAGGAAGGACGGCAGGAAGACCGCGACCAGGCACAGGGCGCCGCCAGCCCAGCCGCTCGGCTCGATCCGCATCGCCGCGCCGAGGAAGGCCGCGAAGGTGAACAGCGGACCGGGTACCGCCTGCGCCGCGCCGTAGCCGGCCAGGAAGGCGTCGTTGTCGACCCAGCCGTTGGGGACCACCGCGGCCTGCAGCAGCGGCAGCACCACGTGGCCGCCGCCGAACACCAGCGAGCCGGCCCGGTAGAAGGCGTCGATCAGCGCCAGTGCCTGGCCCGGCCAGGTCTGCGCCGCCAGCGGCAGCAGTGCCAACAGCGCGGCGAAGATCGACAGCATCAGGGCACCGAGCCGGCGGTCGACCGCAATCGGCAAGGCCTCGTGCTCGCCGGCCGGGGCCGTCTTCAGCAACGCGCGGCCCAGCAGCGCCGCTGCCGCCATCACCGCGACCTGGGCCAGGGGCCCGGGCACCAGCACGACCACGCAGGCCGCGACCGCGGCAATCGTCGCGCGGGGACGGTCCGGACACAGCGAGCGGCCCATGCCCCAGACCGCCTGCGCGACCACCGCCACCGCGACGATCTTCAGCCCGGCCAGCATGCCGGCGGGCAGCACATTGCCCCACGCCGACAAGGTCAGCGCGAACAGGATCAGCGCGATGGCCGACGGGAGCGTGAAGCCGACCCAGGCGGCCAGCATGCCGGCAAAGCCGGCGCGCGACAGCCCGATCGCCATGCCGACCTGGCTGCTGGCCGGCCCCGGCAGGAACTGGCACAGCGCCACTAGGTCGGCATAGACGCGCTCGCCGAACCAGCGCCGGCGCACCACGAATTCCTGACGGAAATAGCCCAGATGCGCGACCGGTCCGCCGAACGAGGTCAGGCCCAGCCGCAGGAAGGCCAGGAATACCTCCCAGACCGGATGGCGATGCGGGGCGAGGGTATGGCCGTCGGTGGCCGGCATCGGTTCTGGCTCCATGGGGCTGGCGTGGGCTCGGGTGCAGGGAACGCCATGGTAGCGCAGCGCGATGGCCGCTCGGCCATCGCAGGCCATCGCGGGCCGTCGTGCCCGGTTGCGGCCCGTCCTCAGGCGGTGGCCGGTGCGCCGCGGCGCGAGGCGTCCGACAGCGACAGCAGATAGACCACCAGGCCGCCCGCCGCCAGCAGCAGGCCGACCCAGCCGGTCGATTGCCAGCCCAGGCCGGCCGCGATGGTCACGCCGCCGAGCCAGGCGCCCAGCGCGTTCGCCATGTTGAAGGCCGAGTGATTGAGCGCCGCGGCCAGCGTCTGCGCATCGCCGGCGACGTCCATCAGGCGGATCTGCAGGGCCGGGCCGAGCGCGACCACGGTGCCGATCAGCAGCACATTGGCCGACGCCAGCCAGGCGTGCGGCGCGGTCAGCACGAAGGCGCCGAGCACCGCAGCGGACCAGACCAGCACGCCGCCGATGGTCGGCATCAGCGCCTTGTCGGCCAGCTTGGAGCCGGCCAGATTGCCGATCACCATGCCGACGCCGAACAGCGCCAGCACGAAGGGAATGCCGCTGGCGGGCATGTGCGCCAGTTCGATCATCGTCGGCTTGATATAGCTGAACACGGCGAACATGCC
Organism: Cupriavidus cauae; assembly: GCF_008632125.1. Classification (GTDB taxonomy): domain Bacteria; phylum Pseudomonadota; class Gammaproteobacteria; order Burkholderiales; family Burkholderiaceae; genus Cupriavidus; species Cupriavidus cauae. The sequence continues at coordinate 118,687 of NZ_VWRN01000035.1, forward strand.
GCCGAAGCCGATCGCGCCGATGCCCAGCGTCAGCCAGACCTGCTTGCGGCCCAGCGCGGACAACTCGCGCAGCGGACTGGCGTGGCGGTCGGCCGGCACGAACGGCACCCAGCGCCAGACCAGCAACACCGTCAGTGCGCCGATCAGGCCGACCAGCGCGAATGCGGAGCGCCAGCCCAGCCATTGGCCGATCGCCGCGGCGATCGGCACCCCGACCAGCGTGGCGACGGTCAGGCCCAGCATCACCATGCCGACCGCCTGCGCGCGGCGCTCGCGCGCGACCAGGCTGGCGGCGACCAGCGCCGCCACGCCGAAGTAGGTGCCATGCGGAAAGCCGGTCAGCAGCCGCGCGACGATCATCGAGCCGTAGCCGGGCGCCAGCGCGCTGGCGAAGTTGCCGATCGCGAACACCGCCATCAGCGCCAGCAGCAGGGTGCGGCGCGGCAACCGCGCGCCGAGCACCGCCAGCAGCGGGGCGCCGATCACCACGCCGAGCGCATAGGCGCTGATCAGGTGGCCGGCGGCCGGGATCGAGATGGCCAAGTCGCTGGCGGCGTCGGGCAGCAGGCCCATGATGACGAATTCGCCGGTGCCGATGGCGAAGCCGCCGACACCCAGCGCCAGCAGCGCGAGCCGCCCAGCGCGGCGCTCCGCCTTGCTGGTGGCGGAGGAAGCGGCTGGGGAAGGGGCCGGAGCGTCGTGTGAAAAGGAGTCGATCGGATCGTATGGGCTACCGTCAGGGGCGGACATGAGGAGATGACTGCAAGAGATCGCGCGGACGCGTGTTGTTTGGACCTTGTGATGAACCGGAGCGCGGGCTCTGCGGCCCGCTGGCACGCTCGGTCGCGATCGAAGCGAGCGAAGCGATCCGGGCGGCCGGTTTGGCCGTTATTGTGAAGCAAAACGCGCGGCCGTGCTGCGACGCAGCATGACGGCACCGCCATGCGGAGGGTTCCGGGACGGTTCTCCGAGGGTTCTCGGAGGGTACTTGCAGGGCTCTCGGAAGGTTTTCGGATGGTCCTCGGAGGGTTCTCGGAAGGTTCTCCGAAGGTTCTCGGAAGGTTCTTGGAAGGTTCTCGGAGGGTTTTCGGAGGGTTCTCGCCAGGCCCTAGTCGGCCTGGCGGCGCCGCCGGGCCAATATGCCCAGGGATACGCCCAGGGCCAGCAGACCGGCGCCGATCAGGCCGGCCTGCGTGGCGCGCGAGCCCTCGTTGCGGTTCCGCCAGCCGCCGTCCACCGCCATATAGCCCTCGGTCGGATCGAACAGATTGCCGTCGGTGCGCGGCGCGGGGTCGGCCCGGTCCAGATAGCGCTGGGCGAGCTGCTGGGAAAAGCGCCGCGTCAGGCCTGGAGTGACCAGATTGCCGACGCGGGACAGCCACGCCACGCTGCCGATGGTGGTCGCCTGGCGATGCGGCCGCGCCGCCGCCCGCACGATCGCACGGGCGATGGCACGGGGATCGACCAGCGGCCGCGGCGGCCGGATCGCCTTGCCGGTGTAGTTGGCGCAATGCCGAAAGGCCGGCGTATCGGCCACCCCCGGAAAGATGTCGCAGACGTGGATGCCGGGGAAGGGCAGCAGCTCGGCGCGCAGCGCCTCGCTGAAGCCGCGCAGCCCATATTTGCTGGCGGTGTAGGACACGCCATAGGCCGACGGCGACCAGGCGTTCATCGATAGCACATTGATCAGCGTGCCGTGTCCCTCGCGCTTGAAGTAGGGCAGCACCGCGTGCGCGCCGTACAGGTAGGCGATCAGGTTGGTCCGCAGGACGCGCTCGTGGGCATGCACCGGCGTCTGTTCCAGCAGGCCGACCGTGCCGACGCCGGCATTGTTGATCCAGACATCGATGCGGCCGTCGCCGGTGTCGGCCGCGAGCCGGGCCAGCGCCGCGACGGCTTCCGCGTCGCCGACGTCGGTCGGCACCATCAACGTGTCGGCGCCGTGCGCCGCGCAGACATGGGCCACTTCGCGCAGCGCCGCTTCTCCGCGCGCCGCAAGCACCAGGCGCACGCCTCTGCGGGCGAAGGCCTCGGCGGTGGCCCGTCCGATGCCGCTGGACGCGCCGGTGATGACGATGGTGACGGGACGGGACGGACGCATGGTCACTCCTTCGCGGATCGGCAATCGTGCGGGGTGACGATGCAAACGGCATGCCACGGCGACATCCCCTGCCGAACCTGTTATCCGCCGAGCGTGTCATCCGGCGAGTGTGTCGGACGCTAAGCCCGTCCCCGCCGTGCCTGCTCGCCGCGGTGCCTGTCCGCGCCCGTGCCGCGCTGCTACGCCGGCCCCATCTCCAGGCTGGCGAACAGATCGGCCAGCGTCGGCACCGAGCGCGCCGGCCAGATCGCCGACAGGTCGAAGGTCGGCAGGGCATCGCCATCGCGGACCTCGCAAAAGCGCACGCCGCGGAAGTTCAGCGAACGGATCCAGCTCGGCAACAGCGCCACGCCGCAGCCCCCCGCGACGCAGGCCAGCACGGTCAGCGTCCGGTTGGCCTCCTGCGCGACGTGGGCCTCGTGGCCGGCCTTGCGCATCGCATCGAGAATGCCGGCATAGAAGGCCGGCAACTGGGCCTGCGGATACATCACCAGCCCGGCCTCGGCGATCTGCGCCAGCGACACCTTGCCGTCCGGTCCGGGCTCGAGCTCGTCGGGAATCGCCGCCACCAGCCGGTCGCGCAGCAGCGGGCGCTCCCGCATGCGTCCGCCCACCGCCACCGGCGTGTGCATCAGGCCGAGATCGATGGCGCCGGTGCGCAGCGCCTCGGCCTGCTCGGCATTGCTCATCTCGCGCAGGATCACGCGCACGCCCGGCGCGCGCCGGCGCAGCTCGCGCAGCGCGCGCGGCAGCGTATCGAACAGCGCCGAGGACACCAGCCCGATCGTCAATTGCCCCGCGCTGCCGCGGCCGATCTCCTGCGCGCGCCGGGCCGCCGCGTCGATGCGTTCGACGCTGGTGCGCACATCGTCGAGGATCGCCAGCGCCGCCGCGGTCGGCTGCGCGCCGCGGCGCGAGCGCTCGAACAGCCGGACGCCCAGGTCCTTCTCCATGCGGGCCAGCGCGGTGCTCAGCGCCGGCTGCGCGATGCCGAGCCAGTCGGCGGCGCGGCTGACGCTGCCATGGTCGATCACGGCGAGGAAGTAGCGCAGGTGGCGGGTTTCCATATCGAAACGGTATGAATAAACAGATTCTGGATAATGGGAAACTATACCCGCGCTCCCTAGAATCCGTCCGAACTATCGTTTGTCCATTCAGCCGTTTTCGATCCGGAGCCGCGCCTTGTCCCAGTCTTCGCCATCCGCGCCGCCGCCTGCGTCACCATCCGCGTCACCATCAGTGCTGCCGCCTGCGTCACCATCCGCGCCGCCATCGACGCGACCCGCCGTCGACTCGCATGCCCATGTGTTCGAGCACGGCCTGGCGCTGGCGGCGGTCCCGCGCTACCGGCCGGACCACGACGCGCTGCTGGGCGACTATCTGGCACAGCTCGACGCGAATGGCCTGACCCACGGCGTGCTGGTCCAGCCGAGCTTTCTCGGCACCGAGAACCGCTATCTGCTGGCGGCGCTGCGTGCGGAGCCCGCCAGGCTGCGCGGCGTGGCCGTGGTGGACCCGGCCATCGAGGATGCGGAACTCGACGCCATGGCCGCCGCCGGCGTGGTCGGCATCCGGCTGAACCTGATCGGCCTGCCGGCGCCCGACCTCGGCACGGCGCCGTGGCGCGGCTTGCTGGAGCGCATCCATGCGCGCGGCTGGCACGTCGAATTGCATCTGCCCGCGGCGCGGCTGCAGGAAGTCATGCCCGCGCTGCTGGCGGCCGGTTGCCGCATCGTCGTCGATCATTTCGGCCGGCCCGATCCGGCGCTCGGCGTGGCTGACCCGGGTTTCGACGCTCTGCTGCGCCACGCCGACAGCGGACGGGTCTGGGTCAAGCTGTCCGCCGCCTATCGCAACTGGCCCGATGCGCAATGCGCGCAGGCGGGGCGGCTTGCGGCACAGCGGCTGCTGGAGGCCTTCACCGCCGGGCGCCTGCTGTGGGGCAGCGACTGGCCCCATACCCAACATCCACACGTGTCCTACGGCGCTACCCGCCAATGGCTCGACGACTGGATCGACGATGCCGCGCAGCGCCGGCAATTGCTCGGCGATACCGCGCTGAACCTATTCCAATTCCAAGGAGACTCCGCATGATGCTGCCTGCCCTGTTCCACACGCTGTCGCGCCGCGCCGGCGCCTGTCTGTTCGCCGCCTCGGCGGTATTGCTGGCCGGTGTTGCCACGCCCGCCGCCGCGGCCTATCCCGAGCGGCCGGTGACGCTCGTCGTCACCTATCCGCCCGGCGGCACCGTCGACGTGGTCGCGCGCCTGCTGGCGCCGAAGCTGTCCAGCGTGCTCGGCCAGCCGGTGGTAATCGACAACCGCGGCGGCGCGGGCGGCATGATCGGCGGCGCCTATGTCGCGCGCGCCAAGCCGGACGGCTACACCCTGATGCTAGATGCCTCGAATCACGCGCAGAACCCGGCGCTGCACAGCCGCATGCAGTTCGACACGCTGAAGGATTTCGCGCCGGTGTCGCTGCTGCTGCGCGTGCCCAATGCGCTGGTGGTCACGCCGTCGTATCCGGTCAAGACGGTGGCCGACCTGATCAAGCTGGGCCAGGCCAACGCCGGCAAGCCGGTCTACTTCGCCTCGGCGGGCAACGGTTCGGCGCAGCATCTGGCCGGCGAGCTGTTCAACCTGATGGCAAACACGCGGCTCGAGCATGTCGCCTACAAGGGCGGCGGTCCGGCGATGGTCGACGTGATGGCGGGGCAGGTGCCGGTGATGTTCGCCAGCATGGGTTCCGCGTGGCAGCACATCAAGAACGGCAAGCTGCGTGCGGTTGCCGTCGGCGGCGCCAAGCGCTCGAAGGCCGCGCCAGAACTGCCGACCATCGCGGAGGCGGGCGTGCCGGGCTACGAGAGCTACGAGTGGAACGCTGTGTTCGCGCCGGCGGGCACGCCGGCGGCGATCGTCGAGCAGGTCTCGCGCGCGCTGGCGCAGGTGCTGAAGGACCCGGTCGTGGCCGAACAGCTTGCCGGCTTCGGCGCGGAGACCGTCGGCTCGACGCCGGCCGAGCTCGACGCCTTCCGCCGCGCCGAAATCGCCAAGTGGAAGAAGGTCGCCGCGCAGGCGAAGCTCAGCCTCGATTGAAGTCCCCGGTCTCGCGCCGGCGCATGCGAACAGGGCATGCGCCGACAGCGGGGCGCGCCCGATGACGGTAGCGCCGCAGATCAAAAATCCCCGGCACAAAAACGAGCACTCTCTGCGCGTGACAGTCGCAGAATAGACCGCCATGCTGGCGGGCCCACGCAGGCCTTCGGCGAAAGGCCGCGGCACGGATCCGACGACGATGGTCCGCCGGCATGTCGTTCGAAACCGGGGAGACTGTCATGCGCACAACCTGTTGTCAGCAAGCGGGGGTGCGTCCCCCGCGTCCCTCGCCCACGCGGCGCGGCAAACCACTGGTGAGGCATTGCATCGGACTCGCGGCACTGGGCGCCATCGGCGCGCAGGCGCAGGCGCAGACGCCGATCGGCCCGGGCCTCATCACCAATTCCATCATTCTCGACGCGCAGGACGCGGTCGTGGCCGGCGGTACCACGATCGACGTGCCTGCCACGCCCGGCGCGGGCTGGGCGCTGGTTGCCAGGAACGGCAGCCGCGTGGTGTTCGATACCACGCAAGGGCCCATTCGCCTGGCGACGCGCACGGCCGCGGGCCAGGCGTTGCGCGTCGAGCAGAACGCGGTCGTGGAGACGGCGCCGGGCGCCGGCTCGCCGGGCGGTCTGTCGATCGGCACCAGTGCGAACGGCGAATTCGGCGTCGGCGTGTTTTCCGGCGGCAGCGTCGCCTTGTCCGGTGCGACGATCGCGACCGCCGGCGGCGCGAGCGGCGATCTGCGTGCGCACGGCGTATTCGTTCAGGGCGCCGGCAGCCGCGCGGCGCTGGTCGAAGGGTCCATCACCACCACCGGAGGCGGCAGCGGGGCGATGGCGGTCGGCGGCGGCACGCTGACGCTGACCCGCGTGCCCATCACGGTGCGCCAAGCCGCGGCCGCCGGCCGCTATGGCCTGAACGCGCAGACGGGTGCGTCCATCACGATGAATGGCGGATCGATCGTCACGGAAGGGGCGACCGGCACTGCGGTGCGTGCTTCGGGCATGGGCGGGCCGGGCGCGCGGATCGCGATCGCCGACGCGACTGTGGCGACCGCCGGCAGCAACGCGCACGGCGCCTTCGCCACCGACGGCGCGCGAATCGACGCTGCGCGCACGACGGCCAATATCCGCGGCGACAGTGCCGCCGGCTGGTTTGCCACCCACACCGGCCAACTTGCCGCGACGGACAGCACCGTGACCACCGCCGGCATCGACGGCTACGGCGCCTATGCCCGCGCAGGCGGCAGCATCGCGCTGCTGCGTGGCGCGGTGACGACCGGCGGCGAGCGCGCGGTCGGCCTGTTCGTCGGCGATGCCGGCACCACGCTCAACGCCACCGAGGTCACCGTGTCGACCGCCGGCGCCGATGCACCGGGCGCCGCCGTGTTCCGCGCCGGCACGTTGGCGATGGCGCGTGGCACCGTGCGCACCACCGGCGATGGCAGTCACGGCCTGAGCGCGATCGGCGACGGATCGTCGGCGGCGCTCGCCGGCACCGCGGTCGGCACGCAGGGCAACGGCGCCCATGCCTTTGCGGTGTACCAGGGGGCCACGGTCACCGCGACGGGGATTACGGCCGAGGCGAGCGGCACCGATGCCTCGGCCCTGTTCCTCACGGGGTTGTCTGGAACCCACTCGCGCGCCGACTTGATCGGCGGCAGTCGGCTGACCAGCGCCTCCGGTCCTGCCATCGCCGTGGCGGGCGGCACCGCGACAGTCGGGCTGGGCGATGCCACCGTCAGCGGCGGCACGCTGTGGCTGCGGGTCGGACCGAATGACGCCTTTGCCGCGGCGGCCCGCCGCACGATGCAGCCGCCGGGCGAGCAGCGGGACAACGAGGCATCCTCGAATCCCTTGGCGACCGAACGCGATCCGTCGATGGCGACCGGCACCACGATCGTCACCACCGGCCCCGAGCCGGGCTTCGGCACGATCGTCGCGGACAACAGCCGCATCACCGGCGCGGCCTTGACCGAGCCGGGCAGCGTGTCCGATGTGAGCCTGAGACGGAACACGCATTGGGACATGACCGGCAACTCCAACCTGACGCGGCTGACACTCGATGCGAGTCAGGTCGTATTCGCGCCGCCGGTGGCCGGCGCCTTCAAGACGCTGACCGTGCAGCAGTACACCGGGGTCGGCGGACTGATCGCGCTGAACACGCGGCTCGATGGCGACGATTCGTCGTCGGACAAGCTGGTGGTGCAGGGCAGTGCCGGCGGACAGTCACGGCTGCGGATCGTCAACGCCGGCGGTGCGGGCGCGCTGACGACCGCGAACGGCATCCAGGTGGTCGAGGCGACCAGCGGCGCCACCACCACGACCGACGCCTTCGCGCTCGATGGCCGCGTGGTGGCCGGCGCCTACGAGTACCGGCTGTTTCGCGGCAGCCTCGATCCCTCGTCGCCGCAGTCGTGGTATCTGCGTTCCGAGCGCGAATCGACGCCGCCCGGGCCGCTGCCGCCGCGGCCGCTGTTCCGGCCCGAAGCGGCGGCGTACCTCGCCAATCGCCGCGTCGCCGGCGAGATGTTCGTGCACAGCCTGCACGACCGGCTCGGCGAGCCGCAGTTCGTCGAATCGCAGGGCTTCGCGCCGGCCAGCCAGCAGCCGCGCTCCGGGTGGCTGCGCGTGGTCGGCAAGTGGGAGGGCAGCCACAGCCGCGACGGCAACTTCCACGTCGATACCGATACCTTTCTGCTGCAGGGCGGCGCCGAGCTGGCGAAGTGGGCGCTGTTCGGCACCGCGGACCGCGTCCATCTCGGCGTGATGGGCAGCTATCTGGCGGCGAGCACCGACGCCGAGGCCGCCGGCAATCCGGCTCGCGCGCACGGCAAGGTCGACGGCTTCAGCGCCGGCGTCTATGGCACCTGGTACGAGAACGACCACAACAAGCTCGGCGCCTATGTCGATACCTGGTTCCAGTACGGCTGGTTCGACCAGCGCGTGGAGGGAGCGGGGCTGCCGGCGGTCAAGTACGACGCGCATGGACTGGCGGTGTCGGGCGAGGTCGGCTATGCGATCCCGCTGCGTGGCGGCTGGGTGATCGAGCCGCAGGCGCAGCTGATCTATGTCGACTATCGCCAGGACGACATCGCCGAGGCCAACGGCACACGGATCGCCGGCGGCGATGCGGACGGTCCGATCACGCGCCTCGGCCTGCGCCTGCATCGCACTTTCGTCCAGGGCGACACGCGCCGCATCCAGCCCTATCTGACGCTGAACTGGTGGCACGCCGACACCGACCGCCGCATGGCCTTCGACCGGGTCACCGTCGGCGATCTGTATCCGGAAAACCGCTACGAGGCCAAGCTCGGCGTCAACGCGCAGCTCGACAAGCGCTGGACCGGCTGGGCCAACCTGACGGGCGCCTGGGGCGAGCAGAGCTATCACCAGTACGTGGTGCGGGTGGGGGTGAAATACACGTGGTGATGCAGCGTGGGTTTGCTCCTGTCGCCGCTGGCGATGGCGTTCTCGTTCAGCGAAGGGGATATGCCTCCTGCCGGGAAACGGCGCGCTATGATTTGCCCCCTGACGAGCCGTTAGCGTTGCCAAGGAGCAAGCCCACGATGCGGGACCTGGATTTGACCAGCCTGCGCCTGTTTGTCGCGGTCTGCGAGACGCGCAATATGGCGCGGGCCGGGGAGCAGCAGCATATCGTCGCGTCGGCGATCAGCAAGCGGCTGGCGCAGCTCGAGGATACGGTCGGCGCGCAGTTGCTCGAGCGGCGCCGGCGCGGCGTGATTCCGACGCCGGCCGGCGAGATCCTGCTCGAGCATGCGCGGGCGATGCTGGCAGCGGCCGATCGGGTCGCGCGCGACATGGCCGACTACGGCTCGGGCATCAAGGGGCAGGTCAGGCTGCTGGCCACGGTGTCGTCAATGGCGGAGTCGCTGCCCGACGATATCGCCGGCTTCCTGCAGCAGCCCGAGCATCGCGATATCCGCGTCTCGGTCGAGGAGGGCGTGAGCCGAGAGGTGGTGCGGGCCGTGCGGGAGGGCTCGGCGCCGCTCGGCATCTGCTGGGATGCCGCCGATCTGGAAGGGCTCGCCACGCGGCCCTATCGCGCCGACCATCTGGCTGCGGTGGTGCACGCCTCGCATCCGCTCGCCGAAGCAAACGAATGCGCGTTCTCCGATACGCTTGACTTCGATCATATCGGCCTGCCGGCGCAGACCGCGGTGCACACCATGCTGGCGCGCCACGCGGCCATCGTCGGCCGGCCGGTGACCTATCGGGCGGTGGTGTCGACCTTCGACGCCTCGCTGCGCTGCGTGCGCGCCGGGCTGGGCCTGGCGATCATGCCGCGCGAGGTGGTCGAACCGGTCGCCGCGAGCCTGGACGTGCGTGTCGTGCCGCTGACCGACGGCTGGGCGCATCGGCGCTTCGCGATCTGTTTCCGTGACGAGCAGAGCCTGTCGCCGGCCGCGCGCATGCTGGTGGCGCATCTCGAGCGGATGGCGGCCGACGACGGGCAAGACGCGCTGCAGCGCTGATCCGTCTTCGGCGACGCCCCACCGGCAAGCGCAACGGCGGTCCGCAGCAAGGACCGGCGGCAAGGGGCGCCGCAAGAGCGCAGCCGCAACCCCCGGCAACAACGATCCGCATAAACCCGGCTTCCGCTGACCCGTACGATGGCTTAAGCAATGGCAGATGGCGCCGAAGCGGTCGGTTGGCCGACACTACGGCGATTTCGAGCCCTGGATACGCAGGGCATTACATCCGGAGACATCGCCATGGCTGTTCCTACTGCGTCCACCCGTTCCCTTCGACCGCTCGCTTCGCTGCGCCGCCTGACCGTCGCGGCGCTCGGCCTGTTTGCCGCGGCCGGCGTGCAGGCGGCCGATCCCTTCCCGCACAAGCCGATCGCCCTGGTGGTGCCGTTCTCCGCGGGCGGTCCCACCGACGTGGTCGCGCGCAGCCTGGGCCAGGCCATGTCCAGGCACCTCGGCCAAAGCGTGGTGGTCGAGAACCGCACCGGCGCGGGCGGCACCATCGCGCCGGCCTATGTCGCCCGCGCCGAGGCCGACGGCTATACGCTGCTGATCCACCACAACGGCATGGCCACCGCGCCGGCGCTGTACCGCAAGCTGTCGTACGACCCGCTGAAGGACTTCGAGTACATCGGCCAGGTCGCGGACGTGCCGATGACGCTGCTGGGCAAGAAGGACCTGCCGCCCAACAACACCGCCGAACTGGTCCGCTACGTGCAGCAGAACGAGTCGAAGATCAATCTGGCCAACGCCGGCCTCGGCGCGGTCTCGCAGCTGTGCGGGCTGCTGTTCGAGCAGGCCACCAACGTCAAGCTGAACGTGATTCCGTTCCAGGGCACGGCGCCGGCCATGACGGCGCTGCTGGGCGGTCAGGTCGACGTGCTGTGCGACCAGACCACCGCGACGCTGCCGCAGATCGCCGCCAACAAGGTCAAGCTGTACGGCGTCACCACGCCGCAGCGGATCCGCGCCTTGCCCAATGCGCCGACCTTGCAGGAAGGCGGGCTCAAGGGCTTCGAGATGAAGGTGTGGCACGGCGTGTACGCGCCGAAGGGCACGCCGGCGCCGGTGGTGGCGCGCCTGACCGCCGCGCTGCAGGCCGCGTTGAAGGACCCGGCGGTGGTCAAGCGCCTGGACGAGCTGGGCGCCGAGATCGTGCCGCCGGCCAAGCAGACGCCCGAAGGGCTGAAGACCTGGCTCAAGGCGGAAAGCGACAAGTGGCAGCCGATGCTGCGCAAGGCCGGCGCCTTCGCCGACTGAGCGGCGAGCACCGGCCCCTCGCGGCCACACCAGGGCACACCCCAGTGCCACACACCTGGGGGGCACGCCCCCCAGGGCACATCCCACGGCGCCGCCGGCTCAATGCCGCGGCGCCTTCCCTGTCACGGTTTCGCGCGCGGCGCCTTGCCCGTCAGCGTTTCCCTCGCGGCGCCGAGCCGCTCGCCCATCGCCGCGCCGAGCGCCTGCAACCCGCTCATCGGGCGCACCATCACCTCGAACTCGACGATCCGGCCTTCCTCGTCGAAGCGCAGCATGTCGATGCCCTTGAGCGCCTTCCCGTCGACCTCGGCGCTGAATTCCAGCACGACGCTGCTGCCGTCGGTGCTGGCGAAGGTGCGGTGATAGCGGAAGTTCTGGAACACCGTATTGACGGTCTTCAGCACCAGCTTGATCGCGTCGCGTCCCGGGTAGGGGGTATGCGCGACCGGGGAGCGGAACACGATCCGGTCCGACAGCAGCGGGTCCAGTTCCTCCATCGCATTGCGTTCCAGCAACCGATGCCAGGTCGCCAGCGTGCGGCGGGCGGCGTCGGACAGGGGCTGGTCGTCGACTTCCATCAGGCTCTCCTCTTCGGGTGGGGGACACCGGTTGGCGCGGCGGCGAGCCCGGATCCGTATGCCCGGCGTGTTCGCGCTATGCAACCAGTTGCAATAAGAATAGCAGTGCGCAGGGTGCTATGCAATCAGTTGCATAGCGAGAGTCCACTTCGACCTCAGGCAGCGGCGAAGCGCTATCGCCGGGGTCTTCCTGCCCGGATGGCCGCTCATCGAGTGTCGGACAGCGCTGGATAGCGAGGGGCATCGGAGGTGCGCTACAGTGCCGCCCAATGGCCCGGTACCGGCCCAGTCGGCCCCCACGACGCGCCTTCCGTCCGCCATGCAACCATCACCACGCCCATGACCCCTCGCGCCGCGCCAGGCCGACAAGAAGCGCCATCGGACGATGGCCGGCAACCCTTCGCGCTGTTTCGCGGTGACCGCGGCGCGGCCGCCCTCGAGGGGCTGCTCAACGCGCTGCCCCATCCGGTACTGGTCAAGGACCGCGCGCATCGCTGGCTGCTGTTGAACGACCAGATGTGCGAGCTGATGGGCCACAGCCGCGCGACCCTGCTCGGCCGGACCGATCACGACTTCCTGCCCAAGGAACAGGCCGACGGCTATTGGGCGGTCGACGACGAGGTGTTCGACACCGGCGAGGAGCGCGAGGTCGAGGAGACCCTGACCGCCGCCGACGGCAGCAAGCGCGTGCTGGCCACCCGCAAGCGCCGCGTCATGCTGGCCGGACAGGGCGGGGCCCCGATGCCCGTCGTGATCGCCTCGATCATCGATATCACCGACATCCGCCGGGCCGAGAGCGCGCTGCGCGAGAGCGAAGAGCACTACCGTCATTCGGTCGAACTCAATCCACAGGTGCAGTGGACCGCCGACGCGCAAGGCCTGGTGTCCGAAGCCGGGCCGCGCTGGGAGGAACTGACCGGCATGGCGGTGGAGCAGGGCATGGGGACCGGCTGGACCGGCCAGGTCCACCCCGACGATCTCGACGAAACGCTGCGGCGCTGGCAGGCCAGCGTCGACAGCGGGGCGCCGTTCGACAAGGCCTTCCGGCTGCGCATGCGCGGCGGCGAATACCGCTGGTTCCGCTCGCGCGCCGCCGCCCGTCGCGACGGCGAGGGCCGCGTGCTGCGCTGGTACGGCACGCTGGAGGACATCGACGATCGCATGCGCGCCGAGGCGGCGCTGCGCGAGAGCGAACGATTCAGCCGCAGCATCCTGGAAAACAGTCCGAACTGCATCCGCGTGCTCGATCTGGACGGACGCGTGCTGTACGCCAACGCGACCACCTACCGCCTGCTCGAGATCGAAGACGACGAACCGGTGCTCGGCGAGCGCTGGATCGACCTGATTCCGCAAGGCTGCCGTACGAATGCGGGCAAGGCGCTGGACGCGGCGCGCGCGGGCGGCATCGGCCGCTTCACGATCCGCCGCCATACCCGCAGCGGCGCCGTCCAGTGGCTCGACACGGTGACGGCGTCGATTCCCGGCGAGCAGGGCCGGCCGGCCCGCCTGCTGGCGATCTCGCTGGACGCCACCGAGGCGCGCGAGGCCCGCGAGGCCGCCGACCGCGCGCAACGCGAGGCGCAGCAGCTGGCCCAGCGGCTGTCCGCGGTGCTGGAGAGCACCATGGACAGCGTGATCGTGATCGATCGCGACTGGCGCCTGACCTACTTCAACGGCAACGCCGCGCGCGCCTTGCAGGAGCGCGCTCCCGCCATCGGCCGCAGCCTGTGGGACATGTTTCCCGAGGAAGCGGACGGCGTGTTCGCGCGGCACTACCGGCGCGCCCTGGACGAGCAGGTGCCGGTGGCCTTCGAGGAATACCTGCCGCCGCTGGCGATCTGGCTCGAGGTGCACGCCTATCCGACGCCCGAGGGCCTGTCGATCTTCTTCCGCAACATCACCGAACGGCGCCGCGCCGAACAGGAGCGCCTGGCCGCGCAACAGCACCTGGCCTATCTGAGCCGGCACGATGCGCTGACCGGCACGCCGAATCGCGTCGCCTTGCGCGAGCATCTGGACCTGCTGCTGCGCGAGCGCAGCCGCGCCGCCCTGCATTGCCTCGACCTGAGCGGCTTCAAGGCCGTCAACGATACCTTCGGCCATGCGGTCGGCGACGCCGTGCTGCGCCAGGTTGCCGACCGGCTGCGCAGTTGCCTGACCGAGGCCGATACCGTCGCGCGGCTGGGCAGCGACGAATTCGTGGTGGTACAGACGCCCGTGGCCGATGGCGAGCAGGCGGCCGCGCTGGCGCGCCGCATCCAGGGATGCCTGTCCGAGCCGTTCACGATCGAAGGGCATACCGTCACCATCGGCGCGAGCGTCGGCATTGCGCTCGCGCCGGAACACGGCGACCGGCCCGACGACCTGCTGCGCGCCGCCGATATCGCGCTCGACCACGCCAAGCGCGAGGGCGCGTCCAGCGTGCTGGCCTTCCACGCCGACATGGACGCGCAACTGCGCGCCCGCGTGGCGATCAAGCGCCATCTGCACCAGGCGCTGGCCGACGGACAGTTCCTGCTGCATTACCAGCCGGTGTACGACCTCCGTTCGGGACAGATCCGCTGCTTCGAGGCGCTGCTGCGCTGGCAGCATCCCGACCGCGGCATGATTTCGCCGGCCGAGTTCGTGCCGATGGCCGAAGAAACCGGCCTGATCGTGCCGCTCGGCGCCTGGGTGTTGCGCGAGGCGTGCCGGCAGGCCGCGGCGTGGCCGGCGTCGGTGTCGATGGCCGTCAACCTGTCGCCGCTGCAGTTCCGCGATCCGGCGCTGGTCGATACGGTGCGGCAGGCGCTGCGCGACGCAGGGATATCGCCCCAACGGCTGCAACTGGAGATCACCGAATCGGTGCTGCTGCAGGAGAGCCAGTCGAACCTGTCGACGCTGCAGGCGCTGCGCCAGATCGGCGTGCGCATTGCGATGGACGACTTCGGCACCGGCTATTCGTCGCTGGGCTATCTGCGCAGTTTTGCCTTCGACAAGATCAAGCTCGATCGCTCCTTCGTCACCGATCTTCACGGCGGCAACGAGGGGCGCGCGATCCTGCACGCGGTGGCGAGCCTCGGCGCGGCGTTCAAGCTTGTCACCACCGCCGAGGGCATCGAGACCGCGAGCCAGCTCGCCGCGGTGCGCGAGGAGGGCTACGACGAGGGGCAGGGCTACCTGTTCAGTCCGCCGGTGCCGGCGGAGCAGGCCGCTCGCCTGCTGGAGCGCGGCGCCAGCGAGCATATCGCCGGGCGCCCCGCTTCATGAGCGTGACTTCTATGCGCATGACTTTACGAGCGTGCCTTTACGACCGTCGGCCTCATGCCAGCGCGTGCCTGCCCGCTGCAATCAGGATCGCGTCGTCCTGCGGCGTATGGACGCGGCTGCAGAGCACGTCGCGATAGTGGCGCTCCAGCGGGTTGTTGCGGCTCAGTCCATGATTGCCGGCCAGTTGCAGCGCCAGTTCGACCGCGCGGATGGCGTTGCCGGTCACTGTGAATTTCAAAAGCCCGCTGTCGCCGAATGACGGCGGCCGGCCGGCATCGACGCGCGCGGTCGCGTCGTCGAGCAGCGCCCGGTTTGCCTGCAGCAGCGCGGCGATTTCTCCGATGATCTGCTGCACGCGAGGCAGGGTTGCCAACGGCGCGCCCAGGCTTGCCGGCGCACGGTTGCGCACGAAGTCGCGAATCCAGTCGAAGCCTGCGCGCGCCACTGCATCGTAGAGACTACCGAGCAGCACCACCATCCAGGCCTGCTGATCGGCATTGCCGTCGGTATCGGCCTGGCTGGCGGCCGCCGGCGCCCATTGCTCGGGCGGCCGGATGTCGACCGCATATTCCGGCGGAATCCACACATCGTCCAGCACCGTCTCGTGGCTGCCCGACGCGCGCAGCCCCAGGTGGTTCCAGTTCTCGATCACGCGAATGCCGCGTGCCGGATCGGCCGGACCCGGCACCAGGAACACGCCGACGCGCGGCTGCGGCTCGTCGGTGCGCGCCCAGACCGCCAGCCAGCGCAGGGCCGGGATGCCGGTGCAATAGAGCTTGCGCCCGTGCAGCCGCCAGCCGTCGGCGGTGCGCGTCGCCACCGTGCCCGGCAGTCCGCCTCGCGAAGGCGAGCCCAGTTCGGGCTCGACGCGCAGCGCGTTGATCAGCGCGCCCTCGGACACGGCGCTGTCGAACACCTGTTGCGCGACCGCCGAAGGCCAATGCCGGTCGTCGCGCGCGATCGCGCGGTGCTGCAGATAGGTCATCGTCAGCACCAGCGCAGTGGCGGCATCTCCCGCCGCCACTGCCCCAACGATGCGGCGCGCCTGCGCCAGGTTCGCGCCGCCGCCACCATGGGGTTGCGGCACGACCTGCGCGATCAGGCCATGGCGATGCAGCAGTGCGAAGTTGTCGTGCGCGAAGCTGCCGTCGGCATCGTGCCGCGCGGCGTTGGCGGAGAAGGTGGCACGCAAGACATCCAGCGTTTCATCGAGGCGCGGCTCGCTGCTCGGCAGCCGGCGCAAGGCGGAGGAAGGCATGGCGGTGGTTCCCTGTGCGGATTCGGATCGGCGCCTAGCGTAACGCCGCGATGCCGCTTCGATGAACGATGCAAATCGAATATGGAGTCTCGTTTTTATTCGTTCGGCCGCGCGCGGGTTTGCCTTACGTTTGTCGCCAGATTCCGCCGCCGTGGCTGCAGCGGGCGACACAGGAGAACCCATGAGCGTCGACATCATCGGCATGATCCAGAGCCAGAAGCAATCCGAGATCCATCCACCCAGTGGGCCCGCCGTCGATCGCGACTATGTGCGGGCTTTCGCGCAGGCGCATGAGCAGGCCGGCTTCGACCGCATCCTGGTGCCGCATCATTCCACCGGGCCGTCGGCCACGCTGACGATCTCGTATGCGGCCGCGGTGACCGAGCGCATTCACTTCATGCTGGCGCATCGCCCCGGCTTTACCGCGCCGACGCTGGCCGCGCGGCAGATCGCGACGCTGGACCAGTTCAGCGGCGGCCGGCTCGGCGTGCATGTGATCTCCGGCGGCTCGGACGACGAGCAGAAGCGCGATGGCGACTATCTCGATCACGACGAGCGCTATGCGCGCACCGACGAATATCTCGGCATCCTGCGCCGCATCTGGACCGAAGACGCGCCCTTCGATCACGAGGGCCGCTATTACCGCTTCCAGCGCGGCTTCTCCGAGGTCAAGCCCGCACAGCGGCCGCATGTGCCGATCTACTTCGGCGGGGCTTCGGCGCCGGCGATCGAAGTCGCCGGCAAGCACGCCGACGTCTATGCGCTGTGGGGCGAATCGCTGGAGCAGGTGCGCGAGCTGACCACGGGGGTTCGTGCCGAGGCGGCGAAGCACGGCCGCCAGATCCGCTTCTCGGTGTCGTTCCGCCCGGTGCTGGCGGACACCGAGCAGAAGGCCTGGGAGCGTGCCGACCGCATTCTCGAACGCACCCGCGCGCTGCGCGTGCAGCAGGGCTACAGCCGCGGCGGGCCGCAGCAGAGCGAGGGCGCACGCCGCCTGCTGGCCGCCGCGGAGCAGGGCGATCGCGTCGATACCCGGCTGTGGACCGCGATCGCGCGCGAGACCGGCGGCCGCTCCAATTCGACCGGACTGGTCGGCACGCCCGAACAGGTCGCGCACGCGCTGCTCGACTACTACGACCTCGGCGTCACCACCTTCCTGATCCGCGGCTTCGATCCGCTCGACGATGCGATCGACTACGGCCGCGAGCTGATTCCGCGGCTGCGCGCGCTGGTGGCCGAACGCGACGCGCAGCGGGCGCTTGAACAAGGGCAGGGGCAACGGCAGGCGGCATGAGCCCGATTGCCGCGCCCGCAATGCGCGACAACACATACCAAGACCAAACCAAGACGAAATCAGGAACACCTGGAACCACGGGAGCCGTATCACCATGAGCCAACTCGAATCCCCCGCCGATGCCAAGCCCGCCGCCGGACGGCGGCGCGACGTGCTGCGCCTGGCCGGCGCCGCGGCCCTCGCCGCGCCGGCGCTGATGCTCGGCCGGCGCGCCTGGTCCGCGCCGCGCAAGCTGACCTTTGCGTGGAATCAGAACTCGTTCTGCCTGACGCCGATCGTGGTCGCACAGGAAAAGGGCTTCTTCGAGAAGAACGGCCTGCAGGTCGATCTGATCAACTACAGCGGCTCCACCGACCAGCTGCTCGAATCGATCGCCACCGGCAAGGCCGACGCGGCCGTCGGCATGATCCACCGCTGGCTCAAGCCGCTGGAGGCGGGCTTCGACGTCAAGATCATCGGCAGCTCGCACGGCGGCTGCGTGCGGCTGGTCGGCGCGAAGGCGGCCGGCGTCACCAGTCTGCAGGCGCTGAAGGGCAAGACCGTCGGCGTCAGCGACCTGGCCGCGCCGGGCAAGCACTTCTTCACGATCCTGCTGGCCAAGAACGGCATCGACCCGGACAAGGACGTGACCTGGCGCCAGTATCCGGCTGACCTGCTCGGCGTGGCGGTCGACAAGGGCGAGATCCAGGCGATTGCCGACGGCGATCCGAATCTCTATCTGCTGGAGAAGCGCACCAACGGCGCCTACGTCGAACTGGCGACCAATCTGAGCGGCGAGTATGCGCGCAAGGTCTGCTGCGTGGTCGGCGCGCGCGGCGAACTGGTGCGCAACGACCGTCCGGCCGCGTCGGCACTGGCGCGCGCGATCGTGCAGGCCACCGACTTCGTGCACGAGAACCCGAACGAGGCCGCCAGGGTGTTCGCCAAGTACTCGCCGAAGATCTCGCTGGACGATCTGCGCAAGCTCTACGCGACGCTGACCTATACCCATCATCCGACCGGCATCGACCTGCGCGACGAGATCGCGTTCTATGCCGACGATTTCCGCCGGATCGGCGTGATCAAGAAGACCACCGATCCGCAACGCCTGGCGCAGCATGTCTATGCCAATGTCCTGGGATAAATCATGAGTACGCATCAACCTGCGTTCGAGGGCGCGCGCGATGCCGGCCGGGCGGCGCGCCGGGCCGGACGCGCTTCGGCCTCCGCCTCGCCCTCGGTGGCTTCGATCACGGCTGCCGGCGCAGCTGCGAGCGCGGCCGCGCCGGCACAATGGCCCGTCGGTTACGTTGCCGCGCTGGCATGGGCGGGCTTCGGCCTGCTGACCTGGCGCTGGCCCAACCGCGTGGCCGGCTTCAGCGACTGGGCCTATACCGCCGAGCTCGGCGTCGCGGCGCTGGCCGTGGCGGCGGCGCTGGCGCTGTCCGCGGCGATCGGTGCGCGCGTGTGGGCCGGGCGCCGCGGCTGGACGGCGCTGCGCGGCGCCGGACCCTGGCTGGTCGCGCTGCCGCTGGTGCTGGCCGGCTGGGAGTTCCTGACCGCCAAGACCGGAACCTTGCCGACGCCGTTCTTCGCGCCGCCGCAGGCGCTGATCGAGGTCTATCTCGACGACTGGCGCCGGCTCGGCGACAGCGCGCTGAACACGCTGAAGCTGCTCGGCTTCGGTGTCGCGCACGGCGCGGTGGTCGGTTTCCTGATCGGCGTCTCGATCGGCTGGTCGCGGCGGATCGGCTATTGGGTGCATCCGGTGCTGCGCGTGCTCGGCCCCTTGCCGTCGACGGCCCTGCTGCCGCTGACCTTCTACTTCTTCCCGTCCAGCTATTCGGCCGCGGTGTTCCTGATCGCGCTGGCCACGGCTTTTCCGGTGGCGGTGCTGACGTGGTCGGGCGTTGCCAGCGTCGACAAGCGCTACTACGACGTGGCGCGCACGATGGGGGCGTCGGGCTGGTTCCTGGTGCTGCGCGTGGCGATTCCGGCGGCCTTGCCGCAGGTGTTCGTCGGCCTGTTCATGGGGCTGGGCGCGTCGTTCTCGGTGCTGGTCACCGCCGAGATGATGGGCGTCAAGTCGGGGCTCGGCTGGTACCTGACCTGGGCGCAGGGCTGGGCCTCCTACGTCAACATGTACGCGGCGCTGATCGTGATGGCGCTGCTGTTTTCCGGGGTGATCACGCTGCTGTTCGCGCTGCGCGACCGGGCACTGTCGTGGCAGAAGGGGACCGTCAAATGGTGAGCGCGGCGATTGCGGACAAGGCAAAGGCGACCGCGGTGCAGGGACCGGCTGGGTTGCATCCACAAAAGAACGACGGGACGGGTGGGGTCATTGAGCGCGAGGGAGCCGGCGCGCGCATCGAGGTACGACAGGTCAGCCACTGGTTCGGGGACGGCGAGACACGGCTGCAGGTGCTCGACCGGGTCGATCTGAAGGTAGAGCCGGGGGAATTCGTTGCGCTGCTGGGGCCCAGCGGCTGCGGCAAGTCGACCTTGCTGCGACTGGTTGCGGGCCTCGATGCGCCGGTGGAGGGTCGAATCCTGCAGGACGGCGCGACGATCGCCGAGCCGGACCCGGCGCGCATCGTCGTGTTCCAGGACCCGACGCTGTTTCCGTGGCGGCGCGTCTGGGACAACGTGGCCTTGGGCCTGCAGGCGCGCGGCCTGCTCGGCCGCGAACATCATCGCGTCGACGCGGCGCTCGAACGCGTGGGCCTGAAGGACTTCGCGCGCGCCTTTCCGCATCAGCTGTCGGGCGGCATGGCGCAGCGCGTGGCGCTGGCACGTGCGCTGGTCAACGATCCGCGCCTGCTGGTCCTGGACGAGCCGCTCGGCAAGCTCGATTCGCTGACGCGGCTGGCGATGCAGAGCGAGCTGGTCGCGCTGTGGCAACGCGCCGGGTTCTCGGCCCTGCTGGTCACGCACGATGTCGAGGAGGCGCTGTTCCTGGCGCAGCGCGTGATCGTGTTCAGCGATCGGCCGGCGCGCATCCGCGCGGAGATCGAGGTCGATCTGCCGTATCCGCGCCATCGCGGCGATCCGCGGCTGACCGAGATGCGGCACGAGGCGCTGCGGCATCTGGGACTGGACGCGAGCTGGTGATGGAGGAAGCGTTGCGGGAGGCGTTGGAGGGGGCGTTGGAGGGGGCGTTGGAGGGTGCGTTGAAGGAGGCGTTGGCGCAAGCGTTGAACGCAGCGTCGGGGGGAGCCTTCGGTGACGCCGCGGCGCGAACGGTCCGATGAACGGCGTGGTATTGCCGCCCTGGCTCGATACGCTGTTGGCCATCGTCGAGCAGGCGCAGTTCGGCCTGCTGCGGCTATGGCACTGGCTGGGGCTGACCGGCGACGCGCACGGACAGCCGGCCTGGCCCTGGAGCCATCGCATCGCCGGCGAAACGCTGCTGATCGATCTCGGCGTGGCAAGGCAACTGGCGTGGACAGGGATCGCCGTCGCGCTGTCGCTGGTGGCGATTGTGCTTGCGCTGCCATGGCGGCGCCGGCGCGTGCTGTTGCTGACGATCGCGGCCGCGAGCCTGCTGTTTGCACCCTGGCCTGCGCCGGCGCTGCTGTTCGTGCCGGCGGCGCCGACCAGCTTTCATGCGAGTCCGACCGGATTTTCTGTGGAAGCGATTGCCGTCGGCGCGCGAATCTATGGGCAGCATTGCGCGGCCTGCCACGGCGACGACGGCCGCGGCGAAGGGCCGATGGCGGCGACGCTGCCGCGTTGGCCGCCAACGCTGGTCGGCCCCTTGCTCGGACGCCGTGCCGATGGCGAGCTGTTCTGGCATATCGCCGATGGCATGCGCGATGACGATGGCCGCCTCGTGATGCCGGCGTTTGCCGGCGTATTGCGCGATGACGAAATCTGGGCCGTGCTCGACTACGCCAAGGCGCTCGCGGCGGGCGAGGGTGCGAAGTCGGCCGGCAGCTGGCCGATGGCGGTACCGGTTCCCGATATGGCGATACGCTGCGGCGCCGATGCGCCGCGCCGGCTGGCGCGGTGGCGCGACGGCCAGCGGCTGCGGCTGGTCGCCTTCGACGGCTCGCCCGATCGCATTCCGCTCGAGGATCCACGCTTTCTCACGCTGCTGGTGACGCCCGACGGCAGGCCGCCCGCCGCCGTGCCGCAGTTTCGCAGCGAGTGCACGGCGGTGTCGCCGCAGGCCTGGGATATCGTCGCGCGGCTTGGCGGCGTCGCGCCGGAACGCCTTGCCGGCACCGAGCTGCTGGCCGATCGCAACGGCTGGCTGCGTGCACGCGGCACGCCGCAGCAGAAGGGCTGGTCCGATGCCGATCTGCTGTGCGAGTCGGGCCAGCCGGCGAAGTCAGCATCGGGCGGCAAGCCTGCACCCGATGGGCTGACTGCGCTGCTGTTGCGGATGGACGCCGAGCCGGTGCGCTTCGTCAAGGGCGGGATCGTGCATTAGCGGAAGGCCGGCAAGCGGAGCGCGGCCGTGAGCCGCGGTGAGCGGGGGGGGGGCGGCGGTGAGCGGCAGTGCGCGGCGCTGTGCGGTGGCGTGCAGCATTGCGCCTTACCGCTTCATCATCGCCACCAGCGTATCGACGAAGTCCAGCGCCAGCCGCGACAGCGGCTCGGTCTCGACATGGAAGATCTGCGCCGATGCCATGACGCGGGTCTTGACCGGCACCGCGACGATGTCGGGCCAGCTCTGGCCGAACACGGTCATCGCATCGACCAGCGCGATGCCGGCGCCGGCCTGCGCCAACGCACGGGCGACGTGGGCCTGTTCCACCTGCACGCTGAAATCGGGCTGGTCCGCCTCGCCGCCGAACATCTCGCGGATCAGCAGGCCGAACGGCACGTCGTCGCCGTAGCCGATCAGCGCCTCGCCGGCCAGTTCGGCCGGCCGCACGGCACTGCGCCCGGCAAGCCGATGGCCCTCGGGCACCAGCGCGACCAGCGGATTGCGCGCCAGCACGCGCGCCTCCAGATTCGGGTGCGTCAGCGGCATGGTCGACACGCCCAGCTCGACCTGCCCCGACAGCAGCGCGCGCAGCATATTGGCCGGAATCTGCGTGCGCACGACGATCCGCACTTCGGGATGCGCCAGGCGGAAGCGCGCGATCGCGCGCGGCAGCACCGTCTGCCCCAGATTGGGGCTGCACGACACACGCAGGCTGCCGGTGCGGTTCGCCGCCAGGTCCTCGGCGATCTCGTTGACGCGCTCGATGCCCTCGTAGACCGAGTTGACCTCGGCCAGCATGCGGCGCGCTTCCGGCGTCGGATACAGCCTTCCCTTGGTGCGGCGAAACAGCGCGAAGCCCAGGCGCTGCTCGGTATGCGACAGCAGGCGGCTGATTGCCGGCTGCGAGACGTACAGCAGCTTGGCGGCGGCGCTGATGGAGCCCGTCAGCATCACCGCGCGAAAGACTTCGATCTGGCGCAGATTGATTTTCATGACATAACACGATGTTAAGCATTACCGATATATAAGCATATGACAGTCATGGCCGCGCTCCCTACACTGATTTCGACGAATCCACGATTCGACGATCCACGACATCAGGAGACGGTATGAGCGACATCCATCTGACCTACCTCAACGGCAAGGACATCGCGCAGCTGGCGATGACCGACGCGGAGATCCTTGCCGCGGTCGAGCAGGGGCTGGTGGCGCAGGGCAATGGGCAGACCGTGATCGAGCCGCGCATGCATCTGATCCCGGACCCCGCCTTCAACGGGCACTTCAATGTGCTGCGCGGTTATGTCGCGCCGCTCGGGCTGGCGGGGGTCAAGATCGTCGGCGACTTCGTCGACAACTACAAGCAGGGCCTGCCGTCGGAAATGGCGCTGCTGAACCTGTTCGACCCGCGCACCGGCATGCCGGTCGCCGTGATCGACGCGACTTTCATCACCGATGCCCGCACGGGGGCGC
The DNA here is from genome assembly GCF_008632125.1 of Cupriavidus cauae. Classification (GTDB taxonomy): domain Bacteria; phylum Pseudomonadota; class Gammaproteobacteria; order Burkholderiales; family Burkholderiaceae; genus Cupriavidus; species Cupriavidus cauae. The sequence goes on from NZ_VWRN01000035.1 coordinate 141,904, forward strand.
TGACCGCGCTGGGCGCGCGTCATCTGGCGCGGCGCAACAGCAAGGTGCTCGGCCATATCGGCGCGCGCGGGACCTCGTACTGGAATATCCGGCTGCTCGACAGCCTGTTCGACTTCGACGAGATCCGCGTGCACTCGCGCCGCCCCGAAAGCCGCAACGCGTTCGCCGCCAGGCTGGAGCGCGACCTGGGCAAGCCGATCGTCGTGACCGAGGACTGGGAGTCGTGCGTGCGCGGCGCCGATATCGTCGTCGAAGCCTCGCGGCTGGAACGGCCGACGCCGCTGCTGAAGACCGAATGGATCTCGCGCGGCGCCTTCGTCGTGCCCTACGGCACGATGAGCGCGGTCGAGCTGTCGCTGACCGACATCATGGACAAGCTGGTGGTCGACGACTGGAGCCAGTGCAAGGGAGGCATGTTCGGCTCGCTGCGCGCCCATGTCGAGGCCGGCAAGCTGTCGGAGCAGACGCTGTACGCCGAGCTCGGCGAGATCGTTGCCGGCCGCAAGCCCGGGCGGCAGAGCGACGACGAGACCAATCTGTTCTGGCATCGCGGCCTGTCGCTCAGCGATATCGCGCTCGGCCACGCGATCATGCAGAAGGCGCAGCGCATGGGCATCGGGCAAAGGCTGGTCTACGCATGATCGCCAATGCACGGATGTACTCGGTGTCGCCGCAGGCCGGCGCGGCCTGGCGGACGCTGCTGATGCGCGTGGCACAGCGCGCCGGCGTGGAGTTGGCCTATGTCGAGCACGATGCGCCCGCGCCGATCCGCGCGCTGTGGGAGCGCGACGATTGCGCCTGCGTGCTGATGTGCGGCTATCCGTTTGCGACGGCGCCGGTGCGCTACCGGTTGCTGGCGGCGCCGGTGCCCGACCTGCCGCGCTATGGCGGCCTGCCGCGCTACTTCAGCGAGTTCATCGTGCGTGCCGATTCGCCGCGCGCCTCGCTGGCGCAGACCTTCGGCAAGCGCCTTGCGTGCATGTTGCCGGAATCCAATTCCGGCTATAACGCGCCGCGCCGCTATCTGATGGAGTTCGGGCTGGTCGACGGGGCGTTGTATCTGCCGACCGAAGCGGCCACGCCGACCCCGCAGGACGTGATCGATGCCGTCATTGCAGGCAGGGCGGAGGTTGGCGTGGTCGACAGTTATGTGCTGGACCTGCTGCGTCTGCATGTGCCCGGGCGGATCGCCGCCTTGCGCACGCTGGCGGTGACGCAGTCCTCGCCGATTCCGCCGCTGGTCGCCTCGCCCGGCATCGACGAGGAGATTGCCGCGCGGCTGCGCGGGGCATTGCTGGACGCGCATCGCGATCCGGACTGTGCCGAAGCGCTCGCCACGCTGCGGCTGGCGCGCTTTGCCGCGGTGGAGCCGGGCGATTACCGGCGCCTGGTCCGGTGGGCGCGCGAGGCTGACCACGCGGGCGTCGCGCTGACCGCGGCGACGCCCGTGGCGCAGGGGCTTTCGTCGCCGCTGTCGGAGCCATCGTCGCGACCGTCGTCGCAGCCGCTGTCGGAGCCACTGTCAGAACCTTTGTCGAAGCCCTTGCCGCACCCCTCCGATCCATTGGCCTGATTCACTCGGGAGATTCACGATGATGCGTTTGCTTTCCACGATACTGGGCGCGCTGCTTGCGGCAAGCGTGCCGCCTGGCGCATCGGCGCAGGGCGGCGGCGGGCAAGCCTATCCCGCCAAGCCGGTCCGGCTGGTGGTGCCCTTTGCCGCCGGCGGCCCGGCCGACGTGCTCGGCCGCGCGGTGGGCGATGGCCTGTCCAAACGCTGGAGCCAGCCGGTCGTCGTCGAGAACAAGGCCGGCGCGGCGGGCACGATCGGCGTCGATCAGGTCGCCAAGGCGGCACCCGACGGCTATACGCTCGCCGTGGTGCCGGTCGGCAATATCGCCGTCAATCCTTCGCTGATGCCGAACCTGCCCTACAAGGCGGCCGACCTGGTGCCGGTCACGATGCTGGCGACGGCCGAGAACGTGCTGGTGGTCCACCCTGGCGTCCAGGCCAGGTCGCTCGGGGATCTGCTCAAGCTCGCCCGCCAGCAGCCCGGCAAGCTGACGTTCGCCTCGCCCGGGGCCGGCAGCCAGGCGCATCTGGCCGGTGAACTGCTGCAGCTCGACGCCAACGTCAAGCTGATCCACGTGCCCTACAAGGGCGTCAGCCCGGCGATGACCGACCTCGTCGGCGGCCAGGTCACGATGATGTTCGCGCAGATGTCGGCGGCGCTGCCGTATATCCAGGCCGGCCGGCTGCGCGCGCTCGGCGTGGCCAGCGCCAGGCGCTCGGCCGTGCTGCCCGATGTGCCGACCATCGCCGAACAGGGCTTTCCGCAGTTCGAGGCGGTGTCCTGGTACGCGCTGATGGCGCCCGCCGGCACGCCGCGCGAGGTCGTCGAGCAGCTGAGCCGCCAGGCTGGCGAAGTGCTGGCCGATCCGGGCCTGAAGAGCAAGCTCGCGACGCTCGGCATGGACGTCGGCGGCGGCACGCCACGGCAATTGGCCGAGACGATCCAGAAGGAGACGACGCGCTGGGCCGGGGTGATTCGGCAGCGGGGGATTACGGTGGATTGAGCAATCCGTGAGGCAACGCCCGGGGACAGACCGGCGTACAAAATGAAGTGGCCGGCGCAAGGCGGGCCACTGACGTACCTGGAGTCATCACCGGCATGTACATCCGGGAGAGGACAGATTAGGGCAGCGGTCGGATTCCAACGTAGTTCAAAAGTCCGCGCTCCTTCCCGACTGCTCGCGTTCGCAATGCCTTTGATGGCTATTCCGTCTTGTCGCTCAGATACTCCCGCCGCTCGATCCCATGCCGATGCAGCTTGTCGTAGAAGGTCTTGCGCGCGATGCCCAGCGATTCCAGCGTTGCGCGAACATTGCCGCCGTTCGCGGCGAGCGTGTCGCGGATCAGTTGGGCCTCGTAGCGGTCCATCCGTTCGGCCAGCGTGCCTTCGGCGCTGGTGTCGCCTGAGGTCGCGGCCTGCGCGGCGGGGGGCGTCGGCAGCGTATGCACGCCCAGCACGAAGCGTTCGGCGAAATGCAGCAGTTCGCGTACGTTGCCGGGCCAGGCGTGCGTATTGAGGTAGCGCCGTACCGCGTCGGTGACCGGCGGCGCCTCGCGCTGGAAGCGGCGCGCGGCCTGGCCGGTGAAGACCTCGAACAGCAGCGGAATGTCTTCGCGCCGCTCGCGCAGCGGCGGCATGTACAGCGTGACGACGTTGAGGCGGTAATACAGATCCTCGCGGAAATCGCCGCGCTGCGCGGGGTCGCCCAGATCGACCTTGCTGGCCGCGATCACGCGCAGATCGACCGGCCGCATTTCGTTGGTGCCCAGCGGCGCGACGCTGCGCGTCTCCAGCACGCGCAGCAGCTTCAGCTGCACCGACGGCGGCATGCCTTCGATCTCGTCGAGAAACAGCGTGCCGCCGTTGGCGTGTTCGATGCGGCCGATCCGCTTGCGTTGCGCGCCGGTGAAGGCGCCGGGCTCGTGGCCGAACAGCTCGCTCTCGATCACGCTCTCGGGCAGCGCCGCGCAATTGAGCGCGACCAGCTCGCCGGCGCTGCGCCGGCTCCAGCGATGCAGCGCGGTCGCGGCCATTTCCTTGCCGCTGCCCGTTTCGCCGACCACTAGCACATCGACATCGGCATCCGCGATATGACGGATGGTCTGGCGCAGCCGCTCCATCGCCGGCGTCACGCCGATCAGCGGCCAGGCGCTTTCCGCTTGCGTCGCGGCGTCCTGCAGCCGGCGGTTTTCCAGCACCAGACGGCGCTGTTCCCAGGCATGGCCGACGGCGGTCAGCAGGCGATGGGTGGCGTAGGGCTTCTCCAGAAAATCGTAGGCGCCGCGGCGCATCGCCTCGACCGCCTGCGCGATATCGCCATGGCCGGTGATGAAGATCACCGGCAGGCTGGCGTCGCGCTCCAGCACCCGCTCGAACAGCTGCAGGCCGTCGAGCCCCGGCATCCGCATATCGGTGACCAGCACCTCGGGATAGCCGTCGCGCAGGCTGTCGAGAAAGGACTGCGCGCTGGCGTGCGCGTCGACCCGATAGCCGGCCAGGGTCAGGCTTTCGGCTGCTGCGGCGCGAACGTCGTGGTCGTCGTCGACCAGGGCGACCCGGCGTACCGGACCCTGACTGGCTTGCGCTTCGCTGGTTTGCATCATGGAGCTGAATTCAGTGTGATGGTGAAGATCGCGCCGCTGCCGCTTCCGCCGTTTCCGCCGCTGCGGGGGCGCGTATCGAGCGTGCCGCCGAACTCGGCGACGATGTCGCGGCTGATCACCAACCCCAGTCCCATGCCCTCCGGCTTCGAGGTGGAGAAGGGCGTGAACAGCCGCTCGGCGATCTCGGGCGCGATGCCGGGGCCGTTGTCGGCGATCTCGATGCGCACGCGCGCATCGTCCCCACCGTTCGCACCGTCCGCATGGTCCGCATGCGTCGCGATGTCGATCCGCGCATCGTCGCGGCCGGCGACGGCGTCCAGCGCGTTCTGCAGCAGATTGACCAGCACCTGTTCGAGCCGCAACCGTTCCGCCTGCACCCGCAGGCCCTTGTCGCCGGAGCGCACCAGGGCGACGGGCTGCGTGCGCAGGCGCGGCCCCAGCAACAGCAGCGCGCCTTCGATCGCGTCGTCCACTGGCGTCGGCTCGCGCGCGCCCGAACCCTTGCGGGCAAACGCGCGCAGCTGGCCCGTGATGGCGCCGATGCGCTCGGTCAGTGCGCCGATCCGCGCGAGGCTGGAGCGCGCGCCGTCGGCCTCGCCGCGCTCCAGATAGCTGCCGGCGTTGTCGGCATAGCTGCGGATCGCCGCCACCGGCTGATTGATCTCATGGGCGACGCCGGCGGCGATCTGGCCGAGGAACGTCAGCTTGTTGGCCTGCACCAGTTCTTCCTGCGCGGCATGCAGCCGCAGTTCGGCCTGGCGGCGCTCCTCCATCTCCGCGCGCAACTGGTCGTTGGCGGCCTGCAGTTCGGCGGTGCGCGCCTGCACGCGCGCGGTCAGTTCGGCGCGGATCGCGGCCTGCTGCGCATTGTGCCGCCGCAGCCGGCGCCGCACGTAGATCGCGCTGGCAATGGCGATATAGGCGAGCAGCAGCACCACCAGCGCCTGCGCCTGCATCCGCGCCGCGATGCCGGTCCGCTCGTCGCGGCTGGGCGCCAGCAGATGGAAGGTCCAATGCGTGGACGGTACGGGCAGCGCAACGTGGAGATAGCTGTCGCCTGCCGGATGACCGGGCACGTCGGCACGCACCTCCTCGCCGCTGGCCGGCGGCTTGCGCGCCGGCGCGCCACCGGTCGCAGCGGAAAACGGCCGGATCGGCAGCGGGGCGAAGGTGCCATCGCCGAACTGCAGGCTGCGCCGCAGCTGCTCGGCCGCCGCCTCGCCCAGCGGCACCATCGAGCGGAAGCGCCAGCCGGGCTCGCTGGTCAACAGCACCACGCCATCGCTGTTGGTGACGAAGACCGGCTCGGCCAGGTGCGCCCAGTCTTCCTCGAGGCCGGGGAACTCGACCTTGACGACCACCACGCCCAGCGGCTGTCCGCCGGCATCGTCGAGCCGGTGCGACAGGTAAAGGCCGGGGCGGCGGCTGATCGTGCCCAGGGCGAAGTGCTCGGCGGCGCCGCCGGCCATCGCGCCCTGGTAGTAGGGGCGGAAGGCGTAGTTCTCGCCGACGAAGCTGTCGGGGCCGCGCCAGTTGCTCGAGGCGACCGTCAGGCCGCGGCGGTCCACCGCGTAGATCACCGAGGCGCCCGTGCCGGCCGCCAGCGCCTCGAGCTTGCCGTTCAGCGCGGCAAGGCGCTGCGGGTCGGCCGTCGCCAGCGCCGTCTTCACGTCGGGGTCCTGCGCCAGCACGAACGGCAGCGCGCGATGCTTTTCGAGATCCCGCCGCAGCGTGGCGACGTTGAACTGCGCGGCCGTCAGCGCACGCTGGGTGACCGCCGCGGTGGCCTCGCGATGCGCCGTGCGCTCGACCATCCGCAGCACCGCGACCGTCAGCGCCAGCATCAGCAGCGCGGCCAGCGCGACGCCCGCCGCGGCGCGCGGCGTGAAGGACCGGCGCGCGGGCGCGTGGTCGGTTGGCAGGGTCGCGGCGGGCGGGCGGGCCATCGGCGGGGTGAAGGGGGCGGTGATAGCGAAGCGGTCAAGCCGGCACGTCGGACACGCAAGCGCGGTTGTGTGAGGCGAAAGTTGTGTGGATTTCCATACAAGTGGCCCGAATTCTATGTGGATTTCCACTCAAACGCCAGCGCGCCGCACGGCGCGTCCGAATTTTTCCCTTAAAGATCAACGAATTGTGAAAGACATTCGGCTGGCACACGCATTGCGATAGCGGCTGGTCCGGCGCCGCATCCGCTCGGCCAGGATATTTCAAGAAACTCGCCGCCGCGTGCCCCCGCATGGCGCCCGGCAGCCCATTGGCAGGGGACACCCGCATGATCGACACCCACACCGCCGCGGCCACGGCCGCGCAGCCTCGTCCGTTCTATCGCCATCTGTACGTGCAGGTGCTGGTCGCCATCGTCGCCGGCATCGCGCTGGGCCACTACTGGCCCGATATCGGCTCGAGCATGAAGCCGCTCGGCGACGGCTTCATCAAGCTGGTCAAGATGATCATCGCGCCGGTGATCTTCCTGACCGTGGTCACCGGCATCGCCGGCATGTCGGACCTGAAGAAGGTCGGCCGCGTCGCTGGCAAGGCGATGATCTACTTCCTGACGTTCTCGACGCTGGCGCTGGCGGTCGGCATGATCGTCGGCAACGTGGTCCAGCCCGGCCACGGCCTGCATATCGATCCGGCCTCGCTGGATTCGAACGCGGTGTCCGGCTACGTCGCCAAGGCGCACGATTCGACCATCACCGGCTTCCTGATGAACATCATCCCGACCACGGTGCTGAGCCCCATGGTCAATGGCGACATCCTGCAGGTGCTGTTCGTCGCGGTGCTGTTCGGCATCTCGCTGGCGCTGGTCGGCGAGCGCGGCAAGCCGGTGGTCGATTTCCTGCAGGCCGTCACGCTGCCGGTGTTCCGCCTGGTGTCGATCCTGATGAAGGTCGCGCCGATCGGCGCGTTCGGCGCGATGTCGTTCACCATCGGCAAGTACGGCATCAAGTCGGTGGCCAACCTGGCGATGCTGGTCGGCACCTTCTATCTGACGTCGCTGCTGTTCGTGCTGATCGTGCTGGGCCTGGTGGCGCGCTACAACGGCTTCTCGATCGTCAAGCTGATCCGTTATATCCGTGAGGAACTGCTGCTGGTGCTGGGTACCAGTTCGTCCGAGGCCGCGCTGCCGACGCTGATGCAGAAGATGGAGCGGGCCGGCTGCGCCAAGTCGGTGGTCGGCCTGGTCGTGCCGACCGGCTATTCGTTCAATCTGGACGGCACCAACATCTACATGACGATGGCCGCGCTGTTCATCGCGCAGGCCTGCGACATCCACCTGTCGTTCGGCGACCAGATCCTGCTGCTGCTGGTCGCGATGCTCAGCTCCAAGGGCGCGGCCGGCGTGACCGGCGCGGGCTTCATCACGCTGGCGGCCACGCTGGCGGTGGTGCCCTCGGTGCCGGTCGCCGGCATGGCGCTGATCCTCGGCGTCGACCGCTTCATGTCGGAATGCCGCGCGCTGACCAACCTGGTCGGCAATGCGACCGCCGCGATCGTCGTCGCGCGCTGGGAAGGCGAGCTGGACAAGGATCAGCTGCGCAAGGCGATGGCCGGCGAGGCCGTCGCGCCCGCCGCCCCGGGCACGCCCGAGCTGACGCAGTCGGCGGCGTAACCTCCGGTCGCGCTTGCCCGAATGCCGGACGCGGTCGATCGCGTCCGGCATTTTTTTTGCGCATTGCGGTTCGCATTTGGCGCGTCTATGCTGGCATAGATCCATACGCGTCACTTTTCCGCCGGCACAGGCGGGCAAGGATGGGAACTCGATGCAGATTCGCCTCGATCCGGTCACCTCGGTGCTGATCGCCGTGCTGGTCCTGCTGCTCGGTACGCTGATCAATCGCCGGGTCGCCTTTCTGTCGCGCTACAACATTCCCGATCCGATCACCGGCGGGGTCCTGTTTGCCGCGGTCGCGGCGATTGCGGTCGCGCTGTTCGACTTCCGCGTCGTCATCGACGCCGCCATCAAGCCCGTGCTGCTGCTGATGTTCTTTGCCGGCGTCGGCATGGGGGCGGACCTGCGCGCGCTGAAGCAGGGCGGCAAGGCGCTGGTGATCTTCCTGATCGTGCTGTTTCCTTACATCGTGGTGCAGAACACCGTCGGCGTCGCGATGGCCAAGGCGCTGGACCTGCATCCGATCTTCGGGCTGGTCGGCGGCTCGATCACGCTGGTGGGCGGGCACGGCACCGGCGCCGCCTATGCCGAGCGCTTCGCCGAGATCAACAATCTGCAGTCCGTGATGGAGCTGTCGATGACGGTGGCGACGATCGGCCTGATCGTCGGCGGCATCATTGCGGGGCCGGTCGCGCAATATCTGATTTCTCGATATCGCTTGCGCTCGCAGGGTGAGGACGAGGCGAGCGTCGAGGCGCAGGCCCATGGATTTCCGATCACCACCGTCGCGGCCGTCGGCGCGCTGGGCGGCATCCTGGTGGCGGTAGTGGTCGGCCGCTGGCTCGCCTCGCTGTTCTCGGGCCAGGCCATCACGATCCCAGGCTTCCTGTGGTGCATGCTGACCGGCATCGTGATCCGCAACCTGCTGCCGCTGACTGGCGTGCGCTTCGACGACCGGCCAGCCGAGCTGATCTCCAATGTGAGCCTGTCGCTGTTCCTGGTGATGACGATGATGGCGCTCGACCTGGTCGACGTGGCGCTGTCCGCGGGGCCATTCATCGCGATCATCGCGATGCAGGTGGTCTTTATCGTGCTGTATGTGGTGCTGGTCTGCTTCCGCTTCATGGGGCGGGACTACGAGGCTGCGGTGCTGTCCGCCGCCTTCATCGGCTTCAACATGGGCTCGACCGCCACCGCGATGGCCAATATGCAGGCAATTACCGCCAAGCACGGACCGGCCCCGAAGAGCTTCGTGGTCGCGCCGCTGGCCGGCGCCTTCTTCGTCGACATCATGAATGCCTTCGTGCTGACGCTGATGCTGGCGATGCCATGGATGGGAGGCTGATCGTGCGCCGCCTGTTCTTCGCGCTGTTTGCCCTGATCGTCGCGTCGCTGCTGGCGGGATGCGAGCGCGGCCCGGACGCCGACGTGCTGCGCAAGGACGTCGCCGCGCGGCTGGCCCAGGCACTGCCGCCGGGAACGGTCGAGGTGGCGGACCTGCGGCGCCAGGGCTCGCAGACCGATCGGCGCGGTCCTCCGGGCGAAGACCGGCGTGTCGTCTACTTCGACGCCGAGCTGAAGCTGACGCGCGACTTCGATTTCGGCGCATGGGATGCGCCCGGCGTCGCCGGGCTGATCTCGGCGCTCGGTGCGGCGCCCAAGGGCGTGCAGGGCATCGCGCTGGGCGGCAACAAGGCGGGCGATATCATCCGCGCGCACGGCGCCGCGGTGTACCGCGAAGAAAATGGGCGATGGGTGCCAGTGGTGCCGGGCGGCTATCGCCCGGTCACCGCGCCCGCCTATGCGGCCAGCGCCCCGCAAGGCGCGGCCGCGATGCTGGAGGCCGTGCGCCGCATCGTCGAATCCGTGCCGGCCGAATCGTCGCCAGAGCAGCACGCGATGATCACGCAGGAACTTGCCGCCGCGCATGCCAGCATCCGCGCCCGGCTGGCTCGCGCCAAGCAGGGCTACCCGCTCGCAGCGGGCGCCGAGGGCGGGCAATATCTGCGCTTCGCCCAGGCGCTGGCCGCCAATCCCGGCGCGCGCGTGGTGCCGCTGGTCACGCGCGGCGGCGACGAGAACCTGCGGATGCTGCGGCAGGGCAAGGCCTCACTCGCGCTGGCGCAGGCCGATGCCGCGCTCGACGCCTATCGCGGCGACGGCGACTTCGCCGCCGATGGCCCGTTCACCTCGCTGCGCGCGATCGGCAGCCTGTATCCCGAGGCGGTCCATGTTCTCGTGCGCGCCGATGCGGCCGTCAAGACGGTGGCGGACCTGCGCGGCAAGCGCATCGCCATCGGCGAGAAGGGCGGCGCGTCGCAACGGACGGCGTTACGTGTGCTTGCGGCGCACGGCCTCAAGCCAGCGGATTTTGCCGGGCGCGAGCTGGGCATCAACGCCTCGCTGGTGGCGCTTCGGCAGGGCGAGGTCGATGCCGTGATCCAGATCATCGGCGTGCCGTCGGAAAGTATCCGCGACGCACTGGCCGCGATTCCGCTGCGCCTGCTGCCGCTCGGCGACAAGGCCGCCGCCGCGCTCGCCGATTCGGGCCGCGGCTATTTCCGCTATACGGTGCCGGCCGGCACTTATGCGAACCAGGCGGCCAGCGTGGCTACCGTGGCGGTCGCCGCGCAACTGCTGGTGGCCGCCGATCTGTCCGACGCCGAGGTCGGCGCGATCGCCCGCAACGTCTATGCGCCAGGCGCGGACTTCACCGCCCGCGGCAGCGCCCAGGGCGCGCAGATCTCCCCGGCCAACGCGACGCAAGGCCTGTCGGTGCCGCAGCATCTGGCGGCGGCGAGGGCGATCGAGGCGCTGGTCAAGGGCGGCGCGGCAGCGCGGCAGGGGCGATGACAACCCTTCGACCGGATCATGACCCGGGTCGTGCGCTCCGTCGCCGCGGCTTTTCCCCGGCGTCCATCTCCGCCGCCGCCAGCCGCAGGCAATCGATCAGATGCTCCGCGCTCGCGCCCAGCCCGGCCTCGCGCGATGCACGCAGCGTAATGATCCCGACCGGCGGCAGCTCGATCGGCACGGCGATATTCACGACCTCGAGCCTGCCTTCGCTGGCGAACTGCTTCGCCACCGAGCGTGCCAGGAATCCGACGGCGTCGCGCTGCGTGACGAAGGTCGAGACCGCCAGATAGGACGAGGTCTCGATCCGGTCCGATGGCGGCTCCAGGCCCTGGGCGAGGAACGCCTGCTCCAGCTTGACCCGTAACGAGGCCCAGGGCGGCGGCATCACGCAGGGCAGCTGCGCCAGGTCGGCCCAGCCGGCCTTGCGCTTGCCGGCGAGCGGATGCCCGGGCCGCACTACGGCCACCATCGGTTCGTTGTATAGCGCCTCGGTGGCCAGGTCCGGCGCCGCATAGCCCGGTTCCAGCCGGCCCACGATCAGGTCCAGTTCGGACAGCCGTAGTTTGGGCAGCAGATGCGTGAGATCGCCTTCCTCGATCAGCACGGTGGCCTGCGCCGAGCGCGCCTTCAGCCGGGCGGTGGCGCGCGCCAGCAGCACCGGCAGCGCCGCGCCCATCGCGCCGACGCGCACGCGCCCGGCCGCGCCGGTGTCGACCGCTTCGATCTCCTCGCGCGTGCGATCGTATTGCGCCAGCACGCGGCGAGAGAAGCGGATCAGCGCTTCTCCCGCCGCGGTCGGCTCGGTGCCGCGGGTCGAGCGGGAGAACAGCACCAGGCCCAGCATCTTCTCGACCTCGGTCAGTGTCTTGGACACCGCGGGCTGGCTGATCGACAGGAATTCGGCGGTCTTGCCGAGGTGGCGGAACTCGTCGAGCGCCACCAGCAACTGCAGATGGCGTAGCTTGATATTGGAGCGCAGCGCGCGGTCGATATGGGGCATGCCGCGCAGTCTACCTCGCGGCCTACTTAACGGAAAGGTTATGAAGCAATGACGATATTGGATTGGATCGTTATGTCGTTGCCGGACACAATGCCGCCCATGGCGTTGCCTCGATGCACGCCGGCCACCACCGATAACACAGTGCGAGGACGACAATGAACCAAGGTTCCACCACCAATCCCGCGCGCCGCCGCCTGATCCTCGGCGCCAGCGCCGGTGTTGCCACGGCCGCGGCGGCGGCTGCCACGGGTACCGCCGGCATGCTGCTGGCACGCGGCGCCAGTGCCGCCACCTATCCCGAACGTCCGATCACCTTCATCTGCCCGTGGCCGGTCGGCGGCACCGCCGACCAGTCGATGCGCGCGCTGTGCCAGGTCGCCTCGGGCATCCTGAAGCAATCGATCGTCGTCGAGAACCGCGCCGGCGCCTCGGGCATGATCGGCACCCGCGCGCTGGCGCGCGCCAAGCCGGACGGCTACACCATCGGCCAGATTCCGATCTCGGTAACGCGCTTCTCGCAGCTCGGCATGCTGGAGATCGATCCGCGCACCGAGCTGACCTATCTGGCGCGCACGTCGGGCCAGACCTTCGGCATCGCGGTGCCGGCCAGCTCGCCGTACAAGACGCTGCAGGAAGTCGTCGCGGCGGCCAAGGCCAATCCCGGCAAGCTGACCTATGCCCACGCCGGCATCGGCGGTGCGACCCATGTCGGCATGGAGCAGTTCGCGCTGGCCGCCGGCGTGCGTTTCAACGCGATCGCCTACAAGGGCGGCTCGGCTGCGCTGCAGGACGTGCTCGGCGGCCAGGTCGACCTGCTGGCCGATTCCAGCTCGTGGGCGCCGCATGTCGAATCCGGCAAGCTGCGGCTGCTGGCGACCTGGGGCGAGCAGCGGACGCCGCGCTTCAAGGACACGCCGACGCTGCGCGAGCTCGGTTACGACGTCGTGGTCGAAGCGCCCAACGGCATCGGCGCACCGAAGGGGCTGGACCCGGCCATTGAGAAGCAGCTGCGCGACGCCTTCCGCGCCGCGGTCGCCAGCAAGGAATTCAGGCAGGTGGCCGCGCGCATCGACGCGCCGGTGATGTACCTCGACGGCCCCGACTACAAGAAGTACGTGGCGACGGTCTACGAGCAGGAAACCCAGCTGATCCAGCGGCTCAAGCTGAAGGAAATGCTGCAGCAGAGCTGATTCCGCAAGCCGCCGCCCGCCGACCGCCGATTGCCGATTGCCGATTGCCGATTGCCGATTGCCCCCGCCAACCACAGGAATTGTTCGACGTGAACGTCAATGCCGTCATCCGCCTGCACGCCAATGACAACGTGCTGATCGCGCGCCAGGACCTGGCGCTGGGACAGCCGTTGCCCGAGCTTGGCGTGCGTGCGCGGGCCCAGGTGCCGGCCGGCCACAAGATCGCCGCGTGCGCGATCGCGAAGGGCGAGCCGGTGCGCAAGTACGACACCGTGATCGGCGTCGCCGACCGCGATATCGCGCCGGGCGAGCACGTGCATTCGCACAACCTGAAGCTGGTCGACTTTTATCGCGATCCGGCCTTCTGCACCGACGTGCGGCCGATCGACTATGTGCCCGAGGCCGAGCGCGCGACCTTCCAGGGCTTCGTGCGCGCCGACGGCCGCGTCGGCACGCGCAACTTCATCGGCATCCTGTCGTCGGTCAATTGCTCGGCCACGGTGATCCGGCATATTGCGGACCATTTCACGCGGGAGCGGCTCGCGGCCTATCCCAATGTCGATGGCGTGGTCGCGTTTGCGCATGGCACCGGCTGCGGCATGTCGTCGCCGAGCGAGCATTTCGATCTGTTGCGTCGCACGCTGGCCGGCTATGCGCGCCATCCGAATCTGGCCGGTGTGCTGATCGTGGGGCTTGGCTGCGAGCGCAATCAGGTCGCATCGCTGGTCGAGTCGCAACAACTCGAGCCCGGCAGCCAGCTGCATACGATGGTGATGCAGGACACCGGCGGCACGCGCGAGACCATCGCCGCCGGTATCCGCGCGATCGAATCGATGCTGCCGGCAGCGAATGCCGCGCAACGCCAGCCGGTGTCCGCCAGCCATCTGAAGATCGGCCTGGAGTGCGGCGGCTCCGACGGGTTTTCCGGCATCACCGCCAATCCCGCGCTGGGCGCGGCGATGGACATCCTGGTGCGCCACGGCGGCACCGCGATCCTGTCGGAAACGCCCGAGATTCATGGCGTCGAATACATGCTGACGCGGCGCGCCGTCACGCCGGAGGTCGGGCAGAAGCTGCTGGACCGGCTGGCCTGGTGGGAGCGCTACACCGCCGGCCACAACGCGCAGTTCAACGGCGTGGTCGGCCACGGCAACCAGCAGGGCGGCCTCGCCAACATCTTCGAGAAGTCGCTGGGCTCCGCGATGAAGGGCGGCACCACGCCGCTGCAGGCGGTCTACGAATACGCCGAGCCGATCGACAAGGCCGGCTTCGTCTTCATGGATTCGCCCGGCTATGACCCGGTCGCGGTGACCGGCCAGATCGCCAGCGGCGCCAACCTGATCTGCTTTACCACGGGCCGCGGCTCGATGTTCGGCTCCAAGCCCGCGCCGACGATCAAGCTGGCGTCCAACACGCCGATGTACCGGCGCCTGGCCGACGACATGGACATCAACTGCGGCGTCATCGTCGACGGCGAGCTGACCGTCGCCGAGATGGGGCAACGTATCTTCGAACATATCCTGCGTGTGGCCTCCGGCGACAAGACCCGCAGCGAGCTGCTCGGCCTGGGCGACAACGAGTTCGTGCCCTGGCATATGGGCATCGTCAGCTGATTGGCCACATGCGGTCGCTTGTGGCCGCCCGTGGCTGCTTGCGGCGGCTTTCGGCGTTTTCTTCGGCCGCATGCGGCCGCGTCCACCCGCTTACCGTCCTTCTCCAAGACCTCCATCGCATCATGTCCCTGCAGCTTTCCCACGCCGCGCTGCTGCGCGGCCAGAACCTGATCGGCGCCCAGTGGCAACCTGCCGCGCGCGGTGAGCGCCTCGATGTCGCCAATCCCGCGGACGGCGCGACGCTGACGCAGGTTGCCGACAGCGGCGCCGAGGACGCGCGCCGCGCCGCCGATGCCGCGCACGCGGCCTTCGCCGACTGGAGCCGCCGTCCGGCCAGGGAGCGCGCGCGTCTGCTGCAGCGCTGGCATGCGCTGATCCTGGAGCACCAGGAAGACCTGGCGCGCATCATCTCGGCCGAGCAGGGCAAGCCGATGCACGAGAGCCGCGGCGAGGTGCAGTACGGCGCCGCGTACGTCGAATGGTTCGCGGCCGAGGCGGTCCGCATCTGCGGCGACATCGTGGCCGAGGCCGTGCCGGGCCGAAAGATGCTGGTGCTGAAGGAACCGGTCGGCGTGGTGGCGGCGATCACGCCGTGGAACTTTCCGCTGGCGATGATCGCGCGCAAGATCGCGCCGGCACTGGCGGTCGGCTGCACCGTGGTCGCCAAGCCGGCCGAGGACACGCCGCTGACCGCGCTGGCGCTGGTGTACCTGGCCGAGCTTGCCGGCGTGCCGGCGGGCGTGCTGAACATCGTCACTGCGTCGCGCGAACGCACGCCCGAGGTGGTCGACGTCTGGCTCGCCGACAGCCGCGTGCGCAAGATCACGTTCACCGGCTCGACGCCGGTCGGCAAGCACCTGGCGCGCGAATCCGCATCGACGCTGAAGAAGCTGTCGCTGGAGCTCGGCGGCAACGCGCCCTTTATCGTGTTCGAGGATGCGGACCTCGACGCCGCGGTCGAAGGGCTGATGGCATCGAAGTTTCGCAACGGCGGCCAGACCTGCGTCTGCCCGAACCGCATCTACGTGCACGAGGCCGTTCACGACGATTTCGTCGAACGGCTGGCTCGCCGCGTCGGGGCGCTGAAGGTCGGCCCGGCCAGCGAGGAGGGCTCGCAGATCGGCCCGATGATCAATGCGCGCGCGGTCGACAAGATCGCCCGCCATGTCGAGGATGCGGTGGCCCGGGGCGCGCGCGTCGTCACCGGCGGCAAGCGCGTGCGTACCGCGGACGGTCCGCACTACTACGCGCCCACCGTGCTGATCGGGGCCACGCCGCAGATGGCGTTGTCCTGCGAAGAAACCTTCGGCCCCGTCGCGCCGATCTTCCGCTTCGCGAGCGAGGACGAGGTGATCGGCCACGCCAACGACACGCCGTTTGGCCTTGCCGCCTACTTCTATTCGAACGATGTGCGCCGCATCTGGCGCGTCGCGCAGGCGCTGGAGACCGGCATCGTCGGCATCAACGAGGGCGCCATCGCGGCCGAGGCCGCGCCGTTCGGCGGCGTCAAGGAGTCCGGTTACGGGCGCGAGGGTTCGCGCCATGGACTGGACGATTACCTGCATTTGAAGTATTTGTGCCAGGGGCAACTGGACTGAGGCCGGCCGCAGCCGTAGAACGCCGCAGGCAACCGTACAAGGCCGTACAACGCCGTACAAGGCTCGGTCGCCAGGCCCATCGAACCCGCATTGCTTTGACAGGACCCGTCATGCCCGCATCCAATCCCTTCAAGACCGCATTGGCCGCCCGCCGGCCGCAAATCGGCCTTTGGCTGTCGATGGCCGAGCCGTATCTGGCCGAGGTCTCGGCCACCGCCGGCTTCGACTGGCTGCTGATCGACGGCGAGCACGCCCCCAACGATGTGCGCAGCATCCTGGCCCAGCTGCAGGCCGTCTCCGCGTATCCGAGCGCGCCCGTGGTGCGCGCCGTGGCGGGCGACGTCCCGCTGATCAAGCAGTTGCTCGATATCGGCGCGACCACGCTGCTGGTGCCGATGGTCGATACCGCCGAGCAGGCGCGCATGCTGGTCAGCGCGACGCGTTATCCGCCGCAGGGCATCCGCGGCGTCGGCAGCGCGGTGGTGCGTGCCTCGCGCTGGAGCGGCCGCACCGACTATCTCGATGTCGCCGATGACGAGGTCTGCCTGCTGGTGCAGGCCGAGACCGTGACCGCGCTGGCAAACCTGGAAGAGATCTGCGCGGTCGATGGCATCGACGGCGTCTTTATCGGACCGGCCGACCTGGCCGCGTCGATGGGGCATCGCGGCAATCCCGGCCACCCGGAAGTGCAGGCAGCCATCGAGAACGCGATGCGCACCATCGTGGCCAGCGGCAAGGCTGCGGGCACGCTGACGTCCGATGCCGCACTGGCGCGGCGCTATCTGGAGCTGGGCTGCACCTTCGTCGCCACCGGCGTCGACGTGCTGCTGTTCGCCAAGGCCGCGCGCCAGCTGGCCGCGTCCTTTCGCGAGGAAGGCGCCGTCCCCGTACAACGGCCGTCCGCCGCCTACTGAACAATTTCCCGATTTCTCCGCATCATGTCCCTGGATAGTTCCACACGCGACGCCACGCTGCGCGCGCTGCAAGCCATCGTCGGCGACAACGCCTGCCTCGTCGCCGACGCCGATACCGAGTCCTATGTCACCGACTACCGGCGCATCAGCCGCGGCAAGGCCAGCGTGGTGGTGCTGCCGTCGAGCACCGAGCAGGTCGCCGCGGTGATGGCGTGGTGCCATACGCACGACGTGCCCGTGGTGCCGCAGGGCGGCAATACCTCGCTGATGGGCGGCGCGGTGCCGGACACGCGCGGCGATGCCGTGGTGCTGAACCTGAGCCGCATGAACCGCGTGCTGGCGATCGACACCGTCAACGACACGCTGACGGTGCAGGCCGGCGTGACGCTGGCCGCCGCCCGCGCCGCGGCCGAGGAGGGCGGGCGCCTGTTTCCGCTGCGCATCGGCTCCGAAGGCTCCTGCCAGATCGGCGGCAATCTGTCGACCAATGCCGGCGGTACCGCGGTGCTGCGCTACGGCAATATGCGCGATCTGGTGCTCGGCATCGAGGCGGTGCTGCCCGACGGGCGCATCTACTCGTCGCTGCGCGGCCTGCGCAAGGACAACACCGGCTACGACCTGAAGCACCTGTTCATCGGCGCGGAAGGGACGCTCGGCATCATCACCGCCGCCGTGCTGAAGCTGATGCCGCAGCCGCGCGCGAGCGCGGTGGCCTTCGTCGCGGTGGCGTCGCCGGATGCGGCCGTGCGCCTGCTGGGCGAGGCCAAGCGGCTGTCCGGGGGCGCGGTCACGGCGTTCGAGCTGATCTCGGGTCCGGCGCTCGACCTGGTGCTCGACTATCTGGGCAATGTCGCCTCGCCGCTGGCGCAGCGGCACGACTGGATGGTGCTGATCGAGTTGAGTTCGGGCGCGGACGCCGCCAGCCTCGAGGCGACGCTGCTCGAAATCCTCGAAAGCGGCTACGAACAGCAGCTGGTGCAGGATGCCGCGATCGCGGCCAGCGTTGCGGACGCGCAGACCTTCTGGCGCATCCGTGAGGAAATCTCGGACGCGCAGACGCGCACCGGCGGCAGCATCAAGTGCGATGTGTCGGTGCCGCTGTCGCGCATCGCGGACTTCGTCGACGAGGCCTCGCGTCGCGTGCTGGAACTGGTGCCCGATGCCCGCATGGTGATCTACGGCCATATGGGCGACGGCAACGTCCACTTCAATCCGCTGCGGCCGAAGGACGCCGACGCGAAGGCCTTCCTCGCGCAGTGGTACAAGCCGGTATCCGATCTGGTCGATGGCCTCGCCCACGGCGAAGGCGGCTCGATCTCGGCCGAGCATGGCATCGGCGCGGTCAAGCGCGATGATCTGCGGCGCTACAAATCGCAGGTCGAGCTCGAGCTGATGTGGCAGGTCAAGCGGGCGCTGGATCCGAAGAATCTGATGAATCCGGGCCGGGTGTTGCCGGCGATGGGCGAGGGCGGCTGAGCTTTCGGGCCGCCGCCCTGGTGTTCAGGCGGCGGCCTCGAGCCCGCGCGTTCGAGCTGGCAGGCTCAGGGTGGCACTTTCGAGTCCGGTCGTTCGAGCTGGCATGTTCAAGCCGGGCCGTTCAAGCCGGCTCGGCCGCCGGCTCCGACAGCCGCAGCGTGCGCAACACCGCCTTGGCCACGCCATACGCGCTGCCCGGGTTCTGTCCGGTGATCAGGCGCCCGTCCTCGACCACATAAGGCGCGAAGGGCAGCATCGCCTTGCTGTATTGCGCGCCGCGCTTGCCGAGCTCCTGTTCGAGCCCGAACGGCACCGCAAAGTCGCGCTTGGCCATGATCTCCTCGTTCCACGAGAAGCCGGTCACGCGCTTGCCCTGCACCAGCAGCTCGCCATTGCCGAGCCTGACGTCCAGCAGGCCGGCCGGGCCGTGGCACACCGCGGCCACCACGCGACCCTGCTCGTACATCGCCGCGATCAGCCGCGCCAGCGGCTCGCAACCCGGGAAGTCGAACATCACGCCATGCCCGCCGGTCAGGTAGATGGCATCGAACTCGCCCGGATCGACCGACGCCACGTTGACCGTGTCGTTCAGCAGGTCCATGAAGATCCGGTCCTCATAGCGTTTGAAAACACTGCTGCGCATGCCGGCACTTCGTGCAAGTTCCGACAGCATCAGGCTCTCGGGATCGATCGGGATCATGCCGCCCGACGGCGACGCCAGCTGCAGCGTATGGCCCGCTTCCTCGGCCACATCCCAGAAGTGCGTGAGTTCGCTGAGCCACAGGCCGGTACGATAGCCCACTTTTTGATACTGGTCGACGTTGGTCGCGACCACCAGGATTCGGCGTTGCGCTGGCATGGGTGCCTCCTGTTTTTCGGGGGAAGTTCGAAAGCTGCAAGAAGCGTTCCGCAGGTTCGGCGGCGGACCCAGCGCAGTCGTCCAGGAATGACGAGGTCGGGGTTAACCCTTGCTCTCGTAAACTCTATTTTCATGGCACGGCTATTGCGTGTAAATTTGTTTACATCGATAGCTGTTTGCCGGATGCACCAGATTGCGCCCGGCCCACCGCAGAGCCATGACTGCTTCCTGTCCGGATCCGGCCGCCAGGCCGGCCGATTCCGCGCCAGACGCCGCGCCCGAGACCACGGTCTCGCAGCGCATCGCGAAGGTGTTTCCGTCGCTGACGCCGGCGCACCAGCGCATGGCGGATTACGTGCTGGCCAACCCGTTCCGCGCGGCGACGATGCGCATCGACGAGTTCGCGCAGGCGGTGCAGGTGTCGGTGGCGACGGCGAACCGCTTTGCCCATGCGCTGGGCTTCGACGGCTACCCGCAGTTCCGCGCCGAACTGGTGCGCGGGTTCGAGGCCACGCTGGCGCCGGTCGAGAAGCTGCGCACCGAACTGGAGCGCCCGGCCACCGTCACGGAAATCATCGCGGCCTCGCTGGAGGAGAACGAGCGCAACCTGCAGGCCACCCGCCGCGCGCTCGATGCCGATGCCTGCGAACGCGCGGTGACGGCGATCCTCGAGGCCGAGCATGTCTATGTGCTGGGCTTCGGCGCGAGCGGCTATCTGGCCGGCCTGCTGCAGCACGGGCTCGACATGTACTGCCGCACGGTGATCACGGTCGCCGGCGTCGGCGGCGCGTCGACGGCGGCGCGGCAGCTGTTCAAGCTGACCAGCCGCGATCTGGTGATCCCGATCGCCTTTCCCCGCTATGTCTATGACAGCGTCGCGCTGACCGAGCGCGCCCGCGCCCACGGTGCCCGCATCCTGGCGCTGACCGACGGGCCGACCTCGCCGCTGGCGCCGTTTGCCGATATCGCGCTGTATGTCAGCGCCGGCCGGCAGCTGTCACCGAACTCGGATGCGGCCGTGCTGGCGATGATCGAGGCGCTGTGCGGCGCGGTGGCACACCGCGCCACCGGCTCGGTCAAGGCCGCCGCCGACATGACCGAATTCGTGCTGCCCTGGCTGCATCAGACCCATGCCCGCGGCGATTCCAGCCGCACCGCCGCGGCGGGCGACACGCAGACCAAGCCCCGTCCGGGGTCCGGCAAGGCGCCACGGCGCCGGCGCCCGGACCCCGGCACCGAATAACGCTCCCGAGCCTCACCGAGTTGCCTGCCGTGCAGGCCGACACAGCACCATGAACGCAGACCGATCGACCTCCAAGCCCACGCCCGTGATCGCCATCCATGGCGGGGCCGGCACCATCACCCGCGCCGCGATGGACGCGGACAAGGAAGCCCAATACATCGCCGCGCTCGAACAGGCCCTGCGCGCGGGCCAGCGCCTGCTGGCGGACGGCGCCAGCGCCGTCGATGCCGTGACCGAAGCGGTGCGGCTGCTCGAGGACTGTCCGCTGTTCAATGCCGGCAAGGGCGCCGTGCTGACCAACGCCGGCACCTATGAACTCGACGCCGCGGTAATGGACGGCGCCACCCGCGACGCCGGCGCGGTGGCCTGCGTCAAGCGCCTGCGCAATCCGGTACTGGCGGCGCGCGCCGTGATGGAACGCAGCGAGCATGTGCTGTTCGCCGCCGACGGCGCGGAAGCCTTCGCGCAGGCGCAGGGCCTGCCGCTGGTCGAGGCGGATTACTACTACACGCCGGAGCGCCATGCGCAATGGCAACGCGCCCGCGCGGGCAGCGGCATGGCCCTGCTCGATCACGACGCCGCCGCGCTGGCCGCGCGCGCCGACGCCGATGAGGCGGGCGGCGAGCCGCTCGATCCCGGCACCAAGTTCGGCACCGTCGGCGCGGTCGCGCTCGACGCCCAGGGCCGGCTCGCCGCGGCAACGTCCACCGGCGGCATCACCAACAAGCAGCTCGGCCGCGTCGGCGATACGCCGGTAATCGGCGCCGGCTGCTATGCCGACGAACTGGTGGCGGTGTCGACCACCGGCACCGGCGAGATGTTCATCCGCGCGGTGGCGGCCTACGACATCTCGGCGCGCATGCGCTATGCCGGCAGCTCGCTGGAGGCCGCGACGCATGCGGTCGTGATGCAGAGCCTGCCGGCGATCCAGGGCCGGGGCGGGCTGGTGGCGATCGACGCGGCCGGCAATGTCGCGCTGCCGTTCAACACCGAAGGCATGTACCGCGGTCATGCCCGCGTTGGCGAGCCGGTCCACGTGGCGATCTACCGCTGACCCCATGCCCGCAGGTTTCGAGGAACACTCCATGGCTACATCGTCTTCCGCGTCTTCCGCGCCTACCGCATCCAGCCTCGCGCTGCCGCCGCAGCGCGTCGTGTCCGTCAACGACCTGACGGTGCGCTTCGCCACCTCCGAACGCACCGTCGAAGCCGTGCGCGGCCTGTCCTTCCATATCGACCGCGGCGAGACGCTGGCGGTGGTCGGCGAGTCGGGCTCCGGCAAGTCAGTGACCTCGCTGGCGCTGATGCGCCTGGTCGAACATGGCGGCGGACGTCTGGCCAGCGGCAGCATGCTGCTGCGCCGCCGTGGCGGCGACGTGCTCGACCTCGCCAGCGCGGACGCCGGCACGATGCGCGGCATCCGCGGTGCCGATATCGCGATGATCTTCCAGGAGCCGATGACCTCGCTCAATCCGGTGTTCCCGGTCGGCGAGCAGATCGCGGAATCGATCCGCCTGCATCAGAACAAGGGCAGCGCGGCGGCCCGCGCCGAGGCGTTGCGCATGCTCGAGCTGGTGCGCATCCCCGAGGCGCGCCGCGTGCTGGACCGCTATCCGCATCAGCTGTCCGGCGGCATGCGCCAGCGCGTGATGATCGCGATGGCGCTGTCGTGCCGGCCCGCGCTGCTGATCGCCGACGAGCCCACCACCGCGCTGGACGTCACCATCCAGGCCGAGATCCTGCAGCTGATCCGCAATCTGCAGGCCGAGATGCAGATGGGCGTGCTGTTCATCACGCACGACATGGGCGTGGTGGCCGAAATGGCGGACCGCGTGCTGGTGATGTACCGCGGCGAGAAGGTCGAGGAGGGCGACGCGCCGACCGTGTTCGCGCGGCCCGCGCACCCCTACACGCGCGCACTGCTGTCCGCGGTGCCCAAGCTCGGCGCGATGGCAGGCACCGATCTGCCGGCCAAGTTTCCGCTGGTGCGGGTGGAGGGCGGCGATGGGCATGCGAGCGCCGAAGTCCCCGGCGAAAGACCGGCCGCGGCCACGCGTCCCGATGCCTCGGCCCAGCCGATCCTGCGCGTGCGCGATCTCGTGACCCGCTTCGACGTGCCGGGCGGGCTGTTCGGACGGCCGACGCGCCGCGTGCATGCGGTCGAGCGCGTCAGCTTCGACTTGTATCCCGGCGAGACGCTGGCGCTGGTCGGCGAATCGGGCTGCGGCAAATCGACGACGGGCCGTTCGCTGCTGCGCCTGGTCGAAAGCCAGAGCGGCACCATCGAGTTCGCCGGCCAGAACATCGGCGAACTGTCGGGGCCCGCGCTGCAGAGCCTGCGCCGCAATATCCAGTTCATTTTCCAGGACCCGTTCGCCTCGCTCGATCCGCGCGTGCCGGTCGGCTATTCGATCATGGAGCCGCTGCTGGTGCACAAGGTCGCCAGCGGCAAGGAGGCCGAGCAGCGCGTGGCCTGGCTGCTGGACAAGGTCGGCCTGTCAC
The DNA here is from genome assembly GCF_008632125.1 of Cupriavidus cauae. GTDB lineage: Bacteria > Pseudomonadota > Gammaproteobacteria > Burkholderiales > Burkholderiaceae > Cupriavidus > Cupriavidus cauae. The sequence continues at coordinate 164,944 of NZ_VWRN01000035.1, forward strand.
CTGCCCATGCCGCCCGCTATCCGCACGAGTTCTCGGGCGGCCAGCGCCAGCGCATCTGCATCGCGCGCGCCCTGGCGCTGAACCCGAAGGTCGTGATCGCCGACGAGTCGGTGTCCGCGCTGGACGTCTCGATCCAGGCGCAGATCGTCAACCTGATGCTCGACCTGCAGCGCGAGATGGGCATCGCCTTCCTGTTCATCTCGCACGATATGGCGGTGGTCGAACGCGTCAGCCACCGGGTCGCGGTGATGTATCTGGGGCAGATCGTCGAGATCGGCCCGCGCCGCGCGATCTTCGAGAACCCGCAGCATCCCTATACGAAGAAGCTGATGTCCGCGGTACCGGTGGCCGACCCCGCGCGCCGGCATCTGCGGCGCGAGCCGCAGGTCGACGAGCTGCCGAGCCCGATCCGCGCGATCGGCGACGAGCCGGTGGTGCAGCCGCTGGTGGCCGTCGCCCCGGACCACTTCGTTGCGCGGCACGCCGTCGGCGGCGCCTATTGAGGCTGCCCGCGCCAACCCGCATTGTGCCGACCCGTATTGAGCCAACCGTGTTGGGCCAACCGTATTGAGCCAACCCGGGCTGCAAGGCCGCCAAGAGCCGACCCAGCCCGATCACCCTGCCAGTCTTACCAAGGAGAATCGACAATGATGCAAGCCAGTTTGTCCCGACGTGGCGCCGCGCGCCTGATTGCCGGCGGCCTGCTGATGGCCGCGTTTGCGGCCGGACCGGCCTTTGCCGCCAAGGACGCGGTGATGGCGGTGGCCTCTACCTTCACCACGCTCGATCCCTACGATTCGAACGACACGCTGTCGCAGGCGGTCTCCAAGAGCTTCTACCAGGGCCTGTTCGGCCTGGACAAGGACATGAAGCTGGTCAACGTGCTGGCCGACAGCTATGACGTCAGCAAGGACGGACTGGTCTACACCATCAAGGTCAGGAAGGGCGTCAAGTTCCACGACGGCACCAGCTTCGACGCCACCGCCGTCAAGGCCAATCTGGACCGCGTCACCGATCCGGCCAACAAGCTCAAGCGCTACACGCTGTTCAACCGCGTCGCGCGCACCGACGTGGTCGACCCGACCACCGTCAAGATCACGCTGAAGGAGCCGTTCTCGCCGTTCATCAACGTGCTGGCGCACCCGTCGGCCGTGATGATTTCGCCGACCGCGCTGAAGAAGTACGGCAAGGACATCGCGTTCCATCCGGTCGGCACCGGTCCCTTCGAATTCGTCGAGTGGAAGCAGCCCGACCACCTGCGCGGCAAGAAGTTTGCCGGCTACTGGAAGAGCGGCCTGCCGAAGATCGACACGATCACCTGGAAGCCGGTGGTCGACAACAACAGCCGCTCGGCCATCATGCAGACCGGCGAGGCCGACTTCGCCTTCAGCATTCCGTTCGAGCAGGCCGCGGTGCTGAAAGCCAGCCCGAAGGTCGACCTGATCGCGGCGCCGTCGATCATCCAGCGCTACCTGTCGCTCAATACGCAGGTCAAGCCGTTCAACGATCCCAAGGTGCGCCAGGCGATCAACTACGCGATCAACAAGCAGGCGCTGGCCAAGGTGGCGTTCGCCGGCTATGCGGTCCCGGCCGAAGGCGTGGTGCCGCCGGGCGTCGATTTCGCCGAGAAGCTGGGCCCGTGGCCGTACGATCCGGCCAAGGCGCGCGCGCTGCTGAAGGAAGCCGGCTATCCGAACGGCTTCGAAACCACGCTGTGGTCCGCCTATAACCACACCACCGCGCAGAAGGTGATCCAGTTCGTGCAGCAGCAGCTGCAGCAGGTCGGCATCAAGGCCTCGGTGCAGGCGCTCGAGGCCGGCCAGCGCGTCGAGAAGGTCGAGAGCGTGCCCAGGCCCGAGGACGCCGGCGTGCGCATGTACTACGTCGGCTGGTCATCGTCGACCGGCGAATCGGACTGGGCGCTGCGTCCGCTGCTGGCGTCCGAATCGATGCCGCCCAAGCTGCTGAATACCGCGTACTACAAGAACGACCAGGTCGATGCCGACATCGCCGGCGCGCTGCGTACCACCGACCGCAACGAGAAGGCGCGGCTGTACAAGGACGCGCAGCAGCGCATCTGGGCCGACGCCCCGTGGGCCTTCCTGGTGACCGAGCAGGTGCTGTATGCCCGCAGCAAGCGGCTGAGCGGCGCCTATGTGATGCCGGACGGCTCGTTCGAGTTCGAGAACATCGATATCAAGAGCAGCTCGCAGTAAGCCGCGCAGCGCCGCCCGCCCCAGGTATGCGGGGGCGGGGCGGGCGGCCGGCGGTCTTTTGCGGCCATCCTCATTGCCATTGTTGCAAGCCCCCCGGTGTCCGCGCCGGTCGCCGATTGCTGATCGGCGCGGACCCACGGAGTCGTCATGTTGAATTACTTTCTGAAGCGCGTGCTGGGCGTGGTGCCGACGATGCTGATCGTCGCGGTGCTGGTCTTCCTGTTCGTGCATCTGCTGCCCGGCGATCCGGCGCGGCTCGCCGCGGGACCGGAGGCCGATGCCGCCACCGTCGAACTGGTGCGCAAGGACCTGGGCCTGGACAAGCCGCTGCACGAGCAGTTCGTCACCTTCTTCGGCAATGCGCTGCAAGGGGAGTTCGGCAACTCGCTGCGCACCAAGCGCCCGGTCAGCGAGGAGATCGGCGACCGTTTCTTCCCGACGCTGTGGCTGACCGTCGCCTCGATGCTGTGGGCCGTGGTGTTCGGCATGCTGATCGGCATCGGCTCGGCGGTCTGGCGCAATCGCTGGCCGGACCGCATCGGCATGACGCTTGCGGTGTCGGGCATCTCGTTCCCGGCCTTCGCCCTCGGCATGCTGCTGATGGAGATCTTCTCGGTCCAGCTCGGCTGGCTGCCGTCGATCGGCGCGGAAAGCTGGAAGCACTACATCCTGCCGTCGTTGACGCTCGGCGCCGCCGTGGCCGCCGTGATGGCGCGCTTTACGCGGGCGTCGTTCGTCGAGGTGCTGCAGGAAGATTACGTGCGTACGGCGCGCGCCAAGGGCGTGCGCGAGTCGCTGGTGGTCGCCAAGCACTGCCTGCGCAACGCGATGATCCCGGTCGTCACGATGATGGGCCTGCAGTTCGGCTTCCTGCTGGGCGGCTCGATCGTCGTCGAGAAGGTGTTCAACTGGCCCGGCCTCGGCCGGCTGCTGGTCGATGCCGTCGAGATGCGCGACTACCCGGTGATCCAGGCCGAGGTGCTGCTGTTCTCGCTCGAATTCATCCTGATCAATCTGGTGGTAGATCTGCTGTACACGGTGATCAACCCCACCATCCGCTACAAGTGAGGCCGTCCATGACCGAGCTATCGACCGTGGCCAACGAGGCCGCCGTGCCGGGCGCGGCGGCGCAGGCCGAGCCCGTCCGCACGCCGTGGAGCGAATTCTGGCGCAAGTTCCGCCGCCAGCATCTGGCGCTGGCCGCCGGTGTGTTCGTGATCCTGCTGGTGATCGTCGCCGTGCTGTCGCCGCAGCTGGTGCCCTACGATCCCGAGAACTACTTCGACTACGACGCGCTGAACGCCGGGCCGTCGGCGGCGCACTGGTTCGGCGTCGATTCGCTGGGCCGCGACATCTTCAGCCGCATCCTGGCCGGCACGCGCATCTCGCTGGCCGCCGGCTTCTTCTCGGTGATCGTCGGCGCCATCGTCGGCACGCTGCTGGGCCTGCTGGCGGGCTACTACGAGGGCTGGTGGGACCGGATCGTGATGCGGATCTCCGACGTGCTGTTCGCGTTTCCGGGCATCCTGCTGGCGATCGGCATCGTCGCCATCCTGGGCAACGGCATGGTCAACGTGGTGTTCGCGGTGGCGATCTTCAGCATCCCGGCGTTCGCGCGGCTGGTGCGGGGCAACACGCTGATGCTCAAGCGGCTGACCTATATCGAGGCCGCGCGCAGCATCGGCGCGTCCGACTGGACCATCCTGATGCGGCATATCCTGCCGGGCACGATCTCGTCGATCGTCGTCTATTTCTCGATGCGGATCGGCACCTCGATCATCACCGCGGCCAGCCTGTCCTTCCTCGGCCTGGGCGCGCAGCCGCCGACGCCCGAGTGGGGCGCGATGCTGAACGAGGCGCGCGCCGACATGGTCACGGCCCCGCATGTGGCGATCTTTCCCAGCCTGGCGATCTTCCTGACCGTGCTGGCGTTCAACCTGCTGGGCGACGGGCTGCGCGACGCGCTCGATCCGAAGATCGACCGCCGCTGACGGAGGGCCATCGCGATGCCGCACGAACCCTCCGTCGCGCCGGACTTGCCTGCACCGGGCGTTCCTCCGCATATCGGCGACCTGCCGGCGGGCGCACGCAATGCGATCACCGATGTGCCGGGCGTGCGCGTCGGACATTGCACGCTGGCCGATGGCGCGGTGCAGACCGGCGTCACGGTGGTGCTGCCGCACGCCGGCGATCCGTATCTGGACAAGGTTCCGGCCGCGGCCGCGGTGATCAACGGCTTCGGCAAGAGCATCGGGCTGGTGCAAGTCGACGAGCTTGGTGTACTGGAGACGCCGATCGCGCTGACCAACACCTTTGCGGTCGGCGCCGTGGCGCAGGCGCAGATCCGGCAGGCGATCGCGGCCCACGCCGAGATCGGCCGCGGCTGGCCCACCGTCAATCCGCTGGTGTTCGAATGCAATGACGGCTATCTGAACGACATCCAGGCGATGGCCATCGGCGAAACGCACTATCGGCAGGCCTGCGCCGCGGCCGGCGCCGATGTTGCGCAGGGCGCGGTCGGGGCAGGGCGCGGCATGTCGGCGTTCGGCGTCAAGGGCGGCATCGGCACGGCGTCGCGGCTTGCGGGGCCTTATCGCGTGGGTGCGCTGGTGCTGGCGAACTACGGCACGCCGGCGATGCTGACGGTCGCCGGCAGGCGGGTCGGTGCCGAACTGGCGCAGCGGCTGGCCGCGCCCACTGCAACGGACGCCGCCACAACGAACGCCGCCACAACGAACGCCGCCACAACGAACGCCGCCGCAACGGACGCTGCGCCCGCTGCAACGGACGCGGGGCGGGCCGCAACGGACGCCGCGCAGACTGCCGCCGATTCCGGGCCGGAGAAGGGCTCGATCATCATGATCGTTGCCACCGACGCGCCGCTCGATTCCCGCCAGCTGGGACGGCTGGCGCGGCGTGCCGGCGCGGGGCTGGCACGCACCGGATCGGTCTACGGTCATGGCTCCGGCGATATCGCGCTGGCCTTCAGCACCGCCTATACCGTGCCGCACGACGCCGCCACGCCGATGCCGGCCGTCGCGATGGTCCACGAGACCGAGCTCGATCCGCTGTTCCATGCCGTGGCCGACAGCGTCGAGCAGGCCATCCTGCATGCGCTGTGGCACGCCGAGACCGTCAGCGGCCGCGACGGCCATTGCCGCCGCAGCCTGCTGTCGTGGATGCCTGAATTGAATTTCGCCGACTGAACCGCGCACGCCGCCGCTGCGGTCGGCGCGCGCCATTCCCGCGTGCGTCGCCGCTGCGTTTTGCGCGCGCCATTCCCATGAAGATCCTGATCTCCACCGATATCGAGGGCGTCGCCGGCGTCTTCCATCCCGAACAGACGCGCCCGGGCAATGGCGAGTACGAGCGCGCCCGCGCCTGGATGACGCGCGAAGCCGACGCCGCGGCGCGGGGCGCCTTCGCGGCCGGGGCCGAGGCCGTCTGGGTCAACGACTCGCATGGGGGCTTCCGCAACCTGCTGCCGGACCTGCTGGACCCCCGTGTGCGCATCGTGCTAGGCAAGCCGCGCTACGCCGGCATGATGAGCGGGATCGAGCAGGATTGCGACGGCGTGCTGATGATCGGCTATCACGGCCGCGCGCAAGGCCGCGGCATCCTGGCGCATACGATCAACAGCAGCGCGTTCGCCAGCGTGACGATCGGCGGCATCGAACTCGGCGAAGCGGGGCTGTACGCCGCGCTGGCGGGCGAGGCCGATGTGCCGGTGCTGATGGCGAGCGGCGACGATGTCTTCGTCGAGGAAACGTCGGCGCTGATGCCGTGGGTGCGCTACGTGGCCACCAAGCGCGCGCAGGGGCAGGGCAGCGGGGATTCGATGACGCCGGCGGCTGCGTGCGAGGCGATCGGCGCGGCCGCGCAAGCCGCGGTCCGCGCGCTGCGGACCGATCCGGCCGGGGCCCGGCCCTTCACCATTCCTGGCCCCGTCACGTGCCAATTGCGCACCCTGACGCCCGCGCACGCCGACCTGTTCTGCCAATGGCCCACGCTGCGGCGGCTCGATGGCGTCACGCTGAGTTTCGATGCGCCCAGCGTGACCGACGCGGTGCGCATGCTGAACTGCCTGTCGGCGATGTCGTTCATGCTGCGGTAGCCGCGAATGGGGCAGCGTGGGTTTTCTCCCCTCTCCCGCTTGCGGGAGAGGGGCGGGAGAGAAGGCAAATGGCAGCCGCTATGTCGCTGCAGTTTGAAACCACCTCCTTCTCCCCAACCCTCGCCCCCGTGAGGGGGAGGGAGAATTCCGCCGACAAGAATCAGTGCCGGCCCGCCGGCGCCCAACCTCAAGCCACCGGCAACGTCTTGCTGAACACGCTGACGCCATCGAGGTCGCGCAGGTCCACCGTCAGTGCCTTCGTCGACGGATCGATATTGACCTCGCCGAAGAACTGGAAGCCCGAATAGGGCGACAGGTTCGCCTGGCCCGCGGGCGGCGCCTTCTGGAAGACCAGCTGCGGGCCGAAGGTGGCGTCGAGCTGGTTGGGGCCGAAGGTCCCGGCGTTCAGCGGGCCGGCCACGAACTCCCAGAACGGCGAGAAATCGGTGAACTGTGCCTTCGACGGATCGTAGTAGTGCGCGGCGCAATAGTGCACGTCGGCGGTCAGCCAGACCACATTGGGCACGCCCTTGATGGCGCGCAGCAGCCGCGCGGTTTCCAGCTCGCGGCCCAGCGCCGCGCCGTCGTTGCCGTTGGCGATCGCTTCCCAGCGGGCGTTGCCGGCCGCGTCCTTGCCGTCCGGCACCCACAGGCCGATCGGCATGTCGGCGGCGATGATCTTCCACGTGGCCTGCGATTGCTTCACGCCGTTGACCAGCCATTCCAGCTGCTCGTTGCCGAGGAACACCGTGTCGCCGTTCTCGGTGGTCTGCAGGTTGGCGGTATTGCCGCCACGATACGTGCGCATGTCGAGGACGAACACGTCCAGCAGCGGGCCGTAGGAAACCTTGCGATAGAGCGTTTGCTCTGACGCGGTGCTGCCGATCCGCATCGGCGCATATTCGCGGAAGGCCTGGGTGGCGCGGGCGACCAGCGTGGCGATGTTCTTCTCGGTGTAGCGCGCGTCGGCGCTCAGGTCCTTGGTGGGCGACCAGTTGTTGGTGACCTCATGGTCGTCCCATTGCCAGATCTGCGGCACCTCGGCCGAGAAGCGGCGCACGTTCTCGTCCATCAGGTTGTAGCGATAGCGGCCGCGGTATTCGTCCAGCGTTTCGGCGACCTTGGAGACCTCCGGCGTCACCAGGTTCTTCCACACGCGGCCGTTCTCGGCGGTGGCCTCGGCCAGGATCGGGCCGTCCGCGTAGATCGTGTCGCCGCTGTGCAGGAAGAAGTCCGGCTCGCGGCGGCGCATCGCCTCGAAGATCTTCATGCCGCCGAACTCGGTATTGATGCCCCAGCCCTGGCCCGCGACGTCGCCACCCCAGACGAAGCGCACGGGGCGATTGGCGTCGGTGCGCGGGATCGTGCGGAACTGGCCCGGCACCACCACGCCGGTCGCGCGCGGATTGTCGATGCTGTCACAGGCGACGCGCAGGAAGATCGATTCGCCGGCCGGCAGGCCCGACAGCTCCACGCGGCCGGTGAAATCGGACGCGGCGCTGACGGTGGGGCCGAGCACCTTGCGCGGATTGCGGAAGCTGTCGGTGGTGTCGTACTCCACGCGCAGCTGCGCGGCGCGGTCGGCGCGCGCCCAGACCACCGCGCGTCCATCGCCCACATCGCCGATCTGGATGCCGTACGGCAGCTTGGGCCGCTCGCTGTCGGGCACGATGACCGCCGGCGCCTCGGGCGAGTCGTCGGAGCCGCAGGCGGTCAGGCCGAGGCTGGTGCCGAGGCCGAGCGCGCCGGTGTGGATCAGGAAACGTCGACGGGGGTAGGGGGATCGGGTCATGTCCTGCCTCTCGGGTGTGGGGAAGGGAAAGGCAGGACCTTAGCTGGCGATTGCGAAAGAATGATGAAAGCCGGCGCCGGCCGGGACAGGCGTGCGGCGGACGCGCGGCAGACGCGAGGCAAGCGGGATGGCATGGTCGTTGCGGAACACCGGTTCCTGCGTACCAACAATCAAGGAGATGGCGATGAATCCCTCGCAACCCGGCACGAATCAGGGCGGTGCCAGCATCGTAGGATCGGGCGTCGGTGAAGGCCCCGGCCCGGAAGTGATGGCGGCCTCCAGCCTCGAGGACACCAAGGTCTATTCGTCCGACGGCGAGCACGTCGGCGAGATCAGCGAAATCATGCTCGACGTACCGCGCGGCCGCATTGCCTATGCCGTGCTGACCACCGGCGGCTTTCTGGGCATGGGCGACACGCTGCACGCGATTCCGTGGAACGCGCTGGTCATGGATACCGACCAGAAATGCTTCCGCCTCGGCATCACGGCCGACCGCATCAAGTCGGCGCCCGGCTTCAACAAGGACCAGTGGCCGCGCATGGCGGACCCGCAATGGGGAACGCAGCTGCACCAGTACTACGAGCGCGAGCCGTATTGGCTGTCCGGCGGCGGCACGCTGTGATATCGGCGGCGCGCACCGCATGCCTTCCATGCGGGCGCGTCGTTCTTACAGCGGCATGTAATTCCGCAATGGGCGACGTGGCCGCAGGCGGCGCGCCCCACGTTGCAGGCAGTCCCCGCTAGATCACCCTGGCCGCGCAAAACGCGGCCAGTTGCGTGGCGGGGGGGTTCTGGCGTTGTCAGCGAAGGGGCCTCAATCGAGGCGCGTGCCGGTCGCCTCGACCTGAGCGGCCCACCAGGCTGTCTCGCTGCGGATCTGCGCGGCGAACGCTTCGGGGCTGTTGCCGACGGGCTCGGCGCCCAGTTCGATCACCCGCTTGCGCATCTCCGGCGTGGCCAGGATGCGGGCGCAGGCTTGATGCAGCTTGTCGATGACGGGCTTGGGCGTGCCGGCCGGCGCCATCAGGCCCTTCCAAGCGGTGACCAGATAGCCCTTGACGCCCGCCTCGTCGAAGGTCGGCACATCGGGCAGCGCGGCGGCGCGCTTGTCGCTGGCGACCGCGATCGGCCGCAGCTTGCCCGCCTGCACCTGGGCCAGCAGCGCCGGCATGTTGTCGATCATCAGATCGATATGCCCCGCCATCAGGTCGGCGACGGCCGGGCCGCTGCCCTTGTAGGGGACGTGCTGCATCTTCAGGCCGGCGGTGCGGTTCAGCAGCTCGCCGCCGAGATGGGCGACGGTGCCGTTGCCGGGCGAGCCGAACGACAGCTTGCCCGGATGGCTGCGCGCATGGGCGAGGAACTCGGACAGGTTGCGTACCGGCAGCTGGGCCTTCACCGCCATCAGGTTGTGCTCGCGCGCCAGCACCGTGACGGGCGCCAGGTCGCGCGCGGGATCGAACGGCATCTTGCTGTACAGGCTCGGATTGATCACGGTAGGGCCTGCCGCGGCGAGCAGCAGCGTCTAGCCATCGGGCGCGGCGCGCGCCACGCTTTCGCCGGCGATATTGCCGCCCGCGCCGGGCTTGTTCTCGACCACTACCACCTGGCCCAGCTCTGTCTTCAGGCGATCGGCGAGCAGGCGCGCCAGGATATCGGACGAACCGCCGGGCGCGAACGGCACCACCAGGCGGATCGGCTTGCCGGGATAGGCCGCGTCGGCGCGGGCCGCGCCGCTCAGCGTGGCGGTGCCGATCGCCAGGGCGATGGTGGCGACAAGGGTCTTGAACATGGTGTCTCCTGTTGTGTTTTATCGGCCGGGCCGCTGGATCCAATGTCCGATCAAGCGTCCGATCAAGCGTCCGATCAAGCGTCCGATCAAGCGTCCGATCAAGCGCCGATCAAGCGCCGATCAAGCGCCGATCAAGCGCCGATCAAGCGCCGGCCTGCGCCAGCGTGCGCTTGGCGATATTGAGCTGGTGGATCTGGCTGGTGCCCTCGTACAGGCGGAACAGCCGCACATCGCGATAGAAGCGCTCGATGCCGTAGTCGGCGATATATCCGTAGCCGCCGAACATCTGCACGCAGCGGTCGGCGACGCGCCCGCACATCTCCGAGGCGAAGTACTTGCAGATCGACGCCTGCATCGTCACGTCCTCGCCGCGGTCGCGCTGGCGCGCGGTCTCGAGCACCAGCGCGCGGGCCGCGTGGATTTCGGTCTGGCAGTCGGCGATCATCGCCTGCACCAGCTGGAAGCTCGACAGCGGCTCGCCGAACTGCTTGCGCGTGCGGACGAAGCGGATCGCATCGTCGAGCATGCGGATGGCCGGGCCGATGCACAGCGCCGACAGATGGATGCGCTGCTTGTTCAGCACCTTCATCGCCGTACGGAAGCCCTGGCCCTCGACGCCGCCGATCAGGTTGGCGGCGGGCACGCGGCAATCGTCGAAATGGACCTCCGACACCGGCGAGCCTTCCTGCCCCATCTTGCGGTAGGCCGACCCGGTGCTCAGGCCCGGCGTGCCGCGCTCGACCAGGAAGGCCGAGATGCCGGAGGCGCCGGTGGTCTCGGGATCCGTGCGCGCCATCACCGTGAACAGCCCGGCGATCGGCGCATTGGTGATGAAGCATTTGGTGCCGTTGAGCACATAGTGGTCGCCATCGCGGCGCGCCGACGTGGTCAGCGCCGTTGCATCCGAGCCGGCCTCGGGCTCGGTCAGCGCGAACGAGCCGGTGATCTCGCCGCTCGCCAGGCGCGGCAGATAGCGCTGCTTCTGCTCTGGCGTGCCATCGGCAACCAGCGCTTCCGAGCCGATGCCGGTATTGGTGCCGACGCGCGCGCGGAAGGCCACCGAGCACTGCGACAGTTCGATCGCGGCCAGCACCAGTTCCTCGGTCGTCATGCCCGCACCGCCGTAGGTCTCCGGAATCGAGAAGCCGAACAATCCGATGTCGGCCATCTCCTTGACCAGGTCGGCCGGCACCTCGTCGCGCGATGCCACCTCGGCCTCGCGCGGCACCAGGCGCTGCTGCACGAAGCGGCGCAGCTGCGCCAGGAATGCGGGGTAGGTCTCGGGGTCTCGGATCATCGTGATGGCTTCCTGTTTGGGTTGGCGGTGGAGCGCGGGACATGCCCCGCGGTCCGACATCGGAGTGGAAGGCAGCGTAGCAATGCGGGCGGAAATAGTGGATCGTTGTTTCGCTATCTTGAACAACTCGCCATTGCCAGGCTGGCCCGGCGCGCTATGATCGAGGCAGTGGGGCGATGCGCGCGGCGTGCCGCCTCTTGTCGCCGTACCTCCCGAAGCGCCGCCGATGGCTCCACGCCCCCATCATCCCGATCCCGCCTTCGCCACCACGCTGGCGCACGGCCTGTCGCTGCTGCAGTGCTTCGGCATCGGCGACAGCGTGCTCAGCAACAAGGAACTGGCCGAGCGCACCGGCCTGTCGCCGGCGACCGTCAGCCGCCTGACCTACACGCTGGCGGCACGCGGCCTGCTGCGCTACGACGCGCAATTGCGCCGCTATCGGCTGGGATCGACCACGCTGGCGCTCGGCTACCCGCTGCTGGCCACGCTGCGCATCCGGCAATTGGCGCGGCCGCTGATGAAGCAGCTGGCCGACGAGATCGACGGTTCCGTGTCGCTGGGCCTGCGCGACCGCACGCAGATGGTCTACGTGGAGACGAGCCGCGGCCACGACGCGATGGCGTTCCGGCCCGATATCGGCGCGACGCTGCCGATGCTGCCGACCGCGATCGGGCGCGCCTGGCTGTGCACGGCGTTGCCGCGGGAAAGCGCGCCGGTGCTGGCGGCATTGCGCAAGGCCGATCCGGCGGAATTCCGGCGGCAGGCGTCCGCGCTCGAGCGCGCCCGGGAAGAGATGGCCGAGTTCGGCTTCTGTACCTCGCGCGGCGAATGGCAGAGCGACATCCATGCCGTGGCGGCGCCGCTGCCGACGCGTATCGATGGGGAAGTCATGGTGTTCAACTGCGGCGTGCTCGGCGTGCGGATGACCCCGCGCAAGCTCGAGCGGCAGATGGGCCCGCGGCTGCTGAGGATGGTCGCGAAGGTCGAGGCCGCGCTGAGGAGGAGCCGATGACGCGGCCTGGCTCGCGCTCTGACTCGCGCCCTGGATTGCGCTCCGGCTCGCGCTCGGAGTCGCGCCAAGACTCGCGCTCCGACTCGCGCTCCGACTCGCGGTCCGACTCGCCGTCCGACGCGCGCTCGGGCAAGCGTTCCGATGTGCGCGCCGGCTCGCGGCCCGGTTCCCGCGCCAGCGCGGCGCAGCCCCTGCCGCGCTCCAACGAGCCGGCCGACAAGGACCGGCAGTTCGCCGCCACGCTGGCGAACGGCATCGACATCCTGCTGGCCTTCGACAGCGGCGACGCGATGCTCGGCAATCGCGATTTCGCCGAGCGTACCGGACTGTCGAAGACCACCGTTGCCCGGTTGACGCACACGCTGACCGCGTTGGGCTATCTGCGCCACGACACGGTGCTGCGCAAATACCGGCTCGGCGCGGCGGTGCTGTCGATGGGCTATCCGCTGCTGGCCAGCATGCATCTGCGCCAGCTGGCGCGGCCGCTGATGAAGGCGCTGGCGGACCGGCTGTGCGGCGCGGTATCGCTCGGTATCCGCGATCGCACGCAGATGATCTATGTCGAGACCGCGCGCTCGACCGACAGCCTGATCGTGACGCCGGAGATCGGCGCCGCGCTGCCGATGCTGTCCACCGCCATCGGCCGCGCCTGGCTCAGCCACGCCCCGGCGCACGAACGCGAGGCGGTGCTGAACCAGCTGCGGCTGCAGGACCCCGACGCCTTCGCCCGCGCCCAGCCGCGCCTGGCCGATGCCCGCCGCGACCTGGAGCGGCAAGGCTACTGCGCCAACCGCGCCGAATGGCGTCCCGAGGTCTACGGCTTCGCGGTGCCAATGTGCCAGCCGGTCGGCTCGCAATTGTTCGTGCTGAACTGCGGCGTGCCGGCCGCGCAGGGCAGTTTCGCGGCGATCGAGAAGCAGGCCGGGCCGCAGTTGCGCGCGCTGATGCTCGATATCGAGAGGATGCTGGGGTTGCGATAGCGCGCCGGTAACCCGGCTTCGTGCTCCGGCATGCTGCGATGCGACAAGGGCCGGCCTGGAGAAGAGCTAGACCGAAGTGCCGGTCACCGTGCCGTTATTCCGCATCGCAGCAATGGCCCGTTCGTCACTGACCCGCTTCCGTTATTGCGAAATCCGATTCAATCCTGCTCTTCATTGACTTGACCTTGCGTAAACACGCCTCTACGATCCCCGTCCTATAGCCAATGTGTTCGTATATAGAACGCTAGTTCGAAATGCGGCACTCGCGCAGCAACACACGACGCCTTTCGGCACGTTTTTGGAGACAGATCTTGAGCAAGGTCGCCGGGTTCTTTACTGAACTGATGCGCCGGTATTTGCCGGACCCCTTCGTTTTTGCCATCGGACTGACGCTGCTGAGCATGGTGATGGCCATGCTGGTGCAGGGACAGGCCGCGCCCGCCGTGATCCTGGAATGGGGCAAGGGCTTCTGGAACCTGCTGGCGTTCACCACGCAGATGGCCGTGATCCTCGCGATGGGCTACGTGCTGGCGACCGCGCCGCTGGTCGACCGTTTCCTCGACCGCATCGTCGAACGCGTGGCCACGCCGCGCGGCGCGGTGATCGTCGCCACGCTGGTCGGCGGCATCGGCAGCTATCTGAACTGGGGCTTCGGGCTGGTGATCGGCGGTATCGTCGCGCGCAAGCTGGCGCTGAGGGTCAAGGGCGTCCACTATCCGCTGATCATCGCCGCGGCCTACAGCGGCTTCACGCTGTACGGCCTCGGCCTGTCGGCCAGCATCCCGGTGCTGATTTCGACGCCGGGTCATCCGATGGAAAAGCTGATGGGCGTGATCGCGCTGAAGGACACGATCTTCTCGACGCCAATGCTGCTGACCAGCCTGGCGGTGATCATCACGCTGCCACTGCTCAACGCGATGCTGCATCCGCGCGATCCGAAGGACGTGACCGAAATCAATGCGCAAGCCGAAACGCGCGCGGAGCAGGGCAGTGCGGCCGGCGGCCACAGCATGGGGCTGGAGAACACGCTGGCCACGCGGATGAACAACAGCCGGCTGCTCAGCCTGGTGATCGGTGTCTGCGGGCTGGCCTACGTGGGGCTGTACTTCACGCAGGGCGGCACGCTCGACCTGAACCTGATCAACTTCCTGATCCTGTTCATCGGCGTGCTGCTGCTCGGCACGCCGGCCAACTACGTGGCCAAGCTGAACGAGGGCATCAAGACGATTTCGGGCATCATCCTGCAGTATCCGTTTTATGCGGGCATCATGGCGGTGATGGCCGGATCGGGCCTGGTCGACACCATCTCGCGCGTGTTCGTCGATATCGCGACGCCGCAGACGCTGCCGTTCTGGGGGCTGGTCAGCTCGTTCTTCATCAACTTCTTCGCGCCCTCCGGCGGCGGCCACTGGGTCATCCAGGGACCGTTCATGATCGATGCGGCCAAGGCAATCGGCAGCTCGGTCGCGCAGACCTCGATGTCGGTGATGCTCGGCAATGCCTGGAACGACCTGGTGCAGCCGTTCTGGATCCTGCCGGCGCTGGCGCTGTCGAAGCTGAAGCTCAAGGACGTGATGGGCTACACCGTGATCATGATGTTCTGGGTCGGCCTGATCTACATCGTCGCCATGCTGGCGTGGGGCGCGCAGATCTGACGATCCGGGTCTGGCCATCGGTCACCGCGCTTTGCCAACGACAACACAGGAGACACCATGCCGTACATCATCGAGACCTTCGACAAGCCCGACCACCAGCACGTACGCAAGGCCCAGCGGCCGGCGCATCTGGACTTCCTCGAAGCCAACAAGTCGCTGCTGCTGGCCTGCGGTGCCAAGCTGAACGACGATGGCAGCGATGCGGGCGGTGGTGTCTATATCGTCGATGTCGAGACCCGCGAGGCCGCGCAGGCGCTGATCGAAGCCGATCCCTTCCATCAGGCGGGCCTGTTCGCCGAAGTGCGGATCACGCGCTGGCGCAAGGCCTATCTCGATGGCGTCTGCTGTCTCTGACTGACATCCCGATCGATCGGACCGCGCGGGCCGGCGCATCGGCGCTGGCACCGCGGCGCGTCCGTGCCGGAGGCTATCCCCGATGCGATGGAAACAACGGCCGGAAGGCTCCAACTGGGGCGATTTCGGCGCCGACGACCAGCTCGGCCGTCTGAACCTGATCACCGCGGACAAGATCCGCGCCGCCGCGCAGGAGATCCGCAGCGGCCGCACGTTCTGCCTGTCGCTGCCGCTCGATCTGCCGGGTGGCAATGCGCTGAACGTGCGCCGGCATCCGCCGGTGCTGCGGCCCACCTATCGCGACGACATTCCGTACGTCAATTTCCCGCTGGCCAGGGTCGATGCCAATGCGCTCGACGTGCTCAGCGACGACCAGGTCCTGCTGTCGCTGCAGTATTCGACGCAGTGGGACTCGCTGGCCCACGTCGGCGCGCTGTTCGATGCCGACGGCGATGGTGTGGCCGAACGCGTCTATTACAACGGCTTCCGGCCCAATGCGGAGATCGTCGGGCCGGTCGACTATGCCGAGGCCGATGATTTCGCCGCGCATCCCTGCGGGCATGACCATAGCCACGCCGATGCGCTGGGCATCGAGACGCTGGCCGTGCATGGCGCGCAGGGGCGGGGCGTGCTGGTCGATCTGGCGGAGCATTTTGGCCGCGATTTCCGCACCGTCGGCTACGACGACCTGATGCGCGTGATGGACGCCGATCAGGTCGCCGTCGAGACCGGCGACATCCTGGTGCTGCGCACCGGCTTCGCCGAGATGGTGCTCGAGATGGGCGGCAGGCCCGATGCGCACGCGCTGCATCACAGCTGCTGCGCGCTCGATGGCCGCGACGAGCGGCTGCTGCAATGGATCACCGATGCGGGCATCGCCGCGCTGGCCGCCGACAACTACGCGGTCGAACGCTTTCCGGCCCGGCCACCGGCGCCGGGGCAGGGCGCGGTGCCGATGCTGCCGCTGCATCATCACTGCCTGTTCAAGCTGGGTCTGCCACTGGGCGAGCTGTGGTATCTGCGCGATCTCGCCGCGTGCCTGCGCGCAGAAAGGCGTTCGCGCTTTTTCCTGACCGCGCCGCCGCTGCGCCTGCCCGGCGCGATGGGCTCGCCCGTGACGCCGATCGCCACGGTATGACCTCGCTTACTCTCTTCACCGTACCGCTACAACAAGGAGATCGCCATGCTGTTCATGGTTGAAATGACCGTCCGCATTCCCCATTCGGCCGACCCGCAGGCCGTCGACAAGCTGAAGGCCGACGAGAAGGCGTTTTCGCAGCAGCTGCAGCGCGAAGGCAAGTGGCGCCACCTGTGGCGCGTGGTGGGCCAGTACGCCAACGTCAGCATCTTCGACGTCAAGGACAACGACGAGCTGCATACGCTGCTGACCTCGCTGCCGCTGTATCCGTATATGGAGATGAAGGTCACGCCGCTGGCGCAACACGGTTCCGCGATCGCGCAGAACTGATGTCTGTGTCGCTCCGCGCGGGCGCTTTCCCGCGCCGCGCGGGGCATCGATCGATCGTCGTCCCGAGTACCGCCGCGAATCGCCGAGCATTACCGAGCATCACCGAGAATCGCTGGGTACCGCCGACAACTGCTGAGAACCGCTGAGAACCGCTTCCGCCATGCCCTTCGCCGACCTTTCCGACGTTCGCCTCCACTACCAGCTCGATGGCGACCCGAGCCTGCCGGTGCTCGTGCTGTCCAATTCGCTGGGCACCAACTTCGACATGTGGCAGCCGCAGATCGCGGCCTTCACGCAGCATTTCCATGTGCTGCGCTACGACACGCGCGGCCACGGCCGCTCGTCCGTGCCCGCCGGACCCTATACCGTCGCGCAACTCGGCGGCGACGTGATTGCCCTGCTCGATACGCTGCAGATCGAGCGCGCGCATTTCTGTGGGCTGTCGATGGGCGGCATCACCGGCATGTGGCTGGGCCTGAACCACGCAGCGCGGCTGAACAAGCTGGTGCTGTGCAATACCGCGGCCTACATCGGCCCGCCGGAGAACTGGACCAACCGCGCCGCGGCGGTCGAGCGCGATGGGGTGGGGTCGATCGCGGCCGCGGTCGTCGACAGATGGCTGACGCCGGACTTCGCCGCCGCGCATCCGGAACGGGTGCAGCAGTTGCGCGCGATGCTGAGCGCGACCGATGCCGCCGGCTACGCGGCCAATTGCCGCGCGATTCGCGACAACGATCTGCGCGCCGACATCCATCGGATCGCGGTGCCGACGCTGGTAATCGCGGGCTCGGGCGATATTCCGACGCCGCCGTCCGACGGCCGCTATATGGCCGAGACGATTCCGGGCGCGTCCTATGTAGAACTGGAGGCGGCCCACCTGTCGAATCTGCAGCAGGTGGAGCGGTTCACGCAGGCGGTCGTCGATTTTCTGACTGGCGCCTGAAAGCCCAGGTGGTCGTGGTTCCTCTGACTTGCGCCGGAAGGCCAGGGCAGAGGCCTCGGTAACGACGCCACGTCGTCCCCCGCGCAGGCGGGACGACGCGTCCGTGCAGCCGTCCCCCCTGCCTGCGCACGGGAGACGACCAACTCAATCGACCTTCGCGCCCGAACGCTTGACCACCGTCGACCATTTGCGGATCTCGCTGTCGACAAAGCGCGCGGTCTGCTCCGGCGACATTGGCATCGGCTCCGAGCCGCGGTCGACGATGAACTTCTGCAGCTCCGGCGATTGCAGCGCCTTCACCGTTTCGGCATTGAGCTGCGACACGATGGCCGGCGGCGTGCCGGCCGGCGCCATCAGCACCGCCCATCCCAGTGCCTCGAAGTCGGGCACGCCCTGCTCCTGCACGGTCGGCACGTTCGGCAGCTGCGGCACGCGCTTGCCCGCGGTCACGGCCAGCGGCACCGCCTTCTTCGACTGGATCAACGGCAAGGCCGCGGTGATCGAGTCGACCATCACCGGAATCTGATTGCCGAGGAAGTCCGCCTGCGCGGGGCCGCTGCCCTTGTACGGGATATGGACCATGAAGATGCCGGCGCGCGCCTTCAGCATCTCGGCCGACAGATGCTGCGTGCCGCCGATGCCGGCGCTCGCGTAGCTCAGCTTGCCCGGCGCCGCCTTGGCCTTGTTCACCAGATCGCGCAGCGACGTGATGCCGGACGCGGGCGTCGACAGGAACACCAGCGGCACCGAGAACACGCCCGAGATCGCCTGGAAATCGCGGCGCGGATCGTAGCCGATCGATGCGTACAGCGTCTGGTTGATCGCCATCGCACTGCCGGCCATCACCAGCGTATAGCCATCCGGCGCGGCGCGAGCGGCCAGTTCCATGCCGATATTGCTGCCGGCGCCCGCGCGGTTCTCGACTACCACCGATTGCCCCAGCTGCTTGCCGAGCCGCTCGCCGAGCGCGCGCGCAAAGATGTCGGTCGCCTGCCCGGGCGGGAAGGGCACGATCAGTTTGATGGGGCGTTCGGGATAGGCGGCGTGTGCCGCGGCGCTCGCCATCAAGGCAATCGCCGCCAGGCACGTGATGCGTGGCTTCAAGGTTGTCTCCTTCCAACAATGTCTGGGTGTGGCACGGGATGCCAAGTGCCGACGATAGCACCCCGTGCCGCTTTTCACCATGGAAAGCACCAACATGAGCCACAAGACCTCTGGCAGGCCTACGACTTCGTAATATCAAACACCAGATTCACCGGCGACGGGCCGAACGATCCATTCGGCACCACGCCCGTTTGGTTGACCCCGCGCTGGGTCCAGTCGCAGACGCCGGTCGGGAAGATCGCGCGCAGGCGGTTCAGCTGATCGGGGGTGAACGGCACGCTGTAGTCGGCGGGATTGACCGGCTTCAACGTGCATTTCATTACGTCCCCGGCGATCGGGCCGCCGGCTGCGATGCGGGGCGCGGTCCACGAGGGGAACAGCGAATTGCAGGTCGTGTCCGGCGTGCTGCTCAGGGTCTGCGGTTCCGCGACGAAATCGGTCTGCGAACGCCAGCAACCGTCCACCGCATCCCGCGGCTTGTGCGTGACCACCCGCTGCCTCTGCGGCGCCTGCGATTTGTCGTCCTTGTAGGCAGCCACCCACCGGATGAACATGTCCCAGGCGGTATCGGCCGGCACCGGATTGCCGCGCCACATCACGTGGTTGGCGGTATCGCCGTTGGCGGCGAGCATCCGTTCGCGCAGCGCGAAATGGAACCACTGGTAGTGGTAGGCCGTGTCCTCGTTATAGACGCCCGTCACGTCCACCACGGGGATCGTCGCCAGTCCGCCGTTGCCGCCCAGTTGCAGGCCCGACTGCTGCGCGCGCAGGATCGCGCCGAGGTCGCCTGGCGAGCGCGCCGGGACGTAGTTCGCGTCCTGGTCGTAGCCGCCCACCTTCTCGTTCAGGTCGAGGAACTGATCGACGGTGATCCCTCCGCCGTTCAGCGCCGCCAGTCCGTATTGCACGCCGACGTTGTCGAACGGGCGCAGCGCGAAGCCGGTGGCCTTGTCGATGCCATAGATATTCCTGGCGGCGTCGTACACGGTCGGCCGTGCACCGGTCCGGTTATTGACCGGGTGATAGCGCACCTCCTGCGGCACGGCGGCGTTGAACACGCCCGACACATAGCCCGGATAATCCTGGCGCGCGGGGACCGGATCGGTACGTCCCGCCTGATTGGCGGCGTCCTCGAAGGCCTTGCGGCTCTTGTAGCCGGTCACCGCGGCGATCTGCGCATCGGTCAGCGCGTTGGGATTCCCCATGATGTAGTGCGTGATCAGGTGCCCATCCGAGCCCGACAGTGCGATCGACAGCGGGTCGGGGAAGGTGCAGGCGATCAGCACGCCGTCGAACAGGCGGGAATGCGGTCGGCGGGCTGGGCGCTGCCATAGGACCCGCCCGAGCAGCCGGCGCTGACGGTAAAGACCGGCACGCCGAAGGTCTCGATTACCGCCTCCTTGGACATCATCGCCGCCTCGCTGGCCAGCACCGCGTTGCAGTTGTTCGACGCGTGCTGCAGCGTATTGGCGAAGGTAGCGTAGCCCTCGCCGAGCCGCCTGACATTGAGCAGCGTGAAGTCGAACCCGGCGACCGAGATGTTGCCCTGCGCCGCGCCCTGGATGTACCAGCCGCCCGGGCAGCCGAAGCCCTCGACCGCGATCAGCCGTTTGTTCCATGCCTTTGGCGGTTTCAGCGGCGTGGGGGCCGACTCCCTGGTGGGGTCGTGCAGCACCGCGTTCTGGTAGATGCCGCGATTGACCGTACCGGTTTCCACGCGCACCACGAAGGGCACGGTGCGGCCGTCGAGCGTCGTCGTGCTGGCGACATCGGCGGGCAGGGAAGTCGTGCTCGGCATCGGCACCAGCGCGCCGCCGGTGTTCTTCTGATAGACGTAGTGCACGCGCGTGGCCACGCTGCAATTGGCATCGAGCGGCGGACCGAGACGCGAGCCGTCCGGCAGCACGAAGCTCTCGGTCTGGCAGATGAACGGCGTTTGCCACGGCCCCGAAATCACCGGGCCGGTGATCGGGTAGTTGGTCATTCTCAGCGTGGCCGTTTCGCGGCCGATCTTGGCCGTCAGCGTATTCTCGCCATCGCGCAGACCGGTCACGACGGCCTGTAGATGGCGAAGATCGTCCAGCAGCGGGCGGAATTCCCGCGTCACGTCGTTGCCGTTGAGCTCGATCCGCAGCGGGCGGCGGTCCAGCTTGATCTGCCGCGGCACGGTGATGTCGATCAACGCGTTGCCGCCGGTCACGTGATCGGGTGAGGAGGAAAGCAGCTGGATGGTGGGTGCCGCTTCGGGGCCGTCGTCATCGTCGTGGCCGCCGCCGCATGCTGTCAGGGCCGCAAGCATGGCGCATGCGAGCGCCATCCTGGGCCATCGCCGTAGGATGTTCATGTCGTCGACTCCTCTTCCGTAGTGAGTCGTGGTGGGTTGCAAGCCGCTCCGGGCTTGCGCCGACATGCATGCGTACGACGAGCTTAGTGTCCGGTCCTGCCAAATACAATGTCGAGGAAAGCTGACCAGGAGGCTGACCAGAAGCGGATATCGGGGACGGTACATCGCGCGCTCCAGGTGTGCCGAGCCCAGCGCAGAAACGCCCGGCGGCGCCTCCCCGCCGTACTCTTCACAAATCGTGAAGCCCCCATTCCGTCCGGCGCCTTAGCAGGGCCCCCAGGTATCGGTAGAGTCGCGTCAAACATCGACAAGACCGAACCGTGCCTTTCTTCCCCATGCCCTCATCCGAGGACGCCGCATGATCGACGTCCTGGTCATTGGCGGCGGCAACGCCGCCCTGTGCGCCGCGCTGATGGCGCGCGAAGCCGGTGCCTCCGTGCTGCTGCTCGAGGCCGCGCCGCGCGAATGGCGTGGCGGCAATTCGCAGCACACCCGCAACCTGCGCTGCATGCACGACGCGCCGCAGGACGTGCTGGTCGACGCCTATCCCGAAGAGGAATACTGGCAGGACCTGCTGAAGGTGACCGGCGGCATCACCGACGAGCACCTGGCCCGCCTGGTCATCCGCGCGTCGTCGAACTGCCGGGACTGGATGCGCCGCCATGGTGTCCGCTTCCAGTCGCCGCTGTCGGGCGCGCTGCATGTCGCGCGCACCAACGCCTTCTTCATGGGCGGCGGCAAGGCGCTGGTCAATGCCTACTACCGCAGCGCCGAGAAGCTGGGCGTGCAGATCCGCTATGAGGCGCCGGTCGATGCGATCGAGCTTGACGGCGACCGCTTCGTGGCCGCGCGCGTCGGCGGCGAGCGCATCGAGGCGCGCGCCTGCGTGCTGGCGGCCGGCGGCTTCGAATCGAACCGCGAATGGCTGCGCGAGGCCTGGGGCCAGAACGAGCGCGGCGAATGGCCCGCCGACAATTTCCTGATCCGCGGCACGCGCTTCAATCAGGGCGTGCTGCTCAAGTACATGATCGACGCCGGCGCGGACGCGATCGGCGATCCGTCCCAATCGCACTGCGTGGCGATCGACGCCCGCGCGCCGCTGTACGACGGCGGCATCTGCACCCGCATCGACTGCGTCTCGCTGGGCGTGGTGCTCAATGCCAACGCCGAGCGCTTCTACGACGAGGGCGAGGACTTCTGGCCCAAGCGCTATGCGATCTGGGGCCGGCTGGTGGCGCAGCAGCCCGGCCAGATCGGCTACTCGATCATCGACGCGAAGGCGATCGGCCGCTTCATGCCGCCGGTCTTTCCCGGCGTCACGGCCCGCACGCTGCCCGAGCTGGCGCGCAAGCTGGGCCTCGACGAGGCCACCTTCATGCGCACCGTCGGCGACTACAACGCGGCTTGCCGCGTCGGCACCTTCGACCATACGGTGCTCGACGACTGCCATACCGAGGGCCTGGCGCCCGCGAAGACGCACTGGGCCCGCCCGATCGACACGCCGCCGTTCTACGGCTATG
The DNA here is from genome assembly GCF_008632125.1 of Cupriavidus cauae. GTDB lineage: Bacteria > Pseudomonadota > Gammaproteobacteria > Burkholderiales > Burkholderiaceae > Cupriavidus > Cupriavidus cauae. The sequence goes on from NZ_VWRN01000035.1 coordinate 187,535, forward strand.
CCCTGCGCCCGGGCATCACGTTCACCTATCTCGGCCTGAAGGTCGACGACAAGGCCGCCGTGCATTTCGGCGGCAAGCCGAGCGCCAACCTGTTCGTGGCCGGCGAAATGATGGCGGGCAACGTGCTGGGCAAGGGCTATACGGCGGGCGTCGGCATGTCGATCGGCACGGCGTTCGGCCGCATCGCCGGCACGCAGGCGGCGCGGGCCGCCGCCGCACAACGGGGCGCCGCCGCGGCGCCCCGCACCGAATCTCTGGAACAGCAACATGCAACATCTTGAAGCCCTGACGCGCGAAGCGGCGGCGCTGGCGCAGTCGGCGCTGCCGCTGACCGGCGACGAAAGCGAAGTCGCGCGAACGCTGCAGATCTGCAATGCCTGCCGCTATTGCGAGGGCTTCTGCGCGGTGTTCCCGGCGATGACGCGCCGGCTCGAATTCGGCAAGGCCGATATCCACTACCTGTCGAACCTGTGCCACAACTGCGGCGCCTGCTTTCATGCGTGCCAGTACGCGCCGCCGCACGAGTTCGCGGTCAATATTCCGCAGGCGATGGCCAAGGTCCGCGTGCAGACCTATGGCGATTACGCGTTTCCCGCCGCGCTGGGCGGCCTGTACCGGCGCGCCGGGCTGGCGACCGCGCTGGCGCTGGCCGCGGGTCTCGCGCTGTTCCTGCTGATGGCGGTGGCGATGGGCGGCGGCCTGTGGCACGAGCCGATGGCCGGCAATTTCTACGCGATCTTCCCGCATAACCTGCTGGCGACGATGTTCGGCGTCGTCTTCCTGTTCGCGATCGTGGCGCTCGGCGTGGGCGTGACGCGCTTCTGGCGGCAGGTCTCACCCGGCGCGCGGCCGGGCGAATCGCGCGCCGCGGCCGCGACCGGCGCCGCCAATGACGCGCTGCGCCTGCGCTATCTCGACGGCGGCCACGGCGAGGGCTGCAACAACGAGGACGACGCCTTCACGCTGGCGCGCCGGCGCTTCCACCATTTCACCTTCTACGGCTTCATGCTGTGCTTCGCCGCGACGACGGTGGCGACGTTCTACCACTATGCGCTGGGCCTGCACGCGCCGTATGCGTATACCAGCCTGCCGGTGGTGCTCGGCACGCTGGGCGGCATCGGCCTGCTGATCGGTCCGGCGGGACTGTTGTGGTTGAATCTGCGCCGCGATCCGCGCATCGGCGACCCGGACCAGCGTCCGATGGACCGCGGCTTCATCGCGCTGCTGTTCCTGACCAGCGCGAGCGGCCTGGCGCTGCTGGCCTGGCGCGATACGGGCGCAATGGCGGCACTGCTGGCGGTGCATCTGGGCATCGTGATGGCGCTGTTCCTGACGCTGCCCTACGGCAAGTTCGCGCACGGCATCTATCGCAGCGCCGCGCTGCTGAAATGGCATATCGAAAAACGCCGGCCCAGCGATCTGGCGCTGGGGTCGGACTGAGTCCGGCGATCGAACGATCGATCGAACGAACACAAGGAGAGAGAGACCATGACCAAACCAGGCGTGTTGAACATCCCCTCGATGCGCGACCGTTGCAGCGAAGCCGAATGGCAGGCGCGCGTCGATCTGGCGGCCTGCTACCGGCTGGTGGAGCTCTATGGCATGGCCGACATGATGGCCAACCATATCTCGGTGCGCGTGCCGGACGAGGAGGGCGCCTTCCTGATCAACGCCTACGGCATGATGTACGAGGAGATCACCGCATCGAGCCTGATCAAGGTCGATCACGACGGCAACATCCTCGCCAAGCCCGACTTCGGCGCGCTGAACTACGGCATCAACAAGGCCGGCTACGTGATCCACAGCGCCGTGCACGCGGCGCGCCCCGAAGTGGCCTGCGTCATCCACACCCACAGCTGGGCCTCGATGGCGGTGTCCGCGCTGGAATGCGGGCTGCTGCCCATCACGCAGACCGCGATGCGCTTCCTGAAGATCGGCTACCACGACTATCAGGGCGTGGTGCTCGATACCGCGGAACAGGCCTCGCTGATCGAGGACCTGGGCAAGAGCGAGGCGCTGATCCTGCGCAATCACGGTGCGCTGACGGTCGGCAACACCGTCGGCGAGGCCTTCAACTGGATGCACCGGCTCGAACTGGCCTGCCGCGCCCAGATCGGCGCGATGTCGTGCAACACGCCGCTGCAGCAGGTCGGCCAGCAGGTGCTCGAGGAAACCTGGAACAACTACCAGCCCGGCACGCGGCGCCCCTACGGCGTGATGGAGTGGCCGGCGCTGCTGCGCAAGCTGGACCGGATCGATCCGAGCTATCGGGATTGAGCGCGGCGCCCCCGCCGAACAAGAACAAGTTTGCAGGATGGAGACCACGATGAACCGCAGACGCCTGCTGGCGCAGATGCTGACGCTTGGCGCCGCCCACATGGTGATGACCGCCGCGCGTGCGCAGTCGCTGCCCAACAAGCCGGTGACGCTGGTGGTGCCGTTTGCGCCCGGCGGCAACCTCGACGTGGTCGCCCGCGCGATCGCGCCGGCGCTGGAGCAGGGCCTGGGCCGCAACGTGATCGTCGACAACCGGCCCGGCGCCGGCGGCGTGATCGGCGCCACGCTGGTGTCGCGGGCCGAGCCGGACGGCAGCACGCTGCTGGTCACCACGCCCAACGCGATCGTGGTGCTGCCGCGCATGACGAAGACCAACTTCAAGCTGGCCAGCTTCCATCCGGTCGGCCTGGTGTCGACCACCGCGCTGGTGGTGGTGGTCAAGGGCGACGACAAGCGCTTCCGCGATATCCGGTCGCTGCTGGCGTACGCGAAGAGCAACGCGGGCAAGCTCGCCGCCGGCCATGCCGGCCCGGGCACGACCAACCATATGGCGATGCTGCAGCTGGAAGACGCGGCCGGAATCCGGCTCAATCAGGTGCCTTACAAGGGCTCGGCGCCCGCGCTGGTCGACCTGATGGGCGGCCAGATCGACATGGTGGTGGACCAGCTGACCAGCTCGGCCCCGCATATCCAGTCCGGCGCGCTGCGCGCATTGGCGGTGATGTCGCGCGAGCGCGATGCGGCCTTGCCCAGGGTGCCGACGCTGCGCGAGGCCGGCCTGGCCAACTTCGAGGCGACCACCGCGACCGGCCTGCTGGCGCCGGCCGGCACGCCGGCCGCGGTGGTGGACACCATCAACGCCGCGCTGCGCAAGGCGCTGGCCGAAGGGGCGGTGAAGAGCCGGCTGCTGACGGTCGGCAGCGTCGCGCATCCATCGTCGCCGCAGGAGCTGTCGACGCTGCTGCAGCGCGAGGATGCGCGCGCGCAGACGCTGGCGTCCGCAGGCCGGCTGAAGGCCGCGGAATGAGCGCCGGCATGAAACCCGCTTGCGAGCTGCCGCGATGACGCGCCCCTGCCTGCCTGCCCGCGAGCACATCACGCCGCCGGCCTTTCGCGCGCCGCCGGGCGCGTGCGACAGCCACGCCCATGTGTTCGGCCCGTTCGAGCGATTTCCGCTCGCCGGCGATCGCAGCTATACGCCGGCGGCCTATCCCGCCGAGGCGTTCATCGCGCATCTCGACGCGCTCGGCCTGACGCGCGGCGTGCTGGTGACCGCCAGCGCCAGCGGCACCGGCGCGGGCAACGCCGTGGTCGTCGATGCGCTGCGGCGCTATCCGACGCGGCTGCGCGGCATTGCCGTGCCGTGCGCCGATACCACCGACGCCGAGCTCGATGCCTGGCACGAAGCCGGCGTGCGGGGCGTGCGCATCAACCTGTATCGGGTCGACGGCCATGCGGTCTACCGCAACGGCGTCGGCATCGACGTGCTCGAAGCGATGGCACCGCGCCTGCGCGAACGCGGCTGGCACGCGCAGATCTGGATTCACGCGCCGGACCTGGTCGAACTGGGTCCGCGCCTGAAGGCGCTTGGCTTGCCGCTGGTGGTCGACCACATGGGCCGGATGTCGACCGCACGCGGGGTTGGCGACCCCGGCTTCCAGACGCTGTGCGCGATGCTGGCCGAGGGCGTGGCCTGGACCAAGATATCCGGGGCCGATCGCCTGAATCCCGGCGGCGCGCCTTACTACGAGGTGGACCCGTTCGCCACGGCGCTGCTGAAAGCCAATCCCGACCAGGTGGTCTGGGGCTCCGACTGGCCGCATATCAATTACTTCGAGCCGCACCTGATGCCCGACGACGGCGTGCTGTTCAACCTGCTGGCGCGCTGGCTGCCCGACGCGGAGGCGCGCGAACGCGTGCTGGTCACCAATCCGGCGCGGCTCTACGGCTTTTAGGTCCGTGACACACGGCGGTCGGCCATACACAACAAGCAACGAGGAGACAACGATGTTCCGTTTCACCAAACCGATCGTCCGCGCCATCGCGCCGGCGATGATCGCCGCCACCGCGGCTTTGACACCGCAGGTCCATGCGGCCGACTATCCCACCAAGCCGGTACGCGTGGTGGTGGCCTTCACCCCTGGCGGCACCACCGACATCCTGGCGCGCAATGTCAGCCAGCAGCTGGCGCAGCGCTTCAAGCAGTCGTTCGTCGTCGACAATCGTCCCGGCGCCGGTGGCAATATCGGCACGGAGTTCGTCGTCCGCGCGCCGGCCGACGGCTATACGCTGCTGGTCAATTCGGTCGGGCCGATCTCGATCAACCAGACGCTGTACAAGCGGCTGAGCTACGACCCGCTGACGGATCTGGTGCCGGTCGTGCAGATCGCCGATGTGCCGAACGTGCTGGTGGTCCATCCCTCGTTGCCCGTCAAGAACCTGGACGAGTTCGTCGCCTATCTGAAGGCCAACCCCGGCAAGCTGAACTACAGCTCGACGGGCGTGGGCACCTCCTCGCACCTGTCCGGCTTCATGCTGACCGAGCGGATCGGGGCATCCGCCACGCATATACCCTACAAGGGCGCCGACGCGCTGAACGACCTGTTGTCCGGCCGCGTGCAATTCATGTTCGCCACCATTCCGTCGGTGATCTCCCACATCCAGGGCGGCAAGCTGCGCGCGCTGGCCGTGACCAGCGCCAAACGCTCGCGTTCGCTGCCCGATCTGCCGACGGTCGCCGAGAAGGGCTTCCCCGGCTTCGAGGCCGGTTCGTGGTTCGGCTTCTTCGCGCCCAAGGGCACGCCCGAGGCCGTCGTGATGAAGATCAACCGCGCCGTCAACGAGGTGCTGCCGTCGCTGCAGGCGCAGATGATCCGCGAGGGCGCCGATCCGGTCGGCGGCACGCCGCAGCAGTTCGGCAAGTTCACCCGCGCCGAATACGAGAAGTGGAAGCTCGTCGTGCGCGCCTCGGGCGCTTCGGTAGACTGAAGCCCCGCATCCGATACGCCGACACCATGACCGCTTCTCCGCGTCCCGCGCCATTGCGCATCCTGTTGTCCGAGCCGGCCCTGCAGGCCCATGGCGATGCCATCGCCGCGGTGCTGCAGGACCGTCCGTGGGCCGCGGTGCTCGCGCCCGCCATCGATGACCCGCGCGCCGTCGACGCCGATATCGCCTTTGTCTCGCGCGATGTCACCGGCCTGTCGACCAAGCATGAGGTATTGCCGTCGACGCAGCGCTTCTACACCGCGCTGCTCGAGGCGCCGTCGCTGCGCTGGACCCATGTGCATTCCGCCGGTGCCGACCGGCCGGTCTACATCCAGTTGCGGGAGCGCGGCGTCAAGGTGACCACCTCGTCCGGTGCCAATGCCAGCGTGGTGGCGCAAACGGCGTTGGCCGGTCTGCTGACGCTGGCGCGCCAGTTTCCCCGGATGCTGGCTGCGCAGCGGGAACGCCAATGGGCGCCGCTGATCGCCACCGGCATGCCGCGCGACCTGCACGGACAGACCGCGACCGTCGTCGGCTGGGGACCGATCGGCCAGCAGATCGGCGCTGTCCTGCACGCCCTCGGCATGCGTGTGGTGGCGGTGCGGCAACGTCCCGACTCAGCCGGCCCGGACTATCAGACCGTGACATACCGGACGCTGCCCGAGGTGCTGCCGCACACGGACTGGCTGGTGCTGGCCTGCCCGCTGACCGACGAAACCCGTGGGCTGGTCGGCGCCGATGCGCTGGCGCGCTTGCCGGAAGGGGCGCACCTGATCAACGTCGCCCGCGGCGAAGTCGTCGACGAGCCGGCCCTGATCGCCGCGCTAAGCGAGGGCAGGCTCGCCGGCGCCTATCTGGATGTGTTTGCCCACGAGCCCTTGCCGGCCGAATCGCCGCTGTGGGACATGCCCAACGTCATCGTGACGCCGCACAGCGCCGGTTTTTCCGATGGCAACGCAGCCCGGGTCGTCGACATCTTTCTCGACAGGCTGCGCGCGCTGGCGACACACGGCGATCCCGACGCGCGGGACTGACATCGCCAGCCGGCGCTTCGCATCGGTCTGAAGGGCAGGGGATGTTTGCGGTACACTGTGCCGCTCGCGGAGGCACCACGGGGGCATCAAGCCCTGCGCCGCCCGCAGCCCTTGTCCCGATCGTCGATGCGCCGGTTCTTCCTGATCCTTCTGGTATTGCTGTTGCCGCTCCAGTCCGCCTGGGCCGCGGCCACCGCGTATTGCCAGCACGAACAGCGGCCGGCGGCCAAATGGCATCTGGGCCATCATCAGCACGAGCATCGGGGCGACGGCAACGCCGAGGCCGGGACGTACGGCAAGGCCGATAACCGAGCTAATCTCGGTGCCGACAACGCGGCCGATCACAACGCCGATCACAACGCCACCCCCAGGGCCGACGCCAATCACGGCACCGATGCCAAGGGCCTGTTCGATCCCGACTGCGGCATCTGCCATCTCGCTTCGCTGCCGTTCGCCTGCCCCGAGCCGGCCGTCCTGCCGGCGCTGCGCCTGCCGCGGACCGTGCTGGTGACGCACGATTTCCACTACACCTCTCTCCATCCCCGCGCCCCCGATCGCCCGCAGTGGCGTCGTCTCGCTTGAGCGGCGAGACGAACGGTTCGATTTCCTGCTGAATTCCCGTCTCGCCGGATTCCCTTGGTGTCTTTTCCAGGTGCAATTCGATGCGACGATTCATGGTGCCGCTGTGCATGGCGGCGATTCTTGTTGGTCCGGGCCGGGCTGGGGCACAGCCATCCCCGCAGTCAGCCTCTCAGCCATACGCTCAGCCATACCTTCAGCCATACCCACAAGCACAGCCAGTCGCGCCCGGGGCCTCCGCATGGCCACGGGAGGCCGCTGAACCGCTGACGGTCGACACGGCGCTGGCGCTGGCCGCCGCGGGCAATTTCTCTCTTTCGGCCGCGGCCAGGGAGCTCGACGCCACCGAAGGCGCGATTCGCCAGGCCCGCACGCTGCGCAATCCCGAAGTGGCGCTCGCCATGGAGGACACGCGGCGCGAGACCCGCGCCACCACGGCGCAGCTCAATCTGCCGATCGAACTGGGCGGCAAGCGCGCGGCCCGCATCTCCGCCGCCGAGCTGGGCCGCGACGTCGCCCAGGCGCAATGGCGCAGCACCCAGGCCGACTTGCGCGCCACGGTGATCGCCGCCTTCTTCGGCGTGGCGGTGGCCCAGGAGCGCGTCAGGCTGGCCGCCGCCTCGGTCGACATCGCGCGCAAGGGCACCGATGCGGCGGCAAGACGCGTCGCCGCGGGCAAGGTCTCGCCGCTGGAGGAGACCCGGGCCGCGGTGGAGCAGGCCAATGCCGAACTGGAACTGGCCGACGCCACGGCCGAACTGCAGTCGGCCCGGCAGGCGCTGACCGCGCTGTGGGGCAATGCCTCGCCGCAATTCACCGAAGTCCGCGGCGACCTCGATGCGCTGCCGTCCCGTCCCGCGCCCGAGCAGCTGCTGGCCGCGCTGGAGGACTCGCCGCTGCTGCAGAGCAGCCGTCTCGAAGTGGGACGCCGGCAGGCGCTGGTCGATGTCGAACGCAGCCGCCGCTATCCCGATATCACGGTCAGCGTGGGCACCAAGCGGGACAACGAGGCCAATCGCACCATGCCGGTGCTCGGCGTGGCGATACCGCTGCCGCTGTTCGACCGCAACCAGGGCAATCTGTACGAATCGATCCGGCGCGCCGACAAGGCCGCGGACGAATTTCTCGCCAACCGCATCCGGCTGACCAACGAGCTGCAACAGGCGAGCAACCAGCTGACGGTATCGCGCAGCTCCGCGCAGACGCTCAAGACCACCGTGCTGCCCGCGGCCGAGCGCGCCTACGAGGCCGCCACGCGCGGCTTCGAGGCCGGCAAGTTCGACTTCCTGAACGTGCTCGACGCCCAGCGCACGCTGTTCCAGGCGCGCATCCGCTACCTCGGCGTGCTGGCCCGCGCCTATCAGGCGGCCACCACCATCGACCGCATCGTCGGACGCTGATCAGGACCGATTTCAATCATGGCAATCACACCGAAGCAAAGGGCCGCCATCGCGGCCATTCTCGCGGCCGGCACGCTGGCGACCGCGGCCGTGCTGCTGACCGGCCGCTCAGGCTCGGCGGACCCGCATGGGGACCACGGCGACGCGCACGCGCATGGCGCCGGGCAGGCATCCGCTTCCGCCGCGACGCCGGCCGCGGACAAGCATGCCGACGCCGACGCGCCCATTGCGCTGACCGACGAACAGATCCAGCGCGCCGGCATCGCGATCGAGACCGCCGGCCCCGCGACGATCCAGTCCGGACTGCAGTTTCCCGGCGAAATCCGCTTCAACGAGGACCGCACCGCGCACGTGGTGCCGCGTCTGGCGGGCGTCGCCGAAAGCGTGCCGGCCACGCTGGGCGAGCAGGTCAGGAAGGGGCAGTTGCTGGCGGTGATCGCCAGCACCGCGCTGTCGGATCAGCGCAGCGAGCTGCTTGCCGCGCAACGCCGCATGGAGCTTGCCCGCGCGACCTACCAGCGCGAACGCAAGCTGTGGGAAGAAAAGATTTCCGCCGAGCAGGACTATCTGCAGGCCAGGGCGGCGCTGGAGGAGGCCCGCATCGCCGTGCAGAACGCGCAGCAGAAGCTGACCGCGGTCGGTGCCACGCCTTCGGCGGCGCGGCTCAACCAGTTCGAGCTGCGCGCGCCATTCGACGGCGTCATCGTCGAGAAACACCTGGCCCTGGGCGAGGCCGTGGCGGACAACGCCAATATCTTCACGATCTCGGACCTGTCGACCGTCTGGGCCGAATTCGTCGTTGCCGCCAAGGATCTGGAACACGTGCGCGTCGGTGAGACGGCGCGGATCCGTTCGGCCGCGTCCGACGGCAAGGCCGAAGGGAAGATCTCGTATGTCGGCTCGCTGCTGGGCGAGCAAACCCGCACGGCCAAGGCGCGCGTGACGCTGACGAATCCGAATCTGGCCTGGCGGCCCGGCCTGTTCGTCACGGTCGAGGTGCTGACCGCCAAGGCGGCAGTTCCCGTCGCGGTGCAGGCCGATGCGATCCAGGAAGTCGACGGCAAGCGCGTGGTGTTCGTCGCCGGCCCGAAGGGCTTTGTCGCGCAACGCGTCGTGCCGGGACGCAGCGACGGCCAGCTGGTCGAGATCCGCGAGGGGCTTCGCCCGGGCGTGCGCTATGCCGCCCGCAACAGCTTCGTGCTGAAGTCCGACCTCGGCAAGGACGCTGCCGGGCACGAGCACTGACACGGGAGGTCGCCATGTTCGAACGTGTCATCCGTTTCGCCATCGTGCAGCGCTGGCTGGTGCTGCTCGCCGTGCTCGGCATGGCGGTATTGGGCGCGCTCAGCTACACGCGCCTGCCGATCGACGCCGTGCCCGACATCACCAACGTCCAGGTCCAGATCAATACCTCGGCGCCGGGCTATTCGCCGCTGGAGACGGAGCAGCGGATCACCTATCCGATCGAAACCGCGATGGCGGGCCTGCCGGGCCTCGAGCAGACCCGTTCGCTCTCGCGCTACGGGCTGTCGCAGGTCACCGTGATTTTCCACGAAGGCACGGACATTCATTTCGCACGCCAGCTCGTGAACCAGCGCATCCAGGAGGCCAGGGAGAGGCTGCCGGCCGGCGTGTCGCCGGCCATGGGGCCGATCTCGACGGGACTGGGCGAAATCTATCTGTGGACCGTCGAGGCCGAGGAGGGCGCGCGCAAGCCGGATGGCTCGCCCTACACGCCGACCGATCTGCGCGAGCTGCAGGACTGGGTCGTCAAGCCGCAATTGCGCAATGTGCCGGGCGTCACGGAGGTCAATTCGATCGGCGGCTTCGACAAGGAATACCTGGTCGCGCCGAGCCTGGAAAAGCTGGCCTCGTATGGACTGACGCTGGCCGATGTCGTCAGCGCGCTCTACCGCAACAATGACAATGTCGGCGCCGGCTATATCGAGCGCAGCGGCGAACAGTATCTGGTGCGGGCGCCAGGCCAGGTCCGCAGCGAGGCCGACATCGGCGACGTGATCGTCGGCAGCGCACAAGGGCAACCGATCCGCGTGCGCGATATCGCCGAGGTCGGCATCGGCAGGGAACTGCGCAGCGGCGCCGCCACCGAGAACGGCAAGGAGGTGGTGCTGGGTACCGTCTTCATGCTGATGGGCGAGAACAGCCGCGCGGTGGCCCAGGCCGTCGGCGAGCGGGTCGATGCGATCAACCGCACCTTGCCGAAGGGCGTCCGCATCGTGCCGGTCTACGATCGGACCCGGCTGGTCGACAAGGCGATCGCCACCGTCAAGAAGAACCTGCTCGAGGGCGCGGTGCTGGTGATCGCGGTACTGTTCCTGTTTCTCGGGAATATCCGCGCGGCCATCATCACGGCGCTGGTGATTCCGCTGTCGATGCTGTTTACCTTTACCGGCATGGTCAGCTATCGGATCAGCGCGAACCTGATGAGCCTGGGCGCGCTGGACTTCGGCATCATCGTCGACGGCGCGGTGGTGATCGTCGAGAACTGCGTGCGGCGACTGGCCCATGCGCAGGCGCATCGCGGCAGGCCGCTGACCCGGTCGGAGCGCTTCGAAGAGGTGTTCGCCGCCGCGCGCGAGGCGCGGCGGCCGCTGCTGTTCGGCCAGCTGATCATCATGATCGTCTATCTGCCGATCTTTGCGCTGACCGGCGTGGAAGGCAAGATGTTCCACCCGATGGCGTTCACCGTGGTGCTGGCCTTGCTGGGCGCGATGCTGCTGTCGGTGACGTTCGTGCCGGCCGCCGTCGCGCTGTTCATCGGCGAGCGCGTCGCCGAGAAGGAGAACCGGCTGATGGCATGGGCGAAGCGGCGCTATGCGGTCTGGCTGGAGCGGTCGCTGGCGAATGCGCCGGTCGTGCTGACCTTTGCCGGCGTCGCCGTCGTGCTTTCGCTGGCCATGGCGTCCCGACTCGGCAGCGAGTTCATTCCCAATCTGAACGAGGGCGATATCGCGATCCAGGCCCTGCGCATTCCCGGCACGAGTCTGTCGCAGTCGGTCGAGATGCAGAAGCAGCTCGAAACGACGCTGATGGCGAAATTCCCCGAGATCGAGCGCGTGTTTGCGCGTACCGGCACCGCGGAGGTGGCGTCCGACCCGATGCCGCCCAATATCTCCGACGGCTACATCATGCTGAAGCCGCGATCCGAATGGCCGCAGCCGGCCAGGACACGCGAGGCGCTGCTCGAAGCGATGCAGGATGAGGTCGCCAGGCTGCCAGGCAATCGCTACGAGTTCTCGCAGCCGATCCAGCTGCGCTTCAACGAGCTGATCTCGGGCGTTCGGTCCGACGTCGCGGTCAAGGTCTTCGGCGACGATCAGGCGGTGCTCGACCGGACCGCCGAACGCATTGCGGCGGTGCTGCGGGACGTGCCCGGCGCGTCCGAGGTCAAGGTCGAGCAGACTACCGGCCTGCCGATGCTGACCGTCGGCATCGACCGGCACAAGGCGGCGCGCTATGGGCTCAATCTGGCCGATATCCAGGACGCCGTGGCGATCGCCATCGGCGGCAAGGAGGCGGGCATGTTCTACCAGGGCGATCGGCGCTTCGACATCATCGTAAGACTGCCCGATACGGTCCGGCAGGACATCGAGGCGCTGCGCCGGCTGCCGATCGCATTGCCCAAGGGCGGAGGGGCCGATGCTCGAGTCAGCTATATCCCGCTGGCCGAGGTCGCGACGATCGAGATCGCGCCCGGCCCGAACCAGATCTCGCGCGAGAACGGCAAGCGGCGCGTCGTCGTCAGCGCCAATGTCCGCGGCCGCGATATCGGCAGCTTCGTGCCCGAAGCGCGGGCCGCGATCGACAAGGCGGTCAGCGTGCCGGCCGGCTACTGGCTGGGCTGGGGTGGCACCTACGAGCAGTTGCGCTCGGCCACGGCCCGGCTGCAGATCGTCGTGCCGGTCGCCTTGCTGCTGGTCTTCGTGCTGCTGTTCGCGATGTTCAACAACATCAAGGACGGCATGCTGGTGTTTACCGGCATTCCGTTCGCGCTGACCGGCGGCATCCTGGCGTTGTGGCTGCGCGGCTTGCCGCTGTCGATCACGGCGGCGGTCGGCTTTATCGCGCTGTCGGGCGTCGCGGTGCTCAACGGCCTGGTGATGCTGTCGTTCATCCGCACGCTGCGCGACGAAGGCAAGCCGCTCGACGAGGCGATCCGGCTCGGCGCGCTGACGCGGCTGCGGCCGGTACTGATGACGGCGCTGGTCGCCTCGCTGGGCTTCGTGCCGATGGCAATCGCCACCGGCACCGGCGCCGAGGTGCAACGGCCGCTCGCCACCGTGGTGATCGGCGGCATCCTGTCATCGACGGCGCTGACGTTGCTGGTGCTGCCGGTGCTGTATCGGCTCGCGCATCGGCGCGATGCGGTGGTGCCGGCCGCTGCCGTGCCGCACTCCGCCTGATTGTTGGAGTCCATTGGAAACACAAGCCAATGGCGGCCGGATTGTCCGCCCCGGCGCCCATCGACAGAATGGGCTCCATCGCGGCCGGGGTGCCGCAGTGGCGGAGAGCGACATGATGAGGCGAATCTTCAATAAGGGGCAGCCGGACCGCGCCGTTGCCGGGATGCCAGATGAATCAGTGTGGAACTGGCATGCCGTTAGTTCGCGATTTGAACCCGTCGCCTATCTGCTGCTCCGCATCGTCTTCGGCATCGTGATGATGACCCACGGCCTTCCCAAGCTGCTGGGCACCAGTCACGGCTCGATGGCCGACCCGATGGCGGGCGCGACGCGGCTGATTGCCGAGGTCCTGCATCTGCCCGGCGCGCCGGTGCTCGCCTGGCTGGTGGCCGTGCTTGAGACCTTCGGCGGTGCGATGCTGGCGGCCGGGGCATGGACCCGGCCGCTGGCCGCGCTGATGACGGTGCAGATGATCGCGATCTGCTATATCCACCGGCAGCACTTCGCGTGGATCGACCGGGGCATGGAATATCTGCTGGTGCTGCTGGCCGTGGTGCTGCTGATCGCGGCGCGAGGCGGCGGAGCGTGGTCGGTCGATGCCGCGCTGCAGGCGCGCCGGCGGGCCTAGAGCAGGCCGGCACGGCCCGGCGCGGCCCGGCGGCAGCGCGCCGCCACGGCAAGGAAAGGAAAGGATTGACCGCCGCCCGATCGATCTGTTAATTCTGCCGGACCTTCAATGCAGATCGATCCCAACGGCATGGACCGCTTCGACGCCTTGCAACTGTTTACTCGCATCGTGGAGCTCGGCAGCTTCTCCGGTGCCGCCAATGCGCTCAATATCCCGCGCGCCACGGCCACGCATGCGATCAAGGAACTGGAGGCGCGGCTCGGCGCCCGGCTGCTGGAACGCACCACACGCCAGGTCCGCCCCACGCTCGACGGCCAGGCGTTCTACGAGCGCAGCAAGCGCGTGCTCGCCGAACTCGAGAATGCCGAGACCTCGCTGAGCAGCCACGCCACCGATCCGCGCGGCACGCTGCGGCTCGATCTGCATGGCACGCACGCGGCGATGATCATCCTGCCGCGCATCGGCGAATTCCACCAACGCTATCCGCATATCGAGCTGGCGATCAGCAGCGGCGACCGGCTGGTCGATCTGATCGGCGAGGGCATCGATTGCGTGGTCCGGGCCGGCGTGCCGCGCGAGTCCTCGCTGGTGGCGCGACGGCTCGCCAACCTGGCCGAGGTGATCTGCGCCAGCCCGTCCTATCTGGACCGGCACGGCATGCTCCGCCATCCGGGCGAACTGGCGCAGCATCAGGGCGTGGGGTTCTTCGCCCGCAATCACGATTACCGCTATCCGTTCACCGTGCGCGTTGATGGCGAGGTGGTCGAATACCAGCCACGCGGCTGGATCACCGTCAGCGACGCCGAGTGCTATACGCAGGCCGGGCTGGCCGGCTGCGGTTTGATCCAGGTGCCGCGCTTCCGCATCGAGGACCATCTGCGCACGGGCCGGCTGGTGCAGGTGCTGGCCGATTGGCCGTGTCCGGAGCTGCCGGTGTCGGTCATGTACACCTCGCAGCGCCAGTTGGCGCCGCGGGTGCGGGTCTTTGTCGACTGGGTGTCGGCGCTGTATGAAGAGCGCTTCGGGCCGGTGCGGGCCGGCGCATCGTCGCGGCGGCGGGCGTCATGACGATGGCGCTGGATGACCGTCCTGACTGTCCGGCACGACCTTCCTGAAACGACCATCCCGAAACGACCGTACTGATCGACCGTACTGATCGACCGTCCCGAAGGACCGCCCTTGACGACCCTCCGCGTCAATGCGCCGCCGCCACGGCACGCTGAAACGACACCGCGGTATGCCGCATCGCGTCGCGCACGGCGGCGACCGAGCGGTTGTCGTCATCGGCCTTGCGGGTCACCATCGACAGCGTCAGCACCGGCGCCGCGCGGCCGAGCCGGACGATGCGTACCGGATATCCCTGCAGCACCACGGGGTCCGGTGACTGCACGATCGACACGCCCAGTCCCGCGCTGACCATGGCCACGATGGCTGGCGCGCTGTCGAATTCCACGGTGCCACGGATCTCCGGCACATGGTTGCCGACATACTGCGCCGCCAGCGCGCCCGACACGGTATTGCGGTCGTAGCGGATCCAGTCGTACAGGCGGAACAGCGACGCCACATTGCTTTCCATCGCGCCCGGCGGAGCGATCAGCACCAGTTCGCGGCGCAGCATCGGCGTCCAGCGCAAGCGCGCGGTTCCGCCCGAGGGCGGTTGCGCGACCAGCGCGGCATCGAGCTCGCCGGCCTTGACCGAGGCGGTCAGGGTACTGCTGCGGCCGCGCTCCAGCCGCAATTCGAGCCGAGGATGGCGCTCCCGCACGAAGCGCACGATGCCAGGCAGCAGCACCGGCTGCAACGATTCGATGATCCCCAGACGCACCACGCCTTCCACCGCAATGCTGTTGCCCGCGCGCAGGGCCTCCAGGTTCTGCAGTGCCTGCTGCATGGTCTCCGAAACCTGATGAGCCAGGCGATTGGGGCGCGCCTGCAGTCCCGAGCGGTCGAACAGCGGCCTGCCCAGATACTGCTCCAGCTGCTTCATCTGCATGCTGACGGCGCTCGGGGTCACGTTGGCCTGCCGCGCCGCGGCGGCGAAGGTGCCCGTCTCCAGCACGGCGGCAAGCGTATGGAAGGTCTCGATCTTCATCAAAAATCCTTATGAAGCATCTCAAATAAGTTCGCTTTTCTCATCATACGCCGGCTCGCTAGACTTGTTCCCAACGTATCGAACAACATGTGGAGGAGTCCCGATGGCAGTCACCGCCGCAACCGAACCCGCGCAACGCGCGCAACGTCCGCAGCCCTGGACGGCGCGGCAGGCCAGCGAGGACCGCTCCTGGGTCCTGCGATTGAACGCTGCGCAGGTCCAGGGCATGCGCGAGGCACTGGCCCATGCCAAGGCCGTCAACAAGCCGCTGCTGGAGATGGAGCAGGCCGATTTCCCGCTGAACGACGCCGCGCGCGACGTGCTGCGGCAAGCCATCGAGACCACGCAGGGCCGCTGGGGCATGTGCCTGCTCAAGGGCTTCCCGGTCGACGAGTGGACCGAGCAGGAGGCAAGGCTCGCTTACTGGGGCATGAGCCTGCATATGGGTGTGGCCCGCACGCAGAACCGCGCCAGCGAGATCATGAACGACGTGCGCAACGAAGGCGGCGAGTACAAGGTCAAGGGCGGCCGCGGCTACAACACCAATGCGGGACTCGACTTCCACCAGGATTCCTGCGATGTGGTCGGCCTGCTGTGCCGCCGCACGGCCAAGGCGGGCGGCACCAGCAAGGTGATCAGCTCGATCGCGCTGTACGACGAGGTCCAGCGCCGCCGCCCGGACCTGATCCCGGTGCTCAAGGGCACCTTCTTCCATAGCTACCAGGGCACGCAGGACCCGAGCCAGCCGCCGTATTACCGCTGCCCGATCTTTGGCAGCCATCCCGAGTACTTCGCCGCGCGCACCAACCGCAAGAACACCGTGGCCGCGCAGCGTGACTTTCCCGAACTGCCACGGCTGAGCCCGCAGCAGATCGAGGCGCTCGATCTGCTGGACGAGCTGATGCCAAGCGAGCTGCTGTGCTACACGATGGAGCTGGAGCAGGGCGACATGCAGCTGCTGAACAACTACGTCACGTTGCATTCGCGCACGCCGTTCGAGGACCATGACGAGCCGGACCGCAAGCGCCACCTGTTCCGGCTGTGGCTGGCGGTGCCCGGCTCGCAGCCGCTGCCCGACGACTGGAAGGAGTACTACGGCGACGTGCGCGCCGGCTCGGTGCGCGGCGGCGTGCGCGGCAGCGCGATCACGCAAGCCTTCCTGGACTACGAGAAGCGGCAGGCCGCGGCGCTGAACATGCTGTTCGAGCCCTGGCGCCCGCAGGTTCGGCAGGAGGACATGGCACGCATCCTGGCCAATTACGCCAACACGGTGGCCATCGCATGAGCGGCGCCGCGGGGGAAGCGGGACGGTCCCGCTCGCTGAAGGCGCGGCTGATGCAGGCGCAGGCGGAGCCGGTGCTGGCGCCGGGTGTCTACGATGCGCTGTCCGCGCTGCTGGCCGAGCAGGCCGGCTTCGAGGCGCTGTATCTGTCCGGCGGCGCAGTCGCCTACACGCTGCTGGGGCGCTCCGACGTGGGCCTGACCACGGCGACCGAGACCGCCGACGTGCTGGCGCGCATCGCCGACCGCGTCTCGCTGCCGATCATCGTCGATGGCGATACCGGCTACGGCAACGCGCTGAACACGCAGCGCACGGTGCGTGCGTTCGAGCGCGCCGGCGCCGCGATGATCCAGCTGGAGGACCAGGGCTTTCCGAAGCGCTGCGGGCATCTGGCCGGCAAGTCGCTGGTGTCGACCGCCGAGATGTGCGGCAAGCTGCGGGCCGCGCTGGATGCCCGGCACGATGCCGACACGCTGATCCTCGCGCGCACCGATGCCGTCGCGGTGGAGGGTCTGGACGCCGCGATCGAGCGCGCCGAGGCCTATCTGGCCTGCGGCGTCGATGCGCTGTTCATCGAGGCGGTGGTGTCGGCCGAGGACATGGACCGCGTCTGCGGCCGTTTCGCCGCGCGCATTCCCTTGCTGGCCAATATGGTCGAAGGCGGCAAGACGCCGATCCAGAGCGCGCCCGAACTGGGCCGGCGCGGCTATCGCATCGTCATCTATCCCGGCGGCACGGTACGCTTCGCCTCGCGCCAGTTGCAACGCTATTTCGCGGGCCTCAAGGCGGCGGGCACCACGCGCGCCTTCGCCGGCGAGATGAACGATTTCGATGCGCTGAACGCGCTGCTCGGCACGCCCGAGCTGCTCGACACCGCCAGGCGGTATGCCGGCGACGACTGAGCGCCAATTCCCGTCCACTAGCGCGCCCATCGATCGACAGACCTATATAAAAACCCCCAGGGGGAGACAACCATGCAACGACGCGATTTCCTCGGGCTGCTCGCTGCGGCCGCGATATGGCCCCGCGCGGCACAGGCGGCCGCCGTTACCAGGATGATGGTCGGCGCGACACCGGGCGGCGGTACCGATCTGGTGGCCCGCGCGCTGGCCGCCGAACTGGAGCAGCGGCTCAAGCAATCGTTCATCGTGGAGAATCGCGGCGGCGCCGCCGGCAATATCGCCGCGATGGCGGTGGCCAAGGCCGATCCCGACGGCGGCACGCTGCTGCTCAGCTATACCAGCCACGCGATCAACCCCGCGCTGTTCGACAAGAAGCCGTTCGATCCGCTGAAGGACTTCACGCCGATCTCGTTGATCGCCAGCTCGCCGCTGGTGCTGGTGTCCCGTCCGGACCTCGGCGTCGGCAATGTGCGCGAGCTGATCGCGCTGGCCAAGTCGCGGCCCGGCAAGCTGAGCCTGGCGGTGGCCGGCGTCGGCAGCGCCAACCATCTTGCCGGCGAGATGTTCAAGCGCGAGGCTGGGATCGAGATGATCAGCGTGCCGTACAAGGGCGCCGCGCCGGCGGTGGCCGACGTGGTCGCCTGCCAGGCCGATCTGCTGCTCGGCAATGTGGCGACGGTGCAGCCGCTGCTGCAGGCCGGCAAGATCAAGGGGCTGGGCGTCAGTACCGCGCAGCGCCTGCCGTCGATGCCGGAGTTGGCGCCGATCGCCGAGGTGGTGCCGAACTTCGACTACAGCTCGTGGTACGGCCTGCTCGGGCCTGCCGGCATGCCCGCCGATACCGTGGGGCAGCTGGGCAAGGCCGTGCGCACCGCGGTGGCCTCGCCCGCAATGCGCAAGCGTCTGCAGGGCGAGGGGCTGGTGCCGGTCGGCAGCGATGCCGCCGAATTCACGCGCTTCCTGCAGAGCGAGATCGCCCGCTGGGCGAAGGTGGTCGCGCTCACCGGCACGCGGGTGGGCTGAGGGGAGCCGAGTTCATTCGAGGTCGGCCGAGGTCAACCGAGGGCCGAGGGGCCGAGGAGCCGACGAGCCGACGAGCCGAAGTCGGCCCAGGCGAGCGCGGCGGGCGGCGCGAGGCCCCCCATGCCGCCCATGCCGCCTTCAGGCCCGGTTAACCACCGGCAGCAGCGCGCCGTGAATGGCGCGGGCCGCATCCGAGGCCAGGAACAGGATCGCGTCGGCCAGCGCCGCGGGATCGACCCAGCGCGAGGCATCAGCGTCGGGCATCGCCGCGCGGTTTTCCGGGGTATCCAGCACGCTGGGCAGCACGGCATTGACGTGCACGCCCTGGTCGCGCACCTCCGCCGACAGCGCCTCTGTCAGCCGCGCCAGCGCGTCCTTCGACGCGCAGTAGGCACCCATCTGCGCCAGTCCGCGCGCGGCCGAGTTCGCGCCGACATTGACGATCCTGCCGCCGCCGGCCGCGATCATGTGCGGCACCACCGCGCGCGACACGTTCAGCACCGTGCGCAGGTTCAGGTCGAACATCCGCTCCCACTGGGCATCGGCGCCTTCGCCGACGACCGGACCCATGCCGAAGCCCCCCGCCAGATTGCAGACCACGTCGATGCGCTGGCAACTGCCGATCGCCTGTTCGATCGCGCGCTTTACCGCGCCGGCGTCGAGCAGGTCGGCTTCCACCGCGAGATGCGCGCCGGCCGGAAGGGCAGGGCTGACGCCCGGGCGGTCCACCAGCACCAGGCGGGCGCCGGCACGCGCGAAGGCGTCGGCGACGGCACGGCCGAGGTTGCCGGCCGCGCCGGTGATGAGGACGGTCTTGTCGTGGAAGTCGAATGCCATGTCAGGTCTCCTGGAATGCATTGCATCGCGCCGTTGACGTCGGCGGATGCGGCCGGCGTCCCGATGTATGTCGGCCGATGCGGCCGGCGCCCAGTGTATGGCGACGCGCCCAACAGGATGTTGCGATTGCGGCTCGGGCTAACCCTGTGTCGCGGCAGAAAATTGCGGCACCGCGCCGGTCCTGGCGTGAGAGGCCTCGGCGGCGTCCCCGAGTTGTCTAAAAAAGTCGTCTACAAATCCAGCGGCATCGCACTGGTGCACTTGATTTCGTCGAGGCAGACGCTGGAGCGCACGCCGCTGACGCCCGGAATCCGCATCAGCGTATCGAGCAGGAAGTCCGACAGCGACTTCAGGTCCCGCGCGACCACCTTCAATACATAGTCGATATCGCCCGTCACGGAGAAGCACTCCTGGATCTGGGCCAGCTCGGTCACCAGGCCCTTGAACTTGGACAGGTCGCGGATATGCCCGCGCTCCATCGTCACATGGATGAAGGCCACCACGCCGAAGCCGAGCATGGCGCCGTCGAGCCGGGCCTCGTAGCGCTTGATGATGCCGCTTTCCTCCAGGCGGCGGTGACGCCGCAATGTCTGGGCCGGCGACAGGTTGATGGCCTCGGCCAGTTCCAGGTTGGAGGCGCGGCCGTGCTCCTGCAGGACGTCCAGCAGGCGGCGGTCGGTACGGTCCAGTTCGATCGAATGCATCTTTATTTCTCCAGGGAGCGGATGGACGAAATGTTATCTCACATCCTAGGGTTTCCCTGTGGTTTTAACGAAATCCAATTTGGCGCCGCGAAATATAAACTGCATCGCATCGCTGCATGCGTTCGACCATCAGGCGACATGCCGGGGCCCTGCTGGGACCCGACATCCGCCGGCGCCGTTCGACGCATGAGCAGCAGAAATAATATTTCCCGGGGGATGCCCCGGCATCCCGGACCCACAACCCACTTGCCAGAAGACGATATGAGCGATCTCTTTGACAACCCGATGCAGCTGATGGGCTTTGAATTCGTCGAATTCGCCTCGCCGACGCCGAATGTGCTGGAGCCCCTGTTCGAACAGATGGGCTTCACGCTGGTGGCCCGCCACCGCTCCAAGGACGTGGTGCTGTATCGCCAGGGCGACGTCAATTTCATCGTCAATCGCGAGCCGAACAGCCTGGCCGCGTACTTCGCCGCCGAGCACGGCCCCAGCGCCTGCGGCATGGCGTTCCGCGTCAAGGACTCGCACAAGGCCTATGCCCGCGCGCTCGAGCTCGGCGCGCAACCGGTCGAGATTCCGACCGGCCCGATGGAACTGCGCCTGCCGGCGATCAAGGGGATCGGCGGCGCGCCGCTGTACCTGATCGACCGTTTCGAGGACGGCAAGAGCATCTACGACATCGACTTCGAATTCATCGAAGGCGTGGACCGCCGCCCGGTGGGCCATGGCCTGAAGCTGATCGACCACCTGACGCACAACGTCTACCGTGGCCGGATGGCGTACTGGGCGGACTTCTACGAGAAGCTGTTCAACTTCCGCGAGATCCGCTACTTCGACATCAAGGGCGAATACACCGGCCTGACCTCGAAGGCGATGACCGCGCCGGACGGCAAGATCCGCATTCCGCTGAACGAGGAATCGCAGAAGGGCGGCGGCCAGATCGAGGAATTCCTGATGCAGTTCAACGGCGAAGGCATCCAGCACATCGCCTTCCTGTGCGACAACCTGATCGAGGTCATCGACAACCTGCAGCTGTCGGGCGTGCCGCTGGCCACCGCGCCGAACCAGTACTACTACGACAACCTGGCCAAGCGCCTGCCCGGCCATGGCCAGCCGGTCGACCAGCTGCAGGCCCGCGGCATCCTGCTCGACGGCACCACCGAGGGCGGCCAGCGCCGCCTGCTGCTGCAGATCTTCTCGAAGCCGCTGCTGGGTCCCGTGTTCTTCGAGTTCATCCAGCGCGAAGGCGATGAAGGCTTCGGCGAAGGCAACTTCAAGGCGCTGTTCGAATCGCTTGAGCGTGACCAGATCGAGCGGGGCGTGCTGAACGTCTGATCCGTCAGCTCGTCGGCGACCCCGGCCGCTCGCGTCGGGATTGTTCACAGGGTCATATCCACCGACTGCCCGGCGCTACCCGCGCCGCGGCAGCGCACAGCCATAAGCGCCCGCCCCCATAGAGGCGCCCGGCTATCATTCCAAAAGAATGGGTAGAGGAAACACTTCATGCATGCAGATCAATCGGACCGCTCGCTCAAGCGCGGCCTGAAGAACCGGCACATCCAGCTGATCGCGCTGGGCGGTGCCATTGGCACGGGCCTGTTCCTGGGCATTGCCCAGACCATCAAGATGGCGGGCCCCTCGGTATTGCTGGGCTATGCCGTCGCCGGCATCGTCGCCTTTTTCATCATGCGCCAGCTCGGCGAGATGGTGGTCGACGAGCCGGTGGCCGGCTCCTTCAGCTACTTCGCCGACAAGTACTACGGCCATTTCGCCGGCTTCATGTCGGGCTGGAACTACTGGGTGCTCTATATCCTGGTCAGCATGGCCGAGCTGTCGGCGGTCGGCATCTACGTCCAGTACTGGTGGCCGGAGATTCCGACCTGGGTGTCGGCATTGGCCTTCTTCCTGATCATCAACGCGGTCAACCTGGCCAGCGTCAAGTCCTTCGGCGAGACCGAGTTCTGGTTCTCGATCGTCAAGGTCGCGGCGATCATCGGCATGATCGGCTTCGGCGGCTATCTGCTGGTGTCCGGCGAGGCAGGCCCGCAGGCCTCGGTCGCCAACCTGTGGCAGCACGGCGGCTTCTTCCCGAACGGCGTGTCCGGCCTGGTGATGGCGATGGCGGTGATCATGTTCTCGTTCGGCGGCCTGGAGCTGGTGGGCATCACCGCGGCCGAGGCCGATTCGCCCGAGAAGACCATCCCCAAGGCGACCAACCAGGTCATCTATCGCATCCTGATCTTCTATGTCGGCGCGCTCGGCGTGCTGCTGTCGCTGTACCCGTGGGAGAACGTCGCCAGCGGCGGCAGCCCCTTCGTGCTGATCTTCCACGCGCTGAACAGCAACTGGGTCGCCAACGTGCTGAACGTGGTGGTGCTGACCGCGGCGCTGTCGGTCTACAATAGCGGGGTTTACTGCAACAGCCGCATGCTGTTCGGCCTGGCACGCCAGGGCAACGCCCCCAAGGCGCTGCTGAAGGTCAACCGGCGCGGCATCCCGGTCGTGGCCCTGGGCGCATCGGCCGCCGCCACCGCGGTTTGCGTGCTGATCAACTACCTGATCCCGGGCAAGGCCTTCCAGCTGCTGATGGGCCTGGTGGTGTCGGCCCTGATCATCAACTGGGCGATGATCAGCGTGATCCATCTGAAGTTCCGCGCCCACAAGCGCAGCGCCGGCCTGACCACGCGCTTCCAGAGCTTCGGCTACCCGCTGACCAATTACCTGTGCCTGGTCTTCATGGCCGGCATCCTGGTGATCATGTACCTGACGCCGGACCTGCGCCTCTCGGTCTATCTGATCCCGGTGTGGCTGGGCGTGCTGGCCGTGTGCTACCGGCTGCGGAACAAGGACGCGGCGCAGGCGCTGCCGCAGGGCGCACCGGTGCGCTGAGGCAGTGACGGCAATGCGAGGCGGCGCCCGGCGCCGCCCGCGACGCCGCGCGTCATCTCCGATCTTGCATCGGTCTCAATCTGGCTTGAGGTTTTCATGTTTGCTCATATCGACGCCTACCCCGGCGACCCCATCCTGTCCCTGAACGAGAACTTCGCGCAAGACCCGCGTCAGGACAAGGTCAATCTGACGATCGGCGTCTGCTTCGACGACGAAGGCCGCCTGCCACTGATGGCCGCGGTGCGCGAAGCAGAAGCCGCGCTGGTCGCCGACCAGGGTCCGCGCCCGTATCTGCCGATGGCCGGTATCGCCGGCTATCGCCAGGCCGTGCAGCAGCTGGTGTTCGGCGAGAACAGCCCCGCGCTGGCCGAGGGCCGCGTCGCCACCATCCAGACACTGGGCGGTTCGGGCGCGCTGCGCGTCGGCGCCGATTTCCTTAAGCGCTATTTCCCCGAGGCGCAGCTGTGGATCAGCGATCCGAGCTGGGACAACCATCGCGTGGTGTTCGAGCGCGCCGGCTTCCAGGTCAACAGCTATCCGTACTATGACGACGCCACCGGCGGCCTGCGCTTCGACGCGATGATCGACGCGCTGCGCCAGGTGCCGAAGCGCCATGTGGTGCTGCTGCACGCCTGCTGCCACAACCCGACCGGTGTGGACCTGAATGAGGCGCAATGGCGCGAAGTCATCGCCGTGGTCAAGTCGCGCGGGCTGCTGCCCTTCGTCGACATGGCCTATCAGGGCTTCGGCACCGGCCTGCAGGACGATGCCTTCGTGATCCACGAGCTCGTGCGCGAAGGCGTGCCGTGCCTGGTCGCCAATTCGTTCTCGAAGAACTTCTCGCTGTACGGCGAGCGCTGCGGCGGCCTGTCGGTGGTCTGCGCGAACGCCGAGGAAGCCGGCCGCGTGCTGGGCCAGCTGACCGGCGCGGTGCGCGCCAACTACAGCAACCCGCCGACGCACGGCGCCCGCATCGTCGGCAAGGTGCTGACCACGCCGGCGCTGCGCCAGTCGTGGGAGGCCGAACTGGCCGCCATGCGCGAGCGCATCGCGGCGATGCGCACGGCGATCCACGACAATCTGCAGCGCGTGGTCGGCGATGCGGACCTGTCGCGCTATCTGGCGCAGCGGGGCATGTTCACCTATACCGGCCTGTCCGCCGAGCAGGTCGATACGCTGCGCACCGAGCACGGCGTCTATCTGGTCCGCTCGGGCCGCATGTGCGTGGCCGGCCTGAACCACGGCAATGTGGCGGTGGTCGCGAAGGCGATCGCCGGCGTGATGAGCGCGAAGGGCTGATCGCGTAGCGCAGTAAAACGAAGGGCCCGCGCACGGCAAGGCGCGGGCCCTTGTTCCATCTACACCACCATTCCCGTCGCGGCCCCCAGCGCCGCCATCGTCCATCCCCGTCCCAGCAGCACCATGCGGGTATGCAGGTCGTCCCGCACGGTCTCGGAAACCTGCGGCCCCAGGTCGCGCAGCGCCTTGTCGCGTAGTTCCACATAACCGCGTTCGTAGTCCGTCGCCAGGGCATGCCATAGCGCATGCGCGCCCGGCGACTGGCGTGCGCCGGTGATCAGGCAGTGTCCCGCATCGAGATACCGGCGATAGATCGCCGAGGTGAGGCCACGGCGCTGGTAGGGCGGGGCGAACTTCGAATGCGGGGCGCGCAGATGGCGGTCGGCGCGGCGGTCCAGTTCAACCAGCCGGTTGAAGACGGTATAGCCGGCAAGCCGGCGCCGCACGGTGTCTTCGACATAGAAGTAATACTCCCCATCCGCCTCGCGGTAGCGCACCACCAGCCCCGGCAGGGCCGAGGGCGTGGCCGCGATGCCATGCAGGCAGTCGCCGGGCTGGTAGAGCCGGTCGTACAGCGCCTGCAATTCGGCCTCGAGCGCGTCGGGGGCGTGATCGACATCGATGCGCAGTTCGATGGCGCGCAGCAGGCGGGCGAGGGTGGAGCGGCTTGTATGCCGCTGTCGCGGCGAGTCCATCCATGAAGCGGGGCCGGCGGCCGCATGGGCGAGCAGGAGCGACATGGCCGTCGTCAACCGCTCTGCCAGGCGCCGCTGACCAGGTTCTCGGGTTTGCGGCGGGCAACGATGCGCGCGCTGACGTCCCAGATGTCGATCCGCACGTTCAGTCCCGCATGAATGCCATATCCCGGCCCGGTGACGATGTCCTCGTCGGTCTGCACGCCTTCGCCGGCCTTGATCGCGCTCTCCGCCACGATGGATCCCGTTGCCTTGATGCCCCAGCCGGCTTCGATATGGTGGCTGCTGCGGATCGCGCCGCCGGCCTCGATGCCCTGGCCGGCGCTGATGCCGTGGCCCTGCAGATCGCCGTCGGCCTTCAGCGTCCCGCCGCAGCGGATCGCGTGCTGCGCGGCGATGCTGTCGCCCGCGCGCAGATTGCGGCCGACGTGGATGTGCTCGCCCGCGCTGATGTCCCAGCCCGCGCGCACGCTGCCCTTGGCATCGAGGAAGGTTGCGACGTCGATGCCCCACGCGGCCTTGATGTCGCCGCCGGCCTCGATGGCGCCGCCGCTGTAGAGATTGCCGGCGCAGTCGATATCTTCGCCGGCGATGATCGCCGTGCCCGCGCGGATGCCGCCGCCGACGCGGATCGTGCGGCCGGCCCGGACCACCGAATCGACATCGATGGCGCCGCGCACGACCAGCGTGCCGGCGAACACCAGCGCGCCGGCGTTCAGCGCATCGAGCGTCAGCACGGCATCGGTGGGGCCGAACTGGTCCAGCAGCCAGCACGCATCGCCGACGCGGCCGGCATCGACCAGCGCATCGAGCAGCCGCTGGTAGTCGCTGCCGTCATGCCGGTTGCGCAGGAACCATTTGTAGCCGTCCGCGCAGGGGCGTTTCGCCTTGACGAAATTCTGGGTGAGTTCCATGGACATCGGGACCTCGGTAGTCGGTGAAGGGTGGGGCTGTCGTGCCTTGGGCGGTGGCACGCACGAATGCAAGCGCGATGCCGCGCTCCCTCTCCCCACGCGGGAGAGGGAGGCGCGGAGGGAAACCGCGTTCAAACCGCCTACAGCGGATTCATCACGATGAATTCAACCGCGAGATAAAGCGCGGCAATGCCGGCCATGGCGAGCAGGGCGCGGCGATAGACGACGGCGGATTTTCTGGTCTTGGCGGACATGCGCTCTCCCAATTGCACGTTGAACAGTGGATCGCCGATCGTCGATGGCGATCCCCGGGCAATGTGCCGTGCCAGGGAGACCGGTGTGGGACTGTTGGTGCTAGTCCCGGACTCCCCGCACGGCTGAGAGAAGCACGGCGGGAATATGGGATGTGCGGGCGACCATGGCCTGGCGCGCGGCAAAGCCGCAAGCGTCGCCGTACGCGCGTGCCGCCACAGCATGCAGGGCATGCTGGAAAAGGGCGGAGCGGCGCAGGACGAGTTGCATTCGGTCGCGAAGAAGAGGAAGAGTGAGCCGGTGTTTTCGGTGGAGCGTTTGCTCCATCGGCCCGGAAAACCGGGAAAAAACGGCTGAAAGCAGGCCGAGTATCCCATAGCCGTTGAGAAGTCTCAACCCTGCGGCGCACCATGCGTCCTCGACAGAGCCCGTGCCACAGCCCCCCAGCGGCAGACGCTCAACGGCCGAGCCTCATCGGCAGCCCCTCATCGGGAGCCCCTCATCGGCAGCCCCTCATCGGCAGCCCTCAGCGACAGTACTTCCGATACTGGTTGAAATGCCGAATCGCGCGATGCGCGTCGCCCAGCTGCTCATGCAGCCGGGCCGCATTGAAATGCGCATCCGCCATGTCCGGCGCGATGTCGATGCAGCGGTGATAGCTGCGCAGCGCGTCCTCGTATCGCTCCAGATCTTCGAGCGTGACGCCGAGATTGAAGTGGAGCAGCGGTTCGTCGCCGATCGCGGTGAGCGCGTCCCGATACAGCGATTCGGCCTCCTGCACGCGCCCCGCCTCGGTCAGCAGGCAGCCGAGGTTCAGATAGGGATCGGCGTAGTCGGGGGCGATCGCGATCGCGCGGCGGTAGGCCTGTTCGGCCTTGCGCATGTCCTGTGCTTCGAGCTGGCAGCCGAGCTGGAACCATGTACCGGCGTCGGGGCCGTGGCCGGTATGCTCCTCCGCGCGGTGCTCGGTGGGGTCGGTGCGGTTGTCAGCGCGGTTGTCAGCGCGGTTGCCAGCGCAGTTATCAGCGCTGTTTTCGGCCCGGTTGTCGGCCTTCCTTGCCGACTGGATCGACAGCACCGCGCCCGGCTGCGACCGGCTCGGCTGCAATTCCATCACCAGCTGGCCGGTCTCGACCTCCCACTGGCGATGCGCCTCGGAGACGACCACGCCATTGCCGACCGCCGCGATCCGCACACCCGACAGCGGCCGGTCCTGCGACCACGCCTTCAATCGCTGCAAGGCCCGCGTGACGCGCCGCGGCGGCACATTGGCCTTCTTCAGCGAATCGGCGGTGCGGATCAGCACCACGTCCTGGAACGAGAACTGGCGCTCGCCGCGGCTGCCCTTGATCGGTTCGAGCAAACCCGCTCGCGTCAGGCTCGCCACCGTCCCGCGCGAGACGCCGAACGTGCCTTCGATGTCCTTCAGCGTGAAGCTGTCCTTGCCGACCGCGCTCATTTCCTGGCAGTACGTCGGATCGGGGTCGCGGCCTCCGTGGCGCGCTTGGCGCCCTTGCGCGGCGCCGCCTCGCGCGCAGGCTTCTTCGCGGCGGCCTGCGACTTGCTCAGGCTCGCCTTGAGCGCCGCCATCAGGTCGATCACCTCGCCGCCCTCGCTGGGCCGCTCCGCCGTCGCCGATACCGTGATCTTCTTGCCCTCGATCTTCTTGTCGATCTCGGCCAGCACACGCTGCTTTTCCTCATCCTGATAGGCGGCCGGGTCGTAGGCCTCCACGGTGCTCTGCTCGATCAGCTGCTCGGCCAGCGTCAGTTCGGCGGGGCGGATATCGGTGCGCTCGACGTTCAGGTCGGCCATCGAGCGGACCTCGTCCGCATAGAGCAATTGCTGCAGCACCAGGCCCTCGTCGTTGGCACGCACCTGCACCATGTACTGCTTGCCCTTCCACACCCAGGTGGCCAACGCGCAGGTGCCGGTCTTGCGCATCGCCTCGGTCAGCAGGCTGTATGGCTTGGCGCCGCGCTTGTCGGGCGCCAGATAGTAGGCCTTGTCGAAATAGATCGGGTCGATGGCGCCCATCGGCATGAAGGCGACGATGTCGATGGTGTGGCGCGCGCCGGTCTCCAGCGCGTCGAGCTCGTCGGGCGTGAATACCACGTACCGGTCCTTCTCGAACTCGTAGCCCTTGACCATGTCGGCGCGCTCGACCACCACGCCCTCGCGCTGGCAGATGTACTGCTGCCGCAGCCGGGAGCCGCAGCCCTTGTGCAGCAGGTTGAAACCGATGCTGGACTTGCTTTCGGTCGCGGAAAAGACCCGGACCGGAATGGAAACCAAGCCGAAGCTCAGCGAGAGGGAGGCAATGGAGCGTGCGGCCATGTCGTCACCTTTCGGGTTGGCGTATTGCTAAAGAATAGTCGACGCTTCGTCTGCACGCCTGCCTCAGGCTTTCGTATAATGGCGGGTTTGCCGCCATGTCACCGCGCCAACGCGGGATGCGGACGGCTGCCGGGCACCGCCCGCCCTCTGCTCCGACGCCCTGATCTCCCTCTGCGCCTCTCCCACCATGAAAACTCTGAAAGCCCTCCTGATCGTCTCCGCCGTGGCCCTGTTCGCCGCCTGCGGCAAGTCCGAACAAGCCCCCGCCGCCGGTGCGCCGGCCGCGGCCGCCAAGACCGTCGTGGTCGGCCTGGACGACAACTTCCCGCCGATGGGCTTTCGCGATGCCAACAATGAACTGGTCGGCTTCGATATCGACATGGCCAAGGAAGCCGCGCGCCGCCTCGGCATGACGGTCGAGTTCAAGCCCATCGACTGGAGCGCCAAGGAGGCCGAACTGAACGGCAAGCGCGTCGACGTGCTGTGGAACGGCCTGACCATCACCGACGAGCGCAAGAAGAACATCAGCTTCACCGCGCCCTACATGAGCAACCACCAGATCATCGTGGTGGGCAGCGCCTCGCCGATCAAGGCCAAGGCCGACCTGGCCGGCCGCATCGTCGGCGCGCAGGACGGCAGCAGCGCGGTCGACGCGATCCGCAAGGAGGCGCAGGTGGCCGCCAGCATCAAGGAGCTGAAGGCCTTTGGCGACAACGTGACGGCGCTGATGGACCTGGCCGCCGGCCGCCTCGACGCCATCGTGGTCGATGAGGTCGTGGGCCGCTATCTGGTCAGCAAGCGCGCCGGCGAGTACCGCGTGCTCGACGAGAACTTCGGCACCGAGGACTACGGCGTCGGCCTGCGCAAGGACGACACCGAACTGCTGGCGCAGCTGGACAAGACGCTGGCCGAGATGAAGCAGGACGGCACGGCCTCCCGCATCGCGCAGCAGTGGTTCGGCGCGAATCTGATCAAGTAAGCCCGCCGCGCCCCTTCACGGGGCGCCGCTTTTTT
Source organism: Cupriavidus cauae (assembly GCF_008632125.1). Lineage (GTDB taxonomy): Bacteria > Pseudomonadota > Gammaproteobacteria > Burkholderiales > Burkholderiaceae > Cupriavidus > Cupriavidus cauae. The sequence goes on from NZ_VWRN01000035.1 coordinate 217,105, forward strand.
CTGGATCCCGCGCGCCGGGTTTCGATCCATGGACTACGTTCTCTCCCTGCTGGGACCGATGGCGCAGGGCGCGCGGATCACGCTCTCGCTGTTCTTCATCACGCTGGCGCTGTCGGTGCCGCTGGGCCTGGCGCTCGCGTTGGCGCGGCTGTCGGCATGGCGGCCGCTGAGCGTGGCCGTCAACGGCTATATCTGGCTGATGCGCGGCACGCCGCTGATGCTGCAGCTGCTGTTCGTCTATTTCGCGCTGCCGTTGCTGCCGGTGGTGGGCGTGCGCCTGCCGGACTTCCCCGCGGCGGTGGTCGCCTTCGCGTTGAACTACGCGGCGTATTTCGCCGAGATCTTCCGCGCCGGCATCCAGTCCGTCGACCGCGGCCAGTACGAAGCCAGCAAGGCGCTCGGCATGACCTACCTGCAGACGATGCGCCGCGTGGTGCTGCCGCAGATGGTGCGGCGCGTGCTGCCGCCGGTCAGCAACGAGACCATCACGCTGGTCAAGGACACCTCGCTGATCTACGTGCTGGCGCTGAACGACATCCTGCGCACCGCGCGCGGCATCGTGCAGCGCGACTTCACCACCACGCCTTTCCTGGTCGCCGCGGCGTTCTATCTGCTAATGACGCTGCTGCTGACCTGGATGTTCCAAAGCCTGGAAAAACGCTATGCCGCACACGATCAATGAGCCGCAGGCCCGCGGCGGCGAAGGGCAGGAGCGCCCGGTGATGATCCGCGCCCGCGATATCGTCAAGTCGTTCGGCACGAACCGCGTGCTGCACGGCGTCTCGCTGACGCTGCGCAAGGGCGAGGTGGTGGCGGTCATCGGGCCGTCCGGTTCGGGAAAAAGCACGCTGCTGCGCTGCCTGAACCATCTCGAGACGATCGACGGCGGCAGCATCGAGATCGAGGGCGAGACGCTGGCCGAGCCCGGCGCGGACCAGCGCAGCCGCTACGTGCCGGACGCCGAGGTACGCCGCATCTGCCGCAAGATGGGCATGGTGTTCCAGTCCTTCAATCTGTTCCCGCACATGACGGTGCTGCAGAACATCATCGAGGCGCCGATGACGGTCAAGGGCATGGCGCGCGAGGCGGCCGTGCCGATCGCCGATGCGCTGCTGCGCAAGGTCGGCCTGCTGGAGAAGCGCGACAACTATCCGTCGCGCCTGTCGGGCGGGCAGAAGCAGCGCGTGGCGATCGCCCGCGCGCTGGCGATGGAGCCGGACATCATGCTGTTCGACGAACCGACCTCGGCGCTCGATCCCGAGCTGACCGGCGAGGTGCTGCGCACGATGCGGCAGCTGGCGGATGACCACATGACCATGCTGGTGGTCACGCACGAAATGGGCTTCGCGCGCGAAGTCGCGCACCGGGTCGTCTTCATGGACCAGGGCCGCATCGTCGAGAGCGCGCCGTCCGAGGAATTCTTCCGCGCGCCGCAGCATCCGCGCACGCGGGAGTTTCTGGCGCATATGCTGTAGCCGGCGAAAGACCGCGGGCATTGCCCTGCGGTCTTTCCCGGCCACGCGGCGGCCCTTACTTGTCGTTGCCGACCTTCTTGTTCAGGTCGCGCGCCATCTGCAGATGCTGCTCCAGATCGGGCACGTGCTTGGCGGCGAAGGCCTTGATGTCCGGGTCCTTCGCGTTCTTCGCGGCTTCCTGGAACAGCTTCACGGTCTTTTCATGCGCGGCGACGCCGATCCGGCTGGCGTACATCTTGTCGAAGCGCTCGCCATCGAGCGCGCTGAGCCCCTTCAGCTCGGTGCGCTGCACGACCGAAGGCTCGGTCGGCGGGGTATAGCCCTTGCTCGAGGCCAGCTTGGTCAGCTCCTCGTTGACCGCGGTGTGGTCCTTGATCATGCGGGCCGCAAACGATTTGACGTCGGCATTGGAAGCCTTCTGTTCGGCCAGCTTGCTGCCCTCGACCTCGGCCAGGCCGCCCTGCGCGGCGTTTTCCAGGAAGCTGCGGTCGGCGCGCACCAGCTTGCTGGTGTCGCCCGCGGTGCCTCGCGTGGTGGTCTGATCCGTTGCGGTCGTGGCGGGCATATTGCCGGGCGCCGTGTTCTTCGGCGCGGTGCTGGTGCCTTGCGCCATCACCGCGGTGGACAGCAGCAGGGAACAGGCGGCGGTACTGAAGACACTGAGTGCTGCGGTACGGATAGGCATGGCGTGTTCTCCCTTGAAGGTGGATGGGTTCGACCAATCAGCAATATCCGCGCCCAACGCCGGCCTCGCCGATCACCGCCTTCGCCCCGTGGCTCGCGCAGGGCTTGCTGGGGCTTGTGCAGGGCCTGCACAAGGCTGGCGTTGGGATGTCGTGCGCCATCGCAATGACACCGCCGCATATCGGTCGGCGTATGGCCGGCGACCAGGGCGGCGACAAGGCCGGCGAAAAAATTGCATGCGACGGTAAAAACGCTCGGCCCGGTGGCCGGCTTGGCAGGCAGTTCAACGTCCGGCCACGTCTCCGTACACATAACGCCGCGCAGTGCATGCAAAAACGGCGTTTCGAGTGGCCCCCGTAGTAGAATTGCCCCCACTTAAACCGATGTCCCTGCCGCATGCCCGAAGAGCGAACGAGTCTGGCGGAAACGATCCGCGCCACCATCGAACAGGAGATTCTGTCCGGCAAGCTGGCCAGCGGCGCCCAACTCGACGAGCAGCAATTGCTGTCGCGTTTCTCGGTATCGCGTACGCCGGTGCGGGAGGCGTTGATCCGGCTGGCGTCGGCCGGGCTGGTCGATCTGGTGCCGCGCCGCGGCGCGATTGTGTCCGCCATCACGCTGCGCGAATACGTTGCCATGAGCGAGATCCTGGTACAGCTCGAGGCATTGGCGGCCCAGCTGGCGGCGCGGCGTATCACCGAGGCCGAACGGGGGGCGCTGCGGGAGGCCTATGCGGCTTGCCAGCAGGCTGCGGCGCAGGCCAGCGCCGACCGTTATCGCGAGGCCAACGATCGTTTCCACGCGGTCATCTACGAGGCCTGCCGCAACGAGATCCTGAGCGCGCAGATTCGCACGATGCGGGCCCGCATGCGTGGCATGCGCGACTACCGCTTCGAGAAGCCCGCGCGCATTCGCGCCTCGCTCGAGGAACATGGCGCGGTGATGGAGGCGATCCTGCGCGGCGATGAAGAGGCAGCGGCGCGGGCGATGGTCGAGCACATCTCGACCGGCGGGAACGTCTATGCGGACATGATCGCGTCGATGCCGGACGACGCCGTCGGCGCCAAGGGGGCGCGCTGAGCCGGGGCGCCCCGGCAAGCGCGAGAAAGCACGGCAGCGAGCGAGTCAGCAATCGCGACAGAAGACACGCCAGCCTGCGCACCAACAACCGCGCCAGCCGGCGCCGCGCGTTTCAATCGATCTTCACGCCCGCCTGCACCGTGCGTTGCAGCGCGTTCTTGCCATCCTGCTGCGCCCATTGCTTGAACTCGGCCGGCGAGCGCGACGGTGCCGGTTCGCTGCCGTTGTCGACCAGACGCGTGCGAATGGCCGGATCGGCCAGCACCTTGGTGGCGACGGCATAGAGCTTGTCCGTGACCTCCTTCGGCAGCCCCGCCGGTCCGAACAGCCCGAACCAGAACGTGTAGTCGAAGCCCGGCAAACCGAGCTCGGCAATGGTCGGCAGCCCCGGCGCCACGGCGGAGCGCTGCGGCGTCGTGACGCCGATCATCTTGACCACGCCCTGCGTGCCGAGCGGCAGCACCGACGATGCCGTGCCGAAGGAAAACTCCACTTCGCCCGCCGCCACCGCCTGCAAGGCCGGCGCGCCGCCCTTGTACGGCACGTGTGTCATGTCGACACCGACCGCGTTCGCAAACGACAGCCCGGCGACATGCGGCGATCCGCCGATGCCCGAAGACGAGTAGTTGAACTTGCCGGGATTCGCCTTGGCCTTCGCCGCAAGCGTTTTCACGTCGGCGATGCCGAGGTCCTTGTTGACGGCCAGGATCAGCGGCGAGATGGTCAGCCGCGTAATCGGCGTGAAGCTGTCGGCCTTGTACTTGACCTTGTACAGGTGCTGGTCCATGCCATAGATCGTCGCCGTGGCCAGCCCCAGCGTATAGCCGTCCGCCGGCGCCTGCGCCAGCCATGCCGATGCGAGCGTGCTGCCGGCACCGGGCTTGTTCTCGACCACCACCGGCTGTCCCAGCTCCTTGGACATGGCCTCGCCGACCACGCGCGCAACGAAATCGGCCGCGCCGGCCGGCGTGTAGCCGATCACCAGCCGGATCGGCTTGTTCGGATAGCCTTCGGCCATCGCGGCGCCGGGCGCGATGGCGGCGATCAGACCCACGGCCGCCAGGGCCGCGACAGTGGCAGAGGCCCTGAAGGCCGCGGAGGTCGCGGAGCTCGCGGAGGTCGCTGTGGAATGGCTGTGCATCGGTGTCTCCTTGTCATGTTGTATGGGTCGATGGGGCTCTGCGGCTCCTCGTCGATCGTCAGGCGATGGCGCCCTTGTCGCGCCACTGCGCGATCAGCTCCGGCGCAAAGCCCAGCTCGCCGAGCAGTTCGTCGGTCTGCTCGCCGGGGTCCGGCGCCGCGCGCGCAAAGCGCTCGGGGTGGGGCGCGGCGGACAGGTTGATCGGCGAGCGCAGCAGGTCGAGTTCGCCCAAAACAGGGTGGCGCGCGGTACGGGTCATGCCGAGGTGGCGGACCTGCGGATCCTCGAAGGCCTGCCCGATATCGAGCACGGGGCCGCAAGGCACGCCAGCGGGATTGAGCCGCGTCATCAATTCCGCGCAGGTAAAGCGCGAGGTGTGGGCCTGGATCGCTTCGTCGAGCGCGGCCCGATTGCGGGCACGCGAACGCGCGTCGCGATAGTCGGCGTGGTCGATCAGATCGTGCGCCTCCAGCGCCTGGCAGAAGTTGGCCCACATCCGTTGCGTGCTGGCCGCGATATTGACCAGGCCATCGCTGGCGCGATAGGTGCCCATCGGCACCAGCGTCGGATGGGCGTTGCCTTGCTGCGTCGGCACTTCGCCGTCGACCGTGTAGCGCGCCGCCTGGAAATCGAGCTTGTTGAGCATCGACTCGATCAGCGAGGTATGGACCCATTGGCCGCGACCGGTCCGTTCGCGGTGGAACAGCGCCAGCAGAATCCCCTGGCCCAGGAACATGCCCGCCGTGGTGTCCGAGATCGCGATGCCGACGCGGACCGGGCCGCGCCCCGGCTCGCCGGTGACCGAGCTCAGCCCGCACATCCCCTGCACGATCTGGTCGACGCCGGGCCGTTCGCTGTAGGGGCCATCCTGGCCGAAGCCCGAGATGCTGGCGAGGATCACGCGCGGATTGCGGGCGCTCAGCGCCTCGTATGTCAGCCCGAGCCTGGCCTTGACCACCGAGCGGAAGTTCTCGACCACCACGTCGGTGTTCTCCAGCAGCCGCGCCAGGATCTGCGCGCCCTCCGGCGTCTTCAGGTCCACGCACATGCTGCGCTTGTTGCGGTGCAGGTTCTGCTCATCCGAGCCGCGGCGTTGGCCCGTCACCGAGCCGTGGTCCTTTGGCGGCGGCGGCTCGAGCCGGATGACATTGGCGCCCCAGTCGGAGAGCAGCCGTACCGCGGCCGGGCCGGCGCGGGCGACGGTCAGGTCGAGGACGTTGATGCCGTGCAATGGAAGTTGGGGTTCGGATTGGGCCATGGCAGGGGAAGGATGATTGGGTGCGTCGAGTATACGCACAACAATCGTATGTATACGAATAGGGGGTTGTATGGATGCGGAGAGTCGCTCTGTGTCCTAGACTTTGCGCTGTGCGGTTGCCCGCGGTCGCCCGTGATCGCTCGCACGACCAGGGTGCGGCACCAATAAGTGACCTCCAGGCGACGAACGTGCGTCCCCCTTCAAGGAATCGTATGCAATCGGCGGCAATACAAATACAGAAAAACGGCGGGCCGGACGAACTGGAGTTCATCGAAGTCGCCGTGCCGCCGCCTGGCGAGGGCGAGGTCCAGATCCGGCAGAGCGCGATCGGCGTCAATTTCGCGGACATCTATCAACGGCGCGGCAGCCATGGGCCGCATCAGCCGACCTCGTTCCCGATCGTGCTCGGCTCGCAGGGGGCGGGCCGCATCGAAGCGGTGGGGCCCGGCGTCAGCGGATTGGAGGTCGGGCAATCGGTCGGCTGCTTCCAGCCGGGGGCCTATCAGGTCGTGCGCAACGTCCCCGCGGCACGCGTGGTGCCATTGCCCGCGCAGATCCCCGAAGACGTGGCAGGCGCCACGCTGCTGCGCGGCCTGACCGCGGAATATCTGCTGCGCCGGATTTCCCCGGTCCAACCCGGCGATGCGGTGCTGGTACATGCGGCGGCCGGCGGCATGGGCGTGATCCTGTGCCAATGGGCGCGTGCCTTGGGCGCGACGGTGATCGGCACGGTCGGCTCGGAGGCCAAGCGAGAGATCGCGCTGGCCCATGGCTGCCATCACGTCATCGACTATCGGCGCGAGGACTTCGTCGCCCGCACGCTTGAACTGACGGACGGCCGCGGTGTCGCGGTGGTCTACGATGCCGTCGGCAAGGATGTGTTCGTGCCGTCGCTGTCGTGCCTGCGTCCGCTGGGCATGGCGATCAACTATGGCACCGCGTCCGGCGACGTCGAGGCGTTCGACCTGCAGCTGCTGCACGCGAAGTCGCTGATGGTCTGCCGTCCCACGCTGCGCACCTTCATTGCCGATGCCGCCTCGCTGCGCCAAGGCATGGCCGCGCTGTCCGAGGCGGTCGGTGCCGGTCATGTGCGGCTCGAAGTCGGCCAGCGCTTTGCCTTTGCCGACGCGCGCGAGGCCCACCGGCAGCTCGAAGCCCGGCAGACCAGCGGCGCCGTGGTGCTGATTCCGTAGTCCCGCCGGCGATGGAAACCGTATCACCAGGAGAAGCGGCATGAAGCTCTATCACAGCTGGCTGTCCAGCGCGTCGCGCCGCGTGCGCCTGTGCCTGGCCGAGAAGGGCATCTGCTATGACAGCGTGCCGGTCGACATGCGCCGGCAGGAGCATCACTCCGCGGCCTATCTGGCCGTCAATCCCAACGGCGTGGTGCCCGGGCTGGTGCTGGACGACGGCCGGGCGCTGCATGAAAGCAGCACCATCTGCGAATACCTCGACGACACGCATCCGGAGCCGCCGCTGCGGCCGGCCGATCCCTATCGGCGCGCCGAGATGCGCAATTTCATTCGCTGGACCGACGAGCGCGCGCTGCCGAATCTGCTGATCCTGAACTGGAGCCTGGTATTCCAGGCGCAGGCGTCGCAATGGACCGACGCGGAGCTGGCCGAACGGCTGGCCCGCGTGCCGACCGCGCAGCGGCGCGAGGCGTGGCTGCGCGTCGCGCGACGGCCCTATACCGACGACGAGAAGCGCGCCGCGCTGGACCAGTTGAAGGCCATCGTGCCGAAGATGGAGGCGATGCTGGAGGAGGGCCCATGGCTGCTCGGCGATCGCTACACGCTCGCCGATATCGCCGCCGTGCCGTTCGTGGCGCGCCTGGCCGAACTCGATGCCGACGCGCTGTCGCCGGATGCCGCGCCCGCCGTGGCCGACTGGTGGCGGCGGGTGCAGGCCCGTCCCGCCTTTGCCGAAGCACGGATCGATCGCTTCGATGCCGCCGTGGCAAGCGCGTAAGCCGGATTGCTTTCCCCTTGATTCGACCACTCCCTCTCATTGCAAGGCCAGCCCATGTCAGACACCGGATCGCTCCCCATTCTGGAAATCGAAGACCGCATCGCCACCATCACGCTGAGCCGGCCCGAAGTTGCCAACCGGCTGGGGCCGGACGACCTGGCCGCGCTGCGCCAGCATGTCGACACGGTCAATGAGGCCGACGTGCTGGTGCTGCGCATCCGCGGCAGCGGCAAGTATTTCTGCAGCGGCTTCGATATCGGCAAGCTGGCCGCGGGTCAGCGCGGCGCCGGGTTCGAGCCGCTGGTCAATGCGCTGGAAGATTGCCGCCCCGTGACGATTGCCGAGATTCACGGCGGGGTCTACGGCGGCGGCACCGATCTCGCGCTGGCATGCGACTTCCGCATCGGGACACTCGCCACCGAGATGTTCATGCCGGCCGCTCGGCTGGGCCTGCATTTCTATCAGGGCGGCATGGAGCGCTATGTCTCGCGGCTGGGTTTGAATGCCGCCAAGCATCTGTTCCTGACGGCCGAGAAGATCGATGCCGAGGCGATGTTCCGTTGTGGCTTCCTGACCGAATTGCTGCCGGCTTCGGCGCTGCGCGAACGCGTCGAGCAACTGTCGTCCACCATCGCGTCGCTGGCGCCGATTTCGGTGTTCGGCATGAAGAAGCATCTGAATGCGATTGCGCGCGGCGTGCTGGACGTCGAAGCATTGGCCGCCGATATGCAGCGCTCGGTGCAATCGGAGGACATCAAGGAGGGGGCCATCGCCTGGAAGGAAAAGCGGGTGCCGAGGTTTGTCGGGCGATAGTACGGTCGGCGGCCAGGCCGGTAGGCCCGTAGGCCGTCAAGTTCGTCGGGGCGCCAGGTCGTCAGATCGTCGGATCTTCAGCGCGCCGCCTCCGATCTCAAGCCGCCATTTGGCGTTCCAGCGTTTTCGCGTTGAATCCCGTCAGGCAATCGAGATCCAGCGCGCGGATCTGATCGGTCATGAAGTCGATAAAGACGCGAATGCGGGTGGGCAGGTGCTGGCGGCTGAGATAGCAGATAAAGTGGCCGCGATCGTCCGGTGCGTGCCGGGCCAGCGCCACGACGAGCTCGTTGGCCGCAATGTGATCGCAGATCTGGTATCCCGCCATTTGCGCGATGCCCCATCCCTGCAGCACCGCTTCGAGCACCAGGTCGGCGTCGTTGAAGGTCAGCCGGGCCGTGGGCATGTATTTGCGCACGGCGCCATCGACCTTGAATTCCCATTCGAATATCCGCCCGCTGGCAAAGCGGAAATTGATGCAATCGTGCTCGGCGAGTTGTTCCAGCGTCTGCGGCAATCCGTGCGCGGCCACATAAGCGGGCGATGCGCACAACGCCATCTGCATGGGAATCAGCCGCTTGGCGATGATGCTCGAATCTTCGATGCGACCGTTGCGGAATGCCACGTCAATTTGCTCGGAGGCGAAGTCGGTGGGCCGGTCGTCGAGCAGCAGGTCGATGGCGATATCCGGATAGGCCTTCATGAAGCGTTCCAGCAGCGGCGCGACGATCTTCCTGCCGAAGCCGACCGTCGAGCTGATGCGGATCAGGCCGCGCGGCGGACCTTCCCGGAGCTCCAGCATGTCGTTCATCGCCTCGACGATATGCGTCACGCCCTGGTGGCAGTTTTCGAAGAAACGCTGACCTTCGCGCGTCAGCTGCGTGGTGCGCGTGGTACGGAGGAACAGCCGCGTACTGAGCTGGGTCTCCAGCTTCTGCACGTTGCGGCTGACCGCGGAGCGGCCGATGCCAAGGCGCTCGCCGGCCTTGGCAAAGCTGCCCTCGCTGGCGACGGCCATGAACGCCATGATGCCGGCATAGCTCGCCGCAAAGCTGGCGGAAAGCGCGTCGGCGCGATTGGGCAGGCTGAGGCGGAAGGCGCGTTCCGCTGTTTCCGGTTCGTTCATTTCAGCACTCCCTGAATGCATCGCCGCAAGAAATGAGGCGTGCCTGGATGCTAATCAGGCGCCGGTGTACGGTAAATGACAGCGTTCCCTGATTTTCTGCCAGGCTGCCATCGGGTTTCCGCGCGCTTTGCCATGTGCGATCGAGATTGGTGCAGAAATGGAAACGGCGTCGCATTGCCGCATTGCCGCATGGGGCGCCGCATGGATACGCTGCTCGCACGCCCTTGCATGTCGTTGCACACGCTTGCGCGCGCTTGCACGCCATCGCCGGCACGACATAACATCCGGTGTCCTCTTCTCGGCTGCCATGGAATTGAATCCCTCGCCCTCCGCCTCCGCGCCCATTGAACCCATGCCGCGCAATGTCGTGTTCGTGCTGTATCCCGAGGTCAGCCTGCTCGATTTCGCCGGCCCGCAGACGGTGTTCTGGGCCGCATCCCATTACGCCCACGAGCGCGGCATGCCGGGCTATCGCTGCCATGTCGCCAGCGAGTCCGGCGGGGCGGTCGCGGCGGTGGAGGGCACGGCGATGCAGACCGTGGCGCTCGATACCCTGGACCTGCGCGAGGTCGACACCGTGATCGTGCCGGGCTCGCCGTACATTCTCCAGGTCGCCATCGACTCCGGATCGCTGATCGAATGGCTGGGCATGGCCTCCGCCAGGGTCCGTCGCACGGCCTCTGTCTGCAGCGGGGCGTTCCTGCTGGCCCACGCCGGGCTGCTCGATGGCAAGCGGGCCACCACGCATTGGGCGATGCTGCAGCGGTTTCACGAGATGTTCCCGACGGTCGACCTGGATGCCGATGCGATCTTCGTGCAGCAGCAGAATCTGTGGACCTCGGCCGGCGTCACCACCGGCATCGATCTGGCGCTCGCCATGGTGGAGGCCGATTGCGGCCACGAGGTCGCCCTCAATGTCGCCAAGGAACTCGCGGTCTATATGAAGCGCCCAGGCGCACAGCCACAGCTCAGCGAGATCCTGATCACGCAGAGCCGCCAGGTACCGCTGTTCGAGACGCTGCATTTGTGGATCGTCCAGAATCTGTCCCGCGAAGACCTGTCCGTCGAGCAACTGGCCGATCGCGTCGGCATGAGTCCGCGCAACTTCGCGCGGGTCTACAAGGAAAAGACCGGACGCACGCCCGCCAAGGGGGTCGAGCACTTCCGCATGGAAGCAGCGCGCGGCCTGCTGCAGGACATGGACAAGCCGGTCGACCAGATCGCGCGCGAATGCGGCTTCGGCAGCGAGGAGCGCATGCGGGTCGCCTTCCAGAGGCACTTCGGGCTCTCGCCCAGCGAATACCGGCTGCGGGTCAATCGCTGATCCGCGCATCGCCTTCGAGCCATCCTGCGATTTCCGTCCCGCGTCCCGCCGCCGCGACAGGCAGTGCGGTCGGGATGCCTGCTGCCCGCGCGATTGGTGCCAAACGGGAAACACCGTGGTCCGCGCTTCGGTCTGGTGCTCAACTCCCGCGACCCCTAGCATGAGGTGGAGCTGTTCCATTTCCACTCACTCCACACACAGCAGGGAGACGCATCATGAAGATCGTTGTCATTGGCGGGACCGGCCTGATCGGCAAGAAGGTCGTGGCGAGACTGTCGGCGCAGGGCCATGACGTGATTGCCGCCGCACCGCAGACCGGCGTCAACGCGCTGACCGGCGAAGGCCTGGCGGAGGCCCTGGCGGGCGCGAAGGTGGTAGTCGATCTCGCCAATTCGCCGTCGTTCGAGGACGCGGCGGTCCTGCATTTCTTCGAGACCTCGGGGCGTAATCTCGCCGTTGCCGAGAAGGAAGCGGGCGTGGCGCACCACGTCGCGCTGTCGGTGGTGGGCACCGACAAGCTGCAGCAGAGCGGCTACTTCCGCGCCAAGATCGCGCAGGAGGCGCTGATCCGCCAGTCCGGCGTGCCTTACACGATCGTCCGCTCGACCCAGTTCATGGAGTTTCTCGGCGGCATCGTGCAATCCGCGGCGCAGGGCGACGCGATCCGGCTGTCGTCGGCGCTGATCCAGCCGATTTCGTCGGACGACGTCGCGCAGGCCGTGGCCGAGCGCGCGCTGGCCGCGCCGGCGAACGGCATCGTCGAGATTGCCGGTCCGGAGCAGTTCAAGATGAGCGACCTCGTGCAGCGCTATCTGAAGGCGATCGGCGATGCACGGACCGTGCAGGTCGATCCCGCCGCGCGCTACTTCGGCGCCGAGCTGCAGACGGGCACGCTGGTGCCGGAGGGCGAAGCGCATCTCGGACGCGTGGGCTTCGAAGACTGGATGCGCCAATCTCGAGCCCACTAGGCGCGGCGGCCCGATGGAAAACAAGGGGCTCAAACCGCCACCGCTGACGCTGCTCGACCGATATCGCGGACGCGACTTTGCCACGCTGTACACGACCACCGTGACGGTATCGGGAGGCGAGTCCGGGCACGGCCGCGCCTCCGGTATCGCGCGGTCCGATGACGGCAACCTGCATCTCGAACTGAGGTTGCCGGCGGCGCTCGGCGGCCCGGGCGGCGGCACCAATCCCGAGCAACTCTTTGCCGCTGGCTTCGCGGCGTGCTTCCACGGGGCCTTGAGCCTGCTGGCGCAGCGCGAGCAGATCGATGTCCCCACGATGACGGTCGCGGCCAAGGTCTCGTTCGGCCGCGATCCCAGCGACGGCGGCTACGCCTTGATTGCCGAGATCCATATCCGCATGCCGGGGGTCGACAAGCCGGTCGCCGAAGAACTCGTTCGCCATACCGAGCGCTTCTGTCCCTACGCCAAGATGGCGCGCGAAGGCATTCGCACCGTCATTACCGTGTCGGTTTGAGAACGGGAATCCGCGATTGGTGCCGAAGCGGCAACAGCGTGCGCACCTTGGCGGTACTACCGGGGTAACGGCCCCAACCCTACGATGCCATCCAAGCCGAGCCGCATCGATTCGCGATGCGGCCTCGGTGAAGACAACACTGATTTCCGCTCACCAGGAGCCACCATGACCCAACGCCTCAACTATTTCCAGCAATCGCCGGAACTGTCCAGGAAGCTGATCGAACTCGGCACGATGTTCCAGAAGACGACGATCGAGCCCCATATCCGCGAACTCGTCGAGATCCGCACGTCGCAGCTCAACGGCTGCGGCTTCTGCGTCGACATGCACATCAAGATGGCGAAGATCCACGGCGAGCGCGAACTGCGCCTGCATCATCTGGCCGTCTGGCGCGAATCGACGCTGTTCTCGCCGCGCGAGCGCGCCGCGCTGGCGTGGGCCGAGGTGCTGACCCATATCCCGGCCCACGGCGTGCCCGACGACATCTACGAACGCGTGCGGACCCAGTACAGCGAGAAGGAGCTGTCGGACCTGACCTTCCTGGTCGGCACGATCAATTCCTGGAACCGCCTGAACGTCGCGTTCCGCACCGTGCCGGGCTCGTCCGACAAGGCGTTCGGCCTCGACAAGGCCAACCTGGAGTAATGCGATGAAGCCAGTCACTGCTTTTGCCGCAACGCTGCTGCTGTCCTCCATGATGATGGGGCAGCCCGCCACCGCGGCCGGAGAAGGCGTCTCGGTCAAGCCGCTGCTGACGCAGCCGTTGCCCGAGTACCCCGGCAAGGAAGTCGAGATGATCGTCGTCGACTACGCGCCGGGCGGCGCCGATCCCGTGCATCGCCATGACGCACACGGCTTCGTCTATGTGCTGGAGGGCAGCATCGTGATGGGCGTCAAGGGCGGCAAGGAGGTCACGCTCAAGGCCGGCGACACCTTCCACGAGGGCCCGAACGACATCCACACCGTCGGGCGCAACGCCAGCAAGACGCAGCCGGCCAAGTTCGTGGTGTTCCTGATCAAGAAGCAGGGCGCGCCGATTCTGACGCCGGTGAAGTAGTTCGCGCGCATATCGACATACGTTTTGCTTCGTTCTCCTGGCGGAATGGGACCCATACCATTGTCTGGTCCCATTCATGCCACGGAGAAGCGATGAGCGCCGTCATCCAGGATCGTCCTGCCATCACGTCCAGCGAGCTGGACATCGTTCCGGTTTCGCCCCGCATCGGGGCCGAAGTGCGCGGATTGCGCCTGTCCGGCTCGCTCGACCCGAGCACGCTGGAGGCGCTGAAGGCCGCCTTGCTGCGGCATCGCGTGCTGTTCCTGCGCGGGCAGCAGCATCTGGACGACGCCACGCACCAGGCGTTCGGCCGGCTGTGGGGCGAGATCGAATCGCACCCCACCGTGCCCGCGCCCGACGGCACCACCTTCCTCGAACTCGACTCGCGCCATGGCGGCCGCGCCGATTCCTGGCATACCGACGTGACCTTCAAGGTCGCGCCGCCCAAGGTCTGCATCCTGCGGGCCGTGGTTTTGCCGCCGGTAGGCGGCGATACCGTGTGGGCCAACACGGTGGCCGCCTATGACGCGCTGCCGGAAGAACTGAAGGCGATCGCCGATCGTCTGTGGGCCGTCCACGGCAACGACTTCGACTACGCCGAGACTCGCGTCGACCACGGCGCGAGCGAGCAGGAGGCGGAGGGGCGCAAGAAGTATCGTGCCGTCTTCACGCGCACGGTCATCGAGGCCGAGCATCCCGTCGTGCGGGTCCACCCGGAAACCGGCGAGCGCGCGCTGCTGCTGGGCCATTTCATCAAGCGGCTGTCGCGGCTTTCCACCAGCGAATCCCGCCATCTGCTCGAGGTGCTGCAACAGCGCGTGGTCCGGCTGGAGAACACCGTGCGCTGGCGCTGGTCGCCCGGCGACGTGGCGATCTGGGACAACCGCGCCACGCAGCACTATGCGCTCAACGATTACGGCGACCAGCACCGCGTGGTGCGGCGCGTGACCGTCAGCGGCGACGTGCCGGTCGGGGTCGACGGCCGCAGCAGTGTCGACCTGACTGCCGCCGCGCAGCAGTGATTCATGCCAATGCATCAGGACATGACATGACCACTGCAATCGAGTCTGACGATTCCGCCACTGCGCCTGTCTTGCGCACCGACCACCGGCCGTCGACGGCGCCTGACATCGGCCGCCGCCGCGTGCTGCGCGCCGGCGCGGCACTGGGTGCCGGTGCCGTGCTTGGGGCGCCGGCATTCGCGCAAGGCGCGAAGAAGTACGCCGGCGTCGTGCTCAACGTTTCCGCATTCAGCGCGCCATACCAGAAGCTGCTGCGGCAATGGCTGCCCGAGTTCGAGGCGCAGACCGGCATCAAGGTCAACTTCGACACGCCGTCGTTTCCGGTCTACAACCAGCGCGTCGATCTGGAACTGTCGACCAAGGGCTCGGGCTTCGACGTGGTGAACGTGACGTTCATCTATTCGAGCCGCTGGATCCAATCGGGTTGGCTGACGCCGCTCGACGATTTCATCAAGGATCCCGGCCGCACGCCAGCCGACTTCGATATCAACGATTTCCTGCCCGGCGCCCGCGCGCCCGAGACGGGCCGCGATGGCAAGCTCTACGGCGTGCCGTGGACCGCCGAGGTGACCATCAGCGCCTCGTCGCGCTTCGATCTGGTGAGGGCAGCGGGACTCGCCTATCCGGATACCACCGACGATCTGGTCAGGACGCTGAAAGCCGTCAATCGCAAGGAGCGCGTCGCCGGCTTCGTCACCGACAACCACTACGGCTGGACCTTTCCGCCGTATCTGCATGCCTTTGGCGGCGACGTCTTCCGCAAGGCGCCGGACGACCTGTATCCCACACTGGATACACCGGAGGCGATTGCCGCGGCCGATTATTTCGCGCGCCTGCTGCGCGAGTTCGGCCCCGACGGCGCCGTCTCGTATACGCCGGACCAGGCCGTGCAGGCGCTCAAGGCGGGCCGCAGCAATTTCAGCACGCTGGGCCAGATATATCTGTCGCAGGTAGGCGATCCTGCCTCGAGCAAGGCCGCGCAAACGGCCGCGTGGGGCCTGGTGCCGAAGGGGCCGGCGGGCCGTTTCCCGGGGACGGCGGTGCACGGCTATGGCATACCGGTCGGCAGCAAGAACAAGGATGCGGCCTGGCAGTTCATCGTCTGGGCCACCTCGAAGACGATTACGCGGCGGGCGGTCGCCGCCGGCTATGGCTCGCCGTCGCGCCGCTCGGACATCGACGCCGACGTGTTCCGCAAGCGGCAGGTCGTCAACGGCTATGACATCGCGAAGCTGTGCACCGATTCCATCGAGCTGTCCGGCAAGCAGGGGCATATGAAATACCGCACCGTCTCGGTCTATCCGCAGGTCGATCAGCAGCTGAACAAGGCGATCGAGCTGATCGTTTCCGGTCAGCAGAGTGCGGCCGGCGCGATGAAGCAGGCGCAGGCAGCGGCCATCGCCGAGCTCAAGCGGGCGGGTGTGGCGGTCTGATGGCGGGCTCCGTTTCGATCCGGCACGCCGCGTCGCCACGCGGCTGGGAAGCCGAACGGCGGCGCGCCTTCCTGTTCGGCCTCGCGCCTTCGCTGCTGATACTGGGCGCCATCACGCTCGTGCCCGCCGCGGCATTGCTGCTGATCAGCCTGACGCCGCTGAACCTGGTGGACCCGGCAGGGACGTTCCGCTTCGACGATCCCCTCGTCAACTACAGGCAACTGCTGGACGATCCACGCTTTATCGGCTCGTTGTGGGTGCAGGTGCGGCTGTCGCTGTCCAGCGTGACGTTGCAGCTCGCCCTGGGCCTGGCCATCGCACTGCTGCTGAACGCGAACTCCCGCGTGCTGGCGGCGATTCGCTCGGTCTTCCTGATCCCCATGGTGCTGCCCCCGATCGTCGTCGCGCTGATCTGGAAGATCCTGTACACGCCCGACGTCAGTCCGCTGCATCGCGCGCTGGAGCAGATCGGCCTGCCGCTGCGATCGCTGATCGCCAATCCCGATACCGCGCTGTGGGCGATCAGCATTGCCGAGACCTGGCAGTGGTTCCCGTTCACGATGCTGATGGTGCTGGCGGCATTGCAGATGATCCCCGACGAGCCGCTGGAAGCGGCGCGCATCGATGGCGCGAACCGCTGGCAGTTGTTCCGCTACATCGTGCTGCCCTATATCCGGCCGGTGCTGGTGGTGTGCGCGCTGTTCCGGTTGATCGACAGCTTCAAGGCGTTTCCGCTGATCTATGTGCTGACCAATGGCGGACCCGGCACGGTAACGGAGGTCACCAATTTCTACGGCTTTATCCAGGCGTTCAATTTCTCGTATTGGGGTTATGCGAGCGCGATTGCCGTGGTGATGCTGCTGGCGGTGTTGGCCATCAGCTGGTCGATTAGCCGGTTCAAGGGGAGCGATGGGAATGAACGCCACGACTGACACGCTGCGATTGCCGTCCCGCGACAGCGCCGGCGATCACGATATGCCGGCGTTGCGGCGATCGGGGGCAAGGCCGTTGGCCTGGCTGCGTCGCCACGGCCGCGTCGCGCTGGCAGTCGTGTTGCTGCTGGTGCTGATGTTCCCGTTCCTGTGGCTGGTGCAGATCGCGTTCAGGCCGGCCGAGGGCGCGTTCGACGACAGCCTGCTGTTTACGCCCACGCTCGAGGCGTTCCGCGCGCTGCTGCAAGGCAACTTCGCCCGCTCGTTCGCCAACAGCCTGCTGGTCAGCTCGCTGTCCACGGTGCTGTCGCTGGCGATCGGCGTGCCGGCCGCCTACGCGCTGACGCGGTGGCATTTCCGCGCGCGCGGCCGGGTGGCGCTGTGGATCCTGATCACGCGGATGGCGCCGCCGATCGCCTTCACGATCCCGTTCTTTCTTGCCTACCGCTGGATCGGCTTGCTCGACACCGTCTGGGGACTGGCCCTGGTCTATCTGACCTTCAACCTGGCCGTGGTGATCTGGCTGATGCAGGGGTTCTTCGAGGCGGTACCGGCCGCACTGGAAGAGGCCGCGTGGATCGATGGCTGCGGTGTCTGGAGTGCGTTCTGGCGCGTCACGCTGCCGCTCGCGGCGCCGGGCGTGGCCGCCACCGCCGTGCTGTGCTTCATCTTCTCGTGGAACGACTTCTTCTATGCGCTGATCCTGACCCGCACCCATGCCGTCACCGCGCCGGTCGCGATCGTCAATTTCCTGCAATACGAAGGCTGGGAATGGACCAAGATCGCGGCGGGCGGCACGCTGGTGATGCTGCCGGTGGTGGCGTTCACGCTGCTGGTGCGCAAATACCTGGTGCGGGGGCTGACCGCCGGCGGCGTCAAGGACTGACGGCGGGCCCGCAATTCCCATTCCGAAGGACTCATGGCTTCCATCTCTCTCCGACATGTGCGCAAGGCATACGGCAGCACCGAGGTCATCCACAACCTGTCGATCGATATCCGCGACGGCGAGTTCGTCGCGCTGGTTGGCCCGTCGGGCTGCGGAAAATCCACGCTGCTGCGTATGGTGGCAGGCCTCGAGCCGATCACGGCGGGCGAGATCCGGCTGGGCGACCGGCTGATCAACGACGTGGCGCCGCGCGACCGCAATATCGCGATGGTGTTCCAGAACTACGCGCTGTATCCGCATATGACGGTGGCGCAGAACCTGGGCTTTTCGCTGAAGCTGCAGGGTCTTCCCAAGGCGGAGATCGAGCGGCGCGTGCAGGCCGTGGCGGAAACGCTTGGCCTTTCCGCCGTACTCGACCGCACGCCGCGTCGCCTGTCGGGTGGGCAGCGCCAGCGCGTGGCCATGGGTCGTGCGATCGTGCGCCAGCCGGAAGCCTTCCTGTTCGACGAGCCGCTGTCGAACCTCGACGCCAAGCTGCGCGTGCAGATGCGCACCGAGATCAAGGCGCTGCACCAGCGGCTGGGGACCACCACGCTGTACGTCACGCACGATCAGGTAGAGGCGATGACGATGGCCGATCGCATCGTCGTGCTCAAGGATGGGGTGGTCGAACAATCCGGCGTGCCGCTGGAGCTCTACGATCGCCCGCGCAATGCCTTTGTCGCGGGCTTCATCGGCTCGCCGGCCATGAACTTCTTCCGCGGGCGCGTGCAACGCCATGGCGCGCCGGCGGTGCTGACGGACGATGGCCTGCGGCTGCCGCTCCATCGTCTGCCGGAGGCAGTGGATGGCCATGAGGTCCTGTATGGCGTGCGGCCCGAGCATTTCGCGCTCGAGGCGGGCGGCACGCTGGAAGCCGGGGTCGTGGTGGTCGAACCGACCGGCGCCGAAACGCTGATCGCTGCCAGGCTCGGACGCCATCAGGTGGTGGCGGCATTCCGGGAGCGCGTGGACGCTCGCCCCGGCACCGCGCTGAAGCTGACGCCTCGGGTCGAGCATGTCCACCTGTTCGATGCGGCGTCGGGCCAGCGGCTGAACTGACGGCGGCACCGGGGGCCGCGCCGGACGTTGCGTGTTATCGGCCGTCCGGGTCGGCAATGCGGACCCGGGCCTGGCCCAATAGCGTGACGTCGCCGGTTACCGAGCCGCCGCCAATTGCAGGGAGGGCTCGCGCGACGCCGGCATCGGGGCAGGGCCGGCCTCCAGCCGGAATCGCGCCACCACGCTTTGCAGCTCGCGCGCCTCGTCGGCCAGCGCGTTCGACGCGGCGGCGGCCTGTTCGACCAGCGCGGCATTCTGCTGCGTCACGGTATCCATCTGCGTGACCGCCTCGGCGACCTGGGCAATGCCGCTGCTCTGGTGCTCGGACGCGGTACCGATCTCGCCCAGCAGCGTCGTCACATGACGGACGGCCCCGACGATTTCCTGCATCGTCTGACCGGCCTTGCCGACCAGCGTCGAACCGCTGCCGACCTGCTGCACGGAATCGTCGATCAGGTCCTTGATCTCGCGGGCCGCCGCGGCGCTGCGCTGGGCCAGCGTGCGGACTTCACCGGCCACCACCGCGAAGCCGCGACCCTGCTCGCCGGCGCGCGCCGCTTCGACCGCGGCATTGAGCGCGAGGATATTGGTCTGGAAGGCGATGCCCTGGATCACGTCGACGATGTCGGCGACCTTCTTCGAGCTGGTATCGATCGCCTGCATCGTGTCGACCACGGCGGTCATCACCTCGCCGCCGCGCTCGGCGATGCCCGACGCCGACTGCGCAAAGCGGTTCGCCTCGCGGGCGCGCTCGGTGTTCTGCTGCACCATCGCGGTCAGCTCGCTCATGCTGGACGCCGTTTCCTGCAGCGTCGCGGCCTGCTGCTCGGTGCGCTGCGACAGGTCGGTGTTGCCGGCCGCGATCCGGTGCGACGCCTCGGTGATCGAGTCGGTGGACGTCTTGATCCGTGTAATCAGGTCGGTCAGCATGTCCTCCATCCGGCCGAGCCCGCCGAGCAGGGCGCCGAAGGGGCCGGTGCGCTCGGTCTCGAATTCCTGGCTGAGGTCGCCCGCCGCCACCGTTTCGGCGATCAGCTCGGCTTCGGCCAGCGGCTGCTGAATGCCCTTGGACAGTGCATGGACGCTTGCCACCGCCAGCAGCAGGGCGGCGATGCCCAGGCCGGCCATCCATTCGGTGGTAGTGGTGATTTGTTGATCCAGCTGGGTCAGGGAGGCCGCGCCCCTGGCCGCGGTATCGGCCGCATGGGCCGCCTCGCCGATGGCGCGCAACTGCGTGACACCCATTCCCAGCGCGATTGCCAGCACCAGCAGCACCGCGCCAAAACATGCCCCGAGCCGCGCTCGGATGGTCCAGTTTCCGATATGCATTTCTGCCTCCGCTCCCCTTTGGTGTGGGTTGGCGCCCAAAGGCGGACGCCTTCGCCGGGCCGGACTGCGTGGTCCGGTTTTTTGTGCTCAACGCGGATTGACGGCAGAGGGGTGGAAAACTTTAGGGCCGGCGGGCAAAGAATTGCCCAATTTTTTAATGGCCGCTATTCCTGCTGGATGCCGGCCTCCTTGACCACCTTCCCCCATTTCGCCAGGTCGGACTTGATCAGCGCGGCGTAATCCTGCGGCGTGCCGCCCTGGACCTCGATCCCGGCCGCCTCGAGCTTGGCGCGTACCTCCGGCAGCTTCAATGCTGCATTGATCTCGGTATTGAGCCTGGCAACGATTTCTTTTGGCGTGCCGGCGGGCGCCAGGAAGCCGCCATTGGTGTTGGCGTCGTAGCCCTTCAGTCCTTGCTCTTCCGCGGTCGGGACATTGGGCAGGGCCTTGGAACGGTTCCGCGTCGAAACGGCGAGGGCGCGGACGTTACCGGCCTTGACCTGCTCCTGGATCGCGCTGATCGTGTCGATGAAGAGGACGGTGCGCCCGGCCACCAGGTCGGGGTGCGCGGCGGACGAGCCCTTGTACGGAATCAGCAGCATGTTGGCCCCGCTGACCATGCGGAACATTTCCGCGGCCATCTCCTGGGCGCTGCCACGTCCTGAAGTCGCGATCTTCGCCTCGCCCGGATTGGCCTTCATCCAATTGACCAGTTCCGGGATCGACTTGGCGGGGATTTTCGAATTGACCGCGAACACCAGCGGAATCACGTGGGTATAGACGATCGGCTCGAAGCTCTTTTCCGGATCCCAGCCGAGATTCTTGAAGAGGTATTTATTGATGTTGTGGCTGCCACCGACGATGCCGATCGTGTAGCCATCCGGCTTCGCATTGGCCAGCACCGCGGTGCCGAGATTGTTCGATGCACCCGGACGGTTCTCGACGATAAAGGGCTGCCCCAGCTTGACCGCCAGCTTTTCTCCGACCACGCGGGCGATCAGATCGATGCCGCCGCCGGCCGGCGCGGGCACGATGATGGTGACGGGGCGGGTCGGGTATTTCGGCGTCTCTGCCGACGACAGGCTGGGGGCCATGATCAGCGCGGCAGGGATCGCTACCGTCGTGATCAGCTTGGTGAAAGGCATGGTTGTCTCCTCTGTTTCTGGTCAACTGTTGTGTCAACTCTGGGGCGGCGTCCGGAATGCCGGAATGCCGGTACGCCGGGGGCGCAGTTACGCCGGGGCGCGGGGAAGCCGGGAAGCCGGGAAGCCGGGAAGTCGGGAAGCCGGGAAGCCGGGAAGCCGGGAAGCCGGGAAGCCGGGGCGGATTAATCGATATCAGCCGCGCCCGACGAAAGGCATGGCACTGGCCATGACGGTCATGGTCAGCACGTTAGCCTCCAGCGGCAGCGATGCCATATGACGCACGGCATTGGCGACGTGCGTGGCGTCCATCATCGGCTCAGGCGCTGTCGTGCCATTGGCCTGCAGCACGCCCCGCGTCATCCGCTCGGACAGTTCCGTCAGCGCGTTGCCGATGTCGATCTGGCCAGCCACGATGTTGAACGCGCGGCCGTCCAGCGCCAGTGCCTTGGTCAGGCCGGTGACGGCGTGCTTGCTCGCGGTGTAGGGCGCCGTGTAGGGGCGCGGTGTGTGCGCCGAGATGGAGCCGTTATTGATGATGCGTCCGCCCTGCGGCGACTGCCGGCGCATCAATCCGAAGGCGGCTCGCGCGCAAAGGTAGACGCCGGTGACGTTGGTGTTGATCACGTTGAACCATGCGTCTAGCGGCAGCTCGTCCATCGGCACGGCAGGGGCATTGACGCCGGCGTTGTTGAACAGCAGGTCCAGCCGCCCGAATTCCTGTTCGATGGTGTCGAACAGGGCCTGCACGCTGGCGGGGTCGGTGACATCGGCAGGCACGGGCATCGCATGCTGTCCACGCGCGGAAGCCTCGGCGGCCAGCGCTTGCAGCGGTTCGGCGCGGCGGCCGGCCAGCACCACCGTCCATCCGTCCTCCAGCAATGCCATCGCGCTGAGGCGGCCAACGCCGCTGCCGGCACCGGTGACGAGGGCGATTTTTCGTGAAGGGTTCAAGGGTGGGTCTCCTTAATGGGGTGTGAGGCTGGAAGGCTCATGCGTGCTCATGCGTGCTCGTGCGTGCTCATGCGTGCTCGTGCGTGCTCGTGCGTGCTCGTGCGTTCGTTCGTTCGTGCGCCCATGTGCCCATGCGCCCGTGAGCCCGTGAGCCCGTGAGCCCGTGAGCCCGTGAGCCCGTGAGCCCGTGAGCCCCTGCGCCCGGGCGGTGGGGCATGGGACCGATTGCCTCGCGCTCAGGTGGTCAGGCTCATCGTAGGCCGGCCGCCGGCCAGCGCCTGCGCCACGCTTTCGAGCACCATGTGCGCCATCGCGGTCCGGGTCTCCCAGGTCGCGCTCGCGCGATGGGCTTGCAGCGTCGTGCGATCGGATTCCCGCAAGGCCAGCGGTACGCGCGGCTCGTCGACGAACACATCCAGGCCCGCGCCCGCGATGCGGCCGGCCGCCACGGCCTCGGCCAAGTCGGCTTCATTGACCAGCCGACCACGCGCCACGTTGACGAGATAGCCGCGCGGTCCCAGCGCATCGAGCACTGCGGCATCGACAATGCCCTCCGCCTTGTCCGCCGCTGCGCAAAGCACCAGCGCATCGCTGCGGCGCGCCAGCTCGCGAAGATCCGCCACGAACTCGTGGGGCACGTCCTCCATGCGCCGCAGGTCGGTGTAGCGGATCGGACAGCCAAAGGCCGCCGCCCGCGTCGCCACCGCCCGGCCGACACGCCCCATGCCGACGATGCCGACATTCATGCCGCTGAAGCGGCGGGCAAGCGGAATCGCGCTGGGCTGCGGATACAGCTCCCACTGGCCATCGCGCACGAAACGGTCCCCCGCGCAGATATTGCGACAGGCCGCGATCAGCAAACCGATCGCGAGATCGGCGACATCCTCGGTCAGCGCACCGAGGGTCGCGGTAACGGGCAGATTGCGGCCACGACAATATTCGAGGTCCACCGCATCGGTGCCCACGCCATTGATGGCCACCACCTTCAGCGCAGGCAACTGCTCCAGCATCGCCCGCGAAATCCCGGTGTGCCCGCCGGTGATGACGGCCTGAATGGAAGGCCCGTACTCCCGCAACCACGCCGCCTGATCGGCGATCTCGAAGTACTTGTGGACGGTGTATAGCGAGGCGAGCTCGTCATTGATCGCGGGGATCAGGATCGGATTCAGTTGCAGGATCTGCGGCTTCATGTGCGTCAGCGTGTTGGTGTTTGAGCGAGGCGTTGAACGTTGACGGCATAGTAGGTAATACTTGATCGTGATGGCAATATTGATCTATAAAATCAACATATAACATTCCCACCACGACCATGAGCTCCTGGATTTCGATGGACGAGGCATGCCGACAGCTCGGCGTGCGACCGCAGACGATCTACGCCTACGTCAGCCGCGGCAAGCTCGAAGTCATGACCGACCCGGCCGACACGCGCCGCAGCCTGTACCGCGCGGAGGACGTCGCCGGGCTTGCCAAACGCAAGCAGGCCGGCCGCAAGCACGAGACCCTCGCAACCAATACGCTGTTCGGCGCGGAACCCAGCATCCCGACCGCGCTTTCCACCTTCGTGCGCGAGCGGCTGTACTACCGAGGGCAGGACGCGGTGACCCTCGCTGGCTCGGCCACGCTTGAGGACGTGGCGCAATTGCTGTGGGACGCGCAGCAGCCGGTGGACTTCTCATGCTCGGCCCGAGTCGCCAATCCCGGACGTGTAGCGGCATTCAAGACCCTCGCCACGCTGGCCGCCACCGGCCACTCCACGCATGGGCGCATGACAAGGGTCCTGCATGTCGAATGCCAAAGCCTGGTCGGCCAACTCGCCAACGCGTTCGGCGCGCAACCGGGGCAGCAACCGTTGCACCTGCGCTTTGCACAAGGGTGGAAACAGCCGGCGCACGTGGCCGAGCTTTTGCGGACGGCCATGGTCCTTCTGATCGACCACGAGCTGACGAGCTCGGCCTTTGCCGCCCGTATCACGGCATCCACCGGCGCATCCCTGCCGGCCTGCCTGCTCGGGGGACTTGCGACGCTCTCCGGCCCCTTGCACGGCGACGCCTCGGGCCGCGTCAAGGCGCTATTCGATGAAGTGGAGCGGCAGGGCGAGGAACAGGTGATTGCACATCATCTGTCTACGGGATTGCCTCTGCCCGGTTTCGGTCATCACTTGTATCCCGATGGCGATCCGCGGGCCGCAGCGTTGTTGGCAATGTTCGAGCCGCCGGAAGCGATAGCGCGCTTTATCGAGAAGGCGACTAGGCTGACGGGGCTGCAGCCCAATATCGACGTCGCGTTGGCGGCGATGGTTATTCATTACGGGTTGCCGGAAGATGCTGCTTTCGCGATGTTTGCTACGGCGCGCAGCATTGGACTGCTGGCGCATAGCCTGGAGCAATTGGGAGTGGGGCAGGTGATACGGCCGCGGGGGCGGTATGTGGGGGTGGTGCCGGGGAGGGTGGGGGAAATATGAGGCATTGCAAGAGGCGAGCATGACCGGCTGCGCGTGTATCAAAAAGGGCAGTCATGCGGCCCATGGAATTCTGCGCAGGCGCATCGCGTCATGGCATCGCTCGCAAACTCCACCACAGCTTCTTAGCGGAGTTGTCGTTACATACATTCGAACTGCGGTGCAAGGCGCAAGGCTAAGGTTTTCGATTGGCGCTGTCATGTTTGCGGGACGGCGAAGTAGCAGATGCGGGGTCCCGCTGTGGTCGGTTCCCGCGAGAAAGGCAGTGAGGCTATTCTCCTACAGAAGTAGGGTACGGCTGCCCATAATTTTATGCGATGCTCGGCATCGCTAATAGTCCATAAAACCTGCGGCGATGTCTGTGCTTGAAGAACGCAATGCAGGAATGAAAACACGCGAATGACGCCAATTTGCTCGGGGAACGGTCAGCTACTGTGCAACCATACGGCCAACAACGTGCCCTATGTCATCCGGACAGGCTTGGATCGCATGCTCACGTTGACGCTGGAAGCGGACTGGTCGGCCGCCAAGGCTGAAGCCTTTAACGTATTGTGTGAGCGCTTTCCGACCGGATTCACCAGTCAAGACGAGTTTGATTCGGCAGTGGCGGAATACAACCTCGTAGACTTGCACTGGAATTGGCTCAACAAGGCCCACCACGCTGCGACGAACGATTACCAGTGGTTCTATCTGATGGCCGAGGACAAGGTCCAAGGTGTCTGCATCATTTTTCACCCGAAGCCTAGTCGCGAAGATGGCGAAAAGATATTCTACATTGACTATATCGCCGCGGCGTACTGGAACCGAAATCGTCCCGGGTACAAACGCCGGTTTTCGAACATCGGCCACATCCTGATCACCTATGCGGTTGACCATGCCGTGCGCGTATTGGGTTACCGCCCCGGTTTTTCGCTGCACGCTCTACCCACCGCCGAGAGTTACTATTCGCGGCTCGGCATGACGCCATACGATTGCGACGCTAATAAGGAGGGACTTCGCTATTTTGAAGCCAGCGAAGTCTGCGCCAGGGCGGTGCTGGAGCGTGCTTATGCTTGACGACGATTTCTCGGTTTACCCGGCAGCCGCATCTTCAACGTATCGAATCTTTGAACTCTACGGTCAACTCAAACGCCATCTCAAGTCGAAGGACATTGCCGCGCGGAAGGGCGCTAGCGAATCGGAGTCGGCCTTTTTGCTAAGAACGGCTATCACGGCGGGCGAAGAAAGCCCCGCGCTGTTTCGCCAGAATCCGCGCGCCAATCCTTTCCTCACTGCCGCCTGGCTGTCTATCGTCAAGAACACGGCCCGCGCGGCGGCGTTGACGCGAACGGTCGAGCCATTTCGTCCACCCAGCGACGACGACCTTCGTCGGCTCGCTACCTATAGCACTGATGTGCGCAATCTGCGCCGCTTGCCTACCATTCTCGCCGAGCAATATGGGGTCATCCTCGTAGTAGAGCGAGCGTTTCCGGCGATGCGTACGGATGGCTGCGTACTGACGCTCAACAGCGGCACTCCCGTGATCGGCCTGAGTCTGCGCTATAACCGCTACGACAACTTTTGGTTCACGTTGATGCATGAGATGGCCCACATCTGCCTGCACTACGATCATCTGTCGACGCCGATCCTGGACGATTTGGAGGAAGAGGATGATGGGGAAGTGGAAGTCGCGGCCAATCGGCTGGCCATGGATACTCTGGTGCCGCGCAACATCTGGCGAAAGATGGTGTTGCAGCGAGATTCGCGTAGCCACTTAGTGGAATACGCAAGGCAAGCCGACGTTCATGTCGCGGTTGCGGCGGGACTACTGCGGTACCGCGAAAAAAATTACACCATGTACAGCGACTTGGTCCAATCGATCGACGTCGCCCATGAACTGGGGCTCCAAGGATGAGTGTCTATTTTCCGTTCCTCAAACTTAAACAGAACGAAATCCTCGGCGTGGGGACGCTCTCTGACGACACGCGAGCGAAGATTTGTCCTTGTTTTGATGTGCCGCGCACTAGCAAGAACCAGAATGCGGACGAGATTCTAGACCGCGTTCGAATTGGGTTGACCAAGATGACGAGTCTATGCGAGCGCATTGGTACATTCCCATTCTACATCGATAATTTTGATCTTGACGATGATCTGGAGTTGGAAGGTACACCGCAGTATCGCTATATCCTCGCGACGTTCAAGCCCTTTCGAGCGATACCAATTATCGCGCTGGATCGCCACGTAGATCATAACCCCGCCGCTTTTGAGTATCTCCTGGAAGTCGGAGGGCCGGTCGGCGTACGCCTCCAACTGGAGGATATCGAAAGCTGGACTCTGCTCAAGCGAAAGCTTGTGGGCTTGTGGGGCGAACTGACGCGCTGTAAAGCACAGCGTATTGACGTTATTGTCGATGCGCGCGTACTGACGGACTATGCAACGGCCGCGACGCGTATAGCAGAGTTCCTCAAGAATTTCCGCGCCGAATTTTACGCGCACACCTTTGTGGTAACAGGCTCTTCAATCCCGTCGAATATTAGTGAGCTAATTGAAACAGGCGGTGCGAAGATGGTTCCTCGGCTTGAATACCATCTGTGGCGCCATCTCGTGGCGGAGGCAGCCATGCATGACGTTCGATTTGGCGACTACGGTGTCGTCAGTCCTGAGTATTCGGACGTCGAACTGCAGCCGGAACTGCTGCGGACTATCTCTACACCTCGCGCCTTCTATCCGCATGGCGACAGTATGCTTGCAGTACGAGGCATCTCATTCAAGGCTCATCCGTTGGGGAATGGACAGTATTTCGAGATCGCCGACCTGATCCAGCGGCAACCCTTCTTTCGGGGTGCGTCTTATTCCTTTGGCGACCAGTACATTTACGATCGCAGCGCCAGCAGTGCGAAGCGACCAGCCAAGGCCGGCAATGCCGGCTCGTGGGTGAAGTCAACGCTCGCCAGTCATATCACCTACCTCGGTGATGTACTCCTCCCCTGAGCGGCTCCGGATCGCGTCTTGGATTGATGCGAGAGTGAGGCGTTTGTCTAGCGCCCGGCTTAAATGGATGGCTAGATCCTCGCGCGTGTAGGCGCGCTTCACCGGGATCTTCGCGGTGTCCGTAGCAATGCTGGTCAATTCTGCCTTCCACAGCATCATCAGCGCCTTCTGCTTCGCGAAACGGGGGCTGCTCAGTGCGGCTCGGACATATCGTAGTGCGATGCCCTGCTGCTTGCGCGTGGCTACCATGATGCCCCAGTAGACCGGCAGGTAACGTAGACACCAAGTCAGGTGGTTCTCAGTCGTGACGAGGGTCACCTTGGGAAAGGTCTGATCGAAATAGCTGGCCTGCCGAATCAGGCGCCGTATGCTGTCGGTCGCACCTTTGATTTCAAAGCAATGCATTTCTCGATAGATGGCCACCAGATCGGCCTTGGCGTTGCCATTATGCACGCCAAGTTCTTCGATCACCCGAGCCGGGGCGGGTATGCGACGCGCCAAGTGCAGACGCAACGCTTCCCGAATCTCGCGGTCGCGAAGCACCAGGGGGGGCGGAGTCACCGATGCTGGCCTCGGCGCAATCAGGGCGGTGGCGCGAACGGTTTCGCGCGGATGCGGCGACACGGAATTGGCAGTCATGGTGATCATTGGGGGGCGGCCATACGGGGTCAAGCTTCGCGCGGCGGTGATGTTAGCACGTTGGAGCTCCGACTCCTGGGACGAGGGCAGGTTCTTGGGCGGCCTGGAAAAAGCCATCGCACGAGTAGCCCCCCAAGCAATGCCGCGGCCGGCTGTGCGCGGCGGCGGGATTCTCCGATGCGTTGGTGAGTTGCCGAATTTACGGCCGCGAAGTATACGGAGCCCTCAATCGCGCTAAAAAGTCGCAAAACCGTCATGACTTCTAGGTTGGAGGGTCGATGGTTGAATTTCCGCTTCTGGCGTATGCAAACTACTGCTATTGGCCGGCAAACGCCGGGCGAGGCGTTGGTGCTTGTTGGGGAACGCAGAGGTCGATTCAATGGTAATGAGCCCATAGTCGGTCTACCCTCCGGCCGACGTATTTGAGCACATCAGTCTCGTTTGCTAGCCCCGGCCGGCCGCGAACTTTGTGCATCTGCCTGCGCATCTCAAGGCGCACTACTCGATGTGATTACACGCTGCGGATCCTAGTGAATGAACAGATCAATCAATCGCTTTTTCGAAGAGATCGGCATGCCTCTCTACAACGGACGCTGGTCATGGGGCGCTGAAAAGGACCACAAGATCGTCCTTCGAACTTGGGCAGACCAGTGTAACGTTCGTGAGCGGCGCGTCGCCGTGCTCCATCAAAGGACATTAGTGGAGAGCGTATCGGCAGGCCTTGATGAACGCGTACAGCATCTAAAGGCGATATGGCGTGGCGATGTTGCGGCCTACACGGTGATAGCGACAGCCGTTGATCCAAGTTCGCCAGATCGGTCCATCAAGTCGTACAGGGATGCTCTATTTGCCATCGCCTCCCTCGAGGTGGATGACGAGGGTACATTCTATGCCCGCTACTCGAGGGTTCTGGACGCTCGCGATTTCCAGATCGATGCAGCAACCCACCGGACCACTCCGTGCAGCGGCCCGTTCCCCATAGACAAGCAACTGGAGTCGGGGCTGTCATCCGCCACAGTCAGCGAAAAACTTCCGTGCATGAGGGAGTGGCTGATCAACGTTGCCAGGAGTCGCAAGCCGGTGAAATATGCCGAGTTGATGCAGCGATTCGATTTGTGGTACGGAACACTGTTCACGAGCCTGAAGAAGCTCGGTCAAGCGTGCGTTGCCACAAACGAGCCGGTGATCACTGCACTGGTCGTAGACAAGGATACCGGACGATGCTCCAAGGAATTCAAGGAGGTCTTCGGTATCACGGACGATGAGGCCGAGCGCGAGCGCTGCTACGCATACTGGTCGTCCACCGAGCCCAAAGCCGTGCCCGCCGTACCGCAGGGCGAAGCGGACAATGGCATCATGCTGCGAGCTGGTGAAGTCAACGACGATGGGCTTGAAGAAGGTGTCGCTCGGTTCATGAGCGTCGAGGTTCGGCAACAGCAAGCGGCATTCCGGAAGGCGGTATTTTTGGCCTTTCGGGGGCGGTGTGCGGTTTCACGTTGCGACGTTCCCGAGGCCCTTGAAGCTGCCCACCTGGTCGGCCGTGATTGGCGGGCGGGGCATAATAGGGCCGCGGACGGCATCTTGCTTCGACGAGACTTGCACACACTCTATGACCAGGGACTGCTGGACTTATCGGACGGGATTGCCTGTTTCAGCCCACGCGTGTTACACCACTACCAAGATCTTGAGGGCTGCGAGGTCGCTCTCAGACTCTAGGTAATGCAAACGCTGGTGGCGGACCCCAACACTATCCGCTGATCCTACCAGAGTCAGCGGCGACTCCTGACCCGAAGCACTTCCTTCATTTTGTTGCATCGTCTGATGGAGACTTTTCAGTGCGTCCTGCATTATTTGCAGGAATATTTTCCTTTGTTCTTCCCATCCGACTCTACGATAATGAGCGTCACCTGTCTGTCGATCAAAATCGACAGCACATCTTATACTTTGGATCATGGGAAAAACTCGTTGTCTAGTAAATTATTACGCCAATTAGAGCAGGAGAAAGTGCGATCTTTCTGGAAACCCCATCGTACTGAGCGTTTGTGCAATCGACCGTCAATGGCTTTCGCAGCCAAGGGCGGAACTGTATTCGTCCCATCTTTTGCCATGCGCATCCAGAGTTCGACCGAGCCTGCGAGCAACTGGCAGGGCGCTTGATGTTCCAAAAAAGCAAACCGCGTTCAGCAAATATCATAGACGTGCGACGGTACTTCGCCATTTGCGTCTTGATACAAAGGAATGCTTCCGGCACGCCGGCGCGAATTGTGTTTCAAGCTCCGGTGACGTGCATTTGATCTGGTCGTTCAATGCGCTGAAGCCAATCCCTTCCCGCTACTGTTATTCGCGCCGCGGAAGCCTTCGTCGAGCGCTTCCGCAAAGCGTTCATTCCCAACCATACATCGCACGATCGTAGAGACAAGCCAGCTTGCGAAACGCCGTAGAGTAGGCGCCCGTGGCGAATCGGTCCGAATGTTCCGCCAGGAACTTCTGAATTTCCGGATAGTCGTCGCGTGTCCATTGTACGAAAGGCAAATATTGCGCGACGATTTCCGGCGTAAGCCTTCCGATCATCTCGGGAACAGATAGGCCGCGATAGTTCCGGCGAAATCCCTTGCTCAGTGCTTTGGTTTGAAAGTCGATCGGCGACAGGTTGACATACTTGTCGGCATCAAAGCCCGATGCCCGATACTGTTCAGAATTGTTGACGCCGGCTGCTCGCAGTAAGAAGAATATCGGCAGGAATTTTAGGCTTCTGGAAAGTCGCGGCAGTGTTTCGCGCAATACGCGTTCTGCCTCGTACCCCTTATCCCGGTGTATCAAGTCGCTGTAGATGTCGACGGTGGAAATTGCTGTATAACCGACGTCGCCCAGTTGAACACGTTCCTGTTCTTGCCTTTCGGCGGCCACTCCGATGCCGACCACGAATTCGATGTCTTCCTTGCCTTCGACGCTATCCACGTCCACCACGACGAGTTTTCCATGAGGGTCGGTGGTCTTCACCAGTTCGTAGAGCTGCTCCTTGCAATATCTCAGGACGCGCGCCGGGATCTTCCGTTTGGTTGACTCGATTGCTTCGTACACCCCTACGAACGATGTCGCCCGGATCAGCGTGATGGGTATCTGTACCTTGTCCAGGGCGATCATCGTCGGAGACATCGTGTCCTTGCCATCTTTCGAGCGCTGTACGAAGATTAGGTTGTTGTTAAGTTGCTGGAGCTTGTCCTGGCCGATGCAGGCGCAGATCGCGCGAAGCAAAGCGATGATGTTGTCGTCGTTCAGAGAGTAGCCCATGAAGATCACGGGATGCTCGACAAAAATGGTGATCAGTTTCGCCGCGAGATACGCATTTCGCTCGTTGAAATCATGATAGTCGTGCTGCGTGAGAACTAGACTGCGAGGCGTATTGACGCAACCATGAATCTTGTAAATTTCGCCGATCGACTGCGGGTTGGAAAAGAGTAATTCGTCCTGGCCGACATACACCCTATAGTCCGGAAATAGTGACTGCAGAAACGTATCCCAATTCGTGGTGATGATCCCATCTACGTTCAGGCGACTTAGAGCTGCTACTTCATCTCCATACTGACCTTTGGCGTGATCAGCAAGCTTGACGCTCTTTAGATAGTCGCAAATCTCTACGCGTAGCGGTCCAGTACGATCGGCAATTTTAGTTTGGTGCCTTTCCCGGCTCTGTTGATAGTCTGGATGACTCCACCAGACCTCATGGAAGTCATCGGCCATCAAGCCCGCCACTGTTGCGAGATTGCCGTCGGCGGAAGACAGGTAATACTCGTAGGGTTTGATATGTTGACAGAACCTGCGCAGCAGTCCATCCCAGTCTTCCAAACCAAGATAGCGCCGCGATAGGCCGGAGCCCGCGAAGAGAAAGGGGCCTGAACTGTGTGATTTGAGCAACTGCGAAAGGGAGTCTGCGATCGTCATGGTGCCTTGTAAGTCCGTTACTGCTGGTAGAGGCTTGAATCCGTGCGGTCTGCGCACAACCGCACCTTAGGTGTAGGTGGAACAGATTTGGTGTGCACACCAAATCGGTATCAGAGATGTACCGCGATCGGCACCGCCCCTTGCCGTCGAGCGATCGCACGACAATATCCCGTTCGGCCACAAGGATCGTTAGTGCGTCTTTGTACATGAATGCCGTGTCAGGCGTGCTGTCGCAGTTTACAAACGAGAAAAGGGTCTCAGGTCCTGCTGATCGTGCGTATCTCGTGCGAGCGCGATGACGAGCTCCTCCATTCTATGCACAATTTTTTGCCATTACCGCCAGCATGATTGGTTCGGGGCTATTGTACTCTCGCGAAATCCCAGGCCTAAAGCCTCGGACCTATGCCGAGAGGGTCGAGCTGCATGTTGTGTCTCAGCAGCATTCCCCACTTTCGGAGGGCTGGATTCCGCATGCGGCGATCATGAGAGTGCGTTTGTCATAAATTCAATAGTGTCGTAATGTCTCATGATTGCGAGGCAAAGGGCGGCAATGTGACAGAGAGGGATGCCATGTCTGCTGATGGCCGATAGCGGGCAATGTCCCGTGCAAACCAAGTACTGCTCGCGACCTGAAAAGTTGTTCCGAGAAGCCGCAAACCGCTTGCACCGATCGCCTCCGTTGCCCCTATCCCCTCAATCAATCAACCTCCCCCCCTCATCAAAAAACGGATACACCGGCCCATGATCCCCAATCGGCGCCGCATGGGTAACCAGCCCATGCACCGGATGCCACCAGTGCAGCAGAAACCCCGGCGGTTCCATCCGAAACCGCGAAGCCGCCTGCGGATCGAGGTCCAGTGCCACCTGATGCGCCGGGCCGGGCGCGGTCATGGCGATGGTGCCGCCAAAGCGCCGGGTGATATGCCGATGCAGATGGCCGCATAGCACGCGCTCGATCTGCGGATGGCGCCGGACCACGGCTTCGAGCAGCGCGGCGTTCTCCAGGCCCTGCTGGTCCATATGGCCGATGCCCGTGTGGAAGGGGGGGTGATGCAGCATCAGCAGCGTAGGGCGTTCCGGGGCGACAGCCAGCGCGGCTTCCAGCCATGGCAGCGCATCCGGGTCCACGCGTCCGCCGCTGTGGCGCGGCACGGTGCAGTCGAAGGCGATCAGCGTCAGCGGCCCGGCGTCGATGCGGTAGTGCACGGGTGAGTCGCCATCGCCGGCAGCAAATAGATAGGCATGATCGGCGAATACGCGACGCAGTGCGTCCCGGCTGTCGTGGTTACCGGGCATCAGCCGCACCGGGATTGGCAGGGCTTCCAGAATCCCCCGCAGGAAGCGATATTCGTCCTCGCTGCCGAAGTCGACCAGGTCTCCGGTCACCACCGCAATGTCGGGACGTTGGGGCAGCGCCAACAGCGTATCGATGCATTGGCGCAGCGCGTCCGCGGTATCGACGCGGCGGTAGGACAGCTTGCCGCCGGCCTTGATATGCAGGTCCGTGATGTGGGCGACGAGGTAGGGCGTGGCCTGGGAAGCGGTCTGCATCATGCCGCGCTCCGTGCCGCCTCAGCGGGAACCGTCACCAGATGGCTGGTATCGATGCGCAGGCCGACGCGGTCGCCGGCCGCCCAGCGGTCGCGTCGCGCGGTATCGAGCACGATCGGCGCAGGGGCGCCCACGTCGACCAGCAGCCTGGTCGCATGGCCCAGGAACAGGGCGGTGACGACGCTGCCGGTCACATGGACATCGGGCGCGCCGGGCGCGTCGGTCAGCGACACGTCTTCCGGCCGGAACATCAGCTCGGCCTGTGCGATCTCGATGTGTTTCGCCTCACGCGGCAGCGCGCCTCCCGGCACGCGCCACACGTGGTCGGCCGCAGCTGCCGGCAAGCGGTTCATGGTGCCGATGAAGTCCGCGACGAAGGCGTTGGCCGGATTCCGGTAGACCTCCTGCGGCGTGCCGCTTTGCGCGATGCGTCCCTTGTCCATCACGATGATGCGATCGCCCAGCGCCATCGCCTCCGCCTGGTCGTGCGTGACATAGACGGTCGTGATGCGCAGGCTGCGCAGCAAGCGGTTGATATCGGCGCGCAGTGCGTCGCGCAGCTTGGCATCGAGCGCGGTCAGCGGTTCGTCCAGCAGCAATACGCGCGGCTGCACGGCAATGGCGCGCGCCAGGGCCACGCGTTGGCGCTGGCCCCCGGAAAGCTGGTCGACCCGCCGATTGGCGAAGGCGCCCAACTGCATCATGGCCAGCATGTCGTCGACGCGCCGTCGGCGGGTCTGCGCATCGACCTTGCGCACGCGCAGGCCGTAGCCGATGTTCTCGGCGACTGTCATATTGGGGAAGAGGGCATAGTTCTGGAACACCATGCCGACGCCACGCTGCTCGATCGGCAGATGCGTGACCGGGGCACCGCCGAACAGCACCTCGCCACCCGCATCGGGAAATTCCAGGCCCGCGATCATGCGAAGCGTGGTGGTCTTGCCGCAGCCCGATGGGCCGAGCAGTACGACGGTTTCGCCGGCGCCGATGTCCAGGTCCAGCGGTTCGAGCGCACGCGTGCCGTCGGGGAACGTCTTGCCGCAGTGGCGCAGTGCGATGGTGGTGGGCTCATGCATGGCGGGGGGCCTCCGTTTGGGGCTGGGGCTGGGACTGCGGCGCGCTATCCGGGCCGACAGGTGGATTCAGCGAAGTGGTGACCGTGCCGGCGAACGGCACGGGCGTGTCCTGCTCCGGATGTCGCCGGGCGCGCGCACCCATTGCGGACACCATTTGCATCACCACCAGCAGCGGGATGATCATCAGGAAAAACACGATGGTGTAGGCGGAGCCGATCTCCAGCCGCATCGAGGCATAGCTGTCGGCGAGTCCGACCGGCAGCGTCTGCGTGGTCGGGGTATGGAGCATCCAGGTCAGGTTGAACTCGCCGACCGACAGCGTCACGACCATCAGTGCGCCGGCGAGAATGCCTTGCCGGCAATTGGGCAGCACCACCGTGAAGAATCGCTGCATGCGCGTGGCGCCAAGGCTTGCGGCCGCGTCTTCCAGCGTGCGGATGTCGATGGCGGACATGATGGCCAATACCGACCGGACCATGAAGGGCAGGGTGAACAGGACATGCCCGATCAGGATAAAGACCCAACTGGTGCGCAACCAAGGCAGTCCGCCATACAGCAGGATCAGGCCGAGCGCCGTCGCCAGGCCGGGGATCGCCACCGGCAACATCAGCAACTCTTCGATCAGCCGGGTCAGGCGGCTGCGGCGCAGCGCCATGTAGTAGGCGGCCGGAACGCCGAGCACCAGCGTGCAGCCCAGGCACGCCAGCGCAATGCCGAGCGACAGGAAGATGGTGTTGCGGTACAGGCCCCACACCTCCTGGACCCACCGCGTGGTCAGGCCGCTCTCCAGCCCGACGAAGATATTGTTGGTCAGGCCCGCCAGCACGGAGAGCGCCACGGGTACGGTCATGAAGGCGCAAACGGCGAGCGTCAGTGCCAATTGCGCCCAATAGGCGTAGCCACGACGGACGGAATTCATGCGGGCGCTCCTATGCGGTGGCGGCAACCGCGTTGCCGGACAGATGCCGAGCCACCGCCAGCAGGGCCCATGTCACGGCACCGAGCAGGATCGACAGCGCGGCGGCCATGCCGAAGTTGGCGTAGTTCGTGAACTCGTTGTAGATGGTCAGCGGCAGCACGTCGAGCTGCGTCGCCAGCGTGAACGCGGTGCCGAACGCGCCCATGCTGGTGGCAAAACAGATCGCGCCGCTGGAGATCAGGGCGGGCATCAGCGCGGGCAGCATCACGTCGCGCACCACGCGCCACCGGTTGGCACCGAGCGAGCGGGCCGCTTCCTCCAGCGAGGCGTCAAGCTTCTCCACGGCCGCCATCACGGTCAGGATCACGCGGGGAATGGAGAAATACAGGTAGCCGACGAACAGTCCCGCCATGCCATAGGCGAACGTCCAGCGCTCGCCGGCAAGCAGATCGCCGATCGAAGCGAGCAGGCCGTTGCGGCCGCCCAGCATGATGACCATGAAGCCGAT
The DNA here is from genome assembly GCF_008632125.1 of Cupriavidus cauae. Taxonomy (GTDB): domain Bacteria; phylum Pseudomonadota; class Gammaproteobacteria; order Burkholderiales; family Burkholderiaceae; genus Cupriavidus; species Cupriavidus cauae. The sequence goes on from NZ_VWRN01000035.1 coordinate 253,378, forward strand.
CACCACGCCGGGGAATGCCAGCGGAAAGGTCAGCATGGCAACCAGTACCGACTTGCCGGGCACCGGATGCCGCTGCAGGAAGGTCCCTGCCACGCCGGCAATCGCCAGCGTGACCAGCGTCACCGATGCCGACAGCAGCACCGTGGACAGCAGGCTGTGCAGATAGCGCGGGCTGGACAGCACGGTCCAATAGACGCCGGCGCCGTCGTCGCCCGCCACGCTGACCGCCAGCAGCTTGGCCATTGGAAGGCAGAAGAACGCCAGGAAAACGATGAGCGCCGGCAATGCAAAGACGATCAGCGTGCGGGCGTTGGGTGAAGAGGGGCGACGGCGCATGGTGAGGGTGTCTCCATCCGAAGTGAGCCGGAAAAAGGGCGGGCCGGAGCGACGTGCGCCCCGGCGCTGCGTCAGCGCACTTCCTTCAGGTATTGGTCGCTGAAGGCCTTCTGGACTTCGGCCATCTTGCCGTAGTCGATGGTCTTGGCGCGGGCGTAGTCCGAAGCGGGCAGGAAGCGCGCCTCGACCTCCTTGGACACCGCCTTGGCCCGTACCGGCCGCAGATAGGCATTCGCCCACAGCGCCTGCCCGGCGTCGGACAGCACGAAGTCCAGCACCTTGCGCGCTTCGGCCGGATGCGGCGCCTTGTTGACCATGCTCATGACGTAGGGCACCACCAGCGTGCCTTCCTTGGGAATCACGAAGGCGACATTGGCGCGATCCTTGTAGCGGGCGCGATAGGCGTTGAAGTCGTAGTCCAGCAGGATGGGAATTTCACCGGACAGCACGCGCGCATACGCCGTCTGCTTCGGCACGATGGGCTGGTTCTTCTGCAGGTCCTTGAAGAACTTCAGCGCCGGGCCGAAATTGTCGAGCGAGCCGCCCAGGGCCTGGTTGATCGCCACCGCGCCCACATAGCCGACGAAGGCGCTGGCCGGATCGAGATAGCCCACCATGCCCTTGTACTCGGGCTTCTGCAGGTCGGCCCACGATTGCGGCACCGGCTTGCCGCGCAGCGCATCGACGTTGACCATCAGGCCCAGCGTGCCCGAATGGATCGCAAACCAGTGGCCTTGCGGGTCCTTGAGGCCGTCCGGGATGTCATTCCAGTTGGCCGGCTTGTAGGGCGCCGTCACGCCTTCCTTCTGCGCCTGGATGCCGAACGTCACGCCGTAATACACCACGTCGGCCACCGGGTTGGCCTTTTCCGCGACGATCTGGGCCAGCGACTGACCCGAGTTCTTGTTGTCGTGCGGCACCGTGACGCCGGTCTTTTCCTTGATCGCGCGGATCTGCGCAGCCCAGTCCGCCCATTCCGGCGGGCAGTTGTAGCAGATGGCGGTTTGCGCGGCCGCGGCGTGGCTGAATACGACCGCGCCGAGCGTGGGCAGCACCCAGCGCAAGCGGCGCAGCCAGGACGAAGTCGATTGCATGATGCACTCCTTTTCTAGGTACGACGGTGGTGGAAAACGGCATAAGTCGATGCGAGTGAAGCGCGCCGGTTCGGCTGCGCCGGGTGCTAGGCGGGTGGTCCGACGGTGGCGCCCGCGCGGATCGCGTGCGGCAGCAGCGTTGCCCGTGGCGGGCCACGGTCCGGTGCGGCGTCGGCGCCGGCGGCGTTCAGCCGTGCCAGCAGGCAAGCCAGCGCGCGGGCACCGATCTCGTTGTTGGGCTGCACGACCGTGGACAGCGGCGGCTCCAGCAGCTGGCCCAGTTCGATGCCGTCGTAGCCGAGCACGGAGATATCGCCGGGTACGGACAGTCCCAGGCGCTTCAGAATGGATATCACGCCGATCGCCAGCATGTCGTTGGTGCAGAACAGCGCCGTGGATCCGCGCGGCGCGGTGACGAGGCGCCGAATGTGCTCGGCCTCCTCCGGCGTATGCGTGGGGGTGTGTGCCGGCAGCGACAGCGGTGGCAGCGGTTCCAGGCCATGCGCGCGCATCGCGTCCTGATACCCCGCATAGCGTTGCTTGGCGCGGTCCGATGCGGCGAAGGCGCCCGATACCACCGCGATGCGCCGATGCCCGGCGGCGATCAGCGTCTCCACGCCGGCGCGTGCGCTGACGCGGTTGTCCACCGATACCCAGTAGTGTTTGCCGCGGCGCGTCCCCTGGTTGTACGCGAGCACATACGGCACGCGCTCCGCATCCAGTTGGTCCAGCACCGCGCTGCGGGCTGCATCGGCCACCGTCAGCACCATGCCGTCGACCCGATGGCGCAGCAGATATTCGATCCGCTCGCGTTCGCGCGCGGGGTCGTAGCGGCTGGTCACCAGCATCAGCGAATAGCCTTGCGCGAGCGCTGCCTCCTCGATGCCGCGCCAGCATTCGGCAAATACCGCATTTTCCAGCGTCGGCAGCATGACGCCGACGATGCGCGTGCGCTGCGCCCGCAGCTTGGCACCCAACAGGTTGGGGCGGAAGCCAAGTTCGCCCGCCGCCCGCAACACGCGCTCGGCGGTGTCCTGGCGGACCAGTTCCGGATTGCTGAACACGCGCGATGCCGTGGCCAGCGACACGCTCGCCGCCTGCGCAACGTTCATCAGGGTCGCGCCATTGGACGGCGTGGGCGACGCGGACGACGTGGCGAGGGCTGCGGGTTTACGAGGCATTCGGCTGGAACCGGGGTGGGGGGTTAAATGAAAACGTTTTCATTCAAGCCGCAAAAAAACCGGTGTCAAGGACAACCGGTGGTGCGGTGCGCCGCAAAAAAGCCGGCGCGGTCATGCGATCGGCATCGGTGGCCGAACAGGGGCGATTGTGCGCGGCGCAAATGACAGCAGGATGAAACTGGGGGAAGGCCCAGCAGGAAGGCGTTCGGGAAGGCGGCCGGCCCCGGATCTCTTCAGCTCAATTGGCGCCGCCCCGCAGCAGACAGCCGTCGAGCACCGGCGTGGTACCCACGATGCCCGCACCGGAGCACTCGACCGCGACCTTCTGTCCGCGCCGGACCATCGTGGCGCGCGCTTCCACTTCGCAGACCGGCCGCGCGGCGCCGCAGTTCTGCTGTTCCAGCAGGTTCGCGCGTACCGGCTGATCGGGGTCGGTGGTGCGGATATCGAGATAGACCCGCGTATCGCCCTCGCGTCGAATCCCGCTGGCCACGCCCTCGACGATGAAGTACGCCCCGCGATAACGTTGATCGGCGCTGTCGCGATCTTCGCGATAGTCTTGCAGGATCGCGGCCGCCTGGTACACCTGCAGGCGATCGGCGGATCGCGTTGGGTCGATGCTGAACGGTTCGAGTGTGCCGCCGCGGTAAATGCCGCCCGCCGCGCTGGCGGATGGAACCTGCGACGCCTCCGCAACGGAAGAGGAGGCGGTGTCGCTGGCATTGTTCTGCTCGTTGCCCACCAGCCACAGCATGGCGATGACCGCCAATAGGATCAGGGCAATGGCGATTTGTCGGGTCTTGTCAGTCATTGAGGGATAGGTGAAAGGGCCGGCCCCCTCGGGGGGCACGGCATGCGGGATGCAGCCGAGGGCGACAGTCTAGTCGTCTTTCCTTTCAACATCCGCTTCGCGGTCGGCGTGAGACCCGGACGTCAATAAAAAAGCCCGGGCGATTTCTCTCGCCCGGGCTTCTTTTGACGCGTCTGAGGCTTATCCCTTCGCCAACTTCACCGAAGTGGCATCGCCCGTGATGTATCCCACTGCCGCCCCGAACCGATCCTTGTAATTGGCCCGAACCAGCGGATCGAGCGTCGGCTTGACGATGTCATGCAATGGCGATTCCCAATCCCCCGGATGCTGGAACGAACTCATGACGTAAGTCCATCCATTGATCTCGTCGACCGCATGCAGGCCGGTCGATTCCGCGCCGGCCGGCGTCGACAACACGCGCGACAGCTTCTTCGTATCGACGTTGTAAGCCCACAGGAAGTTGTTGACGTGGGTATTGCTGTCCTCGCCGATAAACAGCGTGCGCAGCTTTTCCGAGAACTTGAGGTTGTCTGGCGTCGCGATCTTGTCCGGGTTGGCGAAATTGCCCAGCGCGTCCTGCTGCTTGAGCTTGCCGCCGCCAAAGTCTTCGGCGATCAGTTCGGGGACGGCGGCCATATCGACCGGCACCCATTCCGAATTGATGGGCGCACCGGTGGTATCCGCCTGGCCGCCGCGCAAGTTTTGCGCATAGACCGCGCCGGAGTAGGGGCCTTCGACCTTGACGCCGCCCGAGCCGTTCAGCATGGACGATTCGATGCGGGACATCGCGATATAGGCGACCTTGTCGCGGGCGTTGATCGTCGTGCCTTCCCACTTGGTGAATCCCAGGCTGCCGCCCTTGAGCGCCGCGTAGCGGTGCGTCTCGAGGAAGGCCGCGGCCTTTTCCATGCCGGGCATCAGCTTGACCCACTGGAAGCCGCCATTGAACGGGATGCGGGTATAGCTGGTATCGCCCGGATCGGTGGTCTTGACGTCGAAGATGTCGGTGGCCTGGATGCCGCCGCGCACCAGCGCGCGGATTTCGTCGCTGGTGGCGTGGCCCAGCGGAATCCAGCTCAGCGTGGCCGAGCCCGGGCCGGTGCCCGAGGTTTGATTCCACTTGCCGACGTACAGCGTGCCGGACGACAGGTCACGCGCGCGGTCGGCGATGAACATGAAGGCGCCGCCGTTGGTGGCGTCGTCGCCCATCAGCACGGTGCGCTCGTCGGGCGCGACGCAGACCAGCTCATGCGAGATCCGGCCCAGGCAGTAGTGCTTGACGATGGAGCCGGTGCCGTCGGGGTTCACCGTGACCTCGGGCAGATGGCCGTAGTCGTACGGCGAGGCCGCGGTCGGGTCGCCGAAGGTGTAGCTGCTGAAGCGCTGGAACTGCGTGTTCGACGCGATCGTGAAGGCGTCCGGTTCGTATTCCTCGCTCGACAGGTGCGTGTTCCACGGCGACAGGCTGGCGCCGCAGGTGATCCACAGCCCGCGCGCCGACGACGTATCGACGTTGTGGTACTTGACGAGCGTCAGCTTGCCGGTGGCCGGGTCCTGGTCGAGCGTCAGGATCGCGATCGGCGAGGGCAGCATGCCGTAGGTGGAGGCGCCGGCCTGGTCGCGCGTGGTGTATTCGAACTGCACGACCGCGAACACCGGTTTGCCCTTGACGCCCGGCACGTTGGCGTCCGCCAGCGTCAGCAGCGAGCTTCCGTCGACGCAGTCGGAGAAGAACTGGCGCTCGCTGCCGGGCACCGAGCGGTCGACGATCGGCTGGTTGTGGATGTCGAAGTAGCCGCCGGCCACGACGGTGCCGCCCTTGCCGTCGGGCACCTTATCGCCGGTGATGAAGAAGGGCTGATAGGCGAGCTTGTAGGTCTGGCTGCTGCCGTCGCTGAACGAGACCTTCAGTTCGGAGCCGACCGTGGTGGTGGCCATGGCCGCCGGCGCGGCCAGCGTCGGGGCGCTCATGCCGATGAATTCGGCGGTGGTGAAGGTGGCGGTCGGCGTGCCGGGGTTCGGCGCGGTGTCCGCGTCGTCGTCGCCGCCGCAGCCGGCCAGCAGTGCGGCCGAGGCCGAGCCCAGCGGCAGCATCGGGGAGGTGGCGAGGAATTTGAGAATGGTGCGGCGAGATGGATTCGGTGTTGGCTTCATGTTGTTGAAAGCAATCTGAAAGTTCGACGCTGCAAACGACGATGCCCGGCGGGTGGCCGGGCATCGAGTGGGACCGCTCTTCGGAGCGCAGTCGGGATGGTAGGCAGCGTTGATGACAGTTTTTTGACAGCGGGGTGGATGGCCTTCGGCCCGCGCGGTGCCCTCGGTGGCCTCCGTGCCCTCAGCGTCCTCAGCGCCCTCAGCGTCCTCAGCGGCGGCAGCGGCGGCAGCGGCCGCAACGCGCTCTCAGCGCCGGCAGTGCCCCTCAACGTCCTCAGCGCGCATTGACGTCCCGCTCGATCGCGCGTGCCGTGACCAGCAACTGCGGCAGCAATTGCCGCAGCGTTTCCTCGACCGTCCAGCGCGATGTCGACACCGCGATGTTCACCGCGCCGATCGGCTCGCGCTGCCGGTTCAGGATCGCCTTGGCGATCGAGATATCGCCGATGAAGGACTCCTGATCGTTCAACGCATAGCCGCGCTTGCGCGCGGTCTGCAGGGCCGTGCGCAAGTCGGACAGCTCGGTGCGCGTATGCGGCGTCATCGCGCGGCGCGGCACGCGTGCGAGCAGCCGCATCGCGTCTTCGATGTCCATTTCGGCAAGGATGGCGCGCCCAGCGGCGGAGCAGTGGATCGGCAGACGGGAGCCGACGTGCAGATCGACGCTGACGGCACGAAAGCCCGGAAAGCGCACCACATAGACGATCTCGTCGCCTTCCATCTCCATCAGGTTGACCGTCTCGGCGGTGCGGCGATTCAGGTCTTCCAGATGGGGCAGGGCGCGGTCGCGCAGCGAATCGCTGGACAGCATCGCGTGGCTCAGGTGCAGCACCTTGCCCGATAGCGTAAACGCCCGGGTTTTCGGGTCCTGGCGCAGGTAGCCGAGCGCGGTCAGCGTATGGGTGATGCGCTGCAACGCGCTGCGGCTCAGCGACGCGTGTTGGCAGAGCTCGGTCAGGCCGACCGGGCGGCCGATGTCGGCCAGGCGCTCGAGCACTTCGAAGGCCTTGCCGATCGAGGCGATAAAGAGCGGATTGGCGAAGCGGCTGTCGTTGCCCCGCTCATCGCCTCGCTCATCGCCTCGCTCATTGCTGCGCTGATCGCGATGCCTGCCACCGCCGTTCGCCGCCGCGATCCGGGCTTTCGATCCCCGCACTGCCTTCGCCGTCCCCATTTCCCCATTCTCCCGCGGTGATTCGCCGCAAATATCGCATACCGATATCCGCTATTGCGCCCGCGATAGTGAGCCACTTACATTCGAAGCCGTCAAGACATCCACCCATACACCGATTCCCATGGAACATCAGAACGCGCCGATCCCACCGTCCCGCCCGCCACGCGTTGCCGTGGTGGGAGCCGGCATCGTCGGGTCGGCGATCGCGTACGAACTGCAGAAGCGCGGGGCCGAGGTCACGCTGATCGATCGTGACGAGCCGGGGCAAGCCTGCAGCTACGGCAATTCCGGGGCGATCAGCCCGGGCTCGGTCGCGCCGCTGGCGATGCCGGGCGTGCTCGCCTCGTTGCCGAAGATGCTGCTGGACGAACGCAGTCCGCTGTATCTGCCGTTGTCGTATTTGCCGCGGGCCTTGCCTTGGCTGCTGCGTTTTATCGCGTCGGCGTCGCCGCGTCGCGTCGAGCAAGCGGCCGAGCGGCTGCATGCCATCCACGTCAACGCGGTGCAGCGGCATCGGCAGCTGACGCAGGAGATCGGCGCGCCCGAACTGCTGATGCAGCGCGGGCATCTGCATCTGTACCCCGATGCCGGGGCGCTGGACAAGGACGTCACCTCCTGGCGCATGCGCAAGGCATTCGGCTACGAGTTCGAGACGCTGGACCGCGCCGGCATCGAGGCGCTGGAGCCCAATGTCGGCAAGCGCTATCAGGTCGGCGTCTTTCTGCAGGATCACGCGACCATCGTCAATCCGGGGCGCTATGTGAAGGCCATCGTGCGGGCGTTCGAGCAACGCGGCGGCCAGTGGCGCAGGACCGAGGTTCGCGCGCTGCGGCGCGCGGACTTCGCGGGCCGGCCGCGCTGGTGCGTGGTGGAGGCGGATGGCCGCGAGGACGAATGCTTCGACGAGGTCGTGGTGGCCGCGGGCGCGTGGTCGCGCAAGCTGACGGCGCCGCTGGGGCTCGAAATTCGGCTGGAAAGCCAGCGCGGCTATCACGTGCAGTTTCGCGACGCCGCGCGCGCCGTAACGCGCACGGTGGTGCTGGCGGACCGCAAGGTCTTCGTGACGCCGATGGAGGAGGGACTGCGCGTCGGCGGCACGGTGGAGATCGGCGGGCGGTCGCGGCCGCCCGACATGCGCCGCGCGGCGATGCTGGAGCGCATCGCGCGCGAGACATTCGACGGGCTGGACGATCCGGCGCCGGCCCGCTGGATGGGCCATCGGCCCTGCATGCCGGACTCGGTGCCCATCGTCGGGCCGGCGGATGGCCACCCCGGACTGTGGCTGGCAGTCGGGCACGGCCACCTGGGCGTGACGGACTCGGTCAATACGGCGTATCGGATTGCCGATCGGATGTTGGGAGTCGGGATCGAGGCGGAAGGTCGCTCGGTCCCGGCGTTCCCGGAGACGGGGGATTCAACCGCCGCGCCAGGATCCGTTGCGCCCGCCAAGGCGGCGCAGCGTCTTGATCGCTGAAGCGAACCTTCAGGGCCGGGACCACCGCGCTGAAGGCCGCGTAACGTTCAACCCCAGCGGCGCACGCGGCCGGTGTCGATGTGGATGAAGTTCTCGCTGCGGTAGAAGCCGACGCCGCCGGCCTGCAGCGATACGGCCGCGTCGCGCAGGTCGTCGAGGGCCACGCCGGGCAGGCGGATGTCGATCGCCTTGCCGTCCATATGCAGGCTGTGCTTCGCCACGCCGCCGCCGCGCGTCTTGCGCAGGCGCGAATTGGTATTGGGGCTGCGATAGCCGGAGATGACCTGGAACGGGTTGTCGCTGCCCAGCACCGTGCGCAGCTGGTACAGCACGCCGAACAGCTCCGGATCAATCGTGCCGACGTCGCCCGAATAGTGGTCGCGCAGGAAGCGATTGAGCTTCAGGTGGGCCTGCGGCAGGACCTGTTCGCCCATCGCGTAGACCAGCGACAGATGCTCGCCGGTGTGGGTGTGGTCGAAGGCCAGCGCGCGCGCGCCCGGCACATTGGCCAGCGCCAATTTGGGCGCCAGGGCCGTCAGGCCGGCGCTCAGCGCCAGGCCGCCAGTGCGTTGCAGGAAGCGGCGCCGTGCCGGATCACGTGAATACGTCATGATGTGATGTTCTAGCTCGTTTGGCTCGATGTTGCTTGTCTCAGGAGCTCAGGAGGGTGGGGCGCTGGCCGCGCGGTTGGCCGGCGGCGTGGCCCTGACGGCCGGCGTATGCGAGGCTCGGCGCGCGGCGCGCTGCTGCAGCGCCTGGCCGAGCACTTTATCCTGGCCGTAAATGTCAGCGAGGAAGTATACCCGTCCATCGGCTCTTGCGATGGCCGTGCCATAAGCCAACGTTACCGGCAAGGGATTGACCAGCGAGACGGTGCTGGCCTTGCCGGCGCCCATCGCCTGCCGGATCCGCTCCTCGGTCCATTCCGGCATGTCCTTGAGCACGAACTTCGCAAGCGCGACCGGATCCTCGACCCGGATGCAGCCATGGCTCAGGTCGCGCCGGCCACGCTTGAACAGCTGCGGCGCCGGCGTGTGGTGCAGGTAGATGGCCTGGTTGTTCGGGAACACGAACTTGATGTCGCCGAGCGCATTCAGCGGCCCTGGCCGCTGGCGGATGCGCATCTGCCCGTCCAGCACGGCCTGCATATTGGCCGCGTTCAGCTGCTTGATGACCTCGTTGCCGGCCACGAACTCGAAGCCCTGGCGCTTGAAATAGGCCGGATCGCGCTGCAGCCGCGGAATGATTTCCTTCTGCGCGATCGAGCGCGGCACGTTCCAGTACGGGCTGAACTCGATATAGCGCATGTCCTCCTTGAACAGCGGCGTGCGCGTGTCGAGCGCCTTGCCGACGATCACCTTCATTTCCAGCCGGATATCGAGCTTGCCCTCGTGGAACTCGTAGGCGCGCAGCATGAACTCGGGGATATTGACGACGATCATGCGCGAGCCCTCCGCCAGCGGGGTCCAGCGCAGCCGCTCCATCGTCAGCACGATCTGCCGCACGCGCGCCGACGGCGGCGTATTGAGCTGGGCCAGCGTGGCCGGGCCGATCACGCCGTCCGCTTCGAGGCCGTGACGGCCCTGGAACGCCTTGACCGCGGCCACCAGCGGTCCGGTATAGGTCGCCGGAACCGGTGTGCCCGTGGGCAGATCGCCGAGCGCGGTCAGGCGCTGGGCCATTGCGGCCAGTCCCTCGTAGCTCTTGCCCTCGGTCAGCTTGCCTTCGGGCAGCGCGGGCAGCGGGGTTTTCCAGTGGGGCAGCGTGGCGAGCTGGCGGTAGCGGGCCAGCGCATCGCGCAAGGTGCCATACAGGGGGAACGTCGGCGCGGCTTCGCGGATCGCGGCCGGCAGGCGGTTCGCCGCCAACGCCGCGCGCAGATAGCTGTCCGGGTCGAACGGCTTTTCCTCGGCGATATTGAAGTTCGCATGGACCTTGCGCGGGTCGACGCGGCCGCGGTGCAGATCGGACAGGTAGCGCTGCATCGCCGCGGTCAGGGCGCCATCGAGGCGATCGGCCGCCTCGGGTGCCAGCGCGGGCCCATTGGCGGCCTTGGCGACGGCGTCGCGCAGCATGTTGGCATCGTAGTCCTCGGCATCGAGGCCGTCGGCGGGTGCATTGACCAACGCGGCCACCGCCTGCTGCGCGGCGGGAGTCGGCTTGCCATTGGCTAACCACAGGGGCTGGGCCAGTGCGCCGGTGGCGAAGCTTGCCAGCAGGGCGGCCAGCAGGACCATCGGCAAGGCGGTCAGCGCGCCGGCATACCAGCGCCGGCAGCGGGCGAGCAGAACGGGGAAGGGCGATTGCAGGGCGTGCAGGTGGGACGTTTCGGCAACAGTCATCAGGGATCCGGAATGGCGTACCAGTCCATATGCTAGCCCAGGATGCCGGCAGGCAAGGAATCGTGCACAATGCGCGTTCCCGCTGACGAGGCCGTGCCCGATGAAACGATTGCTGATGATGTTGCCGCTGGTCCTTGCAACCGTCTTTGCGCTGGGTGGCTGCGGCGTGCTTGCCGCCCCCTGTCGGGTCGCCTCCGCGGGCCTGAAGATCGTGCCCGTGATCGGCGATGTCGCCGCGCTGCCGACCGATGCCTGCGCCGAGGTGATCGACTGAGGCTGAGGGGATTGACTGAGGCCGAGGTGGTGATGGGGCCGAGGTGATTGACTGAGGCGGCGGTGACCGACCGAGGCCGAGAGCGAGGTCGCCGCCGATGCCGCAGCCGCAGCGCCCTAGCGGTACGACAGCACCAGCCCCTGGATCAGCTGCGTCCACCCCTCCAGCATCACGAACAGCAGCAGCTTGAATGGCACCGAGATCGTCGTTGGCGCGATCATCGACATCCCCAGCGCCAGCAGGATCGCCGCCACGATCAGGTCGACCACGACGAAGACCAGATAGATGATGAAGCCGATCTGGAACGCGCGCGTCAGCTCCGACAGCGTGAAGCTCGGGATCAGCACCATCATGTCGTCCGGCTGCAGATCGTCGGCGCGGCCCTCGGGCCAGATCCGCTTGGCCGATTGCACGAAGAAGGTGCGGTTGCGCTCCTCGGTATGCTTGATCAGGAATTCCTTCAGCGGCCCGCTGACCGAGTCGTAGACGGTGACCACATCCCCCACGTTGAACGGCGCATTGCTCTGCGCGCGCCGCTCGATCGCGTCGAAGGCATCGGCGCCGATCGGCGCCATGATGTACGCGGTCAGGATGATCGCGATGCCGTTGAGCACCATATTGGGCGGCACCTGCTGCAGCCCCAGCGCGGCGCGCAGCAGCCCGAACACGATCACCAGCTTGGTATAGCTCGTCACCATCAGCGCGACGAACGGCGCAATGCCGAACGCCAGGATGACGGTGAGGATCAGTACCGGGTTGTACAGATTGCCGCTCATGCGTCGCCCGCGGCGAAGCTCGATACGCGCACGCCGAGCCGGTTGCCCACCGCGATCAGCGTGCCGGTGCCGAGGATGCGGCCGCCGGCGACGATGCGTACCTCGCTCTGCTTCAGCGGCTGGGGCAGCTCGAACACATAGCCGGGCCGCACCTCGCGCAGGTCGGCCAGCGCCAGCGAGACATCGCCGACCTCGAAACGCAGCGAGACCTCCAGTTCTTCCAGCCGGTCCAGCGCGGCCGGCGCGGCGTCGGGATGGGGCAGCTCGCGCTGCCCGTTGTTGCGGTCTTCCATGCTGTCTCCGTGAGCCGACGGCGCGGCGGGGGCGCCGGTCGGGCGTTGAATCGTGATGCGGCGACCCTCGGCCAGCGCAGGCCAGCCCAGGCCCGCGGCACCGGTCGTGCAATGGACCGCGAGCGCGCCGCCATGCGTCTGCCAGTGTTCGATGCCGACGATGTCGCCCGGACGGATGTCGCGCATCTCGCCGACCGCGATGGCGGTGGTGCCGATGCGCACGGCGAGCGGCACCTGCAATTGCGCCAGCCACGGCGGCAGCGAGGCGTCGGGCTCGCGTTGCAGCAGCGGTAGCGCGCCGAGGCGCTCGGGCTCGTCCAGTTGCAGGGTGGCGTGCAGCGTCTCGCTGGCGGCCGCGACATGGCGGTCGTTGCCGCCATTGCCTGCATTGCCCGCATCGGCGCCACCGGCTCCATCCCCGACGCGCCGCAGCGTCAGCCCAAAGCACGGCGCGCCAGAGCGGAGGCCGCCGCCGTCCCCGTGCCACGCGAACGGCTGCCGGGCCGTGGCCGCCACCAGGTCGGCGACGGGGGCCAGGGCATCGGCCATCAAGGCTTGACGCAGCAGGGCCGGCAGCGTCTCCGCCGCACCCTCCACGCCGAGCAGGCGGCGTTCGCTCGGCACATCGAACAGCAACTGTCCGCGCGTCTCGCCGAGGGTGAAGGCGTAGGCGTTGGCGCTGACGTTGCCCCCGCCGTTGGCGTAGGCGTTGGTGTTGAGGTTGGCGCCGCCGCTGGACGAGGCCAACCCGCCCGCCGCCAGGCCCCCCTGCGGCTCGAAATACAGCAGCCAGTCGGCGCCGGCCACGCGTACCCGCAGCGGCGCGGTCCGGCACAGCAGGCGATTGGCCAGGGCCGCCACATCCGCCTCGACGTGCGGCAGCTCCGGCGCGGCGTCCAGCTCGCGGATCGCCGCCTCGCCGCTGCCTGGGCGATGCAGCCGCACGCGCGCACGGGCAGGCCCGCGGCGGCCCGCCGACATGGGACCTGCCGACGCAGGAGGTTCGCTGAGCGCAATGGACGTCATGGATGGCAGAGGCATGGCACGGCCCGCCGGCGGCGGCGAGGCCCGCGGCGGTCGCAGCCAGTTGGTGAGGCCGAAACAAGCGAGACCGAAATAAACAAGACGGAAATACGGGAAGAACGATACGGAAGCAGGTGCAGCCCCGTCCACTACGAGCCTTGGTAGTGGGGACTGCGGCCGCCCCGTCCGCAGCCCCGCCGCTACGAATCCTCGGTATTGGTCGCGTGGCGCAGCCGCCATACACTGCGCTCACCGTTCGCCAGGGGTGCGCCGCGGCGGCACGGCCTGCGTGGCGCGTGTGGCCCGCGTGGCCTTCACCCAGGTAGCGCCATCGAGCGCGGACAGTCCGGGCCCGTCCCGGCGAACGGCCGATCGAACCATCGCAGCAGCCCACATACCGCGTCATGGCAAAACTGTCGGGATTCACCAAGGGGATCGGCCCCGCGCCAGGCCTGCAGCAGATGGCTGCGGCGGCCTCGCGCCAGTCCGACATCGCGCTGACGCTGCTGCTGTTCGCGGTGATCGCGCTGTTCGTGCTGCCGCTGCCGACCTTCCTGCTGGACCTGATGCTGACGATCAACCTGGGCATCAGCCTGACCCTGCTGATCGTCGCCACCTATATTCCGTCGCCGCTGTCGCTGTCGACCTTCCCTTCGCTGCTGCTGTTCACCACGCTGCTGCGGCTCTCGCTCAATATCGCGTCGACCAAGCTGATCCTGTTGCACGCCAATGCGGGCCACATCATCGAGACCTTCGGCAGGCTGATCGTCGGCAACAACGTCGTGGTCGGCGGCGTGGTGTTCCTGATCATCGCGATCGTGCAGTTCATCGTGATCGCCAAGGGCTCGGAGCGCGTGGCCGAGGTCGGTGCCCGTTTCGCGCTGGACGCGATGCCCGGCAAGCAGATGAGCATCGACGCCGATGTCCGCGCCGGCACCATCAGCGCCGCGCAGGCGCAGGAGCGGCGCCGCGAGCTGGAGCAGGAATGCCAGCTGCACGGGGCCATGGACGGCGCGATGAAGTTCGTCAAGGGCGATGCGATCGCCGGCGTCGTCATCGCGCTGGTCAATATCCTGGCCGGCATCACGATCGGCACGCTGATGAAGGACATGAGCATCGGCGACGCGCTGCAGCGCTACGCGATCCTCACCATCGGCGATGGCATGGTGTCGCAGATTCCTTCGCTGCTGGTTTCGATCGCCGCCGGCGTCGTCATCACGCGCGTGTCGTCGGACGACAGCGACAGCCGCGCCGCCAACCTCGGCACCGTGATCGGCCGCCAACTGCTGGCGCAGCCGAAGGCGCTGCTGGTGTCGGGCGTCGCCATCGCGGTGTTCCTGGTGGTACCGGGCTTCCCCAAATGGACCTTTGCCACGATGGCGCTCGTGGTGGCGGGGTGCGGCTACTGGCTGATGCGCCGGGGCCAGCGTACCGCCGGCACGGTCACGTGGATCGAGATGCCGGACGACCGCAAGGAAGAAGACGCGCGCTCGGCCGTGGCGCCCGCGCTGGCGCTGGACCTGGACCCGACGCTGCGCGATCGCCTCGACATGCGCCAGTTCGAGCAGCGCATGACGATCGCCAAGAGCCAGGTCGAGTCGGACCTGGGCATGGTCTTTCCGCGCCTGCGGATCGAATACCGCCCGCTGGGCGAGCCCGACGCCTACGCGATCCGCGTGCAGGACGTGGTGGCCTCGCGCGGCGCGCTGCGGCCCGGCATGGAGCTGGTCGAGCCGGGGTCGCGGGCGCTGGTGGACCAGGGCCGCGCGGTGGTCGGCGCGCCGTTCGGGCCGTTCGCCGAGGCGGTCTGGATTCCGCAGGAAAAGCCCGCCGGCCGCGGCGGCCGCGAAACCGCCAGTGATGTGCCCGCGCCCGGCGCACCCCGGACGCTGTCGTGCGAGGAAGTGCTGGCCGTCCACGTCGGCGCCGTGATCAAGCAGCATGCCGCGCCGCTGCTCGGCATCCAGGACGTGCAGGAGATGATGCACGTGGTGCAGGCCGAGGCCCCGGACCTGGTGATGGAACTGGCCCGCGTGGTGCCGCTGCAGCGCGTCACCGAGGTGCTGCGGCGCCTGCTGCAGGAAGACGTGCCGATCCGCAACCTGCGCACGATCTTCGAGAGCCTGGTGACGTGGGCGCCCAAGGAAACCGATGCGATCGCGCTGACCGAGCTGGTCCGCGTCGATCTCGGCCGCCTGATCACCAGCCGCCATGTCGGCGGCGAACGCGCGATCGACGCGGTGCTGTTCGAGCCCGCGCTGGAGCAGCGCGTGCAGGGCGCGATCGAGAAGGCCGCGCGCGGCAACCTGCTGCTGCTGAGTCACGACGTCACGCGCGAGATCCGCGAGCAGCTGCGCCAGCTGCTGGAGAAGGCCAATGCCGCCCGCGTGGTGGTGGTCGTCAGCGTCGACGTGCGGCGCTACATCAAGCGGTTGATCGAGCCGGTCGCGCCGCGCCTGCCGGTGCTGTCCTATCAGGAAGTCGACGAGGACGTGCGCCTGGTGCCGGTCGGCTGGATCCGCAATCCCGAGGTCGAGTAAGCGATGGGCGCCGACACCATTCTCGATATCACGCGCGAGGCGCTGCTGGTGGTGCTGTGGGTGACGCTGCCCGTAGTGCTGATCGGCACCCTGGTAGCGCTGGTGGTGGCAGTGCTGCAGGCGGTCACCCAGATCCAGGACCAGAGCATCGGCACCTCGGCGCGGCTGATCGCGGTGCTGGTGTCGCTGGTGCTGCTGGGCGGCTGGCTCGGCGGCGAGGTGATGCGGTTCTCGCAGCGGGCGATCCAGACGATGCTGACCTTTTTATAACGAAGATTCGACGACAGATTCGCAGGGCAGTTACGCACACTGATGCAGTGGAAAACCGGGGAGGATATGTTGACAAGCGAACGGTTCGGACCTCGATGTCTGGCCATGGCGGGCGCAATGCAAGGCGGTCCGTCGACAGATAAGAAGCCACTAACGCCGCGATATGCGGTCGGTCTGCGCATGGTGGTGGCGCTGGCGCTGCTGCTGGCCCTGTGGTTCGGCGCCATCGCGCCGCTGCACGCCGCCGACCTGAACTGGCCCGGCAAGCCGTTCCAGATCTCGGCCAGCGAGAAGCGCGTGGCCGATTTCCTGCGCGAACTGGCGTCGACGCAGGGCACCACCGCGGTGGTCGATTCGCGCGTGGACGGCACCATCAGCGGCCGCTTCTCCGATTCGCCGCTGTCGATCCTGCGCAGCGTCTGCGCCAGCTATGGCCTGACCTACTACTACGACGGCTCGCTGCTCTATATCGAGCCGGCCGGCGAAGCGCGCAGCGAGGTCATTCCATTCGCGCGCGGGGCGGGGGACCGGTTGCAGGATGCGCTGGAACACATGCAGGTCATCGACTCGCGTTATCCGATCACGATCAACGACGACGACGGCACCGTGATGGTGTCGGGGCCGAAGCGCTATGTCGAGACCGTGCGTTCCGCGGTGCGCGCCTTCGACGACCGCGCCGTCAACGACGACCGCGCCGAGGTGCAGATCTTTCCGCTGAAGTATTCGTGGGCGTCGGACTTCCGCATCAACCGCTCGGGCAAGGACATCACGGTGCCGGGCGTGGTCACGGTGCTGCGCAGCCTGTACGGACGCCAGCGCGCCGGTACCGCCACCACGCCGGTCAGCATGGGCCCGAGCCGCGGCGCCAGCCGCATGGCCGAGCTGCGCAGCGGCGGCGCCAACAACATGACGCTGCCGCAGGCCAATCCGCGCCAGGTGCTGGAGTCGATGGCCGACAGCTCCACCGGCATCGGCCAGCCCGGCTTCGGCAACTGGGGCTTCGGCGGCCTGCCGCAGTTCCAGGCCGACACGCGCCTGAATGCGGTGATCGTGCGCGATGTGCCGGAACGGATGGCGCAGTACCAGCGCCTGATCTCGTCGCTCGACATCAAGCCGCGCCTGATCGAGATCGAGGTCACGATCATGGACATCAGCCAGGAGAACCTGGACAGCCTGGGCGTGGACTGGCGCCTGCATACGCGCCACGTCGACCTGCAGCTCGGCGGTGGCGGCGGTTCGCCGCTGACCTTCGGCAATGCCCGCTCGGAGGGCGGCACCACCGGCAATACCGCCGGCTCGGGCCTGCAGTTCACCGGCGCAATCGGCAACGACGTCACCCGTTATCTGCTGACCCGCGTCAAGGCGCTGGCCGAGCGCGGCCAGGCGAACTTCGTCGCCCGCCCCAAGGTGCTGACGCTCGACAACACCGAGGCCGCGCTGGAGAACATGCGCGAGTTCTATGTGCGCGTCGACGGCTTCCAGGACGCGGGCCTGTTCAACGTGGTGGCCGGTACCGCGGTGCGCGTGACGCCGTTGGTGATCGACGAGCGGGAAGGGCGCGCCGTGATGCTCAGCATCGATATCGCCGACGGCGACCTGTCCGGCGAGACCGTCGACAACATCCCGATCGTGCGGCGCCGCTCGATCACCACGCAGGCGATGGTCGATGAGGGTAAGAGCCTGCTGATCGCCGGCTATACCGTCGAGGAGAAGCTGCGCGCGTCGTCGGGCGTGCCGTTCCTGCAGGACGTGCCGATCATCGGCAACCTGTTCAAGTACCAGGAGAAGCGCCAGGCCAATATGGAGCGCTTCTACCTGCTGACACCGCGTCTGGTGATGCCGGGGATGAGCTGATGGCCGCCGCCTTGCACGTCGAATCGCAAGTCGATCCGCTCGCCGGTTCGCACGGCGAGCCGCGCGCCGATTCGCGCGCCGATTTGCGGGCCGATCGGCCGCACCATGACGCCGGCGTTGGCGGCTGGACGCTGCGGCTGCTGGGCGGCGCCGTCTACGGCCGCGTGATCTCGCTGCGGCGTGGCGCCAATGTGCTGGGCGCCGCCAGCGACGTCGACATCAGCGTGCCAGGCGACGACGTGCAGCCGCGCCATCTGGTGCTGAATGTCGGCGAGCTGGCGGTCTCGGCGGAGCGCATCGGCGAGGCGCAGGTCAAGGTCAACGGCCGCGACACCACGCAGCGCGTGATCGCGCTGGCCGGCGGCGACATCCTGACGGTCGGCTCGCTCGACATGGAGCTGCTGCGCGCCGCGCCGGCGGCGTCAGAGACCACCGACACGCTATTCGCCTGGGCCGAATCGGGCCGCCGCGCCGCGCGCGACGACAGCGACGAGCCGGTGCGCCGGTCCAGCCGCTGGGTGCTGGGCGGCATCGGCGTGCTGGTGGTGGCGCTGCTGATCGGCGCCGGCTGGCTCGCCGCCACGCTGTCGCAAGACGGCGGCTTTGCCCGTACCGCGCAGGTGGACCCCGCCGCGGTGCGCGAGACCGTCGCGGGCTATCCGGAACTGGAGGTGGTGTCGCTGCCCAACGGCGCGGTCACCGTGCGCGGCTTCGTCAATTCGCGGGTGGACCGGCAGCGCATCGCGCAGGCGCTGGCGCCGTTCGGGCGCGGCGTGCAGCAGCAGGTCAGATCGGCCGACGACATCATCGAGCATATCCAGCGCTACGTGGACGAGCCCGGTGTGGGCATCGCCTACCAGGGCAACGGCCGCGTGGTGCTGACCGGCACGGCGGACCCGGTGGCCGGCCGCGACAAGGTCAAGCGCGTGATCGAGGACCTGCACCCGGGCGTGCTGGTGTCCGATCGCATCGACTACCGCGAGACTGCGGACAGCCGCCGGCGCCATCTGCGCGAAGGCCGCTGGGACAACTGGCAGGGCGTGTTTCCCGCGCGCGTGGTCAGCATCACCGATAACGGCGACGGCACGCGCTACGTGCAGCTCGCGAACGGCAGCCGGTATTTCGAAGGGGCGGTGCTGAAGAACGGCGCCGAGATCGAGAAGATCGAAGCGGACGGTCTGGTGCTGAAGGAAGGCAAGGGCGGCGAGCCGCCGCCGCAGCGCTGAGCGCCGCTGGCATTCGCCGTGGTCCCTTGTTTTCTTGAAGTGGCCGCGGCAGATCGGTTCCGCATCGCCGATGCGGAGTGTTTGGCAGTACCACTTGACGAAGGAGATGGAAATGGCTGGTGAAGTCGATCTGAACGCCAAGATGCAGGAAATCCAGCAGAAGGCCCAGGAGTTCTCGGTGAACATCATGGCCCTGCAGGACACGCTGACCCGTCAGAACGCCGTGGTCAGCAGCGAAATGGCGCACAACACCCAGAAGGCCAACCTGGTCCAGGGCGCGATGCAGGACGTCAAGCAGACGTCGAGGACCAACTGACGGCGGCGGGGTCGCGCGCGTCGCCGGACGGCCGCGAGGCCGGTCCGGCGCGCCGCGCACCCTGACCGGCTTGTCTCTCATTTCAGTCCAGGAGAACAGCGATGGATCCCACCGCGATCGCCGCGCAAGGCGCTGCCGCCGAGGCGGCTACCGTGTCCGCGCACCAGCAGGCGCCGCAGGGCAACCAGGCCGCCGATCCGGCCGATGCGCGCACCTTCGCCGAGATGGTGCAGCATGGCGCCGCCGGCGGCACCACGGCCAGCGAGCCGAGCACGTCCTCGCTCGGCGCCGCGATCCGCACCACCTATGTGTCGGCGGGCGAAGAGGCGGCACGCCAGGCCGCGCGGCTCGACGAGATGCGCGAGAGCATGTTCACCGCGATCCAGCAGGGCAGCACCAGCGACGTGGTGTATCAGGCCATGATGCTTCAGACCGAATCGCTCGAGCTGTTCTCGTCGATCCATGTCACGTCGAGCATCGGCAGCGCGGGCACCAACTTGTTCAACAGCCTGCTCAAGAACCAGCAATGACGCCGATCCCTGCGGCTTCGTCCATGCCGGCTGCGCGCCGGCCGCGGCTTGCCAATGTTGCCGGTGTCGGCCGTGTTTGCCGTGTTGCCCGTGCTGCCCCGCTGGCACTGGCCCTGCTGCTGGCCGCCTGCCGCGTCGACCTGTACGCCTCGCTCAACGAGGCCGAAGCGAACCAGATGCTGGCGGTGCTGACCGCCGAGGGCATCGACGCCGACAAGGTGCGCGCCGGCGAGACCGGCTGGAGCGTGCGCGTCGACGAGGCGCAACTGCCGGCTGCGCTCGAAATCCTGCGCAGCGAAGGGCTGCCGGGCGAACGTTTTTCGTCGCTGGGCCAGGTGTTCCAGAAGCAGGGCCTGGTGGCGACGCCGACCGAAGAGCGCATGCGCTACATCTTCGCGCTGTCGCAGGAGCTGTCGGAGACGCTGCGCAATATCGACGGCGTGGTCACGGCGCGGGTGCACGTGGTGATCCCCGCCACCGATCCGCTGTCGGACAAGATCCGGCCGTCTTCCGCGGCGGTCTTCATCAAGCATCGTCCCGATACCGATCTGCGGCTGCTGGTGCCGACGGTCAAGGACATGGTCGCCCACAGCATCGAGGGCGTGACGCACGACAAGGTTTCGCTGTCGCTGGTCGAGGCGCGGCCGTTTACGCCGATCGGGCCGGTCGCCCGCGCGCCCGCCAGCCAGGGCTTTCCGGTGGGCCGCTTCGCCGCGATCGCCGGGGCGGTGATCGCCGCGCTGGCGCTGGCCGGCCTCGGCGTGCTGGCGTGGAAACGCGGCGGCCTGCGCCAGGCGCTGGGCCGCCTGGGGGCACGGTCATCGATGAGGAGCCGTGCCTGATGGCCGCGCTGGCCGCGCCGGGTCTGCCGCATGCCGCGCATGCGTCCTCGCATGTGCGCTCGCTTGCGCTGGCCCGCGCGGTCGCGGATTTCGCGCAGCGTCCGCTCGCGCACCAGCATCCGAGCTGGCTGCCGCGCGAATGGCCGCTGCCGCTGCGCAGCGCTGACCGCTTCGGCGCGGCCGCTGCGCAGGTATTGGCTGGGCCGCTGGCGCTTGGCGGCGGCGACGAGCGTGCGCGCGCGCTGTTGCTGCAAGCCTTGCTCGATGGACGCGGCGACCCGCTGGCGCGTCTGGTGCTGCTCGATCGCAGCGCGCTGCGGCTGCTCGCCATCTGGTGCGGCATGGCCGTGCACAAGCCGGGCTTTGCCAGCGAACGCAGCCGTCTCGCGCAGCAGCTCGACGGCAGGCTGGGGGCGCTGGCCCAGCCGCTGATCGGCACCGTGCCCTACCGGCTGCGGCGCGCCGCGCGGCGCTTCGATCCGCAGGCGGTGGCCTTCATCCTGAAGCGCGTGCCCGACCTGCCGGACCTGCCGATGAATCTCGATCCCATCCGCGCGCGGCCGTCGTCCGCCGCCCGCGTGATGGCCGAACGTGGCTACCGGCTGCTGTGCGGCCTGGTGCAGACGCTGCCGCTGGCGGCGGGCGCGACACAAAGGGGCCCGGCACAAGGGGGCGCGGTACAAGGCGGTGCGGCCCAGGGCGATGTCGCCTCCGCGCTGTTGAACGCGGTACGCCGCAAGTTTCCGCGCCGGCTCGCCGCACTGCCGGTGCCCGCGCTGAGCCGTCCGCAGGCCGCGCAGCTGCGCGAGCTGCTGCTGCTCAATCTGATTCCCGAACGGTTTCCGACATGGCACTGGCTTTTCTGATTACCAGCGAGAACCTGCAGCTGCTGTCCGAGCGCAAGGTCCTCAAGGAGGCGGAGTACGCGGCCCTGATGGACGCGGCCGAGGTCATCGAGGCCGCCCGCCGCGAGGCGCACCGCATCACCACCGACGCGCAGCGTGACGCCGAGCAGCGGCGCCAGCACGGCTACCGCGAGGGGTGGGCCAAGGCGCAGGCCGAACACGCCGCCGCCCAGGTCAGCGCCGCGGCCGAGGCCGAGCGCCAGCTCGGCGCGATGCGGCGGACCATGGCCAATATCGTGATGAAGGCGGTCCAGCAGATCGCCGGCGAGCTCGATCCGGACATCATCCTCGAGGTCGCGCTGCAGCGGATCGACGTGCTGGTCCGCAGCGAGCCCTTCATCACCATCCAGATTCCGCTGGGCCGCGAGCAGGCGGTGCGCAACCTGCTCGACGCGATGGCCGAGACGCTGGACTGGCCGCGCCGCGCCAACGTCGTGGTCGAGCCGAGCCTGGAGCCCGACGCCTGCCGCATCCTGACCCCGTCCGGCACGATGGAGGTGGGGCTGCAGGCCCAGCTCGAAGCCTTTGCGCGCCGTGTGCAGGCGGGTTGATTCCCTGCCCATGCCCGACCGATCGCATCACGCCGCGTCTTTTATTCCCCGACCCATGGCCGACCCGCTCCCCACCTCCGACCTGAAGGCCGCGCTGCAGCACGCCGCGCTCGATCTCGAACGCGCCTTCGACCACTTCACGCCGGTGGCGATGCGCGGGCGCGTCTCGAAGGCGGTCGGCATGCTGATCAATGCGACCGGCATCCAGGCGCATGTCGGCGAGATCTGCCAGCTGGTCACGCCGGGCGAGCCGCCGCTGCTGGCCGAGGTGGTCGGCTTCGAGCAGCAGACCGCGCTGTTGACGCCGCTGGGGCGCACCACCGGTGTGTCGGCGGTGACCGAGGTCGTGCCGCAGATGCATGGCTATCGTTGCCCGGCCGGTGCCGCGCTGCTTGGGCGCGTACTCGATGCGCTGGGCAGCCCGATCGACGGCCGCGGTCCGCTGGTGGGCGTGAGCCAGGTGCCGGTCGAGAACGAGCCGCCCGATCCGCTGACCCGCGCGCTGATCCGCACGCCGCTGCCGACGGGCGTGCGTGCGATCGACGGCCTGCTGACGCTGGGCGAAGGCCAGCGTGTCGGCATCTTCGCGCCGCCGGGCGTAGGCAAGAGCACGCTGCTCGGCATGCTGGCGCGCGGCGCGCAGAGCGATGTCAACGTGGTGGCGCTGGTCGGCGAGCGCGGCCGCGAGGTGCGCGAGTTCATCGAATACAGCCTCGGCGACGCCGGCCTGGCGCGCACGGTGCTGGTGGTCGCCACCTCCGATCGCGCGCCGATGGAGCGCGTCAAGTGCGCGTATACGGCGACCGCGATCGCCGAGCATTTTCGCGACCAGGGCAAGCGCGTGCTGCTGCTGGTCGATTCGCTGACGCGGCTGGCGCGCGCGCAGCGCGAGATTGGCCTGGCCAGCGGCGAGCCGCCGACGCGCCGCAGCTATCCGCCGTCGGTCTTCTCGATGCTGCCGCAATTGCTGGAGCGTGCCGGCACCGCCGCGCGCGGTTCGATCACGGCCGCCTACACTGTGCTGACCGAGGGCGAGGACGACAGCGATCCGATCGCCGAGGAGGTCCGCTCGATCCTCGACGGCCATATCGTGCTGTCGCGCAAGCTGGCCAGCGCCGGCCAGTATCCGGCGATCGACGTGCTGGCCAGCGTCAGCCGCGTGATGCCGCACGTGGTCGAGGACCAGCAGGCCCGCCACGCGGCCCGGCTGCGCGAGCTGCTGGCCAAGTACCGCGAGCTCGAGCTGCTGCTGCAGATCGGCGAGTACCGTCCCGGCGCCGATGCGGTGGCCGACGCCGCGGTGGCGTCGATCGGCCAGATCCGCGCCTTCCTGGCCCAGCCGGCGGGCAGGCTCGACAACTACGAGACCACGCTGCGGACGCTGGAGCGCGCGATCACGCCGCCGGCCCCGGCGGCGATGCCCGCGACGGCGGCCACGGCGACGATGGCCGCTGCAGGGCGCGCCGCCGCTCAGCAGGAGGCCAAACGATGAACGGCCAATCGACCACGGTACCGCTGCGCCAGCTCGAACGCGTGCGCGAACGCCGCCACGACGACGCGCATCGCGAGATGCGGCAGAAGCGCGATGCCTTCCTCGAAGGCATGCGGGCCGCCGAGGCGGCACAGGGCGCGGTACGCGCGGCGCTGTCGGAGCGCGCAGCCTTCCTGCAGCGCCTCCGCGAGAGCGCCGCGCAGGAGGGGGTCGCGATCTCGGGGCTGCTCGATGCCCAGGCGTGGCAGGCGTCGTTCGACGCCCGCATCGCGCGCGCCAACGCCGCGCTGGCGCAGGCGCTGGATATCGCCGGCCAGCGTCGCGCCGAATTCGAGCAGAGCCGTCGGCTGTGGGCCCAGGCGCAGGCTCGCCTGACCGGCACGCGCGAACTGATCGACCGCGAACAGGCCGCGGCACGCGCCGACATCGAGCGCCGCGAGGAAGAGGCCGCCGAGGAGGCCGCGCTGCGGGTCTGGCAGCGGAGCATGGGGGCAGGCATCAAGGCATGATCGATCCGGCGATCTTTTTCCAGTGGGGCCGCGAGACCGTGATGCCCATCCTGATGGTGATGCCGCGGCTGCTGACGGCGTTTACCGTGGTGCCGTTCCTGTCGCACCAGTCGATCCCGGGTGTCGCCCGCAATGGCATCGTGCTGGCGATCGCGCTGTTCGTCTCGCCGGGCGCCCGCGTCGACATCGACGCGGTGGCCGGCGGCCTCTGGCTGCTGCTGATCTTCAAGGAGGCCTTCATCGGCCTGCTGCTGGGCATGGCGTTCGGGCTGTTCTTCGTCGCGCTGCAGATGATCGGCGAGCTGATCGACTTCCAGACCGGGTCGGGCAACGCCACCTTCTTCGATCCGGTGACGCAGCAGGAGGACGGGCCGATGGAGAACCTGCTGTCCCATCTGGGCATCGCGCTGTTTGCCTCGTTCGGCGGCCTGTTCGCGATGACCGGCGTGATCGTTGAATCGTTTGCCTTCTGGCCGGTGATGTCCTTCGGCCCCGATGTGTCGCTGTCGTCGTTCCAGTTCGCCAATATCTATGCGGGCACGATGTTCTCGTGGGTCGTCAAGCTGGCGGCGCCGATCCTGCTGCTGCTGGTGATCGTCGAGTTGGGCTTCGCGCTGATCGCGCGCTTCGTGCCGCAGTTCGACGTGTTCCAGTTCGCGCAGCCGGTCAAGATCACGGTCGCCTTCCTGATGCTGGTGCTGATGCTGTCGGTGATGGTGGACACGCTGCAGGGCTTCCTGCGGCCGGACAACGCGCTGATCGACCTGCTGCGCGGACGCGCGGGCGTCCAGTGAGGCCACGCCATGGCCGATAGCGAAAAGAACCTCGAAGCGACACGGCGCAAGCTCGACGACGCGCGCAAGCGCGGCGAGGTGCCGCGCAGCAGCGACGTCACCTCGGCCTTCGTCTTTCTCGGGGTGCTGATCGCGCTATGGCTGCTCGGCCGCTATTTCGTGCGGCTGTTCCAGGCGCTGTGGCTGAGCGCGATGGGCGCGATCGACCAGCATCTGGCCGACCAGCAGATGCTGGCGCTTGGCGAGGCCGGGGCGCGCTTCCTGCTGATGGGCGTGCTGCCGATCGCGGCGATCGCGCTGGTCTGCGGCATCGTCGGCGCCTTCGTGCAGGTCGGGCCGCTGGTCGCGTTCGAGCAGATCAAGCCGCAACTGGCGCGCCTGAATCCGGCCGAGGGGCTCAAGCGGATGTTCGCCGTGCGCAATCTGGTCAATCTGCTGAAGACGGTGATCAAGATCGCGCTGCTCGGCGGGCTGATCTATGTGCTGGCGCTGCGCGCGATCGAGGACGGCGTACGCACCGGCTATGCGCGGCCGGCGGAGATCCTGCTGCTGATCGCCCATATCCTGCTGATGATGTGCTGCTGGGCCGCGGTGATCTACCTGATCATGGCGGTGATCGACTACGTGCACGAGCGCTACGAGTTCATGAAGCGCCAGCGCATGAGCGTGGAGGAGTACCGGCGCGAGTACAAGGACACGCAGGGCGACCCGATGATCGCCGGACGCCGCCGCGCGGCGTTCTTCGAGGCGGCGTTCTTCGGCGTCGGCGAGCGGGTGCGGGTGTCCACCGCGGTCGTGTATTCCACGCAGTACGCGGTGGCCCTGCGCTACGACGGGCCCGGCACGCTGCCCAAGGTGGTGGCCAAGGGCGGCGGCCAGGTTGCGGCCCGCATCCGCCAGGCCGCGGCCGACTACCTGATCCCGTCGGCCTTCGATTCGGACCTGGCGCAGCGGCTCTATCTGACGGTGCCGCTGGACCGCTTCATCGATCGCTCGCTGTTCGAACGGGTGGCGGACCTGATGCGTTGGGCGAAGGGCGGCTAAGGGCAGAAGGCCCAGGGCGATGAAGGGCGGAGGATGGCTTGCACTCACCGCGCGCCTCGCCATCAGCGCATCAGACCCTCAGCCCCTCAGCCGTCAAGAAACGCCTCTTCCGCGCAATACCGCGCCGCCGTCCGTTCGCGAAGGCCGCCGCCACTGCGCTCCATCCGTTCGGCCCGATCCATCCTTTCCACCGCCGTGGCGATCAAGGTTGGATCCTGCATCGTGGCCGCATGCGCCAGCTGCACGCGATTGCGCACGCCGAAATGGCTGCGCAGCCGGCGCATGTGGTAGTCGACGTTGAAGATCGACATCTCCATGCGGTTGGCGATCTGCTTGTCGGACAGCCCCTGCGCCAGGCAGGCGAGGATGTCGCGCTGGACCTCGGACAGGCCGTCGCGCTGCGTGCCGCCCAGCGCCGGGATATCGGCGTGGCAGGTCAGGAATTCGTGCAGCGCGAAGCCGACCGTCAGCGCCTGGCCGATCACCGGGTCGCCGATCCAGCGGCGGCTTTCGATGCCGGAGGCGAAGCTGATCGCGACGAAGTCGCTGGTGCCCGGCATCGGCAGGTTGAGAAACACGCCGCTGCGGATGCCGGCGTCGCGCAGGTCGTCGAGGAAGCGGCGCAGCCGCAGCGCCTGCGTGCCGCCCGAGGTGCTGCGCTCCAGGTCGCTGACGTCCCACACCAGCGGCAGCCCGTAAGTACCCGGGCGCGGCTGGCGCGGATCGACCTCGTAATAGCGCTCGCGCAGGTAGTAATCGCGCCAGCCCGGATGCGAATAGGTATCGAGGAAGGTGCGCATCTGCACCTGCCCGCCCACGGTGGTGGCGGTGCCATAGCCGAGCCAGTCGAAACCGATCCCCCGGATCGCCGACTGCATCAGCGCGGTGCGCGATTCATGCGAACTTTCGCGCAGCATCGCCTCGACCAGTCCCGGCATGCCGCCCTGGCGCGTGCGCCGCTGGACGGGAACGATATGCCGTTCGCCGAATACCTTGATGCCGTGGGGGCCCACCACGGGCGGCAGGCCACGTGGACCGCGGGCCGACGTGCCGCCGCTTGTGGCGCGCGGCAGGTCGGCACTCAGGGTCCGCGACAGGCTGCTGTCGCGGCCCAGGCCGGCTTCCACTTCTTTTTCCATCGATCGCCTCCGACAAATGCGTATGGCCGCCGCGTTGACGCGGCAGCGTGAAGGCTTGCCTCGGCCCGATCCGCGAGCGACATGGCACTCGCTGGCCCGGCCTTCAGGCGAAGCCCAACATACTGCTGACCCATTCCCGTCGGAAAACCCGGATGGCGCCACGGTGCGGCGTGCCCGGTGTTGTGCCTGCCCTGCGTTGCGCGGCCGCTATCGCTATCGATATCGATGCTGTGGTGGTGCGATACCGTGATGGCGCCATCGCTGGCTGCTGCCATCCGGCGCCGGCCAAATTATTGCAAGGCAAGATGTCACGACATCGAGCGCGCATTCCAACCGTGCGATGCGGGGCCGCATTGCCATCCGCCGCGATGCCCGCGGGCCGCGACGCGGCAAGGCCTGCGGCCGGTTGATGCGATGCGGCGATGATGTTGTATATCCGCCACTTTCCTTAAATCTTGAAGGGTTATCGCCGCCGGCATGGATTGCCTGTTCCCTCATGCTTCGAGCGTCTTGCCGCGCGTTTCCGGCAGCGTCAACGCGGCGATGATCAGCACGCCATAGGCGCCGGCGGCGAACACGCCGATGGTCTGTCCCAGCGGCATGGTCTGGCTGACATGGCCGATCAGGAAGGGGAACAGCGCCCCGATGGCGCGGCCCACGTTGTAGCAGAAGCCCTGGCCGGAGCCGCGCACGCTGGTGGGGAACAGCTCGGTCAGGAACGCGCCCATGCCGGCGAAGATGCCGGAAGCGAAGAAGCCCAGCGGGAAACCGAGGATCAGCATCACCGTGTCGTTGACCGGGATCTGCGTGTAGATCAGCGCGATCGCCATCGAGCACAGTGCGAACAGCATGAAATTGCGCTTGCGGCCGATGCGGTCGGTCAGGTACGCGCTGGTGATATAGCCCAGATACGAGCCGACGATCACCATCGCCAGATAGCCGCCGGTGCCGAGCACGGTGAGTCCGCGCTCGGTTTTCAGGAAGGTCGGCAGCCAAGTCGTGATCGCGTAGTAGCCGCCCTGGGCGCCCGTGGTCAGCAGCGCGGCGCGCAGCGTGATGGTCAGCAGCTTCGGCGAGAAGATCGCGGCGAACGAGGTCTTCTCGGCGGAGGCGGCTTCCCTGGCCTTGTGCTCGGCGTAGACCTCGGGCTCCTTGACCAGCCGCCGCAGGAAGATCACGAACACCGCCGGCAGCAGGCCGATCAGGAACAGCGCGCGCCAGGCGGTTTCCGGCGGCAGGATGCTGAACACCAGCGCATACAGCAGCGCGGACATGCCCCAGCCCAGCGCCCATCCGGCCTGCACCATGCCGACCGCCTTGCCGCGGTCCTGCGAGCGGATCGCCTCGCCCATCAGTACCGCGCCCGCGGTCCATTCGCCGCCGAAGCCGAAGCCCATCAGCGCGCGGGCGATCAGCAGCTGCTCGTAGTTCTGCGCCAGGCCGCACAGGAAGGTGAAGAAGGCAAACCAGACGATGGTCAGCTGCAGCGTACGCACGCGGCCGATGCGATCGGACAGGATGCCGGCGATCCAGCCGCCCGCGGCCGAGGTCAGCAGCGTGGCGGTGCCGATGAAGCCCGCGTCGCCGCGCGTGATGCCCCATGTCGCGATCAGTGTCGGTATGACGAAGCTGAGGAACTGCGTGTCCATCGCGTCGAGCGCGTAGCCGACCTTGCAGCTCCAGAACGTGCGGCGCTCGCCCGGCGTGATATCGCGATACCAGGCAAAGAGGCCGGTCGACGGTCGGCTTTGCTGCTCCCCCTGGATGCTGCCAATCTGCGTTTCCATGCGTTCCTCGTCGTGGTGTCTCGTCGCGGTGCGTCGGTACAGGCTTGATCCGGGCCAGAACGCGTGTCCCCATTTGCAGGCGGATTGCGTGCAAATCGGGCCATCGCGGCAAATCTCGGCAATGCGCATCGGCAATGCGCGGCAAAGCTCGGCAGATTGGGCGGGCTGGCACCGCTGGTGCTGCCGGCCGGTCGACGATCGTCGTCGCTGTTCTGGTTCCCGCGCACTGGCGGCCGCGATGGCACGGCGGTGTGCCGATGCGCGCCTGGAGAGTTGGCGCGCGATCGCGGTGGCCCGCGGCGATGTCGCTTGACTCGCGGCGGTCTGCGGGAACCTGTCATGCATCGATGGACGTCCCCCGGCATCTGCATTCTTCAAATTAGCCGGGCGCCTCGTCCAACTATTTTTTAGCTTGGGTCCTCATAAGAAAAAATTGAGATCACCACTAAATCACAGTCAATACGCGGGCCCCGGCCTGATCTGGCATTCCCGCGCTCCAGGGGCGATATCGGGTTTTCCCCGATGACGCGATGTCGCCAAATGGCGATGCCGCACGCCTCCCAACGTCTTTACCGCCCACCCTCCGTTCGCGCCATCGCTTGGCCCGTCGTTCGGCGCGTCGTTCGGCGCGTCGTTCGGCCCGTCGGTTCGGCCCGTCGGTTCGGCCCGTCGGTTCGGCTCATCGAGAGCAACGCGTAAGCATACGGCGCGCCAGTGACAAGCGGGGCAGGGGATGCGCTACGGAGACTCGTAGGGATATCGCTGTGCAGCGCCGCAGCGGCGGCGCTTTGCACCACGAGGGTTCGTGTCGTCACGGGGCCTTCATCGACGAGCGGTCTGATGGCGGCGCCCCGGGTCAGGGCGCGCCCGCATCGGCATGGTGCCTCGCCCGGCCTTCCTTGCGAGGTCACGATGAGCTATCCCGCCGATCTGTCAGGTCCCTCGATGCTGCGCCCGGTCACGGTCCCGCCCCCTCCGCCGCCACCGCCGCCGGCACCGTCCGCGCCGCCGCCGAGCGCGGCCGAGGCCGAGGCGAACTCGGCCGCGCAGCGCCAGCGCGAACTGGCCGAGCTGCAGGCGCGCCTGCAGCAGATGCGGGAACAGATTGCCGTGATGCTCGAACGCCTGCGCCAGGCGCAGGAGGCGGAGGCGGCCGCGCGCCAGCAGGCGGAAGCCGCGCGCGAGACCGCCGAGCGCTCGCAGTCGCGCGACGATATCGCCAAGGCCGAGACCGCCGAAGCCACCGCGGCAACGCGCAAGGCCGAGCTGAACGAGGCCGCGCTCGAACTGGACGCGCACGACAAGCGCATCGCGCTCGACGAGGCCAGGGCCGAGGCGCTGCGCGAGCCGGGTCCGCGGAACCAGGCCAAGGTCGACACGGCGCAGGCCGCGTACGACGATGCGCAGCAACTGCACGGAGTCGCGGTCGCCGATGTCGCCGCCAAGCGGGCCGATGCGGAACTGGCCGCCGCCGACCGCGCGGTGACGGCGCTGGCGTCGCCGGGCAGCGATCCGAGCAAGCTGGATGCCGCCGACCGGCAGGCGCTGACCGAGGCGCGCGAAACGGCCGCTGCCGCCCGACGGCAGTCGGACAGCGCCGCCGCGACGCTCGAAACCGAATGGCGCCGCTACGAGCGCGATGCCGCGCAGCGCGAGCTGACCAGGACCGGGCGCGAGCTGGAGCAGGCCGGCGCGGCGCGCGAGCGTGCCCGCACGGAGGGCGATGCCGCGGCGCTGCAGCGCGCGGACGATGCCTACGGCGCGGCGCTGGACGCATGGTGGGTGGCGGACCGGCAGGCAGTCGCCGCGCAGGCCTCGTGGGATGCGCAGGTGGCCGCCAACGACCTCGCCGCCGAGGAAGAGCAGCATCGCGTCGACGAGACGCGCGCCAATCAATGCCTGGTCGAACCGCCCGAGGTCCGGCAGGCCAGGCAGACGCTGGAGCAACGCAATACAGCCGCGCAGACGGCGCTCACCGAAGCCCAATCGGCCAAGGACGATCAGGCCGCGCGCAAGGCCCTGCGCGACCGTGCCGCCGGGATCGACACCGAGCACCGCGAGGCGCAGACCGGACTCGGGCAGGCCCGCACGGCCTACGAAGGCGCGGCGGATCCCGACGCCCGCGAGAAGGCGCGCATCGCCTACGCCGACGCGCAGGACCGCATGCAGGCCGCCCGAGGCGACCACGACGCGCTGCAGGCCCTGCGCCATTCGCAGCAGGCCGACGCGGCGCTGGTGGAGGGGCTGCGCGCGCGAGAGAAGGGCGGAACCGGTGCGCCGGACGAAGGCCGCATCGCCACGTTGCGCGAGTCCGCCAGCCAGGCTCGCGCGAACGTGCAAGGGACGGTCGCGAAGGCCGACGGCGACGCGGCGGATGCGCTGCGTGAAGGCCGGACCGACGAATGGCGCAAGGACGGCGGTGCCGCGCAGCGAGCCTTGCCCACCGCCGACGAGGCCGCCGCCAACGCGGCGCAGACCTATGAGGCGACGGTGCGGCGCCCGGGCGCGACCCAGCAGGAAATCGACACCGCGCGCGAGCGCCGCGACGAAACGCGCCTGGCCCAGGCGCTGGCGCACGACCGCAGCGACGCGCTGGCCGCTACCGAGGCAAGGCGCGCCGCCGAGGGCGAATATGCGCTGGCGCTCGAGGCCCATCGCACGCACGATTTCTCGGCGTCGGGGCCGGCCGGGCCGACTGGACCCTTTACACCGTCCGGACCGTCGAGGCCGTCCGGGCCGTCCGGGCCGCTCGCCCCGTCCACGCAGCCGCCGGGATCGTCGCCGGGCACGGCCCCGTCGCTGTCGACCTCGCCGCTGCTGACGCCGAACCTTGGCGCGCCAAACCTCGGCGAAGCCGCGCGGCCGGCGCCTTGGACCGTGTTGCCGGGCGGTGGCGACCCGGTGGCCAGCAATGCCACCGGCGACAAGCCGTCCGCGCCATCGCCGTCGGCCACGTCGTCGACGCCGGCCAGCTCGGCCACGCCGACTACGTCCAGCGCCGCACCGCTGCTGGCGCCGCCCGGCTCGCCACCGGTTGCCGTCAAGGAGAACGGGCGATGGTATGTCCAGTACCCTGCGCAGTTTTCGGCGCCGTCGCTGACCCAGTACGGCAGCTATCCCGCTTCGTCGACGACGCTGTCGATCCCGGGGCAAGGCCCGGCGCGCGTCGAAATGGACCCGGTTACCGCGCGCGTCTGGGAAGCGCATGCGCAACTGCAGTCGGCGATCGCGGCGGAGGACACCGCGTGGCGCGACTACGAGACGCTGAACCAGGACGCGCAGGCCATCGCGCAGGCGCGCCGAGACGGTAACGCGGCGGCCAATGCCAATGCCAATGCCAATGGCGCCAACGGTCCCAATGGTCCCAATACCAACAACGCCAACAACGCCAACAACGCCAACAACGACCCCGAACTGACCCGCCTCACCGCGCAGGTCGACACCGACCATCGCGCGCTGCTGGCCGCGCTGGGCGCCCGCTTCGAGGCCGAGGACCGCGCGCGCGACCGCGGTGTCGACGCGGACAAGGACGAGACCGTGATCTCCACCGGCGAGGCGCTGGAGCGCGCGCGTGCCACGGCCTCGGCCAGCGCCGCCGAGCTCGAACGCTATCGCAGCGAGCGCGACAGCGGCGCGGCCAGCGACGACGTCGAGCGGCTGCGCAACGAGCACCAGGCATGGAAGCAGGAACATCCCTATCTCCGCGAGCAGGACGCCCCGACCTGGGCCCCGCTGCAACAGGCGCTCGACGACGAGGACGCCGCGCGCCAGCAACTGGTGCAGGAGGCCGCGCAGGCCGGCGCCGCGCAGGAGACCCGCGCACTGACCGCGACGCTGACACCCGAGCAGCGTGAGGACCCTGCGGCGCTGTACGAGCTGTTCGTCTCCGAACCGCGCGCGATGGCGCAGGGCGTCATCAACCAGCATTACGTCGACTATGGCGGCCGGCCCTACGAGATGGCGGGCCGCACGCATGCCCGGAATATGGCGGGGCTGGCGCTCGGCATTCCGCCCGAGGTCCAGCTTGCGGGCGACGCCGACGCGCAGACGGAGACGCTGCGCAAGCAGGACATCTTTGCCGGCATCGACGACGATTACGCCGACATGCTCGACGTGGTGGCCGACCAGCTGATCGAGCAGGGCGGCGAGCACGCGCGGGTCACGCTGCTGCCGGTGGTCTACGCCAGCCGCGAGCGCGGCATCACGCGCACGATGCTGTTCAAGGTCGAGACGGACCAGGGGCCGCGCTTCGTCGACGAGGCCGGACGCGCCTACGACGACCTGAAGGACTACCGCGAAAACAATACGTTGCCGGCCGCCGATGCCGTGCTGGCGATGCCGCGCGACGGCGAGTTCACGGTGGACAGCAAGGGCAATATCGAGCTGGAGATCGGCGACGCGCGCATCGAGAGCGGCTGGGAGAGCTTCCGCCGCAAGACCCATCTCGATACGGTGGCGGCCGGCGTCGGCATCGTCGCCGGCGTGGTGCTGGTGGTCGGCTCCGGCGGCGCGCTGGCGCCGGTGGCGATGGCGGCTGCCGGCGCGGCGACCGCCTATGGCGTGGGCACCTCGGCCGCCAGCATTGCCGACCAGATCTCGCATGGCCAGAGCTGGAATCCGGACAAGAACCCGCAGATGCTGATCGACGGGCTCAATATCCTCGCCGCGGCGTTGGGCGTGCGTGCCGGCGTGGCCGGCGTCAGCGCGGCGCGCAGCGGCCAGCGCGCGCTGGTGGCCGAAAGCCGCGGCCTGACCGACGAGGCCAGCCAACTCGCGCTGCGCACGCAGGCGCTGCAGCAGCAGGCCACCCGCAGCGGCCGCCAGGCGCTGGCGGTCGGCGCCGGTACCTATGGCTATACCGCGTACTCGGCCGTGTCCAATTGGGAAAACATGACGCCCAGCGAGCGCGCGACCACGCGCACGCAGCTGCTGCTCGGCGGCGTGCAGTTCATGATCAATCCGGTCAGCGGCCGGTGGATCCGCCAGGGCGCGACCGGCGCGCTGGCCGGCACGCGCCATGTCGCGACGGCATGGCGCGGCACGGTGGCCGGTCTGGACCGTGGCGCGCAGGCGCTGTCCACGTTGGCGATGCCGCTGCGCAATGCCGCGCAGACGCCGCTGGCGGCGGCGCGCATGCGCCTGGGGCAATGGCAGGACACGCTGGCACAGCGGCTGCCGAGCCTGTCGAGGCTGGCGGGATTGCCGGGATTGCGGGGTTTGCCGGGATTGCCTGGATCGGCGAGACGGCAGGGCACCGATCCCGCCGGCGCGGCACGGCCACCCGCAACGCCGGGCCCGTCGGCGGCCCAGCCACGCACCGAAACCCCGCCGCACAGCTATCCCGTGGCGCGCACCCGCTGGCGCGCGGTACAGGACCGGCTCAGCCGCGTCGACACGCTGGGCATGCTGAACTGGCTCGACGCCGGCCGCCGCGGCGCGGCGCAGGCGATCGGCAAGCAGCGCGATGCGGAGGCCAAGCTGGTGCGCGTGGCGCGCGAGACCGCGTTCGAGGACGGGCACGCGCTGCACCGTTGGCTGTCCGGGCCGATTCGCCAGCAGATGCGGCAGATCGAGGCGCGCGCGCAGTCCCAACTGGCGCGGCTGCAGTGGGAGACCGACGCCGCGCGCCAGCAGGCGATCGTGCGCGACCTGCGCCGCCTCGACGCGGCCGCGCAGCGGCTGGCCACCAGCTGGCATCCAATGCTGGCGATCGGCCTGCGGCAGGAGCTGCGGCGCCTCGCCGCCAACCAGCGCGATTTCAAGGGCGCGGATACCGTGCTGACGCCGCGCGCCGAGGCCACCCGGCATTTGCGTGGCGAGCTGCAGCAGTGGCGGGCCGCGCTGCCGGCGCGGCAAGCGGCTGTCTCCCGCGACGCCGGCAACGTGGCCCATGCGCAAGCGCTGGTGTCCCGGATCGCCAGCCATCGCACCGCGCTCACCGATGGCGCGGCATTGGTATCGAAGACGCTCGACGCGATGCGCGCGAATCGCGACGCGGTGCTCGACTATGTGCCGAAGGGCGCGACCAAGCCGGTTCGCGCATCGATCGAAGGCGATATCCATGCGGTCGCGCCGCGCCGCTCGGCCGATCCGGCTGCGGGGATGCCGGCGCTGCCGCCACGCTGGCGACGCGCCGTGGCGGCGTCGCTGCGGCAACGGTTCCGCATGGGGATGGCCGATGCCGGCACCGGCCTGCTGTGGCTGCAGGCGCGGCGGCTGGGCATGCCGACGCCGCGCGCGTCGCTGCGCCTCTCGCCAAATGCAGCGACGGGGACCGCCGCTCGTACTGCCGACGGCATGACTTGGTCGGCCGTGATGCGATCGGGGCCGGCACGCCCGCGCGCGGACGGTAACCGGGCGTCGCGCAACGGCGCGCTGAACCGGCTCGATGCCGGCCGCGCGATCTTCTACCAGGAGCGCGCCAGCGCGCTCGCGGCGAAGGCCGCGGCGGCTGGCAATACCAAGTCCAAGCTGGCGGCATGGCAGGCCTTCGTCGATGCCGTGGCCGCGCATTCGCCCGACGTGGCCCGGCGTCTCGCGGCGGCGGGCGGCGCGCGAGAGCGCTACCAGGGCGGCGAGGCCGGGACGGTACGTCGCTGGCAGGGCTTCGTGCCCAGCCGTGCCGAGGCGCGGAGCAGCGACTCGGCGCGCGAGGTCCGGCGCGCCTATGCCGAACTGCTACTTGCCGCGGCGCGGGTACGCAAGCGCGATACGCGGCGCGCCGCGGCCGCCAGCCTGCGCGCATGGCGACAGGCGCTGCGCAGCGCCAACGATGCCGCGCGGGTGACCGACGCGCTGTCGGCGCAGTTGCGGACGGCGACGCCGGGCA
>NZ_VWRN01000036.1 GCF_008632125.1 Cupriavidus cauae
CCGCCTCCACCCCCGCCGCCTCCCCGCTGCGCGCCTCGGCCTCCTGGTTCGACACGCTGCTGCAGAGCCCGTGGACCTTGCCGGGCGGCGGCCTGGCGATCGCGCTGCTGGGGGGCTACGCGCTGTATCGCCGCCAGCGCCGGCCGCTGGCTGGAGAGCCGGGCGTGCCCCGCTCGGGCGACGACATCCTCGCCGGTGCGCCGCTCGCGCTGACCGGCCTGAGCCTGCCGCTGGACGCCTTCCCGGCGCCCGCCGGTGACCAGCCCATCGCGGCACCGGCGTCCGCGGCGCAGGCCTTCGCCGGTCCCTCGATCGCGGCCCGCGAGGGCGACGAGGCTGGCGAGGGCATCGAGGCCGACGAGGGCATGGAGGACATCGAGGACATCGAGGACATCGAGGACATCGAGGCAGACGCGGGCAACGAGGGCAACGAGGGCATCCAGGTCAATGACGGCGACGAGGGCGCCGGCGGCGTATCGCGCACCGCCCGCGCCGCCGCCCCCACACCCCGCCCGCTGGCCTTCGACCTCGGCGGGATCTCGCTCGACCTCGATGCCGGCGGGGATGCCGGCCGCCATGCCGCAGATGCCGCCGACGCGGCCGACGCCGACGCCAACGACGCCAACGACCCGGGCGACCGGCCCCGCAAGGGCTCGCCTGATATCATGGCGCCCCCCGACAAGCCCGCCGACACGCCCCCGCGTCCGTAACCTCGCATCCATGACCCGTCTTGCCCTCGGCCTCCACTACGACGGCACCGCCTTCTCCGGCTGGCAGTCCCAGCCGCATCGCAATACCGTGCAGGACGTGCTGGAGGACGCCATCGCCCGCTTCGCCGGCGAGCGGCTTCCGACCACCGTGGCGGGGCGCACCGATGCCGGCGTGCATGCGCTGGGGCAGGTGATCCATCTCGATACCGTGCTGTCGCGCGAACCGTTCTCCTGGGTGCGCGGCGTCAATGCCTTCCTGCCGCCGACGATCGCGCTGCAATGGGCCAAGCCGGTCGACGAGGCGTTTCACGCGCGCTTTGCCGCCTTCGAGCGGACCTATTACTACGCGCTCTATACCGGACCGCACCGCGCGCCGCTGGTGCACGGCCGCGCCGGCTACCTGATGCTGCCGCCGGGCAAGCGGCTCGACGTGGACGCGATGCGCGAGGCCGCCGCCTGCCTGATCGGCGAGCACGATTTCTCGGCCTTCCGCGCCGCCGAATGCCAGGCGAAGTCGCCGGTCAAGACGATGTACGAGATCCGCATCCACGCCGACCGCGACTGGGTGTTCCTGCGTTTTCGCGCCAGCGCCTTCCTGCACCACATGGTCCGCAACCTGATGGGTTGCCTGGTGGCGGTGGGGCGGGGTCGCTATCCGGCCTCGTGGCTGGCCGAGGTGCTGGCCTCGCGCCAGCGCAGCATGGCCGCGCCCACCTTCATGCCGGACGGCCTGTATCTGGCCGGGGTCAGGTATCCTGAGCCCTATGGCATTCCGGCCGCCGATCCGGCCGGCAGCCTGTTTCATGGAGTGTTTGCCGATGCCTTCGCCAACTAGCGCGCCCGGCGCCGCAGCCGCGCCCGCCGCTGCGCCGGCCGAGTTTGTGCCGGTCCGCCCGCGCACCCGCATCAAGATCTGCGGGCTGACGCGCGAGGACGATGTGCGCGCGGCGGTCGACGCCGGCGCCGATGCGATCGGGCTGGTGTTCTATCCCGGCAGTCCCCGCCATGTCGACGTGGCCCGCGCCGCGGCGCTGGCCGAGGCCGCCGGCCCCTTTGTCGCGGTGGTCGGCCTGTTCGTCAATGCCGACGCCGAGGACATCGCCCACGTGGCCGAGCGCGTGCCGCTGTCGCTGCTGCAGTTCCACGGCGACGAGAGCGCGCAGGACTGCGCGCGCGCCGCCCAGCGCTGCCGGCTGCCGTTCCTGCGCGCCGCGCGTGTGCGCCCCGGCCTCGATTTGGTAGAATTCGGCGATCAATATCGTGACGCCGCGGCCATCCTGCTCGATGCCTTCGTCGAAGGCTATGGCGGCGGCGGCCACGCCTTCGACTGGACCCTGATCCCTCCCGGATGGATTGCGCCTAGCCCCAGCACATCACCATGCAACGGCAATCGAACCGCAAGCGCCGCTCCTCGCATCGTTTTGAGTGGTGGGTTGAACGCGCAAAACGTGGCTGGCGCGATTGAGCGCGTGCGCCCCTACGCCGTCGATGTCAGCAGCGGCGTGGAGGCGGCCAAGGGCGTCAAGGATCCCGCCCGCATCGCCGACTTCGTGCGCGCGGTGCGCGCCGCGGATGCCAACCACGCCGCCTGAGCCTGGCGACCGACCGGCGCCGATGACAGACATCGCGCCGGTCCCGCAAGCCACCCTGTTCCCCTGCCGCGGCCGATCCATCGAGGACGGCCGCGCCACCCGGAAGCCCCACTCATGTACAACCTGCCCGATTCCCGCGGCCATTTCGGCCCCTATGGCGGTACCTTCGTCTCCGAGACCCTGACCCATGCGCTGGACGAACTGCGCGAGGCCTATGCCGGCCTGAAGAACGACGCCGCGTTCGACGCCGAATTCCGCCGCGAGCTGAAGCACTTCGTCGGCCGGCCGTCGCCGATCTACCATGCGCAGCGCTGGAGCGAGACGCTCGGCGGCGCGCAGATCTTCTTCAAGCGCGAGGACCTGAACCACACCGGCGCGCACAAGATCAACAACGTGATCGGCCAGGCCCTGCTGGCCAGGAAGATGGGCAAGCCGCGCGTGATCGCCGAGACCGGCGCCGGCCAGCACGGCGTGGCTACCGCCACCATCGCCGCGCGCTTCGGCATGGAGTGCGTGGTCTATATGGGCGCCGAGGACATCAAGCGCCAGGCCGCCAACGTCTACCGGATGAAGCTGCTCGGCGCCACCGTGGTGCCGGTCGAGAGCGGTTCGAGGACGCTGAAGGACGCGCTGAACGAGGCGATGCGCGACTGGGTCACCAACGTCGAGAACACCTTCTACATCATCGGCACCGTCGCCGGCCCGCACCCGTATCCCGCAATGGTGCGCGATTTCCAGTGCGTGATCGGCGAGGAGGCCAAGGTGCAGATGCCCGAGCTGACCGGCCGGCAGCCCGATGCGGTGATCGCCTGCATCGGCGGCGGCTCCAACGCGATGGGCATCTTCTATCCGTATATCGACCACCAGGACGTCAGGCTGATCGGCGTCGAGGCGGCCGGCGACGGCATCGACACCGGCCGGCACGCTGCGTCGCTCAGCGCCGGTTCCCCCGGCGTGCTGCACGGCAACCGCACCTATCTGCTGCAGGATCCGAACGGCCAGATCATCGAGACGCATTCGGTGTCGGCGGGGCTGGACTATCCGGGCGTCGGTCCCGAGCACGCGTGGCTCAAGGACAGCGGCCGCGCCGAGTACGTCTGCATCACCGACGACGAGGCACTGCGCGCCTTCCACGATTGCTGCCGGATCGAGGGCATCATCCCGGCGCTCGAATCGAGCCATGCGATCGCCTACGCGTGCAAGCTGGCGCCGACGCTGCCCAAGGACAAGCTGCTGCTGGTCAATCTGTCCGGGCGCGGCGACAAGGACATGCACACGGTCGCCGAACGTGCGGGGTTGACGCTCTGATGCGCACGCTTCCCGAAGCCGCACCGGGCGCCGCCGCCGCGGATACCACGACGCCGACGGTCGGCGGCGGCGACGCGATCGCGCTGACCGCCGCGCCGGCGCTGCCGGCCCTGCTGTACCAGGAGGACGTGCTCGACGGCGTGCGCCGGCTGGCCGACGGTTCGATCGATCTCGTGGTCGCCGACCCGCCCTACGGGCTCGGCAAGGACTACGGCAACGATTCGGACCGGCTGTCGGGCCAGGCCTATCTGGAATGGTCCGAGCGCTGGATCGACGCGGTGGTGCCCAAACTGTCGCCGCGCGGCTCGCTGTACCTGTTCTGCACCTGGCAGTACTCGCCCGAGCTGTTCGTGATGCTCAAGCGCCGGCTGACGATGGTCAACGAGATCATCTGGGACCGGCGCGTGCCCAGCATGGGCGGCACCACGCGCAAGTATTCGTCGGTGCACGACAACATCGGCTTCTTCGCCAAGGCGCGCGACTACTACTTCGACCTGGACTCGGTGCGCGTGCCGTACGACGCCGAGACCAAGAAGGCGCGCAGCCGGCCGCGCTTCGAGGGCAAGAAGTGGCTGGAGGTCGGCTACAACCCGAAGGACCTGTGGAGCGTGCCGCGCATCCATCGGCAGGACCCGGAGCGCGCCGACCATCCGACCCAGAAGCCGCTGCAGATCGTCGAGCGGATGGTGCTGTCCAGCTGTCCGCCCGGCGGGCTGGTGCTCGATCCGTTCACCGGCAGCGGCACCACCGCGGTGGCCTGCGCCCGGCATGGGCGCCGCTTCGTCGGCTTCGAGATCAATCCCGACTATGTCGATGTCGCGCGGGCGCGCGTCGCCTCGGTGATGCCGCTGGCGCGGCCCGATGCCGCCGCGGCGGCGGAGGCGGCCGAAGCTGCCGCGGAAGCCGCCTCCCAAGCCGCCGCCAATGCCTCCGTCGCCGCGATCGCCGCCTCGGCTCCGTCTACCCCGTCTACCCCGGCAGCCGCCAACGACGCCGGTCCGGCGGACGCGCTGCCCCACCTCGCATCCTGACCATGTCCCGCATCCAATCGACTTTCGCGGCGCTGTCCGCACAAGGCAGGAAGGGCCTGATTCCCTTCATCACCGCCGGCGATCCCGAGCCCGGCCTGACGGTCGCGCTGATGCATGCGCTGGTCGAGGGCGGCGCCGATGTGATCGAGCTGGGCGTGCCGTTCTCCGACCCGATGGCCGACGGCCCGGTGATCCAGCGCGCGTCCGAGCGGGCGCTGGCCAACGGCGTCAGCCTGACCCAGGTGCTGGGCTGGGTCCGCGAATTCCGCCAGCGCGACGCCGGCACGCCCGTGGTGCTGATGGGCTATGCCAACCCGATCGAGCGGATGGGCGAGCGCGCGTTCGCGCAGGCCGCTCGTGAGGCCGGCGTCGACGGCGTGCTGGTGGTCGACTACCCGCCCGAGGAGTGCGAGTCGTTTGCCCAGCTGATGCGCGAGCACGGCATCGATCCGATCTTCCTGCTGGCGCCAACCACCACCGATGCGCGCATCGCGCAGGTCGCCAAGGTGGCCAGCGGCTACCTGTACTACGTGTCGCTCAAGGGCGTGACCGGTTCGGGCGCGCTGGACCTGGACAGCGTCGCCGCGCGCCTGCCGGTGATCAAGCGCCACGCCAACCTGCCGGTCGGCGTCGGCTTCGGCATCCGTGACGCGCAGACCGCGCGGGCGATCGCCAGCGTGGCCGACGCGGTCGTGATCGGCAGCCGGCTGGTGCAACTGCTGGAGGAAGCGCCGCGGGAACAGGCGGTACAATCGCTGCGTTCGTTCATCGCGGAGATCCGCACGGCGCTGGACGCCAAGGCGTGATGTATTAGCCTCATATCGGCGGCCATCGGCGGGCTCTGGCGACATTTCCCCGTCGACGGCCGCCGATTCCTGCCTTCCGCGGCACAGAATCTCGGCCCTTGTGCGGCGCCCGTGGTACATTCGCCGCCTTGGCCGATGGCCGGGCCTGCCACCTGCGCGCGCGTGCGCCATATCACTTCGCGATGCGCCAGGCCGCGGCCTTATCCGAAAGGAGCGTTTTGATGAGCTGGTTGGATAAACTCCTGCCCCCCAAGATTCAACAGACCGA
Organism: Cupriavidus cauae; assembly: GCF_008632125.1. Classification (GTDB taxonomy): domain Bacteria; phylum Pseudomonadota; class Gammaproteobacteria; order Burkholderiales; family Burkholderiaceae; genus Cupriavidus; species Cupriavidus cauae. The sequence continues at coordinate 5,716 of NZ_VWRN01000036.1, forward strand.
CCCCTCGTCCCGCAAGGGCATCCCCGAGGGCCTGTGGGTCAAGTGCCCGTCGTGCGAGTCCGTGCTGTACCGGACCGACGTCGAGGCCAATCTGCATGTCTGCCCCAAGTGCGACTACCATATGCGCATCCGCGCGCGCGAGCGGCTCGATTCGCTGCTCGACGCCGAGGGTCGCTATGAGATCGGCCAGGAAATCGTGCCGGTCGACGCGCTCAAGTTCAAGGACTCGAAGAAGTATCCGGACCGCATCAAGGCGGCGATGGACGAGACCGGCGAGACCGACGCGATGGTGGTGATGGGCGGCGCGATCCATACCATTCCGGTGGTGGTCAGCTGCTTCGAATTCGCCTTCATGGGCGGCTCGATGGGTTCGGTGGTCGGCGAGCGCTTCGCGCGCGGCGCGCAGGCCGCGCTCGAGCAGAAGGTGCCGTTCATCTGCATCACCGCCACCGGCGGCGCGCGCATGCAGGAAAGCCTGCTGTCGCTGATGCAGATGGCCAAGACCACCGCGATGCTCAACAAGCTGTCGGCCGCCAAGCTGCCGTTCATCAGCGTGCTGACCGACCCGACCATGGGCGGCGTGTCGGCCAGCTTCGCCTTCCTGGGCGACGTGGTGATCGCCGAGCCGAAGGCGCTGATCGGCTTTGCCGGCCCGCGCGTGATCGAGCAGACCGTGCGCGAGAAGCTGCCCGAAGGCTTCCAGCGTGCCGAGTTCCTGCTGCAGAAGGGCGCCATCGACATGATCGTCGACCGGCGCAAGCTGCGTGCCGAGCTTGCGCAACTGCTGGCGCTGCTGCAGAAGCAGCCGGCCGACGCGGTGGCCTGAACGGACCCCGATCGCCGAAGGATGGTTTGACGACGCGGACCTGGTCCGCGTTTTTCATTGGATAGTATGGTTCGCCGCAGGGTGTTCTCCCTCTCCCCCTCAGGGGAAGAGGGTTGGGGAGAGGGGTGGTGTTGAGCCGCCCTCTCCCCCAACCCCTGTCCCGCAAGCGGGAGAGGGGAGGAAACCGCATGGGACGCCTGGGGTAACCGGGCGCGAACCGCAGTACATCACAGCAGCATCATGCCTATCTTCTCCTCCCTGCCCGAGTGGCTGGCCCACCTCGAAACCGCGCACCCGGTCGGCATCGACATGGGCCTGACACGGATCAGCCGGGTCAAGGAAGCGCTCGGCCTGCGCATCGACGCGCTGGTGTTCACCGTGGGCGGCACCAACGGCAAGGGCTCGACCTGCGCGATGCTCGAGCGGATCCTGCTGGAGGCGGGCTACAAGGTCGGCTGCCATACCTCGCCGCATCTGCTGTCGTTCAACGAGCGCGCGCGCATCAACGGCGAGATGGCGACCGACGCGCAGCTGCTGCCGCATTTCGAGGCGGTCGAGCGCGCCCGCACCAGCTTCGCCGACCCGGTCAGCCTGACCTATTTCGAGTTCACCACGCTGGCGATCGTCCATGCCTTCGCCGCCGCGCAGCTCGACGCGATCATCCTCGAGGTCGGGCTGGGCGGCCGGCTCGACGCGGTCAATGTGTTCGATCCCGACTGCGCCATCGTCACCAGCGTCGATATCGACCATGCCCAGTACCTGGGCGATACCCGCGAGAAGATCGGCTTCGAGAAGGCCGGCATCTTCCGCCCGCATGTGCCGGCGATCTGCGGCGACCCGATGCCGCCGGCCTCGCTGGTCCAGCATGCCGAGACGATCGGCGCCGACCTGTGGCTGGTCGGGCGCGATTTCCAGCACCAGGCCGCCAAGGGGCAGGAGCGCCTGCAGTGGGACTGGAGCGGCCGCGGGCGCAAGCTCAATGGGCTGGGGTATCCGGCGCTGCGCGGCGCCAACCAGCTGCTGAATGCGTCGGCCGCGCTGGCCGCGCTGCAGGCGGTGCGCGACCGGCTGCCGGTCAGCGCGCAGGAGGTGCGCAACGGGCTCGCCTTCGTCGATCTGCCGGGCCGCTTCCAGGTGATGGCGGGGCGTCCGACCGTAATCCTCGATGTCGCCCACAACCCCCATGCCGCCGCCACGCTGGGCCAGAGCCTGGAGAACATGGGCTTCTTCCGCTACACCTACGCGGTGTTCGGCGCGATGGCGGACAAGGACATCGCCGGCGTGCTGCGCCACCTGAGCGACAAGGTCGATCACTGGTGCCTGTGCGACCTGCCGACGCCGCGTGCGGCCAGCGCCCAGGACCTGCTGGAGCACCTGGAGCAGGGCGGCTTCCGGCCGGGCCCGGACGCCACCGCGGCGTGCTTCGCCAGCCCCGAGGCGGCCTATCGGGACGCCATCGAGCGTGCCACCGAGAATGATAGAATCCTGGTCTTCGGATCGTTCTACACCGTGGCCGGCGTGATGGCGTACCGGGCGACCCAGGCCAACTAGCCTGCCGCACCGTTTTCCCGGGACACTTCCGGGGCACTGCCGGGCACGCGCCGCGGTCGAGCGACAAACTCAAGGGGCGGCCGCGCCTGCCGCCCGCACCGAACCAATCTATGGGCCTGCTTTCGCTGTTTTCCTTCCGCAAGGGCAAAGACGCGGCACCGGAGCGCGCACGGCGCGCCCGCAGCGCCGACGCCGGAGCAGCCGGCGCGCGTGCCGGCAGCCGCGACATGCGCCGGGGTGGCGACCGCGGTGGCGACGACTATGCGGACGACATGCTGGACCCGGAATTCCCCCAGAAGCAACGCGCGCGGCGTCGCCTGATCGGCGCGCTGGTGATGACGGTGGCCGCGGTGATCGTGCTGCCGATCGTCTTCGAGACCGAGCCGCGTCCCGCCGCCGACCAGATCGCGGTGCGCCTGAGCGGTGGCCAGGGCGAGGCGCAGGCCAGGCCGGAACCGCGCAAGGCCGCGCCGCTGGCGCCGCAGCAGCAATCGCGCCTCGATGCGCAGGCGCTCGATGCCGGCGAGGAACTGGTCAGCGCACCGGCGGCCCGCGCGGCCGACAAGGCGCCGGAAAAGCCGGCCGAGCGTACCGAAGCGGCGCGCCAGGCCGAGGCGAAACCCGATCCCAAGGCGGAATCGAAGGCCGAATCGAAAACCGACAAGGCCGAAGCCAAATCGTCCGGCAGCGGCAAATACGTGATCCTCGTCGGCGCCTTCTCGACCGAGGACAAGGCCAGGCAGTGGATGAGCAAGTTGAAGGCGAACAAGGTGCCCGCATATATCGAACGCAAGGCGCTGGCCGACGGCGAACGCATCCTGCTGCGCGCCGGCCCGTTCTCGGACCGTGATGCCGCCGATGCCGCCGAAAAGCGGGTCCGCGCCACCGGCCTGACGGCCCGCGTGGTCGAGCTCTGAGCGGCGGCGGACGGCGGTGCTCGCGGGAATGCAGCTGACGTTCTTCGACTACGCGGTCGTGTTCGTGCTGGTCGCCTCGGGGCTGGTCGGCGCGCTGCGCGGCCTGATGCGCGAACTGCTGTCGCTGGTGGGGTGGATCGCGGCCTTTTTCGTGGCCTACAACTATGTCGGCGTCGCGACGCAATGGATGCCCGAGTCGCTGCCCGGCGGCGCGCTCGCGCGCAGCGCCGCCGGATTCGCGGTATTGTTCTTCGGCACCGTGATTGCCGCGGCGTTGGCCGGCGCGGTGATCGGCCAGTTGCTGGAAACCACCGGCCTGAAGCCGGCGGATCGCGGGCTTGGACTGGTGTTCGGGGTGGCGCGCGGCGCGCTGGTGGTGATGCTGCTGGTCACGTTGGCCGGCTTCACCAAGATGCCCGACGAACCTTTCTGGCGCGACGCGGTGTCGCGCCCCTATGTCATCGCCGCGATGGAGTCGCTGCGGCCCTGGTTGCCGCCGGAAATCGCCAAATACGTCAGAACCTGAGGCCGGGCGCGCGCCCGGCATGAACTTTTCGCGCCTGGTCTGCCGTCGGCAGCGCGCAGGGCGCGCCGAATCAAAGCCTTTCCTGGGAGCTTGGCATGTGCGGTATCGTCGGTGTGGTGTCTGCCACGCCCGTCAATCAGTTGATTTACGACAGCCTGCTGCTGTTGCAGCATCGCGGTCAGGACGCCGCTGGCATCGCGACCGCCAACGGCAGCACCTTCCACATGCACAAGGCCAACGGCCTGGTGCGCGACGTGTTCCGCACGCGCAACATGCGCGGCCTGCCGGGCGCGGCGGGCATCGGCCAGGTGCGCTACCCGACCGCGGGCTCGGCCTCCAGCGAGGAAGAGGCGCAGCCGTTCTACGTCAATGCGCCGTACGGCATCATCCTGGCGCATAACGGCAACCTGACCAACTGGCAGCAGCTGCGCGAGGAGATGTTCCGGCGCGATCGCCGCCACATCAATACGCACTCGGATACCGAGGTGCTGCTGAACGTGCTGGCCGACGAGCTGCAGCGCGCCAGCAACGGCACCTCGCTCGATCCCGAGATCATCTTCGCCGCGGTGGCGGGCATGCACCGCCGCGTGCGAGGCTCGTATGCGATCGCCGCGCAGATCGCCGGCTACGGCATGCTGGCCGTGCGCGATCCGTTCGGCATCCGCCCGCTGTGCCTGGGCAGCATCGAGACGGCGACCGGCAAGGAATGGATGGTCGCGTCGGAATCGGTGGCGCTCGAAGGCATCGGCTACAAGCTCGAGCGCGACGTGGCGCCGGGCGAGGCGATCTTCATCGACCTGGACGGCAAGCTGTACACCAAGCAGTGCGCCGACAATCCGCTGCTCAATTCCTGCATCTTCGAATACGTCTACCTGGCGCGGCCGGATTCGTGCATCGACGGCGTGCCGGTCTACGACGCGCGCCTGCGCATGGGCGATTACCTGGCCGAGAAGATCCGCAGCGAAGTCAGCGCGGGCGATATCGACGTGGTGATGCCGATTCCCGATTCGAGCCGGCCGGCGGCGATGCAGGTCGCCAACAAGCTTGGCCTGAACTATCGCGAGGGCTTCTTCAAGAACCGCTATGTCGGCCGCACCTTCATCATGCCGGGCCAGGCGGTGCGCAAGAAGTCGGTGCGCCAGAAGCTCAACGCGATGGGCGTCGAGTTCAAGGGCAAGAACGTGCTGATCGTCGACGACTCGATCGTGCGCGGCACCACCTCGTTCGAGATCGTGCAGATGGCGCGCGATGCGGGCGCCAACAAGGTGATCTTCGCGTCCGCGGCGCCGCCGGTGAAGTTCCCCAACGTCTACGGCATCGACATGCCGACCCGCAGCGAGCTGGTCGCGCATGGCCGCAGCCATGACGAGATCTGCCGCATGATCGGCGCGGACCAGCTGGTCTATCAGGACGTCGAGGCGATGAAGCAGGCGGTGCGCGACATCAACCCGGCGCTGAAGGACTTCGAGGCCTCGTGCTTCGACGGCAAGTACATCACCGGCGATATCGACGAGGCCTATCTGGACCGCCTCGAGACCGCACGCAGCGAAGCCGACCGCGAAGGCGGCGGCGATACCGAGCGTTCGCAGCTGCATCTGCAGCGCTCGGGCGGCAACGAGTAAGGCCCGCCGGTTTCTCCCTGTCCCAACCCCTCTCCCGCGCGCGGGGGAGGGGAGCCATTCCATCGCTACCCACGATTGCCCCGACCATGAACGACCCGCTCGACCTCGACTCCCTCGGCATTGATACGCTCGGCGTGCGCGCCGGCACGCTGCGCAGCGAGTTCATGGAGCATTCCGAGGCGATGTACCTGACGTCGAGCTTCTGCTTCGGCAGCGCCGCCGAGGCGGCCGAGCGCTTCGCCAACTCGGAAGAGGGCTACACCTACTCGCGCTTCACCAATCCGACCGTCAGCATGTTCCAGCAGCGGCTGGCCGCGCTGGAAGGCGCCGAGGCCTGCATGGCGACCGCCTCGGGCATGAGCGCGATCCTGTCGGTGGTGCTGTCGTCGATGCAGGCCGGCGACCACCTCGTCAGCTCGCGCGCGATCTTCGGCTCGACGATGACGCTGTTCTCGAACATCTTCGCCAAGTTCGGCGTCGAGACCACCTTCGTCGACGGCACCGACCTGGCCGGCTGGCGCGCCGCGGTCAAGCCGAACACCAAGCTGTTCTTCCTCGAGACGCCGTCGAACCCGCTGACGGAGGTGGCCGACATCGCCGCGGTGGCGGATATCGCGCACGACGCCGGTGCGCTGCTGGTGGTCGACAACTGCTTCTGCTCGCCGGCGCTGCAGCAGCCGCTGCGCTTCGGCGCCGACCTCGTGGTGCATTCGGCGACCAAGCATATCGACGGCCAGGGCCGCGTGCTCGGCGGCGCGGTGCTGGGCAAGCACGACTTCATCATGGGCAAGGTGTTCCCCTTCGTGCGGACCGCCGGCCCGACGCTGTCCGCCTTCAACGCCTGGGTGATGCTCAAGGGCATGGAGACGCTGGCGATCCGCATGGAGCGCCATTCGGCCAGCGCGCTGGCGCTGGCCCAGTTCCTCGAATCGCATCCGGCGGTGGCACGGGTCTATCACCCCGCGCTGAAGTCGCATCCGCAGCACGACATCGCGATGCGCCAGCAGAGCGGCGGCGGGGCCATCGTGTCGTTCGAACTGAAGGGCGCGACGCCGGAACAGCAGCGCGCCAACGCCTGGCGCGTGATCGACAGCACGCGCCTGTGCTCGATCACCGGCAACCTGGGCGACACGCGCACCACCGTGACGCATCCGTACACCACCACGCACGCACGCGTCAGCCCCGAGGCCAAGGCCGCGGCCGGCATCGGCGAGGGCCTGATCCGCATGGCGGTGGGGCTGGAGTCGGTCGAGGACCTGAAGGCGGATCTGCTGCGCGGCTTGGGCGACTAAGCTTCACTGACTCGACGCGCTCGACCTACTCGACGCGCTCGACGCGCTCGACCCGCCCGACCCGCTCGATTCGCTCGATTCGCTCGATTCGCTCGATTCGCGCGATCCAATCGATTCGCTTAATTCGCTCGATTCGATCGACGAGGAAAAAGCCGGCCCCAGGGCCGGCTTTTTCCATGGCGTGTCCCCCAGCACGCGGGGCGCCCTCCCTACCGCAGCATCCGCCGGCGCAGCAGCATCAGCGCCACCACCAAGGCCACCGCCGCATAGGCGGCCAGCACGGCCAGATGCAGGCCGACCTGGTCGACCGGGCGATCCAGCATCAGTGGCCGGATCAGCGCCACCGCGTGCGCCAGCGGCAGCGCCTGCGTGGCGGCCTGCACGCCGGGCGGCAGCTGTTCCAGCGGAAAGAACACGCCCGACAGCAGCAGCATCGGCGTCATCACCAGCGTCTGGTAGAACATGAAGAAGTCGTAGCTGGGCGCAAGCGCGGTGACGATCATCGCCAGGCTGGCGAAGGCGATGCCCGCCAGCGCGATCACCGGCAGCGCCAGCAGCGCGTTCGGCATCTGCGCATAGCCCAGCGCGCTGGCCACCAGCATGATCGCCACGCCCGACAGCACGGCCTTGCTGGCCGCCCACAGCACCTCGCCGAGCACCACGTCGCCCAGCGTCAGCGGCGCGTGCATGATGGCCTCCCAGGTGCGCTGCACGTGCATGCGCGAGAAGGCCGAATACATCGACTCGAAGCTGGCCGACATCATCACGCTGGAGGCGGTGGTGCCGGCGGCGAGGAAGGCAATGTACGAGACGCCGTCGACGCGTCCGACCAGCAGGCCGAGCCCCAGTCCCAGGCCGAACAGGTAGATCATCGGATCGGCCAGGTTGCCGATCATCGACGGGATCGCCAGCTTGCGCCAGACGCGGTAGTTGCGATACCAGACCATGGTCCAGTTGCGCAGGTTCAGCGGCCACAGCGGCTGCGGATAGCGCCGCGTGGTGAGGGTCGCGCCGCCGGACGCCGCCGCCGCGGTGGCCAGCTTGCCGTCGTTGCCCGGGTCCGGGTCTCGTTCGCTCATGGTTTCCTCGATGGTTCGGTGCGTGGCGGTGGGCTGCGGATGGGTTGCGGGGTCGTTGAGGGCTCGGTGCGGGTGAGCGTCAAGCTGGCTGCGGCTCGGCTGCGGGCAGGCCGGTCAGGCGTTCAATCCCGCATCTCGCGGCCGGTCAGTTTCAGGAACACATCCTCCAGATTGGCCGGGCGATGCAGGTAGCGGATGCCGCCATTGCCGTGCAGCGCCGCAAGCAGCGGCTCGGGCTCGCGCACGTAGCAGAACAGCGTCTCGCCGCTCTTCTCGGTGCGCTCGGCCAGCGGCGCCAAGCGCTCGCGCAGCGCGTCCAGTTCCTCGCCATAGACCTCGACCACGTCGCAGCCGATCTGCCGGTCGATCAGCTCATGCGGCTTGCCTTCGGCGATCTTGCGGCCACCGTCGATCACGCACAGATAGTTGCACAGCCGCTCGGCCTCCTCCATGAAATGGGTGGTCAGCAGAATGGTCTTGCCGGCGGCCAGCAGCGACTTGAGCCGGTCCCAGATCAGATGGCGCGCCTGCGGGTCCAGCCCGGTGGTCGGCTCGTCCATCACCAGCAGGTCGGGATCGTTGATCAGCGCCCGCGCTACCGTCAGGCGCCGGCGCATGCCGCCGGACAGGTCGCGCACATGCGCGTCGGCGCGGTTTTCCAGGCGGGCGAATTCGAGCAGCATCGGCACGCGCCGTTCGATCTCGGCGGCCGACAGGCCGAAATAGCGGCCGAAGATGCGCAGGTTCTCGACCACGGTGAAGTCCGGGTCGAGATTGTCGAACTGCGGCACCACGCCGACGCGCATGCGGGCCTGCGGCGCGCGGGCGGGAACCGGTTCGCCGCACAGCGTCAGCTCGCCCGAGGCCGGCGTGGTCAGCCCGAGCAGCAGGCGCAGCGTGGTGGTCTTGCCGGCGCCGTTGGGGCCCAGCAGGCCGAAGCACTGGCCGCGCTGCACCTGCAGGCTCAGATCGTCGACGACGACGGTGTTGCCGTATTGCTTGCGCACGTGGCGCAATTCGAGAATGGCAGTCAACGCAGCGTTCCGGTGAAGCGCGCCTGGCGCAATCCCGCCATTATGCCGATCTGCTTGCGATCGGTCCTTGGCGCGCCGCAGCAGGGCGTCGGTCAATCCGGCCGGGGGCCAGGCTCACCAGGCCCGCTATGCCGTTTATGCCGGTTATGCCGGCCAGGCCCCGTCAGGCCGCGCGTCGTGCCCGCAGGCGGCGCATCAGCGCACGCACCAGTCCGTGCAGCAGCCACCCCAGCGCGAGGCCCAGCGCGTCGGCCAATATGTCGATGGCGTCGGCGGAGCGGTAGGGCGTCATCGACTGCAGCCACTCGATCAGTCCGCCATAGACCAGCAAGCCGAGCGGCACGGCCCATGGCCGCGCCGGATAGGCGCTCCATCCGAGCACGCCGAGCGTGGCGAACGCCAGCAGGTGGTTGCTCTTGTCCCAGCCGGTGGTCGGCATCGGCGTCGTCGGCGGCATCAGCGCGAGTGTCAGCACGGCGCACAGGCATAGCCAGAAGGCGAGACGCCACTGCGACGGGCCGATTGTCAGGCTGGGTGACGGACGAGAAGACCGACGTGAAGACGGACGGGAAGATCCGGAAGGCATGCGGAAACGATTCCTGGGGCGAGACAACAGGAACGTACTGTAGCAGCCGGGGCAGGGGGCCGATATCGGCTGTGGGGATGGGTGGCGCAGCGGGTGTCGTCGGCCAGATGGCTGGACGAGAGGGCGCTCCCCGGGGGAGTGCGCGTTCTCCCGGGCGGTGGGAGAACGGGACAGCAACGGGGGTCACGCGGCGGACGATGCGCCGCGCCCGCGGGACTCCCGGCAGTCGAAGACGATCAGTACATCTTCTTCGGCAGCATCTGCATGCGCAGACGCTTGCGCAGGCGCGACTCGGCGGCCTTCTTCTTGCGCTTGCGCTCGGTGGTCGGCTTCTCGTAGGCCGTGCGGCTCTTCAGTTCGACGATCAGGCCATTTTGCAGAATGGCCCGGCGGAATCGCCGCATGGCGACGTCAACCGGTTCGCCCGGCTTCAAAACGATCTTGGTCAAAGCTTGTCCTTCGGGGTGCCGCTGCTGCGGCGGGGTGGAACGGTGAGCCTCGGCAGCCTCGAGCCTGTGCTCGCTGCCGATACCCGCGGAGCTGGGTGTTGGCAAAACCCCGCAAGCATGGCGGGGCAGTGGACCGGAAGGGTGGGCGTGCGAGTCGCGACAGGGTCGGTCACGCAGGATGCCAGCGCACCAGTGAAAAGGCCCGCCATCTCGGATGGCGGGCCTTTTATTCTTTGGCTCCCCGACCTGGGCTCGAACCAGGGACCTGCGGATTAACAGTCCGTCGCTCTACCGACTGAGCTATCGGGGAACAGCTGAGAAAAGGATTATAGCCAGTTTCTCGTTACTTCGTCAACAACGTTTCGACATTTTGTTGTCGTTGCGTCATCCGCAAAACGCCGCGCCGAAGTGTCCGGCCTGCCTGCGCATTCGTTGGGTCGGAAGCCCTGGGGCCGATCCGGTGCCGCGAATGTGCGTTGGCGAGGGGCGCATTATAGACGGCGGGCGAGCGGAATGCCAAGAAGAATTTGCGGGAGGCAATGAAAAACCGCCCGAAGGCGGTTCTTCAACAGACCTGCGAGACGATGCCCGGCGTTGGCCATGCATCGCTCCGTCGAGCATCGGCTCAGTCGAACACCGGCGATTCGACGCCCAGGATCTTGTGCAGCTTCGGCGAGGTCGTCGTGTACTGCATGTGGATCTTCTTCTCGGGGAAGATGTACGGCGCGGCGCCGAAGGCGGCCAGCGCGGCCTCGTGGAAGCCCGACAGGATCAGCTTCTTCTTGCCCGGATAGGTGTTGATGTCGCCGACCGCGAAGATGCCCGGGATATTGGTCTCGAACTTCTCGGTATCGACCTTGATCTGCTTGCGCTCCAGGTCCAGGCCCCACTCGGCGATCGGGCCGAGCTTGGGCGACAGCCCGAAGAACACCAGCAGATCGTCCAGCGGCATGCGGCGCGTCACGCCGTCGCCGCCGGTGACCTTGATCTCGGTCAGCACGCCGTCCTTTTCCTCGTAGCCGCTGATCTGGCCGACCATGAACTGCATCTCCATCTGCTCGCACAGTTCCTTCATCTTGGCGACCGAGGCCGGCGCGGCGCGGAAGCCGTCGCGGCGGTGGATCAGCACGACCGACTCGGCCTTGCCGACCAGGTCCAGCGTCCAGTCCAGCGCCGAGTCGCCGCCGCCGACGATCACCAGGTTGCGGCCGTGGAAGCGGCTCGGATCCTTGACGCGGTAGAACAGCTGCTTGCCGTCGAACTTGTCCAGGCCCTCGACCTTCAGCGTGCGCGGCTGGAACGAACCGACGCCGGCGGCGATGAAGATGGTCTTGGTCAGGAAACGGGTGCCGAGCGAGGTCTCGACGAAGAAGCGGCCGTCCTCCTGGCGCTCGACCACCGAGACTTCCTGGCCGAGATGGAAGGTCGGCTCGAACGGCTCGATCTGCTTGAGCAGGTTGTCGGTCAGCTCCTGGCCGGTGCAGATCGGCACCGCCGGGATGTCATAGATCGGCTTGTCCGGATACAGCTCGACGCATTGGCCGCCGACGACCTTCAGCGAGTCGATCACGTGCGCCTTGATCTCGAGCAGGCCGAGTTCGAAGACCTGGAACAGGCCGACCGGACCGGCGCCGACGATCAGCGCGTCGATTTCGAGGGGCTGGCCACCGCCAGCGTTGCCGCCGACCTGATTGGTGGTGTCCGCGACGGGGTTGGGGATGCTCAAGTCCATATGCGTCCTGATACGTTTGGGGGCACGGGGTGCCCGGCATTGCGGGAAAGCGCGTGGAGACGGCCTTCTCTTTGTCGCTATCGGGTGGGGGTGGCTGGCGCGTCGGCTCAGCGTTCCAGGTATTGCAGCTTGCCGGTGGCGTCCTTCCATTCCTCGGCCTCGGGCAGCGGGGCCTTGGTTTTGGTGATCGAAGGCCAGCTGCGGGCCAGTTCGGCGTTCAGTTCGATGAACTGCTGCTGGTCGCCCGGCACGTCTTCCTCGGCATAGATCGCGTTGACCGGACACTCGGCGACGCACACCGCGCAGTCGATGCACTCGTCCGGATCGATCGCGAGGAAATTGGGGCCCTCGCGGAAACAATCAACCGGACACACGTCAACGCAGTCGGTATAGCGGCAACGGATGCAGGATTCGGTGACAACGTGAGTCATTTCGGTTCCAGGAAAACGGATCGGCTTCGATGGGAGACTGTTTTTGGCCGCTTGTGCCGGTACTTGTGCCCCGTGCTTGTGTCCGCGCTTGTTCCCGTACAGCGCACGCACACGCGGGACGAGCGTCGACCGCGGCCTTTCAAAGATCGGTATTGTAGCCGACCCGTTCGTGCCGCACAGCGGCCCTATATAGCCGAATCAGATAGTTTTCTTATTTCTTTATGCGGCTCTGTTCGGCGTTGGTGCGCGGGTCGACCCGGTGGCCGCTTTGGTCCGGTATGGGCCGCCGTCGCGCATTGGCCCCATGCGCGACGAGGTCGCCCGATGGGTTAGCATGTGGGCCTGATTCGGCACACTTGTGCGGGTTACGCCATGATCATTCAATCTCTGCTCGACACCGACCTCTACAAATTCACGATGATGCAGGTCGTGCTGCATCATTTTCCGGCGGCCCAGGTCGAGTACCGCTTCAAATGCCGCAATGCCGGCGTGGATTTGACGCCGTACGCGGACGAGATCCGCGCGCAGATCGAACTGCTGTGCCAGTTGCGCTTCACCGAGGACGAACTGGAATATCTGCGCGGCTTCCGCTTCATCAAGAGCGATTTCGTCGATTTCCTCGGCCTGTTCCAGCTCAACGCCAAATACGTGTCGGTGAACCCGTCGCCGACGCATCCGGGAGAAATCGACATCACGATCCGCGGCCCGTGGCTGCATACCATCCTGTTCGAAGTCCCGCTGCTGGCGATCGTCAACGAGGTGTACTTCCGCCATACCCAGCCGCAGCCCGACTGGGAAGAGGGCCGGCGCCGGCTGGTCGACAAGCTGGCGCTGCTGCGCATGCCGGGCCGCGACGACTGCGTGATCGCCGACTACGGCACGCGCCGGCGCTTCTCGCGCGACTGGCAGGAGGAGGTGCTGTCGTCGATGCAGCAACTGCTGGGACCGCAGCTGGCCGGCACCAGCAACGTGCATTTCGCCCGCAAGCACAACCTGACGCCGCTCGGCACCATGGCCCACGAATACCTGCAGGCCTGCCAGTCGCTGGGGCCGCGGCTGCGCGATTCGCAGGTGTTCGCGCTGGAGACCTGGGCGCGCGAATATCGCGGCGACCTCGGCATCGCGCTGTCCGACACCTACGGCTTCGATGCCTTCCTGAACGACTTCGATCTGTACTTCTGCAAGCTGTTCGACGGCGTGCGGCACGACTCGGGCGATCCGGTGGCCTGGGGCGAGCGGATGCTGGAGCACTACAGCAGGAACCGCGTCGATCCGCGCAGCAAGACGCTGATCTTCAGCGACAACCTCAATATCCCGCGCGTGATCGAGCTGTACGAACGCTTCGGCGGCCGCTGCCGGCTGGCGTTCGGCGTCGGCACCAATCTGACCAACGACCTGGGCTACACGCCGCTGCAGATCGTCATCAAGATGGTCCGCTGCAACGGGCAGCCGGTCGCCAAGCTGTCGGACACGCCGGAGAAGACCATGTGCGACGACCCGGCCTACCTTGGCTATCTGCGCCAGGTGTTCGGCGTCGAGCCGGCCTGATCCTGGCCGGTTTCCGCAACCGCTTTCCGCCGCTGCTTTCCGCCGCCGCTTCCGGACGCAGCTTCGGGCGGCGGCTTCGGGCGGCAGCTTCGGGCGGCAGCTTCGGGCGGCGGCTTCCGGCTGTTGCGTCCGGCGGCCGCTTCCCGCTGCGTTTCGGCGAAAGCCGCGGGCAGGGGGACTTATAATGCCCGCTGCCCCGGCCTCCCGACACCGATCGTCCGCACCATGAATACCGATTCCGCTCGCGACCGCATCTTCGCCCGTATCCGTGCCGCCCAGGGGCGGCCGGCGCAACCGACCCGAGGCGAGCGCGAGGCGGTGGCCGACTACCTGGCGCGCCATCCGCAAGGGCCGCGTCCCGGCGTGGCGGGCGATCTGGTCGAAGCGTTCAGCGTGCAGGCGCGCAAGATGGCCTCGACGGTCGAGCGCGTTGCCACGCTGGCCGACGTGCCGGCGGCGGTGGCGCACTATCTGAGCGGACTGGCGCTGCCCCCGCGCGCGGTCGCCTGGCCCGCGCTCGCCGCGCTCGACTGGCAGGCGCAGGGCATCGCGGTCGAAGCGCGGCCGCCGCTGCGCGATCCGGAGGCCGACCGCGACCATGGCGATCTGGTCGGCATCACCGGCTGCTTCTGCGCGATCGCCGAGACCGGTTCGCTGATGCTGCTGTCGGGGCCGGAAACCTTCGCCTCCGGCGCGCTGCTGCCCGAGACCCATATCGCGGTGGTGCCGGCCGGCCGCATCGTCGCCGACCTCGAGGAAGCCTTCGCGCTGGTGCGCGCCGAGCGGGGCGAATTGCCGCGCGCGACCAACATCATCAGTGGCCCGTCCCGTACCGGCGATATCGAGCAGACCATCGTGCTGGGCGCGCACGGGCCGTATCGCGTGCACGTGGTGCTGGTCGAACAGGCCTGAGGGCGCGTTGACGTGCAGGTGCGTGCCGGAACGGTTTTCGTGCGTGCCGCAGCGTGGTTGAGCGTGGTTGAGCCGGCCTGAATATCGCTGCGCCACGGCACGCGACGCCCGTCCTGCTCTCCCGCGCCGCATCCCGTCGCGCCGGCCCCGATACAACGACGGGCATCCCGCATTCGACCCACTTCCAACAAACAGCAATAACAGGAGACCGAACACGATGCAGTCCGCCCTCGCGCCGCGCTTGTCCAACGCGCCCCGGCTGGCGCTGCCGGCCATGCTGGCGATGTTCCCCGCGCTGGCCGGCGCCGCCGAACTGGACGGCGCCGCGCTGGGGCCGCAGTGGGCCTTGCCCTTCGCCGGCATCCTGCTGTCGATCGCGCTGTTTCCGCTGCTGGCGCCGCGCTTCTGGCATCACCACTTCGGCAAGGTCGCGGCCGGCTGGGGCCTGCTGTTCCTGGTGCCGTTCGCGCTCGCATTCGGCATGCATGCCGCCACGGCCAACGTCGTGCATGCGCTGGTGGCCGAGTACATTCCGTTCATCGTGCTGATCGGCGCGCTGTATATCGTCGCGGGCGGCATCTGCGTGCAGGGCAACCTGCATGGCACGCCGAAGCTGAACACCGGCATCCTCGCGCTCGGCACCTGCCTGGCCAGCGTGATGGGCACCACCGGCGCGGCGATGCTGCTGATCCGTCCGCTGCTGCGCGCCAACGACAACCGCCGCCATGTCGCGCACGTGGTGGTCTTCTTCATCTTCCTGGTCGCCAATGCGGGCGGTTCGCTGACGCCGCTGGGCGATCCGCCGCTGTTCCTCGGCTTCCTGAAGGGCGTCGAATTCTTCTGGACCACGCGCCATATCTTTCCGCAGACGCTGTTCCTGTGCATCGCGCTGCTGGTGATCTTCTATTTCGTCGATCGCCACTACTTCCTCAATCGCGAGGAGGAACTGCCGCCGCGGCTCGATCCGACGCCGGATTCGCGCGGCATCCGCATCGACGGCAAGGCCAATTTCGCGCTGCTGCTGGCGATCATGGCGCTGGTGCTGATGAGCGGCCTGTGGCAATCGGATATCGCGTTCGACGTGATGGGCACCGTCGTGCCGTTGCAGGCGCTGGTGCGCGACGTGGCGCTGGTGGTGGTGGCGCTGGTGTCGCTGGCGATCACGCCGCACAGCGCGCGCGCCGGCAACGAGTTCAACTGGGATCCGATCCTGGAAGTGGGCAAGCTGTTCGCCGGCATCTTCCTGACCATCATCCCGGTGATCGCGATGCTGAAGGCGGGCACCGACGGTGCCTTCGCCGGCGTGATCCGCGCGGTCAGCGACAGCAACGGCCAGCCGATCGACAGCATGTACTTCTGGGCCACCGGCCTGCTGTCGTCCTTCCTCGACAATGCGCCGACCTACCTGGTGTTCTTCAATACCGCCGGCGGCGACGCGGCCACGCTGATGACGCGCGACGCCACCACGCTGGCGGCGATCTCGGCCGGCGCCGTATTCATGGGCGCCAACACCTATATCGGCAATGCGCCGAACCTGATGGTCAAGGCGATCGCCGAGGACCGCGGCGTGCGCATGCCGAGCTTCTTCGGTTATATGCTGTGGTCCTGCGGCATCCTGGTGCCGCTGTTCGGGGTGATGACCCTGCTGTTCTTCCGCGTCTGAGGTTCACGATGGCTTCGCAATCCCAACCGCAATCCCAAGCGCAATCTTCCTCGCCGCGTCCGGCCGTGCTGGTCACGCGGGCGATCTTCCCCGATGTGATCGAACGCCTCGCGCAGTATTTCGAGGTCGACCACAACCAGCCCGACGTGCCGCTCGACGCCGCCGCGCTGAAGGCACGCCTGGCCGGCAAGGCCGGTGTGCTTTCCAATGCCGCCGACCGCATCGACGCCGGGCTGATCGGCGCGCTGCCCGAACTGCGCGCGGTCTGCAACATGGCGGTGGGCTACAACAACCTGGACCTGCCTGCGCTGACGGCGGCCGGCATCGTCGCCACCAACACGCCGGACGTGCTGACCGAGACCACCGCCGATTTCGGCTGGGCGCTGCTGATGGCCACCGCGCGGCGCGTCACCGAGTCGGAGCACTTCCTGCGCGCCGGCAAATGGGAGCGCTGGTCCTACGACATGTTCCTCGGCATGGACCTGCACGGCAGCAAGCTGGGCATCCTCGGCATGGGCCGCATCGGCCAGGCGCTGGCAAGGCGCGCCGCCGGTTTCGGCATGACGGTGCTGTACCACAATCGCAGCCAGCTGCCGGCCGAGATCGAGCAGGGGCTGGGCGCGCGCTACGTCAGCAAGGCCGAACTGCTGCGCGAGTCCGACCACCTGATCCTGGTGCTGCCATACAGCGAGCAGAGCCACCATGCGATCGGCGCGGCCGAACTGGCGCAGATGAAGCCGACCGCGACGCTGATCAACCTCGCACGCGGCGGCATCGTCGACGATGCGGCGCTGGCCGAGGCGCTGCGCGAGCGGCGCATCTTCGCCGCGGGGCTGGATGTGTTCGAGGGCGAGCCCAAGGTCCATCCCGCGCTGCTGCAGGTGCCCAACGTCGTGCTGACCCCGCATATCGCCAGCGCCTCCGAAAAAACGCGGCGCGCGATGGCCAATCTCGCCGCCGACAATCTGATTGCCGCGCTCGGCGCCGGGCCAGATGCCGGCCGGCCGCCTTGTGTGCTGAACCCCGAAGTGCTGGCGCGCCGCTAGCGTGCCGCTGTGGTGGCCACCGCGCGGTGGCCACGGCTGGCCTGGCCGCGGCGGCGCCGGCTTCCACCCGGCTTCATGACTCGATCCCCGATGTCTTCCTCCTCGCTGATCCTGATCGCGCTGGCCGCGATCCTGCTGCTGACCCTGCTGACGCTCGTCGTGCTGCTGATGCGCGGGCGCGACGGCAGCGCCGGGCAGCTGCATGCCGAACTGATGCAACGCCTGGCCGATTGGCGCGAACGTGGCGAGCGCGACAGCGAACGGCTCGAACGCAGCCTGCGCGGCGAGGTTGCCGAGGCCGCGCGCCTGGGGCGCGACGAAACCAGCGAGCAGATGATGCGCTTCCAGCAGACGCTGTCGGCGCAGATGACGCATATCGCCACGCTGCAGAACAACCAGATCGACATGTTCGCGCAGCAGCTCGCCAAGCTGACCGAATCGAACGAGCGGCGCCTGGGAGAGGTGCGCGCCACGCTGGAGCAGAAGCTCAAGGACATCGAGGCCAACAACGCCGCCAAGCTAGACGAGATGCGCCGTACCGTCGACGAGAAGCTGCACGCGACGCTGGAGCAGCGGCTGGGTGAATCGTTCCGCATGGTGTCGGACCGGCTCGAGCAGGTGCATCGCGGCCTGGGCGAGATGCAGATGCTGGCGCAGGGCGTCGGCGACCTCAAGCGCGTGCTGACCAATGTGAAGACGCGCGGCACCTGGGGCGAGGTCCAGCTGGAAATGCTGCTGCAGCAGATCCTGACGCCCGAGCAGTACGCGCGCAACGTCGAGACCGTGCCGAACTCGGGCGCGCGCGTCGAGTTCGCGATCCGCCTGCCGGGCAAGGAAGTGGGCGTCGGCAACGGCGGAGGGAGCGGCAGCGGCAACGGCACGGTCTGGCTGCCGATCGACGCCAAGTTCCCCAAGGAGCAGTACGAACGGCTGACCGACGCGCAGGAACGCGGCGATGTCGAAGGCGTGGCCGCCGCCGGGCGCGAGCTCGAAGTGGCCATCAAGCGCGAGGCCCAGACCATCGCCGAGAAGTACCTGTCGCCGCCGGCCACCACCGACTTCGCCATCCTGTTCCTGCCGACCGAGGGCCTGTATGCCGAGGTGCTGCGCCGGCCCGGATTGACGGACCTGCTGCAGCGCAATCACCGCGTCACGGTGGCCGGCCCGACCACGCTGACCGCCGTGCTGAACAGCCTGCAGATGGGCTTTCGCACGCTGGCGCTGGAAAAGCGCTCGAGCGAGGTATGGGAGGTGCTGGGCGCGGTCAAGACCGAGTTCGGCAAGTTCGGCGACGTGCTGGCGCGCACGCGCGACACGCTGGAGCGCGCCGCCCGCAATATCGAGCAGGCCGAGGTGCGCAGCCGCCAGATGGCGCGCAAGCTGCGCAAGGTCGAGGCGCTGCCGTCCGAGGCCGCCGAGCAGCTGCTGGGCTTGCCGGAGGAGGACGACGGCGAGGCCGGGCCGAAGGATGCCGGCCCGGCGGCCTGAGCGGCGCCGGCAGGGATTCGGGCCCGCCGGCCTGGGGGCTGCCGGCGGCAGCGTCCGAGCAAAAAAAAAGCGCATCCGCCAGGATGCGCTTTTTTTGTCGGAGAAGGGCCCGGCTGCCGGAGCTTATTGCCCCTCGGGCGGCAGATTGCGGATCGTCACCTCGATGCCGCCGAAGCGGGCCGCCACCCAGTTGTAGGCCTTGCAGGCCAGCCACAGCAGGCCGAAACCGACCAGCGCATTCAGGATCAGCGCGGTGAACACCGTGATGCCGGGCAGATCGCCGTAGCGGACAAAGGCCACGAACAACCCCATCGAC
Source organism: Cupriavidus cauae (assembly GCF_008632125.1). GTDB lineage: Bacteria > Pseudomonadota > Gammaproteobacteria > Burkholderiales > Burkholderiaceae > Cupriavidus > Cupriavidus cauae. Next base: position 24,734 of record NZ_VWRN01000036.1, read on the forward strand.
ACGATCGGCACCGAGAAGCACAGGTAGACCAGAACGAGCGCGCGTGCGGTCTTGACGGGGTGGAGGTAAGCGATCTCCTGATTCATGACAGCGTGGCAGTGGGGAAGAGTTGGGGTGCGGCAAGTGTAGCGAATGGGTGGCGTGGCGCATAGCCTCGCCCCGCCGGGGCGGCCGCACGCACGGCTTCGGTACGCAAAAAAACGACAGTGGCGAGGGACGAACCCGCCGGCCCGCAGGCGGATGCGCGATGGGGCGAGCGAAGGCGCAGCGAGGGGGCTGGGCGCGGTGCCCCGGCCTTACAGCAGGCCCTCGAACAGCATCACCTCGACCGGATCGCCGGCCGCGACGCCGCCTTGCTCGTGGCCCAGCACGATGAAGCAGTTGGCCTCGCTCATCGAGCGCAGCACGCCGGATCCCTGCTGGCCGGTAATGCGCACCTCCCACTGGCCGTCGGCGCCGCGCGCGAGGATGCCGCGCTGGTATTCGGTGCGGCCGGGCTTCTTGCGGATGGCGTGCGCGCTGCGCACGCGCATCAGCGGCGGCGGCGCGATGTCCGCGCCCATCATCCGATGCAGCGCGGCGCGGACGAAATGGTAGAAGGTCACCATCACGGCGACCGGATTGCCCGGCAGGCCGAACAGCAGCGCCTGATGGCCGTTCGACGCGATGCGGCCGAAGGCCATCGGCCGGCCGGGGCGCATCGCGATCTTCCAGAAGGTCACGTCGCCGAGTTCGGCCATGATCTGCCTGGTGTAGTCGGCCTCGCCGACCGACACGCCGCCCGAGGTGATCACCGCATCCGCGTTCTCGCACGCGCTGCGCAGCGCGGCCTCGAGCGCGGCCGGATCGTCGCGCACCACGCCCATGTCGATCAGCTCGACATGCAGGCGTCGCAGCATGCCGTGCAGCGTGTAGCGGTTCGAGTCGTAGACGCAGCCGGCGTCGAGCGGCTCGCCGATCGAGCGCAGCTCGTCGCCGGTCGAGAAGAAGGCCACGCGCAGGCGGCGCCGTACCTTGACCTCGGCGATGCCGAGCGAGGCCAGCAGGCCAAGGTCGGCCGGCTGCAGCACGCGCCCCTGGTTCAGCGCGGGTTTGCCGCGGGCCAGGTCCTCGCCGCGCAGGCGGCGGTTGTCGCCGGCCCGGACCGCGTCGGCGGCAAAGCGCACCGCTTCGCCTGCCGCTTCGCCGCCCGATTCGCTGCCCGCTTCGCTGCCCGCCCCCGGCACGGCCTGCGTGAATTCCTGCGGGATCACCGTATCGCAGCCGGCGGGCATCACGGCGCCGGTCATGATGCGTACCGCCTCGCCGGCCGCCGGGGTCAGCCCGTGGGTCTCGCCGGCCAGCGCGGTGCCGATGACGCGCAGCGTCACCTCGCCGCCGTTCGCCGCCTGCAGCGCGGCGCTGGAGAAGGCATAGCCGTCCATCGCGGAGTTGTCGTGCGCCGGCACGTCGATCGGCGAGACTACGTCCTCGGCCAGCACGCGATCCAGCGCCGAGCGGATCGCGACCTGCTCGATGCCGCTGACCGGTTCGATCACCTCGGCGATGATCCGGTTGGCCTGCTCCACGGGCAGCGCGCTGGGATCGTAGTCGGACAGGCAGGAGATCACGGATTGCAGGGACGGCATGGCAGGGTTCGCGTTGGGGTTCGGTTCGGGTTCGGGTTCGGTTCGGGGCTCAGGCTGGCGAGGGGTCGTGCGCCGGTCGGGCAGCAGGGCAGCAGGACAGCAGGGCGGCGAGGGCGGTGGAGCAGCTCAGGGCCGCGCCTCGGCCCCCGCTCAGCGCGCCTCGAAGGTGCGCAGTTCGTCCAGCGTGTTGATGTTGGCGAAGGGGGCCGCGTCGTCGAACGGCACTTCGGCCAGCCGATGCTGCGAGGCCCAGGCCTCGATCTTGCGGCCGCCGCCGTTGAGGAAGACCACCAGGCTGTCCAGCGCGGTATGCGGCATCAGCAGGAATACCGGCTGGGTCTGACGGCGGCCCTGTTCGTCGACGGTAACCGGCATCGCCATCTCGGCGCCTTCGCGCTCGATTGCCTGCGCCAGCCGCGCGACCAGGTCGGTGGGCAGGAACGGCGAATCGCACGGGGCGGTGACCATCCAGCGGGTCTGGCACTGTTCCAGCCCCGCCAGCATGCCGGCCAGCGGGCCGGCGAAGTCGGGCACCGAGTCGGTGACCACCGGCACGCCGAACGATTCGTAGGCGGCCAGATTGCGGTTGGCGTTGATCAGCAGCGCGCCGGTCTGCGGCGCCAGCCGCATCATCGTGTGCATCGCCATCGGCGCGCCGCGCAGCGACTGCAGGCCCTTGTCGGTGCCGCCCATGCGGCTGCCGCGTCCGCCGGCCAGGATCAGGCCGGTAATGTCTTCGCGTTCGATCATCGCAGGTGTCGGGGAAAAGCGGTGAAGCGTTGAACGGGGTCGGAGGCGAGGCGAACGCCTAGCCGCCGATATAGGACATCTCGATCTTGCGGGCCGCGCGGGCCGCGCGCACCTGCGCGTCGCCGCGCTGCTCCGAATAGTTGTCGGTGCGCTCGCGCCAGACGCCGGCGATCGCGTTGGCGATCTCGAGATCGCTGTGCCCGCCGCGCAGCAGCGCGCGCAGGTCGTAGCCCTCGGTGGCGAACAGGCACAGGTAGAGCCGGCCCTCGGTCGACAGCCGGATGCGGCTGCAATCGCCGCAGAAGGCGTGGGTGACGCTGGAAATCACGCCGATCTCGCCGGCGCCGTCGCGGTAGCGCCAGCGCTGCGCCGTCTCGCCGCTGTAGTTGGCGGCGATCGGCTCGAGCGGGAATTCCGCGTCGATGCGCGCGACCACTTCATCGGACGGCAGCACCTCGTCCATGCGCCAGTGGTTGCTGGCGCCCACGTCCATGAATTCGATATAGCGCACGATGATGCCGCTGCCGCGGAAATGGCGCGCCATCGGCACGATCTCGGCGTCGTTGGTGCCGCGCTTGACCACCATGTTGACCTTGAGCGGCGCCAGCCCGACCGCCTGCGCGGTCTCGATGCCCTTGAGCACGTCCGCCACGGCGAAGTCGACGTCGTTCATGCGGCGGAAGGTAGCGTCGTCGATCGCATCGAGGCTGACCGAAACCCGCGTCAGCCCGGCATCGCGCAGCGCGCGCGCCTTGCGGGCCAGCAGCGAGGCGTTGGTGGTCAGCGTCAGGTCCAGCGGCTTGCCGGCGGGCGTCTCGATGCGCGCCAGCATCTCGACCAGCTTCTCGATGTTCTTGCGCAGCAGCGGCTCGCCGCCGGTCAGCCGGATCTTCTCGACGCCGTGGGCGACGAACAGCCGCGCGACGCGCTCGATCTCCTCGAAGCTGAGCAGTTCCGAATGCGGCAGGAAGGTGTAGTCCTTGTCGAAGACTTCCTTCGGCATGCAGTAGACGCAGCGGAAATTGCAGCGGTCGGTCACCGAGATGCGCAGGTCGTGCAGCGGCCGTCCGCGACGGTCGGCCAACAGCCCGGTCGGCGATTCGAGTTGCGCCGGAATCGCGGGCTGCATCGAGTGATAGCGATGCTCGCGCAGGTCGAAGATGGGGATGACGGATTCGGTCATGTCGTGATAGGTCGCCGCCAGACCGGCGCCGTTCTGCCGCCATTCTAGCCGAGCTTGCGTTGAGGGGTCGCCGAAGCGCCCGCGGGCACGCGCGGCCATGAAAAAGGGGACGGCGGTGCCGTCCCCCTGGATCGCGTCGTTCCCGCGCATGCGGGAAGCCAGCGTCGTTGAGAGCCCTCGGAGTCCCCGCTTTCGCGGAGACCATGGGGCTATCGTCGCGCTTGTTCGCGCTTGTTCGCGCTTGTTCGCGCTTGTTCGCGCCTATTGCTGCGCGGCGGACTGCTGCTGCGAGTCCATGGTGACCTCGCGGCCGCCGGTCTCGACCAGCACCATCGGGCCCTGCGGCAGCGGCGGCAGCGGCTTGCGCTCGCGCGGCACCCGCGGCGCCGGCACGATGCGGGCAGCGGCTTCCTGCGCGGCACGGTACTTGGCGCTGTCGGTGTGCACCCACTGCAGGCCGGCGGCGTTCAGCATCGGCTCGAGCGCGTCGGCCGACAGCGGTGCGGCTGCTGCGGCCGGGGCCGGGGCCTGGGTTTGGGCCTGCGCCGGGGCAGCCTGCGGCTGCTGCGCTGCCCGGGCGCTGACCGCCTCGATGGCCTGCTGAGCGACCGGCTGGGCGATCGTTTCCTCGGCCGGTTGCGGCACGGCCTCGGCGGCCGGGGCCGGCGTGGCTGGCATGGCGACCTCGGACGTCACGTCGGCCAACGCTTTCGTGGCTGCTTCGGTGGCTGCTTCAGTAGCCGCTTGCGCGGGCACTGCCTCGGCGGCTGCCGTGGCAGGCGCCTGCGGCGCCGGGGCGGTCGGGGCGACGGCCTCGGCCGGCGACACCTGCGTGGC
>NZ_VWRN01000037.1 GCF_008632125.1 Cupriavidus cauae
GGCGGCCGACATGGTGCCGCCCGGCGCGATCTGCAGCGCATCGGCGGGCCGCCACGGCAGCGCCCGGGGACGCGGATGGATCGCCGTGAGGCCGAAGCGGGCGGCAAGTGCGCTTGCCGGGGCGCCTGCCTGGCCGCCTGCCTGGCCCCCTGCTCGGGCGCCTCCGCCGCCGGCATAACCCCCATCCGCGTCCGCGCCGGCAAGCCCCTCGTCGAGGCAGGCGAAGCGCGAGGCCGGTGCTCCTGGCTCGCTCGCGCGCACCGGATAGCGCGCGAACGCCGCCAGATACGGCACCGCCAGCTCCGGCGCGAGGCTGCGCAGCCAGGCGATACCCGTTGGCGCGATGCGCATGCGCGCCGCCAAGGCCGCCATGCCGACGACGGTCTCGACGCGCTGCCGCAGCGCCGGCACCGCGTCGGCCGGGATCGCGCCCAGCAGGCCCGCATGCGGCGGCATGGCGTTCCCGTCCCCGCCTTCCGCGCCGGCAAACAAGGCGCCAAGATCCCGCTGCAAGCGGGCACCGTCCTCGAGCCAGCCGCGCAGCACCGCGTCCGGCTGCAGCCGCCCCACCTCCTCCAGCACGGCAAGGTCCAGCGGCTGCATCATCTGGTCCAGGCAAAACAGATGGCTGCGCACCGGCAACGCGTGCCGACCGGGCGCCGCCAGACCCATCGCGCCCATGGCGGCGCGCCCGTTGTCGATCCGCTTCAGCACCTGACGCGGACCGCGTTCGACCACGACATAGTCGTCGGCCTTGTCGTCGCCGGGCCCGCCGACCAGTTCCCGCAGCAGCGCCCGCGTAAACGAGGCGACATCGATCGCGCGCAGCGCGGCCGGCTCCTCGCGCAGCAGTTGCGCCAGCGAGCGGCCCGCGACCGCTTCGATGACCTGCACATTGAAGATGCGCGTGCCGCTGCACAGCTGCATCGGCACACTGGCCGGCATGCCTCGCCCGCCGGTCAGGCGGCGGTCCAGCGCATGCCATATCGCCTCGCTGCCCGGCGCTTCCGGATCGAACTTGACCCAACAGACCTGCTCGCGCCCTTCGGCCTCGAAGGTGACCGGCAACACGCGGTGCGAGCCCGGCTGACCGGCGGGCTTCGGCAGGACATTGCCCTGCTCGTCGAACAACTGCCGCGCGATCTCGGGCACCAGCGTACGTACGCCGATGGCGTGGGACGTCGGAACTCGCACCTGCACCGCATCCCAGGCGGCTCCCCATGCCGCCCTTGCGCTCGCGCTTGCCCCCGCCGCTGCCGCATTCCCCTCGTCGGCCAGCCAGCCATCCAGGCGCGCGCGAAACGCCGCCTGCCGTTCGGCCCATTGCGCGCGCCAGCCGTCGGGCCACGGCACCAGGCCAAGTGCGCGCAGCCGGCCTTCGTTGCCCGCCACCGCGCACAGCGCATCGCGCCAGACGCTCCAGCGCTGCATGGCCTCCTCGGGCGGCACGCCGGCCGTCGCCGCCTCGTAGTGGCGGCGCAGTTCGGCCGCCGGGGCGCGGCGCACCGCCAGCGTGGCGGCAAGGCTCCGCGTCGCCTCCAGCGACAACGTCCGGCCCGCCGCGCCGAGCACGAGCGGATGCAGCGCGGGATCGGCGTCGTCGAGCCGGCGCAGCGCGCGCACGGCCTCGCCGACCGGCCAGGGCGGGCGTTGACCGATGCCCGCGAACGCCGATAGCGCCGCCCGCAGCGGCAGCACCACGCGGTCGTGGACGGCCTGCAGCATGCGGCGATCCGACGGGCTCCATGCCGCATCGGCCCGTTCCGCGCGCCGGTTCGCCTGCAGCTGCAGCCGATAGCGCAGCATCTGTACCGCTGCCATGGCCCAGCGCCAGTCGGCCAGGAATGGCGCCGAGAACCGCTTGAGTGCGTCGAGCCGCGCCAGCGCCGCGCGCGGCGGCGTGTCGGGGTGGCCGGACAGCAGCGACAGCGACGTCAGCGCATGCACCAACGGGCCGCGATAGCCGTGCTTCAGATCGAGGCCGCCGCCGGGCGGATGCGCCAGCGCGTCGCCGAGCCGCACCATGTCGGCCTGCAGCTGGCGCAGCGCCAGATCTTCGCGCGCGCACAGGCGGCCCGGGTCGTCCGCGCGCAGCGGCACGTCGAGCACGGCCGCCATCGCCGCCGACAGCCGCCGCATCAGCGTGGGCTCGCCATGCGCGAGGCATGGCGTCAGCAACGAGAAATGCAGCCCCTGGTCCGAATCGGGATGGACGTTGGCGTTGGCGGTGCTGCGCTGGCGCAGCATGTCGGCAAGCTGCTCGGGCGTGCCCGTCCAGGCCAGCGCCGACGCCGCCACCCGCACGCCGGCGTCGACCTCGAAGCCGCCCGGCGCCGGCAGCGGATGATCGCCGCCCGCCGCCGTTTCGCCGAGGCTGCAGACGGCCAGGTCGAACAGCCGCCCGAAGTTGGCGAACCATGCCTGCGCGAGGCTGCCGGCCGGTGCGGGCTCGGCCAGCAGCAGCGCATATTCGAAGTCGGAATACGGACTCATGTCGCCGCGGCTCATCGAGCCCAGTCCGACGATGGCGAACGCGCACGGCGGCTCGGTCAGCATCCAGTGCCGGCAGGCGCGCGCGATCTGCGCGACCAGCGCCTTGTAGCGCGCGGTCATCCGTTCCTGCAGTTCCTCGATGGGCAGCGGGGTTTCCCAGTCGCGCAACGCCGCGCGATCGCTCGGATCGGGCAGATCCACATGCGCCAGCTCCTCCGCGGCCTGGGCCCGCAAGGCCTCGAGGCTGTCGCGCAGCGTGCGCCAGACCGGCCGTGGCGGATCGGCGGGCGCCCCCGGCACCATCGATCCGCCGCGCAAGGCCTGCGCCATGCGCCGATGCGCGCCGCAGTCGTAGTTCCTGAGCGAGGCCACGCACTCTTCCTGCTCGACGTTGCGCACCACGCTGTCGCACCACGCGGCGCCATGCGCGTGCAGGCCGATCGCGCCGGCCGATTCGGCAAGCAGCAGCACGCGCTGCGCGACGTCGACGAAGTCGATCGCACCTCGGGTGGTCCGGCGCAAGCGGTCCAGCGCCGCGGCGATCGCGATGGACAACTGGCGCGCCGGCAGGGCCTCGCGCGGGTCCTCCTCCGGCGCGAGCGCCATGCCGTGCGCGGCCATCAGCGCCTCCGCGCGCGCCACCGCCTGGAACAGGCAATGCGCGCGCTCCAGCATCCGCAATGGCGCCGCCATCGACGCGCACTGCATGCCGAGGTCGAACAGTGCGGCACGCAGTTGCACCTGCGCGCGCGGCGCCCACTGTGACAGATGCTCGCGCACCATCGCGGCTTCCAGCCGGTCGATCACCGCGCCGAGCTCCCCGGCGAGGCGGCCGCCGGCGGGCAGCAGGCGCCGCGCGTGATGCGCGTAGCAGAAGCCCTCCTTCCAATGGCTGCCGCGCGTCCACATCCGCACCAGCGCCTCGTACAAGGGCACCATGTCGTCCCGGCGGGTATGGTCCAGCGCCGGGTACCGCTGCAGCAGCAGGCGCAAGCAGGACAGGCAGGCCTTGGCGCAATCGGCGCCGGCGTCGCGGTACAGCGCGACCAGCTTGCCAAGCAGCCGCGGCACGCCGACGGGCGGATCGGCCTGCGCGCGCAGCATGCCTGCGATGCCGTGCAGGCCCTGCTGGACCGTCATGCCCTCGTGGTCGTGTGCCGCGCCCTCGTCGCCGCGGTCCTCGTCGACGCGGCCTTCATTGATTCGGCCATCGGCATCGGCAGCCTCGTCCGCGGCGTCGTGCGCCGCGTGCAGGCCGCCGGCACGCAGCGCGCCCAGCACCGCCGGATCGTATGGCACCTGGGCGGCGAGATCGAGCGGCGTCAAACCCTGCCGGTTCCTGGCCTTGCAGTCCGCACCCGCTTCCAGGAGGCAGGTCACGATGACGCGCCAGTCCTCGACGTCGTGGCGCCCCGCGGCACGAACCGCCCAGTGCAGCGGCGAGTCGCCGTCGTCGTCGACGGCGCGCGCCAGCGCGGGCATGCCGGCCAGCAGGTCCTTGACCCGCCGCCGGTCGCCGGCGAGAACGGCATCGCGCAGCGCGTCCCGCTGCGTGCCGGGGGAAAGGCCGGCCCCCAGCTGGACCAGCATGCCGATACGTGTGCTGACGGTGCTGAACATGGCGATGCAACCCTCCCGGACCCGCTCCGTTCGATGGATGGCACCGCCTGGCTGCGGGCGCCGGCGGCGCAGCGAACGGTAGGCGATGCCCCTGCCGACAACCAGTCGGCGCGGATCATTCGCGACAGAGACGATGCCAAATTCGACAGGGCACGGGGCGCGGGCCGTTAGATTCGGAGCCCGTCCGGTCTCGTCCGTATTGCGTCCACATTGCGTCCGCATTGCGTTCGCGTTCGTCGAGTTCGTTGCGCTCGTATTGCGCTCTTATTGCGCTCGTATTGCGTTCGTACTGCGTCCGTATCGCGCGCACATTGCGCCGGTATTGCGCCGGTATTGCGCCGGTATTGCGCCGGTTTTTGCGCCCGTATTGCGTCCCCTCAGCCGGAGAACCGCCATGCTGTCCGTATCCGCTCACAACGCCCTGAGCGCGCGCGCCGACGCGCTGACGCAGCAGATGGCGCAGGCCGCCATCGCGCACCATCCAGTGGTGTCCCCGATCGAGGAACTGGAGCGATGGCTGAGCCGGCGCTCGCAGGTCGTGCATCTTCAGTTGACGCTGCTGCGCGACGATCGGGCCGATGATGCCGACGAAACGCACTCCGCCGCGCCGCACGCGCAGCAAGCCCTGGCCAGGCGCTATCTCGCCGAACTCGACGCGCTGGCCGCCACGATCGCCGCGCGCTATCGCGAAACCATCGAGGCTCGCATGCCCGAAGCGAGGACCGCCCATGTGGTCGCCGAAGACGGCAGCGGCTTCGTCCGCCTCGACGCCGACGAAGTGGCGCGCCGCGTCGCCCGCTTCGATCGACGGCTCGCTGAAGAGATGGCCGTGCACCGGCGCTTCTCGTTCGGGCCGCCGACCCGGTGGGCAGCCTTGCGTGCCGATCTGGAACACGAGTGGACCGCGCTCGAAGCCATGCTGTGCGAGTTGAAAGACCAGCTCGATGCCTTGAACCTGCCCACGGTCGAGCAGCAGGCACGCGTCGCGCAGGCGCTGGCGCGGCTGCGCGGCGAGCGCCATGCCACGGTGGTCGACGCGGGGCTGCACCAGGGTTGGCTGCAGGCCTGCAGGCAGGGCCGTCTCGACGTCGTGCAGGCGGTGCTGCAGACCGTGCCGGACGCCGAGCGCAAGGCCTTCATCGACCGGCCCGGGCCGGACGGGTGCAATGCCTTCCATCTGGCCTGCGAGCACCACGAACTCGCGCTCGCCGTGTCGCTGTTGCGGCTGGGTGCCGATCCACACAGGCGCACCGAGCTGGGCCGCCTGCCGATCCAGCTGGCCACGCACGAGGACCATGGCGAACGCACGCGCACGCTGCTCGCCTGGCTGAAGATCCAGGGCGCCGATCCCCTGGCCCGCGACGACAATGGCCGCAGCGCGCTGAACGAAGCCGCCTATCACGGCAACCGTTCGGCGATCGGCTGGCTGCTCGAACAGGGCGCGAGCCTGGCCGAGCGCGACCGCCAACAGCGCACGCCGCTGCATGCGGCCGCCGCCGCGGGCCATGCCGCCACGGTGACGCTGCTGCTGGCGGGCGGCGCCGACCCGCACGCGCGCAATGCCGCGGGCGAGCGGCCGATCTTCGAGGCTTGCCGGATGGGACGGGTCGAAGCGATGCGGGCCTTTCTCGATGCCGGCCAATGGCTGGACGCGGACGAGCGCCGGCAATTGCAGCAGAGCGGGATGGTCGGCGAGACGGCGGTGGCGCAGGCCTGTGGTGCGCCGCTGCGGGCCGCGCTGGCACAGGCGGTGCCTGCGGTGCACGCCTCCGCCAACGCCGCTGCGGCGGGGGTCTACGGAGCAACGACAGGGAAAGGACTGGCGGGACAGCCGGTGGGAACGGCGGCCGGCACGGGCGCCAGGGTGGCCGTCACGGCCGACGCGGCCTCGAAGGTGGCCGCCGCCGCGGACTCGGCCTCGAAAGCGAGGCAGGGTCCGCGTCTGCCGCCGGCGCTGCGGCGCCTGCGGCAATGGTTCTGATCGCGGCGCGCCCGGGGAGAGCGCGCCGCCCCGCCGCAAGCATCGGAGCAAGCAGCGGGATCGTGCGGCGGCTTACTTCTTGTAGTTCGCCACGCCGTCGGTGATTTCCTTGTGCGCTTCCTCGATGCCGCCCCAGCCCTCGACCTTGACCCACTTGCCGGCCTCGAGCGCCTTGTAGTTCTCGAAGAAGTGCTTGATCTGGTCCAGCGTGTTCTGCGGCACGTCCGACAGGCCCTTCATGTAGGCCGTGGCCGGCGACAGCTTGTCGACCGGCACCGCGACCAGCTTGGCATCGACGCCGGCTTCGTCGGTCATCTTCAGCATGCCCAGCGCGCGGCAGCGCACCACGGCGCCGGCCAGGATCGGGAACGGAGTGATCACCAGCACGTCGACCGGGTCGCCGTCGCCCGACAGCGTCTGCGGAATGAAGCCGTAGTTGGCCGGATAGCGCATGCCGGTGCCGATGAAGCGGTCGACGAACAGCAGGCCGGTTTCCTTGTCGGCCTCGTACTTGACCGGATCGCTCTGGGCCGAGATCTCGATGATCACGTTGAAGTCGTTCGGGATGTCCTTGCCCGGCGGGACGAGATTGAAGCTCATGCGGTTCTCCAGATGCCTGTATTCGGCCGGTATTTGGCCAAGGTTTGACGATGGCCGGCATTATAGCGGCTCGGTCTGACCGGGAACTGACAAGCCCGGGGACGAGCCCGGCGGCCTTGCCGACGCGCTGCCGATGCGCTGCCGATGCGCTGCTGACGCTCTGGAGACGCTCCGCCGGGGCGCTGCCGGCGGCGCGCCCTTGCAGCCGCGCGGCCCGGCTGGGCGATAATGCCGGCTTGGAATTTCAGCCGGAGCATGACGATGCACGCCCAGCACTTCGTTGCCAACCGCCTGATGGCGCCGGATTCCGGCATGCGCATCAAGGTGTTCGACCCCTCCACCGGCGCGCCCTTCGCCGAGATCGCGCGCGGCAACGCGACCGATATCAACGCCGCGGTCTATGCCGCCCGCCAGGCCTTCGATGGCGCCTGGGGCGCGCTGTCCGCCGCCGAGCGCGGCCGCCTGCTGACTGACCTCGCGCGCAAGCTCGCCGAGCACGAGGCCGAGCTGGCCGCGCTCGAGGCGCGCGACACCGGCAAGCCGCTGAGCCAGGCGCACGCCGACGCCCGCGCGATCGCCCGCTATTTCGAGTTCTACGCCGGCGCGGCCGACAAGCTGCACGGCCAGACCATCCCGTATCAGAACGGCTATACGGTGCTGACCGTGCGCGAGCCGCACGGCGTCACCGGCCATATCGTGCCGTGGAACTATCCGCTGCAGATCTTCGGCCGCAGCGTCGGCGCGGCGCTGGCCGCCGGCAACGCCTGCGTAGTCAAGCCCGCCGAGGACGCCTGCCTGTCGCTGCTGCGCGTGGCGGAACTGGCCGCCGAAGTCGGCCTGCCCGAGGGCGCGTTGAACGTGGTGACCGGCTATGGCCACGAAGCCGGCGCCGCGCTGGCGCGCCATCCCGGCATCGACCATCTGTCGTTCACCGGCTCGCCGCAGACCGGCAAGCTGGTCGCGCAGATGGCCGCCGAGAACCATGTGCCGGTGACGCTGGAGCTGGGCGGCAAGTCGCCGCAGATCGTGTTCGCCGACGCCGATGTCGATGCACTGGTGCCGGTCGTGGTGCGCGGCATCGTGCAGAACGCCGGGCAGACCTGCTCGGCCGGCAGCCGGCTGCTGGTCGAGCGGCCGCTGTACGACGCGCTGCTGGACCGGCTGGCGATGGTGTTCGAGTCGCTGCGGGTCGGCCCCGCCGAGCAGGACCTCGAATGCGGACCGCTGATCAGCCGCAAGCAGCAGCAGCGGGTCTGGGACTTCGTCTCGGACGCGCAGCACGCCGGCATCCCGGTGATGGCGCAGGGCCAGATCGTCGCCGACGCGCCCGAGACCGGCTACTACCAGGTGCCGATGCTGCTGCGCGACGTGCCCGCGACGCACCGGCTGGCGCAGGAGGAGGTGTTCGGCCCGCTGCTGGCGGCGATGCCCTTCGACGACGAGCAGGACGCAATCGCGCTGGCCAACGGCACGCCCTATGGCCTGGTGGCCGGCATCTGGACGCGTGACGGTGCGCGCCAGCTGCGGCTGGCCCGCAAGGTCCGTGCGGGCCAGGTCTTCATCAACAACTATGGCGCCGGCGGCGGCGTCGAATTGCCGTTCGGCGGCTCCGGACAGTCGGGCCACGGGCGCGAAAAGGGTTTCGAGGCGCTATACGGCTTCACCACCCTCAAAACCATCGCCATCCACCATGGGTAATATCAATTTCCTCTCGGTCGCCTTCGCCATCTTCTTTTTCTGGATGGCCTGGCACGTCAATCACAAGCGCGCCACCAATCCCTCGGGCATGCCGCGGCTGCAGGTATTCAAGCGCAAGTGGGGCGAAACGATCGGCGACCGGGTGCACTGGTGCCTGTATGTCGCGCTGCCGTTCCTGCTGGCGCTGATGATGGTGGCCAATGCGCTGCGTGGGCGCGGGCCGTTCTCGGGCTAGGCTGGCCCAGCCGGACGGTGGCGGCGATGGCCACCGTCGGCCGATGCGTTGTGCGGGGATGCGTGTAATGCGTACCTGATGCCTGCCGGACCGTCCCTCAGATCGCCACCATCTCGAAGTCTTCCTTGCGGGCGCCGCATTCCGGGCAGGTCCAGTTGATCGGCACATCCTCCCACTTGGTTCCGGGCGGGATGCCGTCTTCGGGCGCGCCGGCGGCTTCATCGTAGATCCATCCGCAAATCAGGCACATCCAGGTCTTGTATTCCATAGGGTGGTGACGTCTCGATTAAAATTCAGCGCAGATGGTACCGAATCGACGCGCGGCGCGCCACCGGCATCCCGGTATTTGGCGCCGAAATCGATGGCGATTGACGCGGATTGCAGCCGATCGCAGACGGTTCGCGCGAATTGGCGTCCGCCCGCCTCCCTCCCGGCGGCGCCCCCTCTCCTCTTCCAGGCAGATCACGACATGTCACGAAACCAGCAGCTTTTCGACCGCGCCCAACAGACCATTCCCGGCGGCGTCAATTCGCCGGTGCGCGCCTTCCGCTCGGTCGGCGGCACGCCGCGCTTCATCGAGCGCGCCGAAGGTCCCTACATGTGGGACGCGGATGGCCAGCGCTACATCGACTACATCGGTTCGTGGGGTCCGATGATCGTCGGCCATGCCCACCCCGAGGTCGTCAGTGCGGTGCAGCGGGTCGCGGCCGGCAGCTTCTCGTTCGGCGCGCCGACCGAGGCCGAGATCGAGATGGCCGAGGAAATCTGCAAGCTGGTGCCGTCGATCGAGCAGGTCCGGCTGGTGTCGTCGGGCACCGAGGCCACCATGAGCGCGCTGCGGCTGGCGCGCGGCTTCACCGGGCGCGACCTCATCATCAAGTTCGAGGGCTGCTATCACGGCCATGCCGACAGCCTGCTGGTCAAGGCCGGCTCGGGCCTGCTGACCTTCGCCGACACCACGCAGAACGCGCCGTCGTCGGCCGGCGTGCCCGCCGACGTCACGCGCCACACGATGGTGCTCGAGTACAACAACGTCGAGCAATTGGAGCAGGCCTTCGCGCGCCACGCCGGCGAGATCGCCGCGGTGATCGTCGAGCCGGTGGCCGGCAACATGAATCTGGTGCGTGCCAGCGACGCCTTCCTGCAGGCGATGCGCCGGCTGTGCAGCGCCGACGGCGCGGTGCTGATCTTCGACGAGGTGATGACGGGCTTTCGCGTCGCGCTGGGCGGCGCGCAGGCGCACTACGGCATCAAGCCCGACATGACGTGCCTGGGCAAGGTGATCGGCGGCGGCATGCCGGCGGCGGCCTTCGGCGGCCGGCGCGACATCATGGCCAAACTGGCGCCGCTGGGCGGCGTCTACCAGGCCGGCACGCTGTCGGGCAACCCGTTGGCGGTGGCGGCCGGCATGGCGACGCTGAAGCTGATCCAGGCGCCCGGCTTCCACGACAGGCTGGCGGCGCAGACCCGCAAGCTCGCCGATGGCCTGGCCGAGGCCGCGCGCGCCGCGGGCGTGCCGTTTGCCGCGGACGCGGTCGGCGGCATGTTCGGGCTGTATTTCCGCGAGGGCGTGCCGGCCAGCTTTGCCGAGGTCACGCAATGCGATACCGCGCGCTTCAACCGCTTCTTCCACGCGATGCTGGACAACGGCGTCTACCTGGCGCCGTCCGCCTTCGAGGCGGGCTTCGTCGGCGCGCAGCACGACGACGCGATCCTCGAGGCGACCTTCGAGGCCGCGCGCCGGGCCTTCGCGGCGCTGTAACGAGGGCAGAGAGGCGCTGCGGCAAGGCGGTGCGGTGAGGCGCTGCAGTGAGGCGGTGCGGTGAGGCCGCGCAGTGGGGCGGTGCAGTGAGCCCTGCAGCAAGGCCGCGCTTCCCGCCGCTGCCTGTCCGCGCCGGCCCCCTCTCCCAGCCCGCTCCGTGGATGAATCAAGCGGCCGGTGCGCTACACTGGCGTTCCGATGATCCACGGAGTTTCCGATGCGCGCCTTCCTTTCCTCGTCGCCCACCTTCGCTTCGTCGCGGTCTTCCCTGTTGTCGCTGCGCCCCTTGCGCTGGCTGCTGCTGGCCTGGCTGGCGAGCCTGCTGAGCGCCTGCGGCTACAACGACTTCCAGGCCAAGGACGAAGCCATCAAGGCGGCCTGGGGCGAGGTCGTCAACCAGTACCAGCGCCGCGCCGATCTGATTCCGAACCTGGTCAATACCGTCAAGGGCTACGCCTCGCATGAGCGCGAGACGCTCGAGGCCGTGACCAAGGCCCGCGCCACCGCCACCAGCATCCAGGTCACGCCCGAAACGCTGAACGACCCGCAGGCCTTCCAGCGCTTCCAGCAGGCGCAGGGCGAACTGAGCGGCGCGCTGTCGCGGCTGCTGGCGGTCGCCGAGAACTATCCGCAGCTCAAGGCCGACGCCGCCTTCCGCGACCTGCAATCGCAACTGGAAGGCACCGAGAACCGCATCACGGTCGCGCGCCAGCGCTATATCGCCGCTGTGCGCGACTACAACGTGCTCGCCCGCAGCTTCCCGACCAACCTGACCGCGATGATCTTCAACTACGAGGTCAAGCCGTCGTTCACGGTCGAGAACGAGAAGGCGATCTCGACGCCGCCGGCGGTCAAGTTCTGATCCTCGTGCCGATGACCTTCGCCGCAGGACTTCGGCGCTGGCTGCGGGCAGCGCTGGCGCCCACGCTGTTGCCGATGCTGGCTTCCATGCTCGCGCTGGCGATGCTGCCTGGCGTGGCCGGCGCGGCGCGTGCCCAGGGCGACGGCTTCGTCGCGGTGCCGCCGCTGGCGCAGCGCGTCACCGATCTGACCGGCACGCTGGCGCCGGCGCAGCGCAGCGCGCTGGAGAACGTGCTCGCCGAATACGAGCGCACGCGCGGCAGCCAGATCTTCGTACTGATGGTGCCGACCACCGATCCCGAGACCATCGATGCCTATGGCATCCGCGTGGCCGACGCGTGGCGCGCCGGCCGCCAGGGCATCGACGACGGCGTGATCGTGCTGATCGCCAAGGACAATCCGCCCGGCCTGCGCAAGATGCGGCTCGAAGTCGGCCGCGGCGTGCAGGGCTCGCTGACCGACGCGATGTCCAAGCGCATCCTGCAGGACATCATGGCGCCGCATTTCCGCCAGAACGATTTCTATGGCGGCCTGGCCGCCGGCATCTCGGCGATCCAGGCGACCATCGACAAGGAAGGCCTGCCCGGCCCGCAGACGCGCCGCCAGGCGCAGCAGAGCGGGCTCGCGGACTGGCTGCCGGTGCTGTTTCCGCTGCTGATCATCGCCTTCTTCCTGTTCTCCGCCACGCGCGGACGCCGCCGGCAGATCGTGGTCGGCCGGCGCGGCTGGGATGCCGCCGCAGGCGGCCTCGGCGGGCTGGGAGGACTCGGTGGCCTCGGTGGCGGTTGGGGTCGCCATCATGGCGGCGGCGGTTTCGGTGGCGGCGGCTTCGGCGGCGGTGGCGGCTTTGGCGGTGGAGGCGGCGGCGGCTTCGATGGCGGCGGCGCTTCCGGCAACTGGTAAGGGAACGACATCATGCCTACCCGTTCTCCTTCCCCCGCCGGCGGACTGCGGCGCGCCCTGCGCCATGCGCTGACCCCGGTCTCGTTCGCGCACCGCCACTTCCCGCCCGATGCGCTGGCGCGGCTGCAGCGCGCCGTGCGCGACGGCGAACGCCAGCATCGCGGCGAAGTGCGCGTGGTCATTGAATCGAGCCTGCCCGCGATGCAGGCCTGGGCCGGCGTGACGCCGCGCGATCGCGCCCGCGCACTATTCGCCGCGCTCGAGGTCTGGGACACCGCCGACCACACCGGCGTGCTGCTCTATATCAACCTGGCCGATCATGCGGTCGAGCTGCTCGCCGACCGCGGCATCGATGCCCGCGTCGAGCACGAGACCTGGGCCGCGCTGTGCCAGTCGCTGGCACATGGTCTCGCCAGCGATCTGTCGATCGAGCCCGTGCTCGCCACGGTGGCACAGGTCCACGCGCTGCTGGCCCGGCACTTCCCGCAGCACGGCGACGGCAATCCGAACGAGCTCGACGACCGGCCGATCGTGCTGTAACGGGGGGCGCCGCTACCGGCGCTCCCGCCTTCCTGGCGCACCGGCGCACCGGCGCTCCTGCCCGCGGGCGTTCATGCGCGCCTGCGCCGCGGCGTTCCCGCGTTATGCCGCGGCCGCGCCGCGATACCGCCGCGCGCCCATCCAGTACCAGATCGCGGCCAGCGCCTGCAGCCCGACCAGCACGGCCCATGCGGCCAGATGCGCGCGCACCGGATAGCGGCCCGCCACCGCCGGCCACAGGTCCAGCACCATGCCGATGCCGAGCTGGCAGAGGAAGATCGCCAGGAACACCGTCAGCGTCAGCGCGGTGGTCGCGCGCCCGATCATCGCGCCGTCGAACTGGCGCGCCAGCACCGCGTAGGTCAGGATGCCGGTCGAGCCGAACACGCCGTAACCCGACCACAGCAGCCACGCGGGCAGCGGCGCGCCGGCCATCAGCAGCCCCTGCACCACGATGAACATCGTCATGCCGGCGCCCGCGAACGCGTACAGGCTGACGCCGAGCCGCTCCAGATGGCGCGCGGCCCAGCCGGTCACCACGCAGCCGCCCATCATCGCGAAGCCGATCAGCGAGACAAGCCTCGCGGCCTGGGCCGGCTCCACGCCGCCGACATCGCGCAGGAAGGCGCCGACCCACAGGCTCTGCACCGCGAGGAACACGCCCTGGTTCAGCAGCGTCAGCGGCACCACGCGCCAGAACGGCGCGCTGCGCAGGATCGCCACGGTGCCGCGCCATTGCGCGCCCAGGCTCTCGCGTGCGCCGGGCCGCGCGGCCTCGGGCGCGCCGAACCACAGCAGCAGCGCCATCGCCAGCGTGACGCCGCCCAGGCCCATGCAGACCGCGCGCCAATCCACCAGCGACAACAGCCAGTCGAGCGGCGTACCGACGACCACCGCGCCGAGGCCGCCGATGGCCATCACCAGCCCGTTCAGCAGCGGCATGCGCGACAGCGGAAACCACATCGACAGCGCCTGGATCGCGGCGCCGAGGCAGACGGACACGCCCACGCCGATCAGCATGCGCCCCGCCGCCAGCGCGGCCATGCCCTCGCCCAGCGCGAACAGGAGCGTGCCGGCCGCCGCCACCAGCAGCAAGGCCGCCTCGGTGCGGCGCGGACCGAAGCGGTCCAGTAGCAGGCCGGCCGGCAATTGCGCGCAGGCAAAGCCGAGGAAGTAGCAGCTGGTCAGCAGCCCCAGATCGCTGGCCGACAGTCCCAGCTCGCGCGACAGGTACGGCGCGAAGCCGAAATTGACCCCGCGATAGACGTAGGAGACGAAGAAGCCGAGCGAGAAGATCGCCAGCACGCGCCAGCGCAGGCCGTTGGCCGCGGCGGGAAGTCCGGAAGGAGAAAGCGTTGCGGTTGTCATGCGCGGATTGTCGGCGCTCCGGCCCGCCGGCACCAACGAAGAATTCCCGCCCGGATTGTGAGTAAAATTTGACGGCCGACGTTCGATTGTGCCGCTGTCTCCATCTCGGTTTCCTCGATCTCGGCTTCGCCCCTCCCGGTTTCCTCCCTCCCTTCCCTCGACACCATGGCCCAGGTTCCGCATCTTCCACCGCTGCAGGCGCTGCGCGCGCTGGAGGCGGCGGCGCGCCATCGCAGCTTCTCGCGCGCCGCGGAGGAACTGGCGCTGACGCACAGCGCGATCAGCCACCATGTGCGCGCGCTGGAGCAGAGCCTGGGCACCAAGCTGTTCCAGCGGGCCGGCGCCCGCATGCTGCCCACCAGCGTCGGCGCGCGGCTGGCCGAGCGCGTACGCGCGGCGCTCGATGGCCTGCAGCAGGCGCTGAACGAGGCCGGCGGCGAGGGCGAGCAGCCCGCCGTCCGGCTCGAGGTCAGCGTGATGGCGGACCTGGCCAACGCCTGGCTGATCCGGCGGCTGCCCAGCCTGTACGAGGCGATGCCGATGCTGGACGTGCACCTGCGCCTGCATGCCGAGATCCCGCCGCCGGACCCGTATTCGGTGGACGTCGGCATCTGGCACCAGCGCGTCGACCTGCCCGGCTTCGAATGCCACCGGCTGATCGAGGACACCGTCATCGCGGTGGCCAGTCCCGCGCTGCTGGCCCGCTATCCGGGCTTCACGGTGGCCGACCTGCCGCGCCTGCCGATGCTGCGCTTCGCGCTGCGTTCCTGGCGCGACTGGCTCGAGCAGGCCGGCCTGCCGACGAACGAGCCGGAGCGCGGGCCGATCTTCCAGGATGCCGGCATGCTGCTGCAGTCGGCGGTGGCCGGCGTCGGCGTGGCCACGGCGCGCGCGCTGCTGGCCCACGACTATCTGGTCAGCGGCGCGCTGGTGCAGATCGGGCCCACGCGCATTCCGTCGACGCTGCAGTACTGGATGATCTGGCGCGAAGGCCATCCGCACGAAAGCGCGATCCGGCGCATGCACGCGTGGCTGCGGCAGCAGATCGAGGCGTCGCGCGTACCCGATGCCGGCGCCGCCGACTGACACAGCGGCGTATCGGCGACGGGCACCGGGTATTCCTTCGGCGCCGCTTTGTTTCAGGATCGGAACACTTTGGCCAGCCCGCGCAGGGCCATGCCGTAGGCGCACCGCCTACGCCGAATGGATGAGACCGGCCGGCGTTGGCGCCCCGCATGGGCATCGGGCGCCCTCTGCCCGCCCCCGGTGCCCCATGCGCCGGGCCGCCCATCCGGGCGATGCCGCGATGGCGTGGCGTATGCAGGGTTCCGCCTTGCCGTTTCACCGGTGGCACCACGCTGTAAAGCAAACGCAACCATTCGGCATCTCGGCGGACGCGCTGTCACATCGGCGAAAACCCTGCCCGGTCAATCGTGCCGATGAAGCCATCCGCCGGAGCGCATCCAAAGAACCGCCTCCTGCGCCACTTTCATCCCGAAGAATAAGAATCGTTCGCCTCATCCTTCGCGACTGATGCACTGGAGTGCATCACGCCGAAACAGGCCACCGTTCCAGGTCGGATACATGGTGTTACAAGATTTCATCGATGTAACAAGTGCGCAGAAATAAACGCAATAAAAATCAAGGACTTATAGTGCGTGGCACGCTCGTCGCTGGGTGAATCGTTACAAAAACGCGTGCGGCCTCGCAAGAAGGCACGCCGCAACGCCGGGCGGCAAGGCGGCACCACGACCGCTACCGCCCGACGCCGCAACACAGGCGATGCGCCACTGGCCACTGGTCATGTTTGAAGCAGCGGTCAGGCAATGGGAGGTTGCACATTGCCTGGTTGGGGATGGGCATCTTCGCGCGAGCGGAGAACGGCGACGGGCACGTCTGTCTGGGACGGCCCGCCGCCGGCCGGAACCGTGGCAGGCGCGGGACGTTGTCCGCGTCTGCCTCGGCAATAAGAAGAATCCGGGGGAATCATCATGAGCGGCGCCATCACCCGCCCGCTGCTGTTCGTATCGCAGCACCACGAAGCCAATCTTTGCCGCTTCCTCAGCCAGCGTGGCTGGAAGCTGCTGTTCGCCGCCACCCCGCACGAGGTGGAAGCACACCCGCTGGAGGAGCAGCCGATCGCCGGCCTGCTCGACCTCGGCGGCGATATCGGCGACGCCGATCTGGAGGCGCTCGAACCCTGGTTCGCGCAGCCCAACATTGCGTGGATCGCGATGGTCGGCTGTCGCGACCGGCTGACGCCGACGGCGCGCCGGCTGCTGGGGCTGTATTTCATCGACTATCTGACCGCGCCATTCGAATCGGCGACGCTGGCCCAGGGTCTGGGCCACGCCTGGGGCATGGTCCAGCTGCGCCACGACAGCCTGGCACCCAACGCGCGTGTACCGGGCCCGGCCGGCATGGTGGGCGAATGCGAGGCGATGCAGGCCTTGTTCCGCGGCATCGCCAAGGTTGCGCGCTGGGACGCGCCGGTGCTGATCGGCGGCGAATCGGGCACCGGCAAGGAACTGGCCGCGCAGGCGATCCATCGCGCCTCGCCGCGTGCCGCGCAACCGTTCGTCGCGCTGAACTGCGCCGCGATCCCGCCCGCGCTGCTGCAGTCCGAACTGTTCGGCTACGAGCGCGGCGCGTTCACCGGCGCGCTCAAGCGCAAGCCGGGCCGCATCGAGCTGGCCCAGGGCGGCACGCTGTTTCTCGACGAGATCGGCGACATGCCGCTCGAGAGCCAGACCAGCCTGCTGCGCTTTCTCGAAACGGGCTGCATCGAACGGCTGGGCGGCACGGACTCGGTCGCCGTCGATGCGCGCATCGTCTCGGCCACGCACGTCGATCTCGAGGCGGCCGTAGCGGCCGGCCGCTTCCGCCAGGACCTGTATCACCGGCTGTGCGTGCTGCGCATCCGCCAGCCCGCGCTGCGCGAGCGCGGCAGCGACATCGTGCTGCTGGCCGAGCATGTGCTCGGCGAGATCCGGAGGCAGGCGCCGGCACGCATCAAGGGGTTCTCCAACTCGGCGATGCGCGCGATGGCCGTGCATCCGTGGCCGGGCAATGTGCGCGAGCTGATCAACCGCATCCGCCATGCCGCGGCAATGTGCGAAGGCGGCGTGATCCGCCCCGCCGATCTGGACCTGCAGCCGCCCGCCGAGGCGCATCCCTGCACGCTCGCCGCGGTGCGCGAGGCGGCCGAATGCAACGCGATCCGCGAGGCGCTGCAACGCCATCACGAGCGGCTGATCGATGTCGCCGCCGAACTGGGCGTGTCGCGGGTGACGCTGTTCCGCTTGATGCGCGACTACAAGCTCCAGATACGCAGGCAGGACCTCGGGCTGGTGGTACGCGAGGGCTGAGCGCTGCTGCCCCCTCGCCGCCTGGACCCCGCACCCGCACCCTGCCCCGCGCCCCGATCGAGTCTGCCCGCATGCCATCCGCCACCGCCCGGCCGCGCGCCGCCGTCCGCCACACCGGCCTGCGCTACCTGCTGGTCGGCGCCAGCAATTCCGTGCTCGGCTTCGCCGCCATCTGGCTGGCGCTGCGCGGGCTGGACTGGCATCCGGCCGCGGCCAATGCCGCCGGCTATGCGGTCGGCTTCCTGTGGAGCTTCGCGCTGAACCGGCGCTGGACCTTCGCGCATCGCGGCCATGTGCCGGCAAGCCTGTGGCGCTTCGGCGCGGTCTGCGTGCTCGGCTACCTGGCCAACCTGGCGACGGTGCTGGCCCTGTCGAACGTGCTGGCGCCGCGCAGCCTGCTGGCGCAACTCGGCGGCATGGCCGTCTATACGGGGCTGACGTACCTGGGGGCGCGGCATTGGGCGTTTCGCGGACATGTGGGCTGCACGCAGCGGAAGAAGATCGGCCGCGCCACGCGCATCGCGGCAGCGCGCGCCGTCATGGCCAACGCGCCGTTCGTCGTTGCCGTCGCGGCCGGCTCCGCCCTGCCCTGGCTTGCGCCGTATCCCCCGATGATCGACCTGCCGCAGCATGCCGGCCAGATCGCCGCGCTGCGCGACCTGCTGGCCGGTACCTCGCCATGGCAGCAGGACCTGCGCATCAATCCGTTCACGCCCTACCTGCTCGGCTATGGCGCGGCGCTGGCGCTGTCGTGGTGGATGCCGGTGACGGCCGCGCTGAAGCTGCTGCTGTCGCTGGCCTATCTCGCCTGTATCGGCGCCTGTATCGCGCTGCGCCGGCAGCTTGGCGCCGATGCGCGGCTGGACTGGCTGTTCGTGCCGGGATTCTTCGGCTTCGCCTATGAATGGGGCTTCCTGACCTTCCTGCTGGCGGTGCCGCTCGGCCTGCTGTTCCTGCTGCCCGCATGGCGCCATGCGCGTACGCCCACGCTGCGTACCGGCGCCATGATCGTGGCCGGCGGCGCGCTGCTGTTCGTCGCGCATGGGCTCGTCTTCCTGTTCGCCTGCGCGGTGGGCGGCGCCTGCACGCTGATCGGACTGGGTGGCATCGTTTGCCGTGCCCGCCGTAGCGACGGTGCCCACCGCGCCCGCTCCTCGCACACGCCGCGCATCGTGCTGCGCGCGCTGATGCCGTACGCGCTGCTGGGCCTGGTCGCGCTGCTGTACGCATGGCACGCGCAGCGGTTCGACGCCACGCTGGATTACGCGTGGCCCGCGGTCGAATGGCGCTGGGACTGGATGCGCGTGCCGTTGCTGCTGGTCTCGCCCTGGGGCGCGTGGTCGACGCATCTGCCCTTCGCGCTGGCCACGCTGCTGATGCTGGCTGCGCCGTGGGCGATGGGCCTGCGGCCGCGTTGGCGTCTACCGCAGGCCTGGCTGCCTCTTGCGGCCGTGCTGCTGGTCTGGCTGTGCGTGCCGCACTACGCGATGCGCACCGCCTTCCTGTTCCAGCGCTTCGGCATCCTGCTGCTGCCGTGCTATGCGCTGCTGTTCGCGGCGCCGACGAGCACGAACGGTCCGCGCCGCGCGATGGCTGCGCGCTGGTGCGCGCTCGCGCTGTGCGCGGCCTGCGCACTGCACCTGGGTTGGCAGGCCAGGCGCACGCTGGCGTTCGGCGCGGAGACGCGCGATTTCGACGCGGTGCTCGCCGCGGCCGCGCCGGGCCAGCGTGCGCTGATGCTGGTCTTCGATGCGGGCAGCGCGGCCGCCGCGCATCCCGGCGCCTATCAGCACTTCCCGCTGTGGTACCAGGCGCGGCGGCACGGACTGGTCGACTTCAACTTCGCCTGGTTCCTGCCGCAGATCGTCCGCTATCGCAGCGGCCATGCGCCGCCGCTCGATCCCGCCGACATGCTCGACAACGCGTTCCCGGCCAACTTCGACTGGCACCGCCACGATGCCGGACGCTATCGCTACCTGTTCGTACGGCGCGCGACGCCGCTGCCTGCCGGCTATTTCGCCGCGGCCGACTGCCGCGTGGAACGGCTGCGTACGGCCGGCGACTGGTCGCTGTACGCCACGCGCGATTGCCCGCCGCCATCCGGGCGGCCGCTTCCCTAGGAGACCACCATGTCGCCGCAAGCCTATCTCGAAATGGCGCAGACCGAAGCCGATCACTGGTGGTTCCGCGCGCGCCGCGACATCGTCGCCGCGGTGCTCGAGCAATTGGCGCTGCCGCCCGGCGCCGCCATCCTGGAGATCGGCGCCGGCACCGGCGGCAATCTCGACATGCTGGCGCGCTTCGGCACCGTCAGCGGCCTCGAGATGGACGCGATGGCCCGCCGGCTCGCCGTGGCCAAGACCGCGGGCCGCTATGCCATCGCCGACGGCCGCTGCCCCGACGCGATGCCATACCGCCCGGGCAGCTTCGACCTGGTCTGCCTGCTCGACTGCCTCGAACACATCGCCGACGATGCCGGCGCGCTGCTGGCGGTGCGCTCGCTGCTGCGGCACGGCGGCGCGGCGCTGATCACGGTGCCGGCGCATCCGTGGCTATGGAGCCGGCATGACGTGTTCCTGCACCATCAGCGCCGCTATCGCCGAACGGCGCTGACCACGCGGCTCGGCAACGCGGGACTGTGCGTGGAAACGGTGAGCTACTTCAACACCGTGCTGTTTCCGCTGGCGGTGGCGGCACGCTGGCACGACCGGCTGCGCGACCTGCTGCACGCGCGCCTGCCCGAGCACGGCGTGCCGGGCGAGGCCGGCGGCTCGACCGGCACGGCGATGCCGCCCGCCCTGCTGAACGCGCTGCTGTACACGCTGTTCCGCAGCGAGCGGCACTGGCTGCGGCGCGGCACCTTGCCGTTCGGCGTATCGCTGCTCGCAGTCGCGCGTGCCGTCTGACAACAGGGAGCAAAGCAGAACGCCGCGGAATCAGCGCGTGCGCGCCCGTTGCACGGCGGACAGCTCGATCACGCGGCGGCCGCCGAGCCCCTGCGTCGCCGGCCGCTCCTGGTAGCGCCGGCGCACCAGATAGATCGGACGGCCCTTGGTCTCGTGATAGATGCGGCCGACGTATTCGCCCACCACGCCGACGCCGATCAGCTGCAGCCCGCCGAAGAACAGCAGCGCACACAGCAGAGAGGCGTAGCCCGGCACGTCGACGCCCAGCCACAGCGTGCGGCCGACGATGAAGCTGCCATAGCAGAAGGCGGCGAAGGCGACGGCCACGCCGATATAGGTCCAGCAGCGCAGCGGCACCGTGCTGAAGCTGGTGATGCCCTCCAGCGCGAAATTCCACAGCCGCCAGCCGGAGAACTTCGACTGCCCGGCGCTGCGGGGCTCGCGCGTGTACGGCAGCGTCACCGTATGGAAGCCGACCCAGGCGAACAGGCCTTTCATGAAGCGGCGCCGCTCCGGCAGGCTCTTCAGCGCGTTGACCACGGCGCGGTCCATCAGCCGGAAGTCGCCGACGTTCTCGGGCAGCCGCAGTTCCGACATGCGGTTGTGCAGCCGGTAGTAGGCGCCGGCGGTCACGCGCTTGAGCCACGAATCGCAGGCACGGTCGATGCGCTGCGCCAGCACCACCTCGGCGCCTTCGCGCCAGCGCGCCACCATCTCGCCGATCAGTTCGGGCGGGTCCTGCAGGTCGAAGTCGATCGGCACCACCGCATCGCCGAACGCCTCGTCGATGCCGGCGGTCAGGGCGGCCTCCTTGCCGAAGTTGCGGGTCAGGTCGATCACGCGGATGCGCGCATCGGCGCGTGCCTGCGCCAGCAGCCGCGGCAGCGTGTCGTCGGCGCTGCCGTCGTTGACGCAGACGATCTCGAAGCGGATGCCCGGGATCGCCTCGAGCACCGGGATCACACGCGAGAAGAACGGCACGATGGCGTCGCTCTCGTTGTAGCAGGGCGCCACCACCGACAGCAGCCGGGTATCGCGGTGCCACGGCGTCTGGCGGTCGGGGCGCGCGGCGCCCATGGATCCGGCCGGCGCGCCGACGGCCCCCTCGGTCGTACCCTCGCCGCCGAGGCCGCCATGGAAGACACCGTGACAGCCTCCATGAGGGCCGCCATCAGAGCGGACGTGATTGCCACCGCCGACATTGCCGCCCTTGGGGGCGCCCTCGACGGCGCCCCCGGCGATCCTCCTCCCTGCCCCCGTGTCCTCGCGGCGGCGCTGGCTTGCGGCGCCGATCCTGTCATGTCGCGACATGTCCCGTCCCCCCGCCCTTGCTGCCCGTATCGGTGTCCGTCCGCCAGGCGCGCCGCAGCACCGCGGCCATGCCCAGCGCGAGCAGTTGCACCCCGCCCTGCCACTGCTGCGCCAGCGCATTGGCGAACATCAGCATCGGCATGCACCACAGCGCGGCCAGCAGCAGACGCTCGCCCGGCATCCAGCCGCGCCGCACGCCCTCCCCCGCCAGGCCCGCCACCGCCATGCCGAGCCACGCCAGCTCGTAGTACCAGAGATAGGGTGTGGCCAGCATCGCCGCCAAGGCCAGCGCGGCGGTGCGCAAGCCGGTGTCGCGATGGCGGCGCCATACGCAGGCCAGCGCGCCGGCCGTCGCCAGCGTCAGCACCGCCTGCAGCGCATAGGCCAGCGCGGGCGGGCCGCCGGCAAGCCGCACCGAGGCCACCAGCGTCGGGCTGACGTACCAGGCACGGATGCCTTCCTGAATCAGCAGGTCGGTGACCTGCGCGGTGGCGCTCACGAAGGCCGGGACCGTCTGCCAGCCGAACGCCGCGACGCTCGCGGCGGCCAGCGCTCCCGCCGTGACCGCCGCGGCCCCCAGCGCGCGCCATTCGCGCCCGGCGATCAATGCCACCGGAAACATCAGTGCCAGCTGCGGCTTGATCGCCAGCAGGCCGATCAGCACGCCGGCCAGCAACGGCCGGCGCGGCAGCAGCACCAGCGCCCATGCGGCGAGCGCCGCGGTCAGCAGCGCGTTCTGGCCGATGGTCGCCGCCAGGAACAGGCCAGGGAAGCCGAGCAGCGCCATCACGATCGCGCCGCGCGCCGCGCGTGGCGGCGAGGCAAGTGCGGCCAGGCGCAGCAGCGCGGCGACATAGCCGGCCGCGGACAGGCCGATGAAGGCGACGTAGCTCCATGCGAACGGCAGCAGCGACAGCGGCAGCACGACCCACAGGAAGGTCGGCGGATAGAGCCACGGCAGATAGAAGCCCGAGTCGGGCGGCACGGCGCCATGCGCGGCGATCACCGGCTGCAGCTGCGCATAGTCGTAGACCGCCAGCGCGCCGGCGCCGCGCAGCAGATGCGAGGCGCTCCAGAACACCGAGAAGTCGGCACCTGGCCGAACGATGGTGTCTGCCGTGAAGCCACGCGTGATCCAGGCCCATGCCACCAGGATAAGGCATTGCGCCAGCAGCATCGCGCCGGCGTACAGCCGCACACGCTCCAGCGTCAGCCAGTGTCCGCGCGCGGTGGGCAGTGTGTTGGCAATCGAGGCGCGTTCGAGGGTCATGGGGTCGCTCGGAAGGGGAATGGGCACGGCGACGCGGCATCGCGTTGTCCTTGTTCTATCAGACGCGGCCCGCGGCGCAAGGCGCGCCGCCCGACGGGGCCGCGACGATCGAGGCGGTTTGCACGCCGGCGTTTCCGCGCGGAAGCACGGCACGGCGAACCGCCGCATTCGCCGATGCGAGCGGCCGATGCGAGCGCGCGCTGGCGCGCCGGCGCGGTGCTTGCGGTCGCCTGGCCGTCGTGTCCGTCAGCGCGCCAGGCGTGCCGACGCGGCTTCATGCAACGCCGCGGCACGCGGCAACGTTTCAAGCGGGAAACACGGCGCCGGCGCAAACCGGCTGCGCCAGACGGATGGCAATCGCCGCGCAACGGGCGGGCACGCATCATCGCCATCCTCGTGCGAAAGGATGAGGCGGGCATCCCGGCACGCCGCCACGTCACCGCCGCCTCATGGCGCGCCTCATCCTTTGCGGCGAGTGCCGGACGGAGGCGCGCGCCGCATCGCCGAACCATCATCGGCCAATCGTCCACCCATCGCACGGCATCGCGTTTCCGCTCGGAAACGAGCGGCCGTCCACGGGCCTGCTTTCGGCCTGCCGGTCGACACCCCGCTTGCCGCAAGGCCTTATCGCACAACGATTTCGCATCGGCTGGCAAAGCTCTTGCCTTGATGTGGCCACACGGTCGCCGGCACAGCGCCGCCGGCCCCGGCAGCAGTTCCGAATCACGCGGCGGCAGCGCGAGCGCGCCGCAAGCGACAGGACATTGACCATGCTGACGAACCCGCACCGCCTCACGCAGCCTCCCGCCTCGCGGGGATCGCGGCCGCACCGCGCGCCGCGCCTGCGCTGCATGCATGGCGCCGATGCCTCGTCGCCGCGGCACGCCGCGCCGCGGCATGCGCGGCGCGACCACACGCATCGCCGCGCACGCCGCCTGGCGGCGAGCGGCCACCCGGCCCATGCGGACCGCCATCGGGGCGGTCATCCCACCGGACACTGCGGCGGCCATGGCCGCTGGCCCTTCGATGCCTGCGCGGCATGCGGGCCGCCGCACCGGCGAGCGCGTGCCATCACGCATCGCAGCGGGCAACTCCCCGCTGCCAACCGTAGCGAATCGACAGAGTAGTGCCCTGCATTCCAACCAAGGAGAGAGCCATGCAAGACCTGATGCAACAAGCCAAGCAGTTCGTCCAGGACGAAGACAGCGTCACCGCGATCGAGTACGGCCTGATCGCCGCACTGATCGCCATCGTGATCATCGCCGGCGTCAAGCTGGTCGGGCAGAACCTGAGCGCGGTGTTCGAGAAGGTGCAGTCCGCACTGAAGTAAGGGGCGCGCTCCGGGCGCCAAACCCGCGCCGGCGAGATCGGCGCAAGCAAAACCCCGCGGGGCCACACGCTCCGGCCCCGCGGGCCTGCGACACCAAAGGGAGACACCGATGCGCGCGCTACCGAATGCCATCCGCACCTTCGTCGATGAAGACGGCGCCGTCACCAGCATCGAGTACGCATTGATCGCGATGCTGATCGCGCTGGTGATCATCGTCTCGGTCAGGGCCGTCGGCGAAACCCTGAGCACCATCTTCGACAAGGTCGCGTCGTCGTTCTGAACGACGTGCCCATGTCGCATCGAACGACCCGCAGAGAAGGATCTGCACCGAGCGGCCTGCACCGAACGACCCGCATCCAACGACTGGAGCCAGCCATGTCACACCCGCACCTCGCCACGCTGATCGGACCCGCCGCGATGCTGCTGGTGCTGGCCGCGGCCGCGACCGACCTGCACAGCCGCCGCATTCCGAACTGGCTGACCTTCGGCGCCTGGCTGCTGGCGCTGCCGGTGCTGATGGCGACGACCGGCGCGCTGGCCGGCGCGCTGGCCTGGGCCGGCGGCTGGCTGACCGGACTGGCGATGTTCCTGCCGATCTACCTGCTGCGCGGCATGGCTGCCGGCGACGTCAAGCTGATGGCCGCGGTCGGCGCGTGGCTGGGCGCGGGCATGGCCTTCGACATCGCGCTGGCCGCCTTCGTACTCGGCGGCGCGTGGGCCCTCGCGTGGGCGCTGCTGCGCCGGCGCGGCCGCGAGCTGGGACGCAACATGCTGAACATCCTGCGGGCGCCCGGCGGATGGAATCCGGACCGGTGCAAGCCCGGCGCGCTCGATCCATCGGTATCGGTGGGCGCGATGCCCTACGGCATCGCCATTGCCGCCGGAACCGTCGCGATGCTGTTCGCGTCGGCGTAGCGGCCATGGCGACCGGCGAACCGGCCCATCGGGCAGGCAACCAGCACAGATCGGGGGATCTCATGATCGAGCAACAGCCGACCACGCCGCTGCAC
This sequence comes from Cupriavidus cauae, assembly GCF_008632125.1. Classification (GTDB taxonomy): domain Bacteria; phylum Pseudomonadota; class Gammaproteobacteria; order Burkholderiales; family Burkholderiaceae; genus Cupriavidus; species Cupriavidus cauae. The sequence goes on from NZ_VWRN01000037.1 coordinate 25,257, forward strand.
CGGCTGCCGACCGCGGCCAATGCCGGCGACCCTGCGCCGGCCGAGGCGGCGGAGACCGCGCAGCCCCAGCCCTGGCACGTGGCGCCGCGCACGGTCGCCGATACCGGCATCGACATCACGATGCTGGCGAGCCTGCTGATGAAGGCGGCTTACCTGTACCGCGACGTCACGCTGCTGCAACTGGCCGAGACGCTGCGCCTGCCCGGCTCGGTCATCGGCGAGATCGCGACCTCGTGCGTGCGCGAACGCCTGCTCGAGATTGCCCATCGCGGCGCCAGCGACCTCGACGTGCGCTACCGGCTCACCGATGCCGGCTACGCGCGCGCCGCCGAACTGGCCGCCCGCTGCAGCTATGCGGGCCCGGCGCCCGTCACGCTGGACGCCTATCTGGAAGCGGTGCGGCGCCATTCGGTGCGCCAGGCCAGCGTGTCGAAGGCGGACGTGGCCGCCGTGCTGGGCGACATGGTGGCCGCGCCGCACGTGGTCGACGAGGCCGGCATCGCGCTGAACGCAAGCGCGGCGCTGCTGCTGTACGGCCCGCCGGGCAGCGGCAAGACCTTCCTGGCGCGGCGGCTGCGCGAGCTGATGCCCGGCGCGGTGCCGGTGCCGCACGCGCTCACCGTGGCCGGCGAGATCATCCAGGTATTCGATCCGCTGGTGCACGTGCCCTTCGACGAGGGCACCAACCCCGGATGGCGGCGCGGCGCCGACCGGCGCTGGACCATCTGCCATCGTCCGGCGGTGCTGACCGGCGGCGAACTGACGCTCGACATGCTGGACCTGCGCTACGACCAGGTCGCGGGCTACTACCAGGCGCCGCCGCACATGAAGGCCAACAACGGCGTCTACATCGTCGACGACCTGGGCCGGCAACTGGTCGGCGTCAGCGAACTGCTGAACCGCTGGATCGTACCGCTGGACCGCGGCATCGACATGTTCACGCTGCACAGCGGCGTGCGCTTCTCGGTGCCGTTCGATGTGTGGCCGGTGTTCTCGACCAACCTGGAGCCCAGCGCGCTGGGCGACGACGCCTTCCTGCGCCGGCTCGGCAGCAAGCTCTATATCGGCCCGCTGGCCGAGGACGACTACCGCGAGGTCTACGCGCGCGCCGCGCACGCGCTCGGCCTGCACGGCGCCGACGAGGTGTTCCGCTTCCTGCTCGACGGCCTGCACCTGGCCGACGGGATTCCGCTGCTGGCCTGCATCCCGGGCGACCTGCTCAAGCTGATCGACTCGGCCCGGCGCTACCACGGCGACCCGCCGCGCGTCACCGAGGCGGCGCTGCGGCGCGCCTGGCAGGCGTACTTCGGCCGCGAGGCCGGCGACGGCATGCGCTGGCGCAGCGGTGAGCGAACGGCGCGGCGATAGCAGATCGGACGGACGCCGCGCCGACAAGCAAACGCGGAAGAACGCAGCGAACGCGCAGGGAATGAGGGAACGAGGGAAACGAGGGCGACCTCAGGGAGAGCTTCCATGAAAAACGCACGGGCAATTCTGATGCTTCTGGTCGCACTGGCCGCGGGGGTGGCGGCGGTGATCGCGGCCTCGCGCTGGCTGATGCAGCAGTCGTCGAACTCGGTGGCGCAGGTGGTGGTGGCCGCCAGCGACATCAATCTGGGCCAGCCGATCGGGCCCGAGCAGTTGCGGATGGTCAGCTGGCCCAGCGGCAGCGTGCCGCCCGGCGCCTTCACCAACGCCGCACTGCTGCAGGGGCGCGTGGCCAGGACCAGCGTGCTGCGCGGCGAGCCGCTGCTCGAGGCCAAGCTGGCGCCGCAGGGCACCAAGGGCGGGCTGTCGGCGGTGATCGGCGAGGGCAAGCGCGCGATCACGGTGCGTGTCAACGATGTGGTCGGCGTGGCCGGCTTCGCGCTGCCGGGCAACCTGGTCGACGTGATCGTCAACACCGCGGCCGAGGCCAGGCGCAACGGCGCCGCCAGTGGCAACGGCGAAGCCAGCATCTCGAAGATCGTGCTGGAAAAGATCCTGGTGCTGGCGGTCGCGCAGCAGGTCAGCCGCGACGACACGCAGCCGAAGGTGGTCAATGCGGTGACGCTGGAGGTCACGCCCGAACAGGCCGAAAAGCTCGACGTCGCGCGCAGCGTGGGAACGCTGTCGCTGGTGCTGCGCAATCAGGTGGATCTGGCCGCGGTCGATACCGAAGGTGCAACGAAGACCACGCTGCTGGGCACGCCCGCCGCGGCGCCGGCAGCCGCGCCGCTCAAGCCGGTCAAGGTCAGCGCGCCGGTGCGTGCGCGCCCTGCCGCGCCGGCCCGATCCGGCCACTGCATCGGCGTGCTGTCGGGCGTGCAGGGCAGTCTCGAATGTTTCTGAGCCGGAGGGTTTCAGCCGGGACGGCAGCGGCATGACTGGGCATGCCGCGCAAGGCGGGTCGCACGTCAGGAACGATGTGCAGCGAATCGGGCAGCACCAATTCTCTCCGGGGGGAGATATGAAAACAAACCATGAGCAGAGGGACCGCGCGCGCACGGCGCGCACGCTGGGCGGCGCGGGCACGGCCTGCCTGCTGCTGGCTCTGGCCGGCACCGCCGGCGCGCAGACGGCAGCCGAAGCCGGCGCTGTGGCCAGGGGCACCACGCCCGCGGCCGGCACCCGCGCCGGCAGCAATGCCAATGCCAACGCCAATACCAACGCCAACGCCGGCATCGCCGCCGGCGCGCCAATGCAGATGACGATCAGCATGGCGCCCGCCCGCGCACCGGTGCCCGCCGCCGATACGCGCGGGCCCAACTGCAGCGGCGCGGTACGCGAGGAAAGCCATGTGGTGGTGCCGATCGGCAAGTCGACGCTGATCCCGCTGCCCGAGCCGGTGCGCAACCGGACCGTGGGCAATCCGGAGATCGTGCAGGCGACCATGGTGTCGCCGCAGACGATGTATGTGCTCGGCCGCAGCCTGGGCACCACCAACATGATCGTGCAGGGGCGCAGCGGCGCCTGCAGCGTGATCAATATCGCGGTCAATGTCGATGCCGGCGGGCTGCAGGGCTCGCTGGCGCAGCTGATGCCCACCGAGCGCGGCATCCGCGTCGCCACCGCCGCCGACAACCTGGTGCTGACCGGCAGCGTCTCCAGCGCGCAGGCCGCCCAGCAGGCGGTGGAGATCGCGCGCGCCTATGCCGCCGTCGCGCAGGGCGACAAGGAGGCGAAGAACGGCGGCGTGCTGAACATGCTCAGCGTCGATACGCCGCAGCAGGTGATGCTCGAGGTCAAGGTCGCCGAGGTGTCCAAGACCCTGCTGAACCAGCTCGGCTCGCAGCTGAACCTGCAGGGCGGCTTCGGTTCGTGGACCGGCGGCCTGCTGACCTCGCTGCTGACCGGCTCGCGCACCGCGATCTTCGGCAGCAAGGCCAACAACCTGCCGCTCGACATCGCGATCGACGCGCAGAAGAACGACTCGCTGGTCAAGATCCTGGCCGAGCCGAACCTGGTCACGCTGAGCGGCCAGGAGGCGAGCTTCCTCGCCGGCGGCAAGATCTATATCCCGGTGGCGCAGAGCAACGCGGTGGTCGGCGGCGTCCCTACCATCACGCTGCAGGAAGAGGAATTCGGCGTGGGGCTCAAGTTCACGCCGACCGTGCTGGCCAACGGCCGCATCAACCTGAAGGTCGCGCCGGAAGTGTCCGAGCTCTCGCCCACCGGCGCCACGGTGACCGGAGCGACGCTGACCGGCCAGACCATCCTGCCGGTGATCACCACGCGGCGCGCCTCCACCACCGTGCAGATGCGCGATGGCGAGAGCTTCGCCATCGGCGGGCTGCTGCAGAACAACGCGCGCGGCACGCTGAAGGCGCTGCCCGGCGCGGGCGAGGTGCCGGTGCTCGGCGCGCTGTTCCGCAGCACGTCATTCCAGCAGGACATGTCCGAACTGGTCTTCATCATCACGCCGCGGCTGGTGCAGCCGATGCAGCATGCGGGCGCGCCGCTGCCGACCGACAGCTTCTCGACGCCGAATCCGCTCGAGCTCTACCTGCTCGGCAATATGGAAGGCTCGGCCGGCCAGCGCGCGGCCACGCCGGGCACGGCGCCGGCCGGCAGCGCGCCCGCACCGCAGTCGCCGGCACAGCGATCG
>NZ_VWRN01000004.1 GCF_008632125.1 Cupriavidus cauae
TCTGCTGCTGGCCGGCGCCGGGCTGTGGCCGCGCAGCACGCTGCTGGGACCGAACCTGCTGCGGCTGCCGCCGAGCGCCGGCCACAGCATCGCGCTGACCTTCGACGACGGCCCCAATCCCGAGGTCACGCCGGCCGTGCTGGACCTGCTCGATGCGCACGGCGCCCGCGCCACCTTCTTCTGCATCGGCGAGCGCGCGCTGCGCCATCCCGACCTGGTGGCCGACATCGTGCGCCGCGGGCACGCGATCGAGAACCATACCCAGCACCACTGGCTGCACTTCTCCACGTTCGGCCCGGGCCGCATCACGCGCGAGGTCGGCGAAGCGCAGCGTTTGCTGACCGAACTGACCGGGCAGGTGCCGCGCTTCTTCCGCGCGCCCGCCGGCCTGCGCAATCCGCTGCTGGAGCCGGCGCTGTGCCGGCATGGGCTGCGGCTCGCCAGTTGGACGCGGCGCGGCTTCGATACCTTCCGCGGCGGCGACCCCGACAAGGTGGAGGCGCGGCTGCTGAAGGACCTGGCGGCGCGCGACATCCTGCTGATGCATGACGGCAACCCGGGCACCGACCGCGCCGGCACGCCGATGATCCTGGTGGTGCTGCCGCGCGTGCTGCGCGCCATCGACGAGGCGGGGCTGCGCTACGTGACGCTGCGCGAGGCGGTGCCGGCATGACACGGTGGACCGATGCCGCGGGCCCGGCCGGCGAGGCGCTGATCGCGCGGGCCAGCGCCCGCTACCGCGCGGCCGACCCGTTCGCCGTGCACTTCGCCCGCTTCAAGCTGCGCAACGATCCGGTCTTCGCGATCGCGCTGGCACAGGGCCTGATCCCCGACCGCGCACGCATTCTCGATATCGGCTGCGGCCAGGGCCTGCTGGCCAGCTGGCTGCTGGCGGCGCAGCAATGCCATGCCGACAGCTGGCCGCGGGGCTGGCCGGCGCCGCCGGTGCCGCGCTCCTATCTCGGCATCGAGCTGACGCCGGCCGATGCCGAGCGCGCCCGCGCCGCGCTGGCCGAGCCGGGCCCGTGGCCGGCGGAAATCCGCCAGGCCGATGCCCGCGCCGCGGTGGCCGAGGTC
>NZ_VWRN01000038.1 GCF_008632125.1 Cupriavidus cauae
CGCTGCCGCGGTGCTCTCCGCCTCCGCGGCGCTGGTGCCGGGCGTCGCCCCGGCCAGTGGTGCCAACGTGGCGGCAGCCAGCGCGAGCGTCCCCGCCGACGCAGCCAGCGGCGCGGCGGCGGCCTCGGTGCCCGTCGCCGAAACCACGCCGCCCGCGACCACCGACACCTTCTCTCGCGGCAACTGATCCACCCACGTCGTCCGCCGCGGCCACGCGACGGCCCCCCACCGCTCCCGCTCCATCCCACGCACCGCCGCCGCGCCGCCCAATGCAGCGCACGGCGACGCGTTTGGCATAATGCCGCTGCCCATCACGCCGGCGCACCGCGTTCGTCCGCGCCTCGCCCCGACTCTGTCCATGCCAGCCCATGTCCGCCAAGCCCGCCACTGACGCCGCCGAACCCCGCACCGAGCCGACCGCCGCGCGGCAGGCTCCCATGCAGGCCGCGGCGCACGCCTCGATGCACGCCTCGAAGCAGCCCACGCCGGCGGCGCCCACCATCCGCCGCCGCGTCGCCTGCATGCTGTACGAAGGCGTGCTGCTGTTCGGGGTGCTGAGCGCCTCCACCGCGCTCTATCTGCTGGCCCGGCCGCTGCTGCGCGAACTGCGCGTCGATACGCCGCTGACCATGCAGCTGTGGAGCTTCCTGGTGATGGGCTTCTATTTCACCTGGTTCTGGCAGCGCACCGGCCAGACCCTGCCGATGCAGACCTGGCGCATCCGCGTCGAGGGCGCCGACGGCCAGCCGCTGCGCTGGCCGCGCGCGGCGCTGCGCTATCTGCTGGCCTGGCTGTGGCTGCCGCCGTCGGCGGCAGTCGGCCATGCGCTGGGCCTGGTCAAGGGGCCCTTCGTCGGCGTGCTGGCGTGCGGCCTGGCGATCTGGCTATTGCTGGCCTTCCTCGATCGGCGCCGCCAGTTCCTGCACGACCGCCTGGCCGGCTCGCGGCTGGTCGACCTGCGGCCGCCGCGCCAGCCATGAAACTGACCGCCACCGCGGTGCGCCGCATCGCCGTGGCGATGCAGCTCGGCGGTGCGTACGGCGTCGCGCTCGCGCTGGTGCGGCTGGCCGGCTGGAGCTGGCCGGCGGCGCTGGCCGGCGGCATCGCCACGGTGCTGGTGCTGTTCGCGCTGTCGGTGGCGATGGCCTTCGCGATCTCGGTGGGCGGCACCGGTGCGTTCGGCGCCGGCATGCCGACGCTGCCGCCAGCGCTGCAGGCGCATCGCGCCGCCGCGCGCCTCGGTCCGGGGCGGGCCCTGCTCTGCTATCTGCGCGAATGCATCGCGGTGTTCCGCATGTTCAACTGGCTGCAGCCCTTCCGCCATCGCCAGCCGCTGGTACCAGCGACGCCGGATGCCGCGGCGGTGCGCCCGCCGGTGCTGCTGGTGCACGGCTACGGCTGCAATCGCGCGGTCTGGCTCGACCTGCAGCCGGCGCTGGCGGCGGCCGGCTATCGCTGCGAGGCGATCGACCTCGAGCCGATGCTGGCCGATATCGACGACTATGGCGACGCGCTGCTGGCCGCGATCGAGACGCTGAACCGCAGCGCCGGCAGCGCCCCGCTGCTGCTGTGCCACAGCATGGGCGGACTCGCCGCCCGCGCGGCGCTGGCCCGCGCCCGCCGCGAGGGACGCCCGGCCGCCTGCGCGGGCATCGTCACGCTCGGCACGCCGCATCACGGCTGCACGCTGGCCAGCATCGGCAGCGGCGCCAATGCGCGCCAGATGCGCTGCGGCAACGACTGGCTGCAGGCGCTCGCGCGCAGCGAAAGCCCGCGCGATCGCGCCGCGATGGTGTCGATCTTCAGCTGGCACGATTCGATCGCCGGCCCGGCCGAAACCAGCTGGCTCGACGGCGCCCACAACGTCGCGCTGGCCGGCATCGGCCATGTCTCGCTGCTGCGCGACCCGCGCGCGTTCGACGCGGTGCTGTCGGCGCTGGACCGGCTCGCGCACGCCGCGGCTCCGGCCGCTTCCTGAGCGGTCTCGCCCTGATCGGTCGCTTCCTGAGCGGCCAACTTCTGACCGATCGATTTCCGTGGGCATCGCCGCTCGCCCCCCGTCGACCGCGGACCGCGGACCGCTTACCGCTTACCGCTTACCGCTGATCGCTGATCGCTGATCGCTAACGGCCGACGGCGAACCGCCGACCGCCTTTACGGTCGGTCACATGTCATTCATGTTTCCGTCATGGCGCCGTCATCGATGGCTGGCTCAATGCAGTCATCGCCGTCACCGGGGCCGCCATGGTCAGTGCACTCCGTTCCGCCCGGGCACATCTGGCCCGCGCCGCGCAGCGACTGCGCGGACGCTCCGACCCGATGCTGCCGCTGGCCGCCATTCCCGGCATGCCAGCCGCCTTCATGCCGCCCGGCCTGGACCGTGCGCCGACCACCGCCTTCCCCGCCGATACCGACCGCCTGAACCACCAGGACCGGCGCGACCCGGTTCCGGCCTCCGTCCCCTCCGCAGATCCGCCTGAAGTCGAGCGCTACCGCGCGATCTGGCTGTCAGACATCCATCTGGGCACGCCGGGCTGCCAGGCCGACTACCTGCTCGACTTCCTCAAGCACAACGAGTCCGACACGCTGTACCTGGTCGGCGACATCATCGACGGCTGGCAGCTGCGGCGCGGCTGGTACTGGCCGCAGAGCCACAACGACGTCGTGCAGAAGCTGCTGCGCAAGGCGCGCAAGGGCACCGAGGTCATCTACGTACCCGGCAACCACGACGAGGTCGCGCGCCAGTTCGACGGCCTGGCCTTCGGCGATGTGGTGGTGCGCGAGGAAGCGGTGCACGTGACCGCGACCGGCCGGCGCCTGTGGGTCGTGCATGGCGACCTGTTCGACGGCGTGGTGCAGCACGCGCGCTGGCTCGCCTATCTGGGCGACACGCTCTACACGCTGATCCTCGCGCTGAACCGGCATTTCAACCGCATCCGCGCGCGGCTGGGCTTTCCCTACTGGTCGCTGTCGCAATACCTGAAGCACCAGGTCAAGAACGCGGTCAACTACATCAGCTCGTTCGAACACGCGATGGTCGAGGAAGCGCGCCGGCGCGGCTGCGACGGCGTGGTCTGCGGCCATATCCACAAGGCCGAGATCCGCGAGGTCGACGGCCAGCTCTACTGCAACGACGGCGACTGGGTCGAAAGCCTGTCGGCGCTGGTCGAGACCATGGAGGGCGAGCTGAAGATCGTCTACTGGACCACGCTGCGCGACCCTGCGCAGCCCGTCGCGCGCCGCATGCGCAAGAGCGCGGCGACGGTGTAGCGCCGCGCCGCATGCCGATCGATCGCTGCTGGGCAACCGATACCGCGGCGCCGCCGCAAGGACACACCATGAAAATCCTGATCGTCACCGATGCCTGGGAACCGCAGGTCAACGGCGTGGTTCGCACGCTGAAGTCGACCCGCCGCGAGCTGCAGGCGATGGGCCATACCGTCGAGCTGCTGACGCCGCTCGAATTCCGCACGGTGCCCTGCCCGACCTACCCCGAGATCCGCCTGTCGCTGCTGCCCGGCGCGGCGGTGCGCCGGCGCATCCGCGAGTTCGCGCCGGACGCGTTGCATATCGCCACCGAGGGCCCGCTCGGCCTCGCTGCGCGCCGTCACGCGGTGCGCCAGAAGCTCCCGTTCACCACCGCGTATCACACCCGCTTTCCGGAATACGTGCAGGCGCGCTTCGGCATTCCGCTGGCCTGGACCTACCGCTTCCTGCGCTGGTTCCACGGTCCCGCGCAGGCGGTGATGGCGCCGACGCCGGTGGTGCTGCAGGACCTGCACCGCTTCGGCATCGAGCATGCGGTGCTGTGGACGCGCGGCGTCGATCTCGATGTGTTCGTGCCGCAGTCGGTCAACGTGCTGAACACCGCCCACCCGATCTTTCTCTACGTCGGCCGCGTCGCGGTCGAGAAGAACGTCGAGGCCTTCCTCGCGCTGGATCTGCCCGGCTCGAAGTGGGTCGTCGGTGACGGCCCCGCGCTGCCGGCGCTGCGGGCGCGCTATCCGAACGCCAATTACCTGGGCGTGCTGAGCCAGCCCGAGCTTGCCAAGGTGTATGCTTCGGCCGATGTCTTCGTGTTCCCGAGCCGCACCGATACCTTTGGCCTGGTGCTGCTCGAAGCGCTGGCCAGCGGCCTGCCGGTCGCGGCCTATCCGGTCACCGGTCCGATCGATGTGCTGGGCGACAGCGACGCCGGCGTGATGCACGAGGATTTGCGCGAGGCCTGCCTCGAAGCGCTGCGCATCGACCGTGCCACCGCACGCGCGCACGCCGAACGCTTTTCGTGGCGCGCCGCGTCCGAACAGTTCCTCGCGCATCTGCGACCGCTGCACGGCATGCCGAACGGCCACGGCCAGACCGCGCGCCCCCGACAAGATCATGGCGAAACCCCCTCTTCCCTCCGACAACTCCGTGCCGAAGCCGACCTTGCCCCGCGAGAACGGCGACTACACGATTGAAGACAACCCCCACAAGGGCAACCGCGGCATCGCCCGCGCCTGGCGAGCCGCGGTCAATTCGCTGTCGGGCCTGCGCTATGCGGTGCTCGAGGAAAGCGCGTTCCGGCAGGAGCTGACGCTGGTCGCGGTGCTGACGCCGCTGGCCTTCCTGCTGCCCGTGACCGTGGTCGAGCGGATCCTGCTGCTGGGCACGCTGCTGCTGGTGCTGATCGTCGAGCTGCTCAATTCGAGCGTCGAGGCCGCGGTCGACCGCATCTCGCTGGAGCGGCACGGGCTGTCCAAGCGCGCCAAGGATTTCGGCAGCGCGGCGGTGATGCTGGCGCTGGTGCTGTGCGGCGGCACCTGGCTGGCGATCGCCGCCCCGCATGTGGTGGGCTGGCTGCGCGCGCTGATCGGCTGATCGGCTGATCGGCTGATCGGCTGATCGGCTGAGCAGCTGACCGGCTGGGCGGCTGGGCGGCTGAGTGGACCGCAGCGGCATGGTGCCGTGGGGCCGCCTGCGATGCCATTGCATATAATCGCAGTCCGTCCATTCGCAGCGCGCCGGTCCGTCCGTTTGCGGCCCGCGCCTGTCCTAGCTTGCCCGGCCTCATGGAATCCAAACCCCAGACCGGTCCCCGCCGCACGCGGGACCGCATCCTCGATGTCTCGCTGCGCCTGTTCAACGAGGTCGGCGAGCCCAACGTGACCACCACCACCATCGCCGAGGCGATGGACATCAGCCCCGGCAACCTGTACTACCACTTCCGCAACAAGGACGACATCATCACGTCGATCTTCGCGCGCTTCGAGCAGGAAATGGAGCGCCGGCTGAAGCTGCCGGACGACCACAAGCCGACGCTCGGCGAAAGCTGGGGCTATCTGCAGTACATGTCCGAGTTCCTGTGGAACTATCGCTTCCTGTACCGGGACATCAACGACCTCCTGGCCCGCAACCGGATGCTGGAGACCAACTTCAAGCGCATCGTCGAGCAGAAGAAGCGCTTCGCGCAGGAGATCTGCCGCCAGTTCCTCGACGACGGCGAGATGGAAGCCACGCCCGAGCAGGTCGACGCGATCTGCACCAACATCGTCGTGGTGGCGACCTACTGGCTGTCGTTCCAGTTCGTGCAGCACCCGCGCCAGTACAACGATCCCGAGCAGATCCGCGGCTACCTGCACAGCGCCAGCTACCACATCTTCTCGATCCTCGCGCCCTATCTGCGCGGCAACGCGCGCCAGGCCTTCGATCAGCTCGCGCGCGAGTTCGCCGCCGGCAAGGCGCAGGCGGAGCCATCGGGCAAGGCCGGTGCGCCGTCGCCCTCCCACCCCAAACCACGACAGGAAGGAAAGCAGTGAAATCGGTTTGCGTCTATTGCGGTTCGAGCCCCGGCAATCGCCCGGAATACGCGCAGGCGGCGCGCGCGATGGGCCGCGCGCTGGCCGACAAGGGCCTGGCGCTGGTCTACGGCGGTGGCAAGGTGGGCCTGATGGGGATGGTCGCCGATGCGGTGCTCGAACACGGTGGCACCGCGATCGGCATCATTCCCGAGGCGCTGATGCACAAGGAGATCGGCCACGCCGGTCTGACCGAGCTGCACGTCGTGCGCAACATGCACGAGCGCAAGCAGATGATGGCCGACCGCGCCGACGCCTTCGTCGCGATGCCCGGCGGCATCGGCACCTACGAGGAACTGTTCGAGACCTTCACCTGGCTGCAGCTGGGCTATCACGCCAAGCCGGTCGGCGTGCTCAATGTCGCGGGCTTCTATGACGGCATGCTCGGCTTCCTGCGCCATGCGGTGGGCGAAGGCTTCCTGAAGCCGGAACATGCCGGCCTGCTGCGCGTGGCCGACACCCCGGACGGCATCATCGAGTCGCTGGCCAACGTGCCGCAGCTGCGCGTCGACAAGTGGCAGCAGGCGCGGGACAAGACCTGAACGCCGTTTCGGTTTCGCCAGCGGGCGCGTAACGACGCGCGCTGCGTATTAGCGTCAGGACTTCGGAACTTCGAAACTTCAGAACGCCAGAATCGGAACTCAGAACGAGGATCCCGGCTGCCGCAGGAAGGCCACTTCCTCGTCGGTACTGGGCCGGCCCAGCACCGCATTGCGATGCGGGAAGCGGCCGAAGCGTTCGATTACCACGCGGTGCCGCTCGGCCCATTCGACGACATCGACCCGCCCCGCGGTGTCCTCGCGCAGCGCGGTCATCAGCTCGACCGCCGCGTGCTGGGCGTCCAGCGCTTCGGCATGCTCGAACGGCATATAGCAGAACATGCGGTGATACGGCGTCGGCAGGCAGCGATCGTCGCCGCGCTCGACCATCCCCCGGGCCAGCGCCAGCGCCTGCGCATCGGTGGCAAAGCTGCGCGGATCGCCGCGGAACATGTTGCGCGGGAACTGGTCAAGCAGCACGATGCGCGCGCAGACGGTTTCCGGCGCCACTTCGGCGGTGTTCTCGACGAACGACGACCAGCCATCGGTGCCCGCATGCGCGGCTTCCCATGCGGGCAAAAATTCTTCCCGCACGCGCGCATCGAAGGCCTCGCTGCGGGTGAACCACATCGCCCCCTCGCGATCCCAGTCGGCCGAGTCGGGCGTGCCGAACCAGAACGCCAGGATGCGGGCGGCGAGGTTGTTGTGATTGATGTGGTCCATCGTTTCTCCTTGCTGCCGTCGTATCACCGCGCCACGTTGCGCATCCAGTCGGCCGTCTGGAACAGCGCCTGCAGCAGCCGCATCTGCAGATCCTCGGACAGGCCCACGTCCTGCATCGCCATCGCCATGCAGCGCATCCACTGGTCGCGCTCGCTGATGCCGATCTCGAACGGCAGATGGCGCGCGCGCAGGCGCGGATGGCCGAAGCGTTCGATGAAATGGTTGGGACCGCCCAGCCAGCCGCACAGGAACCAGAACAGCTTGTCGCGCGAGCCGTCCAGCGAGGGCGGATGCAGCGCGCGCAGGCCGGCGAACTCCGGCTCCAGGTCCATCAGGTCATAGAAGCGGTCGACCAGCTCGCGCACGCGCGCCTCGCCGCCGATCAGATCGTAGGCGGTGGGCTGTGGGGTCTGCTCGTCGGCAGCGTTGGGGGTGTCGGCAGTCTGCCGGGATACGTCGGACATTGCGGTTCGAATCAACGGAGTCGGTTTGCCGGCGATGGCGCCGCTTCATGGCCTTCGAGCCCTCCGAGCCCTCCGAGCCCTTCGAGCCCTCCGAGCCCTCCGAGCCCTCCGAGCCCTCCGAGCCCTCCGAGCCCTCCGAGCCCTTCGAGCCCTCCGAGCCCTCCGAGCCCTCCGAGCCCTCCGAGCCCTCTGAGCCCTGTCAGCCCTGTCAGCCCTTCAAGCCTCGCGCAGCGTCGCGAGTGCCGGCTGGCGCAGCACGTCGCGCAGGCCCAGCCAGCCGCCGGCAAAAGCGCACAGCATGCCAGAAACCACGCCGACCGGCACGATCCACGGATTGAGCACATAGGAGAAGTCGAACACGAAGCGCGACAGCGCCCAGCCGACCGCGATCGCGCCGATGCTGGCCAGCAGCCCGGCCAGCCCGCCGACCACCAGGAATTCGGCGTACTGCGTCTGCTTGATGGTCGCCGCCGAGGCGCCCAGCGCCTTCAGCAGCCCGGCGTCGCGACGGCGTTCGTCGCGCGCGCCCGCCAGCGCGGCATACAGCACGGTCACGCCGGCCGCCAGCGTGAAAGCGAACAGGAACTGCACCGCCGCAATGACCTGATCCAGCACGCCCTGCACCTGCCGCAGGATCAGCTCGGTATTGACGATCGTGATGTTGGGAAAGCGCGCGCTCAGCGCATTGCCGAGCGACGCCTGCTGGGGCTTCAGGTGGAAGGCGGTGATATAGGTCTCCGGCAGCCCCTGCATCATCGACGGCGGCAGGATCACGAAGAAATTGACCCGCATCGAGCTCCAGTCGAGCTTGCGCAGCGAGGTCACCGGCGCCTCGATCTGCTGGCCCGCCACGTCGAAGCGCAACGTATCGCCCAGCTTCACGCCCAGCGTCCTGGCGATGCCCTCCTCCATCGACGCCTCGGGCCGCTTGCCGTCGAACCAGCGGCCCGCCACCACGCGGTTGCCCTCGGGCAGCGCATCGGTATAGGACAGGTTGAATTCGCGCTCGACCAGATTGCGCGCGCGGCCCTCCTCGTAGCGCGAGGCCTGCACCGGCTCGCCGCCGATATGCGTCAGCCGGCCGCGCACCATCGGATAGAGCAGATCGTCGATGCCGTCGCGCGCCAGCATCTGCCGCAGCGGCTCGCGCTGGTCCGGCTGGATATTGATGATGAAGCGGTTGGGCGCGTCGGCCGGAGTGGCGTTGCGCCACGAATCGATCAGGTCGTTGCGCGTCATGCCGAGCAGCAGCAGCGCCATCAGGCCGACCGCCAGCGCCACGGTCTGCAGCACCGTGACCGCGCGGCGGCGTTCCAGCACGGCCAGCGCGAAGCGCCATCCCACCGCACGTCCGGCCGCCTTGCCGCCGACCAGGCGCCCGCGCACCAGCCGCGCCAGCAGCGTCAGCAGGCCCAGCGCCAGCAGCGCGAACACCACGCCGGCGCCGGCAAAGCCGCCCGCGGTCAGCAGGCCGAGCTTGAGGTCGCGCGCGGCCACCAGCAGCAGCGAGACGAAGGCGCCCAGGCCCAGCGCATAGGCGATCCACACCGAGATCGGCGGCATGCCGACGTCGCGGCGCAGCACGCGCAGCGGCGCGACCCGCGTCAGCGCCAGCAGCGGCGGCAAGGCAAAGCCGATCAGCAGCACCAGCCCGGACAGCAGGCCGATCACCGCCGGCAGCGCGGACGGCTGCGGCAGCGACACGGTCAGCAGGTTGCCGAGCGACAGCAGCAACCCGTAATGGCCGAGATAGCCGAGCACGACGCCCAGCGCCGCGCCGAGCACGCCGACCAGCAGGAATTCAAGCCCGAAGGCCAGCAGGATCTCCCTGCGCGACAGCCCCAGGCACTTGTAGATGGCGCAGGCGTCGGTATGGCGCTGCATATAGCGGCGCGCCGACATCGCGATCGCCACCGCGGCGATCATCGACGACAGCACCGCGACCAGCGACAGGAAGCGCTCGGCCCGGTCCAGCGTCGCCCGCATCTGCGGCTGGCCCGAGTCCAGCGACTCGACGCGGGTATTGCGCAGCCCACGCCGTTCGATCTCCCCCTCCGCCCACTGGCGATAGGCCACGCCGGCCGCCTCCGGCCCCGCCACCAGCAGCCGGTAGCTGACGCGGCTGCCCCAGCCGATCAGGCCGGTCGCCTCGAGATCGGACAGCGGCAGCATCACGCGCGGCGCAAAGTTCATGAAGCCGCCGCCTCGGTCGAGCTCCTGCGTGATGATCCGTTCGATGCGGAAGCTGCGGCTGCCCAGCCGCAGCGTGTCGCCGACCTGCACGCCGAGCCCGCCGAGCAGGGCCTCGTCGACCCATACCGTGCCGGGCGCCGGGATGCCACCGGCCGGCTCGCCGGGAGCGCCGGGCGCGGTGGCGGTCTTCAGCGTGCCGCGCAAGGGGTAGCCGGGGCTGACGGCTTTCAGCGCGGCGAGCTGGCTGGCCGGTGCATCGGCCTCGGCCGGCGCGGCGCCCTCGGCCGTGGCGGCGCCGGGCTGGGCGGCATTTCCGTTGTCCGCGCGCCCGGCACCGTTCGCGCCATTGGCGATCTGCCCGGTGGCGCCGTTGGTGGCGGCCTTGGTGGCGCCGTCGGTGGCACCGGCCGTGGTGCCGCTCGCAGCGCCGCCCGGGCTCGCCACGGTCGCCATGCTCGGAAAGGTCACCGTCTGCGCGACGGTCAGGCCCTGTGCCGCCGCCTGCGCCGCAAAGGCCGGATCGAAGGGCTGGTCGGCGACCAGCAGCACGTCGGCGCCGATCAGTTGGCGGGCGTCGCGCTCCAGCCCCTGCCGCATCCGGTCGGACAGGAAGCCGACGCTGGCCAGCGCGGCCACCGCCAGCACCAGCGCGAACAGCAGCAACGTCAACTCGCCGGCGCGCCAGTCGCGCCGCGCCATCCGCCACGCCTGCGCCCAGGGCGAGAAACGGGTCCGGGCATGGGGAACGGCGACGGGGCGTACTAGCGCAGGGGCGGCGGAGTCCGCGGCGGAATCGGTCGGCATGATGTCGTGGTCGGGTATTCGGTGTTCGGCGTATTCGAGTGTTTCGGCGTATTCGGCGTATTCGGCGGGTACTCGGGGTATTCGGCGGATATTCCGGATATTCGCCTTGCTGGCGCGGATGGCGCCGGCGATGGCGCCGTTCCCGGTCAGTACGCGGCGGGCGGCCCGCCCTTGCGGGTCAGCGCGCCATGCAGCTTGCGCACGCCGCGCCACAGCTTGGGCAGCAGCCACAACGCGAGCAGCAGGCTGATCGCCAGCAGCACGAAGAACAGCACCGGCAGGAAGAACGCCAGCAGCAGGCTGCCGGTGGCGGTCACATCCTCGGTGAATGAGGCCGCCCAATTCGAAAAGGGTTCCGGCGACACATTGATCAGCGCGCGGGTGCCGGCCTTGGCCGCGTGCGCGGTGCCGGCCAGCGTGCCGCCGATCAGGCCGGCGATCACCATCCACTGCGGATCGAGATTGCCGAAGGCGGCGGCCGCCAGGATCGCGCCGGCGGGAATGCGGACGAAGGTATGGAAGCCGTCCCAGACCGAATCGAAGCCCGGCACCTTGTCGGCGATGAACTCGGCCAGCGCCAGCACCGCGGCCACACCGATCACCCAGTTGGACGCCAGCGGCTGCAAACCCGCCGGCAGATCGAGCCAGCCCATGCGGGCCAGCACGCCGGCGGCCAGCACGGCCAGATAGAGACGAAAGCCGCTGGCCCAGGACATGCCCGCGGCCAGCGCGGCGGTTTCCAGCATCGGGACGCCCTCGCAGAGTCGCGGCCGGCGGCGCCGGCCATGGGCGCAGTGTAATACGGGCCTGATCCGCGCCCCTCCGGGCCCGTCCTGGCCTGCCCGGCGCGGCTCGCGCCAAGGCTCAACCCTGCTCCCCTCTCCCGCCTGGCGGGAAAGGGAGAAGACCAATGGTCTGTGAGCTGCCCCTACTCCCGCCCGTCCACCCCGTACCAGGGCAGCACCTGCTCTGGTGCCAGCAGGCCGCGCTGCTCGGCCAGAGCATAGCCCGGCAGCGCGGTGATGCGGGCGCCGATCGCCGGATCGGCCAGCAGCGCCAGCAGCGCGTGGGCCCACGGCGCGAACTGGTCGGCCTTGCGCAGCGCCAGATAGTAGACCTCGCGCGTCAGCGGCACGAAGGCCAGCCCGTGCGCCTCGGCGTTGACGCGCAGGCCGAAGCCGACCTCGGCGCGGCCGGCATGCACGGCCTCGGCGACCTTTTCGTTGCTGAACTCGGGCTGGTCGTAGCCGGCGACCTGGTCGGCATACAGGCCCTGCGCCGCCAGCAGCTGGTCGAACAGCAGCCGCGTGCCCGAGCTGCGCTGCCGGTTGACGAAGCGCGCCTGCGTGCGCACCAGGTCGCGCAGTTCCCGGATCTCGCGCGCCCGCGACGGCGCGACGATCAGGCCCTGCTCGCGCGAGGCCACGGGGATCAGCCGCACCGCGGACGGGCGCAGCCATTTGCGCAGCGTCACGTGCGCGACCGATCCGGCGGTCTGGATCGGCGCGACATAGAAGCCCGCCAGCTCGGCCTGCCGCTCGTGCAGGCAGATCAGGCCCTCGACGCTGCCGCAGAACACGGTATCGAGCTGCAGGCCCTCGGGCTGCTCCTTCAGCGCCGCCGCCAGCACCTCCATCGCCGGGTCGTGGCTGCCGGAGAAATGGATGCGCGTCTGCGGCCGGGCGGCATCGTCCAGCTCCGCGGCGAATTCGGCCAGCGCCTTGCGCACCGCCGGATCGACCGCCTCGCGCAGCTTGACCTCGGCCCGCAGCAGGCGCTCGCCGAAGCGGGTCAGCGAGGCGCCGCGGCCGCGTTCCATATCGAGCATGCTGCGCCCGAGCAGCGCCTCCCAGTCGCGCATCACGCCCCAGGCATGCCGGTACGACAGCCCGACCTTGGCGGCGGCGCGATGCAACGAACCGGTCTCGCGCACCGCCTGCAGCAGCAGGAACACCTTGCCGTTGGCACGCGGGTTGTCGTCCGTCGATACCACCGGAAACAGTTCGAAATGGAATGTCATATGTTCCGCTGTTCTTATTTACTTTGTTCTTGGAGTGCCGAGACAATCATGGCGCCCGTACAAGCTTGCGCAGATTAGCGGAAGCTTCGGATGTCGCGCATTGTCACCGAAGCGGATGGGCGCATGCAATTATGTTCAGATAAACATAACAAGAGGAATTCCGACATGCCGTTTGCCCGTCCGGGTCGCCACTCCGCCTCATCCGGCCTGACCGTCCCCTCCCACCCATTTCGCCCATTCCGCCCATTCCGCGCCGGCCGCGCTCTGCCGCGCCTGGCCGCCGCCCTGCTGTCCGCCGCCGCGCTGCTCGGCACCGGCGCCGCCTTCGGCGGCGAACTGAAGCTGGCGACCACCACCAGCACCGAAAACTCCGGCCTGCTGAAGACGCTGTTGCCGCGCTTCGAGCGCGACACCGGCGTCACGGTCAAGGTGATCGCGGTCGGTTCGGGCAAGGCGATGAAGATGGGCGAGATGGGCGACGTCGACGTGCTGCTGGTGCACGCGCGCAAGATGGAAGACGCCTTCGTCGCGGCGGGCCACGGCATCGACCGGCGCGACGTGATGTACAACGACTTCATCGTGGTCGGCCCGGCGGCGGACCCGGCCAGAATTGCGGGCAGCAAGGACGTGATTGCCGGCTTTCGCAAGATCGCCGCCAGCGGTGCCAGGTTCATCTCGCGCGGCGACAACTCGGGCACCGACCTGATGGAGAAGTCGTACTGGAAGGCGGCCGGCATCGAGCCCAAGGGCCAGTCCTGGTACGTCAACGCCGGGCTCGGCATGGGCGAGGTGCTGACGATGGCGGCGCAGATGCCCGGCTACACGCTGTCCGATCGCGCCACCTACGGCGCCTATCGCGCCAAGACGGGCCTGGCGATCGCGGTGCAGGGCGATCCGAAGATGTTCAACCCCTACGGCATCATCGCGGTCAATCCGGCCCGGCATCCCGGCATCAACTACGCCGATGCGCGCAAGCTGATCGAGTGGATCACCTCGAAGGCCGGGCAGGACGCCATCGCCAGCTACAAGGTCGACGGCGAGCAGCTGTTCTTCCCGAGCTACAAGACCGGCTCCTGAGCGCCAATCCCCGGCCTGCGCCGGCGGCCGCCGCGTTCCTCGTCAGGGCTCGGCCGCCATCTCCAGCCGCGGCAGCAGCGGCAGGTCGGCCGCGACCTCGGCGATCATCCGGCGCAGCCACAGCACGTCCGGCGCGGCGTGGCAGCGCTCGTGCCATAGCTGGTAGAAGCGCATGCGCGGGAACGACACCGGCGCCGGCACCATCCGGATCGGCAGGTATTGCGCATAGTGCGCGGCGAACTGCCGGCCGGTGGTAAAGACCATGTCGGTCTTCATCAACACATAGGGCACCAGCCCGAAATACGGCAGCGTGACCTGGATGCGGCGCTTGTAGCCCTGCTCCGCCAGCGCCTGGTCGATCATGCTCCGCTGCATCGACGCATACGGCGCCGGCGCCAGATGCGGCATCTCCAGGTAGTGCTTCAGCGACAGCCCCTTCTTCGCCAGCGGATGCTGGGCGCCGAGCATGCAGACCACCTCGTCCTCGAACAGCGGCGAGATATGCAGATGCTCGGGCGGCGACAGCCAGTTGCCGATTACGATGTCGAGCTTGCCCTGCTCGAGCTCCTCCAGAAAGTCCGTGGCGCTGGTCAGCGGATGGACGAACAGCTTCGCGCCCGGCGCCAGCCGGCGCACCCGCTCGACGATATTGGGCAGGAAGAAGGCGTCCAGATAATCGGGCGCGCCCAGATGGAAGGTGCGGTCGGTGGTGGCCGGATCGAACTGCTGCGGCGGCCGCGCGATGCGGTCCATCGCCGCCAGGCTCTGTTCGGCCAGTTCCAGCAGCTCGCGGCCGCGTTCGGTCGGCACCATGCCGCTCTTGCCGCGCACCAGGATCGCGTCGCCGGTGATCTCGCGCAGCCGCTTGAGCGTATTGCTGATGGCCGGCTGCGATTGCCCCATCCGCACCGCCGTGCGCGTGACGCTCTGCTCGGTCAGCAGGGTATGCAATACCCGAAGCAGATAGGTGTCCAGATGGTCGCGTCCGTGCATGGTGAATTCGTCCGGCCTGATAAGCCTGCGGGCCGGTGGCGTGGGGATAAGGATCGGCGCATAGTGTATGCCAGTCACCCTGGCAGCGGTCAATTCGGCGCAAACCCGCGGAATCCCCGCAAATCTGTGCACTGCAGCGCAGTCGCGGGGCGCGGCGGCGAGGCCCGCGGGCGGCGTGCGCGTCATGATGGGGCATATCACCTGGGCCGAATATTGCTACTCGGCGCGAGTGCTATGTTTGTCCCCATCGCAAGGAGATAAAACGACCATGGAGACACAACCCATCCGCTTCTACCATCGCGGCCAGGTTCAGCAGGTCACCGATGCCCCGATCACCCGCACCGTGCTGCAATACCTGCGCGAGGACGCGCGTTGCACCGGCACCAAGGAAGGCTGCGCCGAAGGCGACTGCGGCGCCTGCACCGTGGTGATCGGCGAACTGCAGCAGGATGGCGAACTGAGCTTCAAGGCCGTCAACTCCTGCATCCAGTTCCTGCCCACGCTCGACGGCAAGGCGCTGATCACGGTCGAGGACCTGCGCCAGGCCGACGGCTCGCTGCATCCGGTGCAGGAAGCGATGGTCGAATGCCACGGCTCGCAATGCGGCTTCTGCACGCCGGGCTTCGTGATGTCGCTGTGGGCGCTGTACCAGCAGCACCAGCCGGGCGGACCCGCGCCGGACCGCCAGACCATCTGCGACGCGCTGACCGGCAACCTGTGCCGCTGCACCGGCTACCGCCCGATCATCGAGGCGGGCCAGCGCATGATGTCGCTGCCCGCCCCGCACGCCAGCCGGCTCGAGCCGAAGGCGATCGCCACCGCGCTGCGCACGCTGATGCGCGAGGACACCTTCCACTATCGCGACCCGTCGGGCGCCGTCTTCCATGCGCCGCGCACCGCGTCGGCCTTCGCCGCGCTGAAGGCGGCGGAGCCGTCGGCCCGCATCCTGGCCGGCAGCACCGACGTGGGGCTGTGGGTCACCAAGCAGTTCCGCGAGCTGGGCAATCTGCTCTATGTGGGCCAGGTCGAGGACCTGCAGCAGGTCGTCGAGCACGACGGCGTCATCGAGATCGGCGCCGCCGTCTCGCTGGAGCGGGCCTACGCCGCGCTGACCGACGCCCATCCCGAGCTGGAAGAGCTGTGGAAACGCTTCGCCTCGCTGCCGATCCGCAACGCCGGCACGCTCGGCGGCAATATCGCCAACGGCTCGCCGATCGGCGACTCGATGCCGGCGCTGATCGCGCTCGGCGCCGAGGTCGTGCTGCAGCATCGCGACACGCGCCGCACGCTGCCGCTCGAGGACCTGTACCTGGCCTACCAGAAGACCGCGATGGCCGAGGGCGAGTTCGTCGCGGCGCTGCGCGTGCCGGTGTCCGGGCCCCAGCACTTCCGTACCTACAAGCTGTCCAAACGTTTTGACGAGGACATTTCCGCGGTCTGCGCCGCCTTCGGCATCACCGTCGCCGACGGCGTGGTGCGCCAGGCCCGCATCGCCTTCGGCGGCATGGCGGCCACGCCCAAGCGCGCGGCCCAGGCCGAAGCCGCGCTGCTCGGCCAGCGCTGGGACGAAGCCACCGTCAAGGGCGCGATGGCCGCGCTGTCGCGGGACTACACGCCGCTGACCGACATGCGCGCCACCGCCGAATACCGCGCGCGCGGCGCCGCGAATCTGCTGTACCGCTTCTGGCTGGAGACGCGCGACGATGCGCTGCCGGCCGCGGCCGTCAACGTACGGGCGCCGGGCGCGGGCAGCGTGCCCGCCTCCGCGGCCACCGCGGCCACCGTTTAAGAAGAGGAGCGATCGGCATGAACAAGCAAACCGAGGCCTTCCTGCTCGACACCGGTGCCGCCGACGGCGGTGCCCCCGCGACGGCGGACTTCAGCGGCCGCGACCTCGCCGCGCATATCGCCGCCGAGGCGCCGCCGCAGATCGGCGTGTCGCGCCCGCACGAGTCCGCGCATCTGCATGTGGCCGGCACGGCGACCTATACCGACGACATCCCCGAACTCGCCGGCACGCTGCACGCCGCGCTCGGCATGAGCGCCCGCGCCCATGCCCGCATCCGCTCGATCGCGCTCGACAAGGTGCGCGCCGCGCCCGGCGTCGTCGCGGTGCTGACCGCGAAGGACATCCCCGGCGTCAATGACTGCGGCCCGATCATCCACGACGATCCGATCCTGGCGAGCGACACGGTGCAGTTCGTCGGCCAGCCGATCTTCGTCGTGGTGGCCTCCTCGCACGATGCCGCGCGCCGCGCGGCGCGCCTGGCCGCGATCGATTACGAAGACCTGCCGCCGATCCTGTCGCCGCAAGCCGCGCACGAGGCCGGCAGCTACGTGCTCCCGCCCATGCATCTGGAGCGCGGCCAGCCGCGCGAGCATCTGGGCAAGGCCGCGCATCGCGACAAGGGCCATATCCGCCTCGGCGGCCAGGAGCAGTTCTATCTGGAAGGCCAGATCGCCTATGCGGTGCCGAAGGAAAACGACGGCATGCACGTCTGGTGTTCGACCCAGCATCCGACCGAGATGCAGCACGCGGTCGCCCACGTGCTGGGCTGGCAGGTGCACCAGGTGCTGGTCGAATGCCGGCGCATGGGCGGCGGCTTCGGCGGCAAGGAATCGCAGTCCGCGCTGTTCGCCTGCTGCGCGGCGCTGGCCGCGTGGAAGCTGATGTGCCCGGTCAAGCTGCGTCCGGACCGCGACGACGACATGATGATCACCGGCAAGCGCCACGACTTCGTGTTCGACTACGAGGTCGGCCACGACCCGCAGGGCCGCATCGAGGCGGTCGCGGTGGAAATGGTGTCGCGCGCCGGCTTCTCGGCCGACCTGTCGGGCCCGGTGATGACCCGCGCGATCTGCCATTTCGACAACGCCTACTGGCTGCCGCACGTGCAGATCGACGGCTACTGCGGCAAGACCAACACGCAGAGCAATACCGCCTTCCGCGGCTTCGGCGGACCGCAGGGCGCGTTCGCGATGGAGTACATCCTCGACAATATCGCGCGTACCGTGGGCCGCGATGCCCTCGACGTGCGCCGCGACAACCTGTACGGCAAGACCGAGCGCAACGTGACGCCCTACGGCCAGACCGTCGAGGACAACGTCATCCACGAACTGCTCGACCAGCTCGAGGCCAGCAGCGACTACCGCGCCCGGCGCGAGGCCACGCGGGCGTTCAACGCGGCCAGCCCGGTGCTGAAGAAGGGCATCGCGATCACGCCGGTCAAGTTCGGCATCTCGTTCAACGTCGCCCACTTCAACCAGGCGGGCGCGCTGGTGCACGTCTATAACGACGGTTCGGTGCTGGTCAATCACGGCGGCACCGAGATGGGCCAAGGGCTGAACACCAAGGTGGCGATGGTGGTCGCGCATGAACTGGGCATCCGGCTCGAACGCGTGCGCGTGACCGCGACCGACACCAGCAAGGTCGCCAACACCTCGGCGACGGCCGCCTCGACCGGCACCGACCTGAACGGCAAGGCCGCGCAGGACGCGGCGCGCCAGATCCGCGAGCGGCTGGCCGCCTTCGCCGCGCGCCAGGCCGGCGTCGATCCGTCCACCGTGCGCTTCGGCGACGACCTGGTGGTGGCCGGCGAGCTGCGCCTGCGCTTCGACGAGCTGGCGCGCCAGGCCTATGTGGCCCGCGTGCAGCTGTGGTCAGACGGTTTCTACGCGACGCCCAAACTGCATTGGGACCAGAGCAAGCTGCAGGGCCGGCCGTTCTACTACTACGCCTACGGCGCCGCCTGCTCCGAAGTGCTGGTCGACACGCTGACCGGGGAATTCCGGCTGCTGCGCGCCGACGTGCTGCACGACGTCGGCCGCTCGCTGAATCCGGCAATCGATATCGGCCAGGTCGAAGGCGGCTTCATCCAGGGCATGGGCTGGCTGACCACCGAGGAGCTGTGGTGGAACAAGGACGGCAAGCTGATGACGCATGCGCCGTCGACCTACAAGATCCCGACCGTCAACGACTGCCCCGAAGTGTTCAACGTGCGGCTGTTCGAGAACCGCAACGCCGAGGACAGCATCCACCGCTCGAAGGCGGTCGGCGAGCCGCCGCTGCTGCTGCCGTTCTCGGTGTTCTTCGCGATCCGCGATGCCGTTGCCAGCCTGGGCGGCTACCGCATCAACCCGCCGCTCGATGCGCCGGCGACCGCCGAGGCGATCCTGAACGCGGCCGATGCCGTGCGTCAGGCGGCTGCCTGAGTGGCGCCAGGCGAAACATTGAACGCGATCATGCAGGACGCCCCGCTCAAGCCCTTCCGCTTCGCCGACGCCGCCGCGCTGGTGCGCGCCGGCGTGCCGGTGGCGATGGTCACCATCGTCGAGGTCAAGGGCTCCGCGCCGCGCGAGCCCGGCATCCGCATGCTGGTGACCGGCGACGACCTGATCGGCACCATCGGCGGCGGCCATCTGGAATGGCGTGGCATGGCGATCGCGCGCGAGATGCTCGATGCGGCCGCGCGCGGCGAGGCCTCCTCGGTCGCACCCGATGCCACGCGCCGCGTCGTGCGGATTCCGCTCGGGCCCGCGCTGGGCCAGTGCTGCGGCGGCGTAGTGCAGCTCGGCTTCGAGCGGCTGGGACCGGCCGATCTGGAATGGCTGGACGCGGTGGAGGCGGCCTTCGCCGCGCGCCGCACCGTGACGCGCACGGTGCCGGCCGCCGGCCCGGTCCGTCATGCCATCGACCGCACGCCGTTGCCGACGCTGCCCGCCGTCACGCTGCACGAGGACGGCAGCTGGACCGACCTGCTGGCGCCGGACGAGATGCACGTGGTGCTGTTCGGTGCCGGCCACGTCGGCCATGCGCTGGTCAAGGTGCTCGGCACGCTGCCGTGCACGGTGCATTGGGTCGACGAGCGCGACACGCTGTTTCCGGGCGGCCTGCCCGGCAACGTGGTGGCCGAGGCCACCGACACGGCCGAGGCGGTGGTCGACCACGCGCCGCCCGGCAGCTACTTCCTGGTGATGACGCACAGCCACGCGCTGGACCAGGCGCTGTGCGAACGGATCCTGCGGCGCACCGACTTCGCGTACTTCGGGCTGATCGGCTCGAAGACCAAGCGGGCCCGCTTCGAACACCGGATGGTCGAGCATGGCATCGACCCGGCCGCCTTTACGCGGATGACCTGCCCGATCGGCGTCGCGGGCATCACCGACAAGGCTCCGGCTATGATTGCAGTTGCCATCGTCGCCCAGCTGCTGCAAGTGCGCGACCAGCGCCTGGCCGCGCTGCGCTCCGACGCACCGGCCATGCAGCGGGACGGCGGGCAACCGGGCGAGCGCGCCAGCGAAAGCGACAGCAACAGCGGCGGCCCCGCCCACCGGTAACCGCGCCGGCCCTCTGCTCGACCAAGAGCAGCATGCCGGCATAGCAAAAAAGGATCCCCCATGACGCTCGACGCCGCGCTCGCGGAACGCATCCGCCGCACTCCCAAGGCCGAACTGCATGTGCACATCGAAGGAACGCTCGAGCCCGAGCTGATCTTCCGGCTGGCGCAGCGCAACCAGGTCAAGCTGCCCTACTCCAGCGTCGAGGCGCTGCGCGCCGCCTATGCGTTCACGGACCTGCAGTCCTTCCTCGACATCTACTATGCCGGCGCCAGCGTGCTGCTGACCGAGGAAGACTTCTTCGACATGACGATGGCGTACGTCGAGCGCGCCGTCGCCGACAACGTGCGCCACGCGGAAATCTTCTTCGATCCGCAGACGCATACCGCGCGAGGCGTGGACATCGAGATCGTGATCGACGGCATCGCGGACGCGCTCGCGCAGGCCCGGACACAGTACGACTTCTCCAGCAGCATGATCCTCTGCTTCCTGCGGCATCTGTCGGAGGAAGACGCGTTCGCCACGCTGGAAGCCGCGCTGCCCTATCGCGACCGCTTCGTCGGCGTCGGCCTCGATTCGTCGGAGCGCGGCAATCCGCCCGAGAAGTTCGCGCGGGTGTTCGCCCGCGCGCGCGAGCTGGGCCTGCATCGCGTGGCCCATGCCGGCGAGGAAGGCCCGGCCGATTATGTCCGCGACGCGCTCGACATCCTGCAGGTCGAGCGGATCGACCACGGCGTGCGCGCGATCGACGATCCGGCGCTGGTCGAGCGGCTGGCGCGCGAGCGCATCGCGCTGACGGTCTGCCCGCTGTCGAACCAGAAGCTCAAGGTCTATCCGGACCTGCGCGACCATTCGCTGAAGAAGCTGCTCGACGCCGGCGTCGCGGTGACGATCCATTCGGACGACCCGGCCTATTTCGGCGGCTATATGAACGCCAACTGGGAAGCGACCTTCGAGGCGTTGCCGCTCGATGCCGCCGACGCGCACCGCCTCGCACGCAACAGTTTCGAGGCGAGCTTCCTGCGGCCGGCCCTGAAGGCCGAATACCTGACCGAGGTCGACCGCTTCTGGCAATCGGCCAGTCCCCCGGAGCCGGCGCGCACTGCGACGGCTTGATGCCGTTGCGGCCGTGACCGGCGCAACATCGGCCGGCGCCTGCGCGCCGGTCCCCTTGACCCCACGACCATGAACCAGACCACCAGCTCCTCTTCCCCGACCGGTACCACCCGCGCCATCCGCGGCCGCGTGCTGCATTTCCAGCGCGACCCGCAATTCCATGATGACGCGTATCAGTATTGGGAAGACGGTGTGCTGCTGGTCGCCGACGGCCGCATCGCCGCGGCCGGCCCCTACGCCGAGCTGGCGCCGTCGATCGCCCCCGGCACCGAGGTGATCGACCATCGCGGCAAGCTGATCGTGCCGGGCTTTATCGATACGCACGTGCACTACCCGCAGACCGACATGATCGCGTCGCCGTCGCCGGGCCTGCTGCACTGGCTGGACACGTACACGTTCCCCGAGGAGCGCCGCTTCGCCGAGCCCGAATACGCCGCCGCGGTGGCCAGCTTCTTCGCCGACGAGCTGCTGCGCAACGGCACCACCAGCGCGCTGGTCTGGAGCACCGTGCATGCGACCTCGGCTGACGCGCTGTTCGCCGAGAGCCATCGCCGCAATCTGCGGCTGGCGACGGGCAAGGTGCTGATGGACCGCCATTGCCCGGACTTCCTGCGCGACACCGCCGAGTCCGGCGCGCGCGAATCGGCCGACCTGCTGTCGCGCTGGCATGGCAAGGGGCGGCTGTCCTATGCGATCACGCCGCGCTTCGCGCCGACCTCGACGGAGGCGCAGCTGGCAGCCTGCGGCGAGCTGGCGCGCGCCTACCCCGACGCGCTGATCCAGACCCACGTGGCCGAGAACCGCGACGAGGTCAAATGGGTCGCCGAGCTGTTCCCGCAGGCGCGCAGCTATCTGGACGTCTACGATCGATACGGCCTGCTGCGCCCGGGCGCGTTCTACGGCCATGCGATCCATCTGGATGACGACGATCGCCGCCGGCTCGCCGATACCGGCGCGGCCGTGGCGCACTGCCCGACCTCGAACCTGTTCCTCGGCAGTGGCCTGTACGACTTCCACCAGTCGGACGCGCATCGGCTCAATCTGACGCTGGCCACCGACGTCGGCGGCGGCACCTCGTTCTCGATGCTGCGCACGATGAACGCCGCGCACAAGGTCGCCCGGATGGGCGGCTACCACCTGACCGCGCTGCGGATGTTCTACCTTGCCACGCGCGCGCCGGCCGATGCGCTGGGCTGGGGCGACCGCGTCGGCAGCTTCGCGCCGGGCAACGAGGCCGACTTCATCGTGCTCGACCCCGACGCCACGCCGCTGCTGGGCCGCCGCAGCGCGCGCTCGGAAACGCTCGAGGAGCAGCTGTTCGCGTTTGCGATGCTGGGCGACGATCGGGTGATCGACAGCGTCTACGTGATGGGCGAGCGGGCGGGCGTCTAAGCGCCTCGCCAGCCCCGAACGGCGCCGGACAGGCCGCGCAGGCGGTCCGGCGCCGTGGCTTGACCGCGGTCAAGGCGGTTGTCATCGATCTGCATTACGCTGGCCCGCGCCATTCGACAATGCCGATGCCAAGATGACCACACCCGCCTCAGCCGTTGCACCCGCCTCAGCCGTTGCACCCGCCTCAGCCGTTGCACCCGTCTCACCCGTCTCACCGGTTTCCCCCGCCCCAGCTGTTCCCGCGGACTCGGCCGTTCCGCCCGCCGATGCCGATGGTTCCGGCCATCCGCCCGCGCCGCTGTCTGCCGACGCGCCGCTGCCGCCGCGCAAGATCATCCGCAGCTGGCTGATTCCGCTGTCCGAGCGCAGCACGCCGCGCGCGCTGCTGCTGTTCGCGCTCGACGCGACGCTGTTCATCGCCGCCCTCGCCGCGCTGGTCGTCGCCCCGCACTGGCTCGCCAAGGTCGGGCTCGGCGTGCTGGCCGGCGTGCTGATCGCGCGCCTGTTCATCCTCGGGCACGATGCCTGCCACCAGAGCCTGACGCCGCGCCGCGGCCTGAACAAATGGCTGGGCCGGATCGCCTTCCTGCCGTCGCTGACGCCATACAGCCTGTGGGAGGTCGGCCATAACATCGTCCATCACGGCTATACCAACCTGAAGGGCTTCGACTTCGTCTGGGCCCCGTATTCGATGCAGGAATACGCGGCGCTGCCGTGGTGGCGGCGCGCGCTCGAACGGCTGTACCGCAACGGCCTGGGTGCCGGGCTGTATTACCTGATCGAGATCTGGTGGCTGAAGCTGTTTTTCCCCAGCCGGCGCCAGATGGCGACGCGCCGCAAGATCTTCCTGTTGGACTGCCTGCTGGTGGCCGGCTTTGCGGCGCTGTGGATCGGCGCGCTGGTCTGGCTGGCGCTGGCGACACAGCAGTCGGTCGCGCTGCTGCTGGTGGCCGGCTTCGCCGTGCCCTTCCTGGTCTGGAACGCGACCGTCGGCTTCGTGCTGTATGTCCACCATACCCATGAGAGCGTGGCCTGGTACGACAGCAAGGCGATGTGGGCGCGCGCGCAGCCCTTTGTCTCGACCACGGTCCATCTGCGCTTTCGCCATGGCGTCGGCGCGCTGCTGCACCACATCATGGAACACACCGCCCACCACGTCGACATGAGCGTGCCGCTGTACCGGCTCAAGCGCGCGCAGGCGCTGCTGGAACAGGCGCTGCCCGGCCGCATCGTGGTGCAGAACTTCTCGTGGCGCTGGTATTTCGATACCGCGCGCCGCTGCAAGCTGTACGACTTCGAGGCGCTGTGCTGGACCGATTTCCGCGGCCGCCGCACCACCGCGCCGTCGGCGGTGCCGGCGTAGTGGGCGCGGTGTTGGCGCGGCCCGGGCGCGGTGTTGGCGCGGTCCGGGCGCGGTCCGGGCGCGGTCCGGGCGCGATCTGTGCCCAGTCCGAGGCCGGTCTGCGCCAGATCCTGGCGCGATCCGCTGCGTCACAGGCTAGCCGTGGTATGGACGACCGCCTCGCAGACTGGCTATAATCGCGCTTCCTCATTGGGGAGTAGCCGCCCTGCCGCCCGGCACCCAGCCTGGCGACAGGGGCGTACGTCAACAGACTTGACCGCTTGCGGTTATGGCGTGCGCAGCTTCGGAACGGTGCAATGCCTGTTCCAGGGCCTGGCGAGACCGATGACGTCGTTTTTCGGCTGGGCCGGGGAAAACGCACGTCATTGGCATCTCGCGATGCGTCCGGCCCGCTGCTCCGATAACAACGAATGGAATCCCTGCTCGTCTCGACCGGTATCGTCGCCCTCGCGGAAATGGGCGACAAGACCCAGCTGCTCTCGCTCATCCTCGCTGCGCGCTACCGCAAGCCCATCCCCATCATCCTCGGCATCCTGATCGCGACGCTGGTCAATCACGGCCTGGCCGGCGCGCTCGGCGGCTGGATCACGCAAATGGTCGGCCCGGCGCTGCTGCGCTGGATCCTCGGCCTGGGCTTCATCGCGATGGGCGCATGGATGCTGATCCCCGACAAGCTCGACGAGACCGAAAAGCCCAAGGCAGTCAAGGGCGCGTTCGGCGTGCTGTGCGCGACCGTCGTGGTGTTCTTCTTCGCCGAGATGGGCGACAAGACCCAGATCGCCACCGTCGCCCTCGCCGCCCGCTTCAGCACCGATATCCTCGCCGTGGTCGCCGGCACCACGATCGGCATGATGCTGGCCAACGTGCCCGCCGTGCTGCTCGGCGAACGCTTCGCCCACCGGCTGCCGATCCGGCTGGTCCACCGCATCGCCGCGGCGGTGTTCGTCGCGCTGGGCGTGGTGGCGTTGATGGACATCGCGCGCTAGAACGCCCACCAGCCGCACCCAAAAAGCAGCCGCCCATAAAAAAACGGGGCTTTCGCCCCGTTCAAACCCTCGCCGGTCCGGTACTGCGGTCGCCGACTGCGCGGCCACCGGACCGTCGATCACCGATCGGTGGGTTATTGCGTCGTGTTGGCGCCGGACTCGAACCACTGGCCCAGCAGCGCGCGCTCGTCGTCCGTGATCTGCGTGACGTTGCCCAGAGGCATCGCCTTCTGCTGCACGGCCTGCTGATAGATCAGCTGGGCATGCGCCTTGATCTCGTCGGCGGTATCGAGCTTGATGCCCTTGGCCGCGGTCGGCATCATCTTCGGCGCCTCGGCATGGCACTGCACGCAGCGCGCGTTCATGATCTCCTGCACCTTGGCGAAGCTGACCTTGGTCGCGGTGGCGCCGTCCGGTTGCGCGGCCACAGGCTGGCGCGGCTGCGGGGCGATCATCACGGCGACCACGCCGAGCGCGGCAACGCCGGCGGCAGGCCACAGGACATTGATCTTGCCCTTGTGCTTCAGGATGAAGAACTGGCGGATCAGCACGCCGGCCAGCATGATCAGCACCAGCACGACCCAGTTGTACTTGTGCGCGTAGGTCATGCTGTAGTGGTTCGACAGCATCGCGAACAGCACCGGCAGCGTGAAATAGGTGTTATGCACGCTGCGCTGCTTGGCGTTCTTGCCGTGGATCGGATCGACCGGCTTGCCTTCGCGCATCGCCGCGACGGTCTTGCGCTGCCCCGGGATGATCCACACCAGCACGTTGGCGCTCATGATGGTCGCGATCATCGCGCCGGTCAGCAGGAACGCGGCGCGGCCCGAGAACAGATGGCAGGCCACATAGGCGGCCAGCACCACGTACAGCGCCACCAGGATGCCGACCACGCGATCGTTCTTGCCGAACACGCGGCAGATGCAGTCGTAGACCACCCAGCCCACCAGCAGGTACGCCACCGCCAGGCCGACCGCCGCGCCGGGCGACATGTCGTAGACGTTCTTGTCGATCAGGAACGTGCTGGCGTTGAACAGGTACAGCACCACCAGCAGCGCGAAGCCCGTCATCCAGGTCGAATACGACTCCCAATAGAACCAGTGCAGGTTCTCTGGCAGCTTCTTCGGTGCGGTCAGGTATTTCTGCGGGTTGTAGAAGCCGCCGCCGTGCACGGCCCACAGCTCGCCGCCGACGCCCTTGTCCACCAGATCGGGATCGACCGGCTTTTGCAGGCTGTTGTCCAGCCAGACGAAGTAGAACGACGAGCCGATCCACGCGATCGCGGTAATCACGTGGGCCCAGCGCAGCAGCAGATTGGCCCAGTCGAGAATGTAGCCTTCCATCTCTTGTCTCCTGTTTCCCTCGCTGCGCGAATCAGCTGCCGCGGTAGGTCGAATACGACCACGGCGACACCAGCAGCGGCACGTGGTAATGCGCGTTCGTATCGGCAATGCCGAAACGCAGCGTCACCACGTCGAGAAAGGCGGGCTCGGGCAACTGCACGCCGCGCGCGCGGAAATAATCCCCGGCACCGAATTCCAGCTCGTAGACGCCGACGGCAAAGTCGGCGCCCTCGAGCAGCGGCTGATCGCAACGGCCATCGTGATTGGTCACAACGGTCTTCAGCGTTTCGCGGCGATTGTCAACAATTTTGGAAAGGGTAATCGACAGGCCTTGGCCGGGAATGCCTGCGGCGGTGTCGAGAACGTGGGTGGTCAAGCGTCCCATGGTCTGGTTCCTTAGCACGTGGGTGGTGAGAGGCGCCGCTGCCTTCACTAGCACCATTTGTGGGTATGGTGCCCGCTCGGTACGTCATTTCAACGCATCCCGGCGCAGAACTGGTGCATGGCGACAATGCGCTGCACCAATCCGGATGACAACTGCGGGATTACCCGTAGTTGTCGAAAACCTGGTTCGGTTTTGTTGACAATATTGAATGCACAACCAAATAATTGTCAACAATTTTTGGATCGGCGCCCTCGGACGAGGCGCGGCCGAACCCTCTACCAGCGGGTGCCACGATGTCCAAGACTCTGAAGCTGATTGCCGGCGCCGATGAAGGCGCCGCGCCCAACGAAACGAAGCCGCGCAAGGGTTCGGTCGAGGAGCGCATGTATCACGAGATCTACGACGCGATCATGGAGCATCGGCTGCCGCCGCGCACCAAGCTGACCGAGCATTCGCTTTGCGAGATCTATGCCACCGCGCGGCACACCGTGCGCAAGGTGCTGGCCCGTCTCGCGGCCGACGGCATGGTGGACCTCGAACCGAATCGCGGCGCCTTCATCGCCAGCCCTTCCACCGACGAGGCGCACGACATGTTCGAGCTGCGCCAGATGCTCGAGCGCGCGGTGCTGGAAAAGCTCGCGGCGCAGCGCAATGTCCGCAGCGTGATCGCGCCGGTGCGCCAGATGGTCCAGCAGGAACGGCAGGCCTTCCTGAACAACGAACGGCCCAAGTGGATCCGGCTGTCGGCCGAATTCCATACCGCGCTCGCCGAGCTGTCCGGCAACGCGCTGCTGGTCACGATGATGCGCCGCCTGGTGTCGCGCACCACGCTGATGATCGCCAGCGTCGAGGCGCCGGGCAACAACGCCTGCTCCTTCGACGAACACGAGGCCATTCTCGATGCGCTGGAACAGGGCGACGCCGCCCTGGCGCAATCGCGCATGGCGCACCATCTCGGCGCCTGCGCCGACCGCGTACAGCCCGACGATCCGGGCAGCTTCGATCTTCGCAGCGTGCTGGGACGCTCCACCTAGCCCGCTGTTCCACCCTGCCGGCGCCCCGCCCAGCTTTCGCAGCCCGCCCAGCCACGCGCACCCTCGCAGGTGCCGGCAGCGGGCCCAGGCCCGGATCGTTCCGAACGATCTGGCCGGACGCACCAGAAGGCATGCGGACGCCAAGCAAACGTCCAACCATCGGAGAGGAGACAAACACAATGACAAGCGCAAGCACCACGGTCCCCACGGACCTGACCAACGAGCGCCTGCCCTCGGGGCGGCTGCTCGCGCTCGGGCTGCAGCATGTACTGGTGATGTACGCGGGCACCGTGGCGGTGCCGCTGATCGTCGGCGGCGCGCTGAAGCTGCCGAAGGACCAGCTGGCCTTCCTGATCAACGCCGACCTGTTCGCCGCCGGCATCGCCACGCTGATCCAGGCGTTCGGCTTCTGGAAATTCGGCATCCGGCTGCCGGTGATGATGGGTGTGACGTTCGCCTCGGTGGCGCCGATGATCGCGATCGGCACCGATCCCAATATCGGACTGCTGGGCATCTACGGCGCGGTGATTGCCTCCGGCCTGTTCGGCATCCTGATCGCGCCGATGATGGGCCGCATGCTCGGGCTGTTCCCGCCCGTGGTGACCGGCACGGTGATCACGCTGATCGGCGTGTCGCTGATGCGGGTCGGCATCAACTGGGCCGCCGGCGGCCAGCCCACCACCCGCGCGGTGATCGACGGCGTGGTCAAGGAAGTGCCCAACCTCGCCTACGGCGACCTGACCAACCTCGGCATCGCGGGGGCGGTGCTGGTCATCATCCTGCTGCTGACCAAGTACGGCCGCGGCCTGGTGTCGAACTGCGCGGTGCTGCTCGGCATCATCGCCGGCACGCTGATCGCGATGGCGATGGGCAAGGTGTCGTTCGAAGGCCTGCACGAGGCGAGCTATGTGGCCGTCATCACGCCGTTGCATTTCGGCATGCCGACCTTCCACTTCTCGGCGATCCTGTCGATGTGCATCGTGATGGTGATCACGCTGGTCGAATCGACCGGCATGTTCCTTGCACTGGCGGACATCACCGGCAAGCGGCTGTCCAACGCCGACCTGACGCGCGGCCTGCGCGCCGACGGCCTGGGCACGGTGATCGGCGGCGTGTTCAATACCTTCCCGTACACCTCGTTCTCGCAGAATGTGGGCCTCGTCACCGTGACCGGCGTGCGTTCGCGCTATGTCGCGGCGGCGGGCGGCCTGATCCTGATCGCCTTCGGCCTGTTCCCCAAGATGGCGCACGTGGTTGCCTCGGTGCCCCAGTTCGTGCTGGGCGGCGCCGGCATCGTGATGTTCGGCATGGTGGCCGCGACCGGCATCCGCATCCTGGGCTCGTGCGATTTCAACCGCAACCGCCACAACCTGTTCATCGTCGCGATCTCGATCGGCTTCGGCATGATCCCGACGCTGTCACCGACCTTCTTCCAGTACCTGCCGAGCTGGACCCATGCGATCACGCACAGCGGCATCGTGCTGGGCACCGTGGTCGCGGTGGCGCTGAACCTGTTCTACAACGGCATGCAGTCGGCCGACGAAGCGATGCGCAACGCGGCCGCCAATACCCACGGCACGGAATAAGGCCAGCCGTGCAATCGCCCGCGTCGCCGCCTCGGTGGCGGCGCGGGCCGGGTCGATGCCGTGCGGCCTGTTTTGACAACCCGAGTGACCCTGATGACAAACCATAACTATCCACGCGATCTGATCGGTTACGGCAGCCAGCCGCCGCATGCCCAATGGCCGGGCGGCGCGCGCGTGGCGCTGCAGTTCGTGCTCAATTACGAGGAAGGCGGCGAGAACTGCGTGCTGCATGGCGACGCGGCGTCCGAGCAGTTCCTCTCCGAGATCGTCGGCGCGGCGGCCTACCCCGACCGCCACATGAGCATGGAGAGCATCTACGAATACGGTTCGCGCGCCGGTGTCTGGCGCATCCTGCGCGAGTTCGAGCAGCGCGGCCTGCCGCTGACCATCTTCGGGGTGTCGATGGCGCTGCAGCGCCATCCCGAGCTGACCCGCGCCTTCGTCGAGCTGGGCC
>NZ_VWRN01000039.1 GCF_008632125.1 Cupriavidus cauae
GGCGCTGCGGCATGTCGACCTGGGCCGGCGCGACGAGGTGCACGCCACGCTGGCGGCGCTGATGCTGTCCGGCCCAGATCAACGCCCGCTGTTCGACGCCGCCTTCGACCTGTTCTGGCGCGACCCCGACTGGGAGGGCAAGCTGCGCGCGCTGCTGCTGCCGCGCGTCGAGGCCGGCGCACCGCCGCCCCGCCGCAGCAATCGGCTCGCCGATGCGCTGGCCGCGCGCGAGCCGCCCGCCGCGCAACCCGCACCGGTGCCCTCGCCTGCCGAGGAGCGCATCGGCGCGGTGCTGACCTTCTCGGCGCAGGAGCGGCTGGCGCAGCGCGACTTCGACACGCTGTCGGCCGACGAATGGCGCGCGCTGCAGCACCTGATCCGCTCGCGCCGCACCCATCTGGCCACCGAGCGCACGCGCCGGCTGCGCGCCGCCGCGCACGGCACCCATGCCGACCTGCGCGCCAGCGCGCGTCTGGCGGTGCGCCAGCACGGCGAATGGATGCGCTGGAAATATCGCCGCCACGCCGAGCGCCGCCCGCCGCTGGTGCTGCTGCTCGATATCTCGGGATCGATGAGCCAGTATTCGCGTGCGGTGCTGTACTTCTGCCATGCCTTGATGCAATCGCGCGAGCGGCTGTCGGTCTTCCTGTTCGGCACGCGGCTGACCAATGTCAGCCGGGCGCTGCGCGAGCGCGATCCGGACGACGCGGTCGAGGCCATCTCGCAACAGGTGAGAGACTGGGCCGGCGGCACGCGCATCGGCGCCGCGCTGGCGACTTTCAACCGCCAGTGGGCGCGCCGCACGCTGGGCGGCCGCGCCACCGTGCTGCTGGTCACCGACGGCCTCGATCACGAACGGATCGACCTGCTCGGCGACGAGATGGCGCGCCTGCGGCGTTTCGCCCATCGCATCGTCTGGCTGAATCCGCTGCTGCGCTACGCGGGCTTCACGCCGCAGGCGCGCGGCGTGCAGGCGATCCTGCCGCATGTCGACGCGCTGCGCCCCGCCCACAACCTGGCGAGCCTGTTCGCGCTGGAATCGCTGCTGGCGGCGCCGCATTCCGCATCGCATTCCGCATCGCATTCCGCACCGCATTCCGTGGCGCAAAAGCGCCCCGGTCCGGCCCCGGGCCGGCGAGCCCCCAACGACAAGGAGAACACCGCACCATGGAAATGACCCAAACCCACCGGCTGCCAGTGCCGCAGCAGGTCGCCTGGGAGGCGTTGAACGACACGGCCCTGCTCCAGCATTGCATTCCGGGATGTGAGAGTATCGAGCCCGATGGCGACAACGCCTATCTGCTCAGCATGACGGCCGCGATCGGGCCGGTGAAGGCGAAGTTCAAGGGCCGGATGGCGCTGCAGGACATCCAGGCGCCGGACAGCTATACCATCGCGTTCGACGGCCAGGGCGGCGCGGCCGGCTTCGGCAAGGGCACCGCGAAGGTGCGGCTGGACCCCGACGGCGACGAGACCGTGCTGTCGTACACGGTGCAGGCGCAGGTCGGCGGCAAGATCGCGCAGATCGGCTCGCGGCTGGTCGACGGCGCCGCGCGCAAGATGGCGGACACCTTCTTCACGCGCTTTTCCGAGGCGGTCAGCGGCGGCCAGCAGCCGGCCGACGGACAGGCAGGCGAAGCCGGTGAACCTTTGGCGGGCGAATCGAACCAAGCCACTGCCGCCGGCGAACCGGCTGACAAACAAGCAGGCGAACATACCAAACGGAAGCGATCATGGACAGCGTGGATCTCGAAGTCCTGAAAAGCAGCGTGCGCTGGACCGCCGAGGGCCACCGCACGCTGCTCGTCACGGTGGTCAGGACCTGGGGCTCGTCGCCCCGCCCCGAGGGCGCGATGCTGGCGGTGCGCGACGACGGGCTGGTGGTCGGCTCGGTGTCGGGCGGCTGCATCGAGGACGACATCATCGACCGGGTCCGGCGCGAGGGCATCGCGGCCCGCGCGCCGGAGGCGATCAAGTACGGCATCAGCGCCGAGGAGGCGCACCGCTTCGGCCTGCCCTGCGGCGGCACGATCGAGCTGGTCGCCGAGCCGGTCAGCGCCGACAGCGGACTGGCCGAGCTGCTGGACGCGGTCGAGAACGGCAGGCTGGTGACCCGCACGCTCGACATGGAGACCGGCAAGGCCACGCTGGGCCCTGCCGAGGCCACCGACGGCCTGACCTTCGACGGCCGCACGCTGGCGACGATCCACGGGCCGCGCTACCGGATGCTGGTGATCGGCGCCGGCCAGCTTTCGAAGTACCTGTGCCAGATCGCGGTCGGCCTCGGCTTCCAGGTCACCGTCTGCGATCCGCGCGAGGAATACACCGAGACCTGGGACATTCCCGGCGTCACCATGGTGCGCACCATGCCGGACGACACCGTGATCGAGATGAAGCTGGACGAGCGCTGCGCGGTGATCGCGCTGACGCACGACCCCAAGCTCGACGATCTCGCGCTGATGGAGGCGCTGCGCACGCGCGCGTTCTATGTCGGCGCGCTGGGCTCGCGCCGCAACAACCAGGCGCGGCGCGAGCGCTTGAAGGAATTCGACCTGAACGACGCGCAGCTGGCGCGGCTGCATGGGCCGGTCGGCATCTATATCGGCAGCCGCACGCCGCCGGAGATCGCGATCTCGATCCTGGCCGAGGTGGTCGCGGCGAAGAACCACGTGTCGCTGCCCGACATCCTGCAGGTCGAGGGCGCCAAGGCCGCGCGCGAACTGGCCGCCAACGAGGCGAGCGCATGCAGTCCGGGCCGCTGATCGATTCCGATCTGCCGGCCGGCATCCTGCTGGCCGCCGGCTACGGCCGCCGCTTCGATGCCAGCGGCGCGCGCAACAAGCTGCTGCAGGCGCTGCCGGACGGACGCACGGTGGCCTGGCACAGCGCCCGCACGCTGGCCACCGCGCTGCCTGGCGCGATCGCCGTCGTGCGGCCGGGACAACCCGAACTGGAACGGGAACTGAGCGAGGGCGGCTGCAAGGTCGTTGCCTCGGCGCGCGCCGAGGCCGGCATGGGCGCCGCGCTGGCGGCGGCAGTCGCGGCCAGCGAACAGGCGGCCGGCTGGCTGGTGGCGCTGGCCGACATGCCGTGGCTGCCGGTCGAACTGGTGCGCGCGGTGGCGCTGAGCATCGTCACGCCGGAGGCCAGCGCCGAAGCGATTGCCGCGCCGTGGCGCGACGGCCGG
>NZ_VWRN01000040.1 GCF_008632125.1 Cupriavidus cauae
GCCGGCTGCTCGGCCGCCCTGGGCGCTTTCGCGCGCTGCAGCGTTTCCTGGACTACGTGCAGTCGCACGACAAGGTCTGGATCGCGCGCCGCATCGATATCGCGCGGCACTGGATCGAGACGCATCCCCATCCGGGATCGGCACGTGCGCCGATGGCGACGGCCGTACAGGGCGATCTGTCGCTGGCACTCTGAAGGGGCGGTGCGGATGGCGGGATGGCACGCGGCGCGGCCGACTGGATGGCACGCTGTTGCGCGGATGGCGCGACGGCACGCTGCGCGCATCGTCGCGGTGCCGGGCCCGATCCTTCCATCGGCGCGCGCGCCCGGCGGCGTTTCGGACCGGTGCCGCGCGCTTTGTGTACGATATGCGGATCGTTCGTCGCCAATCGCGGTGACAAAGTCCACCGCGCATCGTCACAATGTCTTCTCTTCGCAAGCCGACCGGCGGCAAGACCGCTGCCGCCTCGGCGCCCACGCCGGCCGGGCGCAAGACGGCCGCCGGCAAACCCGCCGCCCGCCGGACGTCCGCCCGCGGCGCTGCCTCGCCGGCTGAGGACGCCCACACCATGAACGCCGCCGAGGCCGCTGCCGCCAATGCCGCCGACAGCCCGGAGAACGGCACCGCAGAGGCGTCGGCCACCGAGGCGATCTATCTGAGCCTGCTGTCCGCCATCATGGAACACCGGCTGCTGGCCGGCACCAAGCTGGTCGAGGAGCGGCTGTGCGAGGTCACCGGGGCCAGCCGCGCCCGCATCCGCCAAGTGTTCGCCCGGCTCGCGCACGAGAAGCTGGTCACGCTGGTGCCGAACCGCGGCGCCTTTATCGCCAGCCCGACGGTCGAGGAAGCGCATCAGGTCTTCCAGACGCGCCAGGTCATCGAGCCCGAGCTGGCCGCCACGCTGGCGCGCCACGCGACGCCGGCCAAGGTCCGCAGCCTGCAGCGGCACGTGCAGGAAGAAGACGCGGCGCGCGCGCGCGGCGACCGCGCCGCGGTGATCCGACTATCGGGGGAATTCCATATCCTGCTGGCGGAAATGGCGGGCAACGCCATCCTGGAGAAGGTCATCCGCGAGATGGTCTCGCTGACCTGCCTGATCATCACGCTGTATGACCGGCCCGGCGCGCCGGCCTGCCCGGAGCACGAGCACCGCGAGCTGATCGCGGCGATCGAGAAGCGCGACGAGGGCGCGGCACGCGCGGTGATGCGCGAGCATCTGGAGCACATCGAAGGGTCGCTGGACCTGACCGTGACCGAGGTCGGGGCGCCGGACTTCTACAGCATCTTCAACAAGGGCTGAGCCGCGCAGTACCGAGCACTGAGGACCGAGGACTCAGGACAGACTGAGGGTTCAGGACTGAGGACTCGGGACTGAGGACTCGGGACTGAGGGTTCGGGACTGAGGACTCGGGACTGAGGGTTCGGGACTGAGGACACGGGACCAGAGGACTCCGGACCCATGTCCTTGGGGGTCGATCGAGACGCTCAGGACAGCAGCTGCTTCATGTCCTTGACGATCGGCTCGGTGCCCTGGCCATGGCGAATGAACAGCCGCAGCCGCCCTTCCGGA
Source organism: Cupriavidus cauae (assembly GCF_008632125.1). Classification (GTDB taxonomy): domain Bacteria; phylum Pseudomonadota; class Gammaproteobacteria; order Burkholderiales; family Burkholderiaceae; genus Cupriavidus; species Cupriavidus cauae. The sequence goes on from NZ_VWRN01000040.1 coordinate 1,571, forward strand.
TCGAACACATAGCTGCCGGCGGAATGGTCGACCGTGTAGTTGCCCGGCGAACTGCCCGGCACCTTGGCGTAGAACACCTTGAAGTCCTTGGTCAGCTGGCGCAGCGCCGCCTCGTCGGCGGGCCGCATGCCCAGGAAGCGCGGATCGAAGGCCGGCACGTACTGGGCCAGCAGCGCCTGCGTGTCGCGCTCAGGATCGACCGTGATGAACAGCACCTGCACGCGATCGGCGTCGGGGCCGAGCTGCTCCATCACCGTCTTCCACTCGACCATCGTGGTCGGGCACACGTCCGGGCAATGGGTGTAGCCGAAGAACATCACCACCGCCTTGCCCTTGAAGTCCGCCAGCGTGCGCTGCTTGCCGGTGTGGTCGGTCAGCTTGAAGTCCTTGCCGAATTCGCTGCCGCCGGTCACGTCGATATTCTGAAAGGTCGGCTTCTGCTGGCCGCAGGCGGCCAGGCCCAGCGCCAGCAGCGCGACCAGCAGAAAGCGCCGCAGCTTGGCCAGGAAGGGAAAGACGGACGAGGAAAACGAGGCGGTGCGCATGGTATCGGTTCGATTGGGCTTGTCCGGGGACATGTCGGCCGCTTGTCGGCGGCTTTGTTGGCGGCTTTGTTGGCGGCGTGTTCGCGTCTTGTTCGCGCTTGTCCGCGTGTGCCGGGCCTGAGGTGGCGCGGCAGGCGCGCCGCCAGCAGCGGCTAGTATCGCCGATCGCGGCGCACCGGGCGTTGGCCGCGACATCTTGTCGCGGCCGGGCCGCCATCACGGCTGCGGCACGAACTTGAAGTAGTGGTCGATCAGGAGCGCGGCGAACAGCAGCGACAGATAGAGGATCGAGAAACGGAAGGTGCGCTGCGCCAGCGCGTCCGAATATTGCCGGTACAGCTTCCACGCGTAGGCCAGGAAGACGCCGCCCAGCACCAGCGCCGCCGCCAGATAGATGTAGCCGCTCATGCCGTAGACGAAGGGCAGCAGCGTGGCCGCGATCATCACCAGCGTGTACAGCAGGATATGCAGCAGCGTGAAGCGCTCGCCATGCGTGATCGGCAGCATCGGCAGGCCCGACTTCGCATAGTCGGCGCGGCGGTACAGCGCCAGCGCCCAGAAGTGCGGCGGGGTCCAGGTGAAGATGATCAGCACCAGGAACCAGGCCTCGGCCGGTACGTCGCCGGCCACGGCGGCCCAGCCCAGCGCGGGCGGCATCGCGCCCGACAGGCCGCCGATCACGATGTTCTGCGGCGTGGCCGGCTTGAGCAGGATCGTGTAGACCACCGCGTAGCCGACAAAGGTGGCAAAGGTCAGCCACATCGTCAGGTCGTTGGTGAACACGTGCAGCAGCCACATGCCGGCGCCGCCCAGCACCAGCGAGAACACCAGGATCTGGCTGGTGCCGATTTCGCCGGTCGCCGACGGGCGCCACGCGGTGCGGCGCATCAGCGCGTCCACCTTCTGCTCGACCAGGCAGTTGATCGCGAAGGCGCCCGCGGCCAGCAGCCAGATGCCGGCGGCGCCCCCGATCAGCACGCGCCACGGCACCATGCCGGGCGTGGCGAGGAACATGCCGATGATGGCGCAGAAGACCGCCAGCTGCGTCACGCGCGGCTTGGTCAGCGCGGCGTACTGGCGGGCGAGGTGGCGCAGCCGGCTGGGCGGTTGCTGGGTCTGGGTAGCGGTGGTGGCCACGGGAGTCTTGTCTTTCATGAGGCGCGCGCCGTGTCGGCCGGGCGATTTGCGCCGGCGGCATCGGGAGCCGGGGCGTCAGGGGCGGCAGCGGGGGCGCGATCGAATGAACCGAGGGCCGCGGCGGTGGCGGCACGGGTCGCGAGCCCTATATTGTAATTGAGCCTGACCAACAGCATCAGCAGCACCGCCGCGCCGCCATTGTGGGCGACTGCCGGCAAAAGCGGCCAATCCAGCACGATGTTCGACAAACCCGTGGCCAACTGCAGCACCAGCACCGCCAGCAGCCAGTGCGAGGCCCGCGCCAGCGGCGCAAAGCGGCGCGTGCGCAGCGCGAACCAGGCCAGATAGCCCAGCACAACGACCGCAAAGCCGCGGTGCACCCAGTGGATCGCCACCAGGGCCGAATGCGGGATGTAATCGCCGTCGGCCGTCATGCCAAGCTGCCGCCACAGCGTGAAGCCGTGGCGGAAATCCATCTCCGGAATCCATTGCCCGTTGCACAGCGGGAAGTCGGTGCACGCCAGCACCGCGTAATTGGTGCTGACCCAGCCGCCGAGGAAGATCTGGATCACCAGCAGCGCCAGCGCGATCCGCCCGGGCCAGCGCAGGCCGGCCGCGGCCGGCGCGATCGTGCGCGGCGGGTCGCTGCGCGATCCCAGCCAGATCAGCGCCGCCAGCAGCGCCATGCCCAGCAGCAGATGGGTGACCACGATGATCGGCTGCAGCTTCATCGTGACCGTGAAGGCGCCGAACGCGCCCTGCACGCAGACCAGCAGCAGCACGCCGGTGGCGAACCAGGGCGACTGCTTCAGTTCGCGGCGCTTGCTCCAGGCCAGCACCACCAGCGCAATGATCAACACGCCGACCGCCATGGCGAAGTAGCGGTGCAGCATCTCGATCCAGGCCTTGGCCCAGGTCACCGGCCCGCTCGGCAACGCGGTTTCCGCCGCGCGAATGTGCTCGACGGCGGCATACGGGTTCGAATGGCCGTAGCAGCCGGGCCAGTCGGGGCAGCCCAGCCCCGAGTCGGTCAGCCGGGTGAAGCTGCCGAACATGATCAGGTCCAGCGTCAGGAAGGCGGTGATCCAGACCAGCTTGCGGTATTTGTCGCGGCTGCCGCGGGCCAGCACGTAGCTGAGCGGCAGCAGCGCCAGCAGCAGGCTGATCAGGGCGAGTTGAGTCAGCATGGGCCCTCCATCAGCCGATGCGGTTGTACTTGAGCAGGCGGCTGAGGTCCGAATGCACTTTCTTCGGGTCCGGGTCCTTCGGGAACCGCATCATCAGATTGCCGAGCGGATCGACCAGATACAGCGTCGCCTCGACGGCCTGCCCTTCCGCGGGCGGCAGCCAGCCGCGGATCTGCTCGCGGTCCATGCGCAGGAAGCGCACGCCGGCATAGGGCTCGTTGTAGGCCGCCGTCAGGCGCGGATCGATCGGACCGTCGTCGCTGACCAGCCAGACCGGCACGATGCGTTCGCGCTCCTTGCCCTGGCCGGCCCGGATCTGCCGGATCGTGAACAGCCGCTTCGCGCAGGCCTCGTCGCAGGCGGCGCTGCCGGTCGACACCAGCAGCCATTTGCCCTTGAAGTCCTGCAGCGGCACCGCCTGGCCGCGTTCGTCGGTCACGCGCACGGCCGGCGCCGGGCGCTGCGGCTCGATCAGCGTGCCGTAGTTGGTCTGCCCGCCGGCCGGCCGGAACACGTAGTAGGTCAGATACGAGGCGATGACCGGCGAGGCGCAGACCAGCAGCAGCAACAGCATCTGGATCCGGCCGCGGCGCGTGCGGGCATCGATGCGCGGATCGCTGCGGGAGTCTTGCGGCGCGGCCGGCTTGGCCGTGGCGGGATCGGAAGGCATGGATAGTCGTTGGAGTGATTAATCGTCGTGGCGGGCACCGCCCGCGGGGGCCGCGGCCGTGGCCCCGCCGGCATCCGCCGGCATGGCGAGCCGCCGGGCACGCCGCCAGGTCAGCGCCACCAGCAATACCAGCGTCAGCGCGGCCAGACCATACCACTGAAAGGCATAGCCGTAGTGGCGCTCGACGCCGAGGTCGGCGCTGGCCCAGTCGCGCGCCAGGCCATCGCCGGTGTCGCTGCGCTGCTGCAGCACGAAGGGCTGCAGGGGCGTACCCAGTTCGGCGGCGAAGGCGTCCAGGTCCAGGTTCTGCCGGATGCGTTCGCCGCGCTGGGCCTCGGCGCCGCCGAGCTGATAGACCCTGGGCACATCGGCCAGTGCCACGCCCTGCAGCGTCACCGTGCCCTCGGGCGTCGGAAACGGCGCGATGCGCGTGCGATCCTGCGCGTCGCGCGGCAGCCAGCCGCGCAGCACCAGCACGGCGCGGGGGGCCTCAGTGCCGGTGCCGGCATGCGTGCCGTTGGGGCCCGCGGCATCGTCGGGCCGCAGCGGTGTCAGCACCAGGAAACCGGAGCGGCTGTCCTGCCCGTTGCCGTGCGGACGGTTTTCCAGCAGCACGGTGTGGGCCGGGTCGAACCGGCCGCGCACGATCACCTTGCGCGAGACCAGATCAGACGCGGGCAGCGGCGGCGGCGCCGTGCCGATCCGCAGCGGCGGCGCCTCGGCCAGCGCGCGCAGCCGCTCGGCGCGGGCGATCTTGTCGTGGGCCCGGCCCAGCTGCCAGTTGCCGAGCGCACAGGTCACCGCGATGACGACCAGCGCCGCCACCGTCGGCACCGGGCTCAGGGCGCGCAGCAGCTTCATCGCTGGAGCGGCGCGAGCTGCTGGATGGGCCGCAGCGGCGGGAACAGCCGGAACGGCGGAAACGGCCGCGGGAACGCGGTGCGATAATGACGCACCCTTGTCCCGACCGCCGCCATGCGCATCGTCATCGTCATTGCCTTCATCCTGATCGTCTCCAGCCTGGCCTCCGCCCTGTTCTTCATGATGCGCGACCGCGGCAAGTCGAGCGCGCATATGGTCCGTTCGCTGACGGTTCGTGTCGGCCTGTCGATCGCGCTGTTCCTGTTCATCCTGTTCTCGTACTGGATGGGATGGATCGAAAGCACGGGCATCCGCACGGGGCCGTAGCACCGGGCACCTTCGACAGCCGGACAAAAAGCAAGCGCCGCAGGGATGAGATTCCTGCGGCGCTTGCTTTTTGGACTGGCAGGCAACGCACGGCGATGTCCGCATTCTAAAGGATCGGGTCGGCGCCGCCTGAATCGAACGCCCCCGGCAAATGAAACGGGGGCGCGATGCGCCCCCGTTTTCCGTTCCTTCGAGCCGGTGCCTGCTTACAACCAGTACACCACGACGTAGAGGAACAGCCAGACCACGTCGACGAAGTGCCAGTACCAGGCGGCGCCTTCGAAGGCGAAGTGGTGGTCCGGCGTGAAATGGCCCTTGAGCACGCGGATCAGCACCACCGTCAGCATGATGGCGCCCATCGTCACGTGGAAGCCGTGGAAGCCGGTCAGCAGGAAGAAGGTCGAGCCGTAGATGCCCGAGGTCAGCTTCAGGTTCAGGTCGCTGTAGGCGTGCATGTATTCATAGACCTGGAAGCCCATGAAGACCGCGCCCAGCAGGATGGTCAGCACCAGGCCCTGCACCACCTGGCTGCGCTTGCCGGCCAGCAGCGCGTGGTGCGCCCAGGTCAGCGTGACGCCCGACATCAGCAGCAGCGCCGTGTTGATGGTCGGGATCGGCCACGGGCCCATCGCCTCGTACGGCTCGACGGTGCCGGCCGGACCTGCGTTCGGCCACACCGCGGCGAAATCGGGCCACAGGATCTTGTTGTTCAGGTCGCCCAGCCACGGCATCGTGTAGACGCGGGCGTAGAACAGCGCGCCGAAGAAGGCGCCGAAGAACATCACCTCGGAGAAGATGAACCAGCCCATCGACCAGCGGTACGAGATGTCGATGCGGCGGCCGTACATGCCCCCTTCCGACTCGCCGATCGCGTCGCCGAACCAGCTCTTGAGCACGAACAGGAACCACAGGATGCCCAGCACGCAGACATAGGGCGCCCACGGCTGGCCGTTGACCCACCCGGCCGCCCCGGCGGCGGTCAGCAGCAGCCCCAGGGCCGCCGTGACCGGATGGCGCGACGGGCCCGGTACGAAGTAGTACGGAGCGTTTGCGCGATTCGCACTCATTCTGTTTTCTCCAGCTCAGATCTCTGATTCATCGTTATACGCCGGCTGCCCGAGGGCGGACGACGCTCTGTCTTCTGTCTTGTGTTGCCTGTTCGGCCGACCTGCCATTGCTGCCTGCTGCCGCACGGCGTTCCTTGCCGACCTGTCCGCCCGGCTATCCGCCCACCTATCCACCCACCACCAGGCGGACGATGCCGATCAGCACCACCACCAGGATCACGGCACCGAGTACGCCGGCGACGATCACATGGATCGGGTTCAGGTTCGCCATGTCGCGATCGTGTTCCGCGCCCTTGCGCAGGCCGATGAACGACCAGAACACCGCACGCAGCGTCTGCCAGAACGACATCTTGCGTTTGACCGCGTCCTTCAGTTCGTCCATGGCAACCCTCCTCTACTGCGTCAGCTGCCGGCGCTGGCCGGCGGCTGGTCGAGATGGCCCTGCGGCGCGGGCGCCATCGGCGTGCCGATCTCGAAGAATGTGTACGACAAGGTGATGTTCTCGACGTCCTTGGGCAAGTCCGGGTCGATCACGAACACCACCGGCATCTCGCGCGATTCCTTCGCCTTCAGCGTCTGCTGCTGGAAGCAGAAGCACTCGAGCTTCTTGAAATACTGGGTGGCCTGCTTCGGCGCGTAGCTCGGAATGGCCTGCGCCGAGATATCGCGGGTCTGCCCGTTGGCGACCTCGTAGACGATGGTCGCCATCTCGCCGGGATGGACCTGCATGCTGCTCTTGACCGGACGGAACGCGAAGGGGCCGCGGGCGTTGGAATCGAACTCCACCGTGATCGTGCGGCTGGTGTCGACCTGCGTGTTCTGGCTGACCTTGCCGGCGCTGGCGCCGTAGAGCTCGCGCGTGGTGACGACGTTGATGCCGGTGATCTCGCAGATCTTCTTGTACAGCGGCACCAGCGCATAGCCGAAGGCGAACATCACGCCCACGATCACCAGAAGCCGCAGCATCATGCCGCGGTTGTAGCGCTTGTCCTCGACGTCGCCGGTCGGAACCGGCTGCTTCGTGCTCATCTCGTTACCTTGCAGCGGGGCTCAGCCAATTCAGCCCGTTCAGCCAAGCCACATCATCTTGGCGAAGAAACCCAAAAAGAAGACCAGCACGATCGACAGCAGGATCAGGCCGAGACGGCGATTGGCGGCCTTGCGTTCGGTCGGCGATGGGCTTTCGTTTGGATGCTGCATCGAATTCTCGGGTAGGTGGTGGCCGGTGATGGCCGGTGCAGGCCGGAGCTTGCCGGTGCGGCCCGGCACCGCGGGGCGGGGCGGCGGACCCTGCGGCCCGCCGCCCCGCCTCGCCGGATGCCGTTACCGGACCTGCGGCGGCACCTCGAAGGTGTGGAACGGCGCCGGCGACGGCACGGTCCACTCCAGGCCTTCGGCGCCTTCCCACGGCTTGTCGGCGGCCACTTCGCCTCCGCGGTACGACGGCAGCACCACGAAGAAGAAGAAATACACCTGCATCAGGCCGAAGCCCAGCGCGCCCAGCGACGAGATCGCGTTGAAGTCCGCGAACTGGATCGCGTAGTCCGCATAGCGGCGCGGCATGCCCGCCAGCCCGAGGAAGTGCATCGGGAAGAAGGCGATGTTGAAGAAGATGATCGAACCCCAGAAGTGGACCTTGCCGCGGGCCTCGTTGTACATGAACCCGCTCCACTTCGGACCCCAGTAGTAGAAGCCCGCGAACAGCGCGAACAGGGAGCCCGCCACCAGCACATAGTGGAAGTGCGCCACGATGAAGTAGGTGTCCTGGATCTGGATGTCGATCGGTGCCACCGCCGGGATCAGGCCGGTGAAGCCGCCGATGGTGAACACGAAGATGAAGCCGATCGCGAACAGCATCGGGGTCTCGAAGGTCATCGAGCCCTTCCACATGGTGGCGATCCAGTTGAAGATCTTCACGGCCGTCGGCACCGCGATCAGCATCGTCGCGTACATGAAGAACAGCTGGCCGGTCACCGGCATGCCGGTGGTGAACATGTGGTGCGCCCAGACGATGAACGACAGGATCGCGATCGAGGCGGTCGCGTAGACCATCGAGCTGTAGCCGAACAGGCGCTTGCGCGAGAAGGCCGGCACCACCTGCGAGATGATCCCGAATGCCGGCAGGATCATGATGTAGACCTCGGGGTGGCCGAAGAACCAGAAGATATGCTGGTACATCACCGGGTCGCCGCCGCCGGCCGCCGAGAAGAAGCTGGTGCCGAAGTGGCGGTCGGTCAGGACCATGGTGATGGCGCCCGCCAGCACCGGCATCACGGCGATCAGCAGGTAGGCGGTGATCAGCCAGGTCCAGCAGAACATCGGCATCTTCATCAGCGTCATGCCCGGCGCGCGCATGTTCAGGATGGTGACGATGATGTTGATCGAACCCATGATCGAGGACGCGCCCATGATGTGCATGGCGAAGATCGCCATGTCCATGCCCGGGCCCATCTGCACCGACAGCGGCGCGTACAGCGTCCAGCCTGCGGCGGTGGCGCCGCCCGGCACGAAGAACGACAGCGCCAGCAGCAGCGCGGCGGGCGGCATCAGCCAGAAGCTGAAGTTGTTCATCCGCGCGAACGCCATGTCGGAGGCGCCGATCTGCAGCGGGATCATCCAGTTCGCGAAGCCGACGAAGGCCGGCATGATGGCGCCGAACACCATCACCAGGCCGTGCATCGTGGTGAACTGGTTGAACAGTTCGGGGCGGAAGAACTGCAGGCCCGGCTCGAACAGCTCCAGGCGGATCAGCAGCGCGAGCACGCCGCCCGAGATCAGCATCGTGAAGGAGAACAGCAGGTACAGCGTGCCGATGTCCTTGTGGTTGGTGGCAAACAGCCAGCGGCGCCAGCCATGCGGATGATCGTGGTGTTCGTCATGCGCGTGGTCGTGCGGATGGGCGAGTGCGTCCGGGGTAGCAGTACTCATCGCGAAAACTCCTGAAATCCTGTTCTAACGTCCACGCGCTCAGCTCGCGGCGCCCTGGGCGCCCGCGCTGGCTTGCTCTGCGGCGGGCTTGGCGTCCGCCGGTGCGCCCTGCGCCGACTTGGCGCCGCCGCCCTCGGGGAACTTGCCTGCACGCGCATTGACGAAGTCCGCCGGCTGGATGACCTCGCCGGTCTTGTTGCTCCAGACGTTGCGGGTGTAGGTCATCACCGCGGCGAGCTCGGTATCGGACAGCTGCTTCCACGACGGCATGCCGCCCTTGCCCTCGAGCAGGATGTGCATCTGGTCGGCCTGCGGGCCGTTGACCACCTTCGAGCCGTCCAGCGCCGGGAAGGCGCCGGCGCCCTTGCCGTTGGGCTGGTGGCACACCGCGCAGTTGGCGGCGTAGACCTTCTCGCCGCGCACCTTCAGCTCGTCCAGGGTCCAGGTCTTGTTGGGATCGTCGGCCGCGGCGGCCATCGCCTTCTTCTTCTCCTCGACCCACTTGGTGTACTCGGCGTCGGTCACCACGCGCACCACGATCGGCATGAAGGCGTGTTCCTTGCCGCACAGCTCGGCGCACTGGCCGCGGTAGACGCCGGTCTTCTCGGCGCGGAACCAGGTGTCGCGCACGAAGCCGGGAATCGCATCCTGCTTGACGCCGAAGGCCGGGATCATCCAGGCGTGGATCACGTCGTTGGCGGTCGTGACGATGCGGATCTTCTTGTTGACCGGCACCACCATCTCGTTGTCCACCTCCATCAGGTAGGTGTTCGACTTGGGCGCCTCGTTGTTGATCTGCTCGCGCGGGGTGGTCAGGGTGGACACGAAGGAGATGCCCTCGCCCTCACCCTTCAGATAGTCGTAGCCCCACTTCCACTGGTAGCCGGTGGCCTTGATCGTGATGTCGGAGTTGGTGGTGTCCTTCATCGCGACCACGGTCTTGGTCGCGGGCAGCGCCATGCCGATCACGATCAGGAACGGGATGATGGTCCAGACGACTTCGACGGTGATGCTTTCGTGGAAGGAGGCCGGCTTGGAGCCCTTGGCCTTGCGGTGCGTGAAGATGGAATAGAACATCACGCTGAACACCGCGATGAAGATCACCGTGCAGATGATCAGCATCATCCAGTTCAGCCAGTGAATCTGCTCGGCGATCTTGGTGACCGGCTCGGTCAGGTTCAGCTGGCGCACGGCGGGACCGCCCGGCATGTCTTCGACAGCGAGGGCTGCCTGGCTGGCGAGCAGGGACGCGCCTGCCAGACACGCTGCGGATGCCTTCTTCCACATTTTCATTTGTTGTCTCTACCCAAATTACAGATTCGAATCTGCCCCTCGCTCCCAACGGTGCCGCCTTTTACAAGGCGCGCAATGCTGAAACGAGTTCCTGCGCGAACTTTCGTCGCTTGTACGGGTCCAGAAAACACCCCACCTGCACAGCGTGCGTTCCAGAGCGCACCACCACCAGCGCCGGGAACGATTCGCCCAGTTCGACCCGCACCCAGTGCGGATTGAATTCCTCGCGGGTCACCTCACCGGCGCTGGCCTTCTCGACCACCAACCTGCCCTCGCTGAGCGTGACGCGCTCGTAGTCTGTCGCGTGCTGTGCATAGGCGAGCAGGGCCACGCCCAGCCCGGCCAGTTCGAGCCCCGCAAAGGGCAGCACGAGCCAAGCCCCTCGCCACGCGAAGAACAAGGCGATGGCAAGGGAAATACTGACGATGGAGAGGTAAAACCAGCCGACCTGGCGTGGAGACAGCGAACAATTCCGCTTCATCAGCCAGTCGTTGTTCGGCACGGCATGGGCTCCGTTGGGACTATCACCGGGCCCGTCACGCGCCGTCTGGAGTGCGATACCGAGTTCCTGCATCGCCAACCACTCTGCATCGCTGCATCGGTTGCACGCCTGGAATTCTGCCGGCTTCACCGCACTGCTGCACTGCTTCGGTGCTAAAACGCCGATCTTCTGTGCCAGGGGACCACTGCGACAAACTGGCGCATTATAGGGCGCTTCGTCAACCGTAACAAGCCAAGTCCGGCGCGGCACGGCGCCCGCGCCACAGCGCGGCGGTGCACAGCGGCAGTGCAGCGGCGCGATGTACGCCGGGTCGCGGCGGTGTCGGAGGGGGCTTGATGCAAGGTCCCGCGCGACGTAGGTGCGCGGTCTTGCGCGAGATCTGCCGCGCAGCGGGCGCGCGGTCGGGGCGAGGCTGGGGCGACTCAGCCGCGCGGGCGGCCGCGGCCGATGCGGTCGATCGGCACCACGGTACGGCCCTGTTCGTCGCGGGCCTGGCCGCCCTTGGGCGGCAGCTTCCACGCATGGCCGTAGACGATCTCGAAGGTCAGCGCGATCACGCCGTCGCGATTGCGGCGGCGCTCCAGCGCGGCGAGCAGCGCCTGGTGCCAGCGGCGGCCCTTCAGTCCGCGCACGCCCTGCGCACCGCCCGCGCCCGCGGGCCGGCGCAGGCCGCCGAAGGCATGCACGTCGCGCAGCAGCCGTTCGGGCGTCTCGTAGGTGACCGTCAGCGTTTCCATGTCCATCACCGGCGTCGACCAGCCGCTGTGGACCAGCATGTCGCCGATATCGTGCATGTCGACGAAGCGCAGCGTGTGCGGCTCGGCATCGACCTCGGCGAAGGCATCGCGCAGTTCGCGCAAGGTGTCCGGGCCGAACAGCGAGAACAGCGCCAGGCCGTCGGTCCGTGTCACGCGATGCCATTCGGGAAACACGCGATGCGGCTCGGGATGCCAGTGCAGCGCCAGGTTCGACCACAGCAGGTCGAAGGCGCCCTCGGCAAAGGGAAGCGTGGCAAGATCGCCCTGCACCAGATCGAAGGTCGGGCGCTTGCCGAGCAGGCGACCGAGCCAGCCGGGCTGGCGTTGCGGATCGCGCTGCGCCGCGTGCGCCAGCATCGCGCCCGAGATGTCGAGCCCGGCGATCTGCGCGTCGGGATACTGCGCCCGCAGCGCGGCCAGGCCCTGGCCCTGCCCGCAGCCGATATCGAGCGCGCGCTCGGGCTGGATGCGGATCAGCTGCATGCGCTCCTGCATGCGCCGGCCGATCTCGCCGAGCAGGAAATCCAGCTGGGCGAAGCCGGGGCTGCGCCGGTCGAAGGCGAGCCGGGTCAGCCGCGCGGGCGGCAGATAGGTATCGGGGGAGTCGGCGTGAGGCGTGGACACGGAAGCGGCGGCAAGGACGAGGATCGGCACGGCGGCGCGCGGCGCGAAGGCGCGGCGGGTCCGCGCGGTGGCGCCGGGCCGACAGTATACGCGCGCCTCGCCCGGCTTGCCGGCGGCGCCCGCGAGCGGCTGGCGCGGTGGTGGCTGCCGTGTGCCTGCGTGCTGTGCGGACAGGTGCAGGCGGACGTCGTCTGCGCCGGCTGCGCGGATGACCTGCTGAAGCCGACGCCGCGCTGTCCGCGCTGCGCCCTGCCGCATCGGGCCGCCGGCCTCTGCAATATGTGCCGCTGCGCGCCGCCGCCCTTCGACGCCACCATCGCCCTGGGCGACTACGCGCCGCCGCGCGAGGCGCTGGTGCTGGCCCTGAAGTTCGGCGGCGTGCTGCCGCTGGCCAACTGGCTGGCGTGCGAACTGGCGTCGGCCTGGGCCGCCCGGCCCTCGCCGTCATCGAGCGATCCGGACGACAAGCCCTGCCTGGTCGTGCCGATTCCCTTGGCCCCGGCGCGGCTCGCCGAGCGCGGCTTCAATCAATCGTGGGAAATCGCCCGCAGCCTCGCGCCTCGACTCGGCGCGGCGGCCCGTGCCGATCTGCTGGTGCGGGCGCGCGACACCGCGCCGCAAACCGCGCTGGCGGCCGACCGCCGGCATCTCAATATCGCGGGCGCCTTCGCGCTGGCGCGCCATGCCGACGCCGACGACGTGCGCGGACGGCATGTCGCGCTGGTCGACGATGTGATGACCACCGGCGCCACGCTGGCCGAGGCGGCCGCCGTCCTCAAGCGCCACGGCGCGGCGCGCGTCACCGCGCTGGTGGCGCTGCGCACGCCGGCACCGCAGTGATGCCTGCCGTGATGCCTGCCGTGATGCCTGCTGTAATGCCCCGCCGTGATACGCGCGATGGTCCCGCGGAGATGCACGCCGTGATGCCGCCGATGGAGCCCGCGATGGCACGTGGGATGACAGCGGCGCCCCGGCACGGTAAGCTGCGCGCGCCATGTTCCATGTCGTCCTAGTCGAACCCGAGATCCCGCCGAACACCGGCAACGTGATCCGCCTGTGCGCCAACACCGGCGCGCAACTGCACCTGGTCAAGCCGCTCGGCTTTCCGCTGGACGACGCGCGCATGCGCCGCGCCGGCCTCGACTACCACGAGTACGCCAGCATGAAGGTGCACGACAGCTGGGACGCCTTCCTCGCCGGCGAACGTCCCGACCCCGCGCGGATGTTTGCGCTGACCACGCACGGCTCGACGCCGTTCGGCCAGGTCGCCTTCGCCCCCGGGGACTGGTTCGTGTTCGGTTCGGAAACGCGCGGGCTGGCGCCGGAGCGCCGCGAATGGTTCGCGCCGTCGCAGCGCATCCGCCTGCCGATGCGCCCCAACAACCGCAGCCTGAATCTGTCGAACACCGTCGCCGTGGTGGTGTTCGAGGCCTGGCGCCAGCAGGGTTTTGCCGGCGGCGCCTGAACGCCGAACGTTCGGCTATTCCGGCTGCACGCCGGCCGCGCGGATGACCTGGTCCCAGCGCGCCTTCTCGCTGGCCATGGTCTGGCGCAGCGAGGCCGGCGCGGTGCCGGCCGGCATGAAGTACTGCGCCCGCATCTGCGCGCGCACGCTGTCGCTGCCGATGATCTTCACCAGTTCGCGATAGAGCCGGTCGACGATGGGCGCCGGCGTGCCGGCCGGGGCCAGCACCGCCTGCCACGAGATCGCCTCGAAGCCCGGATAGCCGGATTCGGCCACGGTTGGCACCGACGGCAGCAGGCTGGTGCGACCGCTGGTCGTGACCGCGAGCACGCGCAGCCTGCCCGCATTGACCTGCGGCATCGCGATCGCCGGCACCATGAAGGCGGCCTGGATCTGCCCGGCGATCATCGCCGCCGCGATCTGCGGAAAGCCGGGATACGGGATGTGTTCGAGCGAGATTCCGGCCCGCGCCTTCAGCTGCTCCATCGCCAGATGCGCGGCGCTGCCGTTGCCGACCGAGCCGTAATTGAGCGCACCGGGCCGCTCGCGCGCCAGCGCGACGAACTCGCGCAGATCGCGCACGCCGGTGCGCGGGTCGACCACCAGCACGTTGGGCGAGGTCGCGACCAGCGTGATCGGCGCCAGCTGGCGCACCGGATCGTAGGGCAGATGGCGCGACAGCGTCGGCGCCGTGACCAGCGGACCGTTGATGGTGAACAGCAGCGTGTAGCCGTCCGGCGCGGCGCGGGCGACCTGCCCGGTGCCGATATTGCCGCCGGCGCCCGGCCGGTTCTCGATCACCACCGGCTGGCCCAGCGCCTGCGCCAGCGGGTCGGAAATCAAGCGCGCGATCAGGTCCGGGGACGATCCGGGCGGAAACGGCACCACCATGCGCAGCGGCCGCGCGGGCCAGTCCTTGCCGGCCGCCAGCAGAGAGCGCGGCAGCGCCAGCGCCCCGCCGCAGGCGGCCAGCGCGCCCAGCCAATGCCGGCGTGATTTCAGGCGATCCGGTGCGGTCATTCGTCGCGCGCGTCGCGTTGCAGCAGCTGCGTGACGGCGTCGGCCACCGCCAAGCCCTCGAACAGCACCGCGCAAACGGCGCGCGTGATCGGCATCTCGACGCCATGCTGGTCAGCCAGTGCCGCCACGGCCTGCGCGCAGCGCACGCCCTCGGCGACGTGGCCCAGGTCGGCCAGCACCTGCTCCAGCGTCCGACCGCCGGCCAGCTGCTGGCCGACCTTGCGGTTGCGCGACAGATCGCCGGTGGCGGTCAGGATCAGGTCGCCCATGCCGGCCAGCCCCATGAAGGTCTCGGCGCGTCCGCCCAGCGCCAGCCCCAGCCGCGTCATCTCGGCAAGGCCGCGCGTGACCAGCGCGGCGCGGGCATTGAGCCCGAGGCCGAGCCCATCGCTGGCGCCGGTGGCGATCGCCAGCACGTTCTTGACCGCGCCGCCGACCTCGACGCCGACCAGATCGTCGCTGCCGTAGATCCGCATCGCGCGATGGTGGAAGGCGCGCTGCGCGAGTTCCGCGATCGCCGGCGCATTGCCGGCCACGGTCAGCGCGCACGGCAGCCCCAGCGCGACCTCGCGCGCGAAGCTCGGTCCCGTCAGCACGCCGTACTCGACCGGCACCGAGGCGCCGGCCGCCGCCAGTTCCTCGGCCACCATCTGATGCGGCATCGCGTGCGTGCCGGCCTCGAAGCCCTTGCACAGCCACAGCATGCGCAGCGGCACGCCGTGCGCGGAGGCCTCGGTGGCCAGGCGCCGCGTCATCTCGCGCAAACCCGACACCGGCGTGGCGACGATCACCAGCCCGTCAGGCGCGCACAGCGCGTGCGCGGCCGCACGGGCGAAATCGGCCTCGAAGCCGAGTCGCTCGGACAGCGGCACGCCCGGCAGATAGTCCGCATTGACGCCGGAGGCCGCCATCGCGGCGAGCTGGCCGGCGTCCCGGCCCCACAGCACGACCGCGTGCGCGGCGGCGGCATGGCTGGCCAGCGCGGTGCCCCAGGCGCCGGCTCCGAGAAAGGCGAGGTTCATGGTCGTGGCGTTGGTCGGTAGCGTTGGTCGTGGCGTTGGTCGATGGCGGTCGAGAGATCAGCCCGCTGCATGCCCGACGGTGGACGCGATGTCAGCGATGACAGCATCGCAGCGATGTCCGTGGTCATAGCGAAGTCAGCGGTCGCAGCGATGTCGGCGATGCCGGCGATGTCGGCGATGTCGGCGATGTCGGCGATGTCGGCGATGTCGGCTATGGCGTCGATGGCGTCGATGTCATCGATTGAAGCTATAGACGCAAAAAGGCGGAACGGGGCCGCAGCCCCGTTCCGCCGGCAGATATTTCGACGATCAGTGACGTGCCTGCGTGCCATCGGGCATCACGATGCCGGCGCCGCCGCCTTCCGCCTGTGCCTGCTCCATCGCCGCCTGCAGGCGCTGCTCGTACAGCGCCTGGAAGTTGATTTCCGACAGATGGATGGCCTGGAAGCCCGCGCGGGTGATCACGTCGGCGATATTGCTGCGCAGGTACGGATACAGGATGGTCGGGCAGGCGATGCCCAGCAGCGGATCGAGCTGTTCGTCCGGCACGTTGCGGATATCGAAGATGCCGGCCTGATGGGCCTCGACCAGGAAGGCGACCTTGTCCTGCACCTTGGTGGTGACCGTGCCGGTCACGACGACCTCGAAGATGCCGTCCGTCAGCTGCGAGGCGCCGACGTTGACCTGCACTTCGACCGAAGGCGCTTCGGTTTCGAGGAAGATCTGCGGCGAATTCGGCTGCTCCAGCGACATGTCCTTCAGGTAGACGCGCTGGATATTGAAGTACGGTTGATCGTCCTGCTGCTGATTGGTTTGCTGGTCGCTCATGGATGGCTGCCCGAATGGCGGGAATGAAACGTGGCGGGAAGGGGACGGGCTGCGGACGGCCGCGCGCCAGGCGGCGGCCAACCGCGTGGTCCGGTTGGAAAACGCATATGGTACATGACGCGGATGACGAATTCATCCGCGTGGGGGGCGGATCAGGCAGCCAGCAGCG
This sequence comes from Cupriavidus cauae, assembly GCF_008632125.1. Classification (GTDB taxonomy): domain Bacteria; phylum Pseudomonadota; class Gammaproteobacteria; order Burkholderiales; family Burkholderiaceae; genus Cupriavidus; species Cupriavidus cauae. The sequence goes on from NZ_VWRN01000040.1 coordinate 17,974, forward strand.
GCGCCAGGCCCCCTTGGCGATCGAGCGCGGACAGATCGTCGAAGCCGCCGACGTGGCGGTCGTCGATATAGATCTGCGGCACGGTGCGGCGACCGGTGCGGCTCATCATTTCCTCGCGCTTGCCGGGCTCGCGGTCGATCATGATCTTCTCGATCGTCTCGACCCCCTTCGAGCGCAGCAGGCGCTCGGCCATCTGGCAATACGGACACACCATCGTGCTGTACATGACGACGCGGGCCATGCGCTTATCTCCTTGCATCTTGCGGTTCGGACCGGCGCCGCCGCTGCGGTGGCAGCGGCGGCCGGTCGACTTCCGGACTGTACCAGCGTCGGGCGGGGCCTGCTGACGGCCCGCCCGAGCACGGCATCGGCCCGGCTGGGGACTTACTTGACCAGCGGCAGACCGGCCTGCTGCCAGGCGGCCACGCCGCCTTCCAGGGAATAGACCTCGCCGAAGCCGGCCTGCTTCAGTGCCGCGTGCGCCTTGGACGAACGCTGGCCGGTCTGGCATACGACGATGATGGGGGCGGACTTGTCCTTCGCAAGGCTGGCCGCGCGATTGGCCAGCTCGGCCAGCGGCGCGCTCCTGGCCTGCGGCAGGTGGCCCTTGGCATATTCGGCCGGTTCGCGGATATCGACCACGACGGCGCCGCGCTTGTTGATCAGCTGCGTCGCCGTGGTCGCATTGACCGTCTTGCCGCCCGCGCTGCGCGAAATGGTGGGCCAGGCCAGCAGGCCGCCCGACACCACCGCGAGGGCGATCAGGGCAAGGTTGTTGTAGTCGGCGAAGAAATTCACGTTGGGTTTCCGGTGGGTTGTGTCGGCGGCATTATAAAATAGCCGGTTTCGCGCCCAGGCCCTGTCCGTGGGGCCGGTTCGCGGGGCGATCACCGCGGCCGGCAAGCGGCTCGCGAGCGGCGCGCGCAGCATTCTCACTCTTTGGAAGCAGCATGTACAAACTCGTTCTCATCCGCCACGGCGAATCGACCTGGAATCTGGAAAACCGCTTCACCGGCTGGGTCGACGTGGACCTGACCGAAACCGGCGCGCAGCAGGCCCGCCAGGCCGGCCAACTGCTGAAGGACGCCGGCTTCGCCTTCGACGTGGCCTATACCTCGGTGCTCAAGCGCGCGATCCGCACGCTGTGGCATGTGCAGGACGAGATGGACCTGATGTGGATCCCGGTGCGCAACGAATGGCGCCTCAACGAGCGCCACTACGGTGCGCTGGCGGGCCTGAACAAGGCCGAGACGGCCGCCAAGTTCGGCGACGAGCAGGTGCTGGTCTGGCGCCGCAGCTACGACACCCCGCCCCCCGCGCTCGAGCCGACTGATCCGCGCGCCTCGTATGACGATCCGCGCTATGCCAACGTGCCGCGCGAACTGATTCCGCTGACCGAATGCCTGAAGGACACGGTCGCCCGCGTGCTGCCGCTCTGGAACGAATCGATCGCACCGGACATCAAAGCCGGAAAGCGCGTGGTGATCGCGGCCCATGGCAACAGCATCCGCGCGCTGGTGAAGTACCTCGACCAGATTTCCGATGACGATATCGTGGGCCTCAATATCCCGAACGGCACGCCGCTCGTGTACGAACTCGACGCCGAACTGCGGCCGATCCGGCATTACTACCTGGGCGACCAGGAAGCGATCGCCGCTTCGCTGGCCGCTGTCGCGAGCCAGGGCAAGGCCCGCTGAGCCGGACCCGCCAGCCTTGGCGCATCAAGGCCTGCGCCGCATCGCGGCGCGGCCTTTTTTTCCGCCCGCTCTTATACTGTCGGTCAGACCGGACCGGCAGCGCCCCTTGCGCCACGCCGCAACCGGCGCAATCCACGGCGCCCTGGCCGGCGCCAATCAACGTTCAGGCAGCCCACATGCGTAAGACGCTCAAGAACATCAGCCTTGTCTCCGCGGGACTCGTTGCCGGCGTGCTCGCCACGCTGCAGCTGTCCGCGACCGCGCAGAACTCCTCGGGGCCGCTGCCCCTGGAGCAGTTGCGGCTGATGGCGGACATATTCGGGCAGATCAAGCGCGAGTACGTCGAGCCGGTCGACGACAAGAAGCTGCTGACCGAAGCCATCAAGGGCATGGTCGCCAGCCTCGACCCGCATTCGTCGTATCTGGACGCCAAGGACTTCAAGGAACTGCAGGAAGGCACGCGCGGCCGTTTCGCGGGCCTGGGCATCGAGATCTCGCAGGAAGAGGGCCTGGTCAAGGTCATCAACCCGATCGAGGACACGCCCGCCTTCCGCGCCGGAATCCAGCCCGGCGACCTGATCACCCGCATCGACGACAAGCCGGTGCGCGGCCTGCCGCTGGAACAGGCGGTCAAGCGCATGCGCGGCGAGCCGGGCACCAAGGTCACGCTGACGATCTACCGCAAGAGCGAGGAACGCACCTTCCCGGTGTCGATCACGCGCGCCGAGATCCGCGTGCAGTCGGTCAAGGCCAAGATGGTCGATCCGGCCATCGGCTGGGTCCGCCTGACCAGCTTCCAGGAACGCACCGTGGCCGACCTGGGCCGGCGCCTGGCCGAGCTGGCGCAGAAGAATCCGAACATGAAGGGCCTGGTGCTGGACCTGCGCAACAACGGCGGCGGCGTGCTGCAGGGCGCGGTCGGCGTATCCGCGGCCTTCCTGCCCGAGGACGTGACCGTGGTCTCGACCAACGGCCAGGTGCCCGACGCCAAGCGGGTCTACAAGACCAACTTCAACAACTACCGGCTGTCGTCGGTCGAGGACGATCCGCTGAAGGATCTGCCGCCGCTGTTCAAGAAGATACCGATGGTGGTGCTGACCAACGCCTATTCGGCGTCGGCCTCGGAAATCGTCGCGGGCGCGCTGCAGGACCACAAGCGCGCGCTGATCATGGGCAAGACCACGTTCGGCAAGGGCTCGGTGCAGACCGTGCGGCCGCTGACGAACGACACCGGCATCAAGCTGACCATCGCGTACTACTACACGCCGTCGGGCAAGTCGATCCAGGCCAAGGGCATCCGTCCGGACATCCCGGTCGACCAGAATCCGGAAGGCGATCCGGACGACGCGCTGATCACGCGCGAGATCGACACCGAGCGCCATCTGCACAACAAGCAGGAATCGGAAGAAGCCGAGATGACCGAGCGCGAGCAGCGCCGCGTCGAGGAACTGCGCCGGCTCGAGGAAGAGAACGCGAAGAAGTCGCCGGAGGAGCGCGAGAAGGAACGGCGCAAGAAGCCGATCGAGTTCGGCACCGCCGAGGACTTCATGCTGCAGCAGGCGATCCACCAGCTCAAGGGCGAGCCGATCAAGCGCTCGCGCTCCAAGCTCGAGGCGACGCCGGTGTCCGACAGCAAGGTGCCGAAGGGCCCGGTCAAGGCCGATCCGTCCAAGCGCGCACCCGCTCCGGACGCCAAGCCCGCCGCGCCCGAAGTGAAGCCGGACAGCAAGCCGCCGGCGAGCGCGCCGATGGGCAAGCCGCTCGGCACGCCGACCGGCAAGGCGCCCTGACCACGTTCGCGAACGAAGCCTGAGCGCGTAGACCGACGCATCGCGGCGGGACCCCGGTCCCGCCGCCCGCCCGATGAACGACGACCAACTGCTGCGCTACTCGCGGCACATCCTGCTCGATGAGCTGGGCATCGAAGGCCAGGGCCGGCTGCTGGCCGGCCGCGCGCTGGTGATCGGCGCCGGCGGCCTGGGCGCCGCGGCGCTGCCCTATCTGGCCTCGGCCGGCGTCGGCACCATCGTCGTGGTCGACAACGACGACGTCGACCTGACCAATCTGCAACGCCAGATCCTGCACACCACCGCCAATGTCGGCCGGCCCAAGGTCGAGTCGGCGCGCGAAGGCATGCTGCGGATCAATCCCGAGATCGATGTGCGGCTGGTGCCGGCGCGCGTCGGCGACAGCGAACTGGATGTGCTGGTGCGCGACGCCGACGTGGTGCTGGACTGCTGCGACAACTTCGCCACGCGCCATGCGGTCAACCGCGCCTGCGTCGCGCATCGCGTGCCGCTGGTCTCCGGCGCGGCGCTGCGCTTCGACGGGCAGATCAGCGTGTTCGATCGCCGGCGCGACGATGCGCCGTGCTACGCCTGCCTGTTTCCGCCGTCGGAGAACGCGCCGGAGGCCGCCTGCGCGACCATGGGCGTGTTCGCGCCGCTGGTCGGCATGGTCGGCACCGTGCAGGCCGCCGAGGCGCTGAAGCTGATCGCCGGCGTGGGCGAGACGCTGGCCGGACGACTGCTAATGGTGGATGCGTTCCGCATGGAATGGACCACGATGGCGCTGGCGCGCACGCCCGACTGCGAGGTTTGCGGCGGGCATTGAAGGCGCCGCGGTCCCGCTCTCTCCCCTACTCCTCTTCCGCCCGCGGAGCGGAAAAACCCACCGGCCGGCCGGCTCCGTTGTTCAGCGAGCGATCTGCCGCTGTACGGTCGCCTGATTGCGCAGATATTCGCGCACTGCCTGCCGATCGCCGCGGAACACGATGCGGCTCTCCCTCGCCTCGCGCTGGTAGTCGTACATCGGGTCGTAGTAATGGCGCAGCAGCACCGCGATCCAGACGCGGTGCTCGTCGACCTCGCCGCTCTGCGCCTGGCGTTGCAGCGCATGGGCGAGCAGCGCGGCCAGGCGCTCGTAGCGCTGGCCGCCGAGCCGGCGCGAGATGCCGGCCAGCGCGTCGCGCATCCGTTCCGAGAAGGCGTCGAAGCCCTTGTCCGGCCCATGCGCGGCGACATATTCGGCCGCCAGATCGACCACATAATCGTGCAGCACGCGTTCGACGCGCGCCTCGAACGGTTCGTCCAGCCACACCAGCGGACTCGCCTGCATGCGGGCGTACAGCCGCGGCGGCACGTCGCGGCTGCCGATGAAGCGGCCCTCGTCTTCCACCACCAGCGTGCCGGCGCCGGCGGCGCGCCGCCGCAGCAGATCGATCGCCAGCCCGTTCTCGAAGTTGATCTGCGTCGGCTGCGGACGTGCGCGCCGGCCGAAGCTGGAGCCCCGATGCGCGGCATGGCCTTCGAGATCGACCCCGCTGTCGAGCTCGGCCAGCAGCGCGGTCTTGCCGCTGCCCGTCAGGCCGCCGAGCACCAGCCAGTCGCATTCCGTGACGGCGGCGTCCAGCGATTCGATCAGGAACGTCCGCATCGCCTTGTAGCCGCCGGTGACGCGCGGATAGTCGATGCCGGCCTCGCGCAGCCATTGCTGCGAGATCTGCGAGCGCAGGCCGCCGCGGAAGCAGTACAGATAGCCGTCGGGATGGCACCGTGCGAATTCGGCCCAGGCCGCCACCCGCATCGCCTTGCGCTCGCCGCTGACCAGCGCATGGCCGAGCGCGATCGCCGCCTGCTGGCCTTCCTCCTTGTAGCGGCAGCCGACCTGGTGGCGTTCGTCGTCGTCCATCAACGGCAGATTGACCGCGCCCGGGAAGGCGCCGCGCGCGAACTCGGTCGGCGCGCGCACGTCCAGCATCGGCACGCCGGACAGCAGCAGCGCCCGATAGTCGGCGCTGTCCGGCCTTGCGGTGAGCGATGACCCGGGCATGCGGTCCATCAGCACACCACCACGGCGTGATCGGCGCGCTCGGTCATTTCCCCGATGCATTCGAGCGCGAGGCCGCATTCGGCCGCCACGGCGAGGAATTCCTGTTCGCCCGCGGGCTCGACCGCGACCAGCAGCCCCCCGCTGGTCTGCGGATCGCACAGCACCGCGCGCCGTGCCGCGTCCAGTTCGCCGTCTGCACAGGCGATCCGGTGTCCGTAGCTGGCGAAGTTGCGCTGGGTGCCGCCGGGCACGCAGCCGGCCGCGACGTACTCGCGCACGCCCGGCAGCAACGGCACCGCGGCGTGGTCCAGCCGCGCGGTCAGCCCGCTGCCGTCGGCCATTTCGACCAGATGGCCGAGCAGGCCGAAGCCGGTCACGTCGGTCATCGCGCGCACCGCCTCGAGCCGGCCGAAGCGGCTGCCGGGACGGTTCAGCCGGCACATCCAGTCGGTCGCCAGGCGGCTGTGTTCGTCGCGCAGCTTGCCCTGCTTGCCGGCGGTGGTCAGCACGCCGATGCCCAGCGGCTTGGTCAGATACAGCCGGCAGCCGGCGCGCGCGGTGTCGTTGCGCTTCAGATGCGCGCGCTCGACCATGCCGGTCACGGCCAGGCCGAAGATCGGCTCGGGCGCATCGATCGAATGCCCGCCGGCCAGTGCGATGCCGGCCTCGTCGCAGGCGCGCCGCCCGCCGGCCACCACTTCGCGCGCGACCTCGGGCGGCAGCACATTGACCGGCCAGCCCAGGATCGCGATGGCGAGCAGTGGATCGCCGCCCATCGCATAGACGTCGCTGATCGCATTGGTGGCCGCGATACGGCCGAAGTCGAAGGGATCGTCGACCACCGGCATGAAGAAGTCGGTGGTCGAGACCAGCGCGCGGCCCTCGTCGCTGCCATCGATCGCGTAGACCGCTGCGTCATCGCGTGAGGCGTTGCCGACCCACAGCCGCGGGTCCAGGTGCTGCGGCCCGCTGCCGGCCAGGATCACGTCGAGCACCTGCGGCGAAATCTTGCAGCCGCAGCCGGCGCCGTGGCTGTATTGCGTCAATCGGATGGGTTCCGGCATGGGGATGTCCTCTCTGGGAAATCGGACCGCGGAGGTGGCGGCAGCGCTGGAGATCGGAGTCGGGATGGAGTCGACCGGTAGATGGGACCGGAGATGAGAAACCGAATGGGAATGAGAGGGATTCAAGCTGCGAAGCGCGCGGCGGCGGGCGGCTCGGTGAGGCGCCGCTGACGACCGCCTGGCCCGGAAACTGGCGTTGCGGGGCCTTGCGGGTCCTGCCGCGGCCGGGCTTTACTGCTCGCCCGGCTCCATCTGCGATTGCAGATAGTTCTGCAGGCCGACCTTGTCGATCAGGTCCAGCTGCGTTTCCAGATACTCGATGTGCTCTTCGGTATCGGTCAGGATGTCGACCAAAATCTCGCGGCTGACATAGTCGCCGACCGATTCACAGTAGGCGATGCCTTCCTTGACCGTCACGTGAGCGGTCTGCTCCAGCTTCAGGTCGCACTTGAGCATCTCGGGCGTGTCTTCGCCGATCAGCAGCTTGTGCAGGTCCTGCAGGTTGGGCAGTCCGTCGAGCATCAGAATGCGTTCGATCAGCCGGTCGGCATGCTTCATTTCGCCGATCGATTCCTTGTACTCCACGTCGCCGAGCTTCTTGAGGCCCCAGTGGCGATACATACGGGCGTGCAGGAAATACTGGTTGACCGCGGTCAGCTCGTTGGTGAGCTGCGCATTCAGATACTGGATGACCTTCTTGTCACCTTTCATCGGGGGCTCCTGTTGCTACGGGCCCGCAAAAACGCGACGCGGCGCTGGTTGCGCCGCGTGCAGTCAGAGGAAAACGACGAAGACACGCGCCGATCGCCGGTCTGCGATCGGGAGGCGTGTTCAGGCAACCAGCTCGGTTTGCTGGTCGTTCGCGACTGCCGGGTCCCGTGTGTCCATTATGGCACGCGGTCCCGACGACGAACAGGAGGAAAACTGGACGACGTGAACGGTCTGGGCCGTCACCGTGGTGGACGCGCCGTGGCAGGACGCTGCAACGCCCTCGGCGAGAACCTGCTGCGCGCAATCGCGGCAGCGGCCGCAGCAAGTGCCGACGCCGAGCGTTTCGGCCAGCTCGTCGAGCGTGGACACGCCCAGCTGGACGGCGCCATGGATCTCGCGATCGGTTACCTGGTTGCAGATGCAGACGTACACAAAGCCTCCTTGGGGCAGCGCGGACACCGGCATGTCCTGACTGTTGGAGGCAGAATAACAGAGATCAAAAATGATAACAATTCCCATTAAGAAACAGAAACATCATAGGGGAATTGGAATCACTTCCTTCCAAATCAAGGGCTTATGCCGTCACGTGGCGGCTCGCCACGCGGTCCAAGAAGCACTTATGGAGCACAAGGAAGGGCCGCTATAACCCCGCGAGTTTCAGGGTTGTGACAGTCGCGCCAGCGCGGCGGCGGCCTCTTCCGGCTCGTAGGCGCACAGCACCTGTTCGACCAGGCCCTCCAGCCGGGTGCAGTCCGCATGCAGGATCTCCTGCTTGACGCGCAGCAGCTGGGCGGGGTGCATCGAGAACTCGCGCAGGCCCATGCCGAGCAGCAGCCGGGTCATCGCCGGGTCGCCCGCCATCTCGCCGCAGACGGCGACCGGCACGCCGGCGTGATTTGCCTCGCGGATGGTGCGCGCGATCAGTTGCAGCACCGCGGGATGCAGCGGGTCGTACAGATGCGCGACGGCGTTGTCGGCGCGGTCGATCGCCAGCGTGTACTGGATCAGGTCGTTGGTGCCGATCGACAGGAAGTCCATGCGCCGCAGGAACAGCGGCAGCAGCAGCACCGCGGCCGGGATCTCGATCATCGCGCCGACCTTCAGGTTGGGATCGTAGGCGACCCCGCGCTGATCGAGCTCGTGCTTGGCGCGCGCCACCAGTTCCAGCGTCTGGTCGATCTCGCGCGCATGCGCCAGCATCGGGAACAGCAGCCGCACCGGCCCGAAGGCCGAGGCGCGCAGCAGCGCGCGCAGCTGGGTCAGGAACATCGCCGGCTCGGACAGCGACCAGCGGATCGCGCGCAAGCCCAGCGCGGGATTGAGCGCGGTCTCGTATTCCTCGGCACGGCCGTCGCGCCCGTCGCGGAAATCCAGCAGCGGCTTGTCGGCGCCGATGTCGATGGTGCGGATGGTGACCGGCAGCCCGCGCATCGCCTCGACCGCGCGGCGGTAGGCCTCGAACTGTTCGTCCTCGCCGGGCAGTTCGCCGCGCCGGTTCATGAACAGGAATTCGGAGCGGAACAGGCCCACGCCGACCGCGCCGGCGGCCAGCGCGGCGGACGCGTCCTCGGCCATCTCGATATTGGCCAGCAGATCGATCTCGATGCCGTCCAGCGTCACCGCGGGCGTATGCCGCAGCCGCTGCAGCCGCTTGTTCTCGAGCGCCCGCTCGCTCTGCCGATGACGGTATTCCTCGAGGATGATCGGCGTCGGGTCGACGATCACGAGCCCGGCATCGCCGTCGATGATGATCCAGTCATCCTGGCGGATCAGCTCGCTCGCGTTCTGCACGCCGACCGCGGCCGGAATGTCGAGGCTGCGCGCGACGATCGCGGTATGCGAGGTGCGCCCGCCCAGGTCGGTGACGAAGCCGTGGAACACGGTATGGCGGAACTGCAGCATGTCGGCCGGCGAGATGTCGTGGGCGACCACGATCACGCCGGGGGTGGGCTGGCCGTCGGCCGCCACCGCGGGCACCGGCGCCGGCGTCAGCACCGGCGCGCCGGCCAGCACCTTCAGGATCCGTTCGACCACCTGCTCGATATCGGCCTTGCGCTCGCGCAGGTATTCGTCCTCGATCTCGTCGAACTGGCGCATCAGGTCCTCGAGCCGCGTCGTCAGCGCCCATTCGGCGTTGTAGCGGCGCTCGCGGATCAGCCTTTCGGCCTCGCGCGACAGCATCTCGTCGTCGAGGATCATCGCGTGCACGTCGAGGAAGGCGCCCATCTCCTCCGGCGCATCGCGCGGCAGGTCGCGCTTGAGCGCCGCCAGTTCGGCCCGCACCGCGGTCCGCGCGTTGCGCAGCCGCAGCACCTCGTCCTCGAGCCGGTCTTCGTCGACCAGGTAATGGGACACGTCGAGCGCGGCCGGCGCCAGCAGGTGGGCGCGCCCGATCGCAACGCCGCGCGAGACTGGGATGCCGTGCAGGGCGAATGGCATGAACCGCTCCGTTCAGGAACGTTGATGAAATCCGGACAGGGCCTGCGCCCTCACTCTCCCTCGCCGAAGCGGTTGGCGATCAGCGCGGTCAGCGCATCCATCGCCTCCTGCTCGTCGGGTCCCTCGGTTTCGATCGTGACCGTCGAGCCGATGCCCGCGGCCAGCATCATCACACCCATGATGCTCTTGGCGTCGACCTGGCGCCCGTTGCGCGACATCCTGACCTGGCTGACAAAACTGCCCGCCAGTTGCGTGAGCTTGGCGGAGGCGCGGGCATGCAGCCCGAGCTTATTGATGATGGTGATGTCCCTCTGCAGCATACTTGTCGGGGTGATTGGCGATCTGGTTCTGTACGGTGGTCGAGCCGATCTGCAGCACGCCTTGCGAGCCGCCGGCGAGCGCCTTGGTGGCGAGCTGGTCCAGCTTTTCGGAGCGGTAGCAGATCGCCCGCACGAGCATCGGCAGATTGACGCCGGCGAGCACCTTGATCCGGCCCGGCTCGGCGAGCCGGGCGGCGATATTGGCGGGGGTGGCGCCGAAGATGTCGGTCAGCACCAGCGCCCCATTGTCTTCGATCACCGAGGCGAGGCATCGGCGCGCCTCGGCCAGCACGGCCGCGGGCTCCGCATCGGGAGCGACGTCGATCGCCTCGAGCCGCTTGGGCTCGCCGCAATAGACATGCGCGGCGCAGTCCCGCAGCGCGGAAGCGAGCGGCGCGTGCGCGATGATCAGAATGCCTGCCATGATGGTGAATCCTGTGGATTGCCGCGATTGTAGCAGGCGGGGTAACGGCGCCGTCGCGTGAAAGCAGTCCGGCGCCCGCGCTCAGGCGCCCTTCGCGGCCGCCCGCGCCGCGACCGCCCGCTCCAGCGCGTCGATGAACATGCCGGCCACCGGGAAACCGGTCTGCTGCATGATCTCCTGGAAGCAGGTCGGGCTGGTCACGTTGACCTCGGTCAGGTAGTCGCCGATCGCGTCGAGTCCCACCAGCAGCAGGCCGCGCTGCCACAGCACCGGCGCCAGCGTCTGCGCGATCTCGCGGTCGCGCTCCGACAGCGGCTGCGCGCGGCCGGTGCCGCCCGCCGCCAGATTGCCGCGCACCTCGCCGGCCATCGGCACGCGCGCCAGCGCGTACGGCACCGGCTCGCCGCCGATCAGCAGGATGCGCTTGTCGCCGTCCTTGATCGCGGGGATATAGCGCTGCGCCATCAGCGTGCGCGCGCCGTTCGCCCCGAGCGTCTCGATGATCGCGCCCAGGTTCATGCCGTCCGCGCCGACGCGGAACACGCCCATGCCGCCCATGCCGTCCAGCGGCTTGACGATGATGTCGCGATGCTCGGCATGGAAGGCGCGGATGCGGGCCGCATCGCGCGTGACCAGCGTCGGCGTGATGAACTGCGGGAACTGCGCGATCGCCACCTTCTCGGAATGGTCGCGGATCGCCTGCGGCTTGTTGAAGACGTTGGCGCCCTGCGACTCGGCCAGCTCCAGCAGCCAGGTGCTGGTCACGTACTCCATGTCGAACGGCGGGTCCTTGCGCATCAGCACCGCGTCGAAGGCCGGCACCGGCATCGCGGCCGGGGCATCGAGGCGGAACCAGGCGGCGTGGCCATGGCCGTGGTCATGGGCGTGATCGTGACCGTGATCGTTGCCCTGCTCGGCCTCCAGCAGATGCATTCGCTGCGCGACCGCCTCCACCGCGCCGCCGACCAGCGACAGCTGCGACTGCAGGCAGAAGAACAGCTCGTGGCCGCGCGAGGCGGCCTCGACCATCATCGCGTAGGTGGAGTCCTTGTAGGTCTTGAAGGTCTCGAGCGGATCGGTAATGAACAGAATGCGCATGCTGGCGAGTTCCGGTTGTCGTGCCCGTGGTCGGTCGTGGTCGTGCCCGTTGTGCCCGTTGTGCCCGTTCCCCCGTTACAGGATCGGGTTGGGGTCGGTCTTTTCCAGTTCCAGCGAGGCCGCCAGCAGCGCGAGCCGCGCCACCACGCCATACATGTAGAACCGGTTGGGCACCGCCGCGCCCGGCTTGGCATGCGTGTCCGGAATGCTGTTGGGCGCGAACGCCAGCGGCACGAAATGCATGCCCGGCGCGTTCAGGTTCTCGTCGACGCCGCGGCCGGTATGGACGCGGTAGAAGCCCCCGACCACGTACCGGTCGATCATGTAGACCACCGGCTCGGCCACCGCCTCGTTGACCTTCTCGAAGGTATGCACGCCTTCCTGGATGATCACGTCGTTGACCTCGAGGCCTTCCTTGACGACGCTCATCTTGTTGCGTTCCTTGCGGTTCAGGCCCTTGACCTCGGCCGGATCGCGCACCGTCATCACGCCCATGCCGTAGGTGCCGGCATCGGCCTTGACCACCACGTACGGCGTTTCCTTGATGCCGTACTCGCGGTACTTCTTGGCGATCTTCTTGAGCACGCCCTCGACCGCGTCGGCCAGCGCGTCCTCGCCGACCCGCTCATGGAAGTCGATGCCGCCGACCTTGGCGAAGTACGGGTTGATCATCCACTGGTCGATATCGATCAGCTTGGCGAATTTCTTGGCGACCTCGTCGTAGGCCGAGAAGTGCGAGGACTTGCGCCGCGTCGACCAGCCCGCGTGCAGGGGCGGCAGCACGTACTGCTCGTTGATGTTCTCGAGGATCGGCGGCACGCCGGCCGACAGGTCGTTGTTCAGCAGGATCGAACAGGGATCGAAGTCCTTGAGCCCCAGCCGGCGGTCCTTGGTGCCCAGCCGGGTCAGCGGCTCCACCACCAGGGTCTGGCCGTCGGGCAGTTCGATCGGGGTCGGTTCGGTAATGTCCTCGGACAGCGAGCCCAGCCGGACATTGAGCCCCGCCTGGCGCATGATCAGCGACAGCCGCGCCACGTTCTGCAGATAGAACATATTGCGGGTATGGCGCTCGGGGATCAGCAGCAGGTTCTTGGCGTCCGGACAGATCTTCTCGATCGCCGCCATCGCCGCCTGCACCGCCAGCGGCAGCATTTCGGGCGCCAGATTGTTGAAACCGCCGGGGAACAGATTGGTATCGACCGGGGCCAGCTTGAAGCCGGCGTTGCGCAAATCGACCGAACAGTAGAACGGAGGGGTATGCTCCTGCCATTCCAGACGGAACCACCGCTCGATGGACGGGGTCGCGTCCAGTATCTTCTTTTCCAGTTCGAGCAGGGGGCCGTTCAGCGCGGTGATGAGGTGCGGGACCATATCCATCCTATTGATCGTCTTTATCGTCCGCCCCGATTGTAGAGGAACGGCCAATTGCATGCAGATGGCATGCCAATGCCGGCGAAACGGGAAAATGTCCGATCGTTTCCGCCTTGGGCTAACAATATGGGGATGGGCCGCGGAATTCAAAGAGCGCGGGGAGCGCCGTCGCGAGGGCAAAAAAAAACGCGGCTTCGCCGCGTTTCAAGTGGCCTGACAGATACGGGGAGCGTTCTGCAGGTGGAGGAAACTGCCTCACCTGCACTCTATGCGGGTGCTGTCCTTAACACAAATGAAGGATATTGAATTCGGATTTAAGCGGATGGCGAACAGTGCTTGCCAACCTGGCGGCAAGCCGCGCCAGTGCTGGCTTTGCCGGCGGTCCGCCAATAAAAAAGCCCGGCACGCGGCCGGGCAAAACTCCTGAGAGAAGATTCCCAATCAGCTCTCCAGCACAACACCGTGGGCGCTGCGGGGGCGGCAAGCCGTGGGTCCCCGCACCGCATGTTTCGCCGGCATCAGGCCTCGTAGGCGGTCTCGCCGTGCGAGGTGATGTCCAGGCCTTCGCGCTCCTCGTCCTCGGGCACGCGCAGGCCGATCAGCAGGTCCACCAGCTTGAAGGCGACGAAGGCCACCACCGCCGACCACACCACGGTGGTCAGCACGCCCTCGGTCTGCACCCAGACCTGGCTCGCGATCGAATAGTTGTCCGAGACCTTGTTGGCCACGTAGTCGTAGATGCCCACGCCGCCCAGGCTCGGCGCCGCGAACACGCCGGTCAGGATCGCCCCGGCGATGCCGCCGACGCCATGCACGCCGAACACGTCCAGCGAGTCGTCCGCGCCCAGCAGCCGCTTCAGGCCGGTCACGCCCCACAGGCACAGCAGGCCCGCCACCAGGCCCATCACGATCGAGCCCATCGGGCCGACGAAGCCGGCGGCCGGGGTAATCGCCACCAGGCCGGCCACCGCGCCGGACGCGCCGCCCAGCATCGACGGCTTGCCCTTGGTGATCCACTCGCCGAAGGTCCACGCCAGCACCGCCGCGCAGGTCGCCAGCAGCGTGTTGACGAAGGCCAGCGCGGCGCCGCCGCTCGCTTCCAGGCCCGAGCCGGCGTTGAAGCCGAACCAGCCGAACCACAGCAGCGAGGCGCCGACCATGGTGAAGGTCAGGCTGTGCGGGCGCAGCGCCTCGCGGCCGAAGCCGATCCGCTTGCCGAACATGTAGGCACCGACCAGGCCCGCCACCGCGGCGTTGATATGCACCACGGTGCCGCCGGCGTAGTCGAGCGCGCCCTTCTGGAACAGCCAGCCGGCCTTGGCCGTCGCCGCCTCGGCGGCCGCCGCGTCGGTGTAGGCATCCGGACCAGGCCAGAACCAGACCATATGGGCCATCGGGATATAGGCGAAGGTGAACCACAGCACGATGAACACCAGCACCGCGGAGAAGCGGGCGCGCTCGGCGAAGGCGCCGATGATCAGGCTGCAGGTGATCGCCGCGAACGCGCACTGGAAGGCGAAGAAGCCCAGCTCCGGAATCACCACGCCCTTGCTGAAGGTCGCCGTCACCGCTTCCGGCGTCAGGCCCTTCATGAACAGCCGGTCGGTGCCGCCGAAGAAGGCGTTGCCCTCGGTGAAGGCGAAGCTGTAGCCGTAGATGGCCCACAGCAGCGCGACCAGCGAGAAGATCACCAGGCACTGCATCAGCACCGACAGCATGTTCTTCGAGCGGACCAGGCCGCCGTAGAACAGCGCCAGGCCCGGCAGCGTCATCAGGATCACGAAGGCCGTGCACATCAGCAGCCAGGCCACGTCGCCCTTGTTGGGGGTCGGCGCGGCGGCGGGCGCCGCGGCTTCCGCGGCTGCGGGGGCCGGGGCCGTTGCGGCGGCAGGCGCAGCAGGCGCGGCAGCCGGGG
>NZ_VWRN01000041.1 GCF_008632125.1 Cupriavidus cauae
CGGCCAGCAGCAGATTGGCCGCGACCACCGAGCCGGCCGCCCAGGGCAGCGTCGCCGGTTGGGCCAGCACCGCGGCCACCGCGCCCAGATGGACGGCGGCCGCGCCGCCGATCAGCGCCGACGGCCGCCAGCTGCGGACCGTGCCCGGCGCGGCGCTCGATTGCGGCCCGGGATAGGAATTGCGCATGCGCGTCATGGTCTTGCCTCCTGATCGTGACCGGCCACGGTCGGACGGGGCGAGGCACCCAGCATGGCCGCCGGCGCGAACACCGCAGAGAACAGCAGCGCCAGCACCGCGCCCGGACCGACCGTCTGGCCGAAGGCCTGCAACAGCGGCAGATGTGATAAGCCTAGCAGACCGAAGGCCGCCACCGTGGTCAGGTTGGCCAGCAGCAGCGAGACCAGGGTGCGCGGCGCGATCGCAGCGGGTTCGCCCGCTCCGGGCTGGTTCGTCCCTGCTTCGTTCCCTCCAGCTTCGTTCGCCAGGGTCTCGCTCGTTGGGGTCTGGTTCCCTCGGGTCTCGTTCGTTCGGACCTCATTCGCTTTGGGCCGGCTCGCGCCGAGCATGTTACCTGCGGGTTCGTCCGCCCCTGCCGTCCCGGCCGCGCCGTTGAAGAAGAGCGCGTAGTTCGAGCCCACCGCGACCAGCAGCAGCATGCCGACCAGATGCAGCAGCGACAGCGTCTTGCCGGCCAGCGCCAGCGCGGCGATCACGACCAGCGCGGCGGCGGCCAGCGGCAGCAGCGTGGCCAGCACGCGGCGCGGCGAACGCAGCGCCACCAGCAGCAGGATCGCGATGGCGGCGGCCCCGCCCAGCGACAGCCGCAGCGCCTCGCGCAGATAGCCCGCGTAGAGCCGGTCCGATTCGCCCTTCAGGTCGACGAACAGCGCATCGGCAACGCCCGCTCGGGCGATCGCGGCGCGGATCGCCGTGGGTACCGGCAGCGCGGCCGGGCTCTGGCTTGCCGCTGACGATGCGCCGGCCTTGGCATCGGCATGAGCCCCGGCACCAGCACCGGCACCGGCACCGGCACCAGCACCGGCACCGGCACCGGCACCAGCACCGGCACCGGCACCGGCACCGGCACCAGCACCAGCACCAGCACCAGCACCAGCACCAGCACCAGCACCGGCACCGGCACCGGCGTCGGCTTTGGTGTCGGCACGTGCGTCGGCATTCGGGACGGCATTGGGGCCAGCATTGGGGCCGGCACTGGCGGGGGCATTGGCCTGAGCCGCGGCGCGCAGCGGCAGCGTCGCGGTCCAGCGGCCGCCGTGCTCGGTCAGCAGCGCATCGACCGCCAGCGCCATCGACGTGCCGCGCAGATCGGCCCGCGTCAGCGGTGGCATCTCGCGTACGCGCGCGACCTCGTCGAGGAAGGGCGCGAACAGCGCCGGCTTGACCGGCAGCTCGGCCACCGCGGCCTGCAGCCGTCCGGCCAGTTCGTCCCGGGGCGGCAGCGCGGCTTGCCGCGCGCGCTGCGTGGCCTCGCTCGGCAGGAAGCGCGCCGGGCTGTCGAAGCCGCCGATCACGCCCTGGGCGACCAGCGGCGCCAATTGCGCGCCGACCCGCTCGGCGCCCTGCAGCGCCGCCTGTTCGCTGGCCGCGGACACGGTGACCAGGTAGCGCACGTCCGGGGCGCCGAGGTCGGCGCGCAATTGGGTATCGAGGGCCTGTGCGTCGGCCGGCACCGGGCTCAGCGAGGTCAGTTCCTGGCTCCACAACGGCGTGCGCTGTACGGCAACGAGCCAGACCAGCACGAGCACCGCGCCGAGCACCACGGCGAGCGCCGGCCAGCGCAGCCGCGGCGCATGCGCCGCGATGCGGGCCAGCCGGTTGCCGAGCGGGCGCAGGTCGCGCATGCGCCAGCGCGCCGGAATCAGTTGCGGCAGCACGAAGCGCGTGACCAGCGCGGCGGTGGCCAGGCCCGCGATCGAGAACAGGCCGAGCTGCGCCAGCCCCGGAAAGCCCGACAGCAGCAGCGAGGCGAAGCCGCAGATCGAGGTCAGCACACCCAGGCGCACCGTGGGCCAGAAGGCGCGCGTCCAGCGTTCGCGCGCGGCCGCGGCGGTGGCGCAAGCGCTGGCGGCGGTAGTCGTAGCACTGGCGCCAGCTGCAGCGGTAGCGAGAGCGGCAGCGGTAGTGATAGCGGTAGCGGTAGTGGTAGCACCGGCACCCGCACCCACAGCCGCGCCAGCGGAAGCGGTAGCGGCAGCGGTGCCGGCTTCAGCCGGCGCATCGTCATCCCGATCCTGCGCGGTCTGCGCGAACAGATAGATCGCATAGTCGACCGACTCGCCGATCAGCGTGGTGCCGAACCCGAGCGTCAGGCCGTGGACCATGCCGAAGCCCAGGCTGACCGCGGCGATGCCCGCCAGCACGCCGGACAGCACCGGCACCAGCCCGAGCGCGAGCGCGGTCGGCGAGCGGTAGACGAACCACAGCAGCGCGACGATCACCGCCACGCCGATGGTCGACAGCCGCTCGACCTCGGCGCGGATGGTGTCGCGGGTCTGCACGCCGATCGCGCCCGGGCCGGACATCACCAGACGGAATTCGCCTTCCTTGGCGCCGGCCTCGGACACCGCCGCGGCAAAGGCCGAGCGGATCGCCGCCATCGCCTGCGCCTGCGCGTCCAGGTCCGAGCCGGGCGCGGCGGTCTGCGCGAGCAGCACCGCGCGGCGGCCGTCGCGCGAGGCCCAGGCGCCGTCGCGCATTGCCGCGCCGTGGCTCGGATCGAGATCGGCCAGCAGCGTCGCCACCTCGCCGGTCGGATCGCGCGGCAGCAGCGGCTTGATCATCAGCCCGGCCGACGAGCCGAGCAGATCGATGGTGTCGCCGATGGCGGCGCGCAGGCCCGCCTCGGTGAAGCGCTCGGGCGTGACGGCGGGGCTCAGCAGATAGCGGTGCGCGTACAGATAGCGCTGGTCGCGCTCGCGGTTGACCGGCTCGCCGTTGTCGATCGCGGCAAAGCGCGGATCGCCGCGCAGCTTGCCGGCCAATGCCTTGGACAGCGCCGCGCGCCGGGCGCTGTCCTGCGCGGCGTCCTGGGTATTGTCATGCGTGCCGTCCGGTGTCCGGTCATGCCTGCCGCCGCCTTCGATGCCGATCAGCAGCAGCCGCGACACCAGCCCATCGCGCAGCTGATCGACCAGCAGCTGCTGTTCGGCGCTGGGCGCGCGCGGCAGGAAGGCCGACAAGTCGGCGGTGAACGTGGTGCGCGCCGCGATGGCCGCGCAGGCCAGCACGAACGCCAGCCAGATCGCGACCGCCAGCCGTGCCGGCAGCGTCCTTCGGTGCAGGCGTTGGCCGGCCGCGCTCATTGGCCGCCGGTCGGCACGATGGTCATCACCGAGCGATCGCCGTCGGCCTGGCGGATCTCGACGCGCTCGAGCCGCTCGCCGGCGCCGTCGATGCGGATGGCGGCAATCGCCGCGGCCATGCGGCTGTCGGACGGCGTCAGCGTCAGCGTCCAACGCTTGGCGGTGCCTTCCAGCGCGAGCCGGTAGTACTGCTCCAGCGCCTGCCGATTGCCGGCCAGCGTGCCGCGCAGGCTCTCGATAAAGCACGCGAGCTCGGGATGGTTGCCGAGCGGAATGGTGGTCCTGCGGCCCGCCCGCTCGACCGTCAGCATGTCGCCCTGCACGAGCAGCGTCTCCGGCTTGGGCGCCAGCGTGCGCTTCTCGAGGCGGTCCGGCGCGACGAAGCGCAGCTCGCCGCTCGATTCCAGCGGCCGTTCCAGCATCGCCATGTACTTCTTCTCGACGAAGCGCGCGCTGCCGGCCGGCTGCCGCGCCAGCGTCGCCATCAGCCGGTCCACGCTCCAGGCCGCGTCGGCCCTGGCCGGAGGCGACTTCGTGGAAACCGCGCTGGATGCCGCCGTAGTTGCCGTTGTAGGAGCCGTCGTAGGAGCCGTCGTAGGAGCCGCCGCCGCGGCGCGGGCGAGCGGCAACTGGCAGGCCAGCGCCAGGCAGCACGCCGCGCCAAAACGAAGGCCAAGAGCGGGGGCAAAAGCGAGGGAAGGAGCGTGGGCAGGCAAGCGAAGGCTTTCGAAGATCCAGGTCATCGACATCATGCGTCCGCAGGCGCCCGCGTGGGCGCCTGCCAGAAATCGTAGAAGTTGAACCAGTTGTACGGCGCCGCGCGGCAATGCCGCTCGAGCAGCGCGACGTAGCGGCGCAGCGCGGCGTCGATGGCGGCCTCGCGCTCGGCGGCCGGCGTCGCCGAGAAGTCGGCGATCGTGTCGAAGTGGATGTCGTAGCGGTTGCCGCCGCGATACAGGCCCGTCATGAACAGCACCGGCCGGCGCAGCATCGCCGCCATCCGCAGCGGCCCGGTGGCGAAGGGCGCCGGCGCGCCGAGGAATTCGCACTGCCGCGGCGGATCGGTGGCGAGCCGGGCCAGCGTGCGGTCGGCCAGCAGGCCGAGCAGGTAGCCGCGCTCCAGGTAGTCGCGTGCCTGCAGCATCGCGTCGAGCCGGCCCAGCGGGATCACGTCCTGCCGCACCGCGGGATTGATCGCCGCCAGCACGTCGTTGAGGCGGCTGGCATTGTCCTGGTACATCATTACCGCCAGCCGCAGCGCCGGATAGCGCAGGCCGACCGCGCGCACCGCCTCGAAGCTGCCCAGATGGGCGCCGAACAGGAAGGCACCGTCGCCGCGCGCGATCGCCTGCTGGATGACCGGCTCGCCATGGACGCGGATATCGAATAGGTCCAGCCGGCCGTTCAGCAGATAGACGCGGTCATGGATCGTCGACGCGAAGGCGAAGCCCTGCCGCATCACGTCGGCAAGACCCGCCGGACGACCGAGCGCGCGCGACAGGAACTGGCGCGAGGTGCGGCGCGCGCCCGGCGAGATCAGCAGATAGATCGCCACCACCGGCCACAGCAGCGTGCGGCTCGCGCGCCGGCCCAGGCGCAGCGACAGCCAGCGCATCACGCGCAGCAGCCGCAGATGGCTGCGCTCGGGCTGGCTGCTCCAGTCGTCGGCCGGCGCCGCGTGGCTCTTGTCCGGTGCCGTCATACCGCCGCGTCGGTCGGGCCGGCGTGGCCCGGCAGCGTCAGCACGCCGCTGGCGACGGTGCGGCCGGGGCCTTCGAGCTCGAAGCGGACCGTGTGGTCGGCACTGTGGTCGGCGCTGTCGTTCGCTTTGTCGTCGGCTTGGTTGCCGGCTTGATGGTCGGCCCGGTCCTGACCCGGGTCCTGGCTCACGCTGGCATAGCGCACCGTGACCGGCTCGTTCGGCACCACCGTCGCCAGGAATTTGACCGAGGCGAGGCGTGCAGGGTGTGGCGGGCGGCCGAGCGCCGCGGCGATGCGCAGCACCGCATGGTCGAGCAACACGACGCCCGGCACGATCGGGCGGCCGGGAAAGTGTCCCGGCAGCGCCGGATGGCCGGCCTCGATGGTGAAGACCCCCGCGCTGTTCATGCCGGTCCCAGCACGGTGGTGGGCGCACGATCGTCGTGGCGAGCGGCCTGGCCGCTCTGCAGCCGCGCCACCAGCGGCTCGAGCAGGTCGCGCGGCAGCTTGCCGGTGGCGTTGCGCGGCAGGCTGTCGACGAAGAACACGCGCCGCGGCAGGAACACCGGATCGATGCGCGCGCGCAGCGCATGCACGATGTCGGCGGCGCTCACGCCCGGCGCGACCACCAGCGCGGTCAGGCGCGCCTCCTTGCCCAGCCCGCCCGCGGGCTCGCCGCGCGGCATGTGGAAGACGCCGTCGATCACGCCCGGGATCGCGTTCAGATGATGGTTCAGATAGGCCAGCGAGGTGCGCTTGCCGGCGATCTTGATCAGGTCCGCCTTGCGGCCATGCAGCAGGAAGCGATGGGCGTCGAGCAATTCGATCGCGTCGTTCAGCGCCACCGGCTGGGGCAGATGGGCGCCGCTGGCGAGCCAGACGGGGCCGTCGTCGCTGTCTTGGCCCTCGTTGCCTTCGTCGCCCGTCGGAACGGTCGCGGTTTCGGCATCGTGCGTCCGCTTGAGCCGCAGCGCCACGCCGGGCAGCAGTTGCCAGGCGGCATCGTGCGCGGTGCGGCGCGTGGCGATGTGGCCGGTCTCGGTGCTGCCGTAGATCTCCAGCAGCGGCGCACCGGTCCGCGCCTCGATGTCGCGCGCCAGCCGCGGCGCCAGCGGCGCGGTCGCGGACAGCAGCCGCGCCAGCGCCGGCAGCTCGACCGGCGACAGCTGCAGCGTGCGCAGATGCACCGGCGAGGCCACCAGCACGCGCGGCGCCGGCACCGCGGCCAGCGCGGCGGCGACGTCGTAGGGGTAGAAGGGATGGGCCGCGCTGAGCGCCACGCCGCCGTGCAGGGCCAGCATCACGGTGCATTCCAGCCCGTACATGTGCTGCGCCGGCACGGTGCCGACCAGCGTCGCGCCGGCCAGCGCATCGATGCCCAGCCGGGCCGCGGCGGCACGCGCATTGCGCACCATCGCGCCCCAGCTCTTGCGATGCGGCATCGGCAGGCCGGTCGAGCCGGAGGTGAACAGGTAGGCGAGCGTGCGGTCCGCCGGGATCCGGGGGATCGTGATCGGCAAATCGGCCGCGTCGCCGGCCCGATCCGCGTGTGCGTCATCGCGCGTGCCTTCGTGCGTGTCTTCGTACGTGCCCCGCAGCGTCACCCGCATGCCGGGCAGCCCGGCGCCGCTGGCGTCGCCCGCGCTGCAATGGCAGCCGGTGCCGTCGTGCAGGCAGAAGGTATCCGGGGCGAAGGTCGCCAGCTCCCGGACCATTTCCGGGGTGTGCGCCGGCGGCAGCAGGCTGATCTTGTCGGCCAGCAGGCTGGCGCACAGGCCGACGGTGAAGAGGTAGCGATCCGCGCACATATTGAAGACGTGGCGGCCGGCCGGCAGCCGGGAGGCCAGGTCGCGGACGTCGGCGAGGAAGCGCGCCACGGTGACCGGGGCGCCATCCCGGTAGGCGACGATCTGGTCGCCGCGGGTATGCGCGATCAGCGGCAGAGTCCCGGCGGACGGGTTCGCCTCGGCGCCGCCGGCAGGGCGGGCGCTGGAATTCTGTGGGCGCGATCGGCGCGGAATGCGGGACACTGGCATGGCGGCGCGGTCGGGACTTCGGCCTGGCTTCCGGGGAGGGCGGAGACTGCACTCCCGGGCCGGCGGCGAAGCGGTCCGGTCATCGATCTTTGGGGACTATGGCTGGAAGACCCGAAGTGTGGGGGTTCCGTTTCTCGCCGTGGCGGCGAGGTTGTTACCAAATTTCACCCGTATGGAGCGAACCCGATGGGCTTGGTAGCATTGCGCCCGAAGGCGGTGCCGCAGTATACCCCACGGCTTTGCGCACCCCCGGGCGCCGCCCGGCGGGCCGCCGCGACGATATAACTTACATTTAGCGACAATGACCGATCTCGAAATCGAACTGGCCCGGATGATTCTCGGCGAACTGGACATTACCGAGCTGACGCTGGACCAGGTCACGGCCGATACGCCGCTGTACGGCGAAGGCTTCGGCCTCGATTCGATCGACGTGCTCGAAATTGCACTCCTGATCTCCAAGAAGTACGGATTCGAGCTGCGCTCGGACAATCCGGACAACAAGACCATCTTTGCCACGCTGGGCAGCCTGGCGGCCTACACCGCCGCCAACCGTACCCGCTGATGCCCTCCACGCACCGGACGCCCCGGGCGGCGCCCGCACCCGCCCACAAGCTGGCTCTGGTCACCGGCGGCAGCGGCGCGCTCGGACAGGCCATCTGCCAGACCCTTGCCGCGGGCGGCTGCCGCGTCTGGGTCCATGCCAACCGGCGCCTGGACGAGGCGCAACAGGTGGCCGAGCGCATCCGCGCCGCCGGCGGCGACGCCGAGGCGATCGCCTTCGACGTGACCGATGCCGATGCCACCGAGCAGACCCTGCAACGCATCCTCACCGAGGGCCCCGTGCAGGTGCTGGTCAACAACGCCGGCATCCACGACGACGCGCCGATGGTGGGCATGACGCGCGAGCAATGGCGCCGTGTCATCGACGTCTCGCTGCACGGCTTCTTCAACGTGACCCAGCCCCTGCTGATGCCGATGATGCGGACCCGCTGGGGGCGCATCGTCAATATCGCATCGGTGGCAGGCCTGATCGGCAATCGCGGTCAGGTGAACTATGCTGCAGCCAAGGCGGGCGTGATTGCGGCCACGCGCTCGCTGGCGATCGAGATGGCTTCGCGCGGCGTCACGGTCAATGCGGTGGCGCCGGGCATCGTCGATTCGCCGATGGCGCAGCCGGCCTTCCCGCCCGAGCGGATCCGCGAGCTGGTGCCGATGGGCCGGGCCGGCCAGCCGGACGAGGTGGCGGCGATGGTGGCCTATCTGGTCTCCGAGGCCGCCGGCTATGTCACCGGGCAGGTGCTGTCGATCAACGGCGGCATGGCGACCGGCTAGGCGAAAGGGACGCGGAGGGACGCGCAGGGACGCGGAGGGACGCTGAGGACGAAAAGCGACGAAGCGGAACGAAGCAAAGGAACCAACCGTACGGCACAAACGTCGAGGAGAAGGGAGCAGTGCGCAGGCAAGGGCCGGCGGACGCCAAGCGCGCCGCGCCGGCCAGGGACAACACATTGATGGAGCACGGCCGCATGACCGAACGTTCGACCACGCATCTGGTGATCATCCCGAGCTACAACCCCGGCCCCAAGGTGCGCGAGGTCGTGCGCGAGGCGCGAGCCCAATGGAACCCGGTCTGGGTCGTCGTCGACGGCAGTACCGACGGCAGCACCGAATGGCTGCAGCAGCAGGCCGAGGCCGATCCCGGCCTGCGCGTGCTGGTGTTGCCGAAGAACCGCGGCAAGGGCGCCGCCGTGCTGCACGGGCTGGAACAGGCCGCCGCCGAGGGCTACACGCACGCGCTGACGATGGATTCCGATGGCCAGCATCCCGCCGCGATGATCGGCAAGATGCTGGAGCTGTCGCGCCGCAACCCGGACGCGATGGTGCTGGGCAAGCCGGTGTTCGACGAGAGCGCCCCGCGCGCACGGGTCTATGGACGGCGCCTGAGCAATGTCTTCGCCGACCTCGAGACGCTGTGGGCCGGCATCGGCGATTCGCTGTATGGCTTTCGCGTCTATCCGATCGCGCCGCTGTGCGCGGTGATGCGGGGCAATCGCTGGATGCGGCGCATGGACTTCGATCCCGAGGTCGCGATCCGGCTGTGCTGGCGCGGCGTGCGGCCGATCAACATCGATACCCCCGTGCGTTACTTCCGCGAGGACGAGGGCGGCGTGTCGCACTTCCACTATGTGCGCGACAACATCCTGCTGACCTCGATGCATATCCGGCTGGTGGTCGGCTTCCTGCTGCGGCTGCCGATGCTGGCGCTGCGCCGCCTGGGCGAGCGCGGCAGCGCGGGGACGAAGCCCGCGGCCTGAGCGGGCCGATTTCTCGCCGGGTGTTTCCTCTCCCGAGCGGGCGAGGGCATGGGCAGAGTAGAGGCAGCAACGGCGTCTCCCATGCCGACCCACGCCGACCGACCCACGCGACCGACCCATGCCCCTCGATACGGCCCACATCGACGGCGCAAACAAAGAAAAGGCGGTCTCTCGACCGCCTTTTCACCTGCCCGTCGCCCCCTGTCCCCAAACAAGGCGGCGGGCAGGCCTACCGGTACCGCTGCGGTTTGTGCCGCAACGCGCTACAACCTGCCCATGACGACCAGCGCGATCACGATCAGCAGGATCAGGCCAAGCCCGCCGCTGGGCCAGTAGCCCCAGCCGCTGCTGTAGGGCCACGAAGGCAGCGCGCCAATCAGCAGGATGATCAGCACGATCAGGAGAATGGTGCCTAGAGTCATGGGAGGCTCCTTTGCCGAGGGCTAGCCTGGCGGGTTTGTTCGTTGGTCTTGAATACCGTGCCACCCCTTGGTGCCGTTCGGCCGCCTTGGGGTCCGCTCCCGGTTGCTTCAACGATAGACCCGCGCCACCGGCCTCCCACCCGGTCCGGCGCTGAAAGCCATGTAGGAATCGGACGACGCGCGATGTTTTCGGAAACACGGTGGCGCGTGCCGATTCCGGGCCGAGGCTTATCGGCGTAGGCGGCGGATCAGCGACGAGGTATCGTCGCGACCGCCTCCGTCGCGCTGCAGCTCGGCATAGAACTGGTCGACCAGCGCGGTGACCGGCAGCGTGGCGCCGTTGCGGCGGGCCTCGTCCAGGCACAGGCCGAGGTCCTTGCGCATCCAGTCGACCGCGAAACCGAAGTCGAACTTGCCTTCGACCATGGTCGGTCCGCGGTTCTCCAGCTGCCACGAGCCGGCGGCGCCCTTGCTGATCACCGACAGCACCAGCGGCATGTCGAGCCCCGCGCGCTGGCCGAAGGCGATCGCCTCGGACAGCCCTTCGAGCAGGCCGGCGATCGCGATCTGGTTGACCATCTTGGCAAGCCGCCCGGCGCCCGGGCCGCCGATGCGCGTGACCGCGCGGGCGAAGGCCGAGATCACCGGCTCGGCGCGCGCGAACACCGCCTCGTCGCCGCCGCACATCACCGTCAGCACGCCGTTCTGCGCGCCGGACTCGCCGCCGGACACCGGCGCATCGATGAAGTGCAGGCCGCGCGCGTTGGCCCGCTCGTACAGTTCCCGCGCGACGTTGGCGCTGGCGGTGGTGTGGTCGACGAAGATGCAGCCGGCCGGCGCGGCGTCGAAGGCGCCGTCGGCGCCGGTCAGCACCGCGCGCAGGTCGTCGTCGTTGCCGACGCAGCTGCAGACCAGCTCGGCATCGCGCGCGGCCAGCGCGGGCGTGGCCGCCGACTTGCCGCCGAAGCGCTCGACCCAGGCCTGGGCCTTGCTGGCGGTGCGGTTGTAGACCGTGACCTGATGCCCCTTGGCGGCCAGGTGGCCCGCCATATGGAAGCCCATGACGCCGAGGCCGAGGAATGCGACACGCATGACTGCTACTCCGTGTTGTTATCGAATGTGGAAGGGAAAGATCGGTGAGACGCGCTGTGCCGCGCGTTGGGGTGGAGCGCCGGATCCGGGGATGCGCGGCGCGCCAGGGTCATGAGTATACGGGGCGCGTTCGTCCGCCCCGGGGGGCACCTACCGGCCGTCCATGCTCGACGCCCCGGCATCGCCTCCATCGAAATCGGCCGGCGCGACCTCGCCCGGCGCGCGCGGCGCCGGCACCTTGGCGGGCGGCGGGCGCGTGCGCGCGCCGTCGCCGAAGCTGCCGCGCAACGGCGGCCGCGCCAGGTTGACCTCCCATGCCTGCCGGATCGCCCGCGCGATCTGGTTGTAGGCCTCGCGCGAGATCACGTTCTCCTCGCGCATCGCCTGCAGTTCGTGCTGGCCCTTGCGCAGCGCGAACAGCATCAGCATCCGTTTTTCCAGCGCGACGGTGTAGCTGCCGAATTCCTCGCGCATCTCCTGCAACGCCTGCTCGGCGGCGTGGAAGCGGTCCTCGAGCACGCCGTCGAGCACGGTCGCCATGCGCGCGCCGAACACCGGCGACAGCATCGCGCGGTTGTATTGCCGCAGCCGCTGCAGCACGGTCTGGCGCACGATCATCAGCTCGAAGCGGTCGGCCAGGACGCGCGCCAGCGGCCGGTCGATCGACAGGCGCCGGTGCAGGAACAGCGCGATGCGAAAGCTCTTCTGGTAGTCGAGGATGTGGCGGGCGGCGCGGTTGTAGCCGATGCGGCCCTGTTCGCGCGCGGCGTCGATCATCTGCGCGGTGTTGCGCATCATCGCGTCGAGATTGGCGACCGACACCACGCCGTTGCCGTACTCGGGAATCAGCTCGCTCTCGCGCGTGGCGAGCGTGACCAGGCCGATCGACAGCCGCGCCCGTTCGGACAGCGCGCTGTCGAAATCGAAATCGGCCGAGCCCAGTTCGATATCGCGCCGGTAATGCGCGGCGACCTCGCGCGCGGCCGACGGCGGCAGGCCGAAGCTGTCGGCCAGGCGATCCAGCGCGCTCTCGACCTCCTCGGTCGACAGCCGGATCGCCTGGCGCTGCAGCGCCAGCTCCTGCGGCGATAGCGCGTCCAGTTCGAGCCGGCGGATCAGCCAGCGCAGCGTGGTGCCGTTGACCAGCAGGCTGACCAGCACGAAGCCGGTCGCCAGGATCGCGACGAAATGGCGCGTCTCGAGCGGCAGTGCACGGTTCTCGGCGATGCCCAGCGCCAGCACCAGCGTGACCGCGCCGCGCAGCCCGCCCCAGGCGATCGCCAGCTTGTACGCATTATCGATCGGCGCCGACAGGCGCAGCCAGGTCAGCACCGGCAGCAGGCCGAACAGCGTCGCCAGGCGCGCCAGCAGCGCCGCCGCGACCAGCGCCAGCAGCAGCCAGCCGTGATGTGGCGTGACGCCCTGCAGCAGCGCCGGCACCCGCACCGCGGCCAGCAGGAAGACCACCGCGCCCGCGATGCCGGCGAACTGCTCCCAGATCATGCGCAGGTGCCGCCAGTTGGGCGGGTTCAGCCGGGTCGGGCCGAGCGCGCCGAGGGTCAGCCCGGCGCAGACCACGGCGACCACGCCGGACACATGCAGCAGCTGTTCGGCCAGCAGATAGAGCGGGTAGGGCAGCGCCAGCGTCAGCGCGGCCTCGGCCACCGCGAGGCCGGCGAGCGCCGGCAGCAGTTCCGCGAGCAGGCGGCCGGCGATCAGCCCGCATACCATGCCGCCGCCGAAGGCCCAGGTCAGCTCGGTCAGGCCGGCAGCAAGCGTGGCCTCGGCACCGTGGCCGGTCAGCATCGCGATCAGCACGCCGACCAGCGCGATCGCGGCGGCGTCATTCAGCAGGCTCTCGCCCTCGACCAGCCGGATCAGCCGGGCCGGCGCGCCGACATCGCGAAAGATCGCGATCACCGCGGCCGGATCGGTGGTCGCGACCACCGCGCCGAGCAGCAGGCACACCACCAGGTTCATGCCGCTGGCCGCCGCGGTGACCACGCCGATCACGCCGGTGGCGACCACCACCGCCACCACCGCGAGCAGCAGGATCGGCGCCGCGTCCGGCAGCATGCTGCGTACGTCGGCGGTCAGCGCCGCATGGAACAGCAGCGGCGGCAGGAAGATCCACAGATAGGCTTCGGGCGGCAGCGAAGGATCAATCAGCGGATGCAGGAAGTGTTCGGCGAACTCGGGCAGCGTGGCGTCGATGGCCACGTAGCCCGCGCCGATCGCGATGCCGATCGCCGACAGCAGCGTCGATTCGGGCAGCCGCAGCCTGGCCGCGGCGACCTGCACCACCGCGACAATCGCCAGCAGCGCGCCGAGCAGGATCAGTACGTCGACGATGATGTTCACGGGCGGGCGCTCCCGGCGCGCGCGGCAAGGCAGCGGCGCGGAAGGAGGAAGGGGAACGGCGAAAACACGGAGCGGTCCTGGCTTGCGGCGAAAGAGAGGCTCGACCTTAGCGCGAAGGCGTGGCGCAATTCAAGGTTTTGCCGCGGCGGCGGGGCGTATCGGCGCCGAGCCTGTAGAATCGCGGTGTTCGACCGGCACCGCCGGACCTTCTGTTGTCCTCCTAGCCTGTCGGCCGCCTCGGGTCGGCA
The DNA here is from genome assembly GCF_008632125.1 of Cupriavidus cauae. Lineage (GTDB taxonomy): Bacteria > Pseudomonadota > Gammaproteobacteria > Burkholderiales > Burkholderiaceae > Cupriavidus > Cupriavidus cauae. Next base: position 13,500 of record NZ_VWRN01000041.1, read on the forward strand.
GCGTGCACGAAAACGCCATGTCCGAGTTCGATGAAGCCCGACTAGCCGCGGCCGCCTGGGTGCGCGCGCAGATGGATCGCTACGGCCTGTCGCTGGACGATCTGGTCGCGGCCGGATGTTTCTCCGGCGCCAGCCGGATCAAACGGGGCCGCGCCGCCGCGGCCGACGCGGCGGCATCGAGCCCCGCGTCCGCCGATTCCCAAATGTCGGCGACCCCGGCCGCATTTGCCGCGGCTCCTGCCGCCTCCACAGCCACCACGGCTGCCTCGGCTTCCACAGCCGCGACGGCCTCCACGGCTTCCGCAGCCGCCGCGGGCTCCGCGGCTTCCACGGCCAAGGCTTCCAGCGCGAACGAACCCGCGCCGCCGCAGCCTGCCGGCGTCCTCTATCGCAATGCCCTGGGTCAGTGCTGGGATGGCACCGGCGAGATGCCCGACTGGCTGCAGCGCGCCGTCAACGCGGGCCAGACGCCCGAGTTCTATCGCGTCAGCTGAATCGATACCACGGCGGACGGGGACGTCGCGCCGACCGGGCCCCAAGGTCGAGGGATCCCGGAGGTCGGAGAGATTCGAGAGGGTCCGAGAGGGTCCGAGAGGCCCGAGGGGTCCCGACAGGTCCCGAGAGGTCCGAGTAGTCCCGAGAGGTCCGGGGTCCGGGAGGTTCGAGAGGTCAGAGAGCGCCGAGCGCTTCGACAGGTCCGCCAGGGGCTGCGAGGCCGGGGGATTACGGCGTTCGCGCGCCGCTCAGCAGTGTGCCGGGCTCGACGGAAACAGCGTGTCGGGCGTGGCGCCCGCCAGCGTGCCCAGCGGCGAGCGCGGCGGCATATGGCGATACTGGCTCAGTTCGAGCCCCGGCAGCACCGCGGCGATGGGGCACATGGCCGCGCCGCCGGGATGCCTCGCGTGGCGGTCTTCGCCGTCGGCGGCATGGCCGCCGGCGCCATCGTCTTCCGTGTCCCGCTCCTTGTCCGCGCCCATGCAACCCGCCTGGTCGCGACCCAGCAGTTCCGCTTCGGCCTGCAGCTTCAGCGCGGCGTGCCGGCTCATCAAGGGCGTGGCCGCGGTGGCCTGCGCCGCGCCGCAAGCCAGCTTGGCCGTGCCGGCGACTCTAGGCAGGGGCAGGGCCAGCATGGCGAGGGACAGCAGAAGGCGTTGCGGCAGACGGTTCACGAGCGGATCGGCGAGTGGCGGACAGGTTGGAAGAAAGCGGGAAGGACCGTGTCGAAGGTGCGTGGCAGGCACCGCGGCGGCGGCCACGCTGACGGTCAGGCCGCATTGTACCCGCAGGTCCACGGACACGACCCTGACGGCAACATGACAAAGCTGCAAGGCAGCGGGTTGGAACGGTCCGCCGGCGCATAATGACTGCGCCTTGCGGTACGGCCGCAGGCCCGCGGCGCCGGCGCGACGGCCCCGGCGCCGCCATCCATTCATCGACACGATCGACCCAGGAGACGGACATGCAGATACAGCCTTATCTCTATTTCGGCGGACGCTGCGAGGAGGCGCTGGCGTTCTACGGCAAGGCGCTCGGCGCCAAGGTCAACATGATGATGCGGTTCAAGGAGATGCCGGCCGAGGAGGGTCAGGGCGGCGCCGGCGGCGACGGCCAGCCGCCGCTGCCGGCCGGCTGGGAGGACAAGATCATGCATGCCAGCGTGACGGTCGGGCAGAGCGAGATCATGGCCTCCGACGGCATGCCGGGCGCGCCGCCCGAACCCTTCGCCGGCTTCAGCCTGTCGATCGTCGCGCCCTCGCTGGACCAGGCGCGGCAGTGGTTCGACGCGCTGTCCGAGGGCGGCCGCGTGATGATGCCGATGCAGAAGACCTTCTGGTCGGAGGGCTTCGGCATGCTGCAGGACCGGTTCGGGCTGAGCTGGATGGTCAACGTCGCGCATTGAGCCGACGGCATTGCGGCGAAGGACCGCCGGCGGGGGATGTGGCACAAGGACGCGTCTCCGGACGCGTGCCCCCGAGGCGCGGCATCAAGGTGTGGCATCAGCGCATAAGGGCGTGGCGTCAAGGTGTGGCATCCGGGCATGAGGTCGCGGTACCGAGGCGCGGCATCAGGCACGGACTTGAGGAATTGACCGCGCCGGAGTTAGGGTGGCTTGACCCTGTAGCGGCTACAGGCTATTCAATGCCACCCATGCCACAGCCCACGGAACCTTCGATGGCCAGACTCTCGCCGGAAGACCCATCCTCCACGCCTTCGTCCTCCTGCTGCGATGCAAAGGCAGGCGCTTGCGGCCAGCCCGCCCATGACGATGGCCACGATCACGACCATGGCCACGCCCACGCCCACGATCACGATCACGATCACGATCACGGGCACGGCCATGCCGGCGCCAGCGACCATCGCCACGCGGACTCCTGCTGCGCCGCGCCGCCCACGCCGCCCACTACGACCTCCTCCTGCTGCGTCGCGCCGCCCGCGCCTCCCACTACGACCTCCTCCTGCTGCGGCAGCGCCTGCGGCGCCGTCGCAATGCCGCCCCCGCCGAGCGAAGCCGCGGCGCCGGCCGGCGCCCGCACCGCGCGCTTTCGCATCGAGGCGATGGACTGCCCGACCGAGGAGGCGCTGCTGCGCGGCAAGCTCGGCGGCATGCCGGGCGTGGCGGGCCTGCAATTCAATCTGATGCAGCGGATCCTCACCGTGCATCACACCCTCGATTCGGAGCAGCCGCTGGTCGCGGCGATCGCCAGCGTCGGCATGCAGGCCGAGACCTTGGCGGTCGAAGGCGGCGCCTCGCCATCCACGGCACAGGCCGCGCCGGCGCCGGCCACGCCGTGGTGGCCGCTGGCGCTGGGCGGCGTCGCCGCACTGGGCGCCGAGCTGGCCGAGTGGTTCTCGTTGGCCACGCCCTGGCTGCCCGCCGCCTTTGCGCTGGTCGCGATCGCCGTGGCCGGGCTGGGCACCTACCGCAAGGGCTGGATCGCGCTGCGCAACCGCAATCTGAACATCAATGCGCTGATGAGCATCGCGGTGACCGGCGCGCTGCTGATCGGCCATTGGCCCGAGGCGGCGATGGTGATGGTGCTGTTCGCGCTGGCCGAGCGGATCGAGGCGGCCTCGCTGGACCGCGCCCGCAACGCCATCCGCGGCCTGATGGCAATGGCGCCTGAACAGGCCACCGTGCTCCAGGCCGACGGCGTCTGGCTGGCCGTGCCCGCAGGCAGCGTGTCGCCGGGTGCGGTCGCGCGGCTGCGCCCGGGCGAGCGGGTCGCCCTCGACGGCCGGGTGGTGCGCGGGCAGTCGGCGCTGGACCAGGCCCCGATCACCGGCGAAAGCGTGCCGGTCGACAAGCAGGCCGGCGATCTGCTGTTCGCCGGCTCGATCAACCAGACCGGCGAGCTCGAATACGAAGTCACCGCGCCGGCCTCGGATTCGACGCTGGCGCGCATCATCCATGCGGTAGAGGCCGCGCAGGCGAGCCGCGCGCCGACGCAGCGTTTCGTCGACCGCTTCGCGCGCATCTACACGCCGACGATCTTTATCATCGCGCTGCTGGTCGCCGTGCTGCCGCCGCTGCTGGCCGGCGGCGCCTGGCTCGACTGGATCTACAAGGCGCTGGTGCTGCTGGTGATCGCCTGCCCCTGCGCGCTGGTGATTTCCACGCCGGTCACGATCGTCAGCGCGCTGGCCGCGGCCGCGCGCCACGGCATCCTGATCAAGGGTGGCGTCTATCTGGAGCAGGGCAAATCGCTGCGCTGGCTGGCGCTGGACAAGACCGGCACCCTCACGCACGGCCGCCCGCAGCAGATCGACTACGCGCTGCTGCCCGGCGCACCGACGGGCGCCCGCGCGATCGCGGCCAGCCTCGCCGCGCGTTCGGACCATCCGGTCTCGGGTGCGGTCGCCGCGGCGGCGCGGCGCGATGGCGTCGAGACGCAGGCGGTGCAGGACTTCGAGGCGCTGCCGGGGCTCGGTGTCACCGGCACGGTCGATGGCCAGCGGTACTGGCTCGGCAACCACCGGCTGATCCACGAGATGGGGCTGTGCTCGGACGAACTGGAGGCGCGGCTGGAGGCGATCGAACGCCAGGGCCGCACCGTGGTGCTGCTGGCCGGCGGCGAGGCGAATGCGGGCGGGGCCAACGACGGCGCGGTCAACGCTGGCGCGACCAATGCAGGCGCGACCAATGCAGGCGCGGCCAACGCGGGCGCGGCCAACGAACGCGTGGGCAATGCCGGCGTGCAGGCGCTGTTTTCCGTCGCCGACACCGTCAAGCAGACGAGCCGCGACGCCATCGCCGAACTGCACGCGCTCGGCGTCGGCACCATGATGCTGTCCGGCGACAACCCGCATACGGCGCAGGCCATCGCGGCCGAGGTCGGCATCGACGAGGCGCGCGGCAATCAGCTGCCGCAGGACAAGGCCGAAGCCGTCGCGGCGCTGACCGCGCAGACGGCAGCACAGCGGGGAGCCCGGCATGGCCGCGTCGGCATGGTCGGCGACGGCATCAACGATGCGCCCGCGCTGGCGCGCGCCGACATCGGCTTCGCGATGGGCGTGGCCGGCACCGACACCGCGATCGAGACCGCCGACGTCGCGCTGATGGACGACGACCTGCGCAAGATCCCGGCCTTTATCCGGCTGTCGCGCCGTACCGGCACGGTGCTGACGCAGAACATCGCGTTGGCGCTCGGTATCAAAGCGGTATTCCTGGCGCTGACCGTGGCAGGGCTGGGCACGATGTGGATGGCCGTGTTCGCCGATATGGGAGCGAGCCTGCTGGTGGTATTCAACGGGCTGCGGCTGGCGGGACGCCTGCGCTGAGCGTCGGCACCCGGCCGGCGCTTCCGGCCGCGGGAAAACCGCCGCCTCGGCGTGGGGCCCAGGAAAACCGCCGCCTCGCGTGGGCCCCGGGGAAAGCCGCGCTTCCGGCGCGGCCCCACAGGAAAGCAGGCTGCCGGCGCGGGCGGCGAGGCCCCCGCGCTTCAGCGCTGCACGATCAGCTCGCCGCTGCGCCCGGGCACCGTGCCCCAGGCCAGCGGCAAATGCGGCAGCCGCGTGCGATCGAGCTGTTCATACAGCGCCGCCAGCGGCGCCAGCCGATGCCCCTGCCGGCGCCATCCCTGCAGCAGGCGCTCGAACACCGGCGCCAGCTTGCCGCCCTCCAGCTCCGCATGCAGCGTGAAGACATGGTCGCGGCCGTCTTCGGTGCGGGAGAGCAGCGCCTCGTGGACGTTGTTCTCGTCGATGCCATCCGCCCCAATCAGTTCGTCCAGCGTCGGCAGCGTGGTCGGCAGTTGCACGTGGCGGCAGGGCGTGCCGTCGAGCAAGGGTACATAGGGCTCGGCGCCACGGCCATCGGAGGCATAGCGCAGGCCCCAATCGTCGAGCTGCCGGAACGCTTCCGCATTCATCTGCCAGCCGGCCGCGCCATGCGTCGATGGCGGCGTGCCGAACACCGCCTCGAAGCGCTGCCAAGCACGCCGCATCTGCGCGCGCGTCCAGGCAGCATCGCGCGTGCGCACATGGTCCTGCCAGTAGACGTGGTCCCAGGTGTGGATGCCGCATTCATGGCCGGCATCGCGCGCCGCGCGCATCGCGTCGGCGGCGCGCAGGCCGATATCCGGGCCCGGCAGCAGCACGCCATACATCAGCGTGCGCAGGCCGTAGTGCGAGACCACCGAGGTGCGCGACACCTTTTGCAGAAAGCCCGGCCGGAACACGCGCCGCAGCGCCCAGCCGGTATGGTCCGGACCGAGGCTGAACAGGAAGGTGGCGCGGGCGTCGCGGGCTCGCAGCAGGGCGATCAGCTTCGGCACGCCTTCGCGCGTGCCGCGCAGCGTGTCGACGTCGACCTTCAGGGCGATCATGGCCATGGGTTGTCGTCGAGCTTGTGATGGAGCTTGTTGTAGCGCTCGCTGTAGCGCTTGTTGAAGAGCTTGCAGTCGGGCACACGCGGCCTAGTTGCCGGAATCCACCAGCGTGCGGGCCTCGATCACCTTCTCGCGATAGGCCTCGAAGATCCGCCGCAGCGATTCGGCCATCGTCACCGTCGGCTGCCAGCCGAGCTCCTGCATCGTGTTGTCGATCTTCGGCACGCGGTGCTGCACGTCCTGGTAGCCCTTGCCGTAGAACTCGCCGGACGAGGTCTCCAGGATGCGGCTATGGCGCGCGCTTTCCGCGTACTCGGGGTAGTCGGCGGCCATCCGCAGCATCATCTCGGCGAGTTCGCGCACTGAGTGGACGTTGCCCGGGTTGCCGATATTGAAGATCTTGCCGCTGGCGATGCCGCCGGGATTCTCGATGATCCGCATCAGCGCGCTGATGCCGTCCGAGATATCGGCGAAGGCGCGTTGCTGCGCGCCCCCGTCGACCAGCCGGATCGGTTCGCCGCGCACGATATGGCCGAGGAACTGCGTGACCACGCGCGAGCTGCCTTCCTTCGATTCGAAGATCGAGTCCAGCCCCGGCCCGATCCAGTTGAACGGCCGGAACAGCGTGTAGTTCAGGCCCTGCTCGATGCCGTAGGCGTGGATCACGCGGTCCATCAGCTGCTTGGAGCAGGCGTAGATCCAGCGCGGCTTGTTGATCGGCCCGTAGACCAGCGGCGACGATTCGGGGTCGAAGGCCTCGTCGCCACACATGCCATAGACCTCCGAGGTCGACGGAAACACCAGGTGCTTGCGGTACTTGACCGCCGCGCGGACGATCGGCAGGTTGGCCTCGAAGTCCAGTTCGAAGACCCGCAGCGGCTGCCGCACGTAGGTCGCCGGCGTGGCGATCGCGACCAGCGGCAGCACGACATCGCACTTGCGGATGTTGTACTCGATCCATTCCTTGTTGATGGTGATGTCGCCCTCGAAGAAATGCATGCGCGGATGGTTGACCAGCTCGCCGAGGCGGGCCGTCGACATGTCCATGCCATAGACTTCCCACGACGTGGTTTCGAGGATGCGTCGCGTCAGGTGGTGGCCGATGAAACCGTTGACGCCGAGGATCAGGACTTTCTTCATGGACTTCCAGACTTCAGGCTTGAGGAGAAGACTGCAGCAGCGCGGCGAGGGCGGCGGGCGACAGCGGCGCGTTGCCTTCGGAGAGCGCGAGGATCAGCACCAGGCCGCCGTCGCCGCACAGGCCGACGATGCGGCCGTCGAGCACGTGCAGGCCGGGCGTGAGGCCGGCCAGCACCTGCGTCGGCGGCATCTCGGCCGGCAACGGACGGCGCGCGCGTTCGACCACCAGGCGGCGGCCCTTCAGTTCGGTGAAGGCGCCGGGATAGGGCGGCGCGACCGCGCGGATCAGGTTGTAGACCGCGGCGGCCGGCTGCCGCCAGTCGATGCGGCCGTCCTCGGGACGGCGGCCGGAGAAATAGCTGCCTTCGGCGAGTACGTTAGGACGGCGCGGCGTGTTGCCGGCCAGCATCGCCGGCAAGACCCGCCACAACGTCTGCTCGGCCGCCACGGTGACCTTGTCGAACACCTGCTGCGCGGTATCGTCGGGCAGGATCGGCACCGCGGTCTGCGCGACGATATCGCCGGCGTCCGGTTTGGCCTCCATCGCGTGCAGGGTTGCGCCGGTCTCGGTCTCGCCATGCAGCACGGCCCAGTTGACCGGCACGCGGCCGCGGTACTTCGGCAGCAGCGAGCCGTGCATATTGAAGGCGCCGCGCGGCGCCAGTGCGAGCACGGCCGGCGGAATCATTGCGCGGTAGTAGAACGAGAACAGCATGTCGGGCCGCGCGGCCTTGACCGCGGCGGCCAGCGCCGGGTCGTTCGGATCGTCGCCATGGACGACCGGCAAGCCCAGTTCCGCGGCGGTGTCGGCCACGCGGCGGAACCAGATCGTTTCATCGGGGCGATCGCGATGCGTGACCACCAGCGCCACCTCGACGCCGCGCGCGTGCAGCACGCGCAGGCAGCGGTCGCCGACGTTGTGGTAGGCGAAGACTACGGCGCGCATGGGGGCTTCCGGTCGTGACGGGGATCGCGGGGGTCGTGGGGATCGCTGGGACCGGACCGGCCGCCGTCGCCGGATTCATCGAACTCGCTGAATTCCCTGAACTCCTCCAGCCCTGACCGTCGTCCGCCGTCGCCGCGTCGCGCATCGCCCTGCGACGCGTCCAGGATCGCCTTGATCCGATAGCGCGGCCGGTCGCGTACCTGCTGATAGATCCGGCCCACGTATTCGCCCAGCAGGCCGATGCCGAACAGCATGATGCCGACCAGGAAGAAGTTGAACGCGAACAGCGTGAACAGGCCCTGTACCTCGGAGCCCAGCAGGAAACGCCGTACCAGCAGCACCACGAACAGGCCGCCCGACAGCAGCGACAGGATCGTGCCGATCATCGAGAACCATTGCAGCGGCACGATCGAGAAGCCGGTGACCAGGTCGAAGTTCAGGCGCACCAGCTGATACAGCGAGTACTTCGATTCGCCCGCATGCCGCTCTTCGTGCCCGACCACGATCTCGACCGGATTCGACGAGAAGGTGTAGGCCAGCGCCGGGATGAAGGTATTGACCTCGCGGCAGGCGTTGATGGTATCGACGACGCTGCGGTCGTAGGCGCGCAGCATGCAGCCCTGATCGGTCATCCGGATATGCGTGATCCGTTCGCGCAGCCGGTTCATCGCGAACGAGGCGACGCGGCGGAACGCGCTGTCATGGCGCTGGCGGCGAATCGTGCCGACATAGTCGTGGCCGGCGCGGATCGCCTCGACCAGCCGCGGGATTTCCTCGGGCGGGTTCTGCAGGTCCGCGTCGAGTGTGATCACCATGCGGCCGCGCGCATGCTCGAAGCCGGCCAGGATCGCCATGTGCTGGCCGAAATTGCCGTTGAACATCACCACGCGCGTGACCTCGGGCCGCTGGCGGAACTGCCGCGCCAGGATCTGCGCCGAGCGGTCGGTGCTGCCGTCGTTGACGAAGACGATCTCGTAGCTGGTGGCCAGGCCATCGAGCGCGGGATAGAGCCGGTCGAACAGCGCCTGCAGGCCGGCCTCCTCGTTGTAGACGGGGATCACCACCGAGACCTCGATCGGCCTGGCGCGCGACGGCGACGACTGGCCCGGCAGCGGCGCGGTCTCGTCGTCGCGCGCGGTCGCGTCGTCACGAATGCGCGTGGGCTGGCCCGGCAGCGGATGCGGCATCGCGCAGGACAGCAGTTCGGAAGTTACGGAAGCAGACGTTTGCATGTTTCGTTCAGCGTGGCGCAGACGCGCTCGACATCGGCCTCTTGCATGGCCGGGAAGAGCGGCAGCGTGAGAATGCCCCGCCCGATGCGCTCGGCGTGCGGCAGCATGCCTTCGCGCCAGCCCAGTGAGCGGTAGTACGTAAACAGATGCAGCGCGGGGTAGTGCACGCCGGTGCCGATGCCGGCCTCGCGCAGGGCCTGCATCACCGCGGCCCGTCCGCCTTGCAGGCGCTCGGCGGGCAGTACCACTTGAAACATATGCCAGTTCGGCAGCGCTGTCGCGGGGTCGCCGGCGACCGGCAGCTCGATGCCCAGTTCGGCGAGGCCATGCCGCGCGGCGGCGTCCATGTAGGCGCCGGCCAGCGCCGCGCGGCGCGCGGTGATCGCGTCGAGCCGCGTCAGCTGTGCCAGCCCGATCGCGGCGTTGACATCGGTCAGGTTGAACTTGCCGCCCGGCACCTCGACGTCCATGCCGTCCAGGCCGCTGCGGATCACGCCCTGCAGGCGCAGGCGCTCGGCGCGCTGCGCCTCGTCCTCATCGTTCATCACCAGGCAGCCGCCTTCGACCGTGGTGATGTTCTTGTTGGCCTGGAAGCTGAAGCTGACCAGGTCGCCGAAGCTGCCGATGCGGCGGCCGCGCCAGCGGGAGTCGATCGCCTGCGCGGCGTCCTCGATCACGCGCAGGCCGTGTTTCCTGGCGATGGCGTAGAGGCGATCCATGTCGACCGGCAAGCCGGCCAGATAGACCGGCAGGATCGCGCGGGTGCGCGGCGTGATCGCGGCCTGGACCGCGTCGAGGTCGAGATTGCGCGTGCGCGGATCGATGTCGACGAACACCGGTCGCGCGCCGACCGCGACGATCACGTTGGCGGTGGCCACCCACGTGATCGCGGTCGTGATCACCTCGTCGCCGGGACCGATGCCGGCGATCCGCAGGGCGATCTCCATCGTCGCCGAGCCGTTGGCGAAGGTGCGCACCGGCCGTCCGTCGAACAGCGCCGACAGCGCGGCCTCGAAGGCCTGCATCTTCGGGCCGGAGGTGATCCAGCCCGAGGCCAGCACCTCGCCGACCGCGGCGATCGCGTCGGCGTCGATGTCGGGCCTGACGAAGGGCAGGAAGGGCGCAGCGGATGGGGCGGCGGCTTGGGTGGATTGGGCGGAAGCGGGCATCGGGCGAAGTCGTCAGGACGTCAGCGGCAACGGAAGGTCGGCAGCGTGGTCGGGCAGGCGTGGTCGAGAAAGCGGGGTCGAGAACAAGCGGGGTCGAGAACAAGCGGTCGGAAACACCGGTCACGAACGCGCGATCAGGAACACGCCGGCCAGGATCAGCAGGATGCCGGCCATCCGCAATGGTCCGATCATCTCACCGAACAGCCACCATGCGGCCACCGCGTTGACCACATAGCCGAGCGACAGCATCGGGTAGGCCATCGATACATCGACGCGTGACAGACCGACGATCCACACCGCGACGCTGGCGACGTAGAGGCTCAGCCCGGCCAGCACCGGCCATTGGGCCAGCACGCGCAGCGCGGTATCGAACAGCGTGGCGCGGTCCAGCGCGATCGCGCCGACCGCGTTGACGCCGGCCTTGAGCAGCAGTTGCGCGCAGGCGTTGAGCAACACGCCGGTCAGGATGAAAGCGAAGGTGGTGATCGTCATCGATTGGAAGCGGAAGCGGGCGCTGCGGACGCGGCCGGGGCAGCAGGCGCGGGCGGCGCAGCGAAATTGGTGACCACGACGCGGCGCACGTCTTCGGCGACCCGATACATGGGCAACGCCTGAGCCTGCAATCTGGTGTACATCTCCGGCGACATGATGGCGACCGCGGGCCGGCCGTTGCGCCACGTCTGTTCGAACGCCTCCAGCGTCGGAATCCACTTGTCCGGTTCCTGCTGCAGGCCGAACTGCAGTTCGTCGGGATGCCAGACCAGCGTCAGCGGATGGCGCAGGTAGAACGGCAGCGTGTGGTCGAGCATGCCGACGCCATAGAACGGCATGTCGTCCTTCAGCACCTGCTGAATGGCGGGTACCAGGTCGATGCCGGAGGTGCGCCGGCCCATCACCTCATGGCCGAGCAGCGCGACCGTGAAGCTGGTGTACATCGCCAGGCCGTAGACCACGATGCTGGCCGGCCGGCCGTTGCGCCGCGCCAGCCAGTGGGCGAGCAGCACGCCGGCGAACATGACGACGAAGGCGGCGCCGATCCACAGCGCGAAGATCCGGTAATAGGCGTTGGGCGTGTTGTCGGAATCGAGCGTCGCGACCACCGGCGTGGCGGCCAGCCCGAGCACCGAAACGCCCAGCATCAGCAGCACCAGGCGGCGCCAGCCGGTGTCGCCGATGCGGTCCAGCGCGACGCCGGCCAGCATCCCCAGCGCCGGGAAGATCGGCACGATATAGCCGGGCAGCTTGGAGTTCGACAGGCTGAAGAAGACGAAGATGGCGCCCGCCCAGACCAGCATCAGCAGGGCTGGGCGCAGCGGGACGGCATTTGCCGGCTCCCCCGCCTGCGCCGCCTGCGCGGCCTCGGTCCGCTCGCGGCGCACCGCGCGCCAGATGCCCGGCGCCAGCGCCAGCCACGGCAGGAAGCCGGCCAGCAACAGGGGCACGAAGTACCACACCGGTCCCTGGCGATGATGGACGCTGGTCGTATAGCGCTGCCAATGCTCGTGGATGAAGAAGAAGCGCAGGAATTCCGGATTGCGCTCGGCGATCAGCCAGAACCACGGCACCGTGATCGCCAGCAGCAGCGCGGCGCCCCACAGCAGATGCAGGCGGCGCCACAGCCCGAAGTCGCGCGTGATGGCGGTGTAGACCACCAGCACCAGCCCGGGCAACGCGATGCCGATCAGCCCCTTGGTCAGGATGGCGACGCCCATCGCGGCCCAGCAGCCCAGCATCCAGCCGCGGCGTGCGGCCGGGGTGGTGTCCGGATGCTGCGCCAGCAGCATGCAGGCCAGCACGCAGGCGAGCGCGCCGGCCAGCGTCATGTCCAGCGAATTGAAGTGCGCGGCGACGCTCCACATCGGCGCGGCGGCCAGCGCCAGGCCGGCCAGCCAGCCGGCGCGCGCGCCGAACCAGCGCCCGGCCGCCCACATCGACGCGAGCAGGCCGATGAAGCCGGACAGCGCCACGCATAGCCGCGCCTGCCACTCGCCGAGCCCGAAGGCGGTATAGGTCAGCGCCGTCACCCACAGGTGAAAGGGCGGCTTCTCGAAATACTTGACGCCGTTGTAGCGGATCGTGACCCAGTCGCCGCTGGCGAACATCTCGCGGGCGATCTCGGCATAGCGGCCTTCGTCGGAGCGCAACAGATGGCGGGCGTCCAGCGTCCCGAACCAGAGCAGGACGATATACAGGACGACCAGGGCAATCACCGCCGCGGACAAGCCGGCGGCGCGCGTGGTCGGGGAACGGCGCATGAAACTCCTGAAACGGTGCTGCGCGGCCTCGGCCGCTTGCTGACAACCCGCTACGGAGCGCTGCCGCTCCGTGTGGTGCATACGACGCCTATGTCAACGGCGAAGTTCGCATTTTGTGCGAAAGCTATGACGGCTGATACCGAAAAATGTCCTACACGGGACCGCACCGGAGGGGCTTTTTCCGGCTCGGGACATATGTCCTGTGGCGTCCATTTCACTTTTCGTGCCTCGTCGCCCCGGTCGGCAGCGGCGACGCACCGCCGCCCGCGCGGGCACGGGCGGCGCGCGATGGGCGCACGGACGCAAAAAAACCCGCCGGCAGCGGGTTCTTGAATTCGCCATCGGGACGGGCCGCCCCGGGCTGGCCCGTCGGGCCGATGTCAGTTCGCCGGCTTGGCGGGCTTGGCCTTCTTCGCCTTGTGGCCGTTCTTCTTGCCTTCGTCCTGGCCCGGCGCGAGATCGGCGCGCGTGCTCTGGTTGGTGCCCTGGGTGTAGGGATCGAACTTGTCGCCGGCTTTCGCCCCCTGGCTGTAGGGGTCGAACTTCTCGCCCGCCTTGGCGCCTTGCGAGTACGGGTCGAACTGCTTCTTGCCGCCGGTGTTCTGGGCGTGCACCGCCAGCGAGGCGGTGCCGATGCACAGCGCGATGGCCGTCGCGACGAACTTGCTCATGGTGTCTCCTCGAAAGTTGCCGTCCATCGGATGGGCGGCTGACGATGGGCAGGCGCCGACGCGCCGCCCGCGCCAGTGTCTCCAACCTGTCTTGCGGCTGTCAAGCGAGTCACACCGGGCGTCGCGGGCGCGTCGGCCTCATGGAAAGCGAGGATTGCCGGGGTCGCCGGCCCCGGTATGCGCCTATTCCGTGACCGCGTCGGACGGATGCTTCCACGCCTCGCGGACCTCGGCCGACGGGGCCAGCGCCAGGTTGATGCCACGTCCGCCGATCGGCTTCTGGAACCAGCGCTGCTGCAGCGCCTCGATCTGCGGGCCGCGATAGACGCCGGCCAGGGTCTCGTCGACCAGCCGCTTCCACGCCGGGTCCGCCTTCGACAGCATCAGCGCGTTCTGCTCGACCGACAGCGCGGGACCGACGATCACGAATTGCGATGGATCCTTGGCGCGGGCGCGCAGGCCGGCCAGCAGCACGTCGTCCATCACGAAGGCCTGGGCGCGGCCGGACTCGAGCAGCAGGAACGATTCGCCGTGGTCCTTGGCGTAGACGTCGCGATAGCCGTACTGGCCCTTGAGCCGGCGCACGTGGCGGTCGCCGGTCGAGCCGGCGCTGGTCACCACGGTCTTGCCGCGCAGGTCCTCGAGCGAGTCGATGCCCGCATCGGCACGCACCAGCATCCGCACCGTCGACACATAGTGCGAGACGCTGAAGGCGACCTGCTTCTGGCGCTCGAGCGTGTTGGTGTTCGGCGCGCAGTCGAGGTCGACCAGGCCGTTGACGATGGCGGGGATGCGGTTCTGCGGCGTCAGCGGCATCCAGCGCACCTTCAGGTCCTTCAGGCCGAGCGCCTGTCGGGCGCCCTCGGCCGCGCGCAGGCACAGGTCGACCGCGTAGCCGGCCGGCTGGCCCTTGTCGTCGGCGAACGAGAACGGCAGCGCGGACTCGCGGTAGCCGAGCACGATGGTGCCGCTGGAGCGGATCTTGTCGATGACCGGACCGTGCAACGCCTCGGCGCCGGCGGCGTGGGCGATGCCGGTGCCGAGCAGGGCTGCCGCGAGGAGGACCGGGCGGAACGAACGAAGAGGGCGACGGAAAGAACGAAGGGAGGACAGCATGGCGAGGCGATAGAAAACAGCAAAGACCAAAGGGTAGCGATAGGGAGGAGTCAGGGGAAGGACAACTTCGTCATAAGTAAATACCCTAGGTCGATGTGATGACGCGGGCACAATGACCGGTCCAGCATGGCGGCGCCGGCACCTGCACCCGGGTACAATCCCGGGCCACGCGCCCGGTGTCGCGTCGCGCACGGGCGCGTCGGGGCTGGGCCGCGATTTCCGTTTGGTTCCCGTTCGCTTCCCGTCTGTCACCCATGTCTTCGCAACCCGCGCGCCTGGCCGGCATCGATGCGCTCAAGGCCATCGGCTCGCAACTGATCGTGCTGCACCATCTGGCCTTCTACGGGCCGATGTCCGATGCGGCCCATTCCCTCGCCCCCGCCCTGATCGACTGGCTCGCCGACTACGCGCGCATCGCCGTCCAGCTCTTCCTGGTGATCGGCGGCTTCCTGGCGGCGCGCAGCCTGGCGCCGGACGGCCTGCTGCGCGCGTCCCGCCCGCTGGCGGCGCTGCTGCGCCGCTATCGCAAGCTCGTCGTGCCCTTCGCCGCGGCCATTGTCCTCGCCATCGCCGCGGCGGCGCTCGCGCGGCAGGGCATGGACCATCCCTCGATTCCGGCGCCGCCGCAATGGGGCCAGCTGCTGGCGCATCTGCTGCTGTTGCACGACGTGCTCGATATCGACGCGCTGTCCGCGGGCGTCTGGTATGTCGCGATCGACTTCCAGCTGTTCGGGCTGCTGTTGCTGGCGCTTTGGCTGGCACGCCGGATGCCCGCCGGCTGGCGTGTCCGCGTGGGCGTGGCGCTGGTGGCGGCGCTCGGCCTGGCCTCGCTGTTCTGGTTCAACCGGGACGCCGGCTGGGACATGTGGGCGATCTATTTCTTCGGCGCCTACGGCCTGGGCGTGCTCGGCTACTGGGCCTCCAATCGCGGGCGCTCCCCCTGGTGGATCGCGGCGCTCGCGGCGGTGGGCGTCGCCGCGCTGATGGTCGATATGCGCTCGCGCATCGCACTGGCGGTCGTCGTCGCGCTGTGGCTGGCGATGGCACGGCGCGGCGGCTGGCTGTCGTCGTGGCCGCGCGGCCGTGTCTTCGCCACGTTCGGCGCGATCTCGTACTCGGTGTTCCTGGTGCACTTCCCGATCTGCCTGCTGGTCAACAGCCTGATGTCGCAGCTCGCGCCCGGCATGCCGTGGCTCAACGCGGCCGGCATGGCGATGGCGTGGCTGGCCAGCAACGCCGCCGGTGCGCTTTTTTACCGATATGTCGAATCGCGCGACCCCCTCGCGTCGCTGGGCAAGTTGTTGTTGCGCAACCGTACGGGGCTCGCCGGCTAGCAGGCGTTGCCCGCCTGCAACATCGGCGGCGCTGCACGATACGTGGGCGCCGCATGAACCGTTGTTGTGCCGCAATTGGTGAGGGAGCGTACTCAAAAGGGGAAAACGCCCATACGCGCTTGGCATGGCGATTGCCTACCATCAAGGTAAACCTGACCGTTTGGTCAGGATTCACGCCTCGAGGCTGCCATGTCCGATCACATCGTCCTGACCTCGCACGCACGCCGCGACAAGCCGGCCGAGCCGATCCACTGGGGGGCGCCGACCGCGGCCGAGCGCGGACCCGTGATAGCGACGCTGACCAATCCGGCGCATCGCAACGTGATCGGGACGCATGCCGGCGCCTATGCGGTCTATCGCGCGCTGGCGGTCGCTTCGGGCACGTTGCAGCGCGACCACCGCCCCGACCTGACCGACACCGCGCCGGCCGAGCCCATCGGCCCGCATCCGCAATGGGGCGATCCCGACAAGATCGTGTCGCTGGACCCGTGGGGACATCTGGTCTCGACCGTCTTCGCCGACCGCATCGCTGCGGGCGTCGATATCCGGCCGACCATCGCCGTCACGCGCGCCCATATCAACATGCCGGAACTGGTGGCGGCGATCGCCGCCGGCCGGCTGATCCCCGACGGCAGGATCCTGTTTGCCAACGGCGACGTGCGGGTGACCAAGGCCGCCGTCGATCCGGTCTGGTATCTGCCCGGCATGGCGCGCCGCTTCGGCATCAAGGAGAGCGCGCTGCGCCGCAGCCTGTTCGAGCAGACCAGCGGCATGTTCCCGGAGCTGGTGACCCGTCCCGACCTGAAGGTCTTCCTGCCGCCCATCGGCGGCATGACGCTGTATTTCTTCGGCGACGTCAGCCAGCTGGGCAAGCCGCAGACGCCTGTCGCCTGCCGCGTGCACGACGAATGCAACGGATCGGACGTATTCGGGTCGGACATCTGTACGTGCCGCCCGTATCTGGCGCACGGTATCGAGGTGTGCATCGAGATGGCCCAGCAGGGCGGGGTCGGACTGGTGGTCTACAACCGCAAGGAAGGCCGCGCGCTGGGCGAGGTCACCAAGTTCCTGGTCTACAACGCGCGCAAGAGGCAGGTCGGCGGCGACCGCGCCGAGACCTATTTCGCGCGGACCGAATGCGTGGCGGGCGTGCAGGACATGCGCTTCCAGGAGCTGATGCCCGATGTCTTCCACTGGCTGGGCATCCGTCGCATTGACCGCTGGGCCTCGATGAGCAATATGAAACACGGCGCGCTGGTCGCGCAGGGAATCGAAGTGGTCGAGCAGGTGCCGATTCCCGATGCGCTGATTCCGGCCGATGCGAGGGTGGAGATCGACGCCAAGGTGGCGGCGGGCTACTTCACCCGTTACACGCCTCCGGACGCCACCGAACTGACGGTGGCCAAGGGCAGGGGACTGGACGAATGACAGAACGAAACGATGCGGCATCGATGGGCGCGGCGGGGCAAGCCGGCGCGCAGGCCCGTGCTTCGCGCGAGGGCTGGCAAAGCTGGGTGGAACCCGATCATCCGGCGTCGGCGTTGTTGACGGCGCAGGCGGTGCGCGCGCGCTGCGCCGCCGTGACGGCCGCGGTGGCGGCCGGGGATTCGCAGTGGTTCAGCTGGCATCCCGAGCGGGTCCCGGCGATCGCCGACTATGTGGCCACCACCATCCGTTCGCGCTACCGCGATCTGCAGGTGCCCTACCACAGCCGCTGGCGCCATTTCGAGAGCGGCGGACCGGGCGAGCTGCGCGACCGCTGGGGCATCCTCTGCGAACGCGCGGCGCTGACCGGCGACGATCATCGCGAAGAGCGCGCGCGCATCGGCATCGACCTGGTGATTCCCAGCGTGCTGCTCGACGCGGGCGCCGGGCCCGACTGGCGCTACCGCGACCCGGCCAGCGACCTGAGCCTGAGCCGCTCCGAAGGGCTGGGCGTGGCCAGCTTCGACCTGTTCGCGCGCGGCGGTTTCTCCGCGACGCCGGACGAGCCGCTGCGCTCCGATGCCGAGCGGCTGGCGCAGATCGACCCCTCGACGCTGGCCACTGCCTTCCAGGTCGCGCAGCACAATCCGCTGGTCGGCCTCGAGGGCCGGGCGGGTCTGGTGCGCCGGCTCGGCAAGGTCGCGCAGGCCACGCCGGCGGTGTTCGGCGAGCCGGCAAGACTCGGCAATCTGTTCGACTATCTGAAGGCGCATGCCAGCGAGGGGCGCATCGACGCGGCCTTCGTGCTGCGCACGCTGCTGGTCGCGCTGGGGCCGGTCTGGCCGGGGCGGCTGCAGCTCGAAGGCGTGTCGCTTGGCGATTGCTGGCGCCATCCGGCCAGCCCCGACGGCCTGGTGCCCTTCCACAAGCTGACGCAGTGGCTGACCTACTCGCTGCTCGAGCCGCTGGAGGACGGCGGCCTGACGGTGACCGGGCTCGATGCGCTGACGGGCCTGCCCGAATATCGCAACGGCGGCCTGCTGTACGACTTCGAGCTGATGGTGCCGCGCGATGCGAGCTTTGCCGAGGCGGTGCACCGGGTCGACGAGCCCGCCATCGTCGAATGGCGCGCACTGACGGTGACGGGCCTCGATCTGGTCGCCGAGGCAACGCGGCAGGCGCTGGGCCTGTCCGCCGAGGCCTTTCCGCTGGCGCGCGTGCTGGAGGGCGGTACCTGGGCGGCGGGCCGGCGCATCGCCGCCAAGCGCCGGCCGGGCGGTCCGCCGCCGTTCGCGATCGACAGCGACGGCACCGTGTTCTGAGTTCCTGAGCCCGTGCAGGGCGCGGCTGTCGCAAACGCTGCGCGCCTGCACGCCGTCGTTCCGCCCCGGCCGCATCCGGCCACGGCCGCATCGAGGAGTGCCATCATGACCGCCCTGTCTGCCGATCTGTCCGTCGATCCGTCCGTGGCGCTGTCCACGGGGCTGCCCACGGGACTGTCCGCGGGACTGCCCGCGGGCGTGCCGCCCATCGCGCCGGCCGCCGCTTCCGTGATGGTGGTCGACCACCCGCTGGTCCAGCACAAGGTCACGCTGGTGCGCAGCGAGGACACCACCACCGACAACTTCCGCCGCCTGGTGCGCGAGATCGCGCAGCTGCTGACCTACGAGGCCACGCGCGACCTGGCGATGGAGACCGTGGCGATCAAGACGCCCATCGCGCCGATGCAGTCGCCGATGCTGTCTGGCAAGAAGCTGTGCCTGGTGTCTATCCTGCGCGCCGGCAACGGTTTCCTCGATGGCATGCTCGACCTGCTGCCGGCCGCGCGGGTCGGCCATATCGGCCTGTACCGCGACCCGGAAACGCTGGAGCCGATCGAGTACTACTTCAAGATGCCGGACGATATCCAGGAGCGTCAGGTGATCGTGGTGGACCCGATGCTGGCGACCGGCAATTCCGCGATCGCCGCGCTGAACCGGCTCAAGGAGGCGGGCGTCACCGCGCTCAAATACGTCTGCCTGATTGCCTCGCGCCCGGGTTTGCGCGCCTTGCAGGCCGCGCATCCCGATGTGGCCATCGTCACCGCCGCGATCGACGAGCAGTTGAACGAGCACGGCTATATCGTGCCCGGACTTGGCGATGCGGGCGACCGGCTCTATGGCACGCGCTGACGCCGTGGCGCCCGCCAGGAATCCGGCCGTGACGACGATGGCGTTGGCGCCGCCACGCCCGGCCTCGCCATGGACGCGCTAGCTCCCGCCACCCGCCTGCAGGCGCTGGCCGGCCGCGACGGCAACGCCGGCCGGATCCGCCAGCGCAACGAGGCGCGCATCCTGCGTGCCGCCGAAGCGGTGTTCGCGCGGGCCGGCTTCGCGGGCGCCACCATGGCGGAGATCGCCACGCGCGCCGGCGTGCCGAAGTCCAATCTGCACTACTACTTCCGCACCAAGCAGGCACTCTATCGCGCGGTGCTCGCCAACACGCTGCGGCTGTGGCTGTCGCAGGCCGACATCATCAGCGCCAGGCGCTCGCCGGAGGCTGCGCTCGAGCAGTACATCCGCGCCAAGATGCGGCTGTCGGCGCGCTATCCCGACGCGTCGCGCGTGTTCGCCAACGAGTTGCTCCATGGCGCGCCCGAGATCGGCGACGTGCTGCGCGACGCGCTGCGCAGCCTGGTGGGCCGCAAGTCGGTGGTGATCCATGGCTGGATCGCCGCGGGACGGATGGCGCAGATCGATCCGAGCCATCTGTTCTTCACGATCTGGGCCGCCACGCAGACCTATGCCGACTTCGAGGCCCAGATCTGCGCGGTGCTCGGCGTGCAGCGGCTGGAGCGGCGCGACTACGAACGCGCGACCGAACATCTGGTGGCATTGGTGCTGCGCGGCTGCGGCCTGACGCCGCCCGCGCCGGCTCGCGCCGGCCGGCGTGCGCGCGGCACGGCGACGGCG
>NZ_VWRN01000042.1 GCF_008632125.1 Cupriavidus cauae
CGCGCAGCAACGTGCCGCACGCCGCGGCATACGACGCACCGCGCGCCACCCCCACCCGCAGCCCGGCCCGCCCGCCGTCGAACGCCCATGCCGCCGGCGCGGCGCACGAGTCCGACGGCCTGGTGCGCCTGTCCAAGCGGATGTCAGAGCTGGGCCTGTGCTCGCGCCGCGAGGCCGACGAATGGATTCCGCGCGGCTGGGTGCTGGTCGACGGCAAGCCCGTGACCGAGCTGGGCACGCGCATCCGCCCGGACGCGACCATCGAGATCCAGCAGGCCGCCCGCTCCGAGCAAGGCGAGCGCGTCACGGTGCTGCTGCACAAGCCGGTCGGCTATGTGTCCGGCCAGGCCGAGGAAGGCTATCAGCCGGCGGCCGCGCTGTTCACCGCCGAGAACCAGTGGGAAAACGATCCGACCCGCAAGCGCTTTGCGCCCTGGCAGCACAAGGGCCTGGCACCGGCCGGACGCCTCGATATCGATTCCACGGGCCTGCTGGTGCTGACGCAGGACGGCCGCATCGCCCGCCAACTGATCGGCGAGGACTCGAACATCGAGAAGGAATACCTGGTGCGGGTGGTCTGGGAGGATGCGCCCGACGGCCCGGTCGAGCGCAATGTGTCGGCCGTGTTCCCCGCCGAGCGGCTCGACAAGCTGCGCCACGGCCTGTCGCTCGACGGCGAGCCGCTCAAGCCCGCCAAGGTCAGCTGGCAGAACGAGGAACAGCTGCGCTTCGTGCTGCGCGAAGGGAAGAAACGGCAGATCCGCCGGATGTGCGAGCAGGTCGGCCTGAAGGTTGTCGGACTCAAACGCGTCCGCATGGGCCGCATCGTGCTGGGCGACCTGCCGGTCGGCCAGTGGCGCTTCCTGGGGCCGTTCGAGAAGTTCTGAGGCGCGCTGCCGGGACCGGCGCACCGCGCGGTCCCGGCTCCATCCCAATTTGCTATCGCTTGTTGCGTATCGCCGGGGGGCCGACGGGCCAAGGGCCGACGGCCGAGGGCCGAGGGCCGGAGCTACGGCCCGGGGCCTCAGTCGTCCGACTGTACCCCGTTCAACTCGGGAAACAGCACCTCGGTAAAACCGAACTTGCTGAAGTCCTTGACCCGCATCGGGTACAGGATGCCGCGCAGATGGTCGCACTCGTGCTGCACCACGCGCGCATGGAAGCCCTCGGCGACGCGCTCGATGCGCTGTCCCATCAGGTCGAAGCCGGTATAGCGCAGGCTGGTATGGCGCGGCACCATGCCGCGCAGCCCGGGCACCGACAGGCAGCCCTCCCAGCCGTCCTCCATCTCGTCGGACAGCGGCGTCAGCTCCGGATTGATCAGCACGGTCTTGGGCACCTGCGGCGCATCGGGGTAGCGCGGGTTGCGCTCGAAGCCGAAGATCACCACCTGCAGGTCGACGCCGATCTGCGGCGCGGCCAGCCCGGCGCCGTTGGCGTGGTCCATCGTGTCGAACATGTCCTCGATCAGCGTGCGCAGTTCGGGGGTATTGAAGCGCTGGACCGGGCGCGCGACCTGCAGCAGCCGGGGGTCGCCCATTTTCAGAATGTCGCGAATCATTGCTCGTCCTCTGCTCGGGCAGCCGGGCGTGATGTTGGCTGCCGCATGCGGCGGGTCTCCGCCGAAATTCCGTCGATTATAGCCAGCGCCTCCGGGCGCGGCGGGCGTCCGCGCCCGCGTCGGAATCCGCACTCACGCCGCAAAGATCCTGTCCACGTCGACATGGATCGAACGCAGGCGCTCGAGCGGCACATGGGGTGCCAGATAGCGCAGCATCGCCTGTGCGCGCGATTCCAGCATCGGGCAGCCGAATGTCCACTGCTTGTCGCCGTCCCACATGTCCAGCAGCGGCGCAAACAGGTTCGCGACGACCTGGCGGATGCGGTCCATCCACGAGGCCTGCGATGGCGCGGATGAGACCCGGCACACCAGCCGTCCGGCGGGCCGCTCGACGCTGCCCTTGTGGGCCTTGAGGCCTTGCAGGATGCCCGCGTCCGTGTCGGCGACATACTCGAGCCGGAAATGCTGCCCGCGAAACACGAAGTCTTGCTGGTGCCGCTGCGCCGGCTGGCGCTGGAAGCCTTCGCGCAGCCCCTCAAGCTTGACGCGGACGGCGACCCAATCCTGGCATGGCGTATGGTGTGCGGCGGCGATCGAACCCATGGGGACTCCTTGTCGTGAGGAACACGTGATGGAAGAACCCGGCGAGGTTAATCGCGCGGCAGTGGCCGCATCTTTCGCATTCGGCGCTGCACCTTTGCTTTGGCGAGCCGCGATCGGCCGTCTCACTGGACAGCGTCGCTGGACATCGTCGCCAACGTCGCCACCGGACAGCGACAGGGACCGCGGTCCCTGCCCCTGTCAGCGTCCCGCCGCGCCGTGCTCCTCGAGCAGCGCCATCATGCCGGCCTCGTCCAGCACCGGCACGCCCAGCTCCTGCGCCTTGGCCAGCTTGCTGCCCGCCTCCTCGCCGGCCACCACGTAGTCGGTCTTCTTCGACACCGAGCCCGCCACCTTGGCGCCGGCCGCCTCCAGCATCTCCTTGGCCGCCTCGCGCGACAGCGTCGGCAAGGTGCCCGTCAGCACGAAGGTCTTGCCCGCCAGCGGCGCCGGCGCGCGCGCGGCGGGCTCGCTCTCGGGCCAGTGCACGCCGGCGGCGCGCAGCTGCTCGATGACCTCGACGTTGTGCGCCTCGGCAAAGAAATGCGCGATCGACTGCGCGACCACCGGGCCGACGTCGTTGACCTCAAGCAGCGCGGCCTCGTCGGCCTCCATCAGGCCGTCGAGCTTGCCGAAATGCCGCGCCAGATCCTTGGCGGTCGCCTCGCCGACATGGCGGATGCCCAGCGCGAAGATGAAGCGGTTCAGCGTGGTGGCGCGCGACGCGTCGATCGCGGCCACCAGATTGCCGGCCGACTTGTCGGCCATGCGGTCCAGCGCCGCGAGCTTGGCCACGCCGAGCTTGTACAGGTCGGCCGGCGTGCGCACGATGCCCTGCTCCACCAGCTGGTCGACCACCTTCTCGCCGAGCCCTTCGATATCCATCGCGCGGCGCTGGGCGAAATGCAGCAGCGCCTGCTTGCGCTGCGCGGCGCAGATCAGCCCGCCGGTGCAGCGCGCGATCGCCTCGTCCTCCAGCCGCTCGATATGCGAGCCGCACACGGGGCAAGCGGTCGGCATCGTGAAGGGCCGCGCATCGGCGGGCCGGCGCTCCGGCACCACGGCGACGACTTCCGGAATCACGTCGCCGGCGCGGCGCACGATCACGGTGTCGCCGATATGCACGTCCTTGCGGCGGATCTCGTCCTCGTTGTGCAGCGTGGCATTGGTCACCGTGACGCCGCCGACGAACACCGGCGCCAGCCGCGCCACCGGGGTGATCGCGCCGGTGCGGCCGACCTGGACCTCGATGTCCTCGACCACGGTGGTCATTTCCTGCGCGGGGAACTTGTGCGCCAGCGCGAAGCGCGGCGCGCGCGAGACGAAGCCCAGGCGTTCCTGCTCCTCGACCGCATTGACCTTGTAGACCACGCCGTCGATGTCATAGGGCAGGCTGTCGCGCTTCCTGCCGACGCCGCGATAGAAGTCGAGCAGCCCCTGCGCGCCCTTGACCACGGCGCGCTCGGCGCAGACCGGCAGGCCGAGCGCCGCGAAGCGTTCCAGCAGCGCATCGTGGGTGGCCGGGCGCGGCTCGCCGTCCAGCTCGCCAAGCCCGTAGGCAAAGAACGACAGCGGACGGCGCGCGGTGATGCGCGGATCGAGCTGGCGCAGGCTGCCGGCCGCGGCATTGCGCGGATTGACGAAGGTCTTCTCGCCGGCCTCGGCCTGGCGTGCATTGAGCCGGTCGAAATCGCGCCGGTACATGAAGACCTCGCCGCGCACCTCGATCACCGCGGGCGCGCCGGCCTTCAGCTTCAGCGGAATCGCCTTGATCGTGCGCACATTGGCGGTCACGTCCTCGCCGGTCTCGCCATCGCCGCGCGTGGCGGCCTGCACCAGCCGGCCGTTCTCGTAGCGCAGCGACATCGCGAGCCCGTCGAACTTGAGCTCGCAGGCATATTCGACCGCATCGGCCGCCGAGAACAGGTCGGCCGCGCCCTCGGCGGCCACGGTGCGGCCCAGGCCCTGCGCGCAGCGGCGATCGAAGCCGATCACGTCCTCGTCGTCGAAGGCGTTGTTCAGCGACAGCATCGGCAGCCGGTGCCGCACCGTCGCGAACGCGGTCAGCGGCTGGCCGCCGACGCGCTGGGTCGGCGATTCCGGCGTCAGCAGCTCGGGATGCGCGGCCTCGAGTTCCTGCAGTTCGCGGAACAGCGCGTCGTACTCGGCGTCCGGAATGGTCGGCGCGTCGAGCACGTAATACTGGTAGTTGTGGTGCTCGATCTGCTCGCGCAGCCAGTCGGCACGCGCGGCCGGGGCGTCGGGCTTGTCGGCGGAATTGTCCGGCCGGGCGGCATTGGCGGCGTCGGCTGCATCGGCCGCGGCAGGCCGCGGCGCATCAGCCGAAGTGGGAGCGCCGTGTTTCTTTGCTGGCATGAGGCGTGAGCGGTACGAAAAAGCGGGCGGCGAAGGTGGGCGGCGAAAGGCGGACGGCGAAAAAACCGGTGCCGGTCCGCGCGTCAGCTGCTGAACAGGCGCAATGCCACCGGCGAGCCGGCCGGCATGCCGCGCGCCTCGAGCTTGTCGTACAGCGCCTGCAGCTGCTGGAAGATGGCGACGAAGGACGTCTCGGTCAGCGGCCGATGATTGTCGTCGACCAGTCTCGCGCCCATCCGCTGCGCCAGGCTGTCGCCGTACTCGCACATGGTCTTCAGCGGCTTGACGGCCTGGGATGCCTGCGGCACGTCCAGCAGCAGCGTGATCTGGCTGCCCGCCTTGACCGTCAGATCGTCGCGCAGGAAGTTGGTATCGCCGAACTGCAGCGTGAACAGCGCGCGCTGGATGCCGTCGGGACCGGCCTGGTAGCGGGTGAAGCGGGTGCCGTCGCGCGACAGCACCAGGCCGTCCTGGGTGGCGACGTTCTGCACATAGGCGGCCGACCAGGGCGCGCCATCGGACACCACGTTGACGCCCAGCTGCACGTCGCAGGCGGCGGCGAAGCCGTCGAGCTCGCGCGCATTGGCGACGGTCTCGCTCATGTCGGGCAGTTCAGCCGATGCGTCGAGCGATTCGGCCAGGGCCTCGACCGCGTTGACGAACTCGGAGAACTCCAGCGCATTCAGCGGACCGCCGCGATTGGCCAGCTGCACCGCCACCTGCAGGTCCTCGTACTGGTGACCGGCGGTCACCGGCTCCCAGGCGTTGGCCGGTTCGTACAGGCCCTCGATATGGACCTGCTTGGTGCCGGCGCGGCGCAGGCGCCCGGTCAGCGGCAGGATGCGGTCGCCGGAGGCCTTGCGCTCCAGATGCAGCGGCACGATGCAGTCGATCAGCGGATCGATCACCGCGGGCCGGGGCTGCCCGTCGGCCACGATGGGCTCGGCGACGGGTTCGGGCGGCGGCGGCGCTGCCGGTGCGGACGGGGATGCGGACTGGGATGCGGACGGCGCGGCGGACGAAGATGCGGGCGCTTGCGCGGACGTTTCGCCGGCATCGGTGCCCTGGGCATCAGTACCCTGGGCGTTGCGCGGGGCCGGGGTCCGGGCGGACGGCGCGCTGCGCGCGACGCCGTCGGCGACCTCCTCGGCCAGCAGCTCGTCGGCATCGGCGCTGCCGGACACCAGCGGCGAGGCGGCCTGCGCCGCCTGCGCGTCGTCATCGAGCGGCGGCACCACCAGCGTCGGTTCCTTGCGCTGGATCGTTTCGGGACGCGGCGGCTCGTGCAGCTTGGCGCTGACCTCGGGCTTGATTTCCTCGCCCACCACCGGCTCGCGCATCGGCGGCAGGTCGTCCTCGGGTTGCAGCGCGCGCGGCCGGCGCGACTTGCGGATCTGCCATTGGTTGTAGGCCACTACCAGCAGCAGCAGCACGATGCCGGCGACGACCAGCGCGGTTTGCAGGTCCATCACGCGCGCCCTCCGCGGTTCGGGGCCGACGTCGGCCGATCCTTCAGCCAATCCTTCAGCCGATACGTCTGCCGGTTCTTCGGCCCATGCGTCGATCGAAGCGATCCGGTCATGCCGCCTCCGCCATCGAAACGGCCGCATCCATGTCGACGGCGACGATCCGCGACACCCCCTGCTCCTGCATCGTGACGCCGATCAGCTGGTGCGCCATTTCCATTGCGATCTTGTTGTGTGAGATGAAGACGAATTGCGTCTTGTCGGACATGCGCGCGACCATATTGGCGTAGCGCTCGGTATTGGCGTCGTCCAGCGGCGCGTCGACCTCGTCCAGCAGGCAGAACGGTGCCGGGTTCAGCTGGAACATCGCGAACACCAGCGCGATCGCGGTCAGCGCCTTTTCGCCACCCGACAGCAGATGGATGGTCGAGTTCTTCTTGCCCGGGGGCTGCGCCATCACCTGCACGCCGGCATCGAGGATTTCCTCGCCGGTCATGATCAGCCTGGCCTGGCCGCCGCCGAACAGCTGCGGGAACAGCTCGCCGAAATGATGGTTGACCTGGTCGAAGGTGCCCTGCAGCAGCGCGCGCGTTTCCTGGTCGATCTTGTGGATCGCGTCTTCCAGCGTCTGGATGGCGTCGTTCAGGTCGGCCGACTGCGCGTCGAGGAAGGTCTTGCGCTCGCGCGCCGCCGCCAGTTCCTCGAGCGCGGCCATGTTGACCGGGCCGAGCGCGTTGATCGCGTTGTTGATGCGCGTGACTTCGCCCTGCAGATACGAGGGCTTCATGTCGCCGTTGAGCTTGCCGACCAGCGCGGCCTCGTCGACCTCGGCCGCGGCCAGCTGCTCGGCGAACTGCTCCTGCGCCAGGCGCGCGGCCTGCTCCTTGAGCTGCAGTTCGGTGATGCGGTCGCGCAGCGGTTGCAGGCTGCGCTCGGCGGCCAGGCGCTGCTCGTCGAACTGGCGCAGCTGCGCCGACAGCGCGTCGAGCTCGATGCGGGCCGTCGCCAGCTTCTGCTCGCGTTCGGCGCGCAGTTCGAGCGCTTCCTGCAGGCCGGTGTGCGCGGTCTGCTCGTTGATGGTTTCGAGTTCGGCGCGCGCGTTCTCCAGCGATTCGGCGATGCGCTCGCTCTGGTCGCCCGCGACCTGGATATTGCGGCGCAGCTCGTCGATGCGGGTCGCCAGATTGCGCTCGGCGAACACGGCCTCCTGCGCGGCACGTTCCAGGTCGCGCAGCTGCTGGCGCGCGTCGGACAGCTTTGCATCCAGCGCTTCGTAGGCCATCTGGTGGTCTTCGTGCGCGGCCTGCATCTCGGCCAGCTCGGTATCGTGGCGCTCGAAGTTCGCCTCGGATTCGGCCTTCAGCGCGCGCTGCTCGTCGATCTGCGCGGCGATTTCCTCCAGCTCCTCGCGGATCTGGCTGCTGCGCGCGGCGTAGCGCTCCATCGCCTGCGACAGCTTGAGCACGTCCATCTGCAGCCCGTGCACGCGCCGCGTGACGCGCTCGCTGTCGGCGCGCGCTTCCACCAGCTTGCGGCTGCCCTCGGTATAGGCCGCCTCGGCGCGCATCGCCTGCGCCTTGGCCTCGTCGGCCAGCAGCGTCTGCGCGCGCGCCTGCTTCTGCAGATTCTCGATTTCCTGCTCGCGCGCCAGCATGCCCGCCTGCTCGGAGTCCGCGGCATACAGGTGCACCGAGCTGCGGCCGACCAGATGGCCCTCGGCGACGACGAAGGTCGCGCCCTCGGGCAGGTTCGCGCGTGCGGCCAGCGCCTGCTCCATGTCGTCCGCGGTGTAGACGTCGGCCAGCCAGTCCTGCATCACCGCGCGGATGCCCGGCTCGGTGATCTGCAGCAGCGACATCAGCGGACGCAGTCCGGCCGGCGCCTCGCCCGGGCGTGCCGCGGGCGGCGGCGCGTAGAAGGCCAGCTTGGCCGGCGGCGCGTCGGTCAGCAGTCCCTTGATCCAGTCGAGGTTGGAGACCTCCAGCGCGGCCAGCTTTTCGCGCAGCACCGACTCGAGCGCGTTTTCCCAGCCCGGTTCGATATGGATCTTCTTCCACAGGCGCGGCAGTTCGGCCAGGCCGTGCTTTGCCAGCCACGGCTGGACCTTGCCTTCGCTCTGCACGTTCTCCTGCAGCTGGCGCAGCGCGGCCAGGCGCGCTTCCAGCGCCGCGATCGCGGCCGCTTCGCGCTGCACGCGCTCCTGCGCGGCGCGGCGCTCGGCATCGAGCCGCGGCAGATTGTCCTCGGCCTCGGCCAGCGCGGCCTGGGCGTCCTCGAGCATCGCCTCGTGTTCGGCGAGCTCGGCGCGCAATTCCTCCAGCCGCACGTCGTCGGGCCGGTCCAGGCCCTTTTCCTCGCCCGAAAGGCGTTCGCGGCGCTGCTCCAGCTGCTGCAGCATCTGGTCGGCGTTGCGCTGATGCGCGGCCTCGAGCTTGAGCGCCTGCTCGGCCTGCATGATGCCGGTGCGCTGCACGTTCAGCAGGGTCTGCGCATCGCGCCATTGCGCTTCGAGCGTCGGCAGCGCCTCGCTCTGCTGCTCGACCGCCTGCTGCGCCTCGATGGTGCGTCCCTCGGCCAGCGCCAGTTCCTCCTCGGCCTGCTCGAGCTCGTCGCTCGCCTGCTGGGCCTTGGCCTGCCACTGCTCGCGCTGCGCGGTCAGCGCGGCGATCTGCGCCTGCACGCGGTTGCGCGATTCGACCACGTAGCGGATCTCGGCCTCGAGCTTGCTGACCTCGGTATTGGCCTCGTAGAGGGCGCCCTGCGCGGCGTGCATGCCGTCGGAAGCGGCATAGTGCGCGGCGCGCAGCGTCTCCAGCTCGGCCTCGACGTGGCGCAGCTGCGCGGTCTGCGCTTCCAGGTCGATCTGGGCCTGCTCGATCGCGCGCTGATGGCGTTCCTGCTCGGCCAGCGCCTCGCGCTTGCGCAGCAGCCACAGCAGATGCTGCTTCTCCTCGCCCTCGGCCTGCAGCGCCTTGAAGCGCTGCGCGACTTCGGCCTGGCCCTCGAGCTTGTCGAGGTTGGCCGACAGCTCGCGCAGGATGTCCTCGACCCGGGTCAGGTTCTCGCGCGTGTCGGACAGCCGGTTCTCGGTCTCGCGACGGCGTTCCTTGTACTTGGACACGCCCGCGGCTTCTTCCAGGAAGATCCGCATGTCGTCGGGCTTGGCCTCGATGATCCGCGAGATCATGCCCTGGCCGATGATCGCGTAGGCGCGCGGGCCCAGGCCCGTGCCCAGGAAGATGTCCTGGATGTCGCGCCGGCGCACCGGCTGGTTGTTGATGTAGTAGGACGAGGTGCCGTCGCGGGTCAGCACCCGCTTGACGGCGATTTCGGCGTACTGGCTCCACTGCCCGGCGGCGCGGCCTTCGGCGTTGTCGAACACCAGCTCGACGCTGGCGCGCCCGGCCGGCTTGCGCGCGGTGGAACCGTTGAAGATGACGTCCTGCATCGATTCGCCGCGCAGCTCGGAGGCGCGGGACTCGCCGAGCACCCAGCGCACCGCATCGATGATGTTGGACTTGCCGCAGCCGTTGGGACCGACGATGCCGACCAGTTGGCCGGGCACTTGGAAATTGGTGGGATCGACAAAGGACTTGAAGCCCGCCAGCTTGATCGAGGACAGTCGCACGGTTGGTCTTGAATGGGTTCGAATCCGTGGTGAGGCACGCCCGGGAGCGGCACCCAGAAAGGCCGGACAGCCTGCGCGACGCCCTGCGCGGACGTGCCGCCCGCACCGCATTCGTCGCGCACTTGTGCCCGAAAATTGGCGCTAATCATACCATCGGTGTGACGCCGTCCAGCCGGATTTACCGGCAGTTACGGGGTCGTTGCCGGCCGGTTCGGGCGGCATCCGGGCGGCATCCGGGCGGCATCCGAGCGGCGTCCGGGCGGTGTCCGGGCGGCACCGGGGCGGTGTCCAGGCGGCACCGGGACGGCGTCCGGGCGGCATCGAGGCGGTGTACGAGCGGCGTCCGGCCGGCGTGCTGGCGGTACCGGGCCGGCATCCGGCGGCATCTCGGGCCGCATCGGTCCAGTCCGGAGGCGATCCCGGCGGCACACCCACGCCGCGGTCGTGCCGGCCGCTTACTGCCCCTGCAGGCCGGTACACCCCGCGCCCTCGCCCGCCGGCGCCCGCGCCGGCCCGCTGCGCCGGTGCACCAGGCCGGACAGCGCCCCGGCCGCCACGATGCACAGGCCGCCGGCCGCCTCCTTCCAGCTCAGCGTCTCGGTCGCCAGCCACCACGACGACACCGCGGCGACCACGATCTCGAACAGCATCAGCAGCGAGACCCGGTTGGCGGGCAGATGCTGCAGCCCGTACTGGACGATGGCGTTGCCGACCACCAGCGTGCCCGCCAGGGCCAGCACCAGCAGCGGCGCCGCCACGCGCGCCTCGGGCGCGATCGCCACGGCGCCGGTATCGAGCCACAGCGCGGCGATGCCCCCGACCACCGTGCCGCCGCCGAACACCATCAGCGTGCGCAGCCGCGCGTCCATCTCGGGAAAGCGCTGGCCGGCGCGGCGCGACAGCACGTTGTTGAACGCGAAGGCGATGCCGGCGGCGAGGCCCGCCCATTCGGCGGCATCGCCCGGCAGCGGCACGCCGACCTCTGGCGTCCACAGCATCAGCCCGGCACCGAACATCGCCAGCGCGACCAGCATCAGGTCCGCCGGCGAGACCCGCTCGCCCAGCAGCAGCCGCGCGACCAGCACGGTCCACACCGGGGTCAGGTAGAACAGCAGCAGCACCCGCATCACGTGGCCGTGGACGCTGCCCCAGACGAAGCCGGCATTGGTAATCCCGGCCGCCAGCGCGATCGCGACGAACAGCCACGACCAGCGCAGGCCGCGCAATTGCCGCCGCAGCACCAGCAGCGCCAGCACGGCGGCGACCGCGCTGACCACCGCCGCGGCCTTCATGCCGCCCAGGCCCCAGGCGGCCAGCAGCCGATACGGATACCAGGCGATGCCCCACACCGAGGCGCCGAGCAGGATCGACAGGGAAGCCTTGAAGGTATCGGTATCGGCGTGGGCGTCGGCATGGGAGGCGCCGGGCCGCACATTGGCGTTGGAATGGCTCATGGATTGGAAAACGCTGGCGGCACCCGGGAAACGGTGCCTGACATGGATGTGGGTGATACGTGAAGCCCGGATCGGAGCCGATCCGGACCGGAACGCCGGCGTTACGCCGGTCCCTCGGCGCGGCGCCTCGTCCCTTATAATGCTGCGTTTCGACAGGCCTTCGACCCATCATGAACCCGCGTCTCGATTTGCTGCAGCCCTACCCGTTCGAGAAACTGAAGGCCCTGTTTGCGGGAATCCAGCCGAACGGCGCGCTGCGGCCGATCAGTTTCGGCATCGGCGAGCCCAAGCATCCGACCCCGCGCTTCATCCGCGATGCGCTGGCCGAGTCGCTTGGCGGGCTGGCGAATTATCCCACAACGGCCGGTTCCGAAGCCCTGCGCCAATGCATCGCCAGCTGGCTGGAGCGCCGCTACGGCCTGCCCCGTGTCGACCCCGCCAGCCAGGTGCTGCCGGTCACCGGCTCGCGCGAGGCGCTGTTCGCCTTTGCCCAGACCGTGGTCGACGGCACCCGCCCCGGCGCGCTGGTGCTGTGCCCGAACCCCTTCTATCAGATCTACGAGGGCGCCGCGCTGCTGGCCGGCGCGACGCCGGTGTTCGCCAACAGCGATCCGGCCCGCAATTTCGCCCCGGCATTCGACCGTATCCCCGATGAAGTCTGGCCGCGCGTGCAATTGGTCTATGTCTGCTCGCCCGGCAATCCGACCGGTGCGGTGCTGTCGCTGGACGACTGGCGCCAGCTGTTCGCGCTGTCGGACCGCCACGGCTTCGTGATCGCCTCCGACGAGTGCTACTCCGAGATCTATTTCGACGAGGGCAAGGCGCCGCTGGGCGCGCTGGAGGCGGCGCACCGTCTGGGCCGCGGCTTCGAGCGGCTGGTGATGTTCTCCAGCCTGTCCAAGCGCTCCAACGTGCCGGGCCTGCGCTCGGGCTTCGTCGCGGGCGACGCGGCGCTGCTGGGCCGCTTCCTGCTGTATCGCACCTATCATGGCGGCGCGATGAACCCGGCGGTGCAGAGCGCCAGCGTCGCGGCCTGGAACGACGAGGCGCATGTGCGCGAGAACCGTGCCGCCTATGTCGCCAAGTTCGCCGAGGTCACGCCGATGCTGGCCGAAGTGCTGGACGTCGCCCTGCCCGACGCGGGCTTCTACCTGTGGGCGGACGTCTCGCGCACGGGGCTGAGCGACACCGAGTTCGCCGCGCGGCTTTATGCCGAGCAGCACCTGACCGTGCTGCCCGGCAGCTATCTGGCGCGCGAGGCCGACGGCATCAATCCGGGCGCCAATCGCGTGCGGATGGCGCTGGTGGCGACGCCCGAGGAATGCCGCGAGGGTGCAGAGCGCATCGTCGCCTTCTGCCGGGGCCTGGCGGGCCGCGGCTGAACCGGCCGGAGCGCGGTTCGATCCCACGGTTCGGTCCCGGGATTCGCCGCCTTGGACCTGGAGTCGACCGCAATATCCACCCCAATATCGGCTGCCGACCGCCACCGCGCGGCGGCCGCGAATTCAACCACGACAACACGCGAAGAAACGCATATGACGCAAGCACTGCAAGCTCTGATCGACCAGGCCTGGGAAGACCGCGCCAGCCTGTCGCCCAAGTCCGCCCCGGCCGACATCCGCGAAGCGGTGGCCACGGTGATCGGCCAGCTCGACGCGGGCACGCTGCGCGTGGCCGAGAAGCAAGGCAAGGACTGGATCGTCAACCAGTGGGTCAAGAAGGCGGTGCTGCTGTCGTTCCGCCTGGAAGACAACGCGCCGATGGCCGCCGGCGGCTTCGCGCAGTTCTACGACAAGGTGCCGACCAAGTTCGCCGGCTGGTCGGCCGACGACTTCGCCAAGGGCGGCTTTCGCGTGGTGCCGCCGGCGGTGGCCCGCCGCGGCTCGTTCATCGCGAAGAACGCGGTGCTGATGCCCTCGTACGTCAACATCGGCGCCTATGTCGATGAAGGCACCATGGTCGATACCTGGGCCACGGTGGGTTCGTGCGCGCAGATCGGCAAGAACGTGCACCTGTCGGGCGGCGTCGGCATCGGCGGCGTGCTCGAGCCGCTGCAGGCCAACCCGGTCATCATCGAGGACAACTGCTTCATCGGCGCGCGCTCGGAAGTCGTCGAGGGCGTGATCGTCGAGGAGAACTCGGTGATCTCGATGGGCGTCTACCTGGGCCAGTCGACCAAGATCTACGATCGCGAAACCGGCGAGATCCACTACGGCCGCGTGCCGGCGGGCTCGGTGGTGGTGGCGGGCAACCTGCCGTCGAAGGACGGCAAGTACAGCCTCTACTGCGCGGTGATCGTCAAGAAGGTCGACGCGCAGACGCGCGCCAAGACCAGCCTGAACGACCTGCTGCGCGGCGACTGACGGCAGCGAGGTGGCGGCCCGCGTGCCGCCACCGCTGTCCGGTTCGCCGCAACCCGCGCCCCAACCTGCGCCCCAATCCGCGCCCCGCCCTCCTCGCCCCCGAGCGGCACAACGCGCCGGCTCTTACGTGAGGTGACCCGTGCCCTCCCTACGCAAGCGATTCATGGCCCTGGACCCCGCTACCGTCAGCACCGTGCTGTCCCTGCTGCCGACCATTCTCGAGCAGGCCAACAAGACCATCGAGAAGCTCAAGAAGAGCAAGCGCAAGGACGAGCCCGCCGACGGCGGCGACGGCACGCCCGCGGCCGATCCGCAGGAGCAGGCGCGCCAGCTCGCGGCGCGCGTCGCCGAGCTGGAAACGGCCGCGATGCAGCAGGCCGAGAACGTCAAGCTGCTGGCCGAACAACATGCGATCACGATCGACGCGCTGCGCAAGGAAGCGGCCCGGCTGGACCGCCGGCTGCGGCTGATGACCGGCGTGGCGATGGCCGGCTTCGCGCTGGGCCTGCCCGCGCTGGTGATCGCCATCAATCTGCTGCTGCGCTGAAGCGGGCCACGGCTCGCGCCATCGCGCCGCCATCGTCCTTTGCCGCCATCGCGCCTCGCGTCCCTCTCGCCAACGATTCATTCTTCATTCGCCATGACCGTCCAGCTCTACGGCATCCCGAACTGCGATACCGTCAAGAAAGCCCGCACCTGGCTCGAAGCCAACGGCGTCGACTACGCCTTTCACGATTTCAAGAAGCAGGGCGTCGACGAGACGATGCTGCGCCGCTGGCTCAAGCAGGTGCCGCTGTCGCTGCTGCTCAACCGCAAGGGCACCACCTGGCGCGCGCTGCCGGACGCCGACAAGGCCCTGGCCGAGGACGCCGATGGCGCGATCGCGCTGATGCAGCGCAGCCCCTCGCTGATCAAGCGGCCGGTGCTCGAGCATGACGGCGCGGTCGCGGTCGGCTTCGCCGCCGATCAGTACGCCGAACGTTTCCAGGGCTGAGCCCGCCGATTGCCGGCCTGCCGCCCCTTGCTTGCCGCTCGATTGCCGCTCGATTGCCGCTCGATTGCCGCTCGATTGCCGCTCGATTGCCGCTGGATTTCCGTTTGCTCGCCGCCAGTCCGAATGTCCGCTTAACCATCGCCGCCCCATGACCTCCAACGCCCACGCAACGCCCGCCGCCAACCCGACGCTGGCGCTGACCGAAGACCTGATCCGCCGCCAGTCGGTGACCCCCGCCGACGAAGGCTGCCAGGCCGTGCTGCAGGCGCGGCTGTCCGCGCTCGGCTTCGCCTGCGAGTCGCTGGTCAGCGGCCCCGACGCGTTCCGCGTCACCAATCTGTGGGCCGTCAAGCGCGGCCGGCTGGGCACCGCCGGCAAGCTGCTGGCCTTCGCCGGCCACACCGACGTGGTGCCGACCGGCCCGCTGGAGCAATGGACCTCGCCGCCGTTCGAGCCGACCCATCGCGACGGCAAGCTGTACGGCCGCGGCGCCGCCGACATGAAGACCTCGATCGCGGGCTTCGTGGTGGCGATCGAGGAATTCCTGCAGGCCCATCCGGACCATGCCGGTTCGATCGCGCTCCTGATCACCAGCGACGAAGAAGGCCCGGCCCACGACGGCACCGTCAAGGTCGTACAGGCGCTGCAGGCGCGCGGCGAACGACTCGACTACTGCGTGGTCGGCGAGCCGACCTCGGTCGATACGCTCGGCGACATGGTCAAGAACGGCCGGCGCGGCTCCTTGTCCGGCAAGCTGACCGTCAAGGGCGTGCAGGGCCATATCGCCTATCCGCACCTGGCGCGCAACCCGATCCATCTGGCGGCGCCGGCGCTGACCGAACTGGTCGGCGAGCGCTGGGACGACGGCAACGAGTATTTCCCGCCGACCACCTGGCAGATGTCGAACATCCACGCGGGCACCGGCGCGACCAACGTGATCCCCGGCCACGTGACGATCGATTTCAACTTCCGCTTCTCGACGGCCAGCACGCCCGAGCAGCTGAAGGCCCGCGTGCACGCGATCCTCGATCGGCACGGGCTCGACTACCAGATCGACTGGACGCTGGGCGGCGAACCGTTCCTGACGCCGCGCGGCGACCTGTCCGAGGCGCTGGCCGCGGCGATCGCCGCCGAGACGGGCGTGCAGACCGAGCTGTCGACCACCGGCGGCACCTCGGACGGCCGCTTCATCGCCAAGCTGTGCCCGCAGGTGATCGAGTTCGGTCCGCCCAATGCCAGCATCCACAAGATCGACGAGCACGTCGAAGTGCGCTTCATCGAGCCGCTGAAGAACATCTATCGCGGCGTGCTGGAGCGGCTGATCGCCTGAGCGATCGTTCCTGACCGCACTGCCCTGATCGCGCCGCTCTTAGCACGTTGCGCAGACCGCGCCGCCGTTATCGCGCCGCCCCGACCGACCCCTGACCTCTGATTCGCCATGGCCACCGCCTCTCCCCTGTCCACCGTCCGCGACCTGCTGCGCCTGGCGGTGTCGCGCTTCACCCAGGCCGGCCTGTCGTTCGGCCACGGCACCGACAACGCCTACGACGAGGCGGTCTACCTGATCCTGCATACGCTGCATCTGCCGCTCGATACGCTGGACCCGTTCCTCGACGCCCGGCTGCTGCCCGACGAAATCGCCGCGGTGATGGAAGTGATCCGCCGCCGCGTCGACGAGCGCGTGCCGGCGGCCTACATCACGCACGAGGCGTACATGCATGGGCAGCGCTTCTATGTCGACGAGCGCGTGATCGTGCCGCGCAGCTTCATCGGCGAGCTGCTGCAGGATGGACTGGCCCCGTGGGTCAGCGACATCGACGCGATCGGCCCGGTGCTGGAACTGTGCACCGGCTCGGGCTGCCTGCCGATCCTGGCCGCGCAGGCCTGGCCGCACGCCTCCATCGATGCGGTCGACATCTCGGCCGATGCGCTGGAGGTGGCGCGTCGCAATGTCGCCGACTACGGCCTCGAGGACCGCATCCACCTCTATCACGGCGACCTGTACGCGCCGCTGCCGGCCGGTACCACCTACGACGTGATCCTCAGCAATCCGCCTTATGTGAACGAAGGCGCCATGCAGCGTCTGCCGGCCGAATACCAGGCCGAGCCGCGCATCGCGCTGGCCGGCGGCGACGACGGCATGGACGTGGTGCGCCGGATCGTGGCCGGCGCACGCGCGCACCTGAACCCCGGCGGCGTGCTGGTGGTCGAGATCGGCAACGAGTTCGAGAATGTCGAGGCCGCCTTCCCGGACCTGGAACTGGTCTGGCTGACGGTCAGCGCGGGCGAGGAGCAGGTGTTCCTGCTGACGTACGAAGCGCTGCAGGCGGCGGGCCTGTAAGGACGGCCGCCGCGCGCCGGGGGCGGGACGCGCGAGCGCCGGGGGCGGGACGCGCGAGCGCTGGCGCGCGGCTTATTGCCCGGCCGCCAGCGCCGCAGCCGCGGCCCGCACCGCGGTCGTGCACTGCTCCACGACCCCTTCGCGCCAGTCGTCTGCGTCGCCATAGAAGGCGCGCCACATGCCCTGGCGGATCAGCGCGCGCTGCGTGTTGTCCGCGTCGGGATGCAGATGCAGCCAGTGGTCGCCGCGCAGCGCCTGCAATACGTCGGGCAGCGGCAAGGTGCCAAATTCCAGCGCGATGCCGGCAAAGTCGATGCCGGGCAGCGTATCCGGAACGGCGTGCCAGGCCAGGCCGGTCAGGTTGGCCGAAGTCGACGAGCCGTCGTACATCGACGTCACGTGCTGGCCCCAGATCGCGCGGGTCCTCTCCAGCTGCGCCACATCGTCCGGCCCCATGTAGATCGGCTCGCCATAGCCCCACGGGCCGAGCCCGGTATGGATGTCGATCCAGCGCAGGCCGGTCCGTCCCGCGCCGTAGCGCGCGAGGATGCGGCGCAGCGTGTAATTGCTCCAGGTCGCCACGCGCCCGCCATAGAACATGCCGTGCGGATCGTCGTACTGGCCCGCGCTGACGGCGGCCTGGTACCAGCTCATGCCGCGCTCGGCGATCGCGCGCGCCAGAGCGGCCTCGTCCTGCTCCGACGGCGGCCAGTGCGCCGGCAGCAGCAGCGGCGCGACCTCGGCATAGGCCGGGTTTTGCGGCAGCGGCCGCGTGAAATCCATGAAATTGCGGTTCAGGTCGACGTTGTCCTCGTTGACCCGGCGCATGTGCGAGAAGCCGTAGGGGTTCACCGCATGCACCAGCAGCAGCGCCGCGCCGGCCTTGGCGCATTGCTGCAGCAGCGTGGCATCGTGCAGCAGCGCGATCTGCGCGCCCGAGCCGCAGAAGCCCTCGGCGCCGTGCATCGCGGAGGTGACCAGGATCAGATGGCGCGCATCGCGCGGGCCGATCCAGGCGACGTCCATCGCCAGCTCCTCGTCCTCGGCGCCGCGCCGCGTGGGATGCGCGAACGGCGTGGGCACGTCGCCGACGTTCTCGGCCGCGAGCCTGAACTTGGCGCGGGCTTCCTCGTAGCGGCTTGAAAAGCAATCGTGCAGCTGCATCGGCGGCTCTCCGGGGCGACCAGGATCGATGACCGCATTAAACGCCATTCCGCCGCCGCGCGCCAGCCGGTACAATCCCGTCCGCACAAGGTTGGATCGATCCAGCGCGGCCGGCGCGGCTTCCCAGGCCCGCCACGCGTCTCAGGTAACACCAGTCCCGATCTCCAGCCGGATTTCCCTCGCGCCCGTTCCGGGTCCCGCCTGATCCCTTCGTTCCCGACCGCCACGTCGCGCGCCCGGCATGGATTGGCACGCCCATCCCGCCGGCCGGCTCGCGGTCCTTCATCCTGAGACTGTCAACATGATCGTGCGTTATTCCAAGATCGCCGCGGTATTGGCCATGGCCCTGTTCGCCTCGCTGGTGTCGTTCGGCAATATCACCGACTACGGCACCAACTTCGCCTTCGTCCAGCATGTGTTCCTGATGGACACGACCTTCCCCGGCAACGGCATCATGTACCGCGCCATCCGGTCGCCGGTACTGCATCACGCCGGCTATATCGGCATCATCGCGCTGGAAACCGCCACCGCGCTGCTGTGCTGGGCCGGCGGCATCGCGCTGTGGCGCGCGCGCCGGCAATCGCCGCGCGCCTTCCATCGCGCCAAGACGTGGGCGGTGGCCGGCCTGACGCTGGGCTTCCTGACCTGGCAGGTCGCGTTCATGTCGATCGGCGGCGAGTGGTTCGGCATGTGGATGTCGAAGGAATGGAACGGCGTGCCCGACGCGTTCCGCTTCTTCATCACGCTGCTGACGGTGCTGATCTACGTCAGCCTGCCGTACGACGATCTTGATCTGGCCGGCGATCGGTAGGCCGGCGGCGGCAAGCCGGCGTCGATGAGACACGCCGATAAGTTGCGCCGATAAGTTGCGCCGATAAGTCGGCGTGGATGGGACGGCGTCGATAACGAGCACCGGCAAGTCCGTGCCGGCAAGTCATCCCTCCCAGTCGGCATCCCCGGCGCCCGCCGCGCGCCGCGGCGGCGCCTCCAGCTGCCAGGCGCGCGGATGCAGCGCCAGTCCGGCCGCTTCGCCCTGTGCGCGCGTCAGCGTCAGATGGCGCGCCAGCCAGTCCATCACGCCGCGCAGGAAGCGTTGCTGCTCGAGCCGCACGGCCTCGCGCAGCGCGCGTTCGAGCTGCACGTAGGCGGTGTAGACGTCGAGCAGATTGGCGCTCTTCAGCGTGGCCGGCGTCGACGGGCTGCGCTCGATCGCCAGCACGCGGCCGGCCTGCTGCGGCGTCAGCGCCCCGGTCTCGCGATAGGCGGCATACAAGGGCTCCAACGGCGCGAAACGGACGCTGGGCTGCACGCGCGGCACGCCGGCGACCTTCTCCATGCGCAGCAGCAGATAGCGGACCGCGGCGGCATGCTGGCGGGCCTGTTCCTGCTCGCGGCTCGCGCCCGCGCCGCGCCGTGGCCGCGCCTCGTCGCGCCACGGTCCGGCGCCCGCGGCGCGGGCGGTGAAGTCGGGCACGCCGTCGAACGCGCCATGGCCGCCCAGCAGCCGCAGCGCGCAATCCGGCCCGAAGGCATGCTCGTGGCCGGCCGCGTCGCGCAGGATATAGGCGTGGCCCGAGCCGATGCCGT
Source organism: Cupriavidus cauae (assembly GCF_008632125.1). Classification (GTDB taxonomy): domain Bacteria; phylum Pseudomonadota; class Gammaproteobacteria; order Burkholderiales; family Burkholderiaceae; genus Cupriavidus; species Cupriavidus cauae. The sequence continues at coordinate 19,535 of NZ_VWRN01000042.1, forward strand.
GGCCCTTCCTGCCAGCGGACGCGACGCCAGCGCCGACACCGGTGCCAACGTCCGAGCCCGCGCAGCGCGTGCCCGGCTCGACGAAATCCTTGCGAACGGCGGTCCAGGCGGGGCGAGGGGTGGAAGCGGGCTCGAGGGGCATGCCTTGATTGAGGAACAGCGAAACGGCGAAGGACGGCGAAACCGCGACGAAACGACGGCGGGGCGCGCATTGTCGCGCGAAAACCCGCCGGACGCGATAGCCGCCCGATGGCACGGCAATCGCGGCGCAATCGCCGGGCGAAAGCCTGGCAAGCCTGGCAAGCCCGGCAAGCCCGGCGAGCCTGGCGAGACGTTGGCTAGACGTTGGCGAGGGCCCCGCGACAGGCGCCCGACAGCCTCGCACCATGCCGCCCGCCGCCCCGGGCTAAAATGCGCCCTGCCCGGCCCCGTGCCGGGCTCGACTTTCCATAAAAGACTCTCGTGATCCGAATCGACCAGCTAGTACTCCAGCGCGGCACCAAGGTGCTGTTCGACCACACCAGCGTGACGCTGAACCCCGGCGAGCGCGTCGGCCTGGTCGGTGCCAACGGCAGCGGCAAATCGACGCTGTTCGCGCTGCTGCGCGGCGAATTGCATCCGGACGGCGGTGACGTCGCGGTGCCGGCGCAATGGCGCGTGGCCCATGTCGCGCAGGAAACGCCGGCGGTGGCGCGCAGCGCGCTGGAATACGTGATCGACGGCGACACCCGGCTGCGCGCGATCGAGCAGACCATCGCGGCCGCGCAGGCCAGCGGCGACGGCCACGCCGAGGCCGAGGCGCACGCGGCCTACGCCGACGCCGACGGCTACACCGCGGCCTCGCGCGCGGAGGCGCTGCTGCTGGGCCTGGGCTTCACGCTGGCGCAGGTCGGCCAGCCGGTGGCAGCCTTCTCCGGCGGCTGGCGCATGCGCCTGAACCTGGCGCAGGCGCTGATGTGCCCGTCCGATCTGCTGCTGCTCGACGAACCGACCAACCACCTGGACCTCGACGCGATCGTCTGGCTCGAGGACTGGCTGGCGCGCTATCCCGGCACGCTGGTGATGATCTCGCACGACCGCGAATTCCTCGACGCGATCTGCAACGTCACCGTCCATATCGAACAGCAGCAGCTGCGCCGCTACGGCGGCAACTACAGCCTGTTCGAGACGCTGCGGCTGCAGCAGATGGCGCAGCAGCAGGCCGCCTACGCGCGCCAGCAGAAGCAGATCGCGCATCTCGAATCGTTCATCACCCGCTTCAAGGCCAAGGCGACCAAGGCCCGCCAGGCGCAGAGCCGCGTCAAGGCGCTGGAGAAGATGGAGCGCTTGGCGCCGGTGCACGCCGCGGCCGGCTTCTCGTTCGAATTCCGCGAGCCCGATGCCGCCCCCAATCCGATGATGGTGCTCGATGCCGTCGACTGCGGCTACGCGGGTCCGCCGCCGGTGACGATCCTGCGCGGCCTGACGCTGTCGATCCAGAACGGCCAGCGCATCGGCCTGCTGGGCGCCAACGGCCAGGGCAAATCGACACTGGTCAAGACGCTGGCGGGCACGCTGGCGGCGCTGGCCGGCACGCTGCGCCACGGCAAGGGCCTGCAGATCGGCTACTTCGCCCAGCACCAGCTGGAGACGCTGCGCGACCACGACTCGCCGCTGCAGCATCTGGCGCGGCTGGCACCCGATACGCGCGAGCAGGAACTGCGCGACTTCCTCGGCAGCTTCAATTTCCGCGGCGACATGGCGACCTCGCCGATCGAACCGTTCTCGGGCGGCGAGAAGGCGCGGCTCGCGCTGGCGCTGATCGTCTGGCAGAAGCCGAACCTGCTGCTGCTCGACGAACCGACCAACCACCTGGATCTCGATACGCGCGAGGCGCTGACGATGGCGCTGGCGCAATTCGAGGGCACGCTGATCCTGGTCTCGCACGACCGGCATCTGCTGCGCGCCACCACCGACCAGTTCATGCTGGTGGCCGACGGCGGCCTGCAGCCCTTCGACGGCGACCTCGACGACTATCGCGACTGGCTGCTGCAGCAGGCCGCCGCCAAGCGCAACGCCGCGGCCGCGGCGCATCGCTCGGACGGAGCCCATGGCGGTGAAGGAAGCAACGGGGCCGACGCCGCGGTGCCGGCGCAGAATCGCCGCGACCAGCGCCGCGCCGAGGCCGACGAACGGCAGCGGCTGGCGCAGCTGCGCAAACCCTTGACCAAGGAACTGGAAAAGGTCGAGAAGCGGATGGCCGTGCTGCAACAGGCCAAGACCGAGATCGACGGCTTCATGGCCGACGAAGCCAGCTACGCGGAGGCCAACAAGGCCAGGCTGCTGGAGATGCTCAAGCGCCAGGGCGAGGTCGAGGGGGAACTGACCACGCTGGAAGAGCGCTGGCTGGAGCTGCAGGAGCAGATCGAGCAGATTGCCTGAGGCGGGGCGGGCGGCTTCGCGCCGCTTGCCCTTCCCGCCCGCTTCTCCGCTTCCCTTCTCCGCTTCCCTTCTCCGCTTCCCGCCTCCGCTTTCCCGCTGCTGCTGCCCCGCGGTGGTTTCCGCCGCCGTCTCCGGCGGCCGTCTCCCCGCGCGGCGTTCCCCCAGCCCCGCCGCTTACTCCTGCAACGCCTCCTCGGCCGTCAGGAAGCCGCCGCTCTGGTGCGCCCACAGCCTGCTGTACAGGCCGCCGCGCTGCAGCAGCTCGCGGTGCGAGCCCTGCTCGACGATGCGGCCGCGATCGAGCACGACGATGCGGTCCATCGCCGCCAACGTCGACAGCCGGTGCGCGATCGCCACCACGGTCTTGCCCTCCATCAGCCGGTACAGGCTCTGCTGGATCGCGATCTCGACCTCGCTGTCGAGCGCGCTGGTGGCCTCGTCCAGCAGCAGGATCGGCGCGTCCTTGAGCATCACGCGCGCGATCGCGATGCGCTGGCGCTGGCCGCCCGACAGCTTGACGCCGCGCTCGCCGACGTGGGCGTCGTAGCCGCGCCGCCCTTCCCGGTCGCTCAGCGTGTGGATGAAGTCCTCGGCCTCGGCCCGCCGCGCGGCGGCAATCATCTCGGCATCGCTGGCATCGGGCCGGCCGTAGACGATGTTGTCGCGCACCGAACGGTGCAGCAGCGAGGTGTCCTGCGTGACCATGCCGATCTGCGCGCGCAGGCTGTCCTGCGTCACGCCGGCGATATCCTGGCCGTCGATCAGGATGCGGCCCGATTCGACGTCATAGAAGCGCAGCAGCAGATTGACCAGCGTCGACTTGCCCGCGCCGGAGCGGCCCACCAGCCCGACCTTCTCGCCGGGGCGGATCGTCAGCGTGAAGTCGTCGAACACCGGCCGGCCGGAGCCGTAGGAGAAGCCGACGTGCTCGAAGCGGATTTCGCCGTGCGGCACCCGCAGCGGTACGGCATCGGGACGGTCCTCGATATGCCGGGGACGCGCCAGCGTCGACACGCCGTCGCGCACCGTGCCGATATGCTCGAACAGCTCGGCAATCTCCCACATCGCCCATTGCGAAATGCCGTTCAGGCGCATCGCCATCGCGGTCGCCGCCGCCACCGCGCCGATGCCGATCTGGCCGGCCGACCACAGGTACAGCGCCAGCCCCGTGGTGGCGACGATCAGCATCATGATCAGCGTGTGGTTGACGATCTCGAAGGCGCTGATCAGCCGCCCCTGCGCATAGACCGGCTGCATGAACTCCTGCATCGCGCTGCGCACGTAGCTGGCCTCGCGCCGCGAGTGCGAGAACAGCTTGACGGTGGCGATATTGGTGTACGCGTCGGTGACGCGCCCGGTCATCACCGAGCGCGCGTCGGCCTGATGCGCCGACACGCGCGCCAGCCGCGGCACGAAGTACCAGGACGCGCCGACATAGGCGACCACCCACAGCAGGAACGGCGCCAGCAGCCAGCCGTCGAAATTGGCCAGCACCACCGCCGCCGACACCAGGTAGATCACGATGTAGACGAGGATATCGGCCACCGTCATCACCGCGTCGCGCACGGCCAGCGCGGTCTGCATGACCTTGGTGGTGACGCGCCCGGCGAACTCGTCCTGGAAGAAGCCCATGCTCTGGTTGAGCATCAGCCGGTGGAAATTCCAGCGCAGCCGCATCGGGAAATTGCCGAACAGCGTCTGGAACTTCAGCATGCTCCAGACCGCGACCACGACGATGCTCGCCAGCACGATGCCGGCCAGCAGCAGCAGGCGGTCCGAATAGGTCGACCACAGCTCCTGCGGCTTGACCGCGGCGAGCCAGTCGACCAGGCGGCCCAGCATGCTGAACAGCACCGCCTCGAAGATGCCGATCGCCATCGCGCACAGCACCAGCAGCAGCAGATAACGCCGCACGCCCGCGGTGCAATCGACGATGAATGCGATCCAGTGCTGCGGGGGCGTATCGGGAAGCGAATCCGGGTAGTTGTGGATGCGCCTTTCAAACCAACGGAACACGGCCAGTTTCTCCAGGAATGGTGTCGAGCGGCCGCGCGGGCTCGCTCAACGGTAGTTGCGCTCGCGCCGGATCAGTCCGACCGCCAGCACGCCGGTCAGCACCACCAGCCAGATCAGCGACCAGCCGGGAATCGAGATGCCGAACACCGGCGGCAGCGGCGCGGTGCACAGGCCGTCCGAATAGAAGACCTGCGGCAGCACGCGCGCGGTCGGCAGCGCGTTGACCCAGTTTTCCAGCGGATCGATGCCGCAGCTCGCCTTCGGATCGAGCAGCAGCGAGATGTGATAGCCCGCCACCGCGATGCCGCCGACGCCGGACAGCATCGCCAGCCCTTGCCACAGCGTGCGCGTGCCCTGCCCCAGCGCCGCCAGCAGCGAGAACAGGCCGATCGCGACGAAGGCGAAGCGCTGCATCACGCAGAGCGGACACGGCTGGTAGCCCTGTGCGTGCTGCAGGTAGAGGGCGTAGCCGACCAGCCCGAACGAGACGATGGCGATCAGCAGGAAGTAGGCGCGGGAATTCGCTTGCATGGCGGAGTGGCGGTCGACAGAGCGGTAAGGAATACAGCGTGAATTGACGGCGTGAATAGACGGCGAGGCACGCAAGGCTCGGGCGTGCCGGGCATCGCGGACAGGCGCCATCTTACCGATTTTGCGCCACGCGCGTCGCAGCGATGCGATGACCCCTGCACGCGCTGGGGCCATCGTTGCGGCCGATCGCCGCAGCGCGGCACCTCGGCATTGCCCATGGCGCCGAACGCGCCAACAATGCCGTTTCATTGCGTCGGCACGCCCTGTGAACCCCATGCGTTCCCATGCGTTCGCCCCCCCTGATTTCATCGAGGACCGTACCCATGAAGAGCAATGCGCTGCGCGCGGTGCGCAGCAACGATTTTCGTGCCCCGCGTTTTCGCACGACCACGCCGCCGTCGGCGCCCATGGCCCAGCGCGGCCCGGCGGCCAATTCCGCACGGCCGGCGGTTCCGGTGGTGCCGGTCGGCTACCGCCAGGGGTTCATCACCGCGATCTCCGTGCTGCTGGCCTTTACGCTGGCGTTCTGGCGCTACTGGAGCTTCGAGAGCCCCGGCGCGTGGAACCCGCTGTCGCTGGTGGTCGAGGTTTCGCTGGGCGTCGCCGCCGGCCTGCAGGTGGTGGCGCTGTTCCGCTCGCTGCGGGTCGAGGACGACCAGGTCCCCGAATACCGCCGCACGCAGCGCTGGCTGTTCGTGTCCGCGGTGGTGCTGATCGCGGCGCTGCTCGGCGCGCTGTGCGAGGACTCGGTGTTCGGTTGAGGGCGGTGGCGCCCGCCGCCCAGGCCCTTGGCCCTTGGCCCTTGGCCCGTGGCCGCTAGTCCTGGGGATCGGCGGGACAGCGATCAGCCGTCGAGATAGCGCACGCGTTCGATCGCCTGTTCGATCCGTTCGACGGCAATCACCTCGAGCCCCTCGATCGGCTGCTTGGGCGCGTTGGCCTTGGGAATCACCGCCTGCGTGAAGCCCAGCTTGGCGGCCTCGCGCAGCCGGTCCTGGCCGCGCGGGCTCGGACGGATCTCCCCCGCCAGCCCCACCTCGCCAAACACCACCAGCCCGCGCGGCAAGGGCTTGTTGCGCATCGACGAGTGGATCGACAGCAGCACCGCCAGGTCGGCGGCCGGCTCGGTGATCTTGACCCCGCCCACCGCATTGAGGAACACGTCCTGGTCGAAGCAGGCGATGCCCGCGTGGCGGTGCAGCACGGCCAGCAGCAGCGCCAGCCGGTTCTGCTCGAGGCCGACCGCCAGGCGGCGCGGGTTCGGCACGTGCGCCGCATCGACCAGGGCCTGGATCTCGACCAGCAGCGGACGCGAGCCCTCCTGCGTGACCATCACGCAGGAACCGGACACGGTCTGCTCATGCTGCGACAGGAACAGCGCCGACGGATTGCTGATGCCGCGCAGACCGCGCTCGGTCATCGCGAACACGCCCAGTTCGTTGACCGCGCCGAAGCGGTTCTTGAACGCGCGGATCAGCCGGTGCGAAGAATGCGTGTCGCCCTCGAAATACAGCACCGTGTCGACGATATGCTCGAGCACGCGCGGCCCGGCCAGGCTGCCCTCCTTGGTCACATGGCCGACCAGAATGATGGTGGTGCCGCTGCTCTTGGCGATCCGGGTCAACTGCGCCGCGCATTCGCGCACCTGGGCCACCGAGCCCGGCGCCGAGCTGAGCGCCTCCGAGTACAGCGTCTGGATCGAGTCGATCACCGCGACCTCGGGCTTGTCGGCGTCCAGCGTGGCCTGGATCTTCTCCAGCTGGATCTCGGCCAGCAGGCCCAGGCTCGGGCTGTCGATGCCCAGCCGCTGCGCGCGCAGCGCGATCTGCGCGCCCGACTCCTCGCCGCTGACATAGAGCACGCGCCGGCTCGCCGCCAGGTTCGCCAGCGCCTGCAACAGCAGCGTCGACTTGCCGATGCCGGGGTCGCCGCCGATCAGCACCACCCCGCCGGCCACCAGCCCGCCGCCGAGCACCCGGTCGAATTCCTCGATGCCGCTGGTGAAGCGCGGCACGTCGGACGCCTCGATTTCCGACAGCCGCTGCACCGTGGCCGACGCGGCCAGCGGCTGGAAGCGCCGCGCCGAGGGCGCCTCGGGCACGCTCTCGACCAGCGTGTTCCATTGCTGGCAATGCGGGCACTGCCCCTGCCAGCGCGGCACGGAGCCGCCGCATTCGGTACAGGTGTAAACGGTCTTGGCGGTCTTGGTCTTTGCCAACGGGAATCCTTGGGGCCGGGGAGCGGGAGGCGGGGCAGGCGGCAGGCCTGCAGGGTGCTGCAGGTGCGGCAAGGCGCCCGCGAGGCGCCGATTCTACTTGGCCGGAGCGGTCTCGGCCACGTTCGGCGCGTCCGGCACGGTCAGCGTCGCGACCGTCACCGGCACCCGCGGCGCCAGCGCGCACATCAGCTCGTAGCCGACCGTGCCGCTGGCGGCGGCGACATCGTCGATCGGCAGGCCGTGGCCCCACAGCGTAACCGGCGAACCGACGCGCGCCTTGGGGCACGGCGTCAGGTCGACGCACAGCATGTCCATCGACACGCGGCCGACCAGATGCGTGCGCACGCCGTCGACCAGCACCGGCGCCGGCCGGTCGCCCCAGCCCGCGGCATGGCGCGGATAACCGTCGGCATAGCCGCACGCGACCACGCCGATCCGCATCGGCCGGTCCGCGGTGAACAGCGAGCCGTAGCCGACCGTGTCGCCGGGCCGCAATTCCTGCACCGCGATCAATTCGCTGTGCAGCGACATCGCGGGCATCAGCCCGGTGTCGGCGATGTCGACGTGCCGGCCGCTCGGCGAGGCGCCGTACAGCACGATGCCGGGCCGCACCCAGGCGCGGTGCGCGGCCGGATGCCACAGCGTGGCGGCCGAGTTGGACAGGCTTGCCTCGCCCGGCAGATTGGCCGTGGTGGTGTCGAACACCTCCAGCTGGTGCGCGATGCCGCGCTCGCCGTCGGCGTCGGAGAAATGCGTCATATGGACGATGCTGCCCACCCCGGACAGCGTGCGGGCGCGCTCCCAGGCGGTGCGGTACTGGTCCGGCGCGAAGCCGAGCCGGTTCATGCCGGTATTGAGCTTGAGCTGGATCGCCAGCGGGCCCTTGGGCCGTGCGACCTCCAGCATGCGCAGCTGCTCCTCGTTGTGGATCGCCGTGGTCAGCCGGTATTCCTCGAGCAGCGGCACGTCCTGCGGCTGGAAGAAGCCCTCGAGCAGCAGGATCGGACCCTGCCAGCCCAGCTCACGCAGCAGCACGGCCTCGTTCAGGTCCAGCAGGCCGAAGCCGTCGGCGGCGCGCAGCCCGGCGAAGGCGCGGCGAATGCCGTGACCGTAGGCGTTGGCCTTGACCACCGCCCAGACGCGGGACGCCGGCGCGTGGCGGCGCACCACCTCGAGATTGTTGGCCAGGGCGGGTTGATGGATGACAGCGTGAATCGGTCTTGGCATGGGATCAGGGAAGGTTCGTCACAGCGGCCTCGCGGCGTGCCGGCCCTTGGTGTGCAATGGCCTGGGCGGGCGTGCCGAAGTGGTGCCTGGGGCACTGTCCGCGGGAACGTCGACGGCGTTCGGCGCCACGTCCGGCACCAATGCGCGGCAGCACACCGAAGGCGCACCGCGTAGACCGTTATTTGACCACATTGGTTCGGCGATTCCCGGGAATCCGCTCCACGTCGAATGGTCAAACCCGGTCAATTTGCGGTCTTCCCTTCTTCGGAATTGAAAGACTTTCGTGATATAAAGCCGGACGTTCCGGCCATGTTTCAAAAGTGATTCAATATGACGGGTCCCGTCAGGTACGTACACGCCCCAGCCACGCCGAACCGGACCAGGCGCGGGCGACCTTTTGGCACGGCCGCCGTTCACCCCCTCCGCACGATGCCGACGGCCGTTGGCGCGGGCACGCCAGTAGCGCAAGGAAATCGCGATGGAGACAGAGTCCAAGGTATGAAGAAGGGTTTTTACACCATCATGGCCGCGCAGTTCTTCTCTTCGCTGGCCGACAACGCTCTGCTCATCGCCGCCATTGCCCTCCTCGCCGAATTGCACTCCCCGCAGTGGATGACTCCGCTGCTCAAGCTGTTCTTCGTGCTGTCCTATGTCGTGCTGGCCGCCTTCGTCGGCGCCTTTGCCGATTCGATGCCCAAGGGCAAGGTGATGTTCATCACCAACACGATCAAGATCGCCGGCTGCGCCATCATGATGTTCGGACTGCATCCGCTGCTGGCCTATGGCGTGGTCGGCTTCGGCGCGGCGGCGTATTCGCCGGCCAAGTACGGCATCCTGACCGAGCTGCTGCCGGCCGAGCGCCTGGTGGCCGCCAACGGCTGGATCGAGGGCCTGACGGTCGGCTCGATCATCCTCGGCACGGTGGTCGGCGGCGCGCTGATCTCGGTCAAGGTGTCGAGCCTGATGCTGGCGATGGACCTGCCGTGGATCGAGACCGGCATCGACACGCCGGCCGAGGCCGCAATGGTGGTGATCATGCTGTTCTACGTGATCGCCGCGCTGTTCAACCTGTTCATCCCCGACACCGGCGCGCGCTATCCGCAGCAGGAGAAGAACCCGATCAAGCTGATCGCCGAGTTCGCCGACTGCTTCACCGCGCTATGGAAGGACAAGCTCGGCCAGATCTCGCTGGCGGTCACCACGCTGTTCTGGGGCGCCGGCGCGACGCTGCAGTTCATCGTGCTGAAGTGGGCGGAAAAGTCGCTCGGCCTGAACCTGTCGCAGGGCGCGCTGCTGCAGGCGGTGGTGGCGGTCGGCGTGGCCGTCGGCGCGATCATGGCGGCGATGCGCATCCCGCTGCGCAAGTCGCTGTCGGTGCTGCCGTTCGGCGTGGCGATGGGCGCGATCGTGATGCTGATGGCCTTCTACACCAAGGACGCGATGCCCGATGTCGCGCTCGACATACTGGGCATGCGGATGCCGCTGTATATGGCGATCGCCTACGTGTTCCTGATGCTGGTGGGCGGCATGTCGGGCTACTTCGTGGTGCCGATGAACGCGCTGCTGCAGCATCGCGGCCACGTGCTGCTGTCGGCCGGCCACTCGATCGCGGTGCAGAACTTCAACGAGAACGTCTCGGTGTTGCTGATGCTGTGCCTGTACGCGCTGCTGATCAAGCTGAACGTGCCGATCGGCATCGTGATCATCGCCTTCGGCATGTTCGTCTGCGGCACCATGCTGCTGGTGATGCGCCAGCATCGCAAGAACGTCCGGCTGTACAACTCGCTGGCGATGATCGGCGAGGACAAGCACCACTAGCAAAGCCACGCCGGCAGCCGCCACGGCGGCGTCCGGCCCTGCGCTGCCGCGGCCGTCCGTCCATGGGCGGCCGCCCTCCCCTCCGTAGCCTCCCGAGCTGACCTGCTCCGCGCACCACTGACCGGCTGCGCGTGTGCGGCGCACTGCCGTCCACAATGGCACGAAACGCATCCAATTCCGAAAGCGCGCTCGCGCAGGCCGCGGCAGTATCCCGGCACCCGGGCCCTGGCCCGATACGTCAACTTTCCGGGACTCCGCGATGCCGATCACGACGCAGCAGCCAACCTTCAGTTTCCCTTCCAGCCACGCGTTCTTCGACGCGGCCGCTCGCGCCGCCCAGGCGCCCGGCAGTGTGAGCGCCCCGGTTCCCGGCATGGTGTACCGCATTGGCAAACGAACCATGCAATATCTGGTGGACACCTCCGCCACCCGGAAGATCGACCAGATTCGGCTCGCCGAACTGCCCGGTGCGGTCCGCGGACGATTCTCCAGATACATCGATGCGCTGTTGCGGATGTTCGGTCTGCGCGCGCCGGCCACGCTGACACCGACCCCAGCGCAACGCGATGCGATCTTCACGGCGGCGTCGATGCAACGCCAGCGCGGCGACACCGAACTGGCACAGTGGAAAAAACGGATGGCGGCGCCAGCCGACGCCCTGCCCGAGGCCGGCGCTCTGCCCGAGGCCGAGGCTCTGCCCGAGGACGGCGCCCTGCCCGAGGCCAAGGCTCTGCCCAAGGCCGGGACCCTGCCCGAACAGTGGGTCAAGGATGGACATCGGGACACCGTGGTCGCGCATTTTGCCCCGGAAGTCGGCCGTGTCATGGAGGCGGTCAAACATCTGTATGGCAACTACCCTGCGCCCCAGGCCAGAGACATGGCCACCGGCCTGGTGGACCGGATCGGCCAGGAACTGGACGCCTGGCTGGCGGCCGTGTCTCCCGATGTCGCGGAAGCGGTCAAGCATCGCCTGGCCATCTCCGCGCGGGTGGAGAAGTTCGGGACGGTTGCGGCAAGCCACCCCGACGATCCGAAGATCCGCCAGCTCGAGCTGGACAAGGTCACCCGTTTTCCGACGCCCGCGCAGCAATGCATCCAGCTTTCCCATGATCTCGATCAGGAGCCCGAGCGCGTGCATGGGCTCGCGCCGTTCAATGAAGTCGCGCTGGGCGACATGCACGGCAATTGCGAACTGCTGTTGCACAGCCTGGTACAGCTCGGCTTCCTCGAGATTGCCGATCCCCAGGCATGGAGCCGGCTGCGCGGCATGCTGCGCAAGCTGCAGAGCGAACCCATGACCGCGGCCGGGCTCGCCCGCTTCCGGGATACGCTGCATCGAGCCGTCACGGTCGACCCTGGCTGCCGGGAGACCCGGCTGACGCTGCTGGGCGATCTGCTCGCCGACCGCATGCACAACGATATCTGCATGCTGGCCATACTCGACCTGCTCCATCAGCGTGGCGTCGACTATCAGGTGATTCTGTCGAACCACGACATGGGGTTCATTCAGTACTACCTGCGCAATCGGTCCAGGTCGCAGGACGAGCCGTTCGAGGTCAAGGGCATCGGCCTGATGCAGAACCCGGATCAGGCCGCCTCGCTGGAACGGTGCGACAAGCTGCTGAACGAGCATCGCGGCACGCGCGCTTTCTTTCGCGAGGCGGCCGAACGCGCCTATTTCCCGCATCTGAACGTGTGTTCGACCTCGCTGGACGGACGAACCGTCTTTTCGCACGGCTTCGTCAACCAGACGCTGTTTGCCGAACTTTGCCGCCAGGCAGGCGCCGATCCGGCCGAACCCCATGCCGTGCAGGTCGCCAGGATCAATGCCCATCTACGGGACCTGCTGGCGGATGACGGCAGCGGATACCTGGCAGCGGTCAGCGACGCCGAACTCCCGAGCGCCCTGTATGCGGCCGGCTGGAATATCGGCCCGGGCGATCGCCGTTATCAGGAGGACATATCCGTGACCTATCCGAACGTGGCCCGCATCAACGACCCTCGCCTTCCCCACCCTGACGTTCGGCAGGCGGTTCATGGCCATACGCAGAATGTTGGGGCGCGGGTAAGGGGCGAGCTCCTGCGCACCGCCGAAGCCGCCGATCTGCTCGCGCGCATTGCGCAGCCCGATGGCATGGCCACCCTGGACGATCTGAACGATTACTTGCGCTCCCCGGCAGCGGCCGAGCCTCCGAAGCAGGCGCTCAACGTCATTTCGCCGATGCTGGTCATGCTGCTGGTTCTGGCTCCCCGCTCGCTCGAACCGGAAGCGAGGAAGGACGCCTCCCTGCGCTTCGCGCACCTGCGGGAAAGTCTGTCGGATTATTCGCCTGCCGCCATGAAGGACCTGCCGATGCCGGAGGTCGAAGCCAGAATGAAGCGCTTTTGCGAAGACTTCAGCCGCGCCTGGAATGCCAATTGCAACGCCGGGGAGCCAGTCGCATTTCAGCGCGATTGGGCCACGCCACTGCTCGTTTCGCTCGAACAGATCCTCGCCCTGCCAGCGATCCCCGAACAGGCCACGCCTTTGGCGCCGGTGGTGCAGCGTTTGCGCGAGACGGCGACCGAGTTCGCGTCGGTCGCCGCGGCACACGTACCGGATGCGGGTCCTTCGGCAAACGACAAGGTCAACGCGTACATCGAAGCCCTGGAGCAGCGCTTCATTTCCCTGGACAGCGCCGAGGGGATGATGCCGACCGAACGGAAATTCGTTCGCACCGTTTACGTCGCGTAGCCCGCTCGAACGTCTGGACCCCTCCGGCGCCCGCACCAGGCCATGCGAAGGCGGCAGGCCGCCGTGCACTCAGCATCGCGGCGGCTGCACCGCCCGCTGGCGCGCCCTTTCCTCCCAGCCGGGCGGCACCACGAAACCGCGCGAACGTTCGCGCCACCAGCCCGGCGCGGAAGCGCCGGCCGGCTCCATCTCGCAGACCATCACCGGGGCCTCGCGCCGCCAGGCCAGCTCGCGATGCGGCTCGGCGAAGCGTGCGGCCAGCGCGTCGTGCAGGGTCTCGAACGGTTCGGTTTCGTGCTCCGGCACCAGCGCCGGCGACAGCCAGCGGGCGCGCGGCAGGCGATGCCAGCGCACCGATGAGGCGGAGGCCGACGTGCCCGACGTGCCCGACGTGCCCGACGTGCCCGACGTGCCCGACGAGTCCAACGAGCCCGGCGAGCCCGGCGAGTCCAACGAGCCCGGCGAGCCCGGCGAGCGCGCCTCCACCCGCTGCGCCCATTGCGCCAGCGTCGACCACCAGCCGCGCAGATGGGCGGGATTGAGCCCCAGCGCGTCCAGGCCGGCCGGCATCACCCCATCGCGATAGAACAGCCAGCCCAGCAGATAGATTTCGCTGCGATCGACACGCGCGCCCAGCAGCGCCTCCGCCTCGGTCGTGCGTGACAGCGGCAGTTGCCGGCGCAGGATATGCGACAGCTTGTCGCCAAGCCGGTCCACCAGGTTCGGGCCAACGAAGGCTTGCAGCCGCGTACAAGGGTCCGGCGCCATCGCCTCGACGTTCGCCTCCGGCTCGACCAGCAGGTAGAACTTCGTCGCCATCTCCCAATGTACGAGCTGGCCCTGCGGTGCGCCCCCCGTCCCGCCGCGCGCCACGTCCCGCCAGACGAAGTCGAGCTCGCCCAGCGTCTGCACGCCATGCGGGCCATGCCGGCGCACCGGCAGATTGGAGGCGACCAGCTCGATGCCCTCGCCGTGTTCCAGCGCGAAATGCAGCAGCCGTTCGGCATGCCGGCCCAGCCGCAGGCTGCGCGCGGCCGGGGCCAGCGCTTGCACGGCGCCGGGCAAGGCGGACAGTTCTTCGATGGTGGGAGGCAGCAGGTCCGGATCGGCGCTGGCCAGCCAGCGCTGCCAGGCGGCAAGTGCTCCCGGTGGCCAACTGGCGAGCGCGGCGCCGCCGGGTTCGGCCAGCGCGGCGAATTCGCGGGGGATGGCGCTCAACAGCGGCGGCGCCAGCGTGCACCAGGCCAGATCGCGCACCCGCGCCGACGTGGCGGCGCGCCACAGCGGCTCGGCCGTGGTCGCGCCGGCGCCCGCCAGTTCAGTAACCGGCTCCCGCATCGCCGCTGCCGGCAGCGCCGGTCCGTGGGGAGTCGAGCAGATCGGCCGGCGCGGCCGGATCGTTCTGCCGATAGACATCGCGCGCCAGGCACAGGTCTTCCCAGGCGCGGGCCTTGTCGGTCAGCGTGCGCAGCAGGTAGGCCGGGTGGTAGGTCACGACCACCGGGATGCCCTCGTAGCGATGCACCGTGCCTCGCAGCTTGCTGATCGGCGTGGTGGTACGCAGCAGGGTCTGCGCGGCGAAGCGGCCCAGCACGACGATCAGGCGCGGGCGCACCAGCGCGATCTGCCGGCGCAGGAAGGGCTCGCACTGCTCGACCTCGGCCGGCTCCGGATTGCGATTCCCGGGCGGCCGGCACTTGAGCACGTTGGCGATGAAGACATTGCGCCCGCGCGCCAGCTGCAGCGACGCCAGCATGTTGTCGAGCAGCTTGCCGGCCTGGCCGACGAAGGGCTCGCCCTGCCGGTCCTCGTTCTCGCCCGGGGCCTCGCCGATCAGCATCCAGTCGGCCTCGCGGTCGCCGACGCCGAACACCGTGCGGGTCCGCGTGCTGCACAACTGGCAGGCCGTGCAGCCGGCCACGCGCGCTTCCAGCGCCTGCCAGTCGAGCGTGGCGAGGTCGTCGGCGGGCGCGGCGATGGATTGGCCTTCCGACAGCGGCAGGCCATCGTCGGGCAGGCTCTGCATGATCGGCACGAGCGGAATGGTCGGCTGGCGCGGCGCCGGCGCGGCGGCCATCGGGCTTGCCGCTTCATGGCCCTGCGCTTCATGGCTCAGCGCTTCACGGCCCAACGCTTCACGACTCGGCGCTTCGTTGGTCGGCGCTTCGCGGCTCAGTACTTCGCGGCTCGGCGCTTCACGGCCCGACGCTTCACGGCTCGGCCCTTCGTGGCTCGGCGCGTCGTGGCTCACCGCCTCGGCCAATGCCGACGCGGACTCGGGCTCGGCCTGCACCGCCTCGGCATGGCGCGGGACCCATTCGGTGCCGATGCCGAGCGCTTCGAGAAACAGCGCGCGCCGGTTCATGCCGATGCCCCCCGCGGGCCGCCCTGCTGCCCGTCCTGCTCCGTGCCCTGCTCCGTGCCCCAGCGGCGGCGCAGCACCAGCGCATCCTCGCGCCCGTCGGCGGCCGGGTAATAGCCCTTGCGTCGGCCGATCGTCTCGAAGCCGGCGGCCTCGTACAGCGCCAGCGCGGCGGTATTCGACGGCCTGACTTCGAGCAGCACATTGGGCAGCCGATGCTGATTCGCGGTGGCCAGCGCCACGGCGAGCAGCAGCTTGCCGAGGCCCTGCCGATGGCGCGCCGGCTCGATCGTGATATTGAGCAAATGCATCTCGTCGACCACGGGCATCAGCACGGCATAGCCGGCGAGCTTGCCGGCCGGGTCGCGCAGTGTCAGCCCGATATGGCCGGCCTTGACCGAGTTCTCGAAATTGCCGCGGGTCCACGGATGGCTGTAGGCGCGCTGCTCGATGTCGACCACCGCGTCCAGGTCGCGCGCGCTCATGCGCGCCAGCGCCCAGCCGCCGGGCAGCGTCGGCATATCGGGCACCGCGGGCCAGGCGGCGGCGCCGGTGCGGCTGTCGCCGAGGGCGGCGCTCATTGCCGTTCTCCTGTGGCCGCCAGCGAGGCGCGCCCCGCCGCCGCGGCCTGGCGCTCGGCCACGGTCTGGGCGACCTTGTCGCGCAGGTACAGC
>NZ_VWRN01000043.1 GCF_008632125.1 Cupriavidus cauae
GGCCGCCAGCCCGCTGGCCTGGCGTGCGTTGTCGGCGTTCTGGCGCACCGTGCCGGTCAGCTCTTCCATGCTCGACGCCGTCTCTTCCAGCGAGGCCGCCTGCTGCTCGGTGCGCTGCGACAGGTCGCTGTTGCCCGCGGCGATTTCACGCGAGGCCGCGGCGATCGACTCGGCCGCCGTCTTGAACTCCTGCACCATGCCCGACAGTTGCAGCTGCATCTGCTTCATCGCGTACAGCATGCTGCCGCGGTCGCCGGCGCGCAGCTTGATCTCGGTCGAGAAGTCGCCGTCGGCGATACGCGACGCGATCGAGGCCGCGTAGGCCGGCTCGCCGCCCAGCTGGCGCGACAGCGCGCGGGCCAGGAACACGCCGAGCAGCAGCGACACCGCCAGTCCGCCCAGCACCAGCGCCAGCATCCACAGGCGCGAGCTTTCGTAGACCCCCTGGGCCTCTTCCATGTTGGCGCGGGCACCGGCGTCGCGGCGCTTGACCATGTTGAACATCAGCTCTTCGATCGCATGGCCATCCTTGAGCAGGGCCGTGCTTTCCTCGAAGACCTGGCTCTCGAACTGCGAGGTATCGAGCGGCTGGCGCGAGACCAGCTCGACATACTTGCCCATGCGGTCACGGTATGCCGGCAGCAGCGTGTCGAACTGCTTGAGCAGCGCCTGGCCCTGCTCGGTCTGGAACGAGTTGCGCGCCTGCTTGATGCGCTCGTCGACCACGCCGAACGACTTCTCGATCAGCGTCTTCTCGGTCGTGCGTTCGCCCATCGTCGAGGCCGACAGCAGCGCGATCTGCGCGCGGCTGGCGTACAGCAGGTTGATGTTGGCGTCCTGCACGGCCTTGAGCGCCTGCAGGTCGTTGTTGTAGATCCGGCTGGTCCACTCGGTCATCCGGCCCATATTGACCACCCCCAGCAGGCCCATCGCCATGCCGATGACGGAAACGATCAGAAAGCCGACGACCAGCTTCGTCGCGACTCGCAGTTGCTTGAACCATTGCATGAGAACTACCTCTTCTTCTGGATGACCGTCCGGCCGGATTGCGGCGCCGATCGTCGGGGATCGGGCGCCGCGCTTACCGGCTTCGTTGTAATGCCGGGCGATGCTGCTGTCCGTGCTTCGATTGGGGCCGAGCCCTCTTGGGTCCGGCCTCCCTGTCCATCAATTACCCATCAAATACCTGTCAAGCGCCCATCACCTGCGCATCCCGCGCGCATCGACTGCCTGCCCGATGGGCATCGGCCGGGCGCTTACGCGCGCGCCAGCCGCGGCGCCTCGGCCGGCTGCGCCGACGCAGCACGCGAACGCATCGGACGGGGCTCGGCCTTCAGGCTGACGCGGAACACCGCCACCGCGTCGCGCAGCCGCGCGGCCTGGTCTTCCAGCGAGCCGGCCGCGGCGGCGGCCTGCTCGACCAGCGCCGCGTTCTGCTGCGTGACCTCGTCCATCTGCGCCACTGCCTGGTTCACCTGCTCGATGCCCGAGCTCTGCTCGGCCGACGCCGCGCTGATCTCGCCCATGATGTCCGTCACGCGCTTGACCGCCTGCACGATCTCGCCCATCGTCTGCCCGGCCTGGCCCACCAGCGCCGAGCCGTTGTCCACCCGCGCCACCGTATCGCCGATCAGGCCCTTGATCTCCTTGGCCGCGTTGGCACTGCGCTGCGCCAGGCTGCGCACCTCGCCGGCCACCACCGCGAAGCCGCGGCCCTGCTCGCCGGCTCGCGCCGCTTCCACCGCCGCGTTCAGCGCCAGGATGTTGGTCTGGAACGCGATGCCCTCGATCACGCCGATGATGTCGACGATCTTCTTCGAGGCGCCGTTGATCTCGTCCATGGTCTGCACCACGCGGCCCACCACCTCGCCGCCCTTGACCGCGGTCTCGGAGGCATTGGCCGCCAGCCCGCTGGCCTGGCGTGCGTTGTCGGCGTTCTGGCGCACCGTGCCGGTCAGCTCTTCCATGCTCGACGCCGTCTCTTCCAGCGAGGCCGCCTGCTGCTCGGTGCGCTGCGACAGGTCGTTGTTGCCCGCGGCTACCTGGCGTGTCGCCGTGGCGATCGCGCTCATGCCTTCCTGGATTTCATGAACGACGGACAGCAGGCTGCGCTGCATGGTCTGCATCGCCCTGGCGAGCGCGCCGATCTCGTCGTTGCTGGAGAACTCGTAGCGGGTGGCCAGGTCGCCTGCGCCCAGGCGCAGCGCGAAGTCCAGCATCTCGCGCATCGGCCGATGCACCATGGCCAGCAGCGCCGCGCCGGTGGCCATCGCCGACAGGCCGGCCAGCACGAAGCCGCCCCACAGCCACGACCGCAGTGCCGCGCGCGTCTGCGGTTCGGCCAGCAGTTCGAAGGCGACCAGCGCGGCGAGGAACCATGCCAGGCCCACGCCCTGCGACAGCATGATGCGGCCGCGCAAACCCAGCCGGCGCAGGCCGTCGATCCAGCCCAGCGGCCCGCGGCGGACCACCACGCCCTCGCGGATGCGGATGCCGCCGGCGTTGCCCGAGCGGATGCGCGCATACGCGGCCTGCGCCGCCTCGATCTGCTCGGCGCTCGCCATCGACCGCACCGAGGTATAGCCGACGGTGTGGCCGTCGACGCGGGTCGGCGTCACCGTCGCGCTGACCCAGTAGTAGTCGCCGTTCTTGCGGCGGTTCTTGACCAGCCCGACCCACGAGCGGCCCGCCTGCAGCGTGCGCCACAGATCCTCGAAGGCCTCGGGCGGCATGTCGGGATGGCGCACCAGGTTGTGCGGCGCGCCGAGCAGTTCCTCGGCGGTGAAACCGCTGACCTCGATGAACGCGCGGTTGGCGAAGGTGATGCGGCCCTTCAGGTCGGTGCGCGAGATCAGGTAATCGTTCGGCGCGAGCTTGTATTCGCGCGCGGTGACAGGCTGGTTGTTTCTCATGACGTGGTGCTGCTGGAATTCGTTCGGGGCGCGCGCCTCAGGCCGCCGCGGCGGCTTCGATCGCGGCCAGTTCCTCGGTCGCCAGCAGCTTCTCGATATCGACCAGGATCAGCATGCGGTCCTCGATGGAGCCCAGGCCGCGGATGTATTCGGTGTCGAGGTTGCCGGAGAACTGCGGAGTAGGCTTGATCTGGGCGGGGGTCAGCGTCAGCACGTCGGAGACGCCGTCGACGACGATGCCGGTGGTCCGATGGTTCAGGTCGACGATGATGACGACCGTGTACTGGTCGTAGCTGATCTTCTGCTGCTGGAATTTGATGCGCAGGTCGACGATCGGCACGATGATGCCGCGCAGGTTGATCACGCCCTTCAGATAGGCCGGCGCGTTGGCGATCTGCGTGACCGCCTCGTAGCCGCGGATTTCCTGCACCTTGAGGATGTCGACGCCGTATTCCTCGCGACCCAGCGTGAAGGCGAGAAACTCCTCGCCGCTTCCTTCGGTCTTGCTGCTGAGATTCATCTTGCGCTCCCGCTCCCCGGTTGTGGCCGTCGTTGCACGCTGGCGGAGTGCACCCCAACCGGCCCGACTGCCTTTTTTGGCGACTGCAACTGCATGGCGATGGCGCGGCCACTGGCCGCGCCCGCGAACGGCGCGCCTCGCCCCTTGCTGGTTATCGGCAGTTCCGATGCGCGGCTGAAGGGTCGGAAGCGGCCGGCATTACCCCTCTTCGGAGGGGGATAGCAGCGCGGCGACCGACTGCATCAGCTGGTCGGGATCGAAGGGCTTGGGCAGGAAGCCGCTGGCGCCGGCCTCGCGGGCCTGGGCGCGGATCTGGCCGTCGGCCTCGGTCGTCAGCATCAGGATCGGCATCGCGGCATAGCGCGGCGTGGCGCGCAGCCGGCGGATCAGCGTCAGGCCGTCCATGCCGGGCATCACCTGGTCGGTGACCAGCATGCCGAACGGCTGCGCCTGCGGTGCGGCCTCGGCCGCCGCGTGCGCCTCGTCGCCGTCGGCTGCCTCGGCGACGTCGTAGCCGCCGGCGCGCAGGCAGGCGGCGATCATGCGACGCAGGGAAGGCGAATCGTCGACGACAAGAATGCGTTGAGCTGGCATGGCGGCTACCTCGAAACGGCGGCGGATCGGCCGGCAGGCGGCGTGGGGCGATCCGTGTTCTGTGCTGGTCGGCGCCGGCCCCTGCCGGCGCATCGCTGCGGCGCGTGCCGCCATATCGGACCGGAATCGGTCCCATACCGCGACGCTGTGCGCCAATCAGGCTTATCGGCGGGCGGGCGTGCTTCCTTTAGCGGGTGTGTTGCGGGGGCAAGGCGTTCACGGCGCGAAGCGTTGAGTGGCGCGGCGGGTAATCGGCGCGCGCGTTCAGCGGGGCGGGGGGTTGTCGGCGCGGGCGGTCAGCGGGGCGGAGCGTTGTCGGCGCGGGCTCAGCGGGGCGGAGCGTTGTCGGCGCGGACGCTCAGCGGGGCGGAGGGTTGTCGGCGCGGACGTTCAGCGGGGCGGGGGTTGTCGCGCTGCCGGTCAGCGGCGGGGGCTGGACAGCAGGTCGGCGAAGCCGCTCGCTTCCATCGGACGGGCCAGCAGATAACCCTGGACTTCGTCGCAGCCCATGCGCGCCAGGATGTCGAGCTGGGCCTGCGATTCGACGCCTTCGGCCACCACGCGCATGCGCAGCTCGTGCGCCAGCGCCACCATCGAACCGACGATGGCGCGGCCCTGCGGGTCCGACTCCAGGCCGCCGATCAGCGTACGGTCGATCTTCAGTGTGCCGACCCGCAGCCGTTTCAGATAGCCCAGGCTGGAATAGCCGCTGCCGAAGTCGTCCAGCGCGACGTGGATGCCGAGCGCCTGCAGTTCGGCCAGCGTCTCCAGCGATTGCGCGATGTCCTTCATCGCCGCCGTCTCGGTGATCTCGAGCGTGACGGCCGACGGCGGAATGTCGTGCTGGTGGATCTGCTCGAGCAGGTACTGCGGGAAATCGCGGCTGGCAAAACGCAGCCCGGACACGTTGATGGCAACCGGCACCACCGGCAGGCCGGCGTCCTGCCACTCGCGCACCTGGCGGCAGACACTGGCGATGACCCAGTCGTCGAGCTTGTCGATCTGCCCGGACTGCTCGGCCACCATGATGAATTCGGCCGGATTGACCGCGCCGAGCGTCGGATGGCGCCAGCGGCAGAGCGCCTCGGCGCCCACCACCGTGCGCGCGTCGACGTCGAACTTGGGCTGGTATTCGAGCGACAGGCCGTCGTCCTGGATCGCCAGCCAGAGATCGCGGCGGATCACGCGCATGCGGCGCGCGCGCTCTCCCGCCGCGGAATTGAAGGTGCGCACCTGGTTCGAGCCGGACTCGCGCGCCTCGGACAGGCTGACGCGCGCGGCCTGCATCAGCGCCTCCGAGCTCTGCGCGTCGCGCGGATAGACCGCGATGCCGATATTGACGCCGATCTGCATCTGCAGGCCGCGCGCGGTGACGAACTCGGAGATCGAAGCCAGCACGCGCGAGCCGAGCTCGTGCGCGCGATTGGAGTTCAGCAGCGCCGGTACGCCGACCGCGAACTCGTCGCGGGCCAGCCGGGCCAGGAAGTCGTGCGGTTCGAGCGCGGCCTGGGCCAGCACGCTGGCGTCCTGCGCCAGGATGTCGTCGGCGCGCACCTCGAATACCTCGTCGACCTCGCGGAAGTCGGCAATATGGATCAGCAGCACGGCGCAACTGGTCTCGGCCAGGCGCGCATGCGCGATCGACTGGTCGAGCCAGCGCGCGAACGCGGCGCGATCGGGCACGTCGGTGGCCACGCTGTATTCGCCGACCGTCGCCTGGCCGCGCCCCACGGGGCGGACCGTCAGCCGGCCGGGGATGCGGCCATTGAGCCGGCGCACGATCCGCGTGGGCAATCCCGGCGGCGCGCTGCTGCGCTCGCCGTCGGGTTCGCCGGACTCGTTCAGCAGGACGTCGCGCTCGCGCTGCGGCGCCTGGCGGCGCTCCGACAGCCACAACAGCGCGAATGCCGCCGTGCCGAGCACGGCCAGGCCGAGGCCGAACCACGCCGGATGCAGCAGATTCATCGCCTCGATGCAGGCGGTGCGCGAGCTGGAACCGCCGCACTGGTGACCGAGCCCGATCCCGGCCGCGGCGATCACGCCGGCGCCGGCGAGCGTCGCCAGCATCGCGGCACCGCGCCAATACGCCAGCGCGCGGTGCAGCCATTGCGCCAGCACCGTCGTGGCGATACCGCCGACCAGTGCGGCCAGCGCCTGCGACCACTCCGCCGATCCCCGCACCGAACCGGACAGCAGCACGACCCAGGCCGGCAGGCCGACCGACGCCTGCGACATCAGTCCCGCGGTCAGGGCCATCATGCGGCCGGGCCATCCCGCTCCATCGCGGCCGCGGCCGGTAGCGCGAAGGCCGAGGCCGACGGCGATGCCGAGCAGGATGGCGAGCAGCAGAACGCTAAAACTCATATCGAAGGGGGCGCTGCGGAATGCGTGTGGGTGGTGCCGTCAGGCTCCGGCCGGGAGGCCGGTGACGGAAACCCCGCGGTATTGCGGAACCGCGTGAAGCGCGGCAAATCTTGGTGCGGGACCCGGGCGCACGGCCGGCGCGCCGGCTGCGATCGGCGGTCGGCTCGACACCGCCCGGGACGTTAGCACAGCCGCCACGCGTAGTGCACGCAGCGTCACCTTATTGCAACGAGAGCCGCCTCGCGGAGTCGCCCGAAGCCCGGCTTCGCCGGCGCTGGCGGCAGGCCGCGCGGAGGCAATCGACGACGAAGACAAGACAAAGCGGCACAAGGACATGGGACGACTCGGATCGATCAGTAGCGGCGGACAGCCCGCCAACACGCCGGGCGACAGCCCAT
The DNA here is from genome assembly GCF_008632125.1 of Cupriavidus cauae. Classification (GTDB taxonomy): domain Bacteria; phylum Pseudomonadota; class Gammaproteobacteria; order Burkholderiales; family Burkholderiaceae; genus Cupriavidus; species Cupriavidus cauae. Next base: position 6,789 of record NZ_VWRN01000043.1, read on the forward strand.
GCTGAGGGGATATCGACCGCTGGCGGGGATTACTTGAATCGGGGAATGGCCGTGGCGGCACCCGCAGGGATGCGGCACGCGACGCGCCAGGGCATGGAAACCCAACCACCACAACATCGCATCCGTTTTACCGCGCCATATTGCTCAAAACGAAAGCGGCAAGCGAAAGACCCGAAGCAAACGCCTCCACCAAGGCGGGCCAGCCACGCGGCAAACATGCGGAAATACGATCAAGACGGCTGGCGGTGACAGAGTGACCTCGAAAAAGTTCACCTTGAAAGGTTTCGTGATCGATTTTGTCAAAAATCGGTTTCAACCTGCGCCGGCATTTGCATCGCTAACGCAGGCCGTTATAATTCATGCCGTTCATCTCGCCCACCGTAATCAGAGGTCTCAAAATGGCAACCTATCAGGAAATCGTTCAGAAAATCAACGAATTGCAGAAGCAAGCCGAAGAGATCAAGGCACGAGAGCAAGCTGCGGTAATCGACGATATCCGCAAGAAAATCGAAGAATATGGCTTGACCGCAGAAGATCTGGGTTTTGGCAGCAAGGCGGTACCCAGCAAGAAAACCGCGCGCAAGGTGCCGGTCCGTTACCGCGACAGCGCCGGCAATACCTGGACCGGCCGCGGCAAGCGCCCGGGCTGGCTGACCCAGGCGCTGGCCTCCGGTAAATCGATCGACGACTTCCTGGTGCGATAAACGCAGCGCCTGCCGGGCGCCTCTCGGCGTCGCCGCGCCAGAGCGGAAGTCCTCACCGGGTTTCCCGGCAGCCGTGCGCAATAAAAAACCGGGCCCCTTCCCTTGGGGCCCGGTTTTTTATGGTCACGACAATCCGCCAATCGCGGCGCGCCGGGCGAACGTCGGTGTCCGTGGCCACCGTCGCCGCCATCGACCATCGCGATCGTGAATCAGGACGCAAACCCCAACGGATTCATCGACTGCCAGCGCCACGAATCCGCGCACATCCGGTCCAGGTCATGGCGTGCCTGCCAGCCGAGCAGGCGCTGCGCCAATGCCGGATCCGCGTAGCACGAGGCAATATCGCCGGGGCGGCGCGCGACGATTTCATAGGGAATCGGTTTGCCGCTCGCGCGCCGATACGCCTCCACCACCTCCAGCACGCTATAACCGCGGCCGGTTCCCAGATTGACCGTCATCCCCTCGCCGCGCTCGTTCAAATAACGCAGCGCCGCCAGATGGCCGTCGGCCAGGTCGCAGACGTGAATGTAGTCGCGCACCCCGGTGCCATCCGCGGTCGGATAGTCACCGCCGAACACCATCAGGCGCTCCCGGCGGCCGGCCGCCACCTGAGCCACATAGGGCATCAGATTGTTCGGCACGCCGCCCGGATCCTCGCCGATCAGGCCGCTTTCGTGTGCGCCGACCGGATTGAAATAGCGCAGATAGGCAATTCGCCAGTGCGGATCGGCGCGCTCGAGGTCGCGCAGGATCTGCTCGCCCATCAGCTTGGTCTGCCCGTAGGGATTGGTCGCCGACAGCGGAAATTCCTCGCGGATCGGCACCGTATGCGGATTGCCGTAGACAGTGGCCGAGGAACTGAATACCAGCGTCTTGACGTCGGCCGCCTGCATCGCCGCGCACAGCGTCAGCAGGCCGTTCAGATTGTTGTCGTAGTAGGCGAGCGGCTGCGCCACCGATTCGCCGACCGCCTTGAGCGCGGCGAAATGGATCGCGCCGCCGATCTTGCGCTCGGCGAACAGGCGGTCCAGCAGCGCGCGATCGCGCACGTCGCCCTCGACGAACTCCGGCGTCTTGCCGGAAATGGTGGCGATCCGTTCGACCACCGCGCGATTGCTGTTCGACAGGTTGTCCAGGCCGACCACGTCGTAGCCGGCCGCGAGCAGTGCAACCCAGGTATGCGAAGCGATATAGCCGGTGGCACCGGTCAGCAGCAGAGTGTCTGGCATCGTGAACTTGATCGATTGAGAAGGCGGACGGCGCCGGGCCGCCACGGTCAGGGGCGTTATGGTAACCCGGCCGGCGATTCGGCCCCGGCAGCGGCGGCGAGCTGGCCGCTGCGGGCCTGCCAGGCGGTGTAGGCGGCGTGCAGCCGCCAGCCGGACTCCAGATCGCGCATGCCCAGATACTGGGCGACTGCCGCCGGCTCGGCGCCGGCCTCGAAATGCAGCGCGCCATAGGTATTGCGCAGCGTCTGCGGCGAGGCGCGCTCGGTGCGCCCGGCCAGCACGCCGGCCTCGTCCAGCAGCTGCTCGACCCGGCGATATAACGAGGCCGCGTGCAACGGCCGCCCGGCCGGCAGTGCGGGGAACACCAGCGTGCCCAGCGTGCCGGCCAACGCGCGTACCGCCAGCCAGGCCAGCAGCGGCCGGCGGGCGAAGTCGAACACGGGGGCGCGATAGGTACGGCCGTTGTCGGTCCGGGTCAGGCGCAGTTCGCTGGCGTCGGCCGCGATGCTGTCGAGCCGCAGCGCGCGCACCTCACCGACCTTGAGGCCGGCGCCCAGCATCGCGGCGACCACGGCGATGTCGCGCGCGCGTTTCCAGGCGGTCGGGCTCGGCGTGGCATCGGGGTCCGGCAGCGTGACCGGTGCCAGTACCCGCGCCACCAGGGCATCGCATTCGGCGGGCAGCAGGAATGGCGTCGGATCGTTGTCGCCGTCGGCCAGATGGGCGCGCACCGCCTGGCTGCCGGGGTTATGCAGGCCCGCCTGCTGCAACGACAGGTAATGAAAGACGCGCTCGATCAGCCGCGTATAGCGATAGCGATGGCGTTTATGCAGCCCTTCCGCATCGAGAAAGGCGCCGATCTGCGCCGCCGACCACGACAGCGGCGCGACGCCATGCTCGCGCGACCAGCGCAGCAGCTTGCCCCACATCGCGCGATAGACCACCGCGGTGCCATGGCCGAAGCCATGGACGGCCAGCCAGCCGTCGAAGGCGCGTTCGGGATCGGCATGCCAGTCCGCCAGATTGCCTTCGAACAGATCGCGGCCCGTTCCGGCGGCCGGTCTAGGATCGTCGCTCACCTGCACTCCTGCTGATTCATTGGGCACATTGTAGACAAGGCTCCACCGCGCCCCCATCGCGCGGATGCGGGGCACCGTACGGTAATCGCCCGGCGGAAGCGTCACAGCGTGAGGTCGGAACCGCAACTGCTATTGAAAGCGCGCGAAGGCCATGCTAACTTTCGGCTCACTATGCAACTGGTTGCATAAACACCCGCATATCCATCCGCCGTTTCAACCCACTCATTCGAACCGAGGCCGCCATGTCCCTTCCTCCGCTCCTGCAACGCCTGCGCCTGCCGGTGGTGTGCTCGCCGCTGTTCATCATCTCCAACCCCGATCTGGTGATCGCACAGTGCAAGGCCGGCGTGGTCGGCTCCTTCCCGGCGCTGAACGCGCGGCCGGCCTCGCTGCTGGAGGAATGGCTGGACCGCATCACCACGGAGCTGGCCGAGCACGACGCGAAGCATCCGGACCGCCCGTCGGCGCCGTTCGCCGTCAACCAGATCGTCCACAAGTCGAACGACCGGCTCGAGCACGACCTGGAACTGTGCGTGCGCTACAAGGTGCCGATCGTGATCACCTCGCTGGGCGCGCGCGTCGAGGTCAACCAGGCGGTGCACTCGTACGGCGGCATCGTGCTGCACGACATCATCAACAACACGTTTGCCCACAAGGCGATCGACAAGGGCGCCGACGGACTGATCGCCGTGGCAGCGGGCGCCGGCGGCCATGCCGGCACGCAGTCGCCGTTCGCCCTGCTGCATGAGATCCGGGAGTGGTTCGACGGCCCGCTGCTGCTGTCGGGCGCGATCGCCAGCGGCAACGGCATCCTGGCGGCCCAGGCCGCCGGCGCCGACCTGGCATATATCGGCTCGGCGTTTATCGCGACCGAGGAAGCCAACGCGCAGCCAGCCTACAAGCAGATGATCGTGGACAGCACCGCCGGCGATATCGTCTATTCGAACCTGTTCACCGGCGTGCATGGCAACTATCTGCGCCAAAGCATCGTCAACGCCGGCCTCGATCCGGAAGCCCTGCCCGCCTCCGATCCGACCGCGATGAACTTCGGCTCGAACCGCGTCAAGCCGTGGAAGGACATCTGGGGCGCCGGCCAGGGTGTCGGCGCGATCAAGCGCGTGGTACCCGCCGCCGACCTGGTGGACCGCTTCGCCGAGGAATACGCGCTGGCCCGCCGCCGGCTCGGGCTGGCGGAGGCCGGCGCTGCGGCGAGCGTGCGGGACCTGGTGTAACGAAGAAACGAAGCGCCGCCGGGGCGGGTTACCGTCCGCCCTCCGGCTCCAGCAGCGGCAGCACCGCCGTGCCCCACGCCACCCAATCCTCCTCGTAGCGGATCCCGCGCCGCAGCAGCGCATGCCGCAGCTGTTGCGCGCGATCCGGTCGCGGGTCGGCGAAGTCGCGCTGCTCGATCGCGCGGTAGGTCGCCAGGCGCTCCTCGTGCAGCGCGATCATGCGCCGCATCTCGTCGCCCAGGCCGAGCGGGCCGGCCACCGCGTCGGCGCGCAGCTTGACCAGGATCTCGTCGCGCTGGTCCAGCCCGGCCGTCGGCGACAACACCCAGCGCACCAGCTCCTCCCGCCCCGCCGGCAGCACGCGATAGACCTTCTTGCGGCTGCGCGCATCCCCTTCGTCATCCTGCGCGGCGATCCAGCCGCGTTCGGCCATGCGGCCCAGCTCGCGATAGATCTGCTGGTGGGTGGCATGCCAGAAATAGCCGATCGACTTGTCGAAGCGCCGCGCCAGTTCGTAGCCTGACGAGGGCTTCTCCATCAACGAGGTCAGAAGGGCGTGCTGGATCGACATGCGGGCGACGGGGCGGGAGGCACGCCGGGGAGGCGCGCAAAGCACCAATGGTAGCGCAATGAGGCGGCGTGCAAGCCATCGGCTGGGCCTTGCACCCTATTGCTCGCAATATGACAAATCGAGCCGGTGGCTAGGCCAGAATTAAAAAAGGCGAAATAGCTATTCAGCGGGCGCTGCAATACATTGGAAACAAAGTCGCATTCGATCAGGAACAGCCGCCATGCCCGGACCGTACGATCTCGCCGAGGAGCGCGATATCCCATGGGAAGGCGACGGACCCTCCGCAGTGGAAGGCCGGTCCGCCGGCGCCCAGTCCAGCGCCATTTACTACCGCCTGCCGGACACCCCGGTGGGCCATCACATCAAGGAGTATCCCAGCGGGCTACGCCAGTTGGTCCGCTTTGTCGGCGTCGAGGAGCAGGTGGTCAAGGTCAGCCTGAACTGAGGCGCGGCCCCGTCGCCAGACCCTCCGCATACTCGATGCCCCGCGCCGAGGCAGCCGCTGCCGCGGCGCCCACGATGTCTCCTCCTGCCCGGGTGGGCCGGAACTGAGCTCGCTGCCAGTCGCGAGCTCTTTTTTTGCCGGCGCCGTGCACCGGTAGTCAGCGCCGCACTCGGCGCCGCATTCAGTGCCGCATTCCCGGAAGTGTGCCCTGCTGACATTGATCCAGAACGCCTTGCCGGCCATGAAAAAAGCCGGCCCGAAGGCCGGCTCTTCCGTCGTTGCGCCTCGCGCGCGTGGCGCGCGACGCCCGACTACCATCAGTCCACGGTCGCGCCCGAGGCCTTGACGACCTTCGCCCACTTGGCGGCTTCGGTCTTCATGAAGGCCGCCAGTTGCTCCGGCTTCTCGGGGTTGGGCTCGGCACCCTGACCCGCCATCTGCTTCTGCACGTCCGGCATGGCCAGGATCTTGACCACTTCGGCGTTCAGGCGATCGATGATGGGCTTGGGCGTGCCGCCGGTGGCATACAGCGCGAACCACGAGGTCGCTTCATAGCCCGGCACGCCGGCTTCGGCGACGGTCGGCACGTCCGGCAGCGCCGGCGAGCGCTTGGCCGAGGTCACGGCCAGCGGACGCAGCTTGCCGGCCTTCACGTGCTGGTACGACGACGGCAGGTTGTCGAACATCAGGCCGATCTGGTTGCCCAGCAGATCGTTGACCGCCGGGGCGCTGCCCTTGTACGGCACGTGCTGGATGTTCAGGCCGGTCATCGAATTGAACAGTTCACCCGACAGATGCATCGACGAGCCGTTGCCCGACGAGCCGTAGCTGATCTTGTTCGGATTGGCCTTCACGTAGGCGATCAGTTCCTTGATGCTCTTGGCGGGCACGTTGGGGTTGACCACCACCAGGTTCGGCACCATCGCGACACGGGTGATCGGCGCGAAGTCCTTGACCGGGTCGTACGGCAGCTTCGAGTACAGCGACTGGTTGATCGCGTGGGTGCCGATGGTGCCCATGAACAGCGTGTAGCCGTCGCCCTGCGCCTTGGCGGCGAGCGAGGCGCCGATATTGCCGCCCGCGCCCGGACGGTTTTCGATGACCACCGGCTGGCCGAGCGCCTTGCCCAGCTGCAGGCCGACGATGCGGGCCAGGATGTCGGTGGTACCGCCGGCCGAGAACGGCACGATCATCGTGATCGGCTTGGTCGGGTAGGTGTCCGCGAAGGCAGCGCCGGAGACGCCGGCGAACGTGGTGGCCAGCGCGACGCCGGCAGTCAGCAGGCGGCGACGCGCCTGCGACGGTTGCGACTTGAACTTCATCGTATGCTCCAGGGAGTTTCCTCGGTGGCCGTCCATGCGGGCCACGACTTGTAATAGGGGCCGCGCCTAGACCGGTGCGACGCCCAGCGTGGTACCGCCACAGACGTACAGCACCTGTCCGGTGACGAAACCGTTTTCGGGAGAGAGAAAGAACAGCGTGGCGCGCGCCACGTCTTCGGGCGTGCCCATGCGCTTGACCGCGATGCTGGCCAGGATGCGCTTCGTTTGTTCGCTGCCCTCGGGATTGCTGCGGCGGAACAGTTCGGTGGCGATCGGACCGGGCGCGACCGCGTTGACGGTGATGCCGTCGCCGCCGAGCTCCATCGCCAGCGTGCGCGTCATGCCGACCATGCCGGCCTTGGTGGCGGAGTACACCACGCGCTCGGGCTTGCCCAGCGCCGCGCGCGACGCCATGTTGACGATGCGGCCGAAGCCCGCGGCGCGCATCGCCGGCAGGCAGGCCTGCGTCAGCAGCAGGCTGGCCTGCAGATGCAGGCCGACCACGTAGTCGAGATCCTCGACGGTCGCGGTATCGGCGGTGCCGGGACGCGTCGCGCCGGCATTGTTGACCAGGCGCGTGATGGCGAATCGCGACGTCACCTCGGCGGCCGCCGCGCGCGTTGCCGCCGCGTCGGTCAGGTCCGCCTGGAAAAACGTCATGTTGGGATGCGACCAGCCCGGGGCGGCATAGTCGACATTGACGACGCGGGTCACGCCGTCGGCCAGCAGCATTTCGCTGATGGCGCGGCCGATGCCGGAACTGGCGCCGGTGACGAGCGTGGCTACGGGAAGAGACATCCGATTACTCCATGCCGGTACGGAACCGGTACTGCGAAGGTTCAGCAGAAATGCCGCGGAAGTTCAGCGGGAATGCAGCGGGGCATTCGGCGGTGAAGCTGGCGGTGCGTTTGCCGGTGAAGCCGGCCATGAAGCCGGCGACGAATTCACCGAACACCGCGGCGCTGGAACTGCCGCGCAAATTCGGGCGCAAAGAAAGCGTGCGGCGGACCGGCGAGCCAGTCGGCCCGGCCGCACCAACTGCGTTGGGAAATCTGTCGCAGCGCTGAGGGTCGGCGCCTGCCTTGGTCAACGGCAGGCGCCCCGCAAAACTTGAGCAGCGCGATCTCCCGCTCGGCGCTGGCTGACGCGGGCGCCGCTCAGACGCGCTCGATCACCATCGCGATGCCCTGGCCCACGCCGATGCACATCGTGCACAGCGCGAAGCGGCCGCCGGTGCGATGCAGCTGGTACATCGCGGTGGTGACCAGGCGCGCGCCGCTCATGCCGAGCGGGTGGCCCAGCGCGATCGCGCCGCCGTTCGGGTTGACGCGCGCATCGTCGTCGGCGACGCCGAGCTCGCGCAGCACCGCCAGGCCTTGCGCGGCGAACGCTTCGTTCAGCTCGATCACGTCGATCTGGTCCATCGTCATGCCCAGTTGCTTGAGCAGCTTCTGCGTGGCCGGCGCCGGGCCGATGCCCATCACGCGCGGCGCCACGCCGGCGGTGGCCATGCCGACGATGCGCGCCTTCGGCGTCAGGCCGTGCTGGCGCGCGGCGGCTTCGCTGGCGAGCAGCAGCGCGCAGGCGCCGTCATTGACGCCCGAGGCGTTGCCGGCCGTCACGGTGCCGTCCGGGCGCACCACGCCCTTGAGTTTGGCCAGCGCTTCCATGCTGGTCGCGCGCGGGTGCTCGTCGCGCTCGACGACGATCGGATCGCCCTTCTTCTGCGGAATCGTGACTGCGGTGATTTCCTGCGCCAGCGTGCCGTCGGCCTGCGCGCGCGAGGCCTTTTCCTGGCTGCGCAGCGCCATCAGGTCCTGGTCCTCGCGGCTGATCTTGTAGTCGGTGGCGACGTTTTCGGCGGTCTCGGGCATCGAGTCCACGCCGTACGCCGCACGCATCGCCGGGTTGATGAAGCGCCAGCCGATGGTGGTGTCGAAGATCTGCGCATCGCGCGAGAACGCGCTGGTGGCCTTGCCCATCACGAACGGGGCGCGGCTCATGCTCTCGACGCCGCCGGCAATCATCAGGCCCGCTTCGCCGGCGCGGATCGCACGCGCGGCCGTGCCGGTCGCGTCCATGCCCGAGCCGCACAGGCGGTTGATGGTGGCGCCCGGCACGCTCTGCGGCAGGCCTGCGAGCAGCAGCGACATGCGCGCGACGTTGCGGTTGTCTTCGCCGGCCTGGTTGGCGTTGCCGTAGATCACGTCGTCGATGGCGCTCCAGTCCAGGTTCGGATTGCGCGCCATCAGCGCCTTCAGCGGTACCGCGCCCAGGTCGTCCGCGCGCACCGCGGACAGGCTGCCGCCGTAGCGGCCGATGGGGGTGCGGATCGCGTCGCAGATAAAGGCTTCGGTCATGGTTGTCTCGTCCTTGGTTTCAGTGGTGGCGGCGGCGGTATCGGCAACTGCGGGAAGTGCGATCCGTCGCCATCGGGGTCGGCGTCAGGCGGGCTGCGCCTGCTTCAGCGGCACGCCGGTCAGGCGCTGCAGTTCGTCGAACGACAGGCCTTCGACCAGGTCGCGGGCGACCAGGCCGTCGGGCGTCACGTCGATGGTGGCCAGATCGGTGTAGATGCGCGTCACGCAGCCGATGCCGGTCAGAGGATACGTGCATTCGGGCACGATCTTGCTCTCGCCCTGCTTGGTCAGGTGCTCCATCATGACGAACACCTGCTTGGCGCCGATCGCCAGGTCCATCGCGCCGCCCACGGCCGGGATCGCGCCCGGCGCGCCGGTGTGCCAGTTGGCCAGGTCGCCGGTCGCCGACACCTGGAAGGCGCCCAGCACGCAGTAGTCCAGATGGCCGCCGCGCATCATCGCGAACGAATCGGCGTGATGGAAATACGAGGCGCCGGGCTTGATGGTGACCGGCTGCTTGCCGGCATTGATCAGGTCGCCGTCTTCCTCGCCGGGCGCGGGCGCAGGCCCCATGCCCAGCAGGCCGTTCTCGCTGTGCAGCAGGATCTCGCGGTCGGCCGGCAGGTGGTTGCCGACCAGGGTGGGCAGGCCGATGCCGAGGTTGACCACGGCACCGTCGGGAATGTCTCGGGCCACGCGGGCGGCCATCTGATCGCGGGTCAGGCGTTGCATATCGCTTCTCTCTTCGATGCGGGTTGGCGTGCGCGGGTCAGGCGGCGTTGGTGGCGGCGTTGGCGACGGCATTCGCGTCGACCTTGACGACGCGCTTGACGAACAGGCTCGGCGTCACGATGTGCTCCGGGTCCAGCTCGCCCAGTTCCACCACATGGCTGACCTGCACGATCGCGCATTTGGCGGCCATCGCCATGATCGGGCCGAAGTTGCGCGCGGTCTTGCGATAGGTCAGGTTGCCCCAGCGGTCGGCGGTATCGGCCTTGATCAGCGCGAAGTCCGCGTGGATCGGCGTCTCGAACACATAGCCCTTGCCGTCGATGATGCGGGTTTCCTTGCCCTCGGCCAGCGGCGTGCCGTAGGCGGTGCGGGTGAAGAAGCCGCCGATGCCGGCGCCCGCCGCGCGGATGCGCTCGGCGAGGTTGCCCTGCGGCACCAGCTCCAGCTCGATCTGGCCGGCGTGATAGAGCGAATCGAACACGTAGGAATCGACCTGGCGCGGGAACGAGCAAATGATCTTGCGCACGCGCCTGGCCTTGAGCAGCGCGGCCAGGCCCGTTTCGCCGTTGCCGGCGTTGTTGTTGACGATGGTCAGGTCGCGCGCGCCCTGGGCGATCAGCGCATCGATGAGTTGCGCCGGCATGCCGGCCAGGCCAAAGCCGCCGATCATGATGGTCGCGCCGTCATGGATGTCGGCCACCGCCGATTCCACCGAGTCGAAGAGCTTGTTGATCAATTGCGTTCCAGTCGAGAAGGCCTGGCCGGACCGGCCGGAGCCCGCCGCCCGATAGTGTCGGGGGGCCGCTGGAAGCGTCGTCTCCGGAGGTTCTGCCTGGCGTGGTTCCGGGCGCGCCGTGGCGGCGCCCATAAAGGCCCTAGCAGTCAAACGATGGTCCGTCTTGCGGACTCTTGTTCTTGGGTGCTGATGTTCGCTCTACGAACTTCGATTCGCAGAATGAACATCGAATGCAGAGGTTACACCGGTGCTGTTGCGGGGTCAAGGCAGGGTCAAGGCAGGGTCAAGGCAGGGTCAAGGCAGGGTCAAGGCGGGGCCAAGGTAGGGCCTGTGGGGTCCGGGCCGAGCCATGGCCGGTCAGGTGAGGCCAGCAGCGCCGGCGGCAGCGGGATGGGCGGGGGCGCGGCGCGCCTCTACGGCGGTCCGGCCGCAGCGATGACAACGAGAGGAACAACAAAAGGAACAACGAGAGACAGGGAGCAACCAGGGGGGCTGCCGCCGCGGCATGCGCGGCGCCAACCGTGCAACACGCTCACTCGACGCGGAAGCCGATCTTCAGCGTGACCTGGTAATGCGCGACCTGGCCATTGAGGATATGGCCTCGCATCTCGGCCACCTCGAACCAGTCCATGTTCTTGATGGTCTCCGACGCCTTGGCGAGCGCGCTGCGGATCGCGGCATCGGTGCCGTCGGGCGAGGTGCCGACGATTTCGACGAGCTTGTAGGTGTGATTCGACATCGCTTGCCTCCAGGGTTGGGCGCCAGCTTGTTCTGGCACCGGGGGTGGGATCACCGGGCGTCGCCGCATGCAACGCGCATCCGAGACGACGCGAGTTTCATCATAGGCAGCCGTGCTGCGCCGTTCCAGCCGCCTTGCCTTTGCTGGCTCCGGCTGCTAACTTCCCCGCCTTCGCAACGTTTCCATTTCGATTCGTTATCCGATTGGCTACTGTTTGCCGCGAGCGGCGCGCTCCGCGGCAACGCATTCACGCTGTCTCATGCCCTTTGTGTTTCGCGCGCCCGCCATCGTCGCCGGCGCCCTGTTGTCCGTTCTGCTTTCCTCTTCGATCCTGGCGCCCGCCGCTTCCGCACGTAGCCTGCCGCGCAGCGGCGAAGCGCCGATGGCCCTTGCCGACGGCGCGCGCAGCTTCGCCGACGGCGCCAATTACGCGCTGTGCTTCACGCCCGATGGGGAGAGCTGCCAGGCCATGCTGGTCGACGCGATCCGCAACGCGCGGCGCAGCGTGCTGGTGCAGGCCTACTCGTTCACCAGCAAGCCGATCGCCGAAGCGCTGATGCAGGCGCGCAAGCGCGGCGTCGACGTACGCGTGATCCTCGACAAGAGCCAGGTATCGGAGCGCTATACCAGCGCCACCTTCCTGAAGCACCAGGGCATCGAGGTGGTGATCGACTCGCGCCCAGCCATCGCGCACAACAAGGTGATGATCTTCGATGGCGAGGCGGTCTTCACCGGCTCGTTCAACTTCACCAAATCGGCCGAGGAGCGCAACACCGAGAACGGCATCCTGATTCGCGGCGATGCGCGTCTGGTCAAGCGCTATGTCGACAACTGGCAGAGCCGGCATCGGCTGTCGCTGCCGTACTGAGCGGTCAGCGAGGCGAACGACGGCGGCGGCGACCGAAGCCGCTGCGGCGGCGCTCAGTCGTTGTCCTCCGCCGCAGTGCCGCCGCGGCGTCCGCGCGAGCCGTACAGATCGGTTTCCTCGAGTCCGCGCTCGATATCTCGCGCGGCCTGCCGTCCCACCGGCCGGCTGCCGGTGTGCTGGCTCTGATGCGATTCGTCGCGCTCGTGCGGCAGTCGCGGCATCGGTTCGCCGCCGCCCTTCTGCGGCAGCGTCCCGGGGTCCGGCCGCGACTGGTCGGCCAGCGGTCCGGGACCCTCGCTGGTGCCCTGGGCGGTACGTTCGCGAGTCGTCTCGCCCTGCGGCCGTCCGGCTGTCTGGCCCTGCCGCGGTTCGCGTTCCGGATGCGTGGGTTGCTTGGTCATACGGCCCTCCCCGTGATGATGGCGCGCCATGCCGGCGCGCGAATGTTGACCTTCGACGACATGCAAACGCCATACCTGCGTTGCGCGGCGCTTCCACCACCGGGTGTGAAATCCGGGTGATGTCATGTTGCGGCGCGGTGGCACGCCCATTGCACGACACCAAGGCGCGGCATTTCGCCGCTGATGGAGACCAGCAATGAAACAGCAACAGCAACCGCAGGCGCAGCAAGGCGGCACCGAAAAGGGTGGCATGGGCCAGGGTGGCCAATCGTCTCAGCAGCATCAGCAGAGCGGCAGCCAGACCGGCCAGCAGGGCGGCATGGGCAACCAAAGCGGCCAGGGCGGTCAGCAACAGCAAGGCGGTCGCCAGAGCGGTCAGCAAGGCGGCATGGGCCAGAGCGAAGGCGGCATGGGTGGCATGGGCGGCCAGTCGCAGCAAAGCGGCGGTCAGAGCGGCCAGCAGGGCGGCCAAGCCGGCCAGGCTGGTCAAGGTGGCCAGCAGCAGCAAGGCGGCAGGCAGAGCGGCCAGCAGAGCGGCGGCATGGGCGGCCAGAGCGGCGGTCAGCAGCAACAGCAGTCCGGCACCAGCGGCCAGCCTGGCCAGCAGTCGTCGCAGGGCGGCCAGTCGGGCCAGTCGGGCCAAAATCGCGAGCGGTAAATGCCGAACATCGGCTGACACGCCGGTCATTCCGCGAACGCGGGAATCCAGCGTCGTTTGAACGCCGCTGGGTCTGCAGACGCGGGAACGACCGGCTCTGCTGACCAAGGGGCGCATGGGCGCCCCTTTTTTTGCCCTCCCCTTTTTTGCCGTCTTTTGTCGCTTGCCTTCCCTCCCCTTCTTACGACGCGTGAAAAATCGCCACGTCGTCGCTGTCGTCATTCGCTGACAACGCAATCCGTCGAACGCTGAGGCCGCGCTGCGCGCCAAGCCGACGCGTGGGCGCCGCCGTCGCTTCTACGCTGGTAAGCAGGAACGAATCAAGAACGCAGGAACGCGCGATCGGGCGCCTCGCCGCACGCCACACGCCCGGCATCGCGTTTCAACTTCAGGGGAGCATGCGATGCAAGGCAAGACGACATCCCTGCGCGAGGCCGCGCAGAAATGGCTGCCACTGTCGGCCAGCCATCCCTGCCGGGTCACGCGTTTCGGACATACCGGCAGCCGCCGCGTGCCCTATGCGTGCATCGGCTTCGAGCGCGCGGGAAAACGGCTGTCGATCGTGTTCTTCCGTCATCGCGACGGCTCGTGGTACGTGTTTCCGCCGCTGCATTAGCGAAGACGCCGAAGCGGCGCCCTGCGGGACCCGCGGGGTCCTGATTGAAAACTGAAAACGACAGGAGCGCGACGGGCCTGCCCGCCGCGCTCCTTGCTGTCCCCGGTACGTACTCAATGCAGCCTTCGATCAGTTTCCGTCAAGGAACTGGCTGCGCTTGCCGACGCGCGATCCCAGCGTCGACAGGTCGTGATAATGCGTGTCGTGGTTCTCCATGCGGCCGTCGTAGCTGCCGCTCATCGGCATCGGCTGCGTGCCCGCCGGCGCCAGGTACTGCTGCGTGGGCTGATTGGTGCCCTGCGTGTACGGATCGAACTTGTCGCCGACGCGCGCGCCGCTGCTGTACGGATCGCGCGTGCCCGCCGCGGCGGGGTTGGCCGGATCGTATTGGCCTGCTGGCGCCATACCCGGCGAAGTGCCCGTGGCAGCGCCGCGGTCGCCCGGCACCTGCGCCAGTGCCACGCAGGAACCGGTCATCGCCAGCGCGGCGAGGGCGGTACGTACGAGGTGGTGTTTCGTCATGTTATTCACTCCTGAGACTGGCCCATGCATGCCGCGATGGCGCCCGCGATGGGCGGGGCGCCGGCGGCGACGCCAGGCGGGTTCGTGAACAGGCCCTGCTGCGCATCGCATCGCGGCGCTCGACAAGCGCCGGCACGACGATGCCCTGCCAGGACCCGGCCTACGCCGCCAATCACGCGAAACGCATGCCAGAAAGTCCGGGGCTTGCGCGGCTTGCGGGCAGGTCCGCCGGCGCGCCACGGTGGCACAAGGGCCGGCGGCATCGGCCCGCCACAGCCCTGCTGCCGGACCCGGCTACACCGTGAAGCGCCGCCGCGCCATGCGTCTCGCTCGTACTTTTTACTCGGCCATGCAGGATGTGCACGGCGCCGTCTGTGCGGCACCGCGCATAACGCGACAAGCCTGCCGCCATCGTCGGATGTGAACCGGATCGCCATTCCCATCGCGGCATGTCGTAGATTCTTGCGGACCGCTTCGCACCGCTGTCCGATGTAGGACGGTGGCCGATGGATCGCCGCATTCCGATTGCCTATAAGCGAAGTGACAGAGCAAGGTGACAGAGCGAAGTGACAGCGCAAAGTGACAGCGCGAGGTGACAACGCGAAGCGCCGAGCGAAATCACAGCGCGCAGTAACAGCGAGCGAAGCGACAGCCAACGACGGCGCCGCGCTTCGCGCGCAGGACCGAAGGCCACGCAATTTCGCGTGTCCCGATCGAGGAGCGGCCGCAATGGCAACCAAGCGAGCAGCAGCGAAGCAGCCGGCCAAGGCGGCAACGAAGCAAACGGGCAAGGACAACGCGACGGCCGCGGCGACAGGCTCGACCGCGCGCTCGTCCACGCGGTCGGCCCCACGCGCCGCGACGCGTCCGAGCGCGCCGCGCGCCGCGCGTGGCGCAAGCCCCGACCCGCTGCAGCGCTATCGCACCATGCGCGACTTCGGCACGACGGCGGAACCGGCCGGCCGTGCGCTGGCCAGGCGCGCCGCGCCAAAAGCGAGCGAGGGACTGTCCTTCGTCGTGCAGAAGCACGCGGCGCGCCGCCTGCACTACGACTTCCGTCTGGAGCTCGACGGCACGCTCAAGAGCTGGGCCATTCCCAAGGGTCCGAGCCTGGATCCGGCCGACAAACGGATGAGCGTCCATGTCGAGGACCACCCGCTCGAATATGCGAACTTCGAGGGCGTGATCCCCGAAAAGCAGTACGGCGCCGGCACCGTGATCGTTTGGGACCGCGGCACCTGGATACCGATCGGCGATCCGCATCAGGGCTATCGCGACGGCAAGCTCAAGTTCGAGCTGCAGGGCGAGAAGCTGCATGGGGCCTGGACGCTGGTGCGCATGCGCGTCCGGGACGAGCGGCAGGAACCGTGGCTGCTGATCAAGGAGCGCGACGACGCGGCGCGGCCGGCCGCGGAGTTCGATATCACCGAGGCGATGCCGGACAGTGTGCTGGGCGGCGGCGCGCTGGAGCCGGACGGCAAGATCGCGCGCAAGGCGTCAACAAAGGCGGTGTCGAAGACCGCGACGAAGACCGCAACCAGGACGGCAACCAGGACGGCGACGAAATCCGCCGCCGGCGCATCGACGAAAGCCGCGAAGAAAACAGCCTCGGGCAAATCGGCGGCCGACAGCAAGACCGCCGGCAACAAGCGGTCCGCGACCGGCGCCATCCAGCTTCCACCGGGCGCGCGCCGCGCCGCGCTGCCGCTGACGCTCGCGCCGCAACTGGCGACGCTGGTGCAAGGGCCGCCCGCCGATGCGCAGAACTGGGTCTACGAGGTCAAGTTCGATGGCTATCGCGTGCTGGCCCGCATCGACGGCGCCGACGTCAAGCTGTTCACGCGCAACGGCCACGACTGGACGTCGAAGCTCAAGACACTGGCGCGCGAGCTCGGCACACTCAATCTGCCGTCGGCCTGGCTCGACGGCGAGATCGTCATCGTCGACAAGGACGGCAGCACCGACTTCCAGGCGCTGCAGAACGCCTTCGACAGCGACCGCACCGACGCCATCCAGTTCTTCGTGTTCGACGTCCCCTACTATGCCGGCCACGATCTGCGGCAGGTGGCGCTGGCCGAGCGCCGCGACCTGTTGCGGCGGGTGTTCGAGGAGCACAACGTCTCGGCACATCTGCGCTTCAGCGAGAGCTTCGAGGCCGGCCCCGAGGAAATCCTCAGCGCGGCCTGCCGGCTGCGGCTCGAGGGGCTGATCGGCAAGCGCGTCGATGCGCCCTATGTCTCGGCGCGCTCGCCGAACTGGATCAAGCTCAAATGCAGCGAGCGGCAGGAGTTCGTGATCGGCGGCTTTACCGAGCCCAAGGGCACCCGCAATGGCCTGGGCGCCCTGCTGCTGGGCATTCACGACGAGGCGGGACGGCTGGTCTATGCCGGCAAGGTCGGCACCGGCTTCGATGTGCGGACGCTCGATACGATCCGGGCCAAGCTCGACGCCCTGCGCACCGATGCCTCGCCGTTCGACAGGATGCCTGCGATCGCCAAGGGGGTGAAGGGCATCTGGGTTCGGCCCAAGGCGGTCGCCGAGGTGTCGTTCGGCTCGTGGACGCGCGATGGCCTGATCCGCCATGCGGTGTTCCATGGCCTGCGATCCGACAAGAGCGCCAGCGCGATCGGCAAGGAGAAGGCGATGCCCGCACCGGGCAAGACAGTGGACAAAAGCGAGGGCCGGGCGAAATCGGCGGGGTCGAGGGGCAAGGCGGAGGACAGGGCCGAACGCAAGGCCGAAGACAAGCCGGCGAAGGCCAGAGGAAAGGCTGCCAAGGCCGCCCAGGCCGAGACAGCGGATGCCACGCCACCGGCCAAACCCGCCCGGACGAAGGCCTCCTCCGGCCGCGAACAGATCGGCAACGTTCGCGTCAGCCATGCCGACCGCGTCATCGATCCGTCGACCGGCGCGACCAAGGGCGATCTGGTGCGCTACTACGAAGCGGTGGCGCCGCGCATGCTGCCGGAATTGCGCGGCCGCCCGCTGGCGGTGCTGCGCGGCCCGTCGGGGGTCGGCGGCGAGCTGTTCTTCCAGAAGCATGCCGAGACCTTCAATATCGCCGGCGTCAACCGGCTCGATCCGTCGCTATGGCCGGGCCACCCGCCGATGATCGAGATCGCCAGCGAGACCGGCATCGTCGCCGCGGCCCAGCTCAACGTGATCGAGTTCCACACCTGGAACGCCGACAAGCGCCAGATCGAGAAGCCCGATCGCGTGATCTTCGACCTCGACCCCGGCGAGGGCGTGCCGTGGAAGCATGTGGTCGAGGCCGCCGCGCTGACCAAGGGCATGCTCGACGAACTTGAGCTGACGGCCTTCCTGAAGACCAGCGGCGGCAAGGGCCTGCACGTGGTGGTGCCGATCGCCCGGCGGCTCGGCTGGGACGAGGTCAAGGACTTTGCCCAGCAGCTGGTCGTGCATATGGCAAGGACCATCCCGCAGCGCTTCGTCTCCAAGAGCGGGCCGCGCAACCGCGTCGGCAAGATTTTCATTGACTACCTGCGCAACGGGCGCGGCGCCACCACGGTCGCCGCCTTCTCGGCGCGCGCTCGGCCCGGCCTGGGCGTGTCGATCCCGTGCAGCTGGGACGAACTGCCCTCGCTGCGCTCCGGCGCCCAGTGGACCATCGCCAACGCCCTGGCGCGCATCGAGGAGACCGAGCACGCCGATCCCTGGGCGGACTACGGCAGCACGCGGCAGACGCTGACCGCGGCAATCCGGCGCCTGGGCAACGGCTGAACGCGGCGGACCGGCCCGCCCGCCGCCGTGCTGCCCCTCGCAGTGCATCATGCGGCCACTCCGTGTCGGACAAAGGAGGGCATGGTTCTTGCCACTTCGGACACATGCGTCCGCGCATTGCCGCGGCGGGCGCGTGACGGAATGACGACGCAAGCACGAACCGGGAGCCACCATGACAACCCCTCGGACCACGATCCGCATTGCCCACTATGCCGCCCTGGCGCTGATGACGGCGCTCGCCTGGGCGCCCGCGCAGGCCCGCCTGCCGGCCCCCAGCGCCGAACAGCAGCGCGCCGCCGACGAACGCAAGGCCAAGGAGGCCGAAGCGGCCAAACAGCAGGCCGAAGCGCTGACGCGCGTGCAGGACCAGATTGCCGCCCGCTTCGGCAAGGGCGCGCAGCCGTCCGGCACCACGCAGCCCGGCGACGTCTCGCAGAAGGCCGCCGAGGTCCGGCCCAGCGGCCCGCACGGTGGCACCGCGCCGAGCGCGGAGGCCCACTCCGGCGAAGTGCAGCGCCGTTAAAGTCACTTATCTGGTCTTTTCCGGGCCAAAAGTGGCTTTGCATCAACTACAAGTGTTGGAGAGCTAGATTGGTAATTATTACAAACCGCGTCGGCCGCGGGGTCGCGCCGAACGCAAAAACCGACCTGCCGCCCCCTTGCCACCCCGCATGCCTGCCCATGGCGAGGACAGCATGAGTCCGATCGAAACCAGAACGTCGTCCGATTCCCGCGACAAGCGGCCGCTGGTGCTGGTGGTCGACGACAACGAGGGCTCGCGCTACATCAAGAGCCGCATCCTGCGCCGCGCGGACTACGCGGTGCTCGAAGCCTCGACCGGCGAGTCGGCGCTGTCGCTGGTGCGCCGCTATGCGCCGGACCTGGTGCTGCTGGACATGAAGCTGCCGGACATCGACGGCCTGGACGTCTGCCGCATCATCAAGGACGATCCGCAAAGCTGCCGCACGCTGATCCTGCATACGTCCGGTTCGGCCAGCGATCCGCGCTACCGCGTCGAGGCGCTGGACCATGGCGCCGACAGCTATCTGGTGGAGCCGGTCGAGCCGGAGGAACTGGTGTCCAGCGTCAAGGCGCTGCTGCGGCTGCGGCGGGCGGAGGAGGCCTACCACCGTACCTCGCAGGCGCTGCGCGACAACGAATTCCTGTTCCGCCAGCTGGCCGACAACCTGTCCGATGTGCTGTGGATCTTCGATCCGCAGGAGCGCAAGTTCCTGTTCGTCGGCCCGGCCTTCGTCACGCTGACCGGCCGTCCGGTGGAAGACCTGCATCAGCACGGCAACGCCTGCTTCGGCTGGGTCGCGGAGTCCGACCGGGAACGCGTGCAGGCGGCCTGCGAGGCGATGCTGCGCGACGGCCATATGGATCTGGAATTCGCGCTGATCCATGCCGACGGCCAGACGCGCGACGTCCGCGCGCGCGCCTTCCCGGTCAACAACGCCAGCGGCGAGTTCTACCGCGTGGTCGGCGTGTGCGAGGACATCACGCAGCAGAAGCGTGCCGAGAAGATGCTGCGCGAGGAAGAACGCCGCAAGGACGATTTCCTCGCGATGCTGGTGCACGAGCTGCGCAACCCGCTCGCGCCGATGCGCAGCGCCGCCGATCTGCTGATGCACTGCGCGCCGTCGCGCGAGGACAGCTTCAAGGCGCGCGACATCATCGCCCGCCAGCTCTATCACCTGACCCGGCTGGTCGACGATCTGCTCGACATCTCGCGCTTCACGCGCGGCACCATCACGCTGCGCGACGACCTGGTCGAGCTGCGTTCCGCGCTGAACACCGCGGTCGAGACAGTCCGGCCGCTGATCGAGTCGCGCAACCATCAGCTGCGCCTGTCGGTGCCCGAGGGGCCGATGCCGGTGCGCGGCGACCTGGTGCGCCTGACCCAGATCTTCGGCAACCTGCTGAACAACGCGGCCAAGTACACGCCGCCCGATGGCTTGCTGTCGATCGAGGCGCAGGCGGATCAGGGCATGGTCACCATCCGGATCACCGACAACGGCACCGGGCTGTCGCCCGAACGGCTGCAGGGCCTGCGCGAGACCTTCGAGCGCGACGGCGCCAACGGCAATATCGCCGTGGCCGGCGGCAATGGCCCCGGCATCGGCCTGTCGCTGGTCCATCGGCTGGTCAGCATGCATGGCGGCCAGCTGTCGGTGCAGAGCAACGGGCCCGGTCATGGCAGCAGCTTCATCGTGCAGCTGCCGATGCAGCCGTGGCGCAGCTGGCAGCCGACGCTGGGCGGACGGCAGGCGCCGGCCGGCAAGCCGCGCACCGTGATGGTGGTGGACGACAACGTCGACGCCCTCGAGGCGATGGCGATGACGCTGGAAGCGCTGGGCCATACCGTGATCACTGCGCTCGACGGCGCCGCTGCGATCGTGCGCGCGGTCAAGTACAAGCCCGAGCTGGTGCTGCTCGATCTGGGCATGCCGGGCATGGACGGCTTCGAGATCGCGCAGCGGCTGCGTGCGATACCGGAGCTGCAGGCGATGAAGGTGGTGGCGCTGACCGGCTACGGCCAGCCCGGCGACAAGCTGCGCACGCAGGCGGCCGGCTTCGACGACCACCTGACCAAGCCGGTCGATCTGGAGGTGCTGTCGCGCCTGCTCGACGAATGCCGCTCCGATGGCCGGACGGACGGCCGCACGGATGGCCGCAGCGAGGGGCGTACCGATGCGCGTACCGTGGCCAATACCGCCGCCGGCACGCCGCCGCCCCTGCATTCGCCATTGGGGCATCCGGCCGACGGCAGCACGGGCACCGGTCCGGCCTCCTCCGGGCCGACCTCTTCGATGGAGAAACGCATGCATACCACGCCAGAACCGGATCAAACCCCGGACCAGCCGCCGACCACGCCCGAACCCGAGGTGCCGCCGATCGATCCGCATGAGCCGGTCATCGACCCGCCCCCCGGCGACGTGCCGCCGCCCCCGCCCCAGCGCGCCTGAGGGCACGCGTCCGCCCTCGCCTGCGGTCGAAGAACCAAGATCCGGAGTTTCCCTGTGCCCCGCATCATCTGGAAAGGCGCCATTTCCTTTGGCCTGGTCAACATCCCGGTCGTGCTGAAGGCGGCCGCGCGCGAC
Organism: Cupriavidus cauae; assembly: GCF_008632125.1. Classification (GTDB taxonomy): domain Bacteria; phylum Pseudomonadota; class Gammaproteobacteria; order Burkholderiales; family Burkholderiaceae; genus Cupriavidus; species Cupriavidus cauae. Next base: position 27,848 of record NZ_VWRN01000043.1, read on the forward strand.
AACGCGCTCGACTTCGACTGGCTCGACGAGCGCGACATGGCGCCGGTCGGCTATCAGCGCATCAACAAGAAGACCGGCAAGCCGGTCGACAAGGACCATATCGTCAAGGGCTACCAGTACGAGAAGGGTGAATACGTGCTGCTGTCGCCGGAGGACTTCCGCCAGGCCAACGTCGAGGCGACGCAGACCGTCGATATCGTCAGCTTCGTGCAGGCCGACCAGATCCCGCCGTACTACTTCGAGACGCCCTACTATCTCGAGCCGGACCGGCGCGGCGAGAAGGGCTACGCGTTGCTGCGCGAGACCCTGCGCCGCACCGGACGCGCGGCGCTGGCCCTGGTGGTGATCCACAACCGCCAGCATCTGGCGGCGGTGCTGGTGCTGGGCGATGCGCTGGTGCTCAACACCATGCGCTGGGCCGAGGAGGTCCTGCCGATGGACGAGCTGAAGCTGCCCAAGAGCAGTGGCAAGCAGCAGGGCGTCAGCCCGCGCGAGATCGAGATGGCGACCCGGCTGGTCGAGGACATGCAGGAGGACTGGAACCCCGAGGCCTATCGCGATACCTATCGCGACGACCTGATGGAGCGCATCGAAGGGAAGATCGCCGAAGGCAAGACGCACCTGCTGACGCCGGCCGAGCCGGACAGCGGGGAGCCGCGCAAGTCGGCCGAGGTGATCGACATGATGGCGCTGCTCAAGGAAAGCATCAAACGCCGTGGCGGCCGCGGCGGTACGCGCTCGGAAGCGGGCCAGAACACGCAGGGCGAGGAAGCGGACCAGCGGGAAGACGACGACGCGCCGCGCGAGGCGCCGCGCAAGCGCGCCACGGGCGCTCGCAAGACCGCCCGCAAATCCACCTCCCGCGCTCGAGCCGAGGCCAAGGACGGCAAAGGATCCAGGCAGGAAGCCAAGCCGGCAAGCAGCCGCAAGAGCGCGGCCAAGTCCGGCAAGGCGCCGGATTCAACGAAGAAATCCGCCGCCAGGCGGGCCAGTACGGCCAGCACCGACAGCGGATCGCGCAGCAGCCCGCAGCGCAAGCGGGCATAGCACTACAACGCCATCACGCCCACGGATCGTACGAGTCCTCCTTCCAGTACGGCGAGGTCCCGTAGTACTGGTGAATGCTGGTGGCCCATTGCGGGTCCGCCATCGCCGGCCAGTGGTCCTTGTCGAAGCCGGGCGCGGCCTTGAGCTTGTCCTTGTCGACGCCCAGCACGAAACACTTGCGCCGCGTATCGAGCGTCAGCGCCGACCATGGCACCGCGAACAGCTTCTCGCCGATGCCGAGGAAGCCGCCGAACGACAGCACCGCATAGGCGACGCGGCCGCCCTGCACGTCCAGCATGATGTGGTCGATGGTGCCGAGGTCCTCGCCCGCGGGTCCGATCACGCTGTTGCCTTCGAGCGTATCGGCCGCCATCACGAAGGGGCCGGGCCCGCTCGCATTGGTGTCGACATCGCCGACGATGGTCGCGCCGGCGGGCGCACGCGCCGCCGTCGGATCGCGCAGGTCACGCGCATCGCGTGGATCGCGAGGGTCCCGGATGTCTCGCGGATCGCGCGGGTCTCTGTCCAGTGGGTTCATTGGCGACTCCTGCTTCGGTTGTCGGTTGACACAATGGCGCCCTCGCGCCCCTTCATCGTCGCGGCCGGATCGTCATGATCGTGCGGCAGCGGCATGGATTGGCATGGCACGCGGCATGGCACACGGCATGGCACACGTCACGGACGGCTGGCAGGCACCGGCGGCGCGAGCGGGTCGAAATCGACCCAGCGGCCTTCGCTCCAGCGCCCGTAGGCGCGTTCGACGTCCTTGGCGCCGGCCTGGCGCAATACCTCGGCGGCCGTCTCGCGCGTATCGGGATTGACGTGCACGGCCAGCAGCACGCCGGCATCGCGCTCGGCCTTGACCTGGCGATCGGGATCGGGCGCGTTCGATACCCGGTCGGGATCGCGCGTCATCGACAGCGCGCCGACCAGCGAACCCAGATAGGCGCCCAGACCCGTGGCGAGCGCCAGCACCAGCACGGAGGCCTGCATCAGCGCCAGCGCCACCGCGCCGATCACGGCACCGGCGATGGCGCCGAACACGATGCCGCGGCCCGCGCCGGCCCCCGCCTTGCGGGTACCCGCGTCGACCGCCACGTCGCCGCCGAGCGGGAAGCGTCCATGCTGTCCCGGGGGATTGACGAAGAACAGGGTCACGTCGTCCTCGGCGAAACCGCGGGCAAACAACTGGCCCGCCGCCGCCTCGGCCTGGGCGAACGTATCAAATCGTCCGGCGATGATCAGGGACATGCTGGCTCCTTCGAATCGGTTGGCAGACACCCGCCTGGCGAGCGATGGATCGGCAATCGGATTCGGCATGGCGTTCGACGGTCGCGACGCCAGCCCGGCTGGCATCAGGACTTGCCCTTGGACCTGGCGGTGGCGCCGGTCTTCGTTCCAGCGGCTTTACCGCTCGCGCCCTTGTCGGCCTTTTCGCTTTTTTCGTCCTTGTCGCCCGAAGCCTTCGCGCCATCCTTGCCCGCTGCGCCCTTGCGCTCCGCCGCGGGACGTGCGCCCTCGGGCTGATGCGCGCTGCCCGGTTCGATCTCCCAGTCGGTGTCGTCCACGTCGGTGCTGGTCTCCTTCTCGGCATGCATGGCGGCGCTCGGCGAAATCGGATCGCTGGCCGGGAAGGTCATCTCCACCGATTCGTCGACGGCCTGCTGATAGGTGCACGCGCTGCTCTGCTTGTCGTCGTCCTGCTGCGCGGCGGTCTTCTGCTTGCTCGGCTTCGCCGCGCTGGCGGAAGCAGACTTGGCGGCGGTTCCATGGGCGGAGGGGGTCGCGGTCTTGGCCTTCTGCATCATCGGCTCCTGCTCGATTGGAATAGCGAAACAGATGCAAGCGACGGGCCAGAAGGCGAGATGGCGGGACGTGCGCGCAAGCGGCGCATACGACAGCACCGAGCGTTGCACAAAGTGCATCGCACGTAAAAAGTACTTGCGCCGCAAACGCCCGGCGGGCGGGGGTGAAAGCGAGTGAAAAGAAGACCGTAAAACGCGGGATCAGGCGCCGTCGGAAGGCCCCCAAGGTGGCAGGGAAGGCGGTACGGAAGGCGCCTCGAGGCCCGCCGCAGCGGCCGCCGGCGGCACGCGCGGGAAGGTGACCGCGATGCAGGCGCTCTCGCCGTCCTGCTCGCATTGCGTCGACGGCTCGGCGCCGAGCGTGGCGCCATGCAGCTCCGCCATGCGGCGCGCCAGCAGCAGCGCGGAACTCTGCCGCGCCGGCGCGGCGCCGTCGTTGCCGACATCGCGCCGGAAGAACTCGGACAGCACCGACAGGCGTTCCTTGATGCGATCGGCCGTCGTGCGGCTTTCGGTGAGGCGCAGCTTCACATGGTCGTCCGCCGGTTCGAGATGCGCATCGATGGTGTCGCCATTGCGTGCCTGCTTCAGGCAATGCAGCACCAGATGGCGCAGCATCGGCTCCAGCCGGCGCGGGTCCGCCTGCACGAAAGCGTCGCCGCGGCTGCCCTCGCCGTCGTGCACCAGCACGTCGGCCAAGGTGACGCGGCGCGATTCGGCGGCCGGCTTGACCGCGTCCATCGCCTGCGCCATCGCGGCGGCAAGATCGATCGCCTCCCATTGCGGCTCGGTCTCGTCGGCCAGCAGCCGCACCGCCTCTTCCATATGCTGGATCAGCATGACCTGCTGCTGCATGGCGGTACGCAAACCCGCCAGCGCGCGTTGCACCGGCGCGGTGGGCGCGTCCAGCGAGTGGTCCAGCACATAAGCCCAGCTCTGGACGCCGTTCAGCGCCGAGCGCAGGTCGTGCGATACCTGGTCGATCAGCGTCGTCATCTCGGAAGTCGCATCGACAGTCGCCGGCACCCAGTGCTCGGTGCCCGCCCCGCCGGATTGGCCACCGTTTTCCGCATCGGCGCGGCTGGAGGGGAGAGGTCGCTTGGACATGAATGTTAGGGTCATCTCAGGGTCGCCGCGCCGTTGCGGCGGGCCGGATTTCCGAGCCGAAGCATAGCTCGGGCCAGCTCGAGGCTTCGGCGGTGGTGGGCGGGCGGGATGGGTTCCTGTCGCTTCAGCTGGTGGCGGGCGGACGGTCGTGCGCGCCGCTGTTGGCGCCGCTGCCGGCTCCATTGTTGGCGCCATTGCCGGAGGTCTTGAACGACTCCGGCAGCTTGCCGCCGGCCGCATATTCCTCGAGCCGGTTGTACAGGGTCTTCAGGCTGATGCCCAGGATTTCAGCGGCGTGTTTCTTGACGCCGGCACACTGCTCCAGCGTGGCGAAGATCAGCTCGCGGTCGGCGTCGGCCAGCGACATGCCGACCGGCACCGTGACGATCGCGGTGGCGGGCACCTGCGAGGCCGCGGCCTGCAGCGGCACCGGCGATTCGGCAATGACGTCGTCCTCCGCCATGATGAAGGCGCGCTGCACGAAGTTGCGCAGCTCCCGCACATTGCCGGGCCACGAATGCAGCCGCAGATTGGCCAGCACCTCGGGACCGAAGCGGCGCTGCGTGCCGTGCTCCGCGTTGAGCTGATCGAGGAAGGCCCCGGCCAGCTGCGCCACGTCGTCGCCGCGCGTGCGCAGCGGCGGCAGTTCGATCGGGAATACGTTGAGGCGGTGATACAGGTCCGCCCGCAACTTGCCTTCGGCAACCGCCTCCTCCGGATTGCGGTTGGTCGCCGCGACCACGCGCACGTCGGCGCGCAGCTCGCGGTTGGTCCCCACGCGCATGAAGGTGCCGGCCTCGAGCACGCGCAGCAGCTTGACCTGCAGCTCGATCGGCATCTCGGTGATCTCGTCGAGGAACAGCGTACCGCCGGCCGCGCGCTCGAAATAGCCCTTGTGCTGGCGCTCGGCCCCGGTAAAGCTGCCGCGCTCGTGGCCGAACATCTCCGACTCGATCAGGTTCGGCGAGATCGCGCCGCAGTTGACGGCGAGGAAAGGTTGGCGCCGGCGCGGCGACAGCTCGTGCACGGTCTGCGCGGCCAGCTCCTTGCCGGTACCGCTCTCGCCGACCAGCAGCACGGTGGCCTCGGTGGGGGCGACCTTGCTGATCTGGTCATAGACCGCCTGCATCGCCTCCGAACTGCCCAGCAGCCGGCCGAAGCGCCCGTAACGGCGCAGTTCGCCGCGCAGCGAGCGCACCTCGGCCTTCAGGTCGCCGGTGGTCGCGATGCGCTTGAGCACCGTCTGCAGGCGCGCGACATTGATCGGCTTGACCAGATAGTCGGTGGCGCCCAGGCGAAGCGCCTCGACCGCGCTCTCGACGCTGGCGTAGCCGGTCATCAGGATGATGTCGACGCCGGCCGAGCCGACCTCGTTGAACAGATCCTTGCCGTCGCCGTCCGGCAGCTTCAGGTCGGCCAGCACCGCATCGGGCATCTGCCAGCCGATCTGCAGGCACGCTTCGCGCAGGTCGCCCGCGGTGGCCGCGGTGAAGCCCTCCGCCGCGGCGATCTCGGCCAGCGCTGCACAGGTGTTCTCGTCGTCGTCGACGATCAGGATGTGAGGCATAGGCTTGACTGATGCCGGCCGCTGAAACCCTTGACCGGATGGTGGAAATGAGACAGGCGCCGCGGGATTGGGCCGCGGCGGGCGTTGCTGCCCTGAATAGACCCCATTCTATGCAAGCGGCAAGCGCAGCCATACCGGTGTTAGTCTGACATCGGCCGCCGCCCGCGCCGGACCGGCTTGTCGGACAAACAGCAATGGTGGCCACCCCGATCGCAAGCTAGCATTGCGTTACGCGAGCCGCATTGCGGCTCTCGCGAAGCCGTGGACCGCGCTGCCGCCACCCGCGTCCACCTCCGCCGACCGCCCGTCTTTATTTCCGCTCCGCCTTTCGCTACATGTCGACCAGCACCTCGAACGATCTGCCGGACACGACGCGCTCCCGTCATCGGGAACCCGCGCGGGACCACCCACGCGAGGATGGCGGCCACGGGCCGGCGCGCGACGACTTTGCGCTGCTATGGCGCAGCACCTCGCCGGCGATGCGCCGGCTGCTCGAACAGATTCCCCGCGTCGCGGCCACCGACGTGCCGATGCTGGCCGTCGGCGAAAGCGGCACCGGCAAGGAACTGGTGGCCCGCGCGATACATGAGCGCAGCAACCGGCGCGGCAAGCCCTTCGTCGCCGTCAACTGCGGCGCGATCGCCCCGACCCTGATCGAATCGGAACTGTTCGGCCACGAAAAGGGCGGTTTCACCGGCGCGATGCAGCAGAAGGCCGGCTATTTCGAGCAGGCGCACGGCGGCACGCTGTTTCTGGACGAGGTCACCGAAATGGCGCCCGACATGCAGATCAAGCTGCTGCGGGTGCTGGAGACGCGCACCTTCCATCGCGTCGGCGGCGACGCCCAGGTGGTCTGCGACGTGCGCATCGTCTCGGCGACCAACCGCGATCCGCTCGAGGCCGTGCGCAGCGGCGTGCTGCGCGAGGACCTGCTGTACCGGCTCGCCGTGGTGCCGCTGCATATCCCGCCGCTGCGCGAACGGCGCGAGGACATCGTGCCGCTGGCCAAGCATTTCCTGGCCGAGCTGAACGCCGCCGAGGGCGCCGACAAGGTGTTCTCGGCCAGCGCGCTGGAGCGCCTGTGCCAGTACGGCTGGCCGGGCAACGTGCGCGAGCTGCGCAACACGGTCTATCGCGCCTTCATCCTGGCCGACCGCGTGATCGAACTGCCGAACCCGAACATCGCCTCGCAACCGCCGCTGCCCACCGCCGCCGACGGCGTGCTGAACGTGCGGATCGGCACCACGCTGGCCGATGCGCAGCGCGGCCTGATTTTGGCCACGCTGGCCCGCTTCGACGGCGACAAGCGCCGCGCCGCGCAGGCGCTCGGCATCAGCCTGAAAACGCTGTACAACCGCCTGGACGCCTACCGCGACGGCTGATCGGCCTGCCTGGCCAGATCGGCCTCCTCGTCGGCCACAGCGGCGGACGACATGGCCGCCGGCACGGCCTGCCGCGCATGCAGCCGCGCCAGCAGCGGCAGATGGTCCGAGGCGATCCGCGCCAGCGGGCTGCGATGGCTCGACACCGAGGCCAGCACCGAGCGCGGACAGCACCACAGGCGGTCCAGCGCCAGCACCGGCATCCGTGACGGGAAGGTGGGCACGTGCGGCGCCCCGTCGAAGTACGCATGCAGCCAGCGCAGCGGCCGGCCCCACAGGAACCATTCGTTGACGTCGCCCAGCAGCACGGTGGGCACGCCCGGCTGTTCGGCCAGCGACGTCAGCAGCCGGCGCACCTGCATGCGGCGCTCACCCGGCCACAGCCCCAGATGGGTGGCGATCACCCGCAGCGGGGCGGCATGCACGCCATCGGGACAGCTCAGCGTCGCGTCGATCGCGCCGCGCGGTTCGTGGCGGCCCACGCTCAGGTCGATCTGACGGACCCGGCTCGGCGGAAAGCGCGTCAGCAGCGCGTTGCCATATTCGCCGTCATGCCGGATCAGCGTCGGCCCGGGAATCGCGTGATAGCCGGTTTCGTCGCGCAGATAGGCCAGCATGTCGAAGCCGGTGCTGCGCGATTCGACTTCCTGCAGCGCGACGATGTCCGCCTGCAGTTCCGACAGCACGCCGGCGATCCGCTTCGGCAGGAAGCGCCCGTCCACGCCGATGCCGCCGTGAATGTTGTAGCTGGCCACCAGGAACTGCGCCGGCGCCGCGGCGGCGGCCGCTTCCCGCGGGGTCTGCGGGACCGGCTGCGCGAGGTCGCCGGCGCGAAATGGATAGATCCGACTCATGCATGCCCTCCATGGCGGGGTTCGCCGATGGCGGCGCGGTGCACCGCCTGGGCGGTCTGCGCGGGCTGCATCGCCTGCGCGACCTGGGCCTCCCTGGCGGCCTGGGCCGCCTCCGCTGCCTCCGCTGCCTGCGCCGCCTGCGCGGCATCCGCACGCCGGCGCCGGCGCAGCAGCCAAAGCACGCTCAACGGGATCAGCAGCACCAGCAGCAGCAGCGCCACCGTCAGCGGGTTCGGATTGCGCGCCACCGCGGCGATGCGGTCGACCAGCGAGGCGGAGATCACGATGCCGGGCGTCATGCCGATCAGCGTGCCGAGCAGGCAGTCGCGAAAGCGGATGCGCGAGGCCCCCACCACCAGGTTGACCAGCGTGAACGGCGCGACCGGCACCAGCCGCAGCACCACCATCGCGAGCAGGCCGTGCTGGCCGACCTGCTGACTCAGCGCGTTCAGCCGCTTGCCGCCATAGCGCCGTACCGCGTCGCGGCCGACGAAGCGGCCGATGCCGTAGCCGGTGGCGGCGCTGAGCACCACGCCGCCGAGCGCGCACAGCGCGCCCTTGACCGGGCCGAACACGATCACCGTGACCACGATCAGCAGCGTCACCGGCACCATCACCAGCCCGGCGGCCACATAGGCGCCGAGCATCGCCAGCGGCGCCATCGGCATGTCGCGGATCCGCTCGACCACATCGAGCACGCGGCGGAAGTCCGCCCATTCGCGCAGCGGCGTATAGCGCCACGCAAATGCCAGGCCTGCGAGGACCACCAGCAGCAGGATCGCCATGCCCAGGCGTCCGATCACGCGCGGACGCGCCTCGTGCGTCAGGAATTCATCGACGAGGCCGTCCGGATCGATCGGCTCGATCGGGTCGAGCAGCCGCTCGTCGGGCACCACCGCGTCCACCTCGGGCACCAGCGGCGGATCGAAGGCCTGCAGGGTTCGCTCGCCGGGCCGATGGCAACGGGCGATGGTCTCGTGCAGCGGCTCGCCGCGCGCATGGGCGGCGGCCAGTTCGCCGGCATCGCACGCCAGGTGCTCGGCCACCAGCCGCGCGCGCATCGAGCGGATCGCGGCGGCGATGCGGGCATCCCCGCCGGCCTCGATCACCAGATTGCATTCGGTGTCGAGACCCATCGAGCGATTGTTCAGATTGGCCGAGCCGATCGTCAGCAAGGTGTCGTCGACGACCATGACCTTGCTGTGCACGTTGATGCCGGGCAGCGGCTCGCCATCGGGCCCCGGTTCGCCCTCGCCCGGCAGATGCGGGTAATAGAGCCGATAGCGATGGCCCGCATCGACGCTGCGCAGCTTGCGATGCGCGCGGGCGCGCAGCACGCCCATGCTGTGCTCCTCGAGCCAGCCGCTTTCGCTGCGGCGCGAGACCAGCACCACCTCGGGGCCGTCGGGTTCGGCCAGCCGCGCGGCCAGCGCGTCGGCCAGCACGCCGGAGCTGAAATACTGGTTCTCCAGATACAGGGTCCGGCGCGCGGCGGCGATCGCGTCCAGATGCAGGGCGCGGATTTCGCCGACGCCGGGCTCGCCGGCGAAGGCAGGCGCGGTGCGGGCGATCGCCACCGGCACATCGGTCAGCAGCGGGGCGACGCCATCGGGCCACAGGCGCCGGCCGTGGCCATCGGCGCCCGGGTCGGCCGCGCGC
>NZ_VWRN01000044.1 GCF_008632125.1 Cupriavidus cauae
GCCGCGCGTCGCGGCGGAGCCGCCCGCCGATGCGAGCCCCACCCCTCGCAGCGCTGCCAGTGCCACCGATGGCACCGGCTCGCGCAGCTTTACCCCGCAGAAGTTGGGCACGTGGCAATCGGTCAAGCTGGCCAGCCGCTTGACCTTCGACGCCGCGGTGGCGCAGGGCGCCCGGCTGCAGGACGGCGTGGTCAATCGGATGATGGACCGGGCGATGCAGCAGGCCGTCACCAAATACATGCGCGAGGCGGGGGAACGCAGCCGGCACGGCGACGCGCCGCCGGCGGCCAGCCGGACCAACACCAGCGGCCGCAGCCGCCGCCGCGCCGACGCACGCTCGGACGTACGCGGCGATGCCCGGCCCAATGTCCGCAGCGCGGTGTTCGCACATGGCGGCGGGGGCCGTGCCGCCGTGCTGGAGGCCGCGCGCGCCGAGCCGTCGATCGTGCTGCAGAACGCGATCTCGCCGCTGGACCGCGTGTCCGGCATGGACGGCCGCGCGATGTCGCTGTCCGTGCCCTATGGCGCCGAACTGGCGGCACGCGCGCTGCACGATGTCGACACGGTGCTGATCGCGACGTCGCCCGCCACGCTGCACGGCGGCGCCGACACGCACGGTCCGCTCGGTGCGGTGTCGCTCGGCGCCTATCTGAGCGCGCTGGGCAAGGAAGTCGTCTACGTCACCGACCCCGCGCACGAGGCGCTGCTGGCCGACCTGCTGCAAGGGGAGCTGGGCGTCGCCGATGCCCGCATCGAGACCTTCACCGCCACCGACTCGACGCGGGCCGCGCAGCAGGCGCAGGCGCTGCTGGCCAAGTACCGGACCCAGGCCGTGGTCGCGGTCGAAGTGGCCGGGCGCAACCGCGTCGGCGAATACCGGCTGGCCAACGGCGAACGCCTCGAGGGCGCGCCGCGGGTCGACCAGCTGCTGGTCGAGGCGAACGCCAAGGATCTGGTCACCGTGGCGATCGGTGCCGACAGCCATACCGCCGGCATGCGCTCCGCGCTGGAGCGCGCGATGACGTCGCTGCATGTCGAGCCGGCCGATATCGACCAATGGTCGGCGGTCGGCGCCAGCCATCCAGTGGTCGGCATGAACACCAACCTGGCGGCGCAGGCAGTCGGCTTCGCGCTGCAGCGTGCCTCCGGCGCCGACCATGCGATGCCGTCGACCGAGCGCGTGGCCGCGATGATCGACCGCATGGCCGCGCTGCATGCCTATGACAGCATCACGCTCGAGCCCGGCGCGACCAGCATGCGCGGCCTCGACAAGCGCAGCTACCTGGGCGTGTACGAGCTGCTGCAGGCACAGGCCAAGCAGCTGCCCGAAGGCCTGGACCTGGCGCAGATGCTGGACGGCATGCAGCGCCGCTTCGTGCCGAAGGGCGTGGACCCGGAGCAGTTCGGCATCAAGGTGATCGACGACATCATCGAGGTCACGGTCTTCGATTCGAGCAACGGCGGCATCCTGGCTGCCATGAACATCGCCCGGCATATCTTCTCGATGACCGGCAAGCGCGTTCAGCTGGTCGCGTACGGCGATCACGCGGCGGGCACCTACGGCGGGCGCGCGCGCGACGACCTGATCCTCCGCGTCAACGACGGCCTGCACGCGATGCACCAGCAGCAGGCCGACGCTAATGCGCTCGGCTGCAATACGGCGTGCATCACCTATCCGGAAGGCTGGCGCGGGCTGGACGAGCGCGATTTCATCAACCTGATCCATACCACCGCCCGCGCGATGAAGGCGGACGGCGGCCGCAATATCGCGCTGGTCGCCACGCCGGGCACCGTCAACAGCCATGCCTATCGCGACGCGGTGGGCGCGCTGCGCACCGGCCAGAACGTGCTGGAGATCGGCGCCAACGAGTGGGCCGCCGCGGTCAACGCGCTGCAGCACCAGGCCACCGACGGGCCCGAGCTGGTGGCGATCCAGAAGCTGGTCGCCAAGTACATCAACGCCGATCGCATTCCTGCCGACACCGAGACGCTGTGGCTGTGCTGCACGCACTATCCCGCGCTGGCCAAGCTGATCCGCCAGCAGCTCGATGCCAGCGGCCTGGGCCACGTCAAGGTGATCGACCCGATGCAGTACCAGGCCAGGGCGCTGGTCGATCGGCTGATCGAGCGCGGCGTGCTCAAGCAGGAAGACCTGCTGCCGGAGCCGATCCCGTTCGAGGAGGTCAGTGCGCACGACATGCTCCCGCTGTTGGCGGTGACCACCGGGCGCGCCAGCGAGGTCGTGCGGCTGGCGCAAGGCATGACCGAGGATCCGCGGGCGCGCGCGTTCGGCGTGCCGGAGTTCAGCGCCAGCACGGACCCGGGCCAGATCCGCGGCATTCTCGACGCCAACCGGATGCCGGCCGCGATCGATGCGATGGTCACCGCGTATACCGGCCGCAATATCGACCGCCTGGCGATCCCGCAGGGGGCGCTGCGCGCTGCCGCCGCCATGGCCGATTCCGATGTCGAGCACATCGTGCTGCTGACGGGCTTCTCGGTGGCCGAGGGCATGCCCGAGACCGACGGGCCGCCGGGGACCGTGGCGCTGGGCGCGATGCTGCGCGACGGGGGCAAGCGCGTCAGCTATATCGTCGACTCGGCCAACCAGCCGATCCTCGAAGCGGCGCTGGCCGACATGGGGCAGCCGCTCGATTCGGTCCACGTGTTTGACGAGCATGCCGACAGCACGTCGCCGGTGGTGCGTGCGATGCTCGAGGAGATGCAGCCGGACCACGTGTCGTCGATCGAACTGCCGGGACGCACGGCGGCCGGCACCAAGCACAATATGCGCGGGGTCAACCTCGACGACTTCACGCCGGGAATCGACGCCTTCCTGAAGGCGGCGCAGGAGATGGGCATCGGCACGTCCTCGGTGGGCGACGGCGGCAACGAAGCGGGCATGGGCAATGTGGCGGCGTTCGTCCCGCTGGCGCCGGACGGCACGCCGATCGCCTCGACCGTCAGGACCGATATCCTGGTGACCGCCAGCGTGTCGAACTGGGGCGCCTATGCGATCGGCGCGGCATTCCTGCGCCAGCTCGGCAAGGCCCATCTGATGCCCACCGAGAACCAGATCCTGTCGGCCATCGAGGCATCGGTCCACGCGGGCGCGGTCGACGGTGTGTCGCGGCAGCAGGTACCCACGGTCGACGGTTTCTCGCCGGAGGTCCATGCGGCGGTGTACCGCTTCCTGCGGCTCTGGGCCGGCGCCGACTCGGTCACCGGGCCGGGCGCGCCGGTGCCTGCGCTGATGGGCACCGCGATGCCGCGCCGCCAGCCTCGCGCGGTGCTGGAAGACCTGTTTGCGCACGGGCTGCGCCGTCCCTTCCATGGCGCCGGTGAGGGCGGGCGGGGCAATGTCCAGCCGCGCCACGTTCCCCCGATCGTCGATCGCAGCTGGTCGCTGCGCGATGGCGTACCCGGCGACACGGCGATCGCCACGGTGATCGACAGCGTGCACGCGACCGGCGGCCGGCTTGCCGACGTCAAGTACGTGGCGGTGCGCGAAGCCGATTCTGTCAACGCCAGGCCGAAGGTGATCGGCGCCTTCGATTCGCCGCAGCAGGCCGCGGCGCAGCTCGACCGGCAGGCGGCGGTCGGCGTCAAGGTGCGGCTGCAGGTCGTGCCCGACGCGCAGTACCGGGCCGGCCGCGTGCCGTCCGCCGAGGATGCCATCGGCACCGTGCCGCTGTCGCGGCGCGATGGCCGCACCGTGCCGGGCGAAATCGCGCTGAACCGCGCCTACGAAGGCGATATCCGCGTGGCGCTGCCCGAGGGGTTCGCCGAAGGCAAGCCGCTGGTGCGCAACGAGGGCGGCGAGCGGATCGACGTGCTGCAGCAGCTGGGACATTTCCCGCGGGCGCGGGCCCATCTGGATCTCGCGGCCGAGGCGGGCTACGTCACCTTCGACAACCGCGCGATGCCGATCTCGGTGCCGCAGGTGCCGGGCTATTTCACGGTGCGGGCCGAGGGCGCTTACCAGGGCGTGCGGATGGACATGGACGGCAGCGGCCGCCCGGACTACGACGCGGCGGCGCTGGCCGACCGGATCCGCTCGCATCCGGATTATCGCGAAGGCATGCCGGTACTGATCTACGACTGCTTCGGCATGGACGGTCCGCTGCCACTGGCGCAGCAACTGGCCACCGCGCTGAACGCGCGCGTCCACGCGCCCGACGGCAAGTGGGAGATCCGCGGCTGGTATGGCGATGGCGATACGGTATTCGGCGGCGCGATGCACGTCGATGCGACGCCTGACGCCATGGCGCAGTCCGACGCACCGGTGCACAGCCACGGCGGACGCTTCTACGGTGCGATGCCGGCCCTGCCGATCGTCGGCGTCAACGAAGGCGGACGGGCGCTGCCCGAAAGCGCCTTCGTCATGCCGCGCGGCAATGCGCCGGCTCCCGTGCGCGCCGGCGACACCAACACCAACACCAACACCAACGCCAACGCCAGCCATCCGGCCGGCTGGCGTGCCATCCCGCCGCGCCATGCGGATGCGCGGTTCGGCGCGTCGCCGCTGAAGGTGATGGCGCCGGACGACTACAACGTCGTGCTGGGGCGCTTCGATCCCGAACGCGGCTTGCTCGACGCGGACGGCGAAGCGGTGGGCGCGCACCGGCTCGCGCTGGAACTTGCCGACGCGGGCAAGAAGGGCGCAGCGGTCGTGCTGGCGGTCGACGGCGGCAGCCAGCATGCGCGGCACGCCTTTGCGCAGAAGGTGGCCGATGTGATGGGCGTCGACGTGATGCTGCCCGCGGCGGGCTTCAAGCTCGATACGCTGGAGCGCGCCGCAGGCCGGCCCGTGGACGTCAATACGGACGCCAATGCAGGCGGCCCGCCCAAGCCCGTCCTGAAGCTCGATCAGGACGGCGTCGCATGGCAAACGCTGCAGCCGCAACCGTATCGCCATGCCAACCGCAGCTTCGCGGTCGACGGTGTCGACGCGGTGCGGCTGATTCACGACGACGGCAGCCAGACGCCCGTCGATCTGGCCGACTATCTGGGCCCGCGGCTCGGCTCGGGCGCGATCAAGACGGTGTTTGCGCTGGGCAACAGCCATGCGGTGGGACTGGGCAACGACAGCATGATCGCGGCCTTCCCGATGGGCGCCGAACGCGAGGCGATGGCCCAGGTGCAGGCGCTGGGCATGCCGACGCTGCGCATCCATGGCGGCGACGGCGAGACGGTGCTGGGCCATCCGGCCATCGTCTATGAGCGCTATCTGGCCGGCAGCGCCGAGCTGCTCGACGGCAACGGCAATCTGCTGCCGCAGTACGCGGCACGGATGAACGCGCGCACGCTGCGCGATCTTGATGCGATCGAACACGGCATCGAGAACGGCGCGGACGGCCGCGGCCTGCTGCTGCAGGACGTCGAGTTCGCCTTCTTCGCCGACGGTAGCGTCAAGATCGCCGACGTGATGTCCGTCGAGCCCGGCGGCGGCCTGGCTGCGCATGGGCAGGCCGTGGTGACGGTGCTGGCCAAGATGCGCGAGGCCGCGCAGGCCAACGTCGCCCGCGTCGCGACCGATCCGCAGGGCGCGGTGCGCTCGGCCACGTTCCGGCATGGCGGCGAGCCGGAGCCCGATGGGGCGGCATCGCCGGAGCCGAACGAGTCGAGCGAGTCGGGTAAGTCGGCCGAGTCCGCCGAGCCGGCCGGGGCTGCGGATCCGGACAGCGCGGCCAAGGCAGCCAATGCCGCCAATGTCGCCAACGCGGCGCAGTCCGGAAAATCCGCCAAGCCGGTCCCAGAGCCTGAAGAGACCGCGGCCGCCGAGGCGGCTGCCCACTCCGGCGATCCTGCCGCCGATCCTGCCGGCGCAGCCAAGCCGGCACAGCCCGCGAGGCCCGATCCCGATACCGAGCAGCCGCCCGCCGCCGAGGGCGCCAGCCAGGCCGGCAAGCCGCCCCAGGCTGCCCCGCAGCCGGCACCGTCTTCATCGGCGCCCACGCCGACGCCGCGCCCATGGAAGCTGCGCGCCACCGTCGCCGCTTCGGTCGGCGGGGCCTTCGCCACCGGGGCCGCGGCCATGCCGTTCATGCCGACGCCCGGCACCGCCGCGGCGGTGGTGGTGGCCGGCTCCTGCTTCATCTATCGCGGCGGCGTCGCGGCCGGCCGCACGGCCTTCAGCAACCGCGTGATCCGCCACGTCGAGCGCCAGACCCCGGCCGACATTGTCTGGCTGCGCAAGGCCCTGACGGGCGACCGCGCGGCGATGTGGGGGATCAGTGAGAAAAATCGCGAGGCCTTCGCGAAGCATCTCGACGTTCTCGAACGCCATGTGAGCGCCGAAAACAGCAAGCCCTCGACGGAAGAGGTCGCGGCCGCGGTCCAGGCGCTGAAGCAGGCCGGCACGGCGCTGCTGACGCCGGACACCGTCGCCGGGCGCTTCAACGATGGCCTGCAGATCGGTACGCTGGCGATCAACAACGCCACCACGGTGACCTGGTTCATGCATCACGGCGTGGACCTCGGCAATGTCGCGACCTACAGCAACACGGCCTTCCTGGCGGCCAACGGCGTGCTGGCGACCTTCAATGTCGCCAACCGCATCGCCCACCACGCCAAGGTCAAGCTGCCCGCGCTGCCCGCCGCCCATACGCGCAAGTTCGTGATGAGCATGTATGCGGCCGGCGCGATCCCGCTGGCCGTCACGGACGTGATGACATACGGCGGCGTGGCCGGCGGCATCGGCGCGGCCAGCCTGGCGACCTTCGGCGTGGGCGCCTTCCTGCAGTCGCGCGTCGAGCGCGGCGTGGCCAACCGCGAGTTCAACAAGCTGGCGGCCGACAAGGGCGGCAATATCCAGCTCAAGCCGGACCAGTCGCTGCTGCCGCGCAAATGGGAGTTCTTCGGCCGCGCGATGCCGTATGGCCTGGTGCTGCTGGGCGGCGGCGTGATCGTCAACTTCGGCATGAAGATACTGCTGGAGACGCTGGGCAGCGACGAGGAAGACCAGCCGCGTACGCCGACGCCCGAGCCGACGCCGTCGTCGTCGACGCCATCGGTCCCGTCGACGCAGGACCCGTCGCCGACGCAGCCGGCGCCGCAGGAACCGCCGCGTTCGGCAACACCGTCCGAAGAGCCCAAGCCGCCGAGCAAGGAGCCGCCGACGACCACCGAACCGCCTCCGCAGAAGCCGGAGCCCCAGCCTCCGCAACACCCGCGGCCGCGCAACGGACGCGTAGTCGTGCAGCCTTACCATGCCGGCGTCGAGAGCGGGACGCTGTGGGGCATTGCGGCGACCAACCTGGATACGCTGCTGTCCGACGAGCAGAAAGAGGAGGCCGATGCCGAGGCGATGACGACGGACCAGCAGGTCGCCGCCTACGCTCTGCGCGAGCTGATCAACCTGAATCCGCAGTACAACCTCGCGCAGAATCCGGACCACATCGAGCCGGGATGGGAGCTGGACGTGACGCGGTAGGGAAAGCGGGGAAGGGCCCGCACCGTAGCCGGGCTCAGATCGTGGCTCGGCTCAGCCCATCGCCGGGCCAGGGCGACCGCCTCGCTCACGCGGCGGCCGGGGCCCCGTGTTCGGCGAACGCGACCGCCGACCGCGAGGGGCGGAACGATGCGCGATGGTTGGGGGGGCCGCTCCAGGGTGTCAAGCCACGGCCCGGGCGGGCTCTGCCGCGGCGGCAAGCACGCAGCTGACGCGATGGCCGTCGCCCAGCGAGACGGGCTGCGGCACGCGTTCCAGGCATTCGGCCCGCGCATGGGCGCACCGTGGCGCGAAGCTGCAACCGGCGGGCAGCGCGGCCAGATCCGGCGGCGATCCCGCAATGGCGGTCAGCCGCTCGCCACGTGCCATGCCGTGCTGGCGGCTTTGCAGCAGCGCGACGGTGTACGGATGGCGCGCATCGCGCAGCAGCGTCCGGATCGGACCTTCCTCGACGATGCGGCCGCCGTACATCACGGCGACACGGTCGGCGATCTCGACGGCCGCGCCGATATCGTGGGTCACGAATACGATCGACAGCCCGAGCGCGCGCTGCAGCTCGCGCAGCAGGATCAGCACCTGGATCTGCACGGTGGCATCGAGCGCGGTGGTGGGCTCGTCGGCCAACAGGATCTTCGGCCTGGCGGACAAGGCCAGCGCGATCATCGCGCGTTGGCGCATCCCCCCCGACAGCTCGTGGGGATAGGCCGCCAGGCGCCGCTCGGGGCTCTGGATGCGGACGGCCTCGAGCGCCTGCAGGGCCTGCTGGCGCGCTTGCGCGGCCGAGACGCGGGCATGCGCGCGGATACATTCGACGATCTGCTGGCCGATGGTGTAGACCGGGTCCAGCGCGAGCAAGGGTTCCTGGAACACCATGGCGACCGTGCCGCCGCGGATCCTGGCCAGGCCCCTGGCATCGAGCCGCATCAGGTCGGTGCCATCGATGCGGATGTCGCCGGTCATCGTGGTGCGGCGGGGCGGATGCAGCCGCATCAGCGCGCGCAACGTCACGCTCTTGCCCGAGCCGGATTCGCCGATCAGCGCGACGGCCTCGCCCGGGGCCACCTGCAGCGAGACGCCGTTGACGGCGCGAATGGTCTTGCCGCCGGCGTCGAAGGCGACATGCAGGTCCCGCACGGCGATCATCGGCGTGGCGGTGGAAGGCGCGGCGGTGGAAGGGGGCGCGGACGAAGGCGCGGTGCAGGAAGGCGCGGCGTCCGGCGTCGATGCGGATACGGTGGATTGCATGCCGGCCTCCGTCAGCAGGGAGCGGCGGCGATGGCCGCCGGCTGCCGTACCAGCGGGCGCGAATGGCCGCCGTTCGGATCGGCCATCAGGCAGGCCACCGGATGACCGGCTATCGCGTCGGACAGCACGGGCGCGCGCTGTCCGCACACGGCCTCGGCCAGGCTGCAGCGCGGATGGAAACTGCATCCCGACGGCGGGTCGATCGGATTGGGCGGATCGCCGGCGAGCGGCGGCGCCAGCGTGCGCCGGTCCGGGTCCATCGACGGCATCGATGCCAGCAGCGCGCGCGTGTAGGGGTGGGCCGGATCGGCGTAGATCGCCTCGGTATCGCCGATCTCGGCGACCTTGCCCAGGTACATCACCATCACGCGATCGCACAGATAGCGGATCACGTTGAGGTCGTGGCTGATGAAGACATAGGTCAGGTCGAACTCCGCCTTCAGGTCCAGCAGGAGGTTCAGCACCTGGGCCTCGACCGACTTGTCGAGCGCCGAGACCGCTTCGTCGAGGATCACGAGCCGGGGCCGCAGCACCAGCGCACGCGCGATATTGACGCGCTGACGCTGGCCGCCGGACAGCTCGTGCGGATAACGGCCGCCGAAGCGCAACGGCTCGAGGCCCACGCGGGCGAGAAGCTGGCGCGCCCGCTCGGTCGCCTCGCGCGCCGGAACGCCATGCACCCGCGCGGTGAAGGCGATCGATTCCTCGACGGTCACCCGCGGGTTCAGCGACGAATAGCTGTCCTGGAACACCATCTGCACCTGGCTGCGGTAGCGCTTGAGCGGCAGCTGGGCGGAACCGACGCCCAGCGCGTCGAAGATCAGCTCGCCACTGTCCTGCTCGATCAGTTGCATCAGCAGCCGCGCCGTGGTCGACTTGCCGCAGCCGGATTCGCCCACCACGCCGAGCGTCTCGCCCTTGAGCACGTCGAAGCTGACGCCGTCGACCGCGCGTACCGCGCCGGCGCGGCGCCCGGGAATCTTGCCTTTCAGCGGGAAATGCTTGACCAGGTCGCGCGCGATCACCAGCGGCTGCGCAGGGCCGCCGAGGTCGGCGTTCGGCGCGGAAAATGACATCGACATTGTCATCGACATAGACATCGGCATCGGCTCAGTCCTTGATTTCCATTGCCGAGCGGATGCCGTCGGCGAGCAGGTTGAACGAGATCGAGGTCACGAAGATCATCGCCCCGGGCAATGCGGCCACCCAAGGCTGGGTATAGATCGCGGTACGCAACGTGTTCAGCATCAGCCCCCATTCGGGCTCGGGAGGCTTGACGCCAAGGCCCAGGAACGACAGGCCGGAGGCCAGGATCATCGACACCGAGATCAGGCCGGTGGCGTAGACGAAGATCGGTCCCAGCACGTTGTTCAGCACGTGCGCGCGCACGATGGTCAGGGCGGACGCCCCGGAGGCGCGTGCGGCGTCGACGAACTCGCGATGGCGTACCTGGGTGGTGACGCTCTCGGCCACGCGCGCGATCTGGGGGACGAAGACGATGGTCAGCGACAGCAGCGCATTGCCCACGCCGGCGCCGAGCGTGCCGGACAGCGCGATGGCGAGCAGCACCGACGGAAAGGCGTAGAAGATGTCGACCACCCGCATGATCGCGGTATTGGTCCAGCCGCCGGCATAGCCGGCCACGATGCCCAGCGCGCTGCCCAGCACGAAGGCGATCAGCACCGGCGTGATGCCCATGAACAGCGACAGCCGCGCGCCGAGGATCAGGCGCGACAGCATGTCGCGGCCGAGCTCGTCGGTGCCGAGCGGATAGCCCTCGGTGCCGATCGGCTTGAGCCGCTTCAGGATCGAGGACGCGTAGGGATCGGCCGGCATCAGCCACGGCCCGAAGATCGCGACGAGGATCAGCGCGAGCAGGATCAGGGCCGCGCCCATCGCCAGCCTGTTGCGCAGCAGCCGGCGGCCTACCGTGGTCCAGTAGCCGGGGGAGCGCTCCACCGCGGCGGGCGCGGCGGCATTGTCCAGCGTCATTTCCATGGCGTTCTCCGGATGGCTAGTTGCGCTGGATGCGCGGATCGAACAGCGTCTGCAGCGCGTCCACCGCCAGGTTCAGCAGCACGAAGAACACGGCCAGCACGAGGATCGTGCCTTGCAGCAGCGGAAAATCGCGCTGGAAGATCGCCGAGTTCAGCAGGAAGCCGGTGCCGGGCCAGGCGAACACCGTCTCGATCAGGATCGAGCCGCCGAGCAGATAGCCAAGCTGCAGACCCATCACCGACAGCGCGGTCGGGGCGACGTTCTTGACCACGTGACGGAACACCGCCAGGTCGGACAGGCCCCGTGCCTTCAGGCCGACGATGAACTCGTTCGACAGGATCTCCGCCACCAGCGCCCGGATGGTCCGCGCGACGATGCCCATCGGAATCACCGACATCGTGATCGCCGGCAGCAGCATGTACTGGACGTGTTCCCAGTTCCAGCTCCAGTCGCCCGAGCCGCCCGGTCCGGCGCCCGTCGCCGGCAGCCAGCCCAGCATCACCGAGAACACGATGGCCAGCACCATGCCCAGCCAGTAATGCGGCACGCTGACGCCGAACACCGACAGGAACGAGGCCGCGCGGTCGATCGCCGAATCGCGCAGGTAGCCGGCGACGAAGCCGAACAGGCATCCGAAGGTAAAGCCGATCAGCGTGGCCACTGCCGCCAGCCGGACCGAATTGACGACCGCGGTGGCGACCTCCCGCATCACCGGGCGGCTGGTGGCGATCGACGTGCCCAGGTCGCCGTGCAGCGCGCGCGTCAGCCAGTGCACGAATTGCTCGATGAAGGGCTTGTCGAAGCCGTACAGCGCGGCCAGCTGCCGGCGCATTTCCTCCGAGGCATCGGGCGGCAGCACCGACACCAGCGGATCGCCCGGCGCGATATGCACCAGCGAGAAGCACAGCAGCGCGACGCCCAGCAGGATGGGCAACGCATACAGCGCGCGGCGAAGCAGGTAGGACATGATGGCGGGTCCGGGGCAGTCGGTCGCGTTCGATCAGTCCATCGACATCGTGGCGATGTCGATGAACCAGCTTTGCGGCTGCACCACGCCCTTGACCTTCTTCGAGATCGCGCGCGGGCCGACGTCATGCGCGATCAGCACGAAGGGCGCCTCCTCGACGATGCGGGCATGCAGCTTGGCCAGCGCACTGTCGCGGCCCTTGTCGTCGAACGAGGTGCGCGCGGTCTCGATCAGCTTGTCGAACTCGGGATTGCTGAAGTAGCCCCAGTTGTTCGACACGGGCGGCTGCGTCTTGCTGCTGACGAAGCGCACCATGGCGAAGAAGGGGTCCATCGCCGCGAAGCTGACGTTGATCGCATTGGCGCCGTGGGCGCTCGGGTCCTTGGCGCCGATGCGCCAGTTGGTAAACAGCGTGTTCCATTCGACCACGTCGAAATCGACGTCGATGAAGCACTCCTTCAGGTTCTGCTGCACATATTCGTTCATCGGCAGCGGCTGCATCTGGCCGGAGCCCGAGGCGGAGACCTGCACCTTGACCTTGACCGGCTTGGCCGCCGAATAGCCCGCCTCCTGCATCAGCTTGCGTGCGCCGGCGGGGTCGTACCTGATGTCGAACTTGGGATTACCCCACCACGGATTGCCCGCCTCGACGATGCCCTTGGCCTCGGCCATGTAGCCGCCCAGCAGCGTCTTCAGGCCGGAGCGGTTCACGCACAGGTTGGCCGCCTGGCGCACGCGCTTGTCCAGCCAGGGCGAGCCGGGCGCGAACGACAGCTGCCACGGCCACATATGCGGCTGCGCGTTGGCGTAGACCTGGAAGCCACGGCTCTTGATCTGCGCGATGGCGTCCGGTGCGGGTGCCTCGATCCAGTCGACCTGGCCGGACAGCAGCGCCGCGGTGCGCGCGTTGGCTTCCGGCATCGGCATCATCACGACCTTGTCGATCTTCGGCACGCGCTTCGCGTCCCAGTACTGCGCGTTCCTGACGACCTCGAGGCGCTCGCGCGGCACGAAGCGGCTCATCTTGAAGGGTCCGGTGCCCGCCGCGTCGGCGGCAAAGGCCACCCACGCCTGCTTGGAGCGCTCGACCGGGTCGGTGACCGAGGCCGGCACCGCGGCGAACTTCTTCTCCCATTGCGCGGGGGACGCCATGAACAGGTTGGTCAGGTTGTACGGCAGGAAGGAGTCGGGCTCGGAGGTGGTCAGCTCCACCGTCAGGTCGTCGATCTTGCGCGCCGAGCGCAGCGTCGGCATGCGCGATGCGGTCACGCCGACCTGGCTCGGGTCGAACTGCTTCGCGGTCTTGTCCAGTACCTTGCCGACGTTCCACACCACCGCATCGGCGTTGAATGGCGTGCCGTCATGGAACTTGACGTTGGGGCGCAGCTTGAAGACCCACTTCGTCTTGTCCTTCGCGTCCACCTTCCATTCGGTGGCGAGGCCAGGGATCAGCAGGCTCGGACCATCGCTCTTCGACAGATCCCATTGCGTCAGGCCGTCGTACATCGGAATGCCGCTGAAGCGGTTGCCCTCGAAGCCCTGGTCGGGCTGGCCCAGCGTGCGCGGAATGTCGGCGGCCGTCATGCCGATGCGCAAGACCTTCTCGGCCATCGCGGACCCCGGCAAGGCCAGCAGCGACAGCGCGATCGCCGCGCCGATGGTGCCGAGCCTTGGGCGGGTGGCCGATGCCGAGGCGGCAGTGGGGGACGAAGCGGCGGTCGACATCGATGCGAAAGCGCAGGCGTAGCAGTTCACTGGCATGGCTCCTGAGTGGGGAAGCGGCGGGAAGAGACATCGGGACTGCCAAAGCAAGTGATATGCCATCGCCATTCCTGCACCGCCGCGGCGATGGCGCGGAGCGTCCCGCTCGAAACGCGGCGAGGCGGTCCGCGGGAATCAGGGGCGGCACCCTCGGCGGGCACCATCGGCGGGAGTCGCAGCACCACGATCGGCGGGCCACGCACCAGGATGCGTCGGTCAGGGCCGTGCCCGCTCCCTGCAGCAAACGCTCAGTTGCCGCACAATGCCTGCCTGGCCCGCCTGGCAAGCCCGGGACAGGGCCGATACCAACCCGAACAACAAGAGGTTCTCGATGTCCGCTCTCTTTACCCCGCTGCAGATCGGCAAGCTGCAGCTCGACAACCGCATCCTGATCGCGCCGATGTGCCAGTACTCGGCGGAGCAGGGCAATGCCACCGACTGGCACCTGATCCATCTCGGCCATCTGGCGTTGTCCGGCGCCGGCATGCTGATTCTCGAAGCGACCGCGGTCTCGCCGCAGGGCCGCATCACGCCCTACGACCTGGGCTTGTACTCGGACGACAATGAGGCGGCGCTGGCCCGCGTGCTGAAGGCGGTGCGCGCGTATTCGCCGATCAAGATTGCGATGCAGATCGCGCATGCGGGCCGCAAGGCGTCGAGCCGCGCGCCGTGGGATGGCGGCTCGCAGATTCGCCCGGACGAGCCGCAGGGCTGGCTGACCGAGGCGCCGTCCGCGGTACCCCATGCGCCGAACGAGGTCGCTCCTGTCGCGCTGGACCGCGCCGGCCTCGAGCGCGTCAAGCGCGATTTCGTCGAGACCGCGAAGCGCGCTGCGCGCCTGGGCATCGATGCGATCGAGATCCACGCCGCGCATGGCTATCTGCTGCATCAGTTCCTGTCGCCGATCGCGAACCATCGCGACGACGAGTACGGCGGCAGCCTGGAGAACCGGATGCGTTTTCCGCTGGAAGTGTTCGATGCGGTGCGTGCCGTTTTCCCGGCCGACCGTCCCGTGTGGGCGCGCATCTCGGCGACCGACTGGGTGCCGAACGGCTGGGATATCGAGGGCACGGTGGCGATCTCGAAGGAGCTGGCCCGGCGGGGCTGCGCGGCGATCCATGTGACGACGGGCGGCGTGTCGCCGCAGCAGGCGATCAAGCTCGGACCGGGCTATCAGGTCCCGTACGCGCAGCGGGTCAAGGCCGAGGTGGGACTGCCGACCATCGCGGTCGGGCTGATCACCGAGCCGGAGCAGGCCGAGAGCATCATCGCCAACGGCGAGGCGGATGCCGTGTCGCTGGCGCGGGCGATGCTGTATGACCCGCGCTGGCCGTGGCACGCCGCGGCAAAGCTCGGCGCGCAGGTCCAGGCGCCGAAGCAGTACTGGCGTTCGCAGCCGCGCGAGTTCAAGGACCTGTT
Organism: Cupriavidus cauae; assembly: GCF_008632125.1. Taxonomy (GTDB): domain Bacteria; phylum Pseudomonadota; class Gammaproteobacteria; order Burkholderiales; family Burkholderiaceae; genus Cupriavidus; species Cupriavidus cauae. The sequence goes on from NZ_VWRN01000044.1 coordinate 14,844, forward strand.
CGCGGGTGCGGCTTTCGGCCAACGTTGAATGACACCGATGTCATTTTCGGCGGGTTTGGAGCGTCCCCTTCGTCACGTCGAATGACCCGGCCGCGGAGGAGGCCGCCGCACCCCTAGTCACCCCTTCGGATGTTTCGTATTGTGGACAGGCAGACAAGTTCGCTGCCTGCCACGGCAGCGATGCGAGCGCGGAATGCAGGTTCCGGAATGCAAGCGCATTTCGCAAGCCGATTTCGCTCCATCCGTCCGAGGGATAGGGATGACCGATCCGAACCAGCCCCGACCGCAGGGCATCCTGTCGGTCTTCGATGCCATCACGATCATGGTGGGCCTCGTCCTTGGGGTTGGGATCTTCCGCACGCCGTCGATCGTCGCGGGCAGCGTCGATTCCGAGGCGATGTTCATCGTGGTCTGGATCGTCGGCGGCATCATCACCTTCATCGGCGCGCTGTGCTACGCCGAACTGTCGGCGGCCCATCCCAACGCCGGCGGCGAATACCACTTCCTGTCGCGTGCCTACGGCCGCTCCACCGCGATGATGTTCGGCTGGGCGCGCTGCACCGTCATCCAGACCGGCGCGATTGCGGCGGTCGCCTTCATGCTGGGCGACTACGTGGCGCAGCTGCTGCCTGCCGGTCTGTTCGGCCCTCTTGATCCCTTCAGCCCGGCGATCTATGCCGCGTTGGCCGTGATCGTGGTGACCGGGATCAATGTGATCGGCACCATCGAGGGCAAGAACCTGCAGGTGGTGGTGACCTTCCTGGAGATCGGCGCCATCGGCGCGATCATCCTGTTCGGGCTGTTCGGCTCGCCGGAGACTGCCGAACGCACCGCGCCTGCGATACCGCCGGAGACCGCGGCGATCGGCATGGCGATGATCTTCGTGCTGTTGACCTATGGCGGCTGGAACGAGGCGGCCTATCTGACCGGCGAACTGAAGGACGCGCCGCGCAATATCGCCAAGGTGCTGGCGGGCGGCACCGTCATCCTGGTGGTGCTGTACACGCTGACCAACCTGGCCCTGCTGTCTGTCCTCGGGCTGGACGGCTTGCGCGAATCCGATGCGGTCGCCGCCGACATGATGCGCGTGGTGGCCGGACCGGTCGGCGAGCGCGTGGTCACGGCCGCCATCGTGGTCGCCGCGATCTCGACGCTGAACGCCACCATCTTTACCGGCTCGCGCGTGTTCTACGCGATGGCGCGCGACATGACCGTCATGCAATGGGTCGGCATCTGGAACGGCCGCGGCCAGACGCCGGCCAATGGCCAGATCGCCCAGGGAATCATCGCGCTGGCGCTGATCGCGGTAGGGGCGATCACGCGCGACGGCTTCAAGGCGATGGTCGACTACACCGCGCCGGTGTTCTGGGGCTTTCTGCTGCTGGTCGGCCTCTCGCTGTTCGTGCTGCGCTGGCGCCATCCCGGCCGCGCCTTGCCGTATCGCGTGCCGCTGTATCCGATCACGCCGATCATCTTCTGCCTGACCTGCCTGTACATGCTGTATGCCAGCGTGGCCTATACCGGCGCCGCGGCGCTGATCGGCCTCGCGATGCTCGCAGCGGGCGCGCCGATCCTGCTGTTCAAGCGCAAGCAGGTCGAAGCCGCGGAGAGACAGGATGCTTCACCGGACCCCATGTGACCCTCAGAACAGGAGAACGTCGATGACGATCTTGCACAAGTCCTTCGTCGCTGCCGCGCTTGTCGCCGCGGGGGCGATGGCATTCAGCGGACCCGGATTGGCGCAGACGGAGACGGCGTCCGAGGTGACCTCGGTCTACAAGCCGTCCGTCGGTCAGTCCGGCAAGGACGTGGTGTGGGTGCCGACCTCGCAGGCGCTGGTCGACCGCATGCTGGACATGGCCGAGCTCACGCCAAGGGACCATCTGGTCGACCTCGGCTCGGGCGATGGCCGGCTGGTGATCACCGCGGCCAAGCGCGGCGCCAGCGCCCGCGGCATCGAGTTCAATCCCGACCTGGTGGCGCTGTCGCGCCGGACGGCGCAGGCCGAGGGCGTGGGCAATCGTGCGCGGTTCGACCAGGGCGATATCTTCAAGTCGGACTTCTCGAACGCCACCGTGGTGACGCTGTTCCTGCTGCCGGACCTCAATCTCCGGCTGCGTCCGACCTTGCTGAACATGAAGCCGGGCACTCGCGTCGTCTCCAATACCTTCACGATGGACGACTGGGAGCCCGACGAGACGGCCCAGGTCACCCAGGGTTGCGCGGGGCACTGCACTGCCTACAAGTGGGTGATCCCCGCCAAGGTGCAGGGGACCTGGCGGATGGGCGACAAGCAGCTGGTGCTGACGCAGAAGTACCAGATGGTCGAAGGGACGCTGCGCGAGGAAGGCGCCAGCACGCCGATCAGCGAGGGCCGCATCGCGGGAACGAAGATCACGTTCGTGGCCGGTGATCAGCGTTATACCGGCGAGATCAGCGGCAGGACGATGCAGGGCACGACCGAAGGGGGAGGGCGCTGGAACGCGACCTTGATGAAGCCTTGACCGACGTCGCCACGCATGGCATTGGCGGATAGCATCGGAAGGCTCCACGTCGAGCAGGGCGGCAAGCAACCCGCCACACCATCGTCTGGCCATGGTCGCGCCGTCGCCGCCCATCTCGGTGTCATGGCGGCCGAATGCTACTCCCGCTTTGGCAGGCTCGCGATCAGCGATTTGTAGAGCGTCACCTCCTCGGTGATCATGCGCTGAATCGCGGGCAGGTCGTCCAGCATGGGTTCGGACCCGTTCGCACGGAGCGAGGCCGGGTACTCGCGGCCATTGAGCACGCGGCGGATCGCGGTCCTGAGCTTCTCGGTGACCGGGGCCGGCGTTTCGCTGCGCACCAGGAACACATCCCAGCTGTAGTAGGAGAAATCGGGATACCCGCTCTCGGCCACCGTCGGAACGTCAGGGTAATTGACATGCCGCGACGTGCCCGTTACTGCGAGCGGGCGGATTTTTCCGGTCTTGATCAGCTCCTGTGTCGCCGTGGCATCGCCATACGCCATGTCGATGCGCCCGGCCACCAGATCGGGCAGCGCCATCGGGTATCCCTTGTAAGGGACGTTCTGCAGGTGGATGCCCACCATCTTGGCCAGCCGCTGGGAGGTCAGGTAGTAGCCGTCGGAGTAGGTGCCGATGGTGATCGGGTTGGGCCTGGCCTTGGCGACCTGGGCCAGGTCGCGCATGGATTTGATCTCGGAATTGGCCGGCACGGTCAGGATGGCTTGCGCGCGCAGCATGCCGCCCGCGAGCTTGAAGTCCTTGACCGGATCGTAGGGCAGGGACCGGCCGAAGGCGAGCGGGATGGTCATTCCCGAGGAGCTGCCAACGAGCAACGTGTAGCCATCGGCCGGCGCCATCCGGGCGGCCGAGAACGCAATGGTGCCATTGGCGCCGGGGCGGTTTTCAACGACCACCGGCTGTTTCAGCTCCTTGGACAGCGCGTCGGCGAAATTGCGCGTGCTGGTATCCAGTCCATTGCCGGCAGGAAACATCAGGATGATCCTGAGCGGCCGATCCGGAAATCCCGTTTCCTGTGCCATGGCGCCGGCACTCGTCAACAGCGCGGCGCTGGCGGCGGCGCCGATCGCCAGGACGCAGATCTGTCGACGCGTCGCGATGAAATTCCTCTGCATTTTGATTGGTTCTCCTCCGTTTTTATGGCCATCGGGGTTGCCGATCCTGCGCGAACCCCGCACCGGTAGCCCCGCTCACATCCGTGCGAGATGCGCTTCGTAGCCAGGCTCCAGCTCGATTTCCATCGTTTGCAGGAAGCGGCTGACGCAGACATAGAAGCTCGCCGTCAACACCAGCTCGACAACTGCCGCATTGTCGAAGCCGCAGGCCTTGAGCTGCGTCACGGTCGCCTCCGAGGCGCTGGGGCCGAGCGTGACCTCCTCGGCCAGCTGCAGCACCGCGCGTTCGCTCGCATCGAACAGGTCGGTGTGGCGCCAGTGCGCGAGCGCATCGATCTGCGCATCGCTGACGCCGGCCTCGAGTGCCATCGGCAGGTGGTGTGCCCACTCGTAAGCCGTGCCGGCGACCTGCGCGCCGCGCAGGATCAGCAGTTCGCGCAATGGACGCGAAGTCCTGGCGTTCAGGCGCAGCGGCCAGGCAAAGTCGAGCCAGGCGCGGAACATCTCGGGCGCGGTGCCCAGTACGCGGTAGAGATAGGGCATCTTGAAGCCGGCCCCGCGCGCCGCGCGAACGTGGTCGAACAGGGCTTTCGCGGCGGCATCTTCAGGGTGCTCGGGCAACAGGGGAATGCGTGGCATGGGGGGGTCCGGAATGGGTTCAGGCGGACTTCGCCTGGGTCGCGGCATCGGGCTTCAGGCCGGGCGAGGGGGCGTTGCCCGCGGTGGTCCCCGCATCGACCGGGAAGATCACGCCGGTGACCCAGCGTGCCTCGTCGCTGGCCAGGTAGGCGACGGCGTGACCGACGTCCCAGCCGGAGCCTTCGGTTTGCAGCAGCGAGCGCTTGCGGCGTAGCTCGCGCACCTCCGGCGTCATCCGTCCGGCCACCATCGGCGTATAGACCATGCCGGGCGCGACGCAGTTGACGCGGATGCCCTCGACGCCGTGATGCGCGGCCATGGCGCGGGTCATGTTTACCACCGCCCCTTTGGAGGTCGGATAGAGCAGCGCGGGCGTACCGCCGATCAGCCCCGCCACCGAGGCAATGTTGACGATGGCGCCGCGGCCGATCTTGCGCATCTCGGGGATCGCGTACCTGGCCATCAGCATCATCGAGGTGACGTTGACGCGCAGCGCATGGTCCCACTGCTCGATGTCCAGCTCGACCGCGGTGCCGGCCGGCCCGCCGATGCCGACGTTGTTGACGAGGATGTCCACGCGGCCCCAGGCCTTGACGGCGGTGGCCACCGCCTCGCGGCATTGTTCGGCAACCGACACGTCGCATGCCGCGGCGAGCGCGGTGCCACCCTCGGCCGCAATCATGCGCTCGGTCTCGCGCGCCGCGTCCAGCTGCATGTCAAGGAGCAGCACGCGGGCGCCACGGCGCGCGAGCAGGATGGCCGCGGCGCGGCCATTGCCGATGTCGGCGGTGCGCGAGCCGGCGCCGGTGACGATGGCCACGCGGCCTTCGAGACTGCTGCTGGCCGGTTCGGAGTGGGGCGTGGTGAGGGCAGTGGAGGAAATGGTATTCATGATGGAGATGCCGAGCGATTGGAGGGGGCCGATGCCGAAGGCATGGTCAGCGTTTGAAGGCAGAAGACACGTTCAGGCGCGCGCCACGCCGACACCAAGCCCACCGTCGACCATCAGCGCATGGGCGTTGACGTAGCTCGATTCGTGCGAAATCAGGAACAGGCAGGCGTAGGCGACTTCCCAGCCGGTGCCCTGGCGGCCGAACGGTACGGCCGCTGCCCGGTTCGGCCGGCGGCGCGATGCATCCCGGCCCATCGGCGTATCCATCAGGCCCGGCAGCACCGCATTGCAGCGGATGCCCCTGGGCTCGCCCGCCACGGCGATCGCGCGCGCGAGCGCTACCTGCGCGGCCTTCGACGATTCGTAGGCCGGATTGCGCCCGGTGTTTCGCACCGCCGCGAGGGAGGACATCAGCACGATCGACGATCCCGGTGCCATCGCCTCCAGCGCCGCCTGGCTGAACAGCATGTGGCTGCGCACGTTGACCGCATACTCCTCATCCCAGTCGGCGGCGGTCTGGGTGGCGAGGGGCAGCGCCTTGGAGATCCCGACATTCAGTACCAGCCCGTCGAGCCCGCCCAGGCGCTCGGCGCAGCGCCGCACCAGCGGCGCGATGGCATCGGCGTCGCGTACATCGGCGACCTCGGCAAAGGCCTTTCCCCCTTCGCGCTCTACCTGCGCGCAGGTATGGTCGACGGCGGCCTTCGACATGTCGACGCAGGCCAGGGTGGCGCCTTCGCGTGCAAACAGCAGCGAGATCGCGCGGCCATTGCCGACCGGCGGATCGTCTTCGGGTATCTCTCGCTGGCCGGCGCCGATGACGAGTACGCGGCGGCCCTGCAGGCGGCCGCGGCCGGGCGCGCGGCCCAGCGTCTCGTCATGCATCTGAAGGCCCGGGTCGACTTCCTGGGGAGCAAGGTTCATGGCTTCGATCTGTCTTGTTGGCGGGGGAATGCGACGGTGCCCGATGTCGATCAACCGATCCGGTCAAGCGATCCGGTCAAGCGATCCGGTCAAGTGATCCGGTCAAGCGATCGTGCCCGGCGGCTCGATGTCGACCTCGAAGTTCTCGAGAAAACGGCTCACCAGCATGTAGAAGCCGATCACCAGCGTCAGCTCGGCGACGACGCCAGGGCTCAGCCGCTCGCACAAGGCGTGGAACATCGCGTCGGGCGCTTTCACGTGCAACAGCACCTGGTCCGTGTAGGCCAGCACCATCTTCTCGGTCTCGTCGAGCGCGGAGGTATCGGCTCCTTGTTCGAGCGCGGCGATCTTCTCGTCGGCCAGTCCCACCCGGCGTGCCACGCGCTTGTGCTGGTGGACCTCGTAGCCGGCTCCGCTGAGGATGCCCACGCGCAGGATCGCAATCTCCCGCAGCTTCGAATCGAGCCTGTTCTCGCGCAGGATCGCGCCGCCCAGCGCCAGAAAGCCTTCGGCCGCCTTGCCCGCGTGCGGCAGCATGCGGTAGAGGTTCAGCGGCGGGCGCGAACCGATCAGGCGAAGATAGGACTCGGGGGCTTGCGACATGTCGAAGTACGGAATGCGGGCCATGGTTTTCCTTGAATCGGAGGGATCGATGAGGATCCGGGAGCACGCGTCTCGCCGCGGTGCCGCGCGCGAAACGTCGCTTTCCTCTGCATCGTTGGGCCGAAACAGAGGAAAGAGAATGGAGCGGTCCTTGTAAAAACCGCTACGGGAAGTTCGTGATGAATCGTTTCATTGCCGGGTTAAAAAAAGATCGAGTCCCTTTTTCGGCAGGTGACTCGATGCGATTTGCGGTACGTTCGAAGTATAGGTATGGATTCTTTTGCGAATCAATGTCCGGATGGATCGGTGTTTTCCCTTGCCTCCGCTCCGGTATGGTGTCCGGCGGTCCGTCGGGGCGCGATCACACTCGCTCTCCCGCTTGCCGGTGAGGTTGGGGTGAGGGCGTGTGGTCGAGCAGCGACGGCCGCATCGCCGGCACCAGCATCTAGTTCGTCGCGGGCGATCAGCGTTATGCCGGCGAAATCAGCGGCAAGACCATGCAGGGCACCACCGAGGGGGGAGGCGCTGGAACGCGACGATGGTCAGGCCGCGATCAGGCGCGGACGGCCGGTGGCGCCGTGGTTTGACGCTCTACCAGCGTGACCGGCAGCTCGGTCCGGCCCGGCTCCACGCCGTCCTGCAGCCACGACAGCAGCGCCTGGGCGGCCATGCGGCCCAGCCTCGCGCTTTCGAGCGCAATGGTGGTCAGCGCGGGCGTGATCTCCGCGGAGATCGGCAGGTCGTCGCAGCCGACGATGGACAGCTGATCGGGCACCTGGATGCCCAACGCGGTTGCCTCGAACAGGCAGCCGAGCGCCAGCACATCGTTGCCGCAAAAGATGGCGGTCGGCCGGCTCGGCGACGCCTGCAGTATGTGGCGCAGGCCGGCACGGCCGCCGGCGAAGCTGTAGGGCTGCTCGCACAGCGCGCCGGCGTCCGGCTTGATCCGCAGTGCACGCAGCGTGCCGACGAATCCTTCGGTACGTAGTCGCGCCCGATCGTTGTGTTGGGCAATCCCGGAGATCATGCCGAAGTCGCGGTGGCCAAGGTCATACAGATGCCTGGCGGCCAGCGCGCCGATCTCGACGTTGTCGAAGCCGATACAGGGATAGTGGCTGGACAGCGACCAGGTCAGGATCGTCTTGATCCCCGCAGAAGGCGTCGCTGCAGGAGTTTTCGGTGGAACTGCACCCGGGCGTGACGGCAGGTCAGCGCGTGATTCCCGTCAACGTGGTCGGGTGCTATGCGCCCGCCGGCCGCTATGCGCATATCGCCTCCGCCTATATGGGCGTCGCGACGGCGAAGGCTGCGGGGGTCAGGACCGTAGTGGCATGCTCGAGCCCGTTCCGCGGCCAAGGTATCCATCCTCACGTTCTGTATGCCTTCCAGGCGGCGGGCGCGGACCTGATTCTGACCCTTGGCGGGGTGCAGGCGATCGCGACGATGGCGTACGGCCTCTTTACGGGAAAACCGGCCGACGTGGTGGTGGGCCCCGGCAACAAGTTCGTCGCGGAAGCCAAGCGCACGCTGTTCGGCCAGGTTGGCATCGACGTGTTCGCGGGGCCGTCGGAGGTTGCGGTCATTGCGGACGACAGCGCCGATGCCGCCATCGTGGCCAGCGATCTGGTCGGGCAAGCCGAACATGGGCACGAATCTCCCGCCTGGCTGTTCACGACATCGCGCGAGCTGGCCGAACGGGTGATGGCGCTGGTCCCGGATCTGATCGCCGCGTTGCCCCCGACAGCCAGGGATGCCGCGACTGCCGCGTGGCGCGACTACGGTGAGGTCATCCTGTGCGACAGCCGCGAAGCGGTCGCGGACATCTCCGACCGCTACGCGTCCGAACACCTGGAGGTCCATGCCCGCGATCTCGATTGGTGGCTCGCCAACCTGACGTGCTATGGCTCGCTGTTCCTCGGCGAGGAAACCACGGTGGCGTTCGGCGACAAGACCAGCGGGCCCAATCACGTGCTGCCCACCAAGGGCGCGGCCCGCTATTCGGGCGGCCTGTCGGTTCACAAGTTCATGAAGACCCTGACGTGGCAAAGGATGACGCGCGAGGCGACCCGGCAGATCGGGCAGGTCACCGCCCGCATCTCGCGCCTGGAGGGCATGGAGGCGCATGCGCGTACCGCCGACGACCGCATGGCGAAGTACTTTCCGGGTGCCCGCGCGGAGATGGGCGCGCCGGTGGAGGTCTGACCATGTCGGTCCTTGATGGCCCGGCATCCGCTACCCGGCTTGCCGCCGCGCTGAACGGCCGTCAGGCCCTTGTCACCGGCGGCAGCTCGGGAATCGGCGAGACGATCGCGATGGCGTTGGGCCGCGCCGGTGCGCGCATCCTGCTGGCCGCGCGCCGCCAGGCTCAGCTCGATGCCGCGGCGGGCCGGCTTGATGCGTTCGGGATAGCGGTCGACACGGCGGCCTGCGACGTCTCCGATCTCGACGCCATCCCGGCGGCCGTTGCGGCCATGCGGGACCGGCACGGGCATATCGATATCCTGGTCAATGCCGCGGGCATGAACCTGCGCGAGCCGTTTGAAGCGGTCACGCCCGCGTCCTGGCGCCTTCAGCTCGATACGCACCTCGGCGCGCCATTCTTTCTGACCCAGGCGCTGGCGCCCGCGATGCGCGATGCCGGCTGGGGACGCATTCTGAACATCGCGTCGCTGCAGTCGTATCGGGCCTTCGCCAACAGCGCGCCATACGGCGCCGCCAAGGGCGGCATCGTCCAGCTGACGCGCGCCATCGCCGAGCGGTGGTCCTCGCATGGCATTACCTGCAATGCGATCGGACCGGGCTTCTTTCCGACCGCGCTGACCGGGCCGGTATTTGCCGACGCGGCGCTGGCACAGCATCACGCCGCCCGCACCTGCATCGGGCGCAATGGCGAACTGGCAGACCTGCAGGGGCTGGCGGCGTTTCTCGCCAGCGATATGGCGGCCTATATCACCGGCCAGACCTTCATGGTCGACGGAGGGTACACGGCGAAATAGGCAACGGCCGGTGCAGACGGCGGACCCGCACGCGGCCTCATCGATACAAGGGCGTCCAGCGCGCCCCCATGACAAGACTCACAGGAGACAGCCATGACGACGCGGACCGCGGAGCAGGACCCGGGGCGCAAGCTACGCAAGGTAGTGACGTCGAGCACGATCGGCGCGATGGTGGAGTGGTACGACTTCTTTCTGTACGGCGTGGTGGCCGGCCTGGTCTTCAACAAGCTCTATTTCCCGTCCACCGATCCGCTGGTCGGCAGGCTGCTCGCCTACGCCACCTTCGCCGCTGGCTTTGTCGCTCGTCCCCTCGGCGGCGTCATCTTCGGCCACTTCGGCGATACGCTCGGCCGCAAGCGCATGCTGGTCCTGACGCTGATGATCATGGGCGTCGCCACCACCGCCATCGGCCTGATCCCGACCTACGAACAGATCGGCGTCTGGGCTCCCATCCTGCTGCTGATCTGCCGGATCGCGCAGGGCATCGGACTGGGCGGAGAGTGGGGTGGCGCGGTGCTGATGAACGATGCCTTGCTCGGCGTGCTGATCGGCGCCGGCGTGATGACGCTGTTCATCCCGCTGTGGGGCGCCGTATCGGATCGGGTCGGCCGGCCGCTGGTCTACGGTACCGGCGCGCTGCTAGCGGGATTGTCGGCGTTCCCCGCGTTCTGGCTGATGCAGCATTCGGGCGGCAATGTGATGCTCGTCTGGGCGGCCATCATCATCCCGTTCGGCATCTTCCATGCCGCCGTGTTCGGCACGATGTCGTCGATGTTCTCCGAGGTATTCGACCCGAGTGTGCGCTACACCGGCATCTCCTTCGTGTACCAGTTCGCGGGCGTGTTCGCCGGCGGGCTGACGCCGATCGTCGCGACCTGGCTGAACGCCAAGGGCGGCGGCGATCCGTGGTACCTGTGTGCCTATGTGCTGGGGATCGGCGTCCTCAGTGCGGCCTGCACGATGTGGATCGCCTCGCGCAACGGCCGGAGCGCGCACGAGCGCCTCGCGCCGTCCAAGGCAAACGCCTGACTCCGGCCGGGCGGTGGGGCGCCCCTCGCCGTCCTCTCTTTCTCTCCCGTTTGGATCCATGCCAGCCTCATGAAAGCGATCTTCTATACCGAACCCCATGCCGTCGCGCTGCAGGAGCGCGACGTGCCCGCGCTGCAAGCCGGCGAAGCGCTGCTGAGAATCGTTGCGAGCGGCATCTGCGGATCCGACCTGCATGCCTATCATGGGCACGATCCTCGGCGAAAGCCCGGTCTGGTCCTTGGCCACGAGTTCTCGGGGACGGTCGTGGCCAGCAGCGATGACGCCTTGCTACCGGTCGGCAGCCGTGTCACGGCCAATCCGTTGGTGACCTGTGGGCGCTGCGGCTATTGCCTGCAAGGCCGGGGCAATCTCTGCGCCGATCGCGGCATGGTGGGCATGAGCCGGCCCGGGGCGCTGTCCGAATATCTCGCCGTGCCGATCCGCTGCGCGATTCCGATCCCGGACTCGCTTTCGAGCGTAGCCGCCGCGCTGACCGAGCCGGCCGCCACGGCCCTGCATGCGCTCAATCTTTCAATGCGTGCGATGGCGCGACCCCTGCCCGAGGCTCGCACGCTGGTCGTGGGCGGCGGTGCGATCGGCATGCTGACCGCCGCGCTGGTCAAGTCCTATGGGTGCCGGCACATTGCCGTGGCCGAAACCAATGCGTTGCGGCGCGCTTCGGTCGCCCGGCATCTGGGATGCGAGACGCTGGATCCGCTGTCGCATGCGCCGGATGACGCGGCCTACGATCTGGTGATCGATGCGGTCGGCGCCAAGCCGACCCGGAATCTCGCCATCGGCGCGGCACGCCCGGGCGGCGTGGTGATGCATATCGGCCTGCAGGACTGGGCTAGCGAGATCGACATGCGCAAGCTGACGCTCGCCGAGCTGACCTTGCTCGGCACCTACACCTACACGATGGCGGATATGCGCGCGACGGTGGCGGCGCTGGACGCCGGCAGTTTTGGCGACCTGGAATGGGTCGAGACCCGATCCCTGGCCGACGGCCCTCAGGCATTCGACGATCTGGCCGCCGGACGGGTGGCCGCGGCCAAGGTCGTGCTGCTGCCGGCGTCGGTGTAACGGAGGGTGCCGTAGAAGCCCTCGGCGCCTTCCGCCGGCGGGTGTCGGTATCGCGTCAGCCTAAGGGCGGGGCCTCGAGGAGCTTGACGACATCACGGTGGCCGGCGTGCAGCGCCAGCTGGGCGGCTGTGTGGCCGGCTTCGTTCCGGGCGTAGACGTTTGCGCCGGCGTTGACCAATTGCCTGACGATGTCGGTCTTTCCGTTGGCAGCCGCGGTCATCAGCGCGGCGTTCCCGTGGTGGTCGCGCGCATGGACATTGGCTCGCGCGGCAATCAGGGTCCGGACGACTTCATGCTGGCCCTTTTCCGAGGCCCGGATCAACGCCGTGTTGCCGAGATGATCGGTGGCGTCGCGATTGGCATCGGCCTTCAGCAGGCGCACCAGGACATCGACATGCCCATTTTCGGCCGCGAGCATCATCGGCGTAGCGCCGGCGTTGTTCATGGTATCGACGTTGGCGTTGGCCTTCACCAGCGCGTCGAAGATGGCAACGTGGCCTTTCTGCGCGGCGTGGCTCAGCGCCGTGTTCCCGCTCTCGGTTCTGAGATGGACGTTGGCGTTGGCATCCAGCAGTACACGAACGGTGTCTATCGCCAAGAATTCCGTGGCAAGAATCAGGGCCGTGTATCTGGCATGGCTTGCTCCATCGATATCGGCATTGACCTTGATCAGATCCCGCACCATGTCTGCGTGGTTCTGGCGCGCCGCCATCATCACGGCGGTGTGTCCGACGCTGTTCCTTGTGTGTACGTGTGCGCCAGCCGCGAGCAGCCGAAGCAACAGGTGACGATTGCCGTGGATCGCCGCGAAGATCAATGCGGTGTCGCCTTTATGGTTTGCGGCATTGACGTTCGCGCCGGCATCCATCAGCGCGTCGGCAACATCGGTCCAATTCCTGTCTGCGGCCAGAATCAACGGTGTGTTTCCGTATCGGCCACTCGCCTCGAGATTGGCGCCTGCGGAAATGAGCTGGCGGACGACTTCCAGATGGTTGTGAACGGTTGCCAGCAGCAAGGCGTTGTCGCCCGCGTTGTTCGCGGCATCGAGGCGGGCGCGCTCAGGGCCCTCCAGCAGGCAAGAGACGGCCTCGAGTGCGCCGTGTTCCGCGGCGACGATCAAGGCGGTGTTGCCCTGCGAGTCGGTCATGGTCGCCAGAGCCGGCTGCCGGGCCAGCCGGCTTGCGGCGGCGGCGCCGTTGCCCTGTTGCAGATCGAGGATCAGCTGGTCGAAGTCCGCGGGTGTCGGCGTTGTCGATTCTTGCGGGGAGGCAGCAGGGCTCGTGTCGAGGGGAGCAGAGGGAGCGGAGGGAGGGGTAGAACGGTTGACGATGGCGTGCAACATGGGCGTTCTCCAGGAGAGGTGACCAGCGACGACCCTGCGGTGCTGGATGGAAGTCGCCGGGTGAGAAAAACGGCACCAAGTTTGATGCCGGCCCCCGAGCTCCACTTGCAGGCATGTCACCTTTTGATCGGAACTGACCGATCACAGCGGGTCGCCGACTCCATCCCGCCGACTCCATCCCGCCGACTCCATCACCGCGGCCCGTCAGCCTGCGCGCTCAACGCGGGCCGTCCGCAACCCCCAGCCCGCGCAGCAGCGCATTGTGGAACTGGGCCGGCGACTCGACCTGCGGCGAGTGGCCCAGCTCCGGGAAGGCGACCAGCGTTGCGTTCGGAATCGTGCGGGCCGCGCTCCGTCCGAGCACGGGGTAGTTGCCGAGCTTCGCGGCGATGTCCGGCGCCGCGCGATTGGCCCCCGGCGCGGTGTGGTCCTTCTCGCCGATCATCACCAGCGTCGGCACGCCGATCCGCGAGAACTCGTGGATGACCGGCTGCGTGAACAGCATCTCGGAGGTCTGCGCCTGGTTCCAGGCCACCTGTTCCTTGCCGGGACCGGCGTACATCCCGGCCTGCATCGATACCCATCGATCGTATTCGGGCCGCCACTTGCCGTTGTAGTAGAAGCGCAGCTGATAGGCCTTGATCGAATCGAAGCTGGTCTTGAGCTCGCCCTGATACAGCTGATCGACGGTGGCATAGGGGACGCCCTCGGCCTGCCAGTCTTCCAGCCCGATCGGATTGACCAGCACAAGCTGCTCCACCGTCTTCGGATACTGCAGCGCGAAGCGCGCGGCCAGCATGCCGCCCATCGAATGGCCGATCACGGTGGCGCGCGTCACGCCGCGCGATTGCAGCAGCGCCTGCGTATTGGCGGCGAGCTGCGCGAAGCTGAACTGGTATCCGCGCGGTTTGGTGGACGCGCAAAAGCCGATCTGGTCCGGCGCGATCACGCGAAAGCCGGCATTGGTCAGCGTGTCGATCGTCGCTTCCCACGTCGCGCCGCAGAAGTTCTTGCCGTGCAGCAGCACCGCGGTGCGGCCATTGGGCTTGCCCTTCGGCGCGACGTCCATGAAGGCCATCGACAGGTCCTGCTGCTGCGACTGGAAGGTGAAACGCTGGATCGGGTGGGGGTAGGCGAAGCCTTCGAGTTGCGGGCCGTAGGGGGTGACGGCTGGCGTCGGGGTGCTGGCCGCGGGTTCGGCGGCGGCGGCCGTTGTCGCGGCGGCGGTCATGGCGAGCGACACGGCAAGCGTCGACAGGGGCAACAGGCGGGTCGGAGTCGTTTTCATGCGGGGCTCCCAGGTGGGGCAAATGGCAGTGAGGAAACGGACTCGATGTGACCGTGGGGTAACAGTAAAGTTCAGGAAATGCGAGGCGCTTGCGGGGATTGCGAGCGCCGTTGCCCTCTCCCCCAGCCCCTCTCTCGCAAGCGGGAGAGGGTTTGGGAGAGGGCACGCCGGCTCATCCGAACGCCAGCATCCTCCCCGCCAGCATCACGGTCGCCCACAGCCCCAGCGACAGCACTCCAGCCAGCCGGCCATGGCGGGAGGTTCGGTGCGGGTCCGGGCTCCGACGCCGGCGCCGGCGCGAGGCCAGATGCAGCGCCAGCGCGTTCAGGGCCGCGGCAGCGATCAGCGCAAGCTTGGCGGCGAACCACGGGTTCGACAGGTACTCCCGCGCCGCCGGCGCAAACAGCAGCAGTCCCGACAGCGCCGCCAGCACGAAGCCGGCGAGCGACAGCGGTACCAACGTCCGCTGCAGCGCGGCGTCATCGAGCTGCAGCAAGCCGCCGGCGAGCCGCAGGTCGACCACCGCAATGGTGCCGAACAGCAGCGCGATGCCGAGCAGATGCAGCCAGCTGACCAGCGGATAAGCCCACGTCGATCCACGCAGCGCAACGACCGGCTGCCATGCTTCGACCGCTGCGAACCAGGCGTTCCACGCTTCCATGCCGCTACTCACCCACCGTCCCGCTCAGCCGCGCGGCGCGCCGCTGCATCCGGCGGGCAGCGCGACCGATTGCTGGCGTACGCCGACGCCGTCCAGCACGATCAGGGCCGGCCTGGCGACATGGCGGTCGGCGCAGGACGGAAAGCCGATCGCCTCGAGCCGGTCGCCGGGGCGCGGCTCGCGCGGCATGCCCCATCGTTCGAGCCGATTGATCGGTGCCAGGTCGAGCGTCCAGCGTCCGGGCGGGGCCGGCGCGCGTACCGCCGCCAGCGTGCGGGCAAAGCCAAGTTCGGCGAGGTCGGGCGGCACGGGCAAGGCGTTCCAGTTCGCGGGCAGGGCCTTGGCGTCGACCTCGATCGTTACCTGCGGATGCGGGTTGCGCCAGGTCACCGACACCACGCGGCCGGAGAAGTAGAGCGGCTCGGCGGTGTCGTAATACCCCCAGCCGTGATGCGCCGACGCGGGCTTTGCCAGCGTCATTGCCAGGCCGCACAGCGCAATTGCCAGCAGCTGCTTCATCGTTCCTTCCTTGGGCGAGTCCATGGCGGCGAAGATAGCCCTCGCCAATCCATACATCAATCACCCAAAATGGCATCGTTCGATACGTCCGAGGGTATCAATGGAATTCCAGCAACTGAAGCTGTTCCTGGCGGTGGCCGACGCCTTGCATTTCGGCCGGGCCGCACAGCAGGTCGGCATGGCGCAGCCGCATCTGAGCCGGGCGATCGCCAGGCTGGAAGAGGAAATCGGCGTGCGGCTGTTCGACCGGACCAGCCGGCGCGTCGCGCTGACGGCCGCCGGCGAGCGGCTGCGCGAGGAGGCGATCGAGATGCTGCAGGCGGAGCGGCGCGCGCAGCAAGCCGCGCGGGCGGCGGGACAGCAACGGCGTCGGCGCCTGCGTATTGCCTACGTTTCGGCTGCGCTCTATCGCGCCTTGCCGGCGGCGCTGCGCAGCCTGTCGAGTTCGTCCGAACCGATCGAGTTCGCGCTGCAGGAGGCCACCCCAACGAGCAGCTGGCGCTGATCGCCGCCGGCGAGATCGATCTGGGCATCGGCCACCCGCCATTCGATACGCATGCGCGCCTTGCCAGCGTGCTGCTGGCAAACGACCGCTTCGACGCCGTGCTGCCGGCCGACCACCGCCTTGCCGGCCGAGCGGCGATCCGTGTCGAAGAGCTCGCCACAGAGCCCCTGGTGCTGTTCCCCGAGGCGCAGGGGCCGGCGCTGTATGCCGCGATACGCGACCGCTGTCGCGTGGCGGGTCGCTCGATTCAGGTGGCGGCGACCGCGCCGCGCCTGCATGGGCAGTTGTCGCTGGTCGCGGCGGGACTGGGCATCGGATTGGCGCGGACGCAGTCGCGCAGCCTGGAAGTGGCGGGCACGGTGCGCGTCCCCCTCAAGCCCTATCCGGCCGCGATGGTGCTGCCGCTGGCGGCGCTCTACGACCCGCGCTCGCGCCATCCGGCCTTGCCGCTCGCGCTGGCGGCATTGCGGCGCGCGGTGGCGGCGCGCGCCGGCGGTGCAAGGCGGGGCGAGGGCGCTGCAATGACGCATTGATGGCGCATTGATGGCGCGTTGATGGCGCCTTCGGGGTGGATTCAGGCCGGGAGGGGCAGCGCGGCGGAGTGGCGGTGGGGCAGAACGCCTGAGGGCAAGAGCGGCAGAGCGGCGGAGGGCCGCATCGATCTGCCCCCATATGCGAAGAACGGATAAGGCCGAACGATTTGATTCGTTGACTGGCGATGGGCGGTCTCCTTAGCATCGATCCCATTCGATGCCAGCGCGAGCACCGCCTTTGCATCGTGCCTTGATCCATTTCGAACTCCGTATCCAGACATGACCGTTTCCCTCCAGGCGGCACGGCCCGCGCGTCCTCCCGTCGTGACGCCACGCGCCGGCACCGGCTTCGAGATCCGTCCCTTCGACGCGCCGCTGGGCGCCGAAGTCGTGGGGCTGGACCTGTCGCAGCCGCTGTCGGACGCGGATTTCGCCCGTATCCACCGTGCCCATCTGGACCACCACGTGCTGGTGTTTCGCGACCAGCGCATCACGCCCGACGAACAGATTGCGTTCAGCCGGCGCTTTGGCCCGCTGCAGATCCACGTGCTGCACCAGTTCCAGTTGCCAGGCCATCCGGAGATCCTGATCGTCTCCAACGTGCTGAAGGACGGCAAGCCAATCGGCCTTGGCGATGCCGGCCATTTCTGGCATTCGGACCTGTCGTACAAGGAAAAGCCGAGCCTGGGCTCGCTTCTCCATGCGCAGGAGCTGCCGGCCGAGGGCGGCGACACGCTGTTCGCCAACCAGCATTTGGCCTGGGAGACGCTGCCGGCCGAATTGAAGCGGGCGGTCGAAGGGCGCCAGGCCGAACACACCTATCTCGCGCGCTATGCCGAGCTGCAGCAGCGCAGCCCGTGGCGCCCGAACCTGACGGCCGAGCAGATCGCGCAGGTCAAGCCGGTGCTGCAGCCCGTCGTGCGCACGCATCCGGAGACCGGCCGGCGCGCGCTGTTCGTCAGCGAGCATTTCACCACGCGGATCGTCGGCCTGCCCGACGATGAAAGCCGCGCGCTGCTCGACGCGCTGTTCGCGCACAGCGTCAAGCCGGAATTCGTCTATCGCCACCGCTGGCAGCCGCACGATCTGGTGTTCTGGGACAACCGCTCGCTGCTGCATCTGGCGGCCGGCTGTCCGGCCGATCAGCGCCGCGTGATGTACCGCACCACGGTCGAGGGCGACATCCCGTTCTGACGGCACGGACAACCCCGGGGCCGATCCGAAGCGGCCCGCAGTGGCGGGATTGGCCAGCCTGATGGACCGCCTCCTGGCGGTCCGACTACCCCTTCGCAAGACAACCAGAATTTTCTCCGGAGCCCCACCATGGCAGCACCGTATCCCCGTTCGTCCCTGCTCAGCAAACTGGGCCGCCGCCTGATTGCGCTTGCCGTTGGCGCCAGCGTCGGCGCCGGCGCACTGGCGTTTGCCAGACCGGCCCACGCCGAAGGGCAGATCCGCATCGCCGAGCAGTTCGGCGTGGTCTACCTGCTGCTCAACGTCGCCCGCGAACAGCAGCTGATCGAGAAGCAGGGACAGAAGCAGGGCATTGACATCAAGGTCGAATGGACCCGGCTGTCGGGCGGCGCCGCCGTCAACGACGCGCTGCTGTCGGGCGCGATCGACGTCGGCGGCGCGGGCGTCGGTCCGCTGCTGACGCTGTGGGACCGCACCCGCGGCAAGCAGAACGTCAAGGGCATCGCCTCGCTCGGCAGCTTCCCGTACTACCTGGTCAGCAACAATCCGAAGGTCAGGACGCTGGCCGATTTCACCGACAAGGATCGCATCGCATTGCCGGCGGTCACGGTGTCGGTACAGGCGCGCGTGCTGCAGCTGGCCGCGGCGAAGCAGTGGGGCGACAAGGCCTTCAACCAGCTCGACAAGTGGACCGTGGCGATGCCGCATCCCGAGGCGGCGTCGGCCATCATCAACGGCGGCACCGAGGTCACCGCGCATTTCGCCAATCCGCCGTTCCAGGAGCAGGAACTGGCCGGCAATCCGAACGCGCATATCGTGCTCAATTCGTACGACGTGCTCGGCGGTCCCAGTTCGTCGACGGTGCTGTACGCGACCGAGAAATTCCGCAACGAAAACCCGAAGACCTACCGCGCCTTCGTCGACGCACTGGCCGAAGCGGCGCGCTTTGCCACCGCCAATCCCGAGGCCGCCGCCGACCTCTATATCCGCGCGAACAAGGCGAAGATCGACCGCACGCTGCTGGTTGGCATCCTGAAGAACCCGCAGGTGCAATTCCGTATCGCGCCGCAGAACACCTTCGTGCTGGCGGAATTCATGCATCGCGTCGGCGCGATCCGCAATCAGCCGAAGTCCTGGCAGGACTATTTCTTCGCCGATCCGGCCACCGCGCAAGGGAGCTGATCATGACCGCCACCGTCTCGCAACCGCTGCGCGTGGTCGGCGCCGCCGGCCAACGCGGCCCCCTGCTGCAGATCGACGACGTCTCGCTCGAGTATCGGACGCCGGAGCGCGTGGTGCGCGCGACGCACCGCGTCAGCTTCGATGTGCACGCCGGCGACCGCTTCGTGCTGCTGGGTCCCTCGGGCTGCGGCAAGTCGACGCTGCTGAAGGCGGTGGCGGGGTTCGTCCCGCCGATCGAGGGCGAGATCCGGCTCGACGGCGAACGCGTGCGCGCGCCGGGGCCGGATCGCATCGTCGTGTTCCAGGAATTCGACCAGCTGCCGCCGTGGAAGACGGTCAAGCAGAACGTGATGTTCCCGCTGATGCAGGCGCGCGGACTGCGCCGTGCCGAAGCGGCCGACGTGGCGCTGCACTACCTGGACAAGGTGGGCCTGGCCAACTTCGTGGACGCCTATCCGCATACGCTGTCCGGCGGCATGAAACAGCGTGTGGCGATCGCCCGGGCGCTGGCGCTGCGGCCCAAGGTGCTGCTGATGGACGAACCGTTCGCGGCGCTCGATGCGTTGACCCGCCGCCGCATGCAGGAGGAACTGCTGGCGCTGTGGCAGGACGCGGCCTTCACGCTGCTGTTCGTCACGCATTCGATCGAGGAGGCGCTGGTGGTCGGCAACCGCATCCTGCTGCTGTCGCCGCATCCGGGGCGCGTACGCGCCGAGCTGAACAGCCACCAGTTCGATCTGCGCAGCCAGGGCAGCGCGGCCTTCCAGCAGACCGCGCAGCGCATCCATCGGCTGCTGTTCGATACGCCGGGGCCGGACGCCGCCGCCGACACTGACATCGCGGACGCCGCCGACATCCCGCCGCGTACCGCGCGGGCACGCTGAAGGGGACAGCCATGACGACCATCGCCACTACGACAACGCAGTCCCTGCCGCCGCTGCGGCCCGAGTACGAACGCGAGCTCGAACCCTTCACCGCCACCGCGGTTGCGCGGGCGCTGCCGCTGCGCCAGCGGCTGTGGCAGAACAGCGGATTGCGTCGCGCCGTGATCCTTCTGGTACTGGCGGCGCTGTGGGAGACCGTCGCCCGACTGCAGAACAACGATCTGCTGCTGCCATCCTTCCTTGCCACCGCCCAGGCCTTCGTCGAGGGCCTGACCACCGGCGAGCTGCTGAACAAGGCCGCGATCTCGCTGACGATCCTGCTGCAAGGCTATGCCGCCGGCATTGCGCTCGCCTTCGTGCTGACCACGCTGGCGGTCTCCACGACGATCGGGCGCGACCTGCTCGATACGCTGACCGCGATGTTCAACCCCTTGCCGGCGATCGCCTTGCTGCCGCTCGCGCTGCTGTGGTTCGGCCTGGGCAGCGGCAGCCTGATCTTCGTGCTGATCCACTCGGTGCTGTGGCCGTTGGCGCTGAACACCTATGCGGGCTTCCGTGGCGTGCCGGAGACCTTGCGCATGACGGGACGCAACTATGGCCTGCGGGGGCTGCGCTATGTGCTGCTGATCCTGGTGCCGGCCGCGCTGCCGGCCATTGTGTCGGGCCTGAAGATCGGCTGGGCCTTCGCCTGGCGCACGCTGATCGCGGCCGAGCTGGTGTTCGGCGCGTCGTCGGGCAAGGGCGGCCTGGGCTGGTATATCTTCCAGAACCGCAACGAGCTCTATACCGACCGCGTGTTCGCCGGGCTGGCGATGGTGATCCTGATCGGCCTGCTGGTGGAAGGGCTGGTGTTCCGCACGCTGGAGGCGGCCACGGTGCGGCGCTGGGGCATGCAGCGATAGGGCATGCAGCAATAGGGCATGCAGCAATAGGGCATGCAGCGCCAGGGCAGTCGCCGGGCGCGGCGCTATTGCCGCGCGCCGGCCTTGACCAGGATCTTCTCGATTTCCCGATAGCCGCGCTGCCGCGCATGCTGCAGCGCGGTCACGCCCTTGCCATCGGGAATATTCACATCGGCCTTCGCATTGACCAGCAGGCGGACGATCTCGGTGTGCTTCGGTCCGCCATCGCCGAGAATGATCGCTTCCAGCAGGGCGGTCCAATGCAGCCTGTTGATGTGATTGACGTCCACCCCCGCGGCGATCAGGATGCGCACGGTCTCGACATGGCCGCGTTCGGCCGCCGGAATCAGCGCCGTGCCGCCATAGCGGTTGGTGCTCTTCAGATCGGCGCCATGCGTCAGCGTCATCTTCAGGATCTCGTTGTGGCCGCGCGCACCCGCATGGAGGTAGGCGCTGTCCTGGATGCGGTCCTTGGCATTGACGTTGGCGCCGGCGTCGATCAGCACCCTGGCGGCGTCGACATGGTTGTGGCGGGTCGCGATCAGCAGCGGCGTGGCGCCGCTCTCGTCCCGCGCTTCCAGATTGGCCCCTTGCTTGATCAGCAGGGCAATGGCGGCGGCATCGCCGTTCGCGGCCGCCGCTTGCAGGCGGGCATCCAGCTTCCCGGTACTCGCGCTGGCCGGGAGAATCATCAGCAAGGCGATCAACGACGCCAGAAGAATACGTGTACGCGCTCGCAGCATTTTGTTCGGTAGTGACAGGTCTCGACGACAGGTCGACGGGACGGGCAGTCGGGGACAAGCGATGGGGCCATCGGCCGTATGTGGCGTTGCCCAGGGCGGCATCTTAAATGGCCTCCCATTGATTCCCAAGCGAAATCATCGAATGGCGCCCAGTACCGGGGCGAATGGGATATTCCACGCTGGCGTCAAGGCCGCCATTGCGGGGCGGCGCGGATCGGGCTACCGTCGGTTCAGGACCGGGCGCAACGAACGCATCGGCAATGACCGAATGACCGAATGATCGAATGATCGAATGATCGAACCCACGAGGAGACCCCCATGCCGGACCCGATCGACTATGCGCAACTGGTGGCGGCCATCGGCGATGCCATCGTGATCGCCGACGCCCAGGGCGCCATCACGCTATGGAATCCCGCGGCGGAGCGGATGTTCGGCTATAGCCAGGCCGAGGCGCTGGGCCAATCGCTCGATCTGATCATTCCGGAGCGTCTGCGCGCGCGGCACTGGCAGGGCTACGACAAGACGATGGCGACCGGCACGACCCGCTACGGCAGCGAGTTGCTGAAGGTACCGGCGATCGACAAGGACGGCAAGGCAATGTCGATCGCCTTCACGGTCGCGCTGCTGAAGGACGCGGGCGGCGCCGTGACGGGGATCGTCGCGGTGATCCGCGACGCGACCGCCCGCTTCCAGGAGGAGCGGGCGCTGAAGAAGCGGCTCGCCGAGCTGGAGAGCCAGGTCGGCGAGCGGGCGTAGGGCCGTCGTAGCGCAGGCTCGGAGCGGGCCTGGAACGGTCGCTGCGCAGCTGTAGAGCGCGATAGCGCCTTATTGGTCCAGCGGCGCGCCGTCGATGGTCCGCCGCATCGACACCGGCCGATACAGCGGGGCGCGCTTGTGCTCGACGTCGTCGACCAGCTCGATGCCGATCCCCGGCGCGTCCGGCACCGCGATAAAGCCGTTCTCCGGCACCGGATAGCGCTTGACCAGATCGGCACCGAGCAGTTTCTGGCCCGACTTCAGCACCAGGTTCTCGAAGCCGGTCGGATATTCCTGGATCGCGAAGTTGGGCACCGCCGCGGCGACCTGCATGCAGGCGGCCAGGCTGATCGGCGACAGCGGGTTGTGCGGAGCGATATCGACGTTCTGCGCCTCCGCCAGCGCGGCGATCTTCCTTGCGCCGGTGATGCCGCCGCAGACGCAGACGGAGGTGCGCGCGAAACGCACGCCGCCGCCGGCCAGCTGCAGATGGAATTCGGCCGGCGTGCAGAAGCGCTCGCCGGTGGCGATCGGCACGCGGATGGCATGGCCGACCGTCGTCATCTGCGGATAGAACTCGGGCCGCAGCGGATCCTCCAGCCACATCGGGGTCAGCGGCTCCAGCACCTGACCGATGGCAATGGCCTCGGCCGGGCTCAGGCGCCGATGCATCTCGATCAGCAGGTCGACATCGGGACCGACGGCCTCGCGGAAGGCCATCACGCGCTCCCTGGCGTCGCGCACCTTGCCGGCGTGCGAGCGGAAATAGGCCTCGCCCTCCGGTTCGTCGAGGAAGGGGTTGATATGCCCGACCGCGGTAAAGCCCTCCGCGCGCAGGCGGCGGCAGTCGGCCAGCACCTCGTCCAGCGTTTCCGCGTAGACGTGGCCGTAGACGCGCAGCTTGTCGCGATACCCGCCCCCCAGCAATTGCCAGACCGGCGCCTGCAGGCGCTTGCCCAGCAGGTCCCACAGTGCGATATCGATGGCCGATACCGCGGCATTGACCGCCGTGCCGCGGAAATGCGAGAAGCGCTGCATCACGTTCCAGTGCATCTCGATCTGGTTCGCGTCCTTGCCGACCAGATACTGGCCGAATTTCTCCAGCGCGGCCTTGGCGGCCTCGATATGGCCCCAGGAACCGGCCTCGCCATAGCCGGTCAGGCCGGCCTCCGTGCGGATGCGGGCATAGAGGAACTGCCCGACATGCAGGGCTTCGACCGAGGTAATGCGATGGATGGACTTGTTCATGGCAATTCGATGTATTGGATCAATCCAGCTTGATGCCCGACTGGCGGATCAGGTCGCCCCAGCGGCGGGTTTCGCTGGCAATGCGTTTGCCGAAGGCTTCCGGACCGGCACCGACCGGATCGGCGCCCGCGGCCGACAGCTTTTCGCGGATGGCCGGCTGCTGCAGCATCTTGGGGTCGTCTCAGAAAACGGAAAAAATCGTACGCTAAGCACCGCAAAGAAACTCGTGATGGACAGGCACGCTACGGTCGCGGGTCGTGCCTGCCCATTGCTCAGTTGCCCTTGACGCGCAACAGTGT